>CAWGJL010000006.1:0-29470 GCA_963822765.1 uncultured Actinomycetes bacterium | reverse complement strand
GGCGAGCCGTACAGCCCCGGCCCGTTGATCTTGAGCTCGGCCAGGAACGCCCGGGCCGCCTCGTACGCGTTCTCGATCAGCGGCCCGGTCTGGCGGAAGTCCAGCGGCGAGACCCGTACCGGCTCCGGCCCGTGCAGGTACACCACCGGAACGTCCGTGGCCACCAGCGGCGCCTCCAGGACCGCCTGCGAGCGCATGGTCACCATCACCGTGTAGAACAGCACCTCCGCGATCGACCCCGCCACCTCGGGCACGTTCCCCGGGAAGTTGCAGTCCAGCACGACCAGCGACCGCGCGCCCATGGCCACCGCCTGCCGCATCGGCACGTTGGCCACCAGGCCGCCGTCGTAAAGCCGCACCGGCCCGAGCTCCACCGGCGGGTAGATGCCCGGGATGGCCGAGCTGGCCAGCAGCGCGGGCAGCAGCAGGCCGTCCCGCAGCACGCGCGGCCGGGCGGTGGCGATGTCGGTGGTGATCGCCGCGAACGGCAGGGCCAGGTCGGCGAAGGTCAGGTCGGGCCCGATGAAGTCGCCGATGACGGTGGCCAGCCCGGTACTGGGGAACAGGTGTGTCCGGTTGTGCTGCAGGGTGCGGGCCTGGGCCAGCAGCCCGCCCGGGAAGACCCGCTCCCGCGACAACCGGGGCCACAGGTGCGACAGCCGGTTGGCCGCGCTCCTGGGGTCCATGGCCAGCACCACGCCGTTGAGCGAGCCGACCGACGTGCCGGTCACGATGTCCGGCGGGACGTCGCGCTCGCTGAGCGCCTGCAGCATCCCGACCTGGACGGCGCCCAGGCTCCCGCCGCCGCCGAGCACGTATCCCACTGGACGCGGAAGGTCCGCGATGGTCCCGTCCATGTACCGATCATCCCAGCCGGCGGGCCGGGCGGCATGGACCGCCCGGCCCGCGCGCTCTAGCCTCAGAAGCGTGAGCACCGCGCAGGTCGTGCTGCCCGGCTCGACGGCGACCGTCATCGGGCTGGCCGCGCTCGGCATGGTCGCCTTCAACGCGGGCTGGCTGGTGGTCCGGCACCTGACGGTGATGGCGCACGAAGGGGCGCACGCGCTGACCGGGCTGGTGCTGTTCCGCTCGGTGCACGGCATCAGGCTGCGCTCGGACGCCACCGGCGGCACCGACATCAGCCCCGCCACCGGCCTGCGCGGCGTCCCGATCGCGCTGTCCGGCTACCTGGGCCCCAGCGGGTTCGGCCTGGGCGCGGCCAAGCTCATCGAGCTCCGGTACACCCCGGCGGTCCTGTACGTGGTGCTGTTCGGCCTGGCCGTGCTGCTGGTCGGGCTCCGCTGGTCGTTCGGGGTGATCAGCGTCCTGGCCGCGGCCGGCGTGGTGTCCGGCATCGCCTGGTTCACCCCGATGCACGTCCAGGTCATCTCCGCCTACGCGGTCACCTGGCTGCTCCTGCTGTCCGGCGTGCGCCGGGTGGTCGAGGTGGGCCTGGGGTCCGACGACGGGACCCGGCTGCGCGGCATTACCGGTCTGCCGCACGTGCTGTGGTTCCTGTTCTGGCTGGCCGCCACGCTGGCCGCGGCCGCCGAAGGCGCCCGCCTGCTCGTCATGCACGCCTGACGTCCTGGCGTCAGCCTGCCCGGCCCGGAGCTCCTCCCCGGCCGGGGCGCACTGCCGCACGACGTCCTCCAGCGCGAGCCCGAGCGCGGCGGCCAGCGCGGCCACGGTGAAGAACGCCGGGGTGGCGATCCGGCCGGTCTCGATCTTGCGCAGGGTCTCCGCCGGGACGCCGGATACCGCGGCGATCTCGGCCATGCTGCGCGTCCCGCGCGCCTCGCGGAGCAGCGTGCCGAGGCGTTCCCCGCGGGCGTGCTCGTAGTGGCTCAGCGGCGGACGGACCATACCGTGATAGTAATACCGGTATAGTTATACCGCAAAGGAGGGATGCCCCATGGTGGAGATCAAGACGCCCGGCGAGATCGCGGCCATGCGCGCGTCGGGCCGGGTCGTGGCGCGGATCCTGGCCACCGTCCGCGCCGAAGCCAAGGCGGGGATGCGGCTGACCGAGCTGGACCAGATGGCCCGCGCGGTGCTGGCCGAGGCCGGGGCCACCTCGCCGTTCCTGGGCTACCGGCCCTCCTTCGCCTCGGTCCCGTACCCCGCGGCCATCTGCACGTCGGTCAACGACGCCGCGCTGCACGGTATCCCGGACCGCTACCGGCTGACCGACGGCGACCTGGTCAGCGTGGACTGCGGCGCGGTGCTCGACGGGTGGGCGGCCGACGCCGCGATCTCCTTCGCCATCGGTGCGCCGCGGCCCGCCGACGCGCAGCTGATCGCCGCCACCGAGGCCGCCCTGCGCGCCGGGATCGCCGCCGCGCAGCCCGGCAGCAGGATCGGGGACATCTCGGCGGCGATCGGGGCGGTCGGCCGGGCGGGCGGCTACGGCATCTGCACCGACTTCGGCGGTCACGGCGTAGGCCGGGCCATGCACGAGGACCCGCACATCCCCAACGAGGGACCGCGCGGCCGCGGCCGCCGGCTGGCCCCGGGCCTGGTCATCGCGATCGAGCCGTGGTTCCTGGCCGGCGGCAAGGACATCTACTACATCGACGACGACGGCTGGACCATCCGCAGCGGCGACGGCAGCCGCGCGGCCCACGCCGAGCACACCGTCGCCATCACCGCCGGCGGCCCCGAGATCCTGACCCTCCCCTGACCGCCGAGGCCAGCAGGTTCATCCCCGTTGGGCTGCGCATACCGTGAACAGATGTGGTGGAGGCCCGGGCGGGACACGTCGGAAGCCCGGCCGCTGCTGCCCGGACCGGTGCGCACGGCGGGCGCCGCCCTGCTGGCCGCCTGCGTGGCGCTGGCTCTCGCGGCGTTCGCCGCGGGCCGGGGTAAACCCGGGGCGGCTCGATACGACGCTCGACCCCCGGTTCCAGGCGTGGCTGGGCCACTTCCCGGTGCTGCTCCAGCAGCTGCCCCGCCTGGGCGGACTTCCCGAGGTCACGCTGATGGTCCTGGCGCTGGCCGTGTGGTGCCTCGTGACCCGCAACTGGTCCGAGCGTGGCATAAATGGCGGTATGTGACAATCTCAGCGTGGGCGACGACGGCCGGGAGGCCGGGAAGGAGCCGTGCCGTGTCCGAGGCTCTGCCGCCGCCGGTGTTCGACCCGTTCGCGCCCGGTTTCACCGATGATCCTTACCCGCAGTACGCGGCGCTGCGCGCCGCGGCGCCTGTCTACCAGCATCCGTTCGGGTTCTGGCTGCTCACCAGCTACGAGGGTGTGTCCTGGCTGCTGCGGGCGGGCCTGTCGGTGGAGGACCGCAACATCGCCCCGAGCCCGATGCTGGAGCTGCGCGAGCAGATGTACGGCGAGGAGGGCGCCCGCCCCCGCGGCGTGTCCATGCTCGACCGTGACCCGCCCGATCACACCCGGCTGCGCCGGCTGGTATCGAAGGCCTTCACCCCGCGGGCCGTGCAGGCGCTGCAGCCGAGGATTACCGCCCTGGTCGACGACATGCTCGACGCGGCCGGACAACAGGGCCGGGTGGATCTGGTGGATGCCCTGGCCTTCCCGCTGCCGTTCGCGGTGATCGCCGAGATGCTCGGCACGCCGCCGGCCGATCACGAGCGCATCAGGGCGCTGACCGGCACGGTGGTCCGCTCGCTGGAGCCGGTCGCCGATCCGGCGGTCGCCTCCGCCATCGCGGCCGCGGACAGCGAGCTGACCGAGATAGCGGCCAGCATGATCGCGTGGAAGCGCGCCCATCCCGCCGGGGACCTGCTGACCGCGCTCATCAACGCCGAGGACGACGGCGACGTGCTCGACGACGACGAGCTGATCGCGCAGACCCTCCTGCTGTACATCGCCGGGCACGAGACGACAGTCAACCTCATCGCGGGCGGCACCGTCGCGCTGCTGCGCCATCCGGCCCAGCTCGCACTGCTGCGAGCTGACCCCGCCCTGATCGCCAGCGCCGTGGAGGAACTGCTCCGTTACGACAGCCCGGTGCAGGCCAGCAGGCGGATCACCACCGAACCGGTCCGCATCGGCGACGTCACCATCCCGGCCGGCGCGTTCGTCATGGCCAGCCTGGGCTCGGCCAACCGGGACGAGGGTTTCTGGGGCCCGGACGCCGGCGAGCTCAGGCTCGACCGGGCCAACGCACGCCAGCACGTCTCGTTCGGCGCCGGGCCGCACCACTGCCTGGGCGCGTCCTTGGCCAGGCTCGAGGCCTCGATCGCCCTGGCCCGGCTGACCGCCCGGTTCCCGGGCCTGGCCCTCGACGGCCCCGTCGTCTGGAACGGCCGGATCAACCTGCGCGGACCGGCGCACCTGCCCGTATCCCTGGGCACCTAGCCCCGTCGCCGGGGGGCAGATGCGCAAGCGGCGGCCGCTACCCGGTCTGCAGAAGCGGACGCCCGACGCGGATCCCTTCGATTGGCGCGAGACGTTTCCGCGGAGACGGCTTGTGAATTCATGCACAAGACGTCTCCGCGGAAACGCCCGGAGTAACGGCGGCTGACTCCGCTGACATCCGGTCGCGAAGCACCGAGGCCGGTTTAGCCACGGCGGCGGGTACGCGGGCTGATGCCCGCTGGTCCACGGCGCGCCCGGTGATCCGCCCGGCTCCAAGGCGATCTTGATGAACGCGGCGCCGCCGCACGGGCCGGCGTATTCCGGCGGGCCGCCGCCGACGACCCGGCGGCGGAACACAGATGAGTTCGCGACGCGGCCAAGGTCATTACCAACGACACCTGGAGGATGAGATGGCACTGGATCTGTTCGCTGGCATCCCGGTCACCGACTACGCCGCGGCGCTGCCGTGGTACGAGCAGTTCTTCGGCAGGCCGCCCTCGTTCTTGCCCACCGACACCGAGGCGGTATGGGAGGTGGCCGAGCACCGGTACGTCTATATCGTGCAAGACCCGGGACGGGCCGGTAACGCCCTGGTGTTCTCGTTCGTCGACGACCTCGACGACCGGGTCGCCGAGATCGCCCGGCGGGGGATCGAGCCCGCGAAGCGCGAGACATACGACAACGGCGTGACCAAGATGATCTACCGGGACCCGGAAGGCAATGAGATTGACTACGGCGGCCACCTGGGCTGACGCCCGCACGTCACGGCAACCTCAGGCAGCTGGCATATCGCCGAGTGCGGCCAGGACGAGGGGCGCGACCGGACCGCACTCAGCAGCCGCCCTACCCGCCGGTCGGCCGCCCGCGCCGCCTCCCGGTAGGCCGGACCCGCGCCCCACCACGTCCACCGCGCCCAGGTAGACGAACGACAGCCGCGGCCCCTCCCCGGCCAGGATCGAAGCCGCCAGCGAGGGCCAAGCAGGTCGAAACGGACTCCGTCCACTCCGATGACCAGCACGTGGCGTAGGGTCGGCACCATGTCATCCTCGCCCGAGTCAGAGCACCTCGACAACCATCACCGGAACACGCTGCGCCAGATCTTCCAGCACCCGGTCAGCCACAACATCGAGTGGCACTCGGTGACCTCGCTGCTGGACGCGATCGGCTCGGTCGACGTCCACCCGGGCGGCCAGGTGGCGGTCAAAGTCGGGTCAGAGAGCGCGTTCTTCACCCACCCCGAGGGCAACGACATCGACGAGCAGATGGTGCTCGACCTGCGCCACTTGCTGACCAAGGCCGGCTACCAGCCCACGTAGCCCCGGACCGCACCCAGTTCGCCCCCGCCGCGGCCTCATCTCCTGGCCGCGGCCGGGATGCGCATGTCAAGATCAGTTAGATCGGCAGACCAAACGACATGCTCCGCAACGGTGCGGCCGCCCCGGTGAAAGGGCCCCCATGGAACGAGTGATCGTCGTCCGGCATCACGACATCGACACGGCCGGCTTCATCGGCGACGCGTTCGAGGCGGGCGGCGCCGAGTTGTCCGTCCACCTGTTCCCCGACGACGGCCCGCTGCCCGCGCCCGGCGGCGCGGATCACATCGTGGTGCTCGGCGCGGTCAGCTCGGTCAACGATCCCGACCCGTGGATCGCCGAGGAGCTTGACTGGCTGCGCGCCGCCGACCAGGCGGGGGTGCCGGTGCTGGGCATCTGCTTCGGCGCCCAGGCGCTGTGCGTCGCCTTCGGCGGGCGGGTCGAGGCCATGGCCCGCCGGGAGATCGGCTGGACGATGATCGACTCGGCCGATCCGGACGCGATCCCGCCCGGCCCCTGGCTGGAGTTCCACAACGACCGCTGCCTGCCGCCCCCCGCCGCGGCCATCCTGGCCACGAACGACGCGGCCGTGCAGGCGTTCCGCATCGGCCCCCACCTCGCGGTCCAGTTCCACCCCGAGGTCGACGGCCCGCTGCTCAAGCTCTGGCTGGACGCGCACACCGACTCCGACCCGGTCTCGCTGGGGATCGACCCCGGCCAGTTCCTGGCCGACACCATCCGCGAGGAGCCCGCCGCCCGCGACCGTACCGCCCGCCTGGTCGAGGCCTTCCTGCGCCTCAGCCGCTCAGGGTCAGCCGCTTAGGCCCGGCCGGTCGTACAGCGCGGTCATCGTGAACCGCTGCCCGGCCGCGGGCGCGAGCAGGTTGACGGTGTAGGTCACGGTCAGCACCGAGGCCTCCGGCGGCATGACGCTGTACGCCGCGTACCCGCACGCGCTGTCCAGCACCGAGGCGACCGCGCCGGCGTGCAGGAACCCGTGCTGCTGGGTGAACCGGTCGTCGTGGCGCAGCGCCATCTGCACCCGTCCCCGCTCGACGGAAACCAGCTCCACCCCGAGCGTGGCCATCATGCCCTGCCGCTCCAGGCTGGCCCGGACCCGCGCCACCATGGCCTCGCCGGGCTCGGGCTGGCTCACGGCTTGCGCCCCACGCCGCCCCACAGCGAGGTCGGCCCCCCGGCCTCCCGCGCCGAGACCGGGCGCCACTCGGTAACCTTGACCACGCCCGGCTCGACCAGGTCCACGCCGGTGAAGAACCGCTCGACCACATCCCGGGGCCGCCCGACGTGGTTGCCCTCGGCCAGGTGCTCGTTCATCCGCTTGATCATCTCGGCCATCTCCTGTGGCGAGATGTCACTGGCCGCGTGCGAGATGACCAGGTAGCTGCCGGACGGGACCGCGTTTACCAGCCGGGCCACGATCTGCTGCGCCTGGTCCAGGTCCGGGATGTAGTGCAAGATGGCCAGCAGCATGATCGCGACCGGCTGGCTGAAGTCCAGCGTCCCCGCGGCCAGCTCCAGGATGCGGCCGGTATCGCGCACGTCGGCGTCGAGGTAGTCGGTGACGCCCTCCGGGCTGCTGCTCAGCAGGGCCCGCGCGTGCGAGAGCACCAGCGGGTCGTTGTCGACGTAGACGATCCGGCTGTCCGGGGCGACCGACTGGGCCACCTCGTGCGTGTTGCTGGCCGTCGGCAGCCCGGTGCCGATGTCCAGAAACTGCCGGAGGCCGGCCTCGTCGGCCAGGAAGCGCACGCTGCGGGCCAGGAACGCCCGGTTGGCGCGCGCCGAGGCCCGGATCGCGGGGTAGGCCGCGATCGTCGCCTCGCCGGCGATCCGGTCCGCCTCGAAGTTGTCCTTGCCGCCGAGCCAGTAGTCGTAAACCCGGGCCGGGTGGGCCACCCGCGCGTCGAAGCCGCGGTTCCCGCTTGCCGTCATCGTCGTGCCTCTCCTCAGCGAGATGTCTCCCGGTAAGACAGCTGCTCACCCGACCCTACGCCCAGCCCCGCGTGACCATTGTTACCGATGTGGCCGACGCGAAGGACTCGCGATGATCTTTAGCGCGGCGACGTTCCAGGTCCTCCGAAGCGGCCGCCAGCGGCCGCGGTCCCTGGCCAGTCAGGTAACAACTCTCTCCGGCATCTGGAATCACACAAAGGCAGATCGTTCAAGCAGGGGCCGAACAATTATCCGGGAGCATCGGGGCTTTTTCTGGGAGCGTTCTTGGGTCTATGGTGCACAAACGGCTCCCGGCCTGCACTAGGTCCTGGGCGTTGCCGCTGGCGAGGCGACGGGGCATGGCACGATGGTACGGCGGTCCCGCGAGTCCGCCTATCACTTGTGAGGCACGCCATGAACGCCGAAGTACCGCAGGTCCGTGAGCTCCACCTGGTCGTGGGGTTCGACGGGTCGCCCCCCGCCGTGCGCGCGCTGGACACCGCCGCCCGCCTGCTCAGCGTCCGGCCGCCGGGCCGGATCACGGTGGTCTGGGTCGCCCACGTGACCAGCGAGGTCCAGTTCTCCGCCGACGCGGTGGCCATCGTGGAGAACGACTTCGACCAGGTCGCCGGGGAGCTCCGGACGGCGGCCGGCGAGCGGCTGGCCGCCAGCGGGCTGCCCTGGGACTTCCGCTGGCGCCAGGGCCTGATCGCCCGCGAGCTGACCGAGGCGGCGCTGGAGGTTCAGGCCGCCCGGCCCGACGACGTGGTGGTCATCCTGGTCGGGAGCTCATCCAGCGCCATGCACCGGATGGTCGGCTCGGTCGCGGTCAACCTGGCCCATCACGCGCCGGTGCCGGTCACGATCGTGCCGTGACGGGCTCCGCCATGGCCGCGTGGGCCCGGGCGGCGGCCAGGATGAGCTCGGTGACCACCTCCAGCGGCATCGCGGTGGAGTCGATTACCAGGTGGTACAGCGCCGGGTCGGCCGGGTCGGTGCGGTACAGGCGGCGGACGTAGGCGGTGCGGGCCTTGTCGGCCGCGCGCAGGCGTTCCCGGGCCTGCTCCTCGCTGATGCCCTCGACCACCGCGCCCTGGGCCACGCGGCGCTCGGGCGGCCCGTCCAGCCGGACGTGGAAGCCGCGGTCCTTGCCGAGCACGACCGCCGCCGCCCGGCCCAGGATCACCCCGCCGCCGCCGGCCATCAGGCGCAGGATCCCGGTCTCGCCGTGCCCGCGCAGATGCTGGTCCTGGTAGTGGGCGGACGGCGGTGACACGGTGGGGCCGACCGGCATCGCGTGGGTGAACGAGGCGAACAGCCGGTGGATCGGGGTGGCCTTCAGCTCCTCCTCGGTCAGCTGCTCATCGCAGGGCCCCGGCTCGGCCGGGTGCCCCTCGGAGGTGGTGACCCGCTGCAGGAAGGGCAGGCCGAGCCGTTCGGCCAGGGCCGGGGCCACGACGCTGCCGCCGGTGCCGTAGGACGCCGACACGGTGATCAGCCGCGGCGTGGGCTCGGAGGACTCAGCGGTCACGGGCGTTCATCTCCTTGATGGGTCACGGCGCTAAGGCCAGCAGCGGGCTCAACAGCGATGCCAGCCTCGAGGCCAACGCCGGGGGCAGCAGCGGGGCCGGCCGCCGGGCTGGCGGCCAGCGTGCCGGACGGCAGCACCAGCGCGCACACGACCGCGGAGCCCGCCAGGACCCCGGCCGAGACCCAGAACCCGACGATGTAGCTGTGCACCGCCGCCTGGGCCAGGTCCAGCGGGCTGTGACCGTGGGCCACCAGGTAGCTGGCCAGCGCGCTGGCCGCGATCGTATTGAGCAGCGCGGTGCCGATCGACCCCCCGACCTGCTGGTTGGTGTTGACCAGGGCCGACGCGACGCCCGCGTCGGCGGGGTCGGTGCCGTAGGTCGCGGCGCTGATCGCGCAGCCGAACACCAGGCCCAGGCCGATCCCGGTGAGCACCAGCGCCGGCAGGATCTGGCTCGGGTAGCTGGTGTGCAGGCCCAGCTGCGTGGCCAGCAGGACCAGGCCGCCGGCCGCGGCGAGCAGGCCGGCCGGGACCAGGGGGCGGGGCCCGAACCGCGGCATCAGCGCCCCGCTGGACGTCGTGGAGGACGCGATGATGCCCCCGATCATCGGCAGGAAGGCCAGCCCGGTCTTGACCGGCGAGTAGCCCAGGGTCAGCTGCAGGTAGTAGGTCAGGAACAGGAAGATCCCGAAGATGCCGATGGCCGAAAGCCCGATGGCCAGGTACGCGCCGCCGCGGAACCGGTTCAGCGCGATCCGCAGCGGCAGCAGCGGATGCGGGACCCGCCGCTCGGCCAGCACGAACGCGGCCAGCAGGACCACGCCACCCGACAGCAGCACATCAGTGGAAAGCGCACCCCAGCCCGCGGTGTCGGCCTCGGACAGCCCGTAGACCACGGCCACCAGCCCGGCCCCGACCAGGACGGTGCCCGGCCAGTCGATGTACACGTCCGGATCGCGGGGGTGGCGCTCAAGCAGCCGCACCGCGCCGGCCACCGCGACCACCGCCAGGACCACGTTGACGTACAGGCACCACCGCCAGGACAGGTACTCGGTCAGCACCCCGCCCAGCAGCAGCCCCACCGCCCCGCCCGCCCCGGCGATCGCGCCGTAGACGCCGAACGCCTTGCCGCGCTCGGCCGGGTCGGTGAACGTCGTGGTCAGCGTCGACAGCGCGGCCGGAGCCAGCATCGCGCCGAACGCCCCCTGGGCGCCGCGCCCGATGACCAGGATCGCGAAGCTCGTGGCCGCGCCGCCCAGCGCGGAGGCCGCGGCGAAGCCGATCAGGCCGATGATCAGCATCCGTCGCCGGCCGACCAGATCCGACAGCCGCCCGCCGAGCAGCAGCAGCCCGCCGAAGGCCAGCGAGTACGCGGTCACCACCCACTGCCGGTCGGCGTTGGAGAACCCCAGCGCCCGCTGCGCGGAGGGCAGCGCGATGTTCACGATCGTCGCGTCCAGCACCACCATCAGCTGGGCCAGCCCGACCACGCCCAGGATCCACCAGCGCCGGCCCGGTCCCGCGGCCACGCCGGCCGCGCCGGCCTGGCCGGGAAACCACGGCCGCGGGTTCGCTCATGCCAGCAGCCTAAGTCTGCCCGCTACGGTTCAGGAAGACCGCCGCGCGCGGGCCCGCCGCCGCGGCGAAGATCGGGTACCCTTGCTGCGTTAGCGAGGCGGAGTAGCTCAGTCAGGCAGAGCAAGCGGCTCATAATCGCTGTGTCGCCGGTTCAAGTCCGGCCTCCGCTACACTTGTCCGGATCCCCAGACAGATAAGAGAGACAATCCACCGTGGCTGCCACCGATGTCCGGCCGAAGATCACGCTGGCTTGCCAGGAGTGCAAGCGCCGGAACTACATCACCAAGAAGAACCGGCGTAACGACCCGGACCGCCTGGAGCTGAAGAAGTACTGCCCGTGGTGCCGCTGCCACCGCGCGCACCGCGAGACGCGTTAAGTCCACGGTCGATGGCGATCAACACCGACTACGTCGGCCGGACCTTCGACCCGTCCGAGCCGTACGAGGTCAGCCGGGTCAAGATCGCGGAGTTCGCCACCGCGGTCGGCGACTCCAGCCCGCTGTGCCGTGACCGGGCCGCCGCGCAGGCGGCCGGCTGACCCGGACGTGATCGCCCCGCCCACGTTCGCCATCGTGGTCAACGCCGCGAACGGCGCCCGGGTCACGCACGACCCGGGCCTGGGCGTGAACTACGCCATGATCGTCCACGGCGAGCAGAGCTTCAGCTACGCCCGCCCGATCCACGCCGGCGACGTGCTGGTCTCGCAGACCACCATCGAGTCCATCCGGCCGGTCGGCAGCATGACCACGCTGACCACCGTGACCCAGATCCGCACCATGGACGGCGAGCACGTGTGCACCGCCCGGTCCACGCTCGTCGAGCGCGGCGCGTAGGCCCGGGGAAGGGATACTGCCCGATGGCCAGTTACGACCAGGCGGAACCCGGTACCGAGCTACCGCCGCAGCAGTACCAGGTGACCCGGCGCGACCTGGTCCGGTACGCCGGGGCCTCCGGTGACTTCAACGTCATCCACTGGAACGAGCGCATCGCCAGGTCCGTGGGCCTGCCCGACGTGATCGCGCACGGCATGCTGACCATGGCCCTGGCCGGCCGGTACCTCACCGAGTGGGCGGGCGACCCGGGCGCGGTCACCGAATACGGGGTCCGGTTCTCCTCGCCGGTCGTGGTGCCCGACGACGACCAGGGCGCCACCGTCGAGGTGACCGGCACCGTGACCGAGCGGCTCGACGGCCAGCGGGTGGCGGTCGACGTCACCGCCAGGTCGGCCGGGACCAAGGTCCTGACCCGCGCCCGCGCCGTCGTCCGCCTGGCGCAGTGCTAGCCCAGGGGGACGACCCCCTGGAACCCCCGTGAATCTAAGCGACTACACCACCCTCGGCCTGGGCGGCCCGGCTCGCCGTTTCGTCCGGGCCGGCACCGAGGACGACCTGATCGAGGCGGTCCGCGCCGCCGACGCCGGCGGCGAGCCGCTGCTCGTGCTGGGCGGCGGCAGCAACCTGGTGGTGGCCGACGAGGGCTTCGACGGCACCGTGGTCCAGGTCGCGACCGCCGGCCTGCGCCGGGGCCCCGGGCCCGGGCTGGTGACCGCGGCGGCCGGCGAGGACTGGGACGCGGTGGTGGCCGGCACGGTCGCCGCGGGCCTGGCCGGCCTGGAGTGCCTGTCCGGCATCCCCGGCCGGGCCGGCGCCACCCCGATCCAGAACGTCGGCGCCTACGGCCAGGAGGTCGCGGACACGATCACCGCCGTACGGACCTACGACCGGGTCACCAAGGAAATAGACATTTTTCCGAACGACCGGTGCGGATTCGGCTACCGCACCAGCGTGTTCAAACGAGATGACGCACGCCGGCACATCGTGCTGAGCGTGACGTTCCGGCTCGCCGAGCAGTCCGCCGGCCTGCCGGTGCGGTACGCCGAGCTGGCGTCCGCGCTGGGTGTCGCGCCCGGTGACCAGGTGGCGAGCACGCGGGTCCGTTCGGCCGTCATCGAACTTCGCCGGCGCAAGGGGATGGTGATCGATTCCGCGGATCCCGACACCCGCAGTGCCGGGTCGTTCTTCGTCAACCCGGTCCTCGACGGCGCCGCCCTGGCCGCGGTGCAGGCGGCGGCCGGAACCCCCGTTCCGCGCTTCGAGGCCGGGGACGGGCTGGTCAAGGTGCCCGCCGCGTGGCTGATCGAGCGGGCCGGCTTCGCCAAGGGGTACAGCCTGGGCAACGGCGCCCGGATTTCCGCCAAGCACACGCTCGCGCTGGTCAACTCCGGGTCGGCCACCACCGAGGGGCTGCTCGCGCTGGCCCGTCAGATCCGCGACGGGGTCCGCGACGTCTTCGGGGTCTCGCTCACCCCCGAGCCGGTCCTGGTCGGGGTCGCGCTGTAGTCCCGCCGCGGACGGCGGGACCACAGCGCGCCGGGCCCGCCCTCTAGCGGTGCAGCAGGTTGAGCGTGTTGGTGGCGTCGTCGACGTAGTAGACGGCGTCGTGGCCGGGCTTGACGGCGAGGCCGAACAGGGCCCCGGACCCGGGCGGCGACCCGGAGCTGTCGAGCTGCCGGACGGCGACCTGGGCGCCGAACGGGGTGGTCTCGACCAGGTTCCCGTCGCCCGCGTTGACGGTCAGGATGTCACCGCCGGGCGCGGTGACCAGGCCGAGCGGGCTGTTCAGGTGATGGCCCCGGGTGACGGTGAAGCCGGTCCCGGCGCTGAACTGGCGGAACAGCGCGTTCGGGATGGCGGCGATCCGGTTGCCCGCCGTGTCGGCCACGTACAGGACGTCGTTGCGGCCCAGGCCGACCCCGGTCGGGCCGATCACCAGCGCGGCCATATCGGTGCGCTCGGGGAAGCCGGACCCGATCGTGGCGTGGAACCAGATGAACGGCAGCCCGAACTGCGGGATCCTGATCACCAGCCGCAGCACCGTGCCCCCGAAGACGTTGTGGCCGTTGCCGGCCACCGTGCCGTTCAGCACGTTGGTGACGAACAGCACGGCCTGGTTGCCCAGGTCCAGGCTGCCCATGTCCCACGGGCCGTTGATCCCGTCGCCGGTGAACGTCTCCCGGACGTGGCCCCGGTTGTCCAGCACGATCAGGCAGCCCGAGCCGGAGATGTTGCCGCCCTTGGTGGGCAGCGAGCCGACGATGACCCAGCCGCTGCGCAGCACGGTCAGGGCGGTGGTCAGGCCGACGCCGCCGGGGCAGCCGCGCAGGTTGCGGTTGACCTTGGCGAACACCCACTGGTGACCGGACGGGGTGACCTCCACGATCGTGGTGCCCGTGCCCTGCACGTTGGCCTTGTCGTTGAAGTTGCTGATCAGGACGTTGCCCCGGAACAGGTCGCCGGTGGTGCGCGGGACGACGAAGGTCCCGTAGGGGTTGACGTCCCCGTTGCCCGGCACCGTGGACGCGATCACCGAGGTCCGGTGCAGCGGCCCGACAAAGGCCGGGAACCCGCTCGCGCTGGCGCTCCCGGCCACGCCGGCCAGCAGGCCGGCCGCAGTAGTGACGATCGCGGCCAGCCCAGCCGCGTAGCGTCTTGTGAGTTTCATATCTATAGTGCTCCCTTTCCGGTGGAACATGGTCCTCCACCCATGTGCACGTCGCAGGGAGCGAGATGGTTCGGTGCATGCCGAAGGGGCCAGTGCCGAGGCGGCCGTGGAAAGGACACGGCTGTCTTTCCGGGCCGCCGCGGGCACTGGCCTTCATCCGGTCAACGGCCCGGCCGCGCGCCCGGCTCAACGGCCGGGCCGCGCGTAATCGGCCGGTAACAACTTCTGCATCGCCTCAGCGGCCGGGCGCCCTGGTGACGGCGACCGTGACCCGCCCGTCGCCGGCAGGCTGAGGCTCGCCGCCGACCTGGCCGGCCGGGCGCAGGTCCAGGCTCACGGCCAGGGTCTCCTCGGTCACGAACCCGGCGTGGGCGCGGACCGCGTTGGCCAGCGCGCCGTCGGCCCCGACGACCAGGCGGATCCGGTCCGACACCGACAGGCCCGCGTCCCGGCGCGCCTGCTGCACGACCCGGACCACGTCCCGGGCCGCGCCCTCGGCGGCGAGCTCCGGGGTCACCCGCGTGTCCAGCGCGATCAGGCCCGCGTTACCTGGCATTGCCGACGTCGAGTCCGCGTCGGTGGCGGCCAGCCGCAGCTCGTACTCGCCGGGCTCCAGGTCGATCCCGGCCGCGGTGACGCGGTCCCCGGCCCGCGTCCACTCGCCCGCCTTGACCGCCCGGATGACCTGCTGCACCCGGGCGCCGAGCCGGGGCCCGAGCACCCGCGGGTTGACCGCCAGCTCGAACGTGCCCAGGCTGGTCACCTCCGGCGACAGCTCGACGGTCTTGACGTTGACCTCGTCCGCGATCAGGTCGGTGAACGGGGCCAGCGACGCGGCCTGCGGGTGGGCGATGACCAGCGACGCCAGCGGCAGCCGGACCCGGAGCTTGCGCGCCTTGCGCAGGCCCAGCGCGGTGCTGCACACCGCGCGGACCAGGTCCATGGCCGCGGCCAGGTCCGGGTCAGCCGGCCAGTCCCGCACGTCGGGCCAGTCGGTCAGGTGCACGCTGGGCTCGCCGGTCAGCCCGCGCCAGATCGCCTCGGTGGTCAGCGGCAGCAGCGGCGCGGCGGCCCGGCAGACCGTCTCGAGCACGGTCCACAGGGTGTCAAGCGCGCCGGCCTCGCCGGCCCAGAACCGGCTGCGCGACCGGCGGATGTACCAGTTGGTCAGCACCTCCAGGTGCTCGCGCAGCAGCTGGCAGGCGCCGGCCACCTGGTAGGTGTCGAGCAGCTGCGTCAGCTCGGTCACCATGGTCCCGGTCTTGGCCAGGATGTAGCGGTCAAGCACGTGCTCGCTGCTCGTACTGCGCCGCGCCGTATACCCTTCGGCGTTCGCGTACAGGGCGAAGAAGTAGTAGCTGTTCCACAGGGGCAAGATGGCCTGCCGGACCGCGTCCCTGATGCCCTGCTCGGTCACGATCAGGTTCCCGCCGCGCAGGATCGGGCTGGCCATCAGGAACCAGCGCATGGCGTCCGAGCCGTCGCGGTCGAAGACCTCGTTCACGTCCGGGTAGTTGCGCAGGCTCTTGGACATCTTCGCGCCGTCGTTGCCGAGCACGATGCCGTGGCTGATGCAGCTGCGGAAGGCCGGCCGGTCGAACAGCGCGGTGGCCAGCACGTGCAGGGTGTAGAACCAGCCGCGGGTCTGGCCGATGTACTCCACGATGAAGTCGCCCGGGTAGTGCCCGTCGAACCACTCGCGGTTCTCGAACGGGTAGTGCACCTGGGCGAACGGCATCGACCCCGACTCGAACCAGCAGTCAAGCACCTCAGGCACCCGGCGCATCACCGACCGGCCGGTGGGGTCGTCCGGGTTGGGCCGGGTCAGTTCGTCGATGCCCGGCCGGTGCAGGTCGGCGGGGCGGACCCCGAAGTCCCGTGCCAGCTCGTCCAGCGACCCGTACACGTCGGTGCGCGGGTAGGCCGGGTCGTCGCTCTGCCAGACCGGGATCGGCGAGCCCCAGAACCGGTTCCGGCTGATCGACCAGTCCCGCGCGTTGGCCAGCCACTTGCCGAACTGCCCGTCCTTCACGTGCCCCGGCACCCAGGTGATCTCCTGGTTCAGCTCCACCATCCGGTCCCGGAACTGGGTCACCGCGACGAACCAGCTCGACACCGCCTTGTAGATCAGCGGGTTGCGGCAGCGCCAGCAGTGCGGGTAGGAGTGCGTGTAGGTTTCCTTGCGCACCAGGCTGCCCTGGGCGCGCAGCTTGGCGGCGATCCCGTCGTTCGCGTCGAAGACGTGCTGGCCTTCGAAGTCGGGCACCACGGCGGTGAACCGCCCCTGGTCGTCCACCGTGAGCACGGTCGGGATCCCGGCCGCGTTGCAGGCCAGGGCGTCGGCCTCGCCGTAGGCGGGGGCCATGTGCACCACGCCGGTGCCGTCCTCGGTGGTCACGTCGCCGGACACGATGACCCGGAACGCGTTCTCGGTGCCGGCCAGGTACGGCAGCAGCGGCTCGTACCGCCGCCCGGCCAGCTCGGCGCCGGTCAGCGTGCCGACCACGGCGGCGTTCTCCAGCTCCCGCTCGTAGGCCGCCTGCCGGTCCCGGGCCAGGATGTAGCGCTCGCCGTCCTTCTCGACCACCACGTAGCTGATGTCCGCGCCGACCGCGCAGGCCAGGTTGGACGGCAGCGTCCACGGCGTGGTGGTCCAGGCCAGCAGCCACTCCCCGGTCTCCAGCTTGAACCGGACCGTGACCGAGGGGTCCTGCCGTTCGGCGTAGGTGTCGTCGTCCATCCGCAGCTCGTGGTTGGACAGCGGGGTCTCGCACCGCCAGCAGTAGGGCAGCACCTTGAACCCCTGGTAGACCAGGCCCTTGTCCCACAGCTGCTTGAACGCCCACATGACGCTCTCCATGTAGGACACGTCCAGCGTCTTGTAGTCGTGCTCGAAGTCGACCCAGCGCGCCTGGCGGGTGACGTAGTCCTGCCAGTCGCGGGTGTAGCGCAGCACCGACTCCCGGCAGGCCTGGTTGAACTTCTCGATGCCCATCTGAAGGATCTCGGCCTTGCCGGAGATGCCGAGCAGCCGTTCCGCCTCGACCTCGGCGGGCAGCCCGTGGCAGTCCCAGCCGAACCGGCGCTCGACCCGGTGGCCCTGCATGGCGCGGAACCTGGGCACCAGGTCCTTCACGTACCCGGTGAGCAGGTGGCCGTAGTGCGGCAGCCCGTTGGCGAACGGCGGCCCGTCGTAGAACACGAACTCACGGTCCTGCGGGCGCTGCCGGACCGACGCGCCGAAGGTGTCCTGGGCCCGCCAGTGCTCAAGCACGGCCCGCTCGAGCGCGGGGAAGTTCGGCTGGGCGGGTACGTCGGTGTTCCCGGCCCGTGGATAGACGCTCATTGGGTGGTCCCTCGCGGTGCGGCGTGCCTGTTCCGCGAGGACGACGCGCCCGCTTCGGTGCGGGCGTACCGCGGTACCACCTCGCTTGCCGCCGGCGTCCGCGCCGTTTCCGGCGACTTCCGCTGGCGACCGCTCGTCAGCCGGCTGTGACGGGCCGGACCCGCCCGGTTCTACTCGGGCCGTAGCCCTTTCTTCCGGGGGCTCCCCGGTGATGGCCGGATCGTCGCCTTGGTGCTTCAAGCCTAGCCGCTGCGCCGGTATTCCGCGCCGCCATATCGGGCTGCGCCAATCCGCGCCCGGATCGCCTGGCTTGTCGTTAGGATCCCGTTCGGACGGGGATCGGGGGATTTCGTCATCCACGGGAGGACAGATGGCGGCGAACGGCAGCTTCCGGCCGCACGACGGCCGGACGTCCGTGCCGGGCACAACCGTCGGCCGGCCGCCCTGGGAGGCCCCGCCCCTGGACCCCGCCTCGTCCGGCACGAGCCCGCTGCCGCCCGGCCCGCCCCCGCGCCCGGCCCGCCCGGCCCGCCCGGCCCGCCGGACCTGGTGGATCGTCCCGTTCGGCGGCAGCGCGCTGGCGGTGATCGCGGTCGCCGCGATCGTCATCACGCTCCAGCACGCGTTCACTCCCGCCCCGCGTGCGCATTCCTCGGCCAGCGCGAGCGCCCCGGCGCCGCTGATGCCGGCCGAGATGTTCCCCGGCACGATGCTCGCCGCCATGACCCAGGACATCAATTCACGGAACGAGGCGGCGTTCTTGCGCCTGGCCTCGCCGCGCGCCAGGCCGGCCATGAAGACCTGGTGGGACAACCTGAACGCGATCGGCTTCACCGCCGGCGCGGTCATCCCGACGGCGAGCAACGACACGGTACGCATCGACAGCCACGGCGACGGCAGCGCCGTCGTCCTGGCCGGGGCGCACAGTCCGCTGGACCCGAGCTATCAGGGCAAGCCGGGCGTGCCGCTGGAGCGCTACCGGATCGGCCTGCACTTCGCCAGCCCGACCGCGACCGGGCAGATCACCTCGTGGCAGCCGCTCGACTCCGACCCGTGGGACCAGCCGTCCGGGCTCTACGTCCGCACCAGCACCGACGTGGTGGTCGCGGGACCGAAGAGCGACAGCGGGGTGGTCGACGAGACCGTGGCGCTCGCGCAGGCCGCGGCGGTCTACGACATCGGGCTGGTGCGCCAGGCCAACCCGAACGACCTGCTCCAGGAGGGCTTCGTGGTGTTCGTCTCCGGCGACGCCGCGGTCCGCGCCGGCTGGTTCGCCGCCGACCCGCAGCCCAAGGGGTGGCCGCGGGCCTGGAACGGCAACCGCACGTTCGAGCTGCCCGGTCCCGGCACGAGCCCGGACGACTACACCAGCGCGCCCGGCGGCATCGCGGATGACACCACCGGCGGCGCCCGGGTCGTCGTCACCCCGTACCAGCAGGACGGCGAGACCCAGCAGCAGGAGCTCATGGGCCTGGAGCGCGACTTCATGATCGACATCCTGGCCGCCCACGACCAGCAACTGCTCAACGGCCCGGCCACCGGGCCCACCCCGGACGCCTGGACCATCGAGGGCCTCGGCCTGGCCACCGAGGCGCTGTACGCGGGCAACACCAACCCGGCGCCGGGCCGCTACAGCTTCGGCCCGCTGACCGGCTTCCTGCGCAAGCTGCCGGCCGGCTTCAAGACCGGCAAGCTGCCCGACGCCCAGGAGCTGACCGGCCGTCACGGCCAGCAGTGGAACGACGTGGCCGCGAGCGTCTACGAGTACATCGAGCAGAAGTACGGCATCAACCAGATGTTCGCCTCGGCCGTCTTGATGTGGACCCAGTTCGCCACGCCGCTCGGCAACGTCGAGGACGTGCCGAAGTCGAACGCCAAGACCCTGTACTTCTTCACCGCCAAGACCGTCGAGACCGGCTGGCGCGCCTGGCTGAAGCGGATCTAGCCCGAGTTAAGCGCGCAGGGCGTACACCCGGTGATCGAGGCTGCCGAAGTACACCGCGTCGCCGGCCACCAGGATCTGCGAGCGGACCTGGCCGCCGGTCCGGTAGCTCCACGACACGGTGTTGGCCGTCGCGTCGATCGCGTAGAGATGCCCGTCGTCGCTGCCGGCGTAGAGCGTCGGGCCGGCGTGGAGCGTCGGTCCGGCGTAGGCCAGACCCGATTGCACCGGGCCGCCCACGCGATGGCGCCAGATCTGGTCGCCGTTGTCCGTTTCCACCGCGTACACGGACGACCCGGCCGACCCGGCGTAGATGGTCCCGACGCCGTCGGACACGGGGGTGCCGCTGATCGCGCCCCCCGCCGGGAACGTCCACAGCTGCTCGGCCTTCTGACCGGGGGCCGAGGGACCGTCCACCTTGTCCAGGTCGCCCCGTTCATTCCCGACGTAGACGGCGTCCAGGGAATCGATGACCGGCCCGGTCCTGACCGCGCCGCCGGTGCCGAACTTCCAGCCGAAGCTGCCGCTCAGGGCGTCGAGCGCATAGACGTGGCCGTCGTCGCTGCCGACGTAGATGAAGTCGTTGAAGGTCACGCTGGCGGGCTTGGGCCGCGCCCTCGAGCGCACCTGGCCGCCCGTGCGGTAGTGCCACCTGACGTGCCCGGTGCCGGCCTCGAGCGCGTAGACGTAGTGGTCGTCGCTGCCCACGTAGACCAGGCTGTTCGCCACCGCCGGCTGGCAGTTCACCGGGCCGCCGGTCGGGTACGTCCAGGCCGGCTCGCTGGATCCGATGGTCCACGCGTAGACCCGGCCGTCGATGCTGCCGGCGAACAGCGTGCCGCCGCTGACCGTGACCGCGGCCTGCACCGCGGCGCGGGCCGGGTACGTCTGTGACCGGCCGCCCGGTCGCGGCCTCGAAGGCATAGACGCCGGCGGCACCGCCGATGTAGACCACCCCGCCGGCGATCGCGGCACCGGAGGAGACCGGTCCGCCGGTGTCGCGGGCCCACCGCAGCCGGCCCGGCGGGGCGGCGGCGGGTTTTCCGCCCCCGGAGCGGGTCAGCGTCCAGACGACGGCACCCAGCCCGGCGGCCGGCACCACGGCCAGCCCGGCCAGCGCCCGGCGGCGGCTGACCGCACGCGGCAGCGGCCCGCCCCGCTCGAGGCCGCTCCGCTCGAGGCCGCGTCCGCTCGGGGCCGGGTCGCGCAGGCGCCGGGGGCAGCGTGCCCAGCCCGTACCGGCGCCCGGCGCCGCTGGTGGGCTCGCCGGCCGGCTCCCGCGCCGGGGCCACGCCGTCCGGGCCGGCCTGGTGCGCGGCGATCACCGCCGCCACCTGGGCGGGCCAGAACGACGCCGAGCCGTAGCCCTCCTCACCCGGCTGCGGCGCGCGGGCCTGGCAGGCGCGCAGGATCTGCGGCAGGTCCGGCCGGTCCGCCGGGTCCTTGGCCAGGCAGGCGGCGATCAGGCCGCGCAGGTCCCCGGGGACGGCGTCCAGGTCGGGCGCGGCGCGCACCACGCGGTCCAGCACGGCGGGCGGTTCGCCGGCCCCGAACGGCGGGCTTCCCGCGGCGGCGAAGCACAGCGTGCTGCCCAGCGCGAACACGTCGCTGGCCGGGCCCATCGGGCGGCCCCGGGCCTGCTCGGGTGACATGTACGACGGGGTGCCGAACGTGACGCCGGTGGCGGTCAGCGCGGTACCGTCCAGCGCCCGGGCCACCCCGAAGTCGATGACCCGGGGGCCGTCCGCGGCCAGCAGGACGTTCGTCGGCTTCAGGTCGCGGTGGACCAGGCCGCGGGCGTGCACGGCGGCCAGCGCCTCGGCCAGGCCGGCCGCCAGCCGCCACCCGGCGGGCTCGGGCAGCGGACCGTACCTGCCGACCGCGTCGAGCAGCGAGGGGCCGGGCACGTAGCTGGTCGCCAGCCACGGCGGGGAATCGTCCGGCCCGGCGTCGATCACCTGCGCCGTGTACAGGCCGTTGACCGCGCGGGCCGCGGCGACCTCGAGCGCGAACCGCTGCACGAACTCGGGGTCGGCGGCGAACTCGGGATGGCAGATCTTCACCGCCACCGCCCGCCCGGCGGGGGAGTAGCCCAGGAAGACCCGGCCCATCCCGCCCGCGCCGAGCCGGGCCCGCAGCCGGAACTGCCCGGCCACCCGCGGATCGCCCGGCTGCAGCGGCTCCATCACTGGGCTGCCACCGCGTACACGTGCTGGTCCCCGCTGCCGAAGTACACGACGCCGCCCGCGACCACCAGGTTGGTGACGACCGCGTTGGCGGCGGTGCCCGGCGCGGCCCGGTAGCCCCACAGGTGGTTACCGGTGCTGGCCTGCCAGGCGTCGAGCACCCCGTTGTTGCTGCCGGAGTAGACGACCGCGCCCGCCGTGGCCACCGGGAACACCCCGCCGGCCACCGGGGCCTGCCACAGCCGCGCTCCGGTGGCGGCGTTCCGCGCGGCCAGGTAGCCGGTGTTCTGGCTGTTCCCGTCCCCGACGAAGAGCACCCCGCCGGCGCTGGCCAGCCAGCTGGCGTCATCCCCGGCGGCCAGCGGCTGCTGCCAGAGCTCGTGGCCGGTGCCGGCGCGCAGCGCGTACAGGACCGGGGGCTGGCCGGCGCTGCAGACGTAGCAGACGCCGTCCGAGACCAGCGGCGAGGCGTTCCCGCCGAACTTCAGGTTCCGGCCGTGGACCCGCCACCGCCGGGCGCCGGAGGCCGCGTCGTACGCATAGACCTCGCCGTTGCCGGTCGCCGCGTAGACGGTGCCGCCGGCGGCCGCCAGCCCGCCGTTGATGTCCAGGTTCTCCCCGAACTCGGCGGTCCACAGCAGGGTCCCGGCGGCCGCGCTGAATGCGGTGACGCCCCCGGTGGTGTCGCTCTTGGCCGCGTAGCCGCAGAACACCCGGCCGCCGTCGGCCACCAGCCCGAGGACGCCGGCGGCCCCCGTGCTACCGGACGGCACGCTCCACAGCTGCTTCCCGGTGGCGGGGTCGAGCCCGAGGACGCCGCCGTCGTCCGGGTCCGCGATGACCAGCGCGCCGTCCGCCAGCACCAGCTGGCCGTTGTTGGTGGTCGGGGTGGCGCGCCACCAGACCTGCTTGCCGGTGGCGGCGTTCAGTGCGTATACGGCGTGCTGCGCGCTGCCCGCGTAGACCACCCCGCCGGCCACGGTGAGGTACCGCACCGGGCTGCTGACCTTGGCCCGCCAGATCGCGGTGCCGGGCTTGGCCGCGCCGGGCCGCGCACCGGTGAGCTGCCCGCTGGCGGCGGCGTGCCCGGTGCCGGGCCCGATGGTCTCCCACAGGGCCACCGCTACCCCGCCGGCCGCCGCCCCGGCCAGCGCCGCCAGCACCCGCCGCCGCTCCAGCACCAGCGTGCCCGCACCCGCACCCGGACCCGGACCCGGGTTCGTATCGGGCTCCGGCGCGGCGGCCCCGATCCGGATCGTGGCCGGGGAGTGCGGGCCGGGGTCCCGCGGGCCCGGGTCCCGCGGCGCCAGGGCCAGCCCGGCCTGGTGGTCGCGGATGAGCTGCGCGACGTGAGCGGGCCAGAACGTGGCCGGGGAGTCTTCGGGCGGCACGACGTCCATCAGCGCCGCGGACAGCTCGGCCGGCGTCGCCCGCTGCGCCAGGTCCTTGGCCATGCACGCCGCGATCAGCTCGCGCAGCCGCGGCGGCAGCGGCGTCAGGTCCGGCTCGGTGTGCACGATCCGGTACAGCATGACGGCCGGGTGCCCCGCCCCGAACGGGGGCGTGCCGGTGGCGGCGAAGTACAGCACGCCGCCGAGGGAGAACACGTCGCTGGCCGGGCCGGCCGGCTGGCCCTGGGCCTGCTCGGGTGACATGAACGACGGGGTGCCGAGCAGGCTCTCGGCCGAGGTCAGCACGGTGCCGTCCAGCGCGCGGGCGATGCCGAAGTCGATCACCCGCGGGCCGTCGTCGGCCAGCAGCACGTTGCCCGGCTTCAGGTCCCGGTGCACCAGCCCGCAGTCGTGGATGACCCGCAGCGCCTCGGCCAGCCCGGCGGCCAGCTTCAGCACGGCGTCCTCCGGCAGCGGCCCCGCCGCCGTTACCACGTCCTGCAGCGACGGGCCGGCCACGTACGCGATGGCCAGCCAGGGCGGGTCGTCGTCCGGCCCGGCGTCGACCACCGGGGCGGCGTAGGAGCCGTTGACCGCCTGCGCCGCGGCGACCTCGCGCCGGAACCGGTCCACGAACGCGGCGTCCCGGGCCAGATGCGGGTGGACGACCTTCACCGCGACCGCGCGGCCGCCCGGTGAGTGCCCGAGGAACACCCGGCCCATCCCGCCGGAACCCAGCCGGGCATGCAGGCGGAACTCTCCGACCATGCGCGGATCATCCGCGGTCAGCGGAAGCATCAGCCTCCCCGTGACGCCCTCAGCCCCCGAACGGATATCGCCCCATTGTGCCGCCGGATGCCCGGGCCAGCGGTCAAAACGGGCAATCCGCCCGGCTTCGCGGCGCGGGTACCACGGCCCGTTCGGCAGAAATTCAGACCTAAGCCGGTACGGCGAGCCAGGCGTCGATGCCGGCCGCCAGGCGCGCCCGGACCGGCTCAGGCGCGGCCGACGAGGCCACCGACATGCGGGCCAGGCCGGCCAGTTCGGCGTCGGTGAACCCGTGCACGTGCCGGGCGATCTCGTACTGGGCGGTCAGCCGCGGGCCGAACAGCAGCGGGTCATCGGCGCCGAGCGCGACCGGCACGCCCGCCTCGACCAGGGTCCGCAGCGGGACCTGGGCCGGGGCCGGCGCGACGCCCAGCGCGACGTTGGAAGAGGGGCAGACCTCGCAGGTGACCGCCTCGGCGGCCAGCCGTTTGACCAGCGCCGGGTCCTCGGCCGCGCGGACGCCGTGGCCGATCCGGTCGGCGTGCAGGTCGTCCAGGCACGCGGCCACGCTGGCCGGGCCGACCAGCTCGCCGCCGTGCGGGACCAGGAGCAGGCCGGCCTGCTCGGCGATGCGGAACGCCCGGGCGAACTCGTGCGGGGGACCGCGGCGCTCGTCGTTGGACAGGCCGAAGCCGGTCACGCCGCGGCCCGCGTACTGGCCGGCCAGCCGGGCCAGCGTCCTGGCCTCGAGCGGATGCTTGGTGCGGTTGGCCGCCACGATGACGCCGATCCCGACGCCGGTGGCCTGCGCCGCCGCCGCCGCTGCGTCGAGCACGAGTTCCAGGGTGGCCGTGATCCCGCCGAACCGCGCGGCGTAGCCGTCCGGGTCGACCTGGACCTCCAGCCAGCCCGAGCCCTCGGCCCGCTCGTCCTCGGCGATCTCGGCCACCAGCCGCCGCAGGTCGGCCGGGGTCCGCAGCACCGAACGGGCCATGTCGTACAGCCGCTGGAACCGGAACCAGCCGCGCTCGTCGACCCCGCTCAGCCGCGGCGGCCACTCGTCGGTCAGCGCCGTCGGCAGCCTGATGCCGTGCCGCCCGGCCAGCTCGATCAGCGTCGCGTGCCGCATGGCCCCGGTCAGGTGCAGGTGCAGGTGCGCCTTGGGACACTGAGCGGCCGGCGGCGGCTTGTCCGACGCGCGCGCTCCGGCAGGCACTGTGCGGCCGGGACATCCAGTCAGTGTGCCTGCGCTAGCGGGCGTCCGCGAGCAGCTTGGCCATCCGGGTGATGCCCTCTTCGAGGTCGGCATCGCCCAGCGCGCAGGAAAGCCGGAAATATCCGGGCGTCCCGAACGCCTCGCCGGGGACCACGGCCACCTCGGCCTCGTCCAGGATGAGCCCGGCCAGCTCCGCCGAGCTCTGCGCCCGGCGGCCGGCGATCTCCTTCCCGATCAGGCCCTTGACGCTGGGATAGCAGTAGAACGCGCCCTGCGGCTCGGGACAGAGCACGCCCGGGATCTCGTTCAGCATCCGGGTCATGGTCTGCCGGCGCTGGTCGAACGCCGCACGCATGACCGCCACCGCGGACAGGTCTCCGGACACGGCGGCCAGCGCCGCCGCCTGGGCCACGTTGCACACGTTGGACGTCGCGTGGCTCTGCAGGTTGGCCGCGGCGCCGATCACGTCCTTGGGGCCGATCATCCAGCCGACCCGCCAGCCGGTCATCGCGTAGGTCTTGGCCACGCCGTTCAGCACCACGCAGGTGTCGGCGATGCGCGGGGCCTGGACCGGGATCGAGGAGAAGACCGCGTTGCCGTAGACCAGGTGCTCGTAGATCTCGTCGGTGATGACCCACAAGCCGTGCTCGGCGGCCCACTCGCCGATCGCGGCGACCTGGTCCGGCGGGTAGACCGCCCCGGTCGGGTTGGACGGCGACACGAAGAGCAGGATCTTGGTCCGCTCGGTGCGCGCCGCCTCCAGGTCCGCCACCGTGGCCAGGTAGCCGGAGCGCTCGTCGGTCAGCACCGGCCGCAGCACGCCGCCCGCCAGCGCGATGGCCTCGGGGTAGGTCGTCCAGTAGGGGGCGGGCACCAGGACCTCGTCGCCCGGGTCGAGCAGGGTGGCGAACGTCTGGTACACGGCCTGCTTGCCGCCGTTGGTCACCAGCACCTGACCGGGTTCCACACTCAGGCCAGAGTCCCTCGCAGTCTTGGACGCGATCGCCTCGCGGAGCTCGGGCAGCCCGGCGGCTGGGGTGTACTTGTGGAAACGCGGCTGTTCGCACGCCCGCTGGGCCGCCTCGACGATGTAACCGGGCGTCGGGAAGTCCGGCTCCCCGGCGCCGAAGCCGATGACCGGCCGGCCGGCCGCCTTCAGCGCCTTGGCCTTGGCGTCTACGGCCAGCGTGGCGGATTCGGAGATAGCGGCGACGCGAGCAGAGACTCTGGTTGGCATGGGCTCCATTGTGGCACCCGGCGGCGGGTGCCCCGCCGCGATATTTCCGGCCGGGCCAGATAACCGGGCGGGCCGGGCGCTGCCCCGCGCGGCCCGCGGTTCGACGCGGGGGCCTATTGGACGTACACTGCTTGGACCGGCAGCCGAGCTGTCGTTTGCGGCAGCATGCCCGAGTGCGATCTGTGTCTGCCGTGAAGCAGTATGGTGCTAGACAGCAGGTTGTGCTTGAAGGCAGTGCTGCACGATTGTAGGTGCACTGTTGCGAGGAGCAAAGGGCAGTAGCTCAATTGGCCAGAGTCCCGGTCTCCAAAACCGGTGGTTGGGGGTTCGAGTCCCTCCTGCCCTGCGAGTACGGTCCGGCCAAACCGTCTTGCCGGCGAACCAATAGGTGAGGATATGGCGACTCAGACACGTGGCGAGGCCGCGGAGAAACGGAGCGGATCCGGGCGCGCCGCTAAGCGCGCGAACCGGACCACCCCCGCTCTGTTCTTCCGGCAGATGGTCGCCGAGCTCCGCAAGGTGATCTGGCCTACCCGCAAGGAGCTCGTCACCTACACGGTGGTGTGCCTGGTCTTCGTGCTCTTCATGGTGGTCATCGTCACGAGCCTGGACTACGGGTTCACCAAGCTGGTGTTCGAGGTGTTCGGCTAGGCGGTTCCTGGGCCTGCGGGGGACAGGGATAAACCCGCGCGAGCTGAGCCTGGGCCGCTGGCCGGTGGCCACCGCCGAGCACGACGCCATGATCACGCCGTTGGTCATGGCAATGAGGAAAGAGAGAGAGTAAACGTGTCCGAGATCCAGCTGGATTCCGCGGCCGTGGGCACGGGAGATCCGGACGCGGAAACCGGGAAGGCCGATGAGGTGAGCGACTACAGCGAAGAAGCTGACGGGTTCGATCCCGCCGGCCCCTCTGACGACGTTGCCGAGCCGGCCGAGGACGGTCTTGCCGCCGCCGAGGACAGTGCCGCCGCGGACAGTGCCGCCGCGGACGGTGCCGCCGAGCACGGCCGCCGAGGACAGCACGCGGCCGAGGACGATGCTGACGCGCCCGAGGACGATACCGAGGACAGCGCGCCGGACGCCCAGGAAGAGTTCATGCGCGAGCTGCGCATGCTGCCGGGTGACTGGTACGTGGTGCACTCCTACGCCGGTTACGAGAACCGGGTGAAGACCAACCTGGAGAGCCGGATCCAGTCGCTCAACATGGAGGACTACATCTTCCAGATCGAGGTCCCGGTGCACATGGTGACCGAGATCAAGGGCGGCAAGCGGCAGCAGGTCTCGGAGAAGGTCCTGCCCGGCTACATCCTGGTCCGGATGGACCTGACCGACGAGTCGTGGGCCGTGGTGCGCAACACCCCCGGCGTGACCGGCTTCGTCGGCCTGTCCAGCCGCCCCTCGCCGCTGCAGCTGAGCGAGGTGGCCTCCCTGCTGGCGCCGGAGCCCGAGCCCAGCGCGAAGCAGGCCGAGGCGGCGCGCACCTCCACCCCGGACTTCGAGGTCGGCGAGTCGGTTACCGTGATGGACGGGCCGTTCGCCACCCTGCCCGCCACGGTGAACGAGATCAACCCGGACACCCAGAAGCTCAAGGTGCTGGTGTCGATCTTCGGCCGCGAGACGCCCGTCGAGCTGTCGTTCGACCAGGTAACCAAGATCTAAGTGAGGAACTAGTCCCATGCCGCCAAGAAGGAAGAGGCTGTCCGCCGTCGTCAAGGTGCAGCTGCCGGCCGGCCAGGCCACTCCGGCCCCCCCGGTCGGTACCGCGCTGGGCCCGCACGGCGTGAACATCATGGATTTCGTCAAGCAGTACAACGCGGCGACGGAAAGCCAGCGAGGCAACATCATCCCGGTCGAGATCTCCATCTACGAGGACCGGAGCTTTACCTTCATCACCAAGACCCCGCCCGCCCCCGAGCTGATCAAGAAGGCCGCGGGCGTGGACAAGGGCAGCGCGGAGCCGCACAAGACCAAGGTCGGCAGCATCACCACGGCCCAGGTCCGCGACATCGCGAACACCAAGATGCCGGACCTGAACGCCACCACGATCGAGGCGGCCGAGAAGATCATCGCCGGCACCGCCCGCTCGATGGGCATCAAGGTCGAGGGCTGACCGTCCGGAACAACCAGCCACCGCCGCTGGTTGTACTGAATACGATTTCTACTGTGGCAGGGTCTCGCGCGGCCCGCTGACCACGACCTCCACCACATTCCAGGAGACAAGTAATGAAGCGCAGCAAGGCCTACCGCCAGGCCAGTGAGCAGATCGACCGCGCCCGGCTGTACAGCCCCGCGGAGGCGGTCACCATCGCCAAGGCGAACCAGGTCACCAAGTTCGATCCCACCGTCGAGGTGGCCATGCGGCTCGGCGTCGACCCGCGCAAGCAGGACCAGATGGTCCGCGGCACGGTCAACCTGCCGAACGGCACCGGCAAGACGGCCCGCGTGCTCGTGTTCGCCACCGGCGACCGGGCCGAGGAGGCCCGTGCGGCCGGCGCCGACTACGTGGGCTCGGACGACCTGATCGAGCGCATCCAGGGCGGCTTCCTGGACTTCGACGCGGTCGTCGCCACCCCCGACCTGATGGGCAAGGTCGGCCGCATCGGCCGGGTGCTCGGCCCCCGCGGCCTGATGCCCAACCCCAAGACCGGCACCGTGACGCCGGACGTGGGCCGGGCCGTGACCGACATCAAGGGCGGCAAGATCGCCTTCCGGGTGGACAAGAACGGCAACCTGCACTTCGTCATCGGCAAGGCCTCGTTTACCCCGGTGGCGCTGCTGGAGAACTACAGCGCCGCCCTGGACGAGGTGGTCAGGCTCAAGCCCGCCGCGGCCAAGGGCCGGTACCTGAAGAAGGTCACCTTCACCACCTCGATGGGCCCCGGCATCCCGGTCGACCCCAACCAGACCCGCAACCTCACCGCCGAATTCGCCGAAACCCCAGCCTGACCCTGACGCCCCAGAAGCGGCGGGCCCCAAGCGGGTGCCCGCCGCTTCTGCTTGTCCCGGCCCCGCCCCGGCTAATGCCCGGCCCCGGCCAGCCTGATGACGAAGCCCGGCCTTGCTCTGAACGAGGTGAAACCCGGGGTTCACTTCGCTAGAGCGTGGTGATCCCCGGGTTTCATTCGGTTCCGGCCGGTCCGGAGCGATCGGCCTTCGGTGCTGGCGGTACCAGCGTGAC
>CAWGJL010000005.1:0-459703 GCA_963822765.1 uncultured Actinomycetes bacterium | reverse complement strand
AGCCCGTCGTGGCCGGTCTTGGCTGGTCGGAGCACCGGCTGGGTCTGCTGGCCCATCTCATCGGTGACGGCTGCGTCCTGCGCAGCCAGCCTCTGCACTACACGTCAAACGACGAGGAGAACCTGGCCTTCGTGGAGGCCGCCGCTGCTGCCGAGTTCGGCATCTCACCCCGGCGTGTGGCCCAGAAGACCTGGTGGCACACCTACCTGCCCGCCCCGTACCACTGCACCCACGGCCGGCTGAACCCGCTGCACGTCTGGTTCCGTGAACTCGGCATCGATGATCTGCGCTCGTATGAGAAGCGGATCCCGGAAGCCCTGTACTCGGCGAGCAACGAGGAAGTCGCCGTATTCCTGCGGCATCTGTGGGCGACCGACGGGAACGTGACCGTTCCGCGCACCAGGACCGCGCCGAAGGTGTACTACGCTTCGTCCAGCCGGGCCCTCGCCAACGGTGTCGCGCTGCTGCTCAGCCGGTTCGGGATCATCGCGCGCATCCGGCAGGTGACCAAGGCGGGATACCGCCCCGGCTACCATGTCATCGTCGCCGACGGCCCCAGCCTGCAGACCTTCTGCCGCTCGATCGGGGTGCACGGCGCGCGCGGCAAGCTGGCCGTTGAGCTTGCTGCCTACCTCGACGGCCGGCTGGCCAATACGAACGCCGATACGCTGCCGCTCCAGGTCTGGGGCCTGGTCAAGGCCGAGCGCATCCGCGTCGGCCTCACTGAGCGCCAGTTCCAGGCGGCCATCGGGACGCATTACTGCGGGAGCACCCTCTACAAGGCGTGCCCGTCGCGCGAGCGACTCCTGCGCTGCGCGGAGGCGCTGGATTCCGAGGTGCTCAGAGAGGCAGCCAGCAGCGACATCTACTGGGACCGGATCGTCACCATCGAGCCGCTGGGCCCGCAGCCCGTCTATGACGCCACCGTGAAAAAGACGCACAATTTCATTGCCGACGGCGTAATAGCCCATAACAGCATAGAGCAGGACTCGGACGTCGTAATTCTTCTGCACCGCGAGGATCAGTACGAGAAGGAGTCGCCGCGGGCGGGCGAGGCAGACCTGATCGTGGCCAAACACAGGAATGGCCCGACCGCCACCGTGACGGTGGCATTTCAGGGCCACTATTCCCGTTTTGTCGACATGGCTGGGTAGTCGGGCCGGTCTTGTAGGGTCTCACGCTGTGTGCCGTATCACAAGAGTGCTGGACGTGAGGTCGGCACCGCCGGCGGCCTGGCCCAGACCAGCGCGCCGGTATACGAGAAGGCGCTCGCCGGCGCCGCCGTGCCCGCCCGCTCCGGGCTATGACGCCGAACCCGACTCGGTGTGGATGTTCGCCCAGGACCTGTGGGTCGGGTTCGAGGCCAACACCGAATGCAAGCCGGACGGCGAGGTCTCCGCGGACACCGCCCGGGAGGCCGGCGGCCACCTCAACTACGCCGCGGCCGCCGCCGGCGCCGCCGCCCCGCCCGGCTCCTTCACGGTCATCATCAGCCCCCAGCGCGACGTGCACCGCGCGGTCAGTTCGCGGTCAAGCCTTCCTGCGGTTCCGCAGGCCCTCCTGACGGGCAGCGGCCGCGGGAGCCCCGGCCGCGACGGCAGCCCGCCGTTGGTCGTCTGCGCCCCGCGTGCGCTGACCCGGCCGCGCCGCCGGGCCCCGGAGCCCATCGGGCCAGAACGCACCGGCGGGAGCCGCCGCGGAGTTAAGCGACTGACCTGCGTGCCCGCATAGGCGGCGTCGACCTAAGTCAGAGGGTCCGAGGTACGCGGCATGTAGGGCCATGGCTGAGGAAAGGCCACGAGTTTGAGACTGATCTTGGTGGGTGTCGCCGTGAGACAACCGAGAACCCGCAGGTCACAAGATCAAGATGTCATGCGATCTGAGACCCTACAGAGCTCTTGCAGGGTCTCACGTCGCGTGTCGTAATCTCACGGTAAATGTCGCATGGATGGTGACACGGGCCCCGCAGTCCGGCTGGGAGATCCCGGTTGACCAGGTGAGCGGCGGGGTGCTAGCGCGGATGCGGCCGGACCTGAGGGGCGGCGCTGCCCTGCCCCCGCCGGGCGGCAACGTCGGGGTGGCGGCGGCCCGGGAGGTTGGCACGCACGCGTCGCCTGGGCGACAATGCCGGGATGGCTCGTAGTGACAGCTGGGCCCAGGTGCTGCGGGTGGCCTTGCCCATTCTGGACGGGGCCAGGCCCTCGGGGGTGCTCGGATGGGTGCCTCGTGTCGCCCCGGTTGTGACCCAGGCCGCCGTCGGGGCCGGGCACTGGGCCGCCGGGCGCCGGCGGCGGGCCCTGGCCGCGTGGACGAGCGCTGCTGGCTACGGGCTGGTGGCGTGGGGCCTGGGCACGGAAGCACCGACCCCGGCCGAGGTGCGACAGAACATGGAGCAGAACATCCAGCGGCTGCAAAGGGAGGGGGCGTTGCCCGAGCCTGGCACCACGGCCCCGGCTGCCGCCCGGACGCAGACACCCGCGGCCCGCCGCCTAAACCGCTACCTAGCGCGGGCCGCCCCCTTGTTCAAGGCCACGGGCACCCCCCAGTACAAACTTGCATCCACTGCCGTGGGGATGGTCCTCGGCGTGTGGTGGGACCTGCGCCACCCGCGGCGGCTGACAGTGCTCGCGATCGTCAGCGAATCCTGGACCGTCGTGTTCTATGTCCCCTGGATGGCCCGAGCCGTGCAGCGGCGCAGGCCAAGGATCGCCGCCGGGTGGGCCCTGGTCATTGCCGGATCGGCAACACGGCTGCGGGCAGCAGCGGCTGAACCGCTCCGGTAACAGCAGGCCCGCAGCGGCCCCCGCGACAACAGAACACCGGGAAACCGCGCGGCACCTGCCTGCGAACCCCCACATGAGCCCCCGGCCGCGCAGTCCGGCGTACGTTGCGCACTAAATGAGCCAACTCGGGGTTCATCTCGCTGGACGGCCTCATCGAGGCCGCCGGGCAGTGGTTCAGCCTGCAGCTCGGGCAGGCCGCCGGGTCGGTGGTCGCGGCCCCGCTGACCGTTCGTTATTCGGCGTGATCTCGTCGGGTCATGCGGCCGCCGGCGCACCTGTAGTCCGGCTGGCCGCCGCTGGCCCCGTGATAGGAGACCAGGAGCTGGCGCGAGTATCCGGTGAACGCCCCGGGCGGCATCCCGGCTGGCGCGAACAGATCCTTGCCGACGGGTACGAAGCGGCGCGGCGGGGCCGGGAACGAGCCGCCGGAGAAGGCGGTGAAGATGCGTTCCTGCCCGACGTCGAGCGGTTCGTAAGTCATTCTCTCTTCCAGCCCGCCGTCGACCGCAGTGATGTCGACGCGAAGCTGATTCGAGCGGTACGTGCCCGCGTAGGGCAACAGATCGCTGGCCGGGGCCGTGTCAAGTGCGAGGGCCGGGACGTCGACGCCGAGGTGCTGGCGGAGCAGCCAGAGCAGGACCTGGTCATGCAGCGCCATCGCCCGCGGATCGTTACCGAAGGCCGCGAAGACCAGGTCGTACTCGGGCACGACGGCCAGCAGCGCGACTCCGCCGGGGGATGCGCCAGAGTGCGACAGCACAGTGGTTGGCCCGAAGGGCATGAGCAGCCAGCCGAGCCCGACCGGCGGGACGTTGGGGGTTCCCATGTCATGCGAGACAGAGCGCATGCGCGCGGCCGACTCGCGGGACAGGACGCGTTGCCCCGACGGTGACAGGCCGCCAGCCAGACGCGTGCGGCCGAACGCGAGAAGATCGCTGATGGTGCCGATGGGCGTGCCGCCGGCGGGCGCCCAGGTGTCCGGGAGCATGAACATGCCGGTGCGCCGGGGCGTCCCGGTCTGCGGATCGGGGAAGTGGCCGACGGCCGTGCCGCGCAGGATGGCTTCCTCGGCCGAGGTGCACAGGTATCCCGGGACCTTGCTCGCATCGAGGTAGGCAGCGGCCTGCTCGCGGATGTGCGCCGCGGCGGCATCAAGCACGCTTGGCATGTTGTTACCTTCCGGTCTACGCGGCTGGCGCGTAGCGGAGCGCTATGACGCCGTTGCGGTGGGGCCGGGATTCGAGGAGGGTGAGCGGTACCCGGCCGCTGTCTTCGTGGAACAGGCGTCTGCCGGTGCCGGCCACGACCGGGTGCACGAGGAGCCTGAGCTCGTCGAGCAGGTGCTCGGCGAGCAGGAACCGGATCAGGGTGGCGCTGGCTCCGACGGTGATGTCTTGGCCGGGTTGCTGCTTGAGCTCGGCCAGGGCGGTGGTGATATCGCTGCTGATCACGGTCGTGGGGCCCCAGTCGGGGTCTTTGAGGGTGGTGGTGATGACGACCTTGGGGGTGCTGGTCATCATCGCGGCGTGCGGCGGGGCGGCCGGGCCGGTGAACACGCCGCGGAACAGCTCGTAGGAACGCCGCCCGTACAGGTGGGTCCCGGCGGCGGCGAGCAGCGGCATCACGGCCTGGTTCAGCTCGTCGTCGTAGTACGGCGGGTTCCACTTCTCTGGCGCTTCCACCACGCCGTCCAGGGTGATGAACATCCCCGCGATGATCTTTCTCATGAGCGGTCCTTCCCGGATGAGGGGTGGCCCGGCTGTGGCGTGCCTTCGGCGGCGCGCTGGGCCAGGACGTGGCCGACCAGGGCGGTGGCGTGCCCGTGGCCGATGCCGTGGCCGGCCTTGAGCCAGTCGACGAGTTCCTTGTGCTTGGTCAGCGGCGATGAGCTGATGAGATCGAGCCAGTAGCTGACGGGCTGGCCGTACTTCTTCTCGATCGACGGGAAGTAGTAGGCCGGACCCTGGACGCGCTCAGGCATGGTCTCCTCCGTTATGTGCAGGAGCGGTCAGGTCCGGGCCACTGAGGAAATCGGTCAGGGTGGCCGCGATGACCGCGGGGGTGAGTTTCTTGGCGTGGCCCAGGCCGCGGCGCTCGATGAGGCGGGCGTCCGGGAGCGCGGCGGCGACGGCGGCGGAGCCGTGCCGGAGCAGGCCGGGGCTTTCTTTCTCGGTGCCGCACATGACCAGTGCCGGCATGGTGACCGCGGCCCACTGCCCGGCCGGCAGCGGCCGCCCGGTCTGGTAGGGCTCGACCAGCTCGGCGTCGTAGGGCAGAGTATGCGCGACGGCGGTGAGCTTGTTCCAGGCTCCGGGGATCAGGTGCAGCAGGGCGGGGACGAACGCGGGGGCGCCCATGCCGTCGGTCAGGTAGTAGCGCACCGCCGCGCCGCGCTGGCCGGCGTCGATCAGCTCGGTGACGTGGTGGCGCAGGCCGGCCGGGGGCCGCCGGTCGGCGGGGTCGACCCCCAGCGGCGGCTCCTGCACGGCCAGCTTGCGGATCGGCAACCCGGCGGCGGCCGCCTCCAGGGCCAGGACCGCGCCGGAGGACAGCCCCCACACGCAGGCCGCGCCGCCGGCCGCGCCGATCACCGCGGCCAGGTCCTCGATCTCCCGCTCGATGGCGTAGGGTGCCGTGTCGCCGCTGTCGCCCCGGCCGCGGCGGTCGTAGCTGTAGACGGTGAACCGCTCCGACAGCAGCTGGGCCAGCTTGACCTGGCCGGAGTAGCGGCGGTAGCTGAACGCGCCGCCGACCAGGACAATCGGCTCGCCGGCCCCGGTGCGGTCGTAGGCGATCGTGGTCCCGTCTGGTGAGGTGATGGTGTGCATGATGGTCTCCTGGTTTGTCGTTGTGCTGGTGCCCCGGCCGCCGCGGCGCGCGGGCACGCGGCGGCCGGAGGTCATGCGCCGTTGGCGGAGTTGTAAATCAGGTGCACCACGCCGGTGCCGAATGCTTCGAAGCGGGCCAGCGTCAGCGGGACCGTAAGGTCCTGGCCGCCGAACAGGCGCTTGCCGTGGCCGACCACGACGGGGAACAGCAGCAGGTTCAGCTCGTCGAGCAGGCCCTGGCCGAGCAGCCAGGCCACCAGGGTGGCGCTGCCGCTGATGTTGATGTTCTGGCCGGGCTGCTCCTTGAGCCGGGTGATCTGCTGGGCCACGTCGTCGCGGATCAAGGTGGAGTTCTCCCAGTCCGCCTTGTCCAGGGTGGCTGACACCACCACCTTCGGGGTGGCGTTCATCTGGGCTGCCATCGGGTCGCTGGTGTTCCCGGCGAACGAGCCGGCGAAGGTCTGGTAGGTGACCCGGCCCAGCAGCATGGTGTCACCATTGGCCATGATCGATCCGACGACCTGGCCGAGCTCCGGGCTGAAGTAGGGACCGGTCCACGTCTCCGGCGCTTCCACCACGCCGTCGACCGACACCATCAGCCCCGCCACGATCTTCCGCATTAGATCTCCTCCAAGAACTCCGGCGGCCAGCCGATCCGGCCGCTCTTACTGGTGCTTCGAACGGGCCACTCAGGAATGGACACCCGCCGCGTAGATTCCGCTGCCGACTTCGCCCGGCACGCCGTAGCCCGGTCAGCGCCCGGACCACGGACCTCCGCGGACCCGCGTCGCATGTCGCTGCCTCTGGTCAGGCTGACGTCCGGCCCAGCTGGCCGCCATCGGCTGCGCGGCCGGCGTCGCAGCAGGCAACCTGGTGGCGGTTCCGATGCTCGGCCGGGCCGCCCAGGCGTATGGCGTGGGCAGCCTGGCCGTGCCGCTCTGGGCAAGCCTGGCCGCGCCGCTGGCGATACTCGCCATGGTCGCCGTCACCGCGTTCGCGATCACGTTGCGCGCGGGGTGGATGAGCACCGTACAGGCGATCGCGACCGGACGCGCGCCCCGAGCCGCCCGCGGATATCGCGCGCACCGGCTGCTCGGCCGCGCCCGCCACCTGCCCCGTCCGGTGACCTTGGGCCTGGCCGGCCCGTTCGCGCGGCCCACCCGCACCTCGGCGTGTTCAAGGCGATCGGCATGACACCACGGCAGACGATCGCCATGGTGGTCAGCACCGTGGCCGCCGTCGGCCTGGCCGCCGGACTGATCGCCATCCCGGCCGGGGACACCATGCACCGGTACGTGCTCCCGGTCATGGGCAACGCCGCGCAGACCAGGCTGCCCGCATCGGTACTCGACGTGTACCACACGCCGGAACTGGCCCTGCTCGCACTGGCCGGGCTGGCCATCGCGGTAGCCGGCGCCCTGGCCCCCGCAATCTGGGCAGCCCGCACCCGCACCGTGTTCGCGCTCCGTACCGAGTAACCCGATCCGCAACCCCGCACCTCGAGCCCGGCACCGCCCGGCGCCGGGCTCCTGGATCAACCAGGCGCGGGTGGCCGATCCGGCCCGGTGCAACGCGGCCGTTCCCGCGGCACCCGCCCGCCATCCCAGCCGGGACGGAATGGACGAATACGGGTACTGCGCCGACGCTCCTGCTCATTCCGGGCCTGCGGGTGCGCCCGACCACCACCTTAGGCGGCCCGCCCGCCAGCTCCGCGCTGAACCGGCCCAGAAGTCTGTCAATCTGCTTCGGGGAGGGTTCGGGGTAGTCCGAAGCGCGTCATGACGTTGGTGCTGAAGCCGGTGATGGCGGTGATGTGGTCGCCGGCGGTGGTGATGACCAGGAGGGTGTAGGCGCGGTAGACGCTGGCGTGGGGGTCTGCCAGGTACATGCCGAAGGCGGGCTGGCCGTTGGCGCGGGTGGGTAGCGCGCGGTAGGTGCGGCCGGGGCGGAAGGTGACGGCGGCGAGGAGGCGCCGGGCTGATTCGATGCCGCGGTATTCCAGCATGGCGGGGGGCATGGAGAGTCTCACGTCGGCGGCGAGCAGTCCGATCAGGGCGTCCAGGTCGGCGCGTTCGAGGGCGTCGGTGAGCCGGGCGACGAGCCGGTGTTCGGCGGCGGTGTCGGGTTGGCGTGCCGGCCTGATGCTGCTGGTGCCGCTGCCGCTGCCGGTGCTGCCGGAGCCGGCGAGGTGGTTGTCGACGGTGGCGCGGGCGCGTTTGAGGGCGCTTTGCACCGATTCCTGGGTGGCATCGAGCATCTGGGCGGCTTCGGCGGCGTGGTAGCCCAGGACGTCGCGGAGGACGAGCGCGGCGCGCTGGCGTGGGGGCAGCAGTTGCAGGGCGGTGATGAAGGCCAGGGAGATGGCCTCGGTGCTCTCGTAGCGGGCCTCCGGTCCGGGACGCTGGTCGACGAGGTGGTCGAGCAGGACGTCGGGGTAGGGTTCGAGCCAGGGCGGGGCGTCGCCGGCGCCGGCGGGTTCGGGCAGGGTGGCCTCGGGCAGCGGGGCGGCGATGCGGGGCCGTCGGCTGCCGGCGCGCAACATGTCCAGGCACCGGTTGGTCGCGATCTGATACAGCCAGGTCCGCAGCGAGGACCGCTGGCCGAACTCGCCGAGGTTACGCCAGGCGGACACGAGGGTCTCCTGGACTGCGTCCTCGGCGTCCTGCAGGGATCCCAGGATGCGGTAGCAGTGCACCTGCAACTCGCGGGAGTGGCCCTGGACCAGGTCGCCGAACGCGTCGTGGTCGCCGGCCCGGGCCCGGCCGATCAGGTCCGTCGTGCCCATCTCCATCGGCATGCATCCTCGCCTTTCTTCTCTCCTGTCCGCAGGCCGAGCTCGGCTCGCTTACTGATACCGACGCCGCCGGGGCTGCGGATTGGGCGGTGTCTGCGCGCCCAATCCATGGCCGTGTCTGGCGTCTACCCGGTTGGAGGCGGTCCCAGCCCGGGGCGCCCCGGATACAGAACAGGACCACAGATCATGGCCAAGTACGTTTTCTCCTACCGTGTGCCCTCCGACTACGCGCCCGGCGCGGGGACGCCGGCCGAGTGGCAGGCCTGGTTCGGCGGGATGGGCCCGGCCCTGGCGGACGTCGGCCACGCGGTGACCGATTACGCCTCGCTCGGCGAGGTCGGCGGCAGCGGCTCCCGGATGATCGGCCACTCGGTGGTGTCCGCCGCGGACATGGACTCCGCGCTGGCGCTGGCCAAGGACTGCCCGGCGCTGCGGGCCGGCGGCGGGGTCGAGGTCGGCCCCGTGATGGAAGCCGCCGGGTCATGAGCGGCGCCATGACCGTATCGGCGGCGCCGCCGGAGTCGTTCCTGGCGACCGGGCGCGGCAGGCTCACGCTGGCGCTGCTGTGCGCGGTGACGTTCCTGGACGTCATGGACGGCGCGATCGTGAACGTCGCGCTGCCGGCCATCCGAACACATCTGGGCTTCTCGGTGCCGGGCCTGCAGTGGGTGCTCAGCGGCTATCTGGTCTCCTATGGCGGGTTCCTGCTGCTGGGCGGTCGGGCCGGGGACCTGATCGGGCGGCGGCGGCTGCTGGTCGCCGGGACCGCGCTGTTCGCGGCCGCCTCGCTGGCCTGCGGGCTGGCCGGCAACCAGGGGCTGCTGGTCGGCGGCCGGCTCGCCCAGGGCTTCGGGGCGGCGATGATGTCCCCGGCCGCGCTGTCCATCTTGACCACCACCTTCCAGGACTCCGACCGGCACAAGGCGCTGGGCGTGTGGGCCGGGATCAGCGGGCTGGCCTCGATGGTCGGGCTGGTCCTCGGCGGGCTGCTCACCCAGGAGCTCGGCTGGCGGTGGGTGTTCTTCATCAGCCTCCCGCTGGCCGCGGTGGTGCTGTTCGGGACGTTCCGGATCCTGAAGGCCGACCACGGCCGGTCCGCGCCGGGCGGTTTCGACGCGGTCGGCGCGGTGCTGGTCACCGCCAGCATGCTGCTGCTGATCTTCACGCTGGTGAAGACGCCGGACGTCGGCTGGGGTGCGGGCCGCACCATCGGCGGGCTGGCCGCCTCGGCGGTGCTGATGGCCGCGTTCGTGGTCAATGAGCAGCGGCGCGCCCATCCGCTGGTCCCGCTGTCGATCTTCCGGGTCAAGGGCCTGGCCGCGGCCGATGCCACCCAGATGATCGCCTGGGCCGGGTTCTGGTCGATGTTCTTCTTCGTCACTCTGTACATGCAGAACGTCCTGGGCTTCACCCAGCTGCAGGCCGGGCTGTCCTATGTGCCGGTGAGCGTCGGCATCGGGGTCGGCTCGACCGTGGCGACGAAGATGTTCATCCGGACCGGGACCCGGCCGATCATCGTCTCCGGTGCGCTGCTCGCCGCCGGCGGCATCATGTGGCTGTCCCGCATCCCGGTGGATGGCACCTATCTCGGCAACCTGCTCGCCCCGCTGGTGATCATGGGAGCCGGGCTGGGGCTGCTGTACGCCGGAGTGCAAACGGCCGCGAACGCGGGCGTGCCGGCAGATCAGGCCGGGCTGGCCGCGGCGCTGATCACCGCCTCCTTCCAGCTCGGGTCGGCGCTCGGCCTGGCGGTGTTCAGCGGGATCGCGACCAGCCGCACCAGCCACCTGCTGGCCGCCCGCACCCCGGCCCCGGAGGCACTCACCGCCGGATTCCAGCGGGCCCTGCTCGTCAGCGCCCTGTGCCTCGTGGCAGCCGGAGCCATCGCGCTGCGCGCCTCCAACACCCGCGGCCAACCCGCCGCCACACCAGAAACCCAGCAAAACCTGGAACCCTCCTACGACCCCGCATAACACAACGGAATCCCGGGATGGCGTTCAACGCCATCCCGGGATTCTCTTGCTGAGCGGTATGGTCACATCGCAGCCTCAGTACTCGCGATGCCCGACACTAGTCGGCTCGCGGAGCAGCCCGGCTGAGGTCAGCTCGGCGGGCTCCACGTGCAGCCGGGGCAGGGTCCGGTCCAGCCACGCGGGCAGCCACCAGTTGGCCCGCCCGAGCATGTGCATGATCGTCGGCACGAGGACCGTGCGGATGACGTAGGCGTCGACGAAGATGGCGGCGGCGAAGCCGAGGCCTATCTGCATGATGGCTTCCTGGCCGGTGAGGATGAACGCCGCGAACACTAGGATCATGATCAGCGAGGCGGCGGTGATCACCCGGCCAGTCTCGGCCTGGCCGCGGATCACCGCGCGCCTGTTGTCCCCGGACAGCGTCCACTCTTCGTGCATCCGGCTGATGAGGAAGACCTCGTAGTCGGTGGACAGGCCGAACAGGACGGCGAACATCAGCGCCGGGATCCACGCCTCGATCGGCGCTACCATGCCGAACCCGAGCAGTGACTTACCCCAGCCGAACTGAAACGCGGCGGTCATGACGCCCAGCGCGATGCCGAAGGAGAGCAGGTTCATGACCGACGCCACCAGCGCGATCAGCAGGCTGCGGAAGACGACGGCGAGCAGCAGGAAGGACAGCCCGACGACTACTGCCACGAACTGCGGCAGCTTGCTGCTGGTCACCTGGGAGTAGTCCTGGTTGGCCGCCGTGATGCCGCCGATGTGGATCGCCAGCGTGCTGCCGGCTTCGGCCTGGGACACGCCGTCCCGCAACCGGTCGAGCACCGTGGTGGTCGCGGCGTCCTGTGGCCCGGTGGCCGGGAATACCTCGGCGACCTCGGCCTTGCCGTTCGGGCTGAGCTGGGGCGGAATGACCCCGGCCACCCCTGGCTCGCTGCGGGCCACGGTGAGGAACGCCGCGAAGCGTGCCTGGTCGGCGGGGTTGTTGACCTGGCCGACTACGTCCAGGGGGCCGTTGAACCCGGGGCCGAAGCCCTTGGCCAGCAGCTGGTAGGCCTGGTAGGTGGTCGACGACGACGGATCGGTGCTGGCGTCGAGCAGCCCGGTGCGCGAGCTGAAGAACGGGATGGCGAGCACCACGATCACCGCCAGCGCGAGGAGGGCGGGGAGCTGCGGCCTGCGACCGAGCCCTTCGGCCCAGCGGAGCCAGAAACCTCCCGCCTGCTCGACCTGGGGCCCCTGCTCCGCGAGCATCCGGCGCTCGGCTCGCCGCAGCACCTTAGGACCGAGGAAGCCCAGCATGGCCGGCAGCAGCGTCAGCGACGCCACCATGGTCAGACCGACCACGATCGTGACCGTCACCGCCACGCCGTTCAGGGAGCTGATCTGGAGGGCGAACAGCCCCAGCAGCGCGACGCACACGGTCAGCCCGGCCAGCAGCACAGCGCGGCCGGACGTGTTGAGCGCGGTGACGGCGGCGTCCTGGGGACTCTGTCCGACGAGCAGCCCGTTGCGGTGGCGGCTGACGATGAACAGCGCGTAGTCCACGCCGACGCCGAGCGCCACGATGACGGCGACCTCGGGCACCCAGCTCGCGATCGAAATGGCGTGCGTGAGGAGGTTGATGATCGACAGGCCCACCCCGATCGCCACCAGCGCCGAGATGAGCGGCAGGAGCGCGGCGAGCACCGAGCGCCGGAACGCGATGAACAAGACGACCAGCGCGAGCACGATCCCCAGGAGCACGCTGGTGAAATCTCCGCTGGGCAGGACATTCTCGATCGCCGCACCGCCCAGCTGGACGTTCAGCAGCGGACGGTCGGCGGACTGGGCGGCGGATATCAGTGCCTGGACCGCCGAGTTCGGCACGCTATTCGCCTGGGCGGTGAGGTTCACCGTGGCTAGACCGATCGTGCCGTCCTTGCTGATCTGGCCGCCCGGGCCGTAGGGAGAGGTCACCGAGCGCACATACGGAAGCTTGGTCACCCGGGCGAGCATGGACATGACCGCGGTCTCGGCGGTAGGCGAGCGCAGCGTCCCCTGCCTGGCCTGCACGACGATCTGATCGCTGTCGCCTGCCTGGGCGGGGTAGTTCGCCTGGAGTACGCTCAGCGCCTTGGTGGAATCGGTCCCCGGCAACGAGTCATTTTCCGCGTAGCTCGCTCCGACCTTCAGGCCGACCGCGAAGAAACCGAGCAGGGCGATCAGCCATCCAGCCAGGACGGCCTTCCGGTGCGCGAAGCACCAACGGGCGAAGCCAGCCAACGCCTTGTCCTTTCCGGGTGTCTCAGCTCATAGATCCGCACATGCTTGCCATGGTGGGCGATCGCCACGGAGATGGCGTCGGGCCAGCGTCGGCTTCCGGCCTACGTCAGCGGTCGTAGCACGGCGACCGCGGCTACGCAGGATGTGCAGGCCAGGATGCGCTGCCGGGGCGACGCGCCTGACCAGATGACTCGTTACGCTGGAACCGAGATGAGAGACCCGGGCGCCGCTCTAGCCGGACGGGCGTTCCACGTGCCGTCGTGGCCCCGGACGCTGCGCTTGCACCGGGATCTCGCGCTGCCGCTGGTCCTGCTCGCGGTGCAGCTCACGGGGGCCGCGATCAGCACCTGGCACCTGTTCAGTCCGACGCGCCCCCTCGGGCCGCTGGACTGGGCGCTGCTCGTTGCCGGTCCGGTAGCCCTGATCGCGCGCCGCCGCCATCCAGTCCTGGTGCTGTGGGTGACCTTCGCCGCGATGCTCTCGCCGGATGTCTCCGGTTTCGCCCATCTGAGCTTCGTCGTCGCGTTCTTCGTGGCGTCCACCGCCGGCGAGCGGTACGTGGCCTGGCTGGCGCTGGCGCTCGCCTTTGTCTGGAGGATCTGGCTTGCCCCGGTCGCCTACGGGTACGCCGTCCCGCCGCTGAACGACGCGCTGCTGCTCGCGGGGTGGCTGCTGGCCCTGGCGATCGCGGCGGAGGCGACCCGGATCCGGGCCGAGCGGACGGCCGCGACCAGGGCCAGCCGTCTGCTGGACCAGCGCCGCCACCAGAGCGAGGAGCGGCTGCGGATCGCCAGGGACCTGCACGACGTGATCGGCCACAACATCTCGCTGATCAACGTCCAGGCCAGCATGGGACTTGACCTCATCGACAGCGAGCCCCAGCAGGCGCGCGCGGCGCTGAGCGCGATCAAGTCGGCGTCAAAGGAAGCACTCGAGGAACTGCGCACGATGCTGACCACGCTGCGCCAAGACGACGACGTCGCGCCCCGCTCGCCCGCCCCCGGGCTCGACCGCCTACCCGAGCTCATCGAGCTCACCAGGGCCGCTGGCCTCGCCGTTGAGGTCGAGGTCACCGGAACGGCGCCCCCGGTGCCCGCCGCCGTGCAGTTGGCCGCGTACCGCATCATCCAGGAGTCGCTGACCAACGTCGCCCGCCACGCCCGGCGGGCCCGCGTCACGGTGCGGGTGACCTACGACAACGCGGCCGTGCACATTGAGATCGACGACGACGGGCCGGTCCCCTCGCCAGGGGCGCCCGGCACCGGGACGGGGAGCGGGATCACCGGTATGCGGGAACGCGCCACTGCCCTCGGGGGCGACCTGGCCGCCGGGTTCCGCCGCGGCGGCGGGTTCCGCGTCAGCGCATGCCTTCCGGTCGGGCCTGCGCGATGATCCGCGTCCTGCTCGCCGATGACCAGAGCCTGGTCCGCGCCGGGTTCAAGGCGCTGCTCGACGCCCGGGACGACATCGAGGTCGTCGGTGAGGCGGCCGACGGCGCCGGGGCCGTGGACCTGGCCAGAAAGCTTAGGCCCGACGTGATCCTGATGGACATCCGCATGCCTGGACTCGACGGCCTGGAAGCCACCCGCCAGGTCGCCGCCGACCCGGAACTCACCGACGTGCGCATTGTCATACTCACTACGTTCGGTCTCGACGAGTACCTTTTCGACGCCCTGCGCTTCGGTGCGAGCGGCTTTCTGGTGAAGGACACCGAGCCTGCCGACCTCGCGACGGCGGTCCGGGTGGTGGCGCACGGTGACTCGCTTATCTCACCCAGCATGACCCGCAGGCTTGTCGCCGAGTTCGCCACCCGGGCCAAGGAACCCCCTCCGACGGCCGAGCTCGATGCGATCACTCAGCGGGAGCGTGAAGTGATGGCCCTCGTCGCCGACGGCCTCAGCAACGACGAGATCGCCCAGAAGCTGTACATGAGCCCGGCCACCGTGCGCACCCACGTGAGCCGGGCCATGACCAAGCTCGGCGTACGAGACAGGGCGCAACTCGTCGTCTTGGCCTATGAAACGGGCCTGGTCCGCCCAAACTGGATTATCTGATCACCAGGTAATGCATGGCCCGCTGCGCGAAGCGCTCGCCCGGCTGTAGCCGCCGGCTTCAATCGCGAACGAGTTTCAGTGCCAGCCTGGGCACGACGAAGGATGCGAGAAAGATCGGCAAGAGCCTCTTTCCGGTACATCGGAAGGCGACGACCTCTTCCTCCGCGGCGTCGAAGGTTTGCGTGCTGCTCGAGTTTCGCCCGTTGCGAACTTGCAGGGTGTGACGTCCAGGCTCGACCAGTATCTCGATCGTGTGGTTCATGTCGACCGACCCGGCCCGCTCACCGTCGACCACGACATCGTAGGTGCCACGACGGACCTCGGCTCCGATTGCCTTATGCGTTACCTTCAGCGTCGCCGGCATTTGCTGATCTCCTCTTGTAGAGCTGCTGCTCTCCCGCGGCCATGCCCAGCTAGGAGATGCTGCGTTCCTTCAGAAACGACCGTAACGCTGCCTGCGGTGCGAATTGTGTCCGGTACAGCCCTGCGTACACGCCGCCGGCGCCCAGGAGTTCGTCATGCGTGCCGCGTTCGGCGATCTGCCCGCCGTCGACGACGAGGATCTGGTCCGCGGCCCGGACCGTGGACAGCCGGTGGGCGATCACCAGCGATGTCCGCCCGGCCAGGGCGGTGGCCAGAGCTCGCTGGATCGCCGCTTCGGATTCGGAGTCCAGGTGCGCGGTCGCCTCGTCCAGCACCACCACCGAGGGGGCCTTGAGCAGCAGCCGGGCCAGGGCCAGCCGCTGTTTCTCCCCGCCAGAGAACCGGTAGCCCCGGTCCCCCGCGATCGTGTCCAGCCCGTCGGGCAGGGATGAGATCAGCTCCCAGATTCGGGCCGCCTGGCACGCCTCGGTCAGCTCCTTTTCGGTCGCCGACGGCCGCGCGTACAGCAGGTTGGCCCGGATCGTGTCGTGGAACAGGTGCGCGTCCTGCGGCACGACTCCCACCACTGACCGCAGCGATTCCAGCGTCAGGTCGCGGACGTCGTGCCCGCCGATCCGCACCGTCCCGCGCACCGGGTCATACAGCCGCGGCACCAGGTGCGTGATCGTCGTCTTCCCCGCCCCCGACGGCCCGACCAGCGCGGTCAGCTTCCCCGCGGGCACCTGGAAGGTGACGTCCTGCAGTACCCACGCGTCACCGGGGCGTTCCGGCGCAGGCAGCGCGGTCGGCTCCAGCGAGGCCAGCGACACCTGGTCCGCCGCCGGATATCGGAACCACACGCCCGCCACCTCCACGCCCGGCGCTTCCCGCGTCTGAGCCAGCGGGTGGGCGCCGGGCCGTTCGGTGATCAGCGGCTCCAGGTCCAGGATCTCGAAGACCCGGTCAAAGCTGACCAGTGCGGTGAGGATTTCCAGCTGCAGGCCGGACATGGTATTTAGCGGTCCGTACAGCTGCGAGACCAGCGCGATGAACGCCACCAGCGTGCCGACCTGGAACACGCCGTGAATGACCAGCGTCCCGCCGAGCCCGTAGACCAGGGCCGTGGCCAGCGCCGCGAGCAGCGTGACGAACGCGAAGAGCAGCTCCATGCCGCCGGCCTTGGCGACGGCCAGATCACGGATCCGGCTGGCCTTGCCGGTGAACACCCCGGCGTCCTCCTCCGGCCGCCCGTACAGCATAGCCAGCAGCGCGCCGGATACATCCGACCGCTCGGCCATCATGGTGGCCAGCTCACCGTGCAGCTGCATCTCCTGCCGGAGCAGCCGCTGCGACCGTTTCCCGGCCGCCTTGCCGGGCAGCACGAACAGCGGGATCACCACCAGCGCGATGAGGCTGAGCTGCCACGACAGCCAGAACATCGCCGCCAGCACTAGAACCAGGTTCAGCAGCACCGACAGCGACTCCGACAACACCACCCCGACCGCCCGCTGGGTCTCGTTGACGTCGTCCATACGGGAGACCAACGACCCGGTCTGGGTCCGGGTGAAGAACGCCAGCGGCTGCCGCAGGACATGCCGGAACACGCTCGCCCGCAGCTCCAGGACCAGGCTCTCGCCGATCCACTCCGAATACCACGACCTCACGTATCCCGCGCCTGCGCCCACCAGACCCAGCCCCGCGACGGCTAGCGCCAGCATGACGACCACGCCAGCCCGGTGCCGCAGGATGCCGTCGTCAATGATCAGCCGCAAGATCAGCGGGCTCACCACCACGATCACCGAATCCACCACGGTCATGAGCACCAGCAGCACCATCGGCCCGCGGTACCGCCGCAGATACGGCCAGACCCGCCGCACCGTCCCCGGCCGTACCTGCTGCCGGGTCACCCCATCCCAGCGGTACCGAAACCAGTACTCAGGAGCCGAGATCATGCAGTCCACTATCCCCGGACCGCACGTCTTGGTCGTCTGCCCGCGGGCATACGCCCCGGGGCTAGTGTGGCGCCGAGACCAGGCCGGCTTCGTAGGCGGTGATGACGAGCTGTACCCGGTCCCTGGCGCCGAGTTTGGCCAGTAGCCGGGCCATGTGCGTCTTGACGGTCCCTGCGGAGATGTACAGGGCGGCGGCGATCTCGGCGTTGGACATGCCGAGGCCCACCAGCCTGAGCACCTCACGCTCGCGGTCGGTGATCCTGGTCAGCTCCCGGGGCTTGCGTTCGGAACGGTGCTGGCCGGCGAACTGCCCGATCAGGCGGCGGGTGACGCCCGGCGCGATCATGGCATCGCCGGCCGCGACCACGCGGATCGCGGCCATGATGTCCTCCAGCGCCATGTCCTTGACCAGGAACCCGCTCGCCCCGGCCCGCAGCGCGCCGTACACGTAGTCATCGTCGTCGAACGTGGTGAGCACGAGCACCCGGGCGTGCGTACCGGCGGCGGTGATCAGCTGGGTGGCCTCGATGCCGTCCATGCCCGGCATGCGGATGTCCATGACCACCACGTCGGCGCCGGTGTCCCTGGCGAGCCGTACCGCCTCGGTGCCGGTTCCGGCCTCGCCGGCCACGTCGATACCGGGGGTTTGCTCGATCAGCCTGCGCAATCCGGCCCGGACGAGCGGCTGGTCGTCGGCGAGGATGACCTGGATGGTCACCGGGCCGGCACGGGCACTGGCAGCCGGGCAGCGACCTGGAAGCCGCCGCCGGGGCGCGGTCCGGCCGAGAAGTCGCCGCCGAGCAGCGAGGCGCGCTCGCGCATGCCGGTGATCCCGTAGCCGGTCCCGGCCGGGCTGCCGCCGCGCCCGCTGTCGGTGACCTCGATCGACAGATAGCCGTCCTGCTGGTCGATCCAGACCAGGCACCGGTCCGTGCCCGCATGACGGACCACGTTGGTGACCGCCTCCTGGATGATCCGGAACGCCGACAGGTCGATGTCCGCCGGGAGCGGCTCCCGGCTGCCGAGCCATTCCACCTCGACCTGCACGCCCGCCTCCAGGGTCATCGCGGCGAGCCGCTCGATATCGGCCAGGCCGGGCGCCGGGCCCAGCGGTGCCTGCCCCGGCCCGGATCCGGGCTCGGCGGCCCGCAGCCCGGTCATCATCCGGCGCAGGCCGGACAGCGCCTCCCGGCTGGTGGCCTCGATGGCGGCCAGGGCGTCGCGCGCCTCGGCCGGACTGGCGTCGCAGACCCTGCGGCCCGAGCCGGCCTGGATCGCGATGATGCCGATGCTGTGCGCCACGATGTCGTGCAGTTCGCGGGCGATCCGCAGCCGCTCCGCCATTACGGTCTGGGCGGCGGCCTGGGCCCGCACCAGTTCGGTCCGGCCCCGTGCCTGCCGGATCGAGTTTCCGATCAGCCAGGCAATGATCATGACCAGAGGTACGAGGACCGTGATAACGGGTACGGGCGTCCCCGAGCGGCCGTTCGGGAGCTGGTCCGGAAGCGGAAATTCCAGAACCAGAATCGGCAGGCCCGCGCCGGCCACCGCTACCGCGGTTAGCGAGATCCTGCGGGTGCGTGTCGCCGCCATGTAGCAGATCTCAAGGCCCGCCACGCAGGCGGCCACGACCTGAAAGGAGCTCGCCGGTATCTGCTCGGGCGGCGCCAGGCTGGGGGCCACTGACCCGGCAAGCGTTACAGCCAGGGCCATGAGCGGTATGCGGCGCAACAGGACAGCGGAAGCCAGCAGAGCACCTATAAACGTCGGGGTTCCCCACATGATCATCTAGGCACCTCCGGCCCGCCGGGTCATGCTCACGGCAAGGATCGTAATCACCATGCCGGGCCATGTCGTCTGCCTGCGGGCATACACTTCCCAGGCTACGCCGGCCGGTACAGATGTGCCTACGGGCCGATGCGGCGCACCACCTGGCTGCGGCACCTTCTGTCCTATGAACGCGACGATCGAGATCGACGGACTGCGCAAGCGGTTCGGCGCGACGCAGGCGCTGGACGGGATGACGTTCACGGTCGGCCCCGGCCAGGTGACCGGCTTCGTCGGGCCGAACGGCGCCGGCAAGTCCACCACTATGCGGGTCATCCTCGGCCTGGACGCCCCCGACGCGGGCACCGCCACCATCGGCGGCCGCCCGTACCGCTCGCTGAAGAACCCGCTGCGCCACGTCGGGTCACTGCTGGACGCGGGCGCGCTGCAGCCCAGCCGCAGCGCGCGCAACCACCTGGTGTGGCTCGCCCGCTCCCAGGGCCTGAAGGCCGGACGGGTCGACGAGGTGATCGCGCTGGCCGGCCTGGAGTCCGCCGCGCGCCGCAGGGCCGGCAGCTACTCGCTGGGTATGCGACAGCGGCTCGGCATCGCCGCGGCGTTGCTCGGCGACCCGGCGGCGCTGATCTTCGACGAGCCGTTCAACGGCATGGACCCTGAGGGCATCGTGTGGATGAAGGGCTTCTTGCGATCGCTCGCAGCGCAGGGCCGCGCGGTCCTCGTGTCCAGCCACCTGATGAGCGAACTCGAGGCTCTGCTCACGGAGGGCGGCGCCGGCCACCTGGTCGTCGCCGGCCGCGGCCGGGTGATCGCCGACACCTCCGTCGCCGATCTCCTCGCCGCCGCCTCGGGCCATCGCATCACCCTGCGCACCACGGCACCAGCCGAAGCGATGACCGTCCTCGCCGGTGCCGGGGCTGAGGTCGCCGCCAGAGGTCCCGGCGTGCTCACGGTCTGCGATCTTTCGTCCGAACGAGTCGTGGCTCTTCTCGCCGGGCACGCGATCCCCTTCAGCGAGGTCACCGCTCACCGGGCCACCCTCGAACAGGCCTACCTGGAACTAACCATCAAGAGCGTCGAGTACCGGGCGGAGGCGACGTCATGACGACCGGAGCCGTGACGCCGAGCCGCTCCCCGCTGCCCCAGGAGCGGGAAAGCCTCAGGCAGCTCGTGCACGCCGAATGGACCAAGTTCCGGACCGTCCGCGGCTGGGTGATCGCGATGATCGTGGCGATCCTCGCGATCCCGGCCTTCGTGTTCGTCGCCAGCAGCGGCGGTAGCTCGTGCCACGCCTCCGGTGCCGCCGGGGGGTCGGCCTGTCCGTCGCCGCCGACCGGGCCCGGCGGCGAGCCGGTCAACGACGCGTTCTACTTCGTGCACCAGCCGCTGACCGGGAACGGCACGATCACCGCGGCGGTGACGTCGCTGACCGGTCAGCAGTCCGTCGGCCCGAACCAGCTGGCACCCGGCCTGCAGCCGTGGTCCAAGGCCGGGATCATCATCAAGGAGAACATGTCGCAAGGCTCCGCCTACGCGGCAATGATGGTCACCGGGTCCGACGGCGTGCGGATGCAGTGGGACTACGTCAACGACACGCCCGGCCTGACCGGCAAGGTCTCCGCGGCCAAGCCGCGCTGGCTGCGGCTGGTCCGCGCCGGCGGCACGGTCACCGGGTACGACTCCGCCGACGGCGCGCACTGGACGCTGGTCGGAACCGCGGCCATCCCGCGGCTGACCTCCACCGTGCAAGCCGGGCTCTTCGCCGCCGGGACGGGCAGCGAGAATCCCACCGTAGCTACGGGTGTCTTCCGCCGCATCGGGCTTTCCTGGCCCGCTACCCAGTGGACAGGCACCAACGTAGGCGGTGTGAACGGCCCGAACAGCGCGTCCGGCCCCGGCACGCTCGGCCAGAGCGCGGGCACGATCACCGTGACCGGTTACGGTGACATCAGTCCCCAGCTCTCGCCCCTCGGGGCTTGGTCTATCCAGCGGGCGCTGGACGGGACGGCCCTCGGGCTGATCCCGTTGATCGTGGTGGGCGCGATGTTCATCACCGCCGAGTACCGGCGCGGGCTGATCCGCGTCTCGCTGACCGCCGTACCCCGCCGCGGCCGGCTGCTGGCGGCCAAGGCCGTCGTGATCGGCGCGGTCAGCTTCGTCACCGGGCTGATCGCCGCCACCCTCGCGGTCACGATCGGCACCCGCACTCTCGCCCAGAGCAGCCAGCCGCTATGGCCGGTTCCGGCGCTCACCCTGGCCCGGATGGTGATCGGTACCGCGGCGCTGCTCGCCGTGGCCGCGGTGCTCGCGCTCGCGATCGGCACCATCCGGCGGCGCAGCGCGCCGGCGGTCGCCGCCGCTATCGTGATGATCTTCGTCCCGTACCTGCTCGCCATCGTCCCGGACCTGCAGCCCGGACCCTTGGGTCTCACGGGCGGGGGGCTCGGCCTGGGCGTGCGCGAGTGGCTGCTGCGGGTCACCCCGGCCGCCGGCTTCTCCGTACAGCAGGCCGTACCCCGGTTCCCGCAGGTCACTGGCGTCTTGTACACGCCGAACTGGGGGTACTACCCGCTCACACCGTGGGCGGGGTTCGCGGTGGAGTGCGCGTGGGCGGCCGCCGCGCTGGCGCTGGCCCTTTACCTGCTGCGCAGGAGGGACGCGTGAGCCTCGCGGCCCGGCGCTGGCCGCCACCCCATCCAGTGGTCCAGGCCCTGCACGCGGAGTGGACCAAGCTCCGCACCGTGGCCGGCCCGGCCCGGCTGCTGGCCGGAGCCGTCGCGCTGACCGTCGCCTTGGGGGCGATAGCGGCCAGCGCGGCCCAGTGCTCATCCGCCACGTGCGGGCAAGACCCCGCGAAGGTGAGCTTCACCGGGATGTACCTCGGCCAGGCGGTCGTCGCCGTCGCCGGGGTGCTGGCCATCGGCGACGAGTACAGCACCGGGATGATCAAGCTGTCGCTGACCGCGGTGCCCCGGCGGCTGACGTGGTTCTTCGCCAAGGCCGCGGTGCTCACCGCCCCGGTGCTCATCGCCGCGGCGCTGGCGGTGGCCGGTTCCGCGCTCGCCGGGTGGCTGATCCTCCCCGGCCGCGGCTTCACTCCCGCGCACGGGTACGCGTCCCTCACCGCGGGCGCCGACATCCGGGCCGCCGCCGGCACGGTCTTGTACCTGACGCTCATCGCCCTGCTCAGCCTCGGGGTCGCCGCCGCGGTACGCGACTCCGCGGCGGCCATCGGCCTCGTGCTCGGCCTGCTGTACGTGTTCCCGATCGCCGCGGCCGTCATCCCCGACGCGACGACCTCCCGGTACCTGGAGCAGATCGGCCCCTTGTCGGCCGGCCTGGACGTCCAGGCCACGATCGGGGTGAACAGCCTGCCGCTCACCCCGTGGCAGGGCCTCGGTGTCGCCGCCCTGTGGACCGCCGGCGCTGTCCTCCTCGGCGCACTCCTCCTGAGATTCCGCGACGCGTGACGCCTACTCCCAGCGGAAGAAGCGCTTGGCCAGGTAGCCGAACACCAGCGCGTAGGCCGCCAGCACCACCAGCGGCGTCGCCGGGGGGAAGCCCACGTTCATCGCGGCCTGCATCGCCTGCACCGCGGCGCCGAGCGGGCTGAAGTGGCTGATGGCCTGAAGCGCGCCCGGCAGGAGCTGGACGGGATACCACAGCCCGGCGAAGAACAAGAGCGGGTAGAGCACCGCGGCCATGATGCCGCGCGCGGCGCCTGAGGTCCGGGCCACCGCGGCGATGGTCAGGCCGATCGCGAACAGCGCGGCGATGGCCAGGATGACCGCCAGGATGAGTCCGCCCGGGTTCTCCGGCACGCGGGTGCCGAAGAACACGATGGCCACGATCAGCAGGAGCAGGATCGAGATCACCATCAGGCACGCCTGGACGACGAGCTGGGCGGCCAGCACCCAGGAGGCCGGCGCCGGCGTGATCGACAGACGCCGCAGGATGCCCTGTTCCCGGTAGGAGACCAGCGGGCCGGGCAGGTAGGTAAACGCGATGATGGCGATCGCGAACGCGATGAGGATCGGGATGTAGACGTCGAACGGAGACAGGCCGTCGAGGCTCGCCGAGGTCTTCTGGAACACGGGTATCTCGCCGAAGATGACCAGCAGCCCCAGCGAGATCCCGATGCTGACGATGATCCCGCTCGGCTGCCGCCAGGCGAGCCGGGCCTCGTTGCGGACGATCTGGCCGAACGCGGCGCGCGGCGCCTTCGGCCGCGCCAGCATGGTCACGCTCATGACGGCTCTCCCTCCTGGTGCAGATGCGTTCCGGTGAGCCGGACGAAGGCGTCCTCCAGGCTCGACGTGTCGAGCTGCACCTCCCGTGCCTCCAGGCCGGCCCCGTGCAGGGCCAGGATCACCGTGTTGACCAGTTCCCCGGTCCCGGTGACGATGACGTGCTGGCCCTGGTGCTCGACCCGCGAGACCTCGGGCAGCGCGGTCAGCAGCCGGTCGTCGAAGGGGGCCGAGGGCACGAACCGCACGCTCTTTCCGCCCTGGGCTCGCGTGGTGAGGTTGGCCGGGGTGTCCAGGGCGGCGATGCGCCCGTGATCGATCAGGGCCACGCGGTCACAGAGCCGCTCGGCTTCCTCCATGAAGTGCGTTACCAGCACGATCGTCACGCCGCGGTCGCGCACGCCCTCGATCAGCTGCCAGGCGTCGCGGCGGGCCTGCGGGTCCAGGCCGGTCGTCATCTCATCGAGCACCGCGATCTTGGGGCTGCCGATCAGCGCCAGCGCGACCGACAGGCGCTGCCGCTGCCCGCCGGACAGCGACCGGTAGTAGGACCGGCGCTTGTCGGCCAGCCCGAGCGCCTCGACCAGGTCGCTGATGTCGGCGGGCTGACGGTAGAAGGACCGGAATTCCGCCAGGATCTCCTCGACCCTGAGCTTGGCCGGGAAGGCGCTCTCCTGGAGCTGCACTCCCACGATGGCCCGGATCTGGTCCCGGTCGGTGCGCGGATCCAGGCCCAGCAGCCGGATCGTTCCCGAGTCCGGCGACCGAAGGCCGATGGTGCACTCGACGGTGGTGGTCTTGCCCGCTCCGTTCGGCCCGAGGATGCCGAAGATCTCGCCCTCGGCCACCGAGAACGAGACGTCGTCCACGGCGACCAGAGTCCCGTAGGTCTTGCGGAGGTGCTCGATCTCCACCGCCGGCCGGCCCGCGGCCTGCGAAGGTTCGCGGGTATCTGTCGTCATCTGAACCCTCATCTCGTCCTCCGTAGCCCCTCTTCCGGCCTCACCTTAGGGTGGGCCGGCCGCCCCGTCTGCGCCAGGGGTGGAATCACCCACAACGCGGCCCGGGTGCCCCGCGTGCGCGGCACCGACGGACCATCGGTGTCGTTCCCGGTGGGCGCGCTGCGGTTCAGGCGCTCAGCTGGGGTGGTCGCCGGCGTCCGGGATGAGCCCGGCGAACAGCTCGGTGTAGTCGTAGGCGGCGTCGGGCTTGGCGCGCACCGCCGCGTCGATCATCCGGGCGTCGTCGCCGACCAGGATCCGCCAGGACCCCGCGCGCACGCCGTCCAGGATGACGGTCGCCGCCTGGGCCGCGCTGACCGGCGCCTTGTCCCGGAAGTCGGCGCTGGCCTGGACCAGGAACCGGCGCAGGTCGTCGCCGGTCGCCCCCTCGGGCAGGATGCCGCCCTGGACCAGCGCATCCCGCATGCCGGCCGGGATCATCTCCGACACCTGGGCGTCGCTCAGCCGCTCCGGCTCGGGCAGGCCCCGGGCGGCGAAGCTGTTGGCCACGATGTTGGTGCCCACGTGCCCCGGCAGCACCACCGCCACCCGGACCTGCGGCGCATTGGTCCGCAGGTCCTCGATCAGCGCCTCGGTGAACCCCCGGATCGCGAACTTGGCCGTGCTGTACGCGGTCTGCGGCATGCCCGGGCCCAGCGAGGCCCAGAACCCGTTCACGCTGCTGGTGTTGACCAGCACCCCGTCGCCGCTGGCGATCAGCAGCGGCAGGAACGCGCGGGCGCAGTAGTAGACGCCCCACCAGTCGATGGCGAAGATGCGCTCCCACTCTTCGCGGCTCCCGGCCGCGAAGCTTGCCCCGCCGCCGGCCCCGGCGTTGCTGAACACCAGGTCGACGTGATCGCTGGCGTGCTCGGCGAGCACCTCGTCGCGGAACCGCAGCACCTGCGCCTCGTCCGCGACGTCACAGGCATGGCCGGTGACCCGGACCCCGGGCGGGGCCTCCGCCCGGGCCAGCGCCACCGTCTCGCCCATCGTGTCCGGGTTCAGGTCGCAGCTCCCCACCGAACAGCCCTGCGCGGCCAGCTGACGGGTCAGCTCGCGACCCATGCCCGACCCGCCGCCCGTCACCACCGCGAGCTTCCCCGCGAACGAATCCATAGCCATGGTGCCTACCTCCGCTACCAGTCTCGGCCCCCGGCCCGCTCCCGGGTAGGGGTGGAACCACCCACATCCGGGCTAGACCAGGCCGGCGCTGAGGGCCAGGCGGGTGAGATCGGCGCGGCGACGGCAGCCGGTCTTGTCCCGGATCCGGTCCAGGTGCGAGCTGACCGTGCGCACGGTGATGTACAGCTGACCCGCGATCTGCGCGTCGGTGTTGCCCCGTGCGACCAGCGTGACGAGTTCGCGTTCCCGGGGACTGAGCCGCGTCAGCCCGGACGGCAGGGAACCGTTCCCCCGCGCCGGGGCGCCGTCGCTGGACCGCCGTACCGGCTCGGTGGCAAGCAGGATCGCGTACTCAGTGGCGGTGGCCAGGCTCATGGCGGCGCCGCGCTCCTCGGCCGCCCGGGCCCGGGCTGGGCCGAGCTGTTCCCTGGCCTGCCGTCGCAGCTCCTCCCGGCGCTCCGGGATCAGGCCTTCGTGTATGGGCCAGGGGCTCTCCAGGGCCGACACCGCGGCCCACACCGTGAGCGCCTCGGCCGGGCGCTCGGTGGCGGCGCACAGGTGGCCGCAGCAGTCCAGGCCGGCCGGCAGCAGCGGCCGCAGCCCGGTCTGCGTGGCGATCTGAAGCAACTCGCGCAGGTGTACGGGCGCGTCGTCGATCCGCTCGGTCCGCAGGTCCAGGATGGTCCGGTGCCACAGCGCGCCGCACAGGTTGGTCAGGTCGCCCACATCCCGGCTTGAGGTCAGCGCGGCCGCGCAGGCCTGCTCGGCGGCAGCCAGGTCGCCGGCCTCGGTCAGGATCCCGGCGACGATCTGGCTCAGGCCGCGCTGTAGTGACCCCGCGAACTCCGCCGCGATCGCCAGCGCCTGGCGCGCGAGCCGGAGCGCGCCGTCCCGGTCACCGTCGTGCCAGACGGCGTGGCTGAGGCTGGCCAGGGCCGTCGCCTCCAGACCTCCGATGCCGGTCTCGCGGGCCAGGTCCAGCGCCCGGCGGCCATCTTCGACGGCCTCGGCGAGCCGGCGCAGCCGGATCAGCGCCGACGCCCGGCCGCCCAGGCACAGCGACAGCAGCCAGGGCCCCGCCGCATCGACGGGGTATGCGGGGTCCTCCAGGGCGTCCCGGGCCATGGTGAAGTGGTCCAGCGCCGCGGGCGGATCCTCGCTCTGCCCGGCCACCTGGCCGAGGAACATGTGCGCCCCGCACCACTCGCCGCTGCCCGCGTCGGCTAGCTCGGCCACCGCGGTCAGCAGCGGTGCCTGGCTGACCAGCCGTCCCCGGATCCCCCACCACGGCGCCAGGGCGAGCGCGAGCCGCACCGCCGTGTCCGGATCATGCTCCAGGGCCCAGGCCAGCACGTGCCGCAACGTGGCGTCCTCGGCGTCCAGGTGCCGCAGGCCGTCCAGCTCGCGGGTGCGCGTGTACACCTCGGTCAGGGCCTGGCCGGCCAGCTCGGCCGCATACTCGGCCAGGGCCCCGCTCACCGCGTCTTCCTCGCCGGCCTCGGCCAGCAGCCCGGCCCCGTAGGCCCGCAGCGTCTCCAGCATCCCGTAGCGTGACCGGTCATCCAGCCCGGTCTGCGGGGGCAGCAGCAGCGAGCAGTCCACCAGGCGCAGCACGGCCTGGCCGGTCCCGGCGCCGGCCACCGCCTCGGCCGCCTCCAGGGTGAACGGCCCCGGGAACACCGAGACCGCGCGGAACACCCGGCGTTCGGTGTCATCCAGCAGCTGATAGCTCCACCGCACGGCTCCGGCCAGCGACCGCTGCCGCTCCTCGGCCAGCCGGTCGCCGTCGGACAGCAGCCCGAACCGGTCGTCGATCCGGTCCAGCAGCTGGGTCACGCCGAGCGCGTCGACCCGCGCCGCGGCCAGCTCGATCGCGAGCGGCAGCCCGTCCAGCCGGGCGACCAGCCGCGCCACGGTGGCCGCGGTCTTCTCGTCGAGCGCGAACCCGGGTTCCACCCGCCGGGCCCGGTCCGCGAAGAGCGTCACCGCCTCGCACCGCGCGGCGGCGGCCAGGTCGCCCGGATCGGGCAGGGTCAGCGAGCCCAGCCGGTACCGCACCTCCCCGGCGATCCGCAGCGGCTCCCGGCTGGTGGCCAGCACCCGGACGTCGTCGGCGCCGAGCAGCAGCCGGCCGCACAGTTCGGCGGCCGCGCCGATCACGTGCTCGCAGTTGTCCAGCACCAGCAGCAGCTGCCGCCGGGCCAGCGCGCGGGCCAGCGCGTCGGCGGCGGCCACCGAGGGCAGATCGCGGATTCCCAGGACCGCGGCCACCGTGGCGGCCACCTGGCCCGGATCACGGACCGTGGCCAGCTCGGCCAGCCACACCCCGTCGGCGAACCGCCCGGCCACTTGCCTGGCCACCTGGGCGGCCAGCCGGGTCTTCCCGGCGCCGCCCGGCCCGGTGACCGTCACCAGCCGGTCCTGAGCCAGCAAGCCGGCCACCTCGTCCACCACCCGCGCCCGGCCCACGAAACTGGTCAGCGCAGCCGGGAAGCCGTTCAGGTTGCCCGCCGCGGACCGGTCCACAGCCGTCACCCTAACCGTGCCGGACCCGGCGGTACAGGCCAGGTCCCGCCGGGGCCCGGCCGGCCCGGGCGTTACCGGGGACCGCTGAGCTGCTGACCGCACGACGGTGCCGCGGCGTGCGGCAGCTGGGCGGCGATGGCGGCGAGCACGATCCGGGCGTAGACCCTGGCCCCGGCCGGCTGCGGATGGATGCGGTCGGGCCAGAGCAGGCTGGTGTGACCGGCGATGGCCGCGTGCCAGTCGGCCAGGCTCACGTGGGCCGTGTTCCGGGCGGCCGCGTCCAGGACCGTGTTGACCGAGGACTCCCAGGGCATCGGCCCGAAGGTGTTGATCAGGATCAGGTCCCGGTTCGGCCCGATCAGGTGCCGCAGCTGCCGGATCTGCGCCGCGCTGACCGGCCCGTTGGTGCCCAGCCCGACCACCACGTAGCGGCGCAGCTCATGGCGGGCGGCCAGGCTCTGGATCGCCGCCAGGCCGTTCACCATGGCCCGGCCGACCTCCGCGTTGATGTAGATGCCGGGCAGGGTCGCGTCCAGCGCCGCCGCCGAGGCGACCATCACCGAGTCCCCGATCGCCGTGACCTGCCGGCCGGACACCTTCGCCGGCTTCGCGGCTGCGGTCCGGCACGCCGACGCGGGCGCGGGCGACGCGGACGCGGACGCTGGCGACGTGGCCGCGGGCGCTGGCGACGTGGCCGCGGGCGACGCGGCGGCGGGCGAGCCGGACGGGCTGGCCGAGGTCGCCGCCGAGCCCGTCGCCCTGGAACTGGCCCCAGTAGAAGGTCCAGCCGAGGCCTGAGACGCGGCGCTGATCCGCTGACCCTCGGCCACCTGCTGCAGCAGCCCGGCCGGGGCCGCCGGGCCGGGCGGCCGGGCGACGCCGTAGCCGGCCACCGCGACGGCGATCAGCGCGGCCGCGGCCACCACCACCGGCGCGGCCTGGCGGCGCGCGCCCACCGGCCGCAGGCCCTCGTCGAGCGCCGCCCGCCACCGGCTGCAGGTGGCCAGGAACCCGTCCCGCAGGATCGGCCGCTCCACGAACTCCCACGACGCGCAGGCCAGCGCGATCGACACGCCGGCCTCGATCAGCCACAGCCAGGGCGAGGTGGGCCCGGGACCGGTGATCGCGCCGGCCAGCGCGATCACCGGCCAGTGCCACAGGTAGATCCCGTAGGAGCGGATGCCCACCCAGCGCAGCGGCGGCAGGCTGGTCATCGCGGCGATGACGCCGGTGCCCGCGGCCGCGGCGACCAGGCCCGCGGCCCCCACCGCGGCCAGGATCAGGCCGAACGGGTACACGGCCCGGTCGTTGCCGGAAAAGTGCCCGGCGGCCCAGGCCAGCAGCACCAGCCCGACCACGCCCGCCGCGTCCAGCCGCCTGACCTGCGCGGCCGGCAGCGACATCACGGTGGCCAGCGGGAAGGCCAGGGCCAGGGCGGCGCCGATCAGCAGCGCGGAGGCGTGCGTGTCGGTGCCGTAGTAGACCAGCGACGGGTCACCGGGCGAGTACTCGAGCGCCATGGCCAGCGCCGACAACGCGGCCAGGATCAACGTGGCCGTGACGCGGGCACGCCGTCCGTTCAGCCTAAGAATGATGAGCCACAGGAGCACGGGCCAGATCAGGTAGAACTGCTCCTCGATGGCCAGCGACCACAGATGGTCCAGCGGTGGCGGGGCCGTGAACAGGCCGAGCGTCGCGAAGTACGACACGTGATGCAGGATCTGATACCAGTTGCTGGTGTACGTGACCGCGGCCAGCAGCGACTGCCGCAGCGAGGCACCCTGGCCCGGCTCGATCACGGTGGCCGCCGCGGTCACGACGACGAGCATCAGGGCCAGCGCCGGCAACAGGCGGCGGGCGCGCCGGGACCAGAAGTCCTTCAGGTTCAGCCGGCCCGCCCGGTCGTACTGGGTGGCCAGCAGATCCGTGATCAGGAACCCGCTGAGCACGAAGAACACGTCCACGCCGAGGAACCCGCCGGACAGTTCGGACGCGCCCTCGTGGAAGCCTATGACAGCCAGCACGGCCAGCGCCCGCACTCCATCGAGCCCGGGCGCTCGTCTGAGCGAATTCGTGGTGGTCGTGTCCGTCCCGCCGCATTGCTGTTCGGTCAGGCCTTTACCGGCAGTCATGCTAACGAGCGGATACCGCTCTAGCCAGGAGAAACGCCGCGTAATGGCGATACGACCTACTTACCCGGTGCCGAGCAGGTGCCGCGACACCCGGGCCAGGTGCTCGCGCATCGCCGCCGTGGCCCGGTCCGCGTCGCGCTGCCGCAGCGCGGTCACGATCTCCTCGTGGTCCTGCCGGTATTCGTCGCGCCGGGCGGCGGTGGCGCTGCGCCGCTTCAGGTCGCCCCACACCTGGCCGTGCCGGGCGCGCTCGACCTCGGCGTACAGCCGGATCAGCAGCGGGCTGCGGGTGGCCGCGATGATCGACCGGTGCAGCGCGGCGTCCCAGACCTCGAACTCGTCGTGGTCGGCGGCCCGCTCGCCGCCGCGCAGGCAGCGGTCCATCTCGTCGAGGTCGCGGGCCGTCGCCCACGCTACGACCAGGGACATGGCGGTCGGCTCGAACAGCCGCCGGACCGTCATCACGTCAGCCGGGGAGTAGTCGTCCGCCGCCGGAGTTTCCGGTACCGGCGCATCCGGGGGGTCAGGCGCCCGCACCGGGTCAGCCGCACCCGCGTCCGGAACGCCGCGCAGGAACGTACCGCGGCCCACCTCGCGTGACACGTGCCCCTCGGCCTGAAGCAGGGCCATGGCGTGCCGGATGGCCGCCCGGGAGACGCCCAGGTCCAGGGCCAGCTGCCGCTCGGTCGGCAGCCGCGTGCCCTGGCGCCCGCCGTCCCGCTGCGACTCGGCCAGGATCAGCGCCGCCAGCGCCCTGCGCTGCAGCGCCGAATTGTCGCCGCTCATGTCATCCCGCCCCGGTAAAACCAATCCAACCAATTGCGTGTGCGACTAGATTGTCGCATCATTTGGCCGCGATGTCACGCATTGACCTGATGTCGTGAAAGCGCCTATGATCAGCCGATCAGGGAAATTGAACCAATCATCCCATTAAACCAAAATGGTCTAGACCGACTGCATGCCACTCCGGTTTGCGGGGACGAGGGGGCCACCGTCCGAACCGCGACGACGCGCTAAGGAGAGCTCCTCGTGAGACTCGCCACCTTGATCACCACGAGCGGATCGCGCCTGCACGTGCGGGCGGATGACGGCGGGTACGTCGACATCGGCGAGGCGACCGGCGAGGACCGGTTCGCGCGGTTCGAGTCCTTCATCGCGGCGGGCCCGGCCGCGATGGAGACCGCCCGCGGACTGCTCGGCCGGGCGGGCCGCGAGTTCGCGCCGTGGGAGTTCGGCCCGGCGGTGCCCGCGCCGGAACGGATCCTCTGCCTCGGCCTGAACTACGCCGAGCACGCGCTCGAGGGCGGGCGAGCCGTCCCGGCCTGGCCGGACACTTTTGTCCGCGCCAGCCAGACGCTCATCGGCCCGTACGCCGACCTGGTTAAGCCGGCCCTCACCGAACGCTTCGACTACGAGGGTGAGCTCGGCATCGTGATCGGGGCGGGCGGGCGCTACATCCCGGCCAGCAAGGCGATCGACGCGATCGCCGGGTTCACCGTGCTGAACGACGCGTCGGCGCGGGACTGGCAGCGGGCCGGCACCCAGTGGACGCCGGGGAAGAACTTCGACGGCACCATGCCCATCGGCCCCGAGATCGTCACCCCGGACGAGGTGGACATCTCCGACCTGGCCCTCACCACCGAGCTCAACGGGCTGGTCATGCAGTCGGCGCGGACCTCGCAGATGCTGGTCGACGTGCCGAGCACGGTCGAGTTCTTCTCCTCGTTCACCACCTTGCGGCCCGGCGACGTCATCGCCACCGGCACTCCCGGCGGCGTCGGCTTCGCCCGCAACCCCCCGGTCTGGCTCCAGCCGGACGACGTTATCGAGATCACGATCGAGGGCATTGGCACCATCCGCAACCGCGTGGTCGCCGAATCCGGCGACCGCTCCGGCTGGCGATGGCGGCCAGTCTCCTCTCCCGGCGGCCTGTAGCCGAGAGTCCCCACCCGTACTCCCTGGTCGGCCGCGCTCTGGCACAACTCTCATCGCAGAGGGGACGATCATCTTGACCATCCAGAGAACACCAGGACCACGCAGACGCGGGTACCGGGACCCCGGGCGCGCCGTCGCCCTGGGCGCCGCCCTGCTCGCCGCGGTGCTCACCTTCGGGGGCCTGGCGGCATGCAGCAGTAGTGGCAGCAGCACCAGCAGCGGCGCCGCGGGCACCAGCACGACCGGGTCGAGCGGCGGCACGCTCGTCGTCGCCGACCTGGCCCCGTTCAGCGGCCCGGACGCCGCGCTCGGCCCGACCTACCTGGTCTCCTGCGACGGCGCGACCCAGGCCATCAACAACGCGGGCGGCGTGCTCGGCCACAAGCTGAGCTGCAAGGGCGTGGACACCCGGGGCGACCCGGCCGACGCCGTGCCCGCCACCACGCAGATGTTCGCCACCACCTCCGACCTTGCGCTGGTCATCGGGTGCACCTCCGACGAGGCGGCCAGCGTGGTGCCGATCATCAACTCGCGCAAGATGGTGGCGTTCTGCATGACCGGGCAGTCCGAGTTCGACTCCGTCCATTTCCCGTACTTCTACCGGCTGGTGCCGCCGGACCTGGAGGAGTCCTACGCGATGGTCGCCATCGCCCAGCAGCTCGGGTACAAGAAGGTCGCGCTGGCCTTCGGCAATGACATCGGGTCGCAGACGTTCATCCAGCCCGCCATCAGCGCGATCAGCAAGGCCGGGATGACCCTGGCCGCCAATGAGACGCTGGACCTGAACGCGTCGAGCTTCCGCACCGAGGCGGACAAGATCGTCTCCGCGCATCCCGACGTGATCCTCACCGAGGCGCTCGGCCCGACCGACGCGACGTTCCTGTCCGAGGTCAAGCAGCTCAACGGGGGCAAGATGATCCCGGTCATCGGCACCTCGGCGGACATCTCCCCGGACTGGTACAAGTCGGTGGCCGCCGCGATCGGCGCGTCCACGCTGGCCACCAGCTTCCGCGCCGACAACCTGGTCACCGAGACCAGCGGGCCGTCCTACACCCCGTTCCAGAGCGCGATCATGGCCGAGCAGGGCAAGGTCGGCAGCACCGGGGACTTCTCCACCTACCTGACCGCGCCGGGCGCGGTGCACCTGTACGACGGGATCAACCTGGCCGCGCTGGCCATGGTCGAGGCCAAGTCCACCGTGCCCAGCGTGTACGCGCCGTTCATCGAGAAGATCGGCGACGGCGCGCCCGGCGCCACCGTCGTGTACTCCTTCGCCCAGGGGATCGCCGCCCTCAACCAGGGCAAGGCCATCCGCTACGAGGGGCCGGGCGGCCCGACCAACTTCGACTCCTTCCACGACTCGACCGGCATCTTCCAGATCGACACCTACAGCACCACCGGCGCGGTCCAGGTGAGCGGCAACATCACCGCAGCGCAACTGCGAGCCCTGTCGTAACGATGAGCCTGTTCCTCGCATCCCTCGGCTTCGGCCTGGTGACCGCGGCGGTGCTGGCCATCGCCGCGGTCGGGTTCACCATGCAGTTCGCCGTCACCGACGTGCTGAACCTGGCCTACGGCGCGGTGATGATCGCCTCGGCGTTCGTCGCCTACGCGCTGAACAAGGCCGGCGTCGACGTATGGCTAGCCCTGCTGGCCGCGGCCGCGGCAGGCGCGGTCGGGTCGGTCCTGCTCAACCAGGGGATCTACACGCCGTTCCAGCGGCGGGGGAGTGCGCCGATCACGATGGTGATCGTGTCGCTCGGCATGACGCTCATCATCGAGTTCGGCCTGCAGGCCATCGTGGGCGGCACCAGCGTGTCGTACACGATGAGCCAGGGCCCGACGGTCAAGGCCGGCGGCCTGGTGCTGACCGCGGTCCAGTTCGCGATCATCGGGCTGGCCATCGTGGTGATGGCGGCCGTGCACGTCCTGCTCAGGTATTCCAAGCTCGGCAAGGCCATGCGGGCCACGTCGGCGAACCGCTCGCTGGCCCGCAACTGCGGCATCAGGACAGACAGGATCGTCACCCTTACCTGGGCCATCACCGGCGCGCTGTGCGGCATCGCGGGTACCGTGTTCGCGATCAACAACGGCAGCTTCGGCGCGACCAGCGCGGACCTGTTCCTGGTCGTGATCCTGGCCGCGGTCTTCCTGGGCGGCCCCGGCCAGGCCTACGGCGCCATGCTGGGCGCCGTGATCATCGGGCTCGCCACCGAGATCAGCGCGGCCTACATCACCCCGTCGTACAAGGACGTCATCGCGTTCCTGGTCCTGCTGATCATGATGGTGGTGCGCCCGGGCGGCCTGCTGGGAGCGGCGGTGTCATGACCAGCGCGCAGCTGTACTACCTGCTCAACCTGCTGATCTACGCCGGCATCGACATCATCGCCTGCCTGGGCCTGAGCCAGCAGTTCGGCGTAGCCGGAGTGACCAACTTCGGCTTCATCATCTTCCAGGCGGCCGGCGCCTACACCGCGGCGATCCTGTCCCTGCCCGGTGATTCCGCCAACGGCGGATTCCAGGCCTACATCGCCGGGTGGAACCTGCCCTTCCCCGTGCCCTGGATCGGCGCCGCCATCGTCGGCGGGCTGGTCGCGCTGCCGTTCACGTTCGTGGTCGGCCGGCGGCTGCGCGGTGACTTCGCGGCGGTCGGGCTCCTGGTCACCGCCGTCATGTTCAACCTGCTGGTGACGAACTACCGGCCATTCCTGAACGGCTCGGCCGGACTGTCCCTGATCCCGGCCCCGCTGCAGGGTGAGTACGACCCGTCAGGCGCGGGCTACCAGTGGGCCTACGCGGCGGGCGCGCTGGTGCTGGCGGCCGCGGCGTTCTGGCTGGTGCGGCGGGTGACCGAGTCGCCGTACGGACGCTCGCTGCGCGCCATGCGCGACAACGACCTGGTGGCCGACTCGCTCGGCAAGAACCTGGTCGCGCAGCGCGCCGCGGTGCTGGTGCTGGGCGGCGCGCTGGCCGGGCTGAGCGGCGGCATCCTGGTCGGCTACATCACCACCTGGTCGCCCGGGGCGTGGGGCTACGCCGAGACAATCGTGCTGTTCGCCGCCGTGATCATCGGCGGCGCGGGCAGCCACCGCGGTGCCGTCCTCGGCGCGATCCTGGTCCCGGTGGGCTTCGAGGAGGCCACCCGGTACCTCCCCGCCTTCGGCCCGCCCGGCTTCACCGACGACCTGCAGTGGGTCGCCATCGGCCTGCTGGTGGTGGTCTTTCTCTGGTTCCGGCCGCAGGGCATACTGCCCGAGCGCCGCCGCATCATCGGTGCCACAATCAATATTCCGAACGAAGACGTGGTATCTGTGCCCGGTCCCCTCCGAGCCCCCCGCGCCACCGCTGCCGAGGCGGGCGACCTGCCCGCGGTCATACCGGCCGCCCAGGCGAGCGCCGCGTCGCCCGCCGTCCGGGCGCGGCCGTCGGCGCCCGATGGCATCGTGCTGCGCGCCGTCGACCTGGTCCGTGACTTCGGCGGCGTGCACGCGGTGGCCGGGGTCGGCATCGAGGTGCGGCGGGGTACCCTCACCGGCCTCATCGGCCCCAACGGCGCGGGCAAGTCCACGCTGCTGGCCGTGCTGGCCGGCACCCTCCCGGCCACCTCGGGCCAGGTTATCTACCAGGGCGCCGACGTCACCGGGCGGCCCGCCTACCGGCGGGCCCGGCTCGGGCTGGTCCGGACGTTCCAGCTGGCCAGCGAGTTCAAGCGGCTCACCGTGATGGAGAACCTGCTCAGCGCGGTGCCGAACAACCGGGGCGACTCGCTGGCCGGCGCGCTGCGCGGCCGCCGGTACTGGCGCCGGGACGAGGACGCGGCCACCGCCCGGGCCCGGGCGCTGCTCGACCGGTTCGGCCTGTCCCGCTACGCCGACACCTACGGCGGCGACCTGAGCGGCGGCCAGCGCCGGCTGACCGAGATCATGCGCGCGCTGATGACCGAGCCGGACATGCTGCTGCTTGACGAGCCGATGGCCGGGGTGCATCCCCGGCTGGCCCGCCAGATCGGCGCCCAGCTGCTCGACCTGTGCGCCGAGGGCATGACCATCCTCATGGTCGAGCACGAGCTGGCGATCATGGACGAGTTCTGCGACCCGGTGATCATGATGGCCGAGGGCGCGGTGCTGGCCACCGGGACGATGACCGACCTGCGGGCCCGCGCCGACGTGGTGGAGGCCTACCTTGTCGGCTGAACCCGGACCCGCGCTGACCGCAGAAGACATCCGTGCCGGATACGGCGCCGGCGACATCATTCACGGCGTCTCGGTGCAGGTCGCCGCCGGAACCGTCGCGTCCGTCGTCGGACCGAACGGCTCCGGCAAGTCCACCCTGCTCAAGGCCTTGTGCGGGGTGATCCGGCCCTCCGCGGGCCGGGTCCGGGTCGGCGACCGCGACATCACCGGGCTGGCCCCGGAGGAGGTGGCCCGGGCCGGGATCGGGTACGTGCCGCAGGTCGACGACGTGTTCGCGCCGCTCACGGTGCGGGAGAACCTGGAGATGGGCGGCTACCTGCTGGCCGGCCGCGAGGTGGCCGGGCGGGTCGAGCGGGTGACCGCCGTCTTCCCCCGGCTGGGGACCATGCTGACCCGCCGGGCGGGCCGGCTGAGCGGCGGTGAACGCAAGATGCTGGCCATGGGCCGGGTACTGATGCTCGAGCCCGCGGTGTTCCTGCTGGACGAGCCGACCGCCAACCTGGCCCCCAAGGTGGCCACCGAACTGCTCACCGGGCACGTGCGGGCGCTGGCCGAGGCGGGCGCCGGGGTGCTCATCGTCGAGCAGCGGGCCCGGGCCGTGCTGGCCATCTCCGACTACACCTACGTGCTGGGCGGCGGGCAGGTGCTGATGGCCGGCACCCCGGCGCGGCTGAACGCCAGCCAGGAGTTCACCGAGTCCTTCTTCGGCGTCGGCCCCACCACGCCGAAGACGTCCTAGCGGCGGGTGGCCACGTCCAGGACCGCGGTCAGCAGCCCCAGCGGGCTCGGCGCGGCGTACTGGATGCTCAGCGCCGCGTTCACGATCCCGGCCTGAGCGGGCAGGAAGGGCGGCACCTGTGCCTTGAGCAGCGCCAGCGCCGCCGTGAGGTCCGGGCCTGCCGCGGCGATGGTCGCTCCCCGGTACAGCGCGGCCACGCCCGGCGAGGCGTCGCCGAACGCGGTCACGCTGAACGCATGCTGCGAAGAAAGCGCCGCGAGCGTAGCCAGCAGGCGGGCGTCGACCTGGCCCGCCCGCAGCTGCGCGGCATCGGCCGCGGTGAAGTGGATCCGGTTGTTCCGCAGCAGCTGCGAGCCGGCGCTCATCCGGGCGCTCTGGTCGGCCCGCTGCGCGGCCGCATAGGCGGCCGCGCCGCCGGGCTCGGTGGCCCGCACGCTGAGCTGGGTCGCGCCCGACCCGAAGCTCGCGATCACCGCGGGCGCGTACTGGGCGGCCGCCGGATCGGAGGTCACGACCACGGTGGCGCCGTGCGAGCCGGGCGCTCCGGGCTTCAGCGGCATCAGCCGGGCGGCGGTCACGCCGCGGGCCTGCAGCGCCGTGCACATGGCCGGATCGCAGCCGATGATCGCGTTGCTGCCCAGCTGACCGGCGATCCACGCGGCGGCCGCGGCCTGCACCGGGCTGAGCTGCGCGATCGCGGCCTGGGCGGCACTGGAAGGGGCCGTACTGGGACGGGCCGCACTCGGATGGGCCGTGGCCCGGGCCGGGGCGGGCGTGCTGGCCGCGCGGTCCCGGGCCGCGGTGCCGCTGAATACGCCGCTGAGCGCCAGGGCCACCACCGTGATCACCGCGGCGCCCGCGGTAACACCGGTCGTCCGCCAGCGCCGCACGGTCACCTGCCGCAGCAGCCACAGCCTGAGGGTGGTGGCCAGCACCCGGCCCCACGACGGCTCAGCCGCCGGCGGCCTGCCTTGAGTGGGCACGGATCGCACCGTACCGGCGCCCGCCGGCTCGTCCGCCCGCGGGCGCGGGTCTAGGTTCAGCAGCATGCCTCCGGGCGGCGCCAGACGGTTGTCCTCACCCACATTCGCCACCCTTCGGCCGCACGCACCCGCACCTCACGCGCCACAGCAGAGCACACGAGCTCGCCGATATCAACGAAAAACGCCTATTGGTAATGAATGCATAGCACAATATGCCGAGGTCTGTGCCCGATTGCGCATTAGCGCACGGTTTTGGTCACCGAAAGCGACGAGTCGGAGTCCGCATTGGCCGCAGCCGGTGCCAGAATGGAATCCGCTGGCGCGAAGAGGCCTTCAGAGGTGGGCGTGAGCGACGAGCCGCAACAGTGCCATCCGGAGCGGGGCGATCCGGGCCGGGGTGATCCGGGCCGGGCCGGGCCGTCCAGCCTGCTCCCGCTCCGGCCCGCCCTAGCGGCCGGGCTGGCCGTCCCCGGCTGCCGGGCCGTCTACGCGGTGACGTTCGGACTCGACGGTGACGTGCTGGCCGCCGCCGACGGCAACGGGTTCACCTACCTGTGGGACATGGCGGGCGGGCTCGCCGCGACCTTCGCTCGTCCCGGCAGCCGGGGCGTCATCGGCGTCGCGTTCGATCCGGACAACGAACTGCTGGCCTGCGCCGATGCCAACGGCCGGGCCTACCTGTGGGACCTGATCAGCGGCGACCTGGCCCGTACCTTCACCGCCCGGCGCAGCCGCGGCCTGAACGGCGTCGCGTTCGGCCTGGACGGTGAGCTGCTGGCGGCCGCCGGCGCCGACGGACGCGTCCACCTCTGGCACGTGGTCAGCGGCCGGCCCGCGGGCTCCTTCGTCATCCCGGGCAGCCCCATCGTCTACGCGGTATCGTCCGGCCCGGGCGGGCGGTTCCTGGCCGCCGCGTGCGGCAACGGCTGGGTCTACCTGTGGGACATGAGCATCCATCAGCTGGTCGGCGCCTTCGCCGGCCCGGGCAGCCAGGGCGTGAACGCCGTGGCGTTCGGTCCGGACGGCGCGCTGCTGGCCGCCGCCGACGGCGACGGCCAGGTCTACCTCTGGGACGTGGCCACCGGCCGGCTGGCCGCCGTCTTCGCCGGCCCGGGCAGCCAGGGCGTGAACGGCGTGGCGTTCACCCCGGACGGCGCGCTGCTCGCCGCCGCCGATGACAACGGCCAGGTCTACCTCTGGGACGTGGCTACCGGCAGGCTGGCCGCCGCCTTCGCCGCTCCCGGCACCCGCGGCGTGAACGCCGTCGCATTCGCGCCCGGCGGTGACCTGCTGGCCGCCGCCGACGGCAACGGCTGCACCTACCTGTGGCAGCTGAGCCCGTCCGCTCCCTGACCGGTGGTCCGAGTCGACCGCCGCCAGCGGTGCGCCGTTATACCGCGGTCCATCCGCCGTCGATGACGAGGGCTTGCCCGGTCATGTAGCTGGAGGCGTCGGTGGCGAGGAAGAGCAGCGGGCCGTCGAGTTCGCCGGGCTCTGGAGTGCGGCCGAGCAGCGTGCGGTCGCGGACGGACTGCGCAAAGGCGGGGTCGGCCAGGAACCCGGTCAGCTCGGTGGGGAAGTAGCCGGGCGCGAGGGCGTTGACCCGCACGCCGTCCTGGCCCCAGACCGCGGCGAGGTGCCGGGTGAGGTTGATCAGAGCAGCTTTGGTGGCGTTGTAGGCGGCCATCGGGCTGCGGGAGGCGACGATGCCGTACATCGACGCGACGTTGATCACGCTGGCCGCGGGGGCGGCCCGCAGGAGGTCTGCGGTCAGCCGGCACATGTCCAGCACGCTGATCAGGTTGACCTCGACCACCCGCCGCAGGTCGTCCAGGGCCTGCTGCTCTAGCGGCCCGTCGTCGCAGATGCCCGCGTTGTTGACCAGCACGTCGAGCTGTCCGTACGGACGAAGCATCTCAACGACAGCCTGCCGGTGATCCGGGTCGGCGATGTCGCCGGCGATGGTCTGGATCCTGCTCCCGCGGTCCTGGACCAGCTCCTCGAGGAGGTCGGCGCGGCGGGCGGTGGCGATGACGTGCGCGCCGGCGGCGTGCAGCACGCGGGCGAACCGGGCCCCCAGCCCGGCCGAGGCACCCGTCACCAGCGCGACGCGGCCGTCCAGCCGCCACCGGTCATCGGTCCCGGCGCCCGGCACCGCCAGTCCTGCTTCGTTCATCGTGCCTCCCATGAACCGGGCCGCCCGGGGCACGGCGCGGTGCCCCGGGGCCGGCCGTGAGCGAAGCCTACGGACGCACCTCGTAGACGAGGTTGAACGGAGTCTCGGCGGCGCGCCGGAATCTGGTGAATCCGGCGTCGGCGGTGAGCTGCCGGATGGCCGCCTCGCCGGCCTGGGCGCCGAGCGCATAGCCGCCGGGCTGGGACAGCGCGTTCGGCACGCAGAGCTGCGTGGAGGCGCTGTAGTAGACCCGGCCCACCGGGTTGAGGTTCCCGGCCACGTCGTCGGCCGCGTAGGGCTCGACGAGCAGCCAGGTGCCATCCGGCTTCAGTGCCTGCCGGATGTGCCGGGCCGCGGCGAGCGGGTCGCCCATGTCGTGCAGGCAGTCGAACGTGGCGGCCAGGTCGTAGCCGGCGCCGGAGAAATCGGCCGCGGAGGCGACCTCGAAGCTGATCCGGTCGGCGACGCCGGCGTCGGCGGCCCGCTTGCGGGCGATCTCGATGGACTGGTCGTGGTAGTCCGATCCGGTGAACCGGGCGTTCGGGTAATGCCGGGCGAGCAGGATGGTGGACGCGCCGAGCCCGCAGCCGATGTCGGCGACCCTGGCGCCAGCCTGGAGCTTGTCCTGCACGCTGTCCAGCGCCGGGATCCAGGACGGGACGAGGTTGGCGATGTAGCCGGGACGGAAGAACTGCTCGCAGCCGGTGAAGACGTTTTGGTCGTGCTCGTGCCAGCCCATCCCGGCGCCGGTGCGGAACGCCTCGGTGATCCGCGGCTCGGCCTTCAGCGTGCCGAGCGCGAGCACGAACGCCCCGGGTATGTAGACGCCGCCGTCCGGGTTGGTGAGCGCGAACGCCTGCTCTTCGGTCATCGAGTAGGTGTCGGTGACCGGGTCGTATTCCACGTATCCGCCGGCCGCCTGGCCGCGTAGCCACTCAGTGATGTACCGGGGATTGGTACTGGTCCGCTCGGCAAGTCCGGCCGCGCTGGCCGAGCCGGCGGCCAGCGCCCGGTACAGGCCGAGGTGGTGGCCGGTGACCACGTTGCCGGCCGCGAAGGTGGCGCCCAGATCGGCGACGAACCGGCCGAGGAACTCTTGCAGCTTGTCCATGTCGATGGCCATGATTGGCCTCCTGTGCTTGATGCGAGCTGGTCAGGTGGTGAGTTGCGGACCCTCGACGGGGGTGTCCGGGATGCGGCCCCACTCGGCCCAGGAGCCGTCGTAGACCCGGACCCGGTCGCGGCCGATCAGGTGGGTGAGCACGAACCAGGCCGTGGCCGCGCGCCCGCCGATGGTGCAGTAGGTGATCAGCTCCCCGCTGCCCGCCAGGACGGCCGGCGCGAACATGCGGCGCAGCTCCGCCGCGGAGCGGAACGACCCGTCTTCGCGGTAGAGGCCGTCGATGGGCTGGTGGACGGCCGAAGGCACGTGCCCGGCGCGGCCGCCTGGTTCCATGCCGCCCGATGGCCAGAAGCGCTCGCCCCGGTACTCAGCCGCTGAGCGGACGTCGACCAGGGTGATCCCCGGCTGGCCGATGGCCTCGCGTACCGCCGCCCGGTCTGCCCGGATACCAGAGTCCTCGCCGCCGAGGCAGAAGCCGCCGGTCGACGGTTCGCTCGCGGCCGTGCTCCACGGGTAGCCTCCGGCCCGCCAGGTGTCACGTGAGCAGTCCAGGATACGCACGTCGGGATGCCCGTAGAGCTTCATCAGCCACAAGCCCAGGGCGGGCGCGTACCCGTAGAACACCACCGTTGAGTCCGGGCCGATTCCCGAGCGCGCCACCAGCCGTTCCAGCCCGGCAGCGCCCGCCAGGCGGTAATCGGCGTCCTTCAGGTCGGCGTAGATGTTCCACAGCACCGCGCCGTCGATGTGCCAGTCGTCATACGCGGCCGCGCTGACGTCGACCTCGACCACTCGCACGTGCGGGTCGGACAGGTGAGCTTGCAGCCATTCGGGATTCACCAGCACCTGGTCGCTGGTGCCCGGGCGCGGCCTGAACGTGGCCTTGACTGACGCGGTGTTCATGTGAATCTCCCCGAGTTCGAGTTCCTGGGCACAGGTCTACGACGGCGCCATTGCCGCAACCTTGCCGCAGTGTTGGCGAAACCTTGGCGTCCGGCCGGATACCCATGCCTTGTGTTCCGGCCGGACGGAATGAGTGGCCCGGGAAGCGTGACGATCAGCCCGGCGAGCACCAGCGGCCCTCAGGCGGGCGATCGTAAGCAAGCAGTCCTAGGCCTAGGGCAGTACCCCGTCACCATTCAGGTTGCGGCGAGGAGGTGTTCGTAGAGCTGGCGGGTGGCCGGGCTGGGTGAGACACCGAGCTGGTCGCGCAGGCACTCGCTCAGCTGGCCGTAAACACCGAGGGCTTCGGCCAGGTTGCCCTGCGCGGCGAGGGCCTGCATAAGGTAGCGGTAGCCGCTTTCCCGCAGCGGAGCCACGCGGATGAGCTGGCGGCCGGCCCGGACCGCGCCGGCGAGTTCGGTTCCGCGTAGGCCCACCCCCGCGGCCGCGTAGCACTCCAGGGCGCGCAGCCGCAGTTCCGTAAGCTGATGGCGGACCTCATCGATCCAGGGCGCGTCCTCGCCGGGAAGGAAGTCCCGCTCGGCCACGAACAGCGCGGTGAGCGCCGGCCCCCACGCCCGCGCCCAGCCCTGCTGGGCGACCGAGGATTCGGCCCGGTGGATGGCCTCGGCAGCGGCTTCCAGGTCGACCCAGGCCTCGGGCAGGCATAGCCGGATCGTGGAGCGCCCGTCAACGGCATCAGCGCCGAAGACCCGGCGCAGCTTGGACAGCAGCGGGTTGAGCCGGGCATCGACCGCAGCCGGATCGGGTTCACGCCACAGCGCCTCGGCCACCTCGTCCCGGGAGATGTGGCGGTGACGGTTGACCACCAGGTAGGTGAACAGCAGCCGGCCCTGGCGGCCGGGCAAGCGGCCATCCAGCCGCTCGCCGTCGCGCTCGACAGCCAGCGCCCCGCAGATCTGGATCCGCACCGAGTGCGAGGACGCCAAGGTCACGCCAACATCCTGGCATTACGCTGAGGCAGGCAGCCAGAGCAGGAGGCGCGAGGTGAAGCTGATCCGATGCGAATGCGGGTTCGTGGCCCGCGGCGATAGTGATGATCAGGTGGTCGGGATGATCCGGGGGCACATGGCCGCCGACCATCCGGCCTTGCTGGAAACGGTCAGCCGGGACGACCTGGTCAGCTGGATCCAGGCGGAATAATCCCGGATCGAGACCCGGCCGGCCACGACTTCGCAGGGTGTCAGGCGGCAGCTCCGGGTGGGCCGCCGCTGGCGCCCGTCTTAACCCGATTGCGATCAGAAATTCAGACGCTCTATCACCGCTGTAGGTGGCAGGGGGCAGGGTTCTAGCACGCATCGTGATGGTTCGAGTACAGTATGCTGCAGTACCTGCGCTCGTCGCTCAACGGATAGAGCATCTGACTACGGATCAGAAGGTTGGGGGTTCGAGTCCCTCCGAGCGCGCCCAGGTCACAGGCCCCTTGCCCGCCCGGCAGCGGGCTTTCTTGTCGTTTTGGGAGCCACGCTGGGAGCCACACGCACATCTCAGCCACCGAACAGCGCCCGGCTCATCGACTCCGCCGCCGCCCGCTTGTCGCCTTCCAGCAGGTGCCCGTACACGTCCTTGGTGATCGGCGATGCTGGCATGCCCGAGCACCTCGGAGACCACATGCAGCGGCGTGCCCTGGGCCAGCATCAGCGAGGCGCCCGAGTGGCGTAGCTCGTGCGGATGCCAATGGCCGAGCCCGGCCCGCTCGCACAGCCGGGCGAAGGAGTGCGAGAAGTTGTCCGGGTCCATCGGCGTCCCGACCTCGCTCGCGAAGATCAGCCCGTGATCCTGCCACAGCGGCCCGGCCGCCATCTGCGCCTCCGCCTGCCGCGACCCGATGTTGCCGAAACCTTGTCACCAGCTCGGGAGTCAGCGCCAGCGTCCGCCGCGATTTCGGTGTCTTCAGCTCACTGACCACCAGCCGGGTCCGGCGACCCGACGAGACATCACGATCCTTGACCCGTTTCACGCCGTGCGTCACGCGCAGCGTCCCAGCCTCCCAGTCCAGCGCCGACCAGTGCAGGCCCAGCACCTCACCGCGGCGCATCCCGTAGGCCAGAGCCAGCACGACCGCCGCCTCGAACCGGTACCCGGCCGCAGCGTCCAGGAGCTGACGCGCCTGGTCGACGGTCAGCGTCCGGCCCTCCTTGGCCCGGATCCGCGGCGCAGCCGACAGACCGGCCACGTTGCGGCTGACGATGCCCTCCCGCTCAGCTTGCCCGAGCGCCCGGCGCAGCACCGTCCGCATGATCCGGACACTGTTCGGGCTGTAACCCGCATCCCGTTTCGCCTTCCACAGCCGGTCCAGGTCAGCGACGGTCAGCTTGGCCAGCCGCTTACGGCCAAGGGCCGGGACGAGATGCAGCCGCACCGTATCCACGTAGTCATCCTCAGTGGACTCAGCCACGGCACCCGGCAGGTTGACCGCCAGCCAGCGGTCGAGGAATGCCTGCACCGTCAGCCTGTCATCAGGCATCGACGCCGCTGTCTACCTGCTGGCGCAGCTTGCGGAGCTTCTCGGCGACCTCCGCGCGAGTGCGGCCCGATACCTTCTTGCGGACCCGCTTGCCGTTCGCGTCATATCCGAGCGAGACCGCACCCCGCCACCGGTCACCATCCCGGTAAATCGAGTCCTCACCGCTCGCCCGCCCGCGCCTGGTCATGCCGCATCCCCCTCCAGCCGCGCCACGAACTCAGCCAGCGCGGCGACGGGGATACGCGGCGCAGACCGCCGACCCGCACCGAGCGCAGCGCACCAGAACGCATCAGCTCGTACACCTTGGTCCGGCCGACCCCCAGAACACGGGCAGCATCCTCGGGACACACCAGCAGCACCGGAATCCCTCTCTCCGCGCCCTCTGTCTTCACGCCGCCCTCCCTGTTGCCGGAAGATCACCGTCTGGTGGCATCGCGGCCCTGCGTCTGGCCTCGGCTAGTGCGGTTTGCCATCGGAGCCGGTCGGCGACGACGTGGAGCATCCGCCGGGCGTGGTCCATGTGATCCTGGTCCGAGGGGGCGACGAGCTCCCAGGCGTACCGGGCCGGGTCGGTTGCCGAAACACCGAGGGTCCGCAGGAGCCATTCCTTGCGGTCGGCGCGGTGGTCGGCCAGGGTCTTGCCGGACCACTTGCGGGAGCACAGCACCCGCCGCCCGGCGTAGCCGAGGTGATCGGCGTCGTGGGCTTTGCCCTTGCAGGCGCCGGGGGCCTGGCCGGGCCGGGCGTTCTTGGGCTGGATGCCGTAGCGGAGCCAGTTCGCGCACCGCGGGGAGCACGGCTGCCAGCGCAGCGCCTCAGCCAGCCGGGCAGCGTGATCGGACTCGGGGCCGGTGACGGCCTGGTGGCAGCCGCCGATCTGCTTGGTCAGGTACTTGGTGAGGTAGCCGATGCACCGGGCGGCATCCTTGGATCCGGCCAGCACGCCCTGGGCGTCGAACCGGTCCCCGAACCGGGCCACGTGCCAGGGCAGGTTATAGGGGCCGATGCCGTCCAACGCCTCATCCCAGGTGGGCAGGATTTCCCCGGTGGCGGGGTCGACGTACCGGCCTGCCTGGTCGTGCCAGACGGGCAGCTGGTCGCCGTCCTGGTATTTGACGGGGGTGTCGGGCCACCAGACCTGGTGGTAGGTGGCGGCCAGGACCTTGCGGAGCTCGGCGCGGGCGATGGTGCCGCGGATGGCGATGTGGATGTGCGGGGCGAGCCGTCTTTGGGGTTCGACGGCGGCGAAGTACTGCACGTCCTGGCCGAGGTAGCGGCGCAGGTTCTGGATGAACCGGTCGAACAGCGCCGCGAAGGTCAGCGCGTCCCGGGCGGCCTGGTCGTAGTCGTAGGCAGCGGGGTCGACGGGGACGCCGCGGTGGTCGACCCGGCCGTAGGACGGGCAGGTCAGCGTGACGAACATCGACGGCCGGAACGTCTTGCCGTCCGGCGCGGTGTAGCTCTTACCCAGCGTCCGCGGCGCGACCTTACGGCGGGGCAGGTCCGGGGCGTCCTGACGGCGGCGGGTGGAGCGGTGCCTGCGGGCGGGCCGGTCCGGGAGCACCTTCCCGCGGACCCCGGCCCGGGTGATCTCCTCATCGAGTTCGGCGATCAGCGCGTCGAAGTCGGCGGTGTCCTGGCCGTCGTCGGCGGCCTGGTCGCGGGACTGCTGGGCCTCGGAGCGCAGCACCACCCACCATTGCTGGTCATCGGTGGCCGGGTCCGGGGTCAGGCCGGGTTCGTCCTCGAGGTGCCAGCCCTCCCGGCACTGCGCGGCCCGCAGGGTCCGGGCGCGTTCCGCGCAGGCCGGGCAGACGTGGCCCAGGGTGTGCCCGCACGGGATGAGCACCTGACCGGTTTCGCCGGTGTCCAGGTCGGTGCGGCGGAGCTGTATCGGGCGGATGCACGCGCCGTGCTCGACGGCCAGGTCCTGACGACCTCCCGGGCCAGCGGCATGGCCATCCGCTGCACCCGGGTCGTCCTGCCGGTTGCCTCGGTCACCGGTCACCTCCGTCTGCCTGGTCGCTGGTCCAGGTGTCGGCCCAGCCGCACAGGCGGCACTCCACCCGGATCGGGGACGTGCCGTCGTCGTGCATGATCAGCCCGGTTGCGCAGACCGGGCACGGCTCATCGGTCCGCCACGTGGTGTTCGTGGTCATACCGCCACCCCCAGGGTGGTGGGGGGTCGAACAGGGTGGGCTGCCAGCCGCGGGCGGTAGCGGCCAGGATGCGGGCCCGCCACGCGGTGGCGTAGGTCAGGCAGTTGGCGCAGTTGCGGTGCCCGTGGCAGCCGGGCAGAGCCGGGGCGCGGCGGGCGGCGTAGCTCCAGGCCATCGAGTCAGCCGAGGCCAGCAAATGCCCGTACCGGCCCAGCCCGGAGGTTTTGATCCCGAACCCGTGCAAACGCAGCCCGCCGGCGGCCAGCGCGGTAACGATCACGGCTATCTCAGCGGTGGACTGGCGTCGGCACACCGACCCGAGCCCTACCCGGGCAGCGCGGCCAGATCGACCCCGGCCGAGGGTCCAGTTCCAGCGGGCCGGTAGTCCGCCAGCCGCCAGCCCTGCACCACCGGGATGAACGGCAGATCCGCGCGAGCTGGCGCAGGGCAAGGTAGTTCGCCACGGTGCGGTGCCTGGTGCTCGGCGACCGGCAGGCCGGTGCGGGCAAGCATGACCGGTTCGCACATCCAGTCTTGCGGGGCGGCGAAGTCCAGCCCGCCGATCTGCCCCGCGTACCGGGTGACGGCGGCGGCGTAGTCCTCGGGCGCAGTGATCCACCGGCCGTGCATCGACAGTTCAGTAAACCCGCCCGAGTCCAGCGCCCACCGGCACGACCCAGCCCGCAGCGAACGGCGGCGGGCCAGCGCGCGTGTGAGACGAACAGCGGAAGGCGGCTCGCCACAGCCAGTGCGCTGATGGGCTCCAGTAGAAGGCGCTCATCCTGCCATCCTGCATCGCGAGCGTTGCATATCTCGGTGATCTGGTAGGTCATGGCGCGGATGTCGGTGTCGGTGACCCATCCGGCGCGGACCCGTACCGGGTCGGGGTCGGCTTCGAGGCGGATGTAGGCGACCCCGGCTCCGGTGGCGGGGTCGGTGGAGATCAGCTCGCAGGCCGCGCCGCGGTCTCGGGCGCCGTCGCCGAGCACCATGTCGACTTGCTCGGGTTCATCTAGGCGCATGGCGATCCGGTCGGGGAACAGGTTCCGGATGGTGAGCACGTCCTTGCGGGGATCTTGCAGGGCGGCGACGACGGCGTAGCCGACCGCGCGGCCCTGGGTGGTGAGGGTGGCCAGGGCGTTCATGACCCGTTCGCGCATCTTGCGGTCGGGCTGGTAGGCGGTCAGGAACGCGACCTCATCGACCAGGACCACGGTGAACGGGTCCTCGGTCGTGGGGGTGTGGTCCCGCTGCACTCCGGCGAACCTCGCGGCCCGGGCTTGCATGTCAGCGACCGCCGCCTCCAGCATGTCGATGATGGCGGCGGGGGTGGCAGCGTACTGGCCGTAGGTGTCGAAGATGACCCGCCCGTAGGCCAGCTCCATCAGCTTGGGGTCGGCGGCCAGCACCCGGACCAGGCCGTCGCGCATGGCGGGAACAGGGCCCGGATCAGGCCCCACAGCAGGGAGGCTTTCCCGGCGCCGGTCGCTCCGGCGATCAGCACATGCGTGCCGTGCAGTTTCACGCACCAGGGCAGGCCGTCTTCCCGGCGGCCGACCGGCAGCGCCTTGAAGTCCACCCGGCCGCCGATGGGCAGTGCGGGGAGAGGGACGGCCAGGGCGTCACGGCGGACGAACTCCAGGATCACCGCCCCGGACCGGGCGGTGCGGACCCGGCACAGCAGGGCCCGGAACCCGTGGGCCAGGTTGTCGGCCCGGTCAGCGAAGTCGGCGGCGCACTGGCCGGAGACCAGCCGGACGGCTACCCGGTCGACGTACCCGGTCGAGGCGACCTTGACCAGGACGGGCAGGATGGTCCGGCCCCGGTAGCGGGGAGCCAGGTCGGCGATGGTCAGCACCGCGGCCCACTTGCGCCGGTAGCACCAGGCCCGCCACGAGCTGCGCGCCGGAGCCGCCGCCCACCGGGCGAACCCGGCAGGCCAGAACACCCGCCACGTCGCCAGGATGGTCAGCAGGCAGGCGGCTACCGCGATGACGCCGAGCCAGCCGGTTTCCAGCCGCAGGTACAGCAGGACCGCCAGGACGGCAGCGATGACCGGGTGCCGGGCGATCAGCCGGACCAGCCACGCCACCGACCGGCCGAGCTGGACCAGGGCGATGACCCCGGCCGGGGTGACGTAGACCGGGGCCCGCCACACCGGCCCGGCGAACGGGTCGTGGTTGTAGATCTGGGCGACTTGCTCGCCGGTCACCACGCGGCGCATACCCTGATCACCTCTTCCGTGTGCAGGTCTTCCGCGCGCAGGGGAGAGAACCCAGGGACGGCCGCAGGTACCAGCTGCGGCCGTCCCGCCTCATCTAGCCGAATGCGCCGACCACCGCGCAGATCACGGTGATCACCAGCGAGGCCATGACGCTGGCGCCGGAGACCACGCAGACCACCAGGGCGATGACCGCCCAGCCGATCGCCTTGCCCATCGGATTGCCCACCGCCCATCACGCCGCCTCGATCGCAGACTCGTCCGAGCCGGGGTCGGCCTGGGCCTGGTCGGCGGCGAGCCGTTCCAGTTCGGCCGCATACAAAGCTGCCGCGGCGGCGAGCTGGCGGCCGAAGGCCACGTCCTGCTCGGTCACCTCGCCCCGGGCGGGGTTGGTGATCGTGATGTCGGCCGGGGCGTCGTGAATGGTCAGGATCGGTGCGGCGTCCTGATAGGTGCAGCACCGGATGTAGGTGCTGGCGGTCACCCGGACGTAGCACTGGACCGTTACCGCGCCGTCCGGGGTGAACCGGACCTCTGCCACTGTCTCGCTCACGCCGTCACCTCCAGCCGGTCAGGTGCCGGGGACGTCCACGTGTCCGGGATCGTCGCCAGGACGTGCGGGGCCGACAGGGCGGGCAGGCCCCGGTAGCGGCGTTCGACCGCGACCGCGTAGGCCCACGCCTGGCAGGCCAGCTGCCGGGCGAACTCGACGTGACCGGCTTCCAGGTGCTCGGGCAGGGCCAGGGTGACCATCAGCGCCGGGCGGCCGGTGGTGATAGTCAGCAGCGGGGTGCGGTGCTCGTACCCGCGGAACGCGACCGCGGCCCGGGGATCAACCGGCACCGCCAGTGCGGGCACCCGCCGGGCGGCCATTACGCGGCGTCCTTGTGCTCGGGCACCTGGCGGGGCATCGAGCGGGACGGGGCGCGCACGCCGGTAGCTTTCAGCGAGTACGCCTGGCGGGCGGCGCACTTGCCCTTGCCCTGGCACCGGCCGGTGTCCACATACGGCATGGCCGTCATGCCGTCGAATTCGACCGCCGTGAACGGCGACCCCGGGGTCGGCGCCGGGAGCATCGGCTGATATTCGGCGGTCAGCTTGACCTTGACCATCCGCTGGCGGGCCTCGGGATCGGCGTTGATCACCTCGACCACCCACAACGGCAGGCCCGTGGCCTTATCCACCTGCTGGATCACCCGGTCACCGCTGGACCGCTCGAAGTCCCGCACCTTCTCCACGCCACCGGCTGCGTACGCGCCGCTGGGGAACACCGCCCCGAACTCCACCGGGAACGGACCTTGAAAAGCCATCAGGCCTCCACAGATGATCTACCCGCTAATCTAGTACGGGTAGCCGCACAATTTGTGCGCCTGTACTCAGTCTGTGGCCCGGCGTGGCCGGAGTCAAGAGCTACTCGCACTAAAAATGTGGATGCCGCACCGTAGTACTCAGATTGCGGAACCTTGTAAGCTGGGCGAATGTCCCTGACCTGCAACGCCAGGAGTTGAGATGCCCCAGGACGCCAAGCCGTTCGCACTAGTTGTGCGCTTCACGGTGCGCCCAGGAGCCGAGGCACAGTTTGATGCCCTAGTGGCCGAGACGGCCGCTGGCATCCGTGATCACGAGCCCGGCACCCTTGTGTATGCCTGCCACACCGTGCAGGACCAGCCGCGACAGCGGTCTTCTACGAGCTTTACCGGGACCGGGCAGCATTCGAGGCTCACGAACAGACCGCCCACACGCGGCGGTTCCTCGCCGAACGCGGTGCGCTACTGGAAACCCACGAGGTGGACTTCCTCGATGTCGTCGACGGCAAGACGCCGGTAACCGGGCAGGTGGCCAGCCGCGATGCCTGAGGATCAACTCATCGGCGAGCGGATCGCCTACCACCGCAAGGGCTCGGCCTGTCCCAGGTCGAGTTCGCCGGCTCGTCGGCCGGTCCGAAAGCTGGGTCTCCCAGGTCGAGCGGGGCGTCCGGCCCGTCGACCGGATGTCGGTCCTCCAGAAAGTCGCCGACGTGCTCAGCGTGTCCGTCGCCGAGCTGCGCGGCGACGACGAGGCACCCGACCTGGACAGCGGCCCGAAGCGTTCGACATCATCCGGCTTGCCCTCACCGGTCACCCGGCCATCGGATCAGTCCTCGGCACGGTCAAGCTCACGCGCCAGCCGGCAGATGGACAGTCTTGCGGCGCCGGCGCGGCGACATCTGGGAGCTCGTCCACGGCAGCCGCTACGCCGAGCTAGCTCCCATCCTGGCCGCGCTGATCCCCGGCCTGGAGACCGCCACGCGCACCGCGGACAGCGAAGAAGTCCGCAACGAAGCACGCGAGCTGCTCGGCGACACCTACCAGGCCACCGCCGCCATGATGGTCAAGATCGGCGAGACCGACGCAGCCTGGATCGCCGCCGACCGGGCCGGATTCTGCGCCGAGACGGCAGGTCTCCGCTCGCCGTGGCCGCGAGCATGTTCCGGATGGCCCACGTCTTCCTCTCCCTCGGCCAGATCGACCAGGCCCACCACGTCGCCGCCAGCACCGCCGCCGCCCTGGAACCGAAAGTCACCAGCACGGCAGAGCCCGAAGTCATGTCGCTGTACGGGGCGCTGCACCTGGTCCTCGCCGTTGCCGCCGCACGCGACAACAACGCAGCGAAGCACACGAGCACCTGGACACTGCCAGCCGGATCGCTGACCAGCTCGGCCAGGACCGCGACGACTACGGAACCGAATTCGGCCCCGCCAACGTCGCCATCCATGCCGTCAGCATCGCCGTCGAACTCGGCGACGCCGGGCAGGCCATCGAGCTAAGCCACCAGGTCGACCCGGCAGCCTGTCACCAGAACGGCAAGCGCGGTACCAGCTCGACCTCGCCCATGCCCACGCCATGCGACGCCAGATCGGCGAAGCCCTGCACGCCCTCCAGGAAGCCGAACGGATCGCCCCCGAGGAAACCCGCGTCCACTACGTCGGCCGGGCCGTCACCCGCGAGCTGCTCCAGCTCTCCGGCCTACGCCCCCGGCCAGAACTACGCGACCTCGCCGAACGATTCGGCGTCCTGCCCTAGCTGCCGTACCCGAGTCGCGTTGCCGAATTAAGCCGTATTAGATCAAGCGCGGCGCCGACGGCGCCGCGGGCCCGGCGTCAGCGGCGGGCTCTGGCCTTGGAAGGCCCCGCCCGCCGCACGCCGGGCCACCACGCGCAGGGACCTCGATCAGTGGCCTCATCCGCCCAGATACGCAGTGCGATTCAGTCGCTTGGCCTCAGCTTCCGATTGGCCACCTCGCGACCGACGCGTCAAGCGCATCTTGACGGCCGTTCCCGAGCCGGACCCGGTTCCAGGGTGCTGGCCGCCACGTGTTATCGCCCTGCCGGACGATGTGCGCTGATCCGTAGTCACCCGTGCGGGCGTCCGGACCCCGTTCCTGGGGGCCAGGGCCTGGATATCTATATGCAGTAACAAAATCTGCGTGACCGTGCGGAGAGATCACCGGTGGCGCTACCGTCCATTTGTGTACTTCAGTCATCAGTCCAGCGGCGGCCGAGGCGAATACGAGATAGCTGGTACTGCGGGGAACTTGACCACGGCCGACCTGGACAACCACGGCATCAGGCTAGACCTCGGGCGCCTCGGTGTTAAGGAAACCGGGCTCATCGTCACCCCTCAGGCTGGAAAACATCGCCTCAGAAGTACTTCCTCAGATCCGTTGATCCAACGTCAAGTTGGATCAATCCTCCTGCTTCCCGAAAGCACGCGGGATAGGCGAAGAGTATCAAACGGCAGGCCAGTTATACTTGAGAAACGGTATACCATCGACCAAATACACTTCAAAGTCACAGATACATCGGGCGGCATGGTTACCGTGTCACCGCAGCGCATAGTTCTTACGAGCAGCGCCGTTGGCAGCCCCAACCAAATTACTGAGACTATAAACTTCAGCTCACGGCTAGCTGAAGTCGTAAAAGTTGAAGAGTCCCTTACCGCTTTCCCAACGAAAGTTTCCAACAGCCTCCAGCAACACGCGGCGGCACTGCAAGCTGAATCTATTGGAACACAGTGTGAACGAGCTATCCGCAGTCTTACCTCAGCTGCAAGTGACGAGCTGCCTCAGGTCTACCTTCCCGGAACTGATGTATTGCAAGCACTAGAAGCATACCTAGGCTCAAGTACACCAGTTGTCGAGGAACCCCCAGACGTTCCTGATGACGAGATCGAACTAAAAAGGCGGTTCACTGCTGAAATGCGCTTGCAGAAGTCTCGCGGCCAAACGGCTCGAAGTTCCGAAAGCTTCTACAAGAAGCTTATGACAACGATGTGTGTTCTGTGGTATACGTTTGCCGAAGAATGATGCTAGTGACCTTCCAGGAGTAGATGCGGCACACATATTGCCGTGGGCTAAATATGACCTCGATGTAATTCAAAACGGACTGCTTCTTTGCAAACTTCACCATTGGGCCTTCGACCAGCAGGTCCTGGTCCTGACGTACACAGACGGTGAGTATTCCGTAGTCATGCCTAGTCGCGTGCGGGATGCGTTTGCGGATGATGAAGCGACTCTCGAGGAACTTACCCGGCACATCGGCCCGGTCCCTCTAGAGAGACTGCCTGCCGAGCCATCGAAACGACCAGGCGCCCAGCTCCTGGAAGAGCTGTATAAGGTGGTCCCGCCCGAGGGCGATTAGGCTACCTCAGTTTTCTCAAAAAAAGCCCAGTCGGCGCAGACTTCTGCGATCCTTGCTCCGAGCCACTCAGCGACATTAACGGTGACTGCATTCCCACACGCATGATAGCGGGCAGAGTCGAGCTTATTCACATCATCTATGGCATGCGTAGGCATCGTCCAGCCGTCGGGGAATCCCTGGAGCCGCTCAGTTTCGAGTGGTGTCAGTCGCCGGACTCTCCCATCCGGATATGAGACGTAATTGCGGGACCAGTCAGTTCCCGTATGACGCGCAGACTCAGCATAGAGGCAATGAGCTAGCTTTTTGACGTACCCTCGCTGAGAATCTCCAACGCATACCGCAAAGGGGGAAACAGCCTTCTCCCCATTCGATCGGCCCTTCTCAGCATTCCGGTTGCCGCATTCGGGCTCAAAAGTATCGATCCGGAGCGGACTGGGTTTCCAAGAGTTCCGACAACGAACACTCGGGTGCGACTCTGGGGGACGCCGAAGTATCTACTGTCAAGCACTCGCCACGCAACGCCATACCCGAGGTCGGCCAGCGTCCGAATGACGACTGCAAAGTCTCTTCCATCGTGGGAAGAGAGAAGACCTGCAACGTTCTCGATGACAACAACCTTGGGGCGATGCGCCCCAAGAAGCCGAGCAACTCGTAGATGAGACCCGACTGTCGGCCACGGAGTCCGCTGCGGCGACCCATTCGAGCGAGGGATACGTCTTGGCAGGGGAATCCTCCGGCCCAAACAGTGGCTGCGGGGATGTCATCGGGAACCACCTTCCGGATGTCGGTACGGCGGGGTAGGTCAGGCCAGTGACGTTGGAGGATTTCAGAGCAGAACGGGTCAATCTCACATTGCCACACCGTCCGAAGGCCAGCACGCTCGAACCCAAGATCGAAGCCGCCGATCCCCGCGAAGAAGGAGGCGACCGCCAGGGACCCGTTGACAGGGGCGGGTAGCGTCCTGTCCGATAGGTTCACGCGTTCCCTCCAAGAGTGGCGCTACTCTGTAGTTGATACAGCGTAGCGGATAGGGGTGACAAAACACGGCAGGCCTCCAGGGAGAGTCGAAGTCCGAGCAAGTCAACGTCATACTCACCGCGATGGAACGTGAAGTTGTGATGGCGCTGGCGTTCCTGGAGGGCACGTCTAGCGCTGAGGTCATACGTGCGGCCGTATCGGAGTTCCTGACCGAGCACGCGAACGATGCGGACGTCTTGGAGCTGATGAAAGTCCGCACCGAGCGGCGTGCGAGAAGTGAAGGCACCGTCGCTCCGCTTCACCACCGGCCGCGCCGTAGCAGCTAGATTCTCGGGGAACCACGCTGGGAGCAACCCGCGCGAGCAACCTTCCGACGTTTCGGACAGACGGGGATGAGCGGTGAGATTTAGTTGCCGACAGTCGGTATGCGGGTGGAAGTGTGAGTGTCCTCCCCCGAACCCGCCGTAGGAGTATCTGTAACTCCCGGAACCTGTCAAGCCCCTCTGTAGCCGCAGGGCAACCGCCCCGGTCAAGGTGCATGGCTCATGTACACGCGAAGACGGGCTTGACAGAACCCGTCCGTCACCAGGTCCGGCAGCAGTCGGGTTCAGGGGAGGGGTCTGAGCAGGACAAGCCGCGGTCCCCTCGCCGGTCGGGGGTCCGATATGGGTGACGAGGACCAGGGCGTCACGGTGTCCGGTGTCATGTGCGGCCGGGAGCCACGCTGGGAGCCACACGGATGAACGACCTTGCGGGAATCCGGACTGACGTGAACAACAGGCGGCGGCGCGGCCGAGGTGGCGGACTGTCCTGAACTGGTCCGAACGCCGGTACAGGTATCTACGGATCAGAAGGTTGGGGGTTCGAGTCCCTCCACGCCCGCTTAACCTGTGACCAGCCCCCAAGCCAGAGGCCATCCTCCTCGGCCAGCCCTAAACGTGAAGACGTCGCCAGGCCAGAGGCCACTTGCGATCATGAAACAGCCGCGACTGCTGCCAAAACTGCTGCCTATGCCGCTCATTCGGGCTCTCCGAACGTAAGCATTCAGGCCATCGCGTCCGCGTTATGGTTGCTGGCGCTGCGTAATCAGTCTTGTGCAGGGTTAGGCGATGTCCGTGATGGGGGGCATCCAGGGGTTTCCGGCAAGGACGCCGCGGATGGCTATGATGATGTCTTCGCCGTGCTTGGCGGCGGTGGATATGTAGCCACGGATGGCGTACCGGTGGCGGGTGACTTCTTCGGAGCGGAGGCGGCCGGAGATCTTGCTGGGTTTTCGCCGGGCGCAGGTCGCGTTCGGCCTCGTTGGACGTGGGCGGGATGCGCAGGTCGTCCAGGAAGCGGAGAATGTCGTGCTCTCGGTGCTCCAGGCATTCCAGCAGCAGCCGGGCGGGGAGCTGCTTCTTGTTCGCGCCGGGAATGCGGCGGACTTCGGACAGGCCCACGCGGACGGCGTTGCGGAACAGCCGCAGGTCTTTGGCCCTGACGTCGTCCGGGACGGCGGCGAGGCCCTGCACGCGCGCGGTGTTCGCGGCGTGGATTAGGCTGCGGAGCGCGTCCGCGGCCTGGCCGGGCCAGATCGCGTCCGGGTACGACTTGGCGGCGTCTTCTATGTCCCTGAGCAGGTGCTGGCAGCAGAACTGGTGGATGACGCCGGGGATGCTGTCGTAGTTCTGGTAGCGGTCATGGACGATGACGCCTGAGAAGTCAGGGAAGACGAACCCGTCGAAGGTGGCCATGGACCGGTCACCGAGAAAGTAATAGGTCAGCAGGCTCGTGCAGGCCACCAGGAGGTACTTCTTGCGGGACATCCGGGCCGGGGCCTGCCGGATGGGGGTCTCGTCGGCGCAGATCATGGCGGCGGTGATGACCAGCGCCCGGATCAGCATGTTCACCGCCCGCACCGCGTTGGCGGCGCGGGCGAGCATCGCGTGCACGAATCCGTCCGAGGGCCGGGTGCCAGACAGCGAGGCGATGATCTCCGCGCACCGGCCGCAGGCGCACTCCGCCATGTGCTCGTCGTACTGGGTCACCGCCGCGGTGACCAGCGGGGTATCGATGACCTGGTGCGATGCCGAAATGCCCAGGTCCTGGCGCCGGCCAGGTCCCGTCCGCACGCGCATGCGCCCTGCGGGAACAGCGGCACCGTGCGCTGCGGGTTCTCACACCAGGCCAGGTGCGACCCGGCCGCGCCGGGCTGCTTGCCAGGCGCTTGTTTCCGTCCCGCCGGGGCTGCCGCCGCTGTGGCGGCGGGGCCCTGCCGGGCAGGTCATCAACCGACGGCGGCATCGAGGAGTTGCCCGAATTCCGCGACACCGCCCGCTCCAGCCTGGCCAGCCGCTCCGCCAGCTCAGCATCCGCCGCCTCCAGCTGCCTCACCCGCCCGGCCAGCGCGGCGTTCTGTGCTGCAAGCACCGCGATCAGTTGCCCCTGCCACATGATCAGCTCGTCACGAGCAGCATCCAGCGGCATGGCAGGCACAAGGCACCATCATCCGGACAGCACGCCCGCAGGCAAGGCGACACGCTCAGGCAGAACCCGAAGTTCAGGCGGACCGAGCCCGCGCCCGGACAGCAAGCTGTTCCCCCCAACCGGAAATGGCGCACGTCTGGGCGGCTGACCTGCGGCCCGTCATAGAGGTCCGGACAGCCGTCCAGCTCTGCCTGGCAGATCCTGCCGCGACCGGCGGAATCTGTGGCGACGCCGGGGCGCCTAGTGCAACGATTCCGTCATGGCCGCCCCCGAGGGTTTCGACTACGCGGTCCGAGCGGATGGCTCAGTGTCTATCTCGCACCGCGGCCGCGCCGTGACCGCCGTGCGCGGCGGCCGGGCGGCGGCGTTCCTGGCCGAGGTCGAGCAGGACGACCCGCAGGAGGTCATGGCCCGCTGGACCGGCCAATACCGGCGCGGCAACGAGCGCACCGCCAAGAACCACCCGCGCAACGTCCACCGCTGACCGCCGGCGCGGGATGGGAGTAAAGACGTTGCCGGGCTGAGAACCAGACACCGGTCAACATGGCGACGCGCTGGCAGTCCGCCAGGTTGACTTGGACCCCGCCAGATCGTACGCCAACGCGGCCTGGACGCCGCCACTTCTGCGCGAGAAGACACAAGCGCCCGAAATTTACCTCAATGCGGGAGAACCTGAATGCTTACCTCCGAACAGCTCATCAATGGATCGGCAGCTTCCTGCCGAAGCTCGGGCAGAACGTGTGTAGGTATTCATCGTGACGCCGATCTCGGCGTGACCGAGCACCCTCGTATATGGGCTAGACCAGTCAGTCGGTGCTGGTCGCCGGGCCGGGACAGAGGCGGCTGTGCGGCGGGCAGATCCCGGTGGCGGGTGAAGCCGGGGCCGAGCAGCGGCGTTCCGGAGATCGCCAGGATGGATAGCACGATCCATAGCGCGTCGCGGGGGCCGAGCCAGTGCCCAGGACACCCCCGGCCAGCGCGCCGAAGGGGCTGGTGCCCATGGTCACGAACCGCATCGTGGCAGTGACCCGGCCCAGCATGTCCCGGCGGGCAGTAGGCCTGGCGGAAGGTGGCCGTGATGATGTTGCCCATGGTCACGCCGGTCGCTGCGATCAGGGTCCCAGCGACATAGAACACCAGCCGCAGTCCATGGCCGGCGAGGGGGATCAGCAACGCGAACGGCAGCGCGCCGATCGTGGCGAACACCAGGCCCCGGGCGTTGCCGATCGTGGCGATGACCGGGCGGGCCACGAATGCGGCAAGCAGGCCGCCGACACCGGGTAGGGCGGCGAGCAGCCCGGTCAGGCCTGCGCCTAGCCCGACCACGCGGATCAGGAATACCACGACCAGCGCGGCGAGGGCATCGAGCGCAAAGTTGGCCACGCCTCCGAACAGGGTCAACGGCCGCAGGTACGGATCGCGGAACACCAGGGCCATGCCCTCGGCCACATCCCGGCGCAGCGTCGTGACCTGCCGGGGCGAGACCGGGCGGGCGCTCGGAAGCCCGGATCGCCAGCAGGCAGGCCGCCGACACCGCAAAGCTGGCCGCGTTGAACACCAGGGCCGCGGTCGCGCCGACGAGCTGCGTCACCACCCCGGACAGTCCCCGGCCTCCCAGCGAAGCCGCCGATGTGCTGGCCTGCAGCTTGGTATTGCCCTCGGCCAGTTCGGCGGACGTGATCAGCGACGGCAGGTTGACCTGATAGGCGGTGCCGAACACGACAGCGGCCGCGCCCGCCAGCAACTGCACGGCGACCAACTGCCCGATCGTCAGCACGCCGATCGCGTAGGCAACCGGTACGCTGGCATACAAGATGGCCGAGGCCACATCACAGGCGATCATCGCCGGGCGGGGCGGTAGCCGGTCCACCCATGCCCCAGCGGGAAGGCCGATGACCAGCCAGGGCAGATACGCCGCTGCGGCCAGCACGCCGACTTCGAAGGTGGTCGCGAGCAAGAACAGCACAGCCAGCAGCGGCACCCCTATCAGCGCCATGGCACTGCCGAGCTGGCTGACCGTCTCCCCGATCCAGAACAAGCGGAAATTACGCTGCCGCAAAAGCCCGCCGAACCGGCGCCTCCCGCCACCCGGCGCCGCCTCGTATACGGTCAATGGCCTCGCCTCCCACCCGCCCACCGTTATGCCGCGCAGGCTACCCAGGACCCAACGTCACGAAGCGGCGATCTGCTGACAGCAGAGAAGTGGAGACCGCGGGATATACACGGGAGGATTTTGGCTAACAGAAGGGGGGAGGCACCTGAAAGCCCAGGTATCGCCGCGCGGGGCGATGAGTTACGCATATTCTTGAAACCATTAGTCGGGGCCGCGGGCGTGCGGCCGGGAGCTATGCGGGTGACTACCTCTCACCGCTGCGGACTTACGCCACAACGGCAGTGACGGCCTAAGGATGCCGGCCGAAAGACCCTAGCGCGTTACGCTTTCGTAGATTGCCCATGAAGAGTAAGCGCGGGAGACCTGATGGCGGCAGTTGCAGAAGGCGATAGCAATCTTCCGATGTCGGACGTCGGCCGCGAGCAGGTGCTTGACGCGCTCAAGGCGGCGTTCGTGCAGGGCCGGCTCACCAAGGACGAGTTCGACCTGCGCGTCGGCCAGGTCCTCATGGCCTACGCGGAACTGGATGCCGTCACCGCCGACATTCCCGCCAGGGACTACGGCCCTGCCGCCGGAGACCATCCGGAAGTCGCACAACAAGAAGCTGATTCAACGCGGGATCGCCGCGGGCGCGGGTGGGAGCGTGGCACTGACCGCAACCATAGCGGTGGCAGCAAGGGGCAATCCTGTCATCAGCGTGTTCGTCGTAGGCGCGGTCGGCGTCCTTGTGGCCGGGCTTCTGACCGTCCTGCTGATGCTTGTCTCATGGGTTCTGGAAAGTGTCGCCAGCAGGCAACCCTCGCCGACTCTACCGCCTGATCCGAGCGGTATGGCAGCTCAGCGCCTGGACTCGGATGACCCGGCCGGGTCATCCGCACAGATCAACCACGATCCACCGCACCTGGCCGAAGCCGCGCGGCGCTGTCCCTCCCGGCCGCGTTTGCCCAGTTTGAAACTGCCGCGTCGACGGACCGTCGCCTATGCGGGAAACCCGGAGATCGTCCGTAGTTAACCCTGGCCACGAAACAGGGCGGCGTGATTACCAATCTCGCGTTCAGCCGGGATTGCGGTGCCGAGGGCCCTGATCTGCAGGTCGACGGTCACCGTTACCGGGCTGGGCAGGCCACGGTGCGGCGGCCAGGTCCTGCGGCGTGATGTGGCGGGCGCTGGGACCCATGGTCACCAGCGCGGTGAGGTCGGCGTGGTCGAGCTTCAGCTGGTACTTCACGGTGATGAGCTCAGATTGCGCGTAGCCGCGATATTCCTCGGCGAGCCGGCGGGGCTTGCGCTGGTCGATGCCGATCATGCCGAGCGGCCCGGTGAGTTCCCGAAGATGGGCGGCACCAGGCACGGCGAGGATCAGGGTGCCGTCAGGAGTCAGGATCCGGCTGGTCTCGGCGGCGTTGCGTGGCCCGAAGATGCTCAGCACCACGGCCGCTGAGCGGGCGGCGAGCGGAAGGGGGCTGCCACACGTCCGCGCCGAGGGCCGCTGCCCGCCGGTGCGCCCGGGCGGCGCGCCGCAGGGCGGGGACCGACAGGTCAAGGCACACGCCGTGCCGGTGCGGCAGGGCGTCCAGGGTGCGGGCGAGGTAGTAGCCAGTGCCCCCGCCAGGTCGATCGCCAGGCCCGGCCCGCGGTGGTCGCAGTGCGCGGCCATGACCGTCCCGGCGAGCGGCTGGTAGTGCCCGCCGCTGAGGAACCGGTCGCGGGCCGCGACCATGGCGGTCGTGTCGGCGGTGCCCGGCCCGGTCCGGCCGGCGGTGAGGTTGGCGTAGCCCTGGCGGGCGAGGTCGAAGCTATGCCCGCGGCCGCAGGCCAGGCGGCCGCCGCCCAGTGAGACCGGGCCAGCGCAGGCAGGGCACCGCAGGTAGGTGACCACCGCTGCGAGTGCCCGGCGCCGCTCCGCGGGCGAGGGGAAGCCGCCAGTTCGCCGGAAGGCAGGATCGCGTGGGTCCACGGAACGTCCCGTCGAGTCGGAGGATAACCAGCCGACGGCGGCACGCATGGACGGGCGGAGCCACGTGAGAGCTCAAGCCGCAAGGCCGGACGGCCCGTAGCCATCCGGCGCAGCGCACCGCCTCAGACGGTGCGGGGAGGCTTGAAGTAGCAGTAACCCACGAGCGGGAGCCTACCCGGCCGCCGATCCCGCGCAGGTGATCTTCGTGGCTCGACGGCCTCGTGTGATGTTCGCGCGATCTGGACCGGCGTCGTGCGCCGGGTGCTCAGTCGAGATCGAATTCGTTGCCCTCGATGTCCTGCATCACGATGCACGACTCGTTGTCCTCATCGGCAGGCAGCAGTCGCACGCGTACCGCGCCGAGCGCGACCAGCCGCGCGCATTCGGCCTCCAGCGTGGCCAGGCGCTCTGCACCCACGAGCCCGGTGCCGACCCGCACGTCAAGATGGACCCGGTTCTTGACCACCTTGCCTTCGGGAACGCGCTGGAAGTACAGCCGCGGGCCCGCGCCTGTGGGATCACTGCAGGCGAACCATGAACCCCGCTCCTCAGGCGGCAGCGTGCGATCGAAATCGTCCCAGGTGGCGAACCCTTCCGGTGGCGGTGGTTCGACGTACCCCAGCACCTCGCACCAGAAACGAGCGACGCGCACAGGATCTGCGCAGTCGAAGGCGACCTGGAACTGCTTGACCGATGCCATCAGTCCACCATAGAGGCGCGTGCCCGCCGCTCATGAAGCGCCCTTCCGGCTCGCGTCGCGGGCGTCGTGGTGGTTGGCTTGGTGGCGCTGATGCGAAAGGAGCCCCGTGGAGATCTTCCAGTTCGACCGCGGAGAGCGAATGGTCGAACGCTACGGCAGCCGGGGACTGCGCGCCACGCGCGTCGCGGCGGGCGCCGGTCAGGTGGGGGTGACCTGCCTGGCGGTGGCGCCAGGCGGGGTCATCGGGACGCATCCCGCCACGGGCCCGCAGCTGTTCCTGGTCATCGCGGGCCAGGGCTGGGCGGCTGGGCCAGACGGCGAGCGCGTGCCGGTCAGCGCCGGATGGGGCGTCCGCTGGGACGCCGGGGAGATCCACACCAGCGGCACCGAGGCCGGCTTCGTCGCCCTCTCCGTCGAAGGCGGCCCGCTCGACCTGTTCGAACCGGAGTCACCCGAGCCGCCGTGAACCGGTCCCGGCGCGAGCAGGATCGCGGCGCGACCCGGCGGGCGAACTACTATGGAAGGCGCGAACCGGCGGATGGAGCCCAGATGCAGCCCCTGGCGATAGGTGTCCTCGTGTCCGGTGGCCTGGTTGTCCTGGGTGTCGTGGTCACGCTGTTCCTGACCCGGCGAGACACCAAGCCCGGCGGCATGACGGTCAACCGCTGGAACCGGCACGGCAGCCTCCCGCTGGCCGGGGCCGGGGTAGTGATCGGAGTCATCTCGCGCGGCGGCGGCCAGTCGCCGGTCACGCACGACGTCGTCTACACCGTGGCGGCGGCCCTGCTCCTGTGCGCCCTGCTGTGCGCCCTGGTCGGCGCGACCGTGGCCAGCATGGCTCGTTCGAGTCTGCGCGGTTAGCGCAGGCCCAGCCCGAGGGGCGGGGCGTTGACTCGGCGTCGCGACGGGCGAGGATCGGTGGCGTGCGGTTTGGGTGGCAGCGGCCGGACCTGGCCAGGACCTGCGAGAAGTGCGGGTACACCTGGCGCGTGCCCCGGTCAGTGGCCAAACGCCGGATGAGGTCGATCTCCGCGTTCAACGTCGCGCCCAACTCGCGGACTCTTGACCGCGGCGAACTGGCCCGGGAGATCGCGTCGATCTCCGCGGAGAACCAGGCGCTGGAGACCTACCAGCACTGTCCGAAATGCGGCGCGGAGCAGTTCGCGCAGCGCGCCGTGCGCAGCGACGACCCGCCCCGCTGACGCGGTAACGTTCCCGGAACGATCCGGACGTACCGTCACGAGCATGGGTAAGCCCGGCCTGGCGGGAACGCCCGCCACGGTTCCCAGGTCCCGGATTGCCGTGCTCGCAGTCGGCGTCCTGGCCCTGATGCTGGCCATCGCCGTGGTGCCGCTGGACCTGGTATCCCGGCAGGGATCACCGGCCGAGCCGCTCGTCGCGGCTGCGTCGTTCACCGCCGTCGGGCTGGTCGTGGCGCGCCGCCGTCCGCGCAACCCGATGGGCTGGCTGCTGGCCGCCATCGGCATCCTGATCCTGCTGACCGTGGCCGGAGGCTACTACGCGGTGCTCGTGTACCGGCTCCGCGACCGGCTTCCGCTAGGCCCGCTGGCCCTGGTCCTCGACGTGTTCTGGGAGCCGGCCCTGCTGCTCCTTCCGCTGGCCATCCTGCTCTTCCCGGACGGCCGGCTGCCGTCGCGGCGCTGGCGGTGGACGCTGGAGGCGTACCTGGTCCTGGCGGCCGGGTACATGGCCGCCCTGATCTGGGCGGCGGTGCAGTCGGTCGGCTCCCCCGAGCCCGTCGACCCCTCCGGCGCGGTGAACGCGGTCGATCACCCGCCGGGCTGGCTAGCCGCCATCCAGACCATCGTGATCCTGCTGTACGTGCCGTTCTGGCTGTTGTTCGTGGCCCGGCAGGTGCAGAGCTGGCGGCACGCTGACGGAGAGCGTCGCCAGCAGCTCAAGTGGCTGGTCAGCGGGGCCGTGGTGTGCATGATCGCGGTCAGCCTCGCGCCGGCCGGATCCGCCATCGACCCGGGCGCCCCGCACGTCGTCGTCGCCGTCATCCAGGCCCTGTTCGGCCTGCTCGTAGCGCTGCCGGTGTGCATCGGGGTGGGCATCCTGAAGTACCGGCTGTACGAGATCGACCGCATCATCAGCCGCACCCTGGCCTACGCCATCGTGACCGGCCTGCTGATCGGGGTGTACACGGGCCTGGTGCTGCTGGCCACGCACGTCTTGTCTTTCGCGTCACCGGAGGCGGTAGCCGCCTCCACGCTGGCCGCGGCGGCCCTGTTCAACCCGCTGCGACGGCGGGTGCAGCGGATCGTCGACCGGCGGTTCAACCGGGCGCACTACGACGCGGAGAAGACCATCGCGGGGTTCGCCGCCCAGCTCAAGGACGCGACGGATCCGGACGCGGTGCGGGTCGACCTGCTCGACGTGGTCCACCGCGCGCTAGAGCCCACCCACGCCTCGGTCTGGGCCGGCCAGCACGGGCCCCAGAAAGAGGGCGGGTAACACCGCCGAGCCCGCCCGCTCCCGGCCGGCGGCACGCCGAGCAACCCCGGAACGAATGGCCGGCCGATCCGGCCACCGAGGAACAGCAGGAGCAACAGGCGCAACAGGCCTGGTCGCCGCGCCCCGGTCCACGGTGCTCACCAGCAGCAGCCGCCGCGGCTGCTCGGTCATGGCGTGCTGGCATCGCAACTGGCAGCTCACGCACCCGCCGGCCGCCGCCCGCCGCCGCCGTACCGACAGGAACATCGTGAACGCCACCGCTGCCGTCACCGCCGCGACGGCCACGGCCACGGCGATCGCCACGAACAGCGCAACCGAGTCCAGGTAGTGCTCAGCTGGCCGGCCGAACGCCAGGAATAGCACCAGCAGCAGTGCCGCCATCCTGATCGCAGGACGGGCGTAACAGACCATGGTCAGCCTCTCATCGCTCAGCTGCTGTCGAGGGTTGGCCGTGCGCCATTGCCGGTCCACTTCCTGGATCCCTCAGCGAGCGAGAAAAGTCAAGACCCTGTGTCCGGTTGTGAGCGTAGCGTGATCAGGGCGAGCAGCCCGGCGGCCAGCGCCAGCCCGGCCGACAGGTAGAGCACCGTACGCAATCCGTCGTGGAACGCGGTGTAGGCCACGCCGGTTAGCTCCTGGAGCAGCTTCTCGAGATTGCCGGACAAACCCGCCGGCACGGAGAAATTGCCGGTCTCGATCGCGGAGAAGACGAAGCCCCGGTCCACGGCTGGCACGTGGAGATTGTTCATCTGGGTGGCGAGGCTGGTATTCACCTGGGTAAACATCAGCGAGCCCAGGATCGAGACGCCGGCGACCGCACCTATCTCCCGGCTGGTGTTGGTGGCCGACGCGGCCATGCCGGAGCGCTCGGCCGGGACCGCCGAGAGCACCGAGGAGGTGACCGGAACGATGGTGGTGCCGATGCCGATACCGGCCAGCGACAACGCGATGATCAGCGGGCCGTAGGACGGATGCGGGGACAGGTAGGGCTCCGCCAGGAACAGCCCGATGGCCAGTAGCAGGCACCCGATCGTGACCGACCAGCGTGGCCCGGCAACAGCCGTCCAGCGCCCCGCCAGCACCGAGGCGACGATCATCAGGACTGTCATCGGCAGGAACACCAGCGCCAGCCGGTAGCCGGACAGCGCGGGCACGATGACCAGGTACAGCGCGGTGAAGAAGAAGATGGCGAACGTGGCGAAGTACGTGCAGAACGCGACGATGTTCGAGGTGCTGAACTGCGGCATGCGCAGGTAACGCAGGTCGAGCAGCGGATGCTCGGCGCGGCGTTCCCGCCAGACGAACGCCGCCAGTCCCGCCACGCTCACGCAGAACAGCACGATCACCTCTGCCGACCCGAACCCGGCCGTCTCGGAGTCGATGATCGCGAACACGAGCGCCGCGAGCGTTCCCGCACCGATCAAGGTGCCTGCGGTGTCGACGCGCGCCGCCGTGGGGTCGGCGCTTTCCGGCAGGATGATCGCCGCAACGACCAGGACGGCCAGCCCGAACGCCAGGTTGAACCAGAAGATGCCTCGCCAGCTCCAGACCCCGATAAGGATGCCGCCGATGACGGGACCCATGGCGAGCGCGAGCCCGGATGTCCCGGCCCAGATGCCGATCGCCTTGCTCCTGGCCCTGGCGTCGGGATACAGGTGCCGGAGCATCGACAGCGTGCCCGGCTCGCTGGCCGCCGCGCCCATACCCATCACGGCCCGCCCTGCGATGAGCACCTGCACGTTCGGGGCGAGCGCGCACAGGACCGAACCCGCGCAGAACACTCCCACGCCGGCCAGCATGACCTTCTTCCGGCCGAGTTCGTCCCCGATCATCCCGCAGGCCAGCATGAGGCTGGCGAAGGTGAGGGCATAGGCGCCGACGACCCACTGCAGCTCACTCGGGCTCGCTCCCGGGTTACTGTATATCTGCCCGAGCGCCACGCTCACCACGGTGTTGTCGAGGAAGGTCAGGAACAGCAACGTGCACAGCGTCGCGAGCGCCAGCGACGTGCCGCGGCCAGGGCCGGCCGCGTTCTCGCTGTGCTCGTCCCCGGAGACCGCCTCGACGGGCCTGGCCAACTGACCGGCCCGCCTCAGCCAGCCGAACTGCACGCGGACGGCACCGCACCGCCGGGCACCAGCTTGATCAGGCCGCAGAGGCTGGCGTCGCCGACCTTCCAGACACCGTTCTGCAACACCGCCGTGCCGGTCTGGTTGTTCAGCAGGCTCGATCCGCCCGACGTGAGGTCGTACGTCACGGTAGCCGTGCTGGCGGAGGTCAGCGTCACGTTGGTGACCTTGGCGCCGAGATTGCTCACCAGGCTGGCCAGGCCGGTGATGGCCCCGGCGAACGCGCTCCCGTTCTGCAGCAGGGTAACGCGCTCCGAATTGGGGGTGCTGGAGCTGAAGAACTTCTCCCAGTTCGCGGTGATCTGCGCCACCGCGGCCGAGTTACCCGACGAGGCCGGTGCCGACGAGGCCGGCACCCCGGATGGCGACCCGGCCGCCGTCGAGGTGGTCGAGGCCGTGGGCGTGGCAGCGGATGACGAGGACGATGAGCTGGAACTGCTGCAGGCGGAAACCGCTAGGGCGAGCGCCAGGCCGAGCACCGGAGCCACGATGATCCGGCGAGCCACGAGTGGGAATCGCATTGCGCGTCCTTAGTCTCGGTCGGATGTTCTACTGAGGGGCTGCCATATGCGGGGGTCGCAGTTTTCTCAGTGTTGACTCCAGAGTCTCCCTGAATGATTCCCTGCCCGTTGCCATCTATCCCCGCCAGCCCGACGCGCACGTCAGGAAAGCCCGGCCTACCAGCGGAAATGCACGAACAGCCGACCGAAGTTCTTCGAGTCTTTCTCAACTCGGTGGTACTGGGCCTTGATGTCCTTGCGCTCCAGGAACCGCAGCACGTGCTTCTTGAGCTGTCCCGACCCTTTGCCCGGGATGATCTCGATCAGCGGCGCCTTCTTTGCCGCCGCCTCGTCGAAAATCGCCTGCAGCGCGCGGTCGATGTCCTGGCCGCGGTTGTAAATGTCGTGCAGGTCAAGCTTCAGCTTCACGGGTCACCGCCTTGGACTACCGCGACGATAGCCGTCACCGTTTGCTGCGGATCAGGCCCGCCGGGCACCACGGTGACGCGCGGCTCATCCGGCTGCGGGAGCTCGAGGATGTCGAACTGGCTGGTGAGCAGGCCCGCGGGGAAGAAATGACCGTGCCGGGCGGCCAGCCGCCTGGCCACCTCCTCCCGGTCCACGCTCAGGAAGATCATCCGTGCCTGCGGCCGCCCGCCGAGCAGGTCGTCCCGGTAGGCGCGCTTGAGCGCTGAACAGGTCGCCACGGCGGACGCGCCCCGCGCGATGCACTCGTCCATCCAGGCCGTGATGGCGTGCAGCCACGGCTGGCGATCCGCGTCGGTGAGCGGGATCCCGGCCACCATCTTGGCGATGTTCGCGGCCGGATGAAACGCGTCCGCGTCGGCGAACTGCCACCCTAGGCGCCCGGCCAGCAGCGCGCCCACGGTCGTCTTGCCGCTGCCCGACACACCCGCCACCATCAGGATCATCTCCCTGGCGAGTCTAGAGCGTGCGCAGAGCCGGGTGAGAGGCACGGGCTGGATAATGGCCGCCATGCCGTTCACGAGACCCCGTCACTGGCTGCGCTGGCTGCTGGTGACCATCGCGGGGCTGGTCGTCCTGGCCGCCGCCGGGCCGTTCGTCTACATCCACTTCTTCAACAGCACCCCGGCCGCCCTGTCGCTGTCCCCCGGCACCACCACCAGCGCCCAGGCCAGCTCCGGCGCAAGCACAAGCGGGAGCAGCAGCACCGGGACGGTGGCCGGCACGTGGACGGTCGGGTCCGGCTCCGTCGTCGGCTACCGCGTCAACGAGGTGCTGCTCGGCCAGAGCGCCACCGCGGTCGGCCGCACCAGCAACGTCACCGGTCACCTGACCATCGCGGGCAGCACGGTGACCGCCGCCGCGTTCAGCGTGCCGATGGCCACCGTGCACAGCGACAAGAGCCAGCGCGACGCGCAGTTCGACGGCCGGATCATGGACGTCTCCCAGTTCCCGACCGGGACCTTCACCCTGACCAGCCCGATCGACCTGGCCCCGCTGCCGGCCGCCGCAGTGATCAAGGACTACACGGCGCACGGCCGGCTGACCCTGCACGGCGCCACCCGGCCGGTCACGTTCACCCTGACCGCCGAGCGCAAGGGCAGCCAGATCGAGGTCTCCGGCGACATCCCGGTGCTGTTCTCGGACTACGGCATCGCCAACCCGAGCTTCGCCGGCTTCGTCACCACGCAGGACCACGGCCTGCTCGAGTTCCTGCTGGTGTTCGGCCAGAGCTAGTTGTTGAGCTGACCCGACTGCACGTCGTCACCCAGCCCCGATCCCCTCGGCGTCGCAGCGATCGTAGCGCAGGAGATAATGGGCAGGACGGCCGAATGTGGCGGAGGTGAACCGGACACGATGAGACCCAGGAAGTGGCCCGTTTACCGGCAGCTCACCGGCACCGACCGGCGCGGCCTGGGCGCCGCGGCCAAGAGCGACCGCCCCCGCGAGGCCCGGACCAGCACCGCCGACGCGGTGGTCAAGTCGGTGTGCCCGTACTGCGCGGTCGGCTGCGGCCAGAACGTCTACGTCAAAGACCAGAAGGTTACCCAGATCGAGGGCGACCCGGACTCCCCGGTCAGCCGCGGCCGCCTATGCCCCAAGGGATCGGCCAGCCTCCAGCTCACCACGGGTGACTCGCGCCAGTACCGGGTCAAGTACCGCCGGCCGTTCGGAAAAAATTGGGAGGACCTGGACCTGGATACGGCGATGGACATGATCGCCGACCGGGTGATCCGCGCCCGCCGCACGGCTGGCAATGGGAAGTCGACGGTAACCGCACCCGGCGGACGCTCGGTTTCGCCAGCCTGGGCGGCGCCACGCTGGACAACGAAGAGAACTACCTGATCAAGAAGCTGTTCACGGCGCTGGGCGCGATCCAGATCGAGAACCAGGCCCGGATATGACACTCCTCCACCGTCCCCGGTCTGGGGACTAGCTTCGGCCGCGGCGGCGCCACGACCTTCCAGCAGGACCTGGCCAACGCTGACTGCATCCTCATCGAGGGCTCGAACATGGCCGAGTGCCACCCGGTGGGGTTCCAGTGGGTGATGGAGGCCAAGGCCCGCGGCGCCACGGTGATCCACGTCGACCCTCGGTTCACCCGGACCAGCGCGGTGGCCGACCTGCACGTCCCGATCCGGGCCGGCGCCGACATCGTGTTCCTGGGCGGGATCATCAACTACGTCCTGGCCCACGAGAAGTACTTCCGTGACTACGTGGTCAACTACACCAACGCCGCCGCCCTGCTGACCGAGGACTTCCAGGACACCGAGGACCTGGACGGCGTGTTCTCCGGCCTGGACCGCGAGCAACGTACCTACGATTTCGACGCCTGGCGCTACCAGGGCGGGGAGATGTCGGCGGCGGCCGGGCGGCGGGACCGGGGCACCCGCGGCGCCGCGCACGGACGGGTGCGTCAGGCCGCCCGTGGAGAGGCCCACGGCGCCGGGGGCGCGGCCGCCCACGCTGACCCGGATCGCGACGAGACGCTGCAGCACCCGCGCTGCGTGTTCCAGGTGCTCAGACGCCACTTCTCCCGGTACACCCCGGAGTTGGTCCAGCAGGTCTGCGGCGTTCCGCCGGAGGTGTTCGGCCGGGTCTGCGAGCTGATCACCGAGAACTCCGGCCCGGACCGCACCACCGCCTTCGTGTACAGCGTTGGCTGGACCCAGCACACCGTGGGAGTGCAGTACATCCGCACCGCGGCCATCCTCCAGCTACTGCTGGGCAACATCGGCCGGCCCGGCGGCGGCATCCTCGCGCTGCGCGGGCACGCCTCCATCCAGGGCTCGACCGACATCCCCACTTTGTTCGACCTGCTGCCCGGCTACCTGCCCATGCCGCACGTGCACGGCAACGAGGACCTCGCGACCTACGTCCACGCCGAGAGCATGGACAAGGGGTTCTGGGCCAATATGAGCACGTATATGGTCAGCCTGCTCAAGGCCTGGTGGGGTGAGGCGGCGACGCCGGAGAACGACTTCTGCTTCGACTACCTGCCCCGGCTGACCGGCAGCCACAGCACCTACGAGACTGTGGTCGCCCAGATCAAGGGTGACTGCCAGGGGTACTTCCTGTTCGGCGAGAATCCTGCGGTCGGCTCGGCCAACGGCCGTATGCAACGTTTCGGCCTGGCTAACCTGGACTGGCTGGTCGTCCGGGATCTGGTGCTGATCGAGAGCGCGACTTTTTGGCAGAACGGGCCGGAGCTCGACACCGGAGAAATGGCCACCAAAGACATCCGGACCGAAGTGTTCTTCCTGCCCGCCGCCGCCCACACCGAGAAGAACGGCTCGTTCACCAACACCCAGCGGATGCTGCAGTGGCACCATGAAGCGGTTCAGCCGGCCGGGGACGCGCGCAGCGACCTGTGGTTCGCCTACCATCTCGGCCGCCGGATCCGGGAGAAGCTGGCCGCCAGCACCGACGAGAGGGACCAGCCGCTGCTCGAGTTGACCTGGGACTACCCGGTCGAGGGCCCGCTGTCGGAGCCGTCGGCCGAGGCGGTGCTGACCGAGGTCAACGGCTGGGACGCCGACGGCAAGCCGCTGTCCTCGTACGCGCAGCTCAAGGACGACGGGTCCACCGCGTGCGGCTGCTGGATCTACTGCGGGGTGCGTGCCGACGGCGTCAACCAGGCTGCCCGGCGCAAGCCCGGGTCCGAGCAGAGCTGGGTCGCGCCCGAGTGGGGCTGGGCCTGGCCGGCGAACCGGCGGATCCTGTACAACCGTGCCTCGGCCGACCCCGAGGGCAAACCGTGGAGCGAGCGCAAGGCGCTGGTCTGGTGGGACGCCGATGCGGGCAAGTGGACCGGGCACGACAACGCCGACTTCGTCGCCGACCGGCCGCCGTCCTACCGGCCGCCCGAGGACGCGACCGGCGTGGCCGCGATCTCCGGCATTGACCCGTTCATCCTGCAGGCCGACGGCAAGGCGTGGCTGTTCGCGCCGGCCGGCTTGGTGGACGGGCCGCTGCCGGCGCACTACGAGCCGCAGGAATCCCCGTTCGACAACCCGCTGTACGCCCAGCAGCGGAACCCGATCCGGGAGATCATCAGGCACCGGCAGAACCCGCTCCAGCCCGTCGGCGACGAGCCGGGCGCGGCCGTGTTTCCCTACGTCGCCACCACCTACCGGCTCACCGAGCATCACACCGCGGGCGGCATGTCTCGCACGCTGCCCTACCTGTCCGAGCTGCAGCCCGAGTTCTTCTGCGAGGTATCCCCCGAGCTGGCCGCCGAGCGGGGCCTGGCTAACGCGGGCTGGGCCACGATCATCACGGCCCGGACCGCGATCGAGGCTCGCGTCCTGGTCACCAAACGGATCCGGACCATCGAGGTGCAGGGCCGCCGCGTGCACCAGATCGGCCTGCCGTACCACTGGGGAGCCAACGGGCTCAGCGTCGGGGACTCCGCCAACGACCTGGCCCACCTGGCCCTCGACCCGAACGTGCACATCCAGGAGGTCAAGGCGCTGGCCTGCGACATCCGTCCCGGCCGGCGGCCGCGCGGGCCGGCGCTGCGGGCCCTGGTGCGGGAGTACGCCGAGCGGGCCGGGATCACCGAAGACACCGGAACGGAGATCTGACATGACCGTCGACCCGGCCGCCCGGGCCGGCTACCTCGAGCATCCGCCGCGGATGGGCTTCTTCACCGACACCTCGATCTGTATCGGGTGCAAGGCCTGCGAGGTGGCGTGCAAGGAGTGGAACGCCGTCCCCGAGGACGGGCTGAGCCTGTCCGGCATGTCCTACGACAACACGGTGGGCCTGGGCGCCTCGACGTGGCGGCACGTCGCGTTCATCGAGCAGCCGGTCACCGCGGTCGCCGACGCTGCCGAGGGAGTCCGCTGGCTGATGGCCAGCGACGTGTGCAAGCACTGCACCGAGTCGGCCTGCCTGGACGTGTGCCCGACCGGGGCGCTGTTCCGGACGGAGTTCGGCACCGTGGTGGTTCAGGACGACGTGTGCAACGGCTGCGGGTACTGCGTCCCGGCCTGCCCGTTCGGGGTCATCGGCAGGCGCGAGGAAGACCATCAGGCGCACAAGTGCACGCTGTGCTACGACCGGCTGGGCGCCGGGATGGAACCCGCCTGCGCCAAGGCCTGCCCGACCGATTCCATCCAGTTCGGCCCGCTGGACGAGCTCCGGGAGCGGGCCGCGCTCCGCGTCGCGGACCTGCGCGCAGCCGGGCAGCACCAGGCCCAGCTCTACCTGAACGACCCGGACGACGGCATCGGCGGCGGCGGCGCGTTCTTCCTGCTGCTGGACGAGCCCGAGGTCTACGGCCTGCCGCCGGACCCGGTGGTCACCACCCGGGACCTGCCCGGCATCTGGAAGCACGTCGGCCTGGCCGCGGCCGGCCTGGCCGCCGCCGGCCTCGCGCTCGGCCTGCGCAGGAGACCCCGATGACCCAGGTCGAGAACAGCCATCAGGACCGCGCTCCCGGCCGCGACGGCCGTCGGCGTCGCCGTCGCGCTGAGCAGATGATGGTCCCCGACGTGGAGTTCACCTCCTACTACGGCCGCCCGATCATCAAGGAACCGGTGTGGGAGGTGCCGGACGTGCCCGGCTACCTGTTCTTTGGCGGCCTGGCGGGCGCGTCGTCGGTGCTGGCCGCCGGGGCTGAGCTGTCCGGCTACGGGGAGCTGGCCCGGGTGGCCAAGGTCGGGGCGCTCGGCGCGATCAGCCTGTCCGCCGTGGCCCTGGTCCACGACCTGGGCCGGCCGGACCGGTTCCTGAACATGCTGCGGGTGTTCAAGCCCAGTTCCCCGATGAGCATGGGCTCCTGGCTGCTGATCGCCTACGGTCCGCTGGCCGGGGCGGCCGCGGTGTCCGAGGTGACCGGGATCCTGCCCGGCGCGGGGCGCGCCGCCACGGCCGGCGCGGCCCTGTTCGGCCCGGCCATCGCCACCTACACCGCCGCGCTGATCTGCGACACCGCCGTGCCGGGCTGGCACGAGGGCCACCGGGAGATGCCGTACCTGTTCGCCGGCTCGGCGTCCTGCGCGGCGGCCGGCCTCGGCCTGCTCGCCCTGCCGCCCGCGGCCGCCGCGCCTGCGCGCACCCTGGCCACCATCGGCGTCCCGGCGGAGCTGACCGCCAAGCGACTGTTGCTGCGCCGCCTGGGCGACATCGCCGAACCCTACGAGAGCGGCCGGGCGGGCCAGCTGTTGCGCGCCGCCGAAGTGCTCACCGTGGGCGGCCTGGCCGGGGCGGTCCTCGGCCGGCGGAGCCGGGCGGTCTCCGCGCTGGCCGGCGCTTCGCTGCTGGCCGCCTCGGCACTGACCCGGTTCGGCGTGTTCGAGGCGGGCATGGCCACCGCCAGAGACCCCAAGTACACGGTCGTCCCGCAGCGCCGCCGCCGGGACCGTCGCCGCGGAATGAACTCGCGGCCGCCGCTGTTATCCGTTACAGTCACCAATTGGGTGATGTTTCCCGGCTCCGTCATAACGACGTCGAGCACCTTTTCCCAGCGGATTGCCGTCCTCCTGTGAAGGCCTATCGGCCCAGGTAGCGCCCGCCCGCTTCTACGCCCGGCACCGCGCCCGCCGTTCTTTCTAGCATGCGCGGACTCGCCGTTTCCCCCGAAAGGAAACCCATTTTATGAGTACCACAATCCAAGAATCCGCAGCGCCGGCCCGGGCCATCCAGCCAGCGGCCAGCGTCCCGGTCTCCGGCCTCATCGACTCCGCCGACGGGCACGCTCTGGTGCGCGTCTCCGGCTACCGGCCCAGCCCGGCCGACGTGTACGTATCAGCCGGCCAGCTCAAGCAGTACGGCCTGCGTCAGGGCGACCGGATCGACGGCACCGCCCGGCCCTCGGCCGGCGGCCGCGCCAAGTACCGCCCGCTGGTCAGCGTGGACACCGTCAACGAGATGCCGCCCGAGTTCGCCCGGGCCCGCCCCCACTTTGACGAGCTGACCCCGCTGTATCCCAGCCAGCGCCTGCGGCTGGAGGACGGGAACCCGTCCGACACCGCGCGCATCATCGACCTGGTGGCCCCGATCGGCAAGGGCCAGCGTGGCCTCATCGTGTCCCCGCCTAAGGCGGGCAAGACCATGGTCCTGCAGGCCATCGCCGCCTCGATCGCGGCCAGTCACCCCGAGGTGCAGCTGATGGTGGTCCTGGTCGGCGAGCGGCCCGAGGAGGTCACCGACCTGCGCCGGTCGATCCGCGGCGAGGTCGTCTTCTCCACCTTCGACCAGGCCCCTGAAGACCACATCCGGGTCGCCGAACTGGCCATCGAGCGGGCCAAGCGCCTGGTCGAGGCGGGCGGCGACGTGGTGGTGCTGCTCGACTCCATCACCCGGCTGGGCCGGGCCTACAACCTGGCCGCCCCGGCCAGCAGCCGGACCCTGGCGGGCGGGGTCGCCGCGTCCGCCCTGCTGCCGCCCCGCCAGTTCCTCGGCGCGGCCCGGAACATCGAAGACGGCGGCTCGCTCACCATCGTGTCCACCGCGCTGGTCGACACCGGCTCACGCATGGACGACGTGCTGTTCGAGGAGTTCAAGGGGACCGGCAACATGGAACTGCGGCTGCGCCGCGAGCTGGCCGAGAAGCGCATCTACCCGGCCATCGACCCGATGCCGTCCGGCACCCGCCGCGACGAGCTGCTGATGACGTCCGACGAATACCGCGCCGCCGCCCAGCTCCGCCGCGCCCTCGGCGCCCTCGACTCCCAGCAGGCCCTAGAGCTTCTGCTGGACAAGACCCACCAGACCGCCTCCAACGCCGAGTTCCTCGGCCAGGTCCAGCGCTCGGTACCCCGGCCGGCCGCCAGCGCCGCGGCGTAACGTCCGTTCCCGCCGCCGGGCCACGTGTAGCACCGTCCCCCATCCGCGCCGTACCGACCGGTCCGGCCGCTCGGCCAGCCGCCGGCGGATCTCCCCGTACAGCCGCTCCCGCTGCCAGCCCGCCATGCTCAGGTGCCCGGAGAACGTGCTGAGCAGCTCGATGTACTCCTCGGCGTGGTAGACCCGCTCCCAGTCGTACTGGCGGACCCCCGTCACCTCGAACAGCCCGCTGGCCTCGATCCCGGCCCGGTCGTCCTCGAGTTCCCCTGGCCGGGTGCGGACCGCTTCCGGCGGCAGCCCCTCGCCGATCTCGTCGTAGACGTCCTGGATCTCCTCGAAGAACGGATCGCCGCCGTCGGGGAACACGTGCTCGGTCGCCCACAGGGCCAGGTGCCCGCCGGGCCGCAGCGCCTCCCAGGCGCGCCGGTACCGCACCCTCGGGTCGATCCAGTGCCACGCCGTGGCCGCGAACACCAGGCTGACCGGTTCGCCCGGCCGCCAGTCCTCGAACCGTCCCTCCACCACTTCGACATCGAACCCAGCCAGGTTCGTGCGGGCCACCGCGGCGAGCTCGCTGCCCAGCTCCAGGCAGGTGATGCTGAACCCGCGCCGGGCCAGCGGCAGCGTGGCTTTCCCGGTGGCGCACCCCACCTCCAGCAGCCGGTCGCCTGGGGCCAACCCGGCCAAGACGCTGAGGTCATCGAACAGCGCCTCGGGATAGTCCGGGCGGACCCGGTGGTAGATCTCCGCCGCCTGGTCAAACGTCTTCCGCAGCCGCTCACGCTCAGCATCGGACCGCACCGGCGCCAGTATAGGGATGCCCGTACCATGCACAAGGTGGCGGCCTACGCAGGAGTGGTGCTAGCCGGCGGTAGATCGGCCCGGATGGGCACGCCCAAAGCCGCGCTTGAGTGGCACGGGTCGACGCTGCTTCGCCGCACGGTAGGGATCATGGCTCGTGCGACGGGCGGATCGGTCGTCGTCGTCCGTGCCGCCGGCCAGGACCTCCCGGAGTTGCCGGAAGGCACCTTGGTCGCCGACGACCCGCGCGAAGGCCGAGGCCCGGTGCAGGGTATTGCCGCCGGCCTGGCCGCGCTGACCGGGCGTGCCGACGTCGCGTTCGTCAGCTCCACCGACCTTCCTTTCCTGCATCCGGCGTTCATCCAGCGGGTCCTCGGCGTTCTAGCCGAGCACGAAGGCACGGATGTCGCCCTGCCGGTCGCCCGCGGGTACAAGCAGCCGCTGGCCGCCGCGTACCGCGTCTCGCTCGCGGGCACTGCCGAGCGCCTAGTCCAGAAGGACCGGCTCCGGCCCGCTTTCCTCTTCGGCGAGTGCCAGGTGGAAACGCTGGATGAGACAGCGCTGAGACGGGACCCGGTCCTGGCCGCGCTCGACCCGGACCTGGACTCGGTTCTGAACGTCAATACTCCCGCGGACTACGCGGCGGCCCGTGCCCGGCCCGCCCCCGAGGTCACCGTCCAGCTCTTCGGGACCCGTACGACAGACGGCAGCGCCCGCGGACCTCGCCTGGTCCGCGCCGCCACCGTGGGCGGCGCGGCCGACGCGCTGGCCGTCATGTTCGACCGGCACGTGACGGTGACGCTGAACGGCGACCAGATCAGCCGCGACCGGACGACACCACTCGCCGCGGGTGACACTATCTGCTTCGTGCCCGCCGCCGACGCGGGCACATGATCCAGCCCTTTCGGACGGTCCGTTCACGTCACGATGCGGTGCGCTCCGGTGTAGACGTTCATGGACGGGCTGCGCAGGAACCCGACCAGGGTGAGCCCTGCTTCCTCGGCCAGGTCGACGGCCAGCGATGACGGCGCGGAGATCGCGGCGAGCAGCGGGACGCCGGCCAGGACCGCCTTCTGCACCAGCTCGAAGGACGTACGCCCGCTGACCAGCAGCGCGCACCCGGCCAGCGGCAGCCGGCCCGCGAGGAACGCCCAGCCCACCAGCTTGTCCACCGCGTTGTGCCTGCCGACATCCTCGCGGATGGCGAGGAGCTCACCGGAGCTAGTGAACAGCCCGGCGGCGTGCAGGCCGCCGGTGCTGGCGAACACGCGCTGCGCCTCCTTCAGCCGGCCGGGCAGGCGGGCCAGCACCCGAGGCGAGAAGACCATCTTGTCTGCTGACAGCGCCCCCTGCGGCAGCGCGCAGATGTCCTCGATGCTTGCCTTGCCGCACACTCCGCATGCGCTGGTGGTCATGAAGTTACGCCGCGCGGCCGACGTGATCACTACTCCTGGTGCGAGCGAAACGTCGGCGATGTTACCGAGCCCGTCATGGTCGCCGTGACCACAGGACGTGCCGTCGCAGAGCTTGATTTCGGCGATGTCGCCGGGCGAGCGCACTATGGCCTCGCCGACCAGGAACCCGGCGGCAAGCTCGATGTCGTCGCCCGGCGTGCGCATGGTCATGGTCAGCGCGGTACCGTCCGCCCTGATCCCCAGCGGTTCCTCGGCCGCGAGCAGGTCGGCGCGCGCTGTCGCGCCGCCCGGCCTGCCCTCAACGGGCACGGTCAGGCGCAAAACCCGCCGTCTCGCGGTGCGCCCCGGCAACTGCCCGTCCCTCCGGTATGTATCTCCCTGACAGGGTAACCTCGGCCAGCTAGCCGCAGCATGACCCAGACCGGCCTTACCCGAGGCACGGGCACGAACGTCCTGTTCAGAGCAGAATCCCGTCTGGCTGGCCTTGAGGCACAGCAGGCCTAGAAGCTGGCCGTCGGCGCTGGTGACAGCGGCCCGCCGCCGCCCGGCTGCGATCATCGCCCGGTGCACTTCAGCCAGGCTGGCCCCGGGCAGCACGGTACGGCCTGCGAGTCGTCCTAGCGGCGCAGCGGCAACATCAAGAGCCTGGCAACCGACGAGGTCGTCACGGTCCACAACAGCCTCCAGGTGCCCCGCCGGGCTGACGATCAGCGCCGCGTGTACATGGTCGTCGTGGAAGAAGTCGCGTATCTCACCGACGGTGGAAGACAGCGGATGTCTTGCGGGAGTCGTGAGCATCTCCTCGGCAGCCGTGCGCGAGACCTCATCCACCGGTCCAGGATAAGGACCGCTGACTGCAGCTGGTCACCCGCTACCCCCGTCATCCGCGCCGCGCCTGTCGCTGCCATCGCGCTGTCCGATTTCCGCCAGCGTTAGCGGCGGCTGGCGGGCAGGCTGGATACATGACGCAGACGACAGAAATGCTAGCGACACAGGACGGCACGCTCACCTACCTGGCGATCCCGGCGGCGGAGCTGGACGCGATCAGGATGGCGGGCCGGGACGAGGCGGGCAACGTGCTGGAGATCCAGGTGCCCGCCGAGGGCGGGGCGCCGCTGCGGTGCTGCCTGCGCGAGGCGCGGGCCGGCGAGCGGCTGCTGCTGATCGCCTACACCCCGCCGGGCACCGCGGGCGCCTACGCCGAGCGCGGCCCGGTGTTCATCCACGCCGAGCGCTGCGACGGCTACCCGGAGCCGCACGCCTACCCGGCCGGGCTGATCGGCCGCCAGCAGGTGGTCCGGGCCTACGACCGGCAGGGCCGGATCGCCGACGGGGTGCTGGTCGCGGACGGGCACCAGGCGCAGGGCGTCATCGCCGGACTCCTGGCCCGGCCGGAGGTTGTGCTGGTGCACCTGCGCAACGTCGGGTACGGCTGCTACAACTTTTGTGTCCGCGCAAACGGCGGATAGCAGACCGTAAAGGGCGGTGTCAGCTGAGAACCTGGCGGGCCGAGGTGATCCGGCGGGTCGCGCATCCCGGGCGGGGGTTCACCCAGGGACTGATCGCGGACGACGGCACGGTGTGTGAGTCCACCGGCGGGTACGGGGCCTCGGCCCTGTGCCGCTACCCGCTGGGGGCCCGCCAGGTTGAGCAGCGGGCCGAGGTGCCCGCGGAGTACTTCGCCGAGGGCATCTGCCGCATCGGCGCGGTCATCTGGCAGCTCACCTGGCGGGAACGGACCGCGCTGAAGCGGGACGCGGCCACCCTGGAGCTGATCGGGCGGGTGCCCTACAACCGGGAGGGCTGGGGCATGTGCGCCGCCGACGGTTACGTGGTGACCAGCGACGGGAGCAGCGAACTGGTCCGCCGGGACCCGCAGACCCTCGACCCGCAGGCCGTCATCCACGTCCGCAGCGGGGGCGCCCGGGTCCAGGGCCTGAACGACCTGGCCTGGTCGGCGGGCAGGGTCTGGGCCAACGTGGCGGGAACGCACTATCTGGCCGGCGTCGACCCGGACAGCGGGGAGGTCACCGATATCGTCAACGCCCGCAAGGCCGCGGAGCGGCATATCGGGGACCCGCAGGCCATCATGAACGGGATCGCCGCGCTCCCGGCCGAGGGCGAGTTCCTGCTCACCGGGAAGGGCTGGCGCTCGATCCGTCACGTTCGGCTGAACCTGGCCCGGGAAATGGCCGCTCCGGACCGCGTGCTCGGCGGCCAGGCCCGCTAACCCAGCGCCGGCCGGACCGCCCCAGACCGGGCCGTAGCGGCTTGTCCGGATAGCCGCCGTCGGCCAGGCCGGCCCGCCGCTCGAACACGTTGCGGGCGCCGAAGTCGCCGGTCAGCGCCCAGGACACGCCCGCCGCGGCCAGGTACAGCGGGATCATGGCTACCCCGCCGCAGCAGGCGAACTGGGTGGCGTGCCGGGCCTCGTGCCGGAACAGCGTCGAGCCGGGGTCGATGCCGTCGCCCCGGGTCATGATCACGTTGCCCAGGCAGAACGCCGGGGCGGGCGGCACCGGAAGCCGGTACCGGACCCCGACGAACAGGCCGTCCGCGCTCCGGGTCGTCGCGGCACAGCCGGCGGCGGCGACGCCGAGCCCGGCCAGGGTCGAGCCGTTGGCCAGGTTGACCACCTGGCGGACTCGCAGCCAGCGCCGCCGGTCAGGACTCACTCGGGTCGGCCGGGTTGTGCCCGTTCAGCCCCTGCGTCTCGGGATCGGCGACCAGGGCCACCGTCCACGGCTGGGAGTTGACGGCCACCGGCAGGTTCAGCTCCTCCATGCTGTGGTTGCGGTGCGCGCGCGCCGCGGCCGTGTGGTACTCGGCCAGCTCGGCCAGGAACGACTCGTCCGCGTACGGCGTGCCGTCCACCACCGGGCCGCGTGTGTGCTCGAGCACGGCCACCACGTCCTCGCCGCTGAGCGTCTTGTACTTCTCCAGCGCGTGCGCCAGGGCCAGCACGTCGTTCCGGTTGTCCCGGATGATCTCCTCGGTCCGGCTGAGCAGCGTGCCCAGCGTGTCCTCGATCCGGTCCGCGAGCGCGTGCCGGACCTGGGCCTCGGGGTCCTGGCCCTTCTTCAGCGTGCCGCCGCGGCCGCCGCCGGGCGACCCGACCTCGAGTCGCTTGGCCGTGGAGTAGGAGGACACCGTGGTGCCCATGCCCCAGAAGCCCTCCATGAACGACGCGACCGTGGTCGCGGACTCCAGGTCACCGGAGACCCCCGACGAGCTGTCCTGGTCGAAGAACATCCGCTCGCCGGCCAGCGAGGCCAGGGAGACCAGGATGTCGGCCTCGTACTCGCTGCGCCACCGGGTGAACTGGTCCTCGGGCGGGATGCTGGCCACCATCCCCAGGTAGTCGCCGCCCTTCTCGATGGTGGCGATGTCGATCTCCATGTGCGCGCGCATCCGGAACGCGACCAGCGCGTGGCAGGCCTCGTGCACCGCGACCGCGTGCCGCTCGCGCTCGATGTACTCCACGTCCTCGGGCGGCCCGAGCTCCTTGAGCTGCTTGGCCTTGATCACGTCCGGCCAGGTGATGACGTCGCGGCCGTTCCTGATCGCGGTGATCAGCGACTCGTTGACCAGGTCCTTGATGGTGGCGCCGGTGGCGTACGGGGTGATCGTGGCCAGCTTGTCGAGGTTCTCGGCGGTGAGCTCGTGCTTGACCTTGGCGAAGTACCCCTCGTAGGTGCGGATCCGGCCCGCCTTCGACGGGTAGCCGACCTTGTAGATACGGTCGATGCGGCCCGGCCGCAGCAGCGCCTCGTCCAGCGCCGACGGCATGTTGGTGGCCATCATGACCAGCATCCGGTACTTGGGCGGGGGCTTGGGCCGCATCCCGAAGATCCTGCGCACGTACCGGTTGACCAGGCCGCGCGGCTTCTTCAGCCCGGACAGCTCGGTGAGCAGCGCCTGCAGCGTCCCCATGCCGCCGCCACCGCCGCCCATCATCCCGCCCATGATCTGCTTGCTGCGCCGGGTGTCCGGCTCGTCGGTGATCTCCGCTTCCATCGCGTGCCGGGTCAGCGTCCACTGGGTCCCCGCCGACAGGTAGGAGAACCCGTGGCAGCCCGCGGGCGTGAACGGCGCCGGCCTGGCCCGGCCGGGCCCGCCGCCGGGAGCGCCCTGGGTCATCATGCCGCGGTTGCCCAGCGAGTCGGCCTCGTCGAAGAAGACGATCACCCCGCCGTAGCGCAGCGCGAGCTTCCGCAGCTTGCGGAACAGCCCCTTCACCTTGAGGATGCCAACGCCCATGAACATGTTGATGAACGCGCCGGGATCGACGAACACGTACGGCTTGCCGGTCTCGCCCGCGACCGCCTCGGCCATCAGCGTCTTGCCGGTCCCGGGCGGACCCCACAGCAGCAGGCCGCCGGGTACGTAGCCGCCCTTTTCCTCCACGATCTCCGGGTTCTCCAGGAAGATGATGTTCTCCTTGACCCGTTCGAGCACGTGGTCCTGACCCCAGACATCGGAGAACCTGGTCTTGATGTCGTCCGGGTAGTACACGTCCACTCCGCCCCGGGACATGAACCAGAACAGGGCGGCGAACTGGAGCACCACGAACAAGAGCGTGAACATGATCTGGATCACGAACGGCAGCACGTGCCAGATCAGCTCGGGTCCGCGCAGCAGCGCGAGGACGGGCGTGGTGTGAATGATCTTCCCGGTGACCACCGCGATCAGGGCGATCAGGACGATCCACTTCACCAGCCGCGACAGGCGGAACCTGGTCCAGTCCGAGATCCGGCGGTGGGTGAGCCGCTCGGCGCCGCCGAACACCATCCAGGTCCAGAACCGGTGGTAGCCCCGCGAGTGCTCGCTGACCAGGAAATGGATCTGGCGGAGCAGTTCCAGGCCGGCCAGGATGAACACCCACCAGCCGGTCCGCACCTCGATCCGTACCGCGTCCGAGAACCCGACGAGAGGATCGTTGGCCATCACGGACCAGACCAGCAGGATCCACACCACGCCGAGCAGAACCAGGAACTTGATCCGGTCCCAGATGCCGAGCGGCTTGCGGGTCTGGCGGTCGTCGTCCCTCGGCCGCCCGCCCGACGGCATTCCTGTGGCGGCGCGAGCCTTCCTCATGACGAGCTCCTGATGGTAAACGACGACATCACGTCGTTGATCTGTGTCTGGTTGCTGCTGTAGCAGCTGGTCGTGCAGTGAAGCACCATGAAATAGACGACGGTGTCTTCGGCGTTCGTGAGCGCGATCTCATCGAAGGTGTCGGTCGGCCCGCCGCTCAGGGTGTAGTCGAAGGTCTCCCGCACCCCGTGCACGCCCAGGCCCGGCGTGAGGTTCTCGTCGCGGATCTGCTTGAAACCGGTCAGCGGGTACCCCGCGGGCACGCTCTGCCGCGCGGTGGAGGTAACCGGCAGGAAGATGTCACGCAGGAAGTTGTAGGACACGACCTGGCTGCCGGCCGTAGTGAGCATGCCGATCTCGGCGAACACGAACGGCTTGGTTGAGCCGAAACCCAGGAAGTCGCTGGCGTTGGCGGCGGAGCCGGCCTCGTAGGCCACCTGCCATGTGCCAGGCGGGTACTGGACCTCCGTCTCCACCTTCTGCAGCGCGCTCCCGCCAACCTGATGCCAGCCGGTCGGGACCTTGAAGTAGGTGCTCTGACCGGAGTTGGCTACGTAGGTGTACTGCGGCGCGCCGCACCCAGTGACTGCGACCCCGAGGAGAACCGCGCATCCCCCGACGAGGCCCTTTGCGACGCGGTGGGCCATGCTCGCCAAGAGGTGAGACCTCCACGTAGGGACTACGTAGTGCCAATTATGACGCGTTCGTCCGCAATGGTACAGGTCTCGCACGGATGCGAATCCACTGAGAACCTAGCCCGTCGCGGTCGGCATGAGGTTCCTTTCCCTGCGGGTTCGGCGCCCAAACCGCAGGCGGGCGGGCCGGCTGCGGCGTGGTGGCCGCTGAGCGCCGCGCTCGGCCTGCTAGCCTGCGCGATCATCGTCAGAGCCGATGCGCAGTACACCAACGGAGGGGACAAGCATGACCACCCAGGAACTTGAGCAGGAGATCGAGCGTACCCGCGAGCATCTCGGGGACACGATCGACGGGCTGGCCGGCAAGGCCGACATGAAGGCCCGGGCCCGCGCCCGCGCCGCGGAGGTCAAGGCGCGCGCGCAGGACCGGGCCGCCGACGTGTCCGGCCGGGTCCGCCAGAGCAAGGCCGTGCAGAGCCAGGTGCTGCAGCGCCGCTGGCCGGTCGCGGTGGCGGCCGGCGTCCTGATCGCCGGATCGGTGCTCATCCGGCGGCGGCGGCGCGCAAAGGCCTGACCGGCTGACCTTGGCCCATGGCGGTCCCCGGGCTGATCCCCCCGTCCGGCCCGGGCGCTAGGGTCGGGCTATGAGAGAGCCGAAAGGGCGCGGTGCCGCCTGGACTGAGGAGCGAAGCGACGAAGGAAGGCGGCGCCTTAAGGCGCCCTGGAGGCGAACGAGTAGTAAGCAGTGAATGTCATACGCAGCATCGGGTTGTTCGCCGCCGCCGGCTTCGCGGAGATCGGCGGCGGCTACCTGATCTGGCGGTGGCTGCGCGAGGGCGCACCCTGGCCGGCCTGGCGGGCGCGCTCATCCTGGTCGGGTACGGGGTGATCCCGACCTTTCAGTCCGCCGCCGATTTCGGCCGGGTCTACGCCGCCTACGGCGGCGTGTTCGTGATCATGAGCCTGCTCTGGGGCTGGGGGGTCGACGGACGCCGGCCGGACAACTTCGACTGGCTCGGCGCGGTCATCGTCGCGCTGGGCGTCGCGGTGATCTTCTTCAGCCCGCGGCGCGCCTGATGAGCACGACCGATCCGCGCGATCCGCTCGGCCTGGCCGCCGACGCCCCGCTGCTGGCCGCCTGGCTGGACTGGACGGCGCTGGCCGCGGCCGGGAAGCTGACCCCGATGAGCACGCCGGGGCACAAGCAGCGCCAGGATCTGACCGGCGCCGTGGTGGCGGGCGATGCACCGCTGTACGGCGGGCTGGCCGCGATCAAGCACGCCGACCGGCTGCTGGCCGACGCGCAGGCCCGCGCGGCCGCGCTGTGGGGGGCCGACTGGTGCCTCTTCTCGGTGGCCGGATCCACGCACGGGAACCAGGCGTTCTGCCTGGCCCTCGGGCAGCCCGGCCAGGAAGTGATCATTACCCGGACCGTGCACCGGTCGCTGCTGCTCGGGCTGGTGCTGGCCGGGCTGCGGCCGGTCTGGGTCCGGCCCGAGATCGATCCGCGCTCCGGGCTGCCCGCCGCGGTGGCGGTGCAGACCGTACGGGACGCGCTGGCCGCGCACCCGGCAGCCTGCGGCGTGATCCTGGGCGACCCGTCCTACGTCGGGACCACCGGCGACCTGGCCGGGCACGCCCGGGCCGCGCACGAGGCCGGGGTGCCGCTCATCGTCGACGCGGCCTGGGCCGCCTACCTCGGGTTCCACCCCGACCTGCCGCCGCACGCGATCGCGGCCGGCGCCGACGGGCTGGTGACCAGCGCGCACAAGACGCTGCCCGCTTACACCCAGGGAGCGCTGCTGCTGGCCAGGACCGAATTCCTGGATGTGGCCCGGCTGAACCGGGCCTTCGAGGCCACCCACACCACCAGCCCCACGGGCTCGATCCTGGCCAGCATCGACGCCTCCCGGGCGCTGCTGGCCCGGGACGGGGAGCGGCTGTGCGGCCGGCTGCTGCGCGGGGTGGCCGCGACCCGCAAGCGGCTGCGGGAGGTGCCCGGGGCGGACGTGCTCGACGGTCCCGGCGTCGACCCGGCCAAGCTCGTGGTGCTGCTGGCCGGCACCGGGGCGAACGGCAACCTGGTCGAGGCCGACCTGATCGCCGCGGGCATGCCGGTGGAGATGGGCGACCGGGACACCCTCATCCCCATCCCGTCGATCGCCGACGACGAGGAGCGGCTCGCCGCGTTCACCGAGGTGCTGATCGCCTCGATCGAACGGCGCCGGGCCACGCCGCGTGCGCCCGCCGCGGCGGCCGCCTGGACGGTGCGGCCGCAGACCGTGCTGTCTCCCCGGGAGGCGTTCTTCGCGCCGAACGAGACCGTCCCGGCCGACGAGGCGATCGGCCGGGTCAGCGCGGAACTCGTCGCGCCCTACCCGCCCGGCATCCCGGTGCTGGCCCCGGGCGAGCTCATCACGGCCGACGCGGTGGCGGCGCTGCGCGAGGTCGCGGCCGACGGCGGCCGGATCGCCTACGCCGCCGACCCCACCCTGGCCACCTTCCAGGTGGTCACGGCCTGACCAGTTCCTGCGTCGTCCGGCCCGCCGGGACCGCCGGGCCGTGCTCCTCGTGCACGTACCGGCGGCCGCGCAGCAGCGACGCCACCGCGGCGACCAGGCAGGCCGCGATCGCGAAGTCGAACGCGATGTCCAGGCCGTGCTGGAACGGGGCCGAGATCAGCGACGGGAAGAAGGTGTGGCCGGTCAGGCCGTGGCTGAGGGCGGCGGGCAGCGATGCGGCCAGGCCCAGGATGATCAGCGTGAAGAAGATGCCGATGGACAAGGCCATGGCCGAGTTCTGGAACGTGGCGCTCATGCCCGCGCCGACGCCGCGCCGCTCCGGCGGCAGGCTGTTCATGATCCCGGCCCGGTTGGGCGAGGCGAACAGGCCCATCCCGAAGCCCGCGCTCCCCAGGCGGCAGAATTACTTGCTTAATAGCAAGCAACTAGTTCTGGCCCCAGTATCTTCCCGCCCGCCGCGCGGATCAAGGCGCCGCCAGCGCCCGGACCCCGTCATAGTCCAGCCAGGGATCGGCCAGGAACTCCCGCCAGCGCCCGTCGTGCCCGGCCCGCTTGATCCGGTAGTAGACCGCCCGCCGGACCGCGGGCGAGGTGTTCCCGCCGATGTTGTGGCCCAGCAGGTAGTGCGCCAGCAGCAGGTCGCCGGGTTCGCCCGTGATCTGCTCCGGTTCGGGCAGCCGGATCGGCGGGTACCCGCCCGCGGCGAAGAACGCGTCCGGTCCGTGCTCGCGGAAGTACGCCGCGTGGGTCAGGTGGGTGCCTGGCCACACCCACAGGTTTCCCGCGTCCGGGCCGCGCTGACCGGACATCAGCACCCCGGCCAGCATGGTGAACGTGCCGGGCCGCCCGTCCGGCCCGGGCGGGAACCCGTCGATGTGGTGCATACCGGGCCGGTGCGGATACGGCGGGATGTTCAGCGCCACCTGCACCTGCCACGGCGCCACCAGCGTTCCCGCCCCGGTCAGCGCCTCGGCCAGCCCGAACGCCCGGCTCCGCATCAGCAGCGCGGCCAGTTCCGGCGCCCGCGCCGCCTCGGGAAAGTAGTTGAACGGTCCCCGCACGTCATCCCCGGGCCGCTCGCGCTCGATCAGCTGGTCGAGGGCCCGTGCCGCGGCCTGGACCAGCTCCCGCGGCACCACCCCCGGCAGCACCAGGAAACCGCGCTCGGCGAACTCCTCAACCTGCCCCCGGCTCAGCACGCGCACCACGGTAGGTCAGCCCCAGGCGCGCGAGCCAGCGATTATTTCGCCGGCGTGCACTTCCCGTACCGGCCTTCTCCGGGCGCGCCTGCCCCGTCTGCATCTTCGTCACCATTTGACCCACCTCCGGCGACTCGTCCGACGACATGATTGCCGCAACCACGCGCACCCGACGACATGGTTGCCGCAATCACGTCGTCAGGAGACGGCCTAGCGCAGCCAGTTCAGCGCACGCTGGAACGGCTCGTGCCAGTCCCACCCCAGCCCGGTCCCGGATACGTAGATCAGCGCGCTGACCCGGTCCGGGTGGTCCAGGGCGTACCGCAGGGCCAAGGTAGCGCCCCACGAGTGCCCAAGCACCGCGACCCGTTCGACGTCCAGCGCGGCGCGCACCGCGTCCAGGTCGGCGACCGAGCGGGCCACCGAATACGGGCCGCGTCGCTCCGAGCGCCCGCACCCGCGCTGGTCCCAGCGGACCGCCCGGACGTCCCCGGCCAGCGAGCCGGCCAGCGAGCCGAACATGTCCCACAGTCCCGGCCCGCCGTGGCACAAGATCAGCGGCGCGCCGCGGCCGGCACCGGCCATCCACAGGCGGCATCCGTCGTCGGCCCGGGTCACGTGCCCAGTATGGCCTGGGGTAGCTTGGCCCAGGTAAGCCCGTCAAGGACGTTGAGGAGAGCCGATGCCCACCCGTACCGCACGCACCGCCTGGACCGGGACCCTGGAGCAGGGCAAGGGCCTGGTCGAGCTGACGAGCTCCAAGCTCGCCACCTACGAGGTGTCGTTCCCGCGGCGCGCCGCCGACGACGCAGGCGGCTACACCAGCCCCGAGGAGCTCATCGCCGCGGCCCACTCCTCGTGCTACGCGATGCAGCTGTCCGCGCTGATCGGCCAGGCGGGCGGCACCCCGCAGGCGCTCGACGTGCAGGCCGACGTGTCGCTCGGGCCCGACCCGGCGGGCGGGTTCCGGCTGACCGGCATCAAGCTCACCGTCCGCGGTGAGGTCGAGGGGCTGGACGACGCCCAGTTCGCCAAGGTGGCGCAGGACGCCAAGGCCGGCTGCCCGGTCAGCAAGGCGCTCACCGGGGTGGACATCACCCTCGACGCCGCGCTCGAGCACTAACCCGGGATCACGCCGCCCGCGCGGCGGCGCCGTCCAGCGCGGCCAGCGCCTCGGCCGAGGTCCGGAAGGACAGCTCCAGCACCGCCTGCCTGCGCCGGGGGTCCATCAGGTTGACCCCCATCGCGGCCAGGTCCCGCGGGCCCGGCGTCAGCACGGTCACCCGTTTGCCCTGTGCGGCCAGCGCCCGGGCCTGCCGGACCAAGACGTGGGTCAGGACCTGCCGGAGCCTGCGTTCCATCCGCAGGTGCGGCTGGAGCGGATGGTCGGTCTCGGTGCTGGCCATAGGCGCGAGCACGTAGACGTCCCGGATGTCCGTGCCGGCCAGCACGTCCAGCGAGGTCATGGACCGGACGCCGCCGTCGACGTAGCGCCGGCCGCCGATGACGGCCGGCTCGTACCAGCCGGGGATGGAGCAGGACGCGACCACGGCGTCGGTCAGCGACGCCGGCGGGGCGCCGTCGCGGCCGAACAGGACGCGCTGCCCGGTGTCGTAGTCCACCGCCGAGATCCAGGTCGGCCGGCCGGGCCAGCCGCAGGCCCGGCCCGGTGCTGCAGCCCGGTGATCAGGGAGCGCAGCGCGGTGTGCCGGCCGCGGCCGTGCGGCAGCCAGGCGCTCACACCTACCCACGGCGGTACCCGGAGCGGGGTGATCAGAGCCGCGCAGGCCAGCGGGACCGAGCCGAAGCGCATCCGGGGCAGCGGCGGCAGCGGGCCGTCCTGCGCGGCCAGCGCGACCGATTCGGTTAGCGGGCCGCTGGCCTGGCCGCGCTGCCAGGCAGTGATCTCCTCGAACGGCGTGCCGCAGCGCAGGGCCGCGGCCAGCACGCTGCCCGCGCTGGTCCCGATCACGAGGTCGACGTTACCGACCGGGCCGGGCAGCCGTTCTGCCAGGCGGGCCAGGGCGCCGGTCATCCAGGCCGCGCCGAGTACGCCGCCCGCCCCGAGCACCAAGGCCACGGGACCAAGGGAACGCGCCCGATCCGGACCGAACACCACCGCAGCCACGGCCACCTCCGCAACCATTCACGCCGCCGCCAGCGATGCGTTGGCTGCGCGTCATGATGCCCTACTAGCCAATGTACGTCCGCTCAAACGCGCGTGCACGCAGGTCAGCGCCGGAATCCAGCGCCCGTCCGGCCAAATCCGGCCAGCGAAATCGCACCGCCGGTCCAGCCGCAGCACAGGAAAGCTGGTCCACAATGGAAGCATGACGAACCAGCCCGGCACCGGAAACCTCGGAACGGCTCCGCAGGCCGGGACCGGCGGCCACCGCCGCCGGGCGGCCGAGATCGACATCGGCGAGGCCCGCAAGGCCTTCTTCCTGATGGTCGGGTTCATCGTGCTGATCTGGATCCTGCAGATCGCGAACTGGGCCGACCACTACCACCTCGACGGCAGCTACGGCATCGTGCCGCGCAGCCTCGGGCACCTGGGCGACATCTTCACCGCCCCGTTCCTGCACTTCTCCTGGGACCACATCGAGGGCAACTCCGGGCCGCTGTTCGTGTTCGGCCTGCTCGCCGCCTACCGCGGCGTGGTCAAGTTCCTCGGCGTGACCTTGATCGTGGCCATCACCAGCGGCCTGGCGGTCTGGCTGTTCCAGGGCAACGGCCTCACCGTGGGGGCCAGCGGCCTGATCTTCGGCTACTTCGGCTACGTCCTGGCCCGCGGGCTGATCGACCGGAACGTGATCGACGCGCTGGCCGCGGTGGTCATGGCCCTGTCCTACGCCTACATCCTGACCGTGGCCATCCCGGGCACTCCGGGCGTGAGCTGGATCGATCACCTCGGCGGGCTGGTCGGCGGGCTGGCCTCGGGCTGGATCTTCCGCACCCGGCGCGGCCTGGCGGGCCGCGGGCAGCCGGGCAAGATCAAGCCGCAGCGAACGGGCGGCCAGCCCGCGACCGGCAAGGAACTCCAGGTCGGCCAGGGCCATCCCCGCGCCGACCTGCACAAGGAACTCGGCGACCTGGGCCTGTAAGCCATCGTGCCGCACCCGGCCATCACCCGATGGCGGCGGCGATGATCTCCCGGGCCTGGTCCTGGATGGCGGCCAGGTGCTCGGGCCCGCGGAACGACTCGGCGTACAGCTTGTAGACATCCTCGGTGCCCGACGGCCGGGCCGCGAACCAGCCGGATTCGGCCACCACCTTGAGCCCGCCGATCGGCGCCCCGTTGCCGGGCGCGGTGGTCAGCGCCGCGGTGATCGGCTCGCCCGCGAGCTCGCTGGCCGACACCTGATCCGGCGACAGCCGGGCCAGCGCCGCCTTCTGCTCCCGGGTCGCCGCGGTGTCGATCCGGGCGTAGACCGGGTTCCCGTACTGCTCGGTCAGGTCCTGGTACTGCTCGGACGGGGAGTACCCGGTCACGGCGGTGATCTCGGCGGCCAGCAGGGCCAGGATGATCCCGTCCTTGTCCGTCGTCCACACCGACCCGTCGCGCTGCAGGAACGACGCCCCGGCGCTCTCCTCGCCGCCGAACGCCACCGACCCGTCCAGCAGCCCCGGCACGAACCACTTGAACCCGACCGGCACCTCCAGCAGCGTGCGGCCCAGGCCCTCGGCCACCCGGTCGATCATCGACGAGCTGACCAGCGTCTTCCCGACCGCGGCCGCTTCCGGCCAGCCGTCCCGGACCTGGTACAGGTAGTCGATGGCCACGGCCAGGTAGTGGTTGGGGTTCATCAGGCCGTCGTCGGGGGTGACGATGCCGTGCCGGTCGGCGTCGGTGTCGTTCCCGGTCGCGACGGTGAACTCGTGCTGGCGGGCGATCAGGCTGGCCATGGCGTACGGCGACGAGCAGTCCATCCGGATCTTGCCGTCCCAGTCCAGCGTCATGAACCGGAACGTCGCGTCGACGTCCGGGTTGACCACGGTCAGGTCCAGGTCGTAGAAGGCGGCGATCTCGCCCCAGTAGGCCACGCTGGCCCCGCCCAGCGGGTCGGCGCCGATCCGCACCCCGGCCGCTCTGATCGCGGGCAGGTCCACCACCTGGGGCAGCGCCGACACGTAGCCGCCCAGGAAGTCGTACTTCCCGGTGGTGGCGGCCGCGACGGCCCGGGCGTACGGCACCCGGCGGACCGCCTTCAGCCCGTCGGCGAGCAGCTCGTTGGCCCGGTCCTGGATTTCCCTGGTGATGTCGGTGCCGGCCGGCCCGCCGTCGGGCGGGTTGTACTTGAACCCGCCGTCCGCCGGCGGGTTGTGCGACGGCGTGACCACGATCCCGTCCGCCGCCGGCCCGGACCCGCCCGCGTTGTGGGCCAGGATGGCCCGGGACACGGCCGGGGTCGGCGTGTACCCGCCGCGCGCGTCGACCAGCACCTGAACCCCGTTGGCGGCCAGCACCTCCAGCGCGCTGACCTGGGCCGGCTCGGACAGCGCGTGGGTGTCCGCGCCCAGGTACAGCGGCCCGTCGATCCGGTGCCCGGCCCGGTACTCGCAGATGGCCTGGGTCGTGGCCAGGATGTGGTCCTCGTTGAACGTGGCCGTGAAGGCCGACCCGCGGTGCCCGGACGTGCCGAACGACACCCGCTGCCCGGTCTCACCCGGATCGGGATGCACCGCGTAATACGCGGTGACCAGCTTGGCCACGTCGACCAGATCTCCGGCAGCCGCCGGCTGCCCCGCACGCGGATCAACCATGTCGTCATCCTGGCACGAGCCGCTCTGCTCCGGGTTGAGGGCCAGCGCCTCCGCGGGAAACCGCAGCTAATCAGGCCCGGCCGGTTTCCGTAGTACGAACACGGAGCTGTTCGGGGAGGCAACGATGATACCCAGCCAAGGACCAGCCCAGGACCTCGAGAGCGCCCGGGCCGTCATCCTCGTTATCGCGGTGGCCGGCGCGGTGTTCTGGAAGGAACTACTCCGCCTGCTGCTCGCGCTGATCGTGGTCGCGGTGGGCGTGGGAGCGTTCGTGCTCCTGCACGGCATGCACTGACAACTCAGGTCCGGACCCGCCAGGTGCGAGGATAGCGATGTGCCACAGACGCTTCGGGAGGCGATCGACCGGACCACGGCGGCGACGCTGCGCGCCCGCGGCAGCTTCAAGTGGACCGCCCCGGGCCCGGACGGGTTCGGCGCGGCCGTGGCCGAGATGGACTTCGGTGCCGCGCCCGCCATCCTGGACGCGCTGGACGCGCTGTCGGCCGACGCGAACTTCGGCTACCTGTCCCCGGTGCTGGCCGATCAGCTGGCCGCGGCGTGCGCGGACTTCATGCGCCGCCGGTACGGCTGGGCCGTCGACCCCGCCGACGTGCACCACGTCCCGGACGTGATCAAGGCGCTGGAACTGGCCATCACGCACTACTCGCGGCCCGGCTCGCCGGTCATCCTCCCCACCCCCGCGTACATGCCGTTCCTGTCCGTGCCGGGCTACCTGGGACGCGAGATCATCCAGGTCCGGATGCGCGACGAGGACGGGTTGTTCGCCCTCGACCTGGACGCGATCGAGGACGCCTTCCGGGCCGGCGGGCACCTGCTCATCTTCTGCAACCCGTACAACCCGCTCGGCCGGGTCTTCACCGCGGCCGAGATCGCTCAGCTGACCGACGTGGTCGACCGGCACGGCGGCCGGGTGTTCGCCGACGAGATCCACGGCCCGCTGGTCTACCCCGGACAGCGGCACCTGCCCTACGCGGCCTCCTCGCCGGCCGCCGCGGCGCACACGCTGACCGCCACCTCCGCGTCCAAGGCCTGGAACCTGCCCGGCCTCAAGTGCGCGCAGGTCATCTTGTCCAGTGACCCCGACCGGAAGGTCTGGGCGGAGCTGGGCTTCTTCGCCTCGCACGGGGCCGCCAACCCCGGCGTGGTGGCCAACATCGCCGCCTACCGGCACGGCGAGGGGTGGCTGGATGAGGTCATGGCCTACCTCGACGACAGCCGCCGGCTGCTGGCCAGCCTGCTGCGCCAGCACCTGCCCCAGGTGCGCTACCGCCCGCCCGACGGCACCTACCTGGCCTGGCTCGACTGCACGGCCATGGACCTGCCCGGCTCGCCCGGCGCCCTGGTCACCGAGCGCGCCCAGGTCACGGTGATCGACGGGCCCGCCTTCGGCGACGGCGGCCCGGGCGCCTTCCGGCTCAACTTCGCCACGCCCCAGCCCATCCTCACCGAGATGGTCGAGCGGGTGGCGGCCGCCCTGGGCCCGCACCGGTGACGCCGGTCCGCACCGCGATCCGGGTCGAGGGGATCGTCCAGGGCGTCGGCTTCCGCCCGTTCGTCTACACCCTGGCCACCGGCCTCGGCCTGGCCGGGTTCGTCGGCAACGACGTCGACGGCGTGTTCGTCGAGGTCGAGGGGCCGGCCGCGGCCGTGACCGAGTTCCTGCGCAAACTGGAACGAGACCCGCCCCCGCTGGCCCGCATCGAGCGGGTCACCGCGCGTCCCCTCCCCCCGAACGGCGACACCCGCTTCGCCATCGCCCCGAGCCCGGCGGCCGGCCCTCGCCGCACCCTGGTCTCGGCCGACACCGCGACCTGCGCCGACTGCCTGACCGAGCTCGCCGACCCGGGCGACCGCCGCTACCGTTACCCGTTCATCAACTGCACCAACTGCGGCCCCCGGTTCACCATCGTCCGGGACGTGCCCTACGACCGGCCGTTCACCACGATGGCCCCGTTCGCCATGTGCCCGGCGTGCGAGGCCGAGTACCACGATCCCGCCGACCGCCGGTTCCACGCCCAGCCGACCTGCTGCCCGGCCTGCGGCCCCCGGCTGACCCTCCGCGACCGGGCCGGGAACCCGCTGCCCGGCGATCCCCTCACCCGCGCCGCCGAACTGCTCACGGCAGGCCAGATCCTCGCGGTCAAGGGCCTGGGCGGCTACCACCTGGCCGTCGACGCCGCCTGCCAGCCGGCCGTCGCCGCCCTGCGCGCCCGCAAGCACCGCGAGGACAAGCCGTTCGCCGTGCTGGCCGCCGACCTGACCCAGGCCCGGGACCTGGTCGAGGTCGGCGAAGCCGCCGCGGCCCTGCTGACCAGCCCCGCCCGCCCCATCGTCCTGCTGCCCCGCCGCCCGGACGCGGCCGTCGCCCCGGCCGCCGCCCCCGGCAACCGCTCGCTCGGGGTCATGCTGCCCTACACCCCGCTGCACCACCTGCTGGTCCGAACCATGGCCCGCCCTATCGTACTGACCAGCGGCAACGTCTCCGACGAGCCGATCGCCTACCACGACGACGACGCGCTGGAACGCCTCGCCCCGATCGCGGACGCGTTCCTTACCCACGACCGGGCCATCCACATCCGGACCGACGACTCGGTGGCCCGGACGTTCCGCGCCCGGCCGATGCTGATCCGGCGGTCCCGCGGCTACGTCCCGGAACCGGTCACCGCCAGCGCCGGCTTCCCCCGCCCGGTGCTGGCCTGCGGCGCCGAGCTGAAGAACACGTTCTGCCTGGCCAAAGGGCGGCACGCGTTCCTCTCGCATCACATCGGCGACCTGGAGAACGCCGAGACGCTGCGCTCCTTCACCGAGGGCATCGAGCACTTCCGCCGCCTGTTCGACATCGAGCCGCAGGTCGTCGCGCACGACCTGCACCCGGAGTACCTGTCCACCAAGTACGCGCTCGACCTGGACGGCGCCGACCTGCAACCGGTACAGCACCACCACGCGCACATCGCCTCCTGCCTGGCCGACAACGGGGCGGACGGCCCGGTCATCGGGGTCGCCTTCGACGGCACCGGCTACGGCACCGACGGCACCATCTGGGGCGGCGAGTTCCTGGTCGCCGGGCTGGCCGGCTTCGAGCGGGCCGGCCACCTGGCCCCGGTGCCGATGCCCGGCGGCGCGGCGGCGATCCGCCAGCCGTGGCGGATGGCCGCCGCCTACCTGGACCGGGACGACCTCGACGTGGCCCGGCGCAACGCTGATCGCTGGGCGCAGGTCACCGCCATGGCCGCCAAGGGCGTCAACGCCCCGCTTACCTCCAGCGCGGGCCGGCTGTTCGACGCCGCCGCCGCGCTGCTCGGCGTCCGGGACACGATCAACTACGAGGGCCAGGCCGCCATCGAGCTCGAGCAACTGGCCGACCCGGCCGAGACTGCGGCTTACCCCGCCGCCGTCGTGGCGGGCGACCCGTTCCAGATCCTCGGCGCCGACCTCCTGACCGCTCTTCTTTCTGACCTAACGGCCGGGGTTCGTGCCCCCGTCATCGCCGCCCGCTTCCACCACGGCGTCGCGGCCGCCATCGAGGCCGGCTGCGTGCTGCTGCGCGAGCGCCACGGCCTGGCCACGGTCGCCCTGTCCGGCGGCGTGTTCCAGAACATGCTCCTGCTGCACGCCACCGCGGCCCGCCTGGAGGCCCGCGGCTTCCGCGTCCTGACCCACTCCCGCGTCCCGTGCAACGACGGCGGCATCAGCCTGGGCCAGGCCGTCATCGCCGCCGCCCGCGACCGCCTCGCGGGGCGCTAGCCCCAGCGCACGCCGAGCGACAGCTCGGCGGCCAGCCCGGCCTGGACCGAGGCCACAGCCCGGAACGCCTCGCGCAGGTAGGACCGGGCCAGCGGGTTCAGCGTCTTGGGGTCGATGAAGTCGTCCGGCGGCTCGCCGCGGCGCAGCTGCTCGACCTGATGGTCCAGGCGCAGCGAGGAGATGAAGCCGAACGCCTCCATCAGCGTCCGCGCCTCCGGCCCGGCCAGCGTCCCGGCCGCCTCGGCCGCGCGCAGCCGGTCCATGGTGGAGCCGCTGGTCACCCCCGCGCCCATCCCGGCCCAGCGGGCCAGGTCGACGATCGGGATCAGCCCGCCGTGCTTGAGGTCGAGCTGCCCGCGCCGCTCGCCGGAGTGCTCGACCACGAACTCGCGCCAGAACCCGGTGGGCGGCCGGAACGACAGGGCGAACTGGGCCAGCAGCCGGCGCAGGTCGGGGTGATCGGGGGACATCTGCCACAGCCCGCCGCCCGGCGGCGGCCCGGTGCTGAACACCGGGCGGCCGTCGGTGATCAGCGAGGCCATGATCAGCGCCTTGTCCTGGGTCGGGTCCTCGCTCAGGCTCCGCTCGCAGGGCCTGCCAGGACGTCAGGGACCGGGCGAACAGCGGGTTGGCCGCGTTCGCGCCCTGCGCGTCGGGCGGCAGCCCGCAGGCCCGCAGCCCGTCGTTCACCGCCCCGGCCAGCCGCCGGCCGTACCCCGCCGCCCCGTCGTCGCCCGCCCAGGCCAGCGCGCTGTCCACGTCCGAGGACGGCACCGCCTCGCGCCGGGCCAGGCTGCCCAGCGCGAACCAGGTGAACGGGGCCGGCGCCGGCCCGGCGTCCCGTACGGCCAGCTCGGCCAGCCGCCGGATCAGCGCGTCGAGCACCACCGAACGCACCGCGGCCACCTGCTCGGCCGGCACCTGCGCGTCGCGCAGCGCGACCAGCGCCGGGTTCAGCCCGGCCGCCGCGGCGGCCAGGTCCGCCTGGGTCTGCGCCAGGCCGATCGCGCGGCGCAGCAGCAGCGGCATGCGTCCCTCGGCGGCCACCAGGTCGCCGTCGTCGACCACGCCCAGGACCTCGCCCGCCGGGGACAGCACCGGGATGTGGTGGATGTTGCGCTCGAGCATGTCGAGCAGCACGTCGCCGCCCAGCCGGTCGGCGCTGACCGTGTAGGCGGGCTCGGTCATGACGGCCGAGACCGGCTCGTCCGGGCTGCGGCCCGCCGCGATCACCCGGGACCGCAGGTCGCGGTCGGTCACGATGCCGACCGTGGCGCCGTGCCGGACCAGGACCGCGCTCACGCCCGCGGCCGTCATCTGCTGGGCCGCCGCCCGGATCGGCGCCTCGCCCGGGCACAGCAGCGGCGGCCTGCGGATCAGCGCGGCCACCCGGCGCTGCCCCGGGTCGGCCGGCGGAGGCGCGATGGGCGGGGGGCGGCTCACAATGGAGCGGGCCACGAACGCCAGCACGTCCGGGCGGGCCAGCAGCGGGCGCACCACGTCCGCGGGGATGCGGTAGCACACCGTGTCCTCGCCGGCCCGGGCCTCGAAGCCGGTCGGCAGCCCGGAGATCATCGAGGCCTGCCCGAACAGCTCGCCCGGGCCGAGCAGGTCCAGGACCCGCCCGTCGTGCACGACCTCGACCGAGCCGGACCGGACCATCCGCAGGTCCTCGACCGGCCCGGCGCCCTGGTGGAAGATCGTCGTGCCGCCCGGGCTGACCTCGGTCCGGGTGACCGCCGCGACCCGGGCCAGTTCACCGGCGCTCACCGCGTCGAACGGCGGCCGGGAACCCAGGAACCCGGCGACGCCCTGAGCCGGGCCGGGGCCGGAGCCGGACGCGGACACCGCCACCGCCGCGGGTCAGCTCAGGCAGTCTCGTCGGCCGCGCCGACCACGACCGGGGCGGGACCGGCCTGGTGCTCGGCCAGCACCGTCGCCGGGCGGCCGCGGAGCTTGGCGAAGTAGTAGATGACGCCCACCCCGCCGAGCAGGCCGGTGAAGGTGAACGCGCCCCACTGGAAGTACCAGTGGTCGCCGCCGTAGACGGACGCGCGCGGCCAGGCCAGGTTGACCAGGACGCCGACCTGGAAGATCACGGCCAGCAGGTTGACCACCAGCCCCCAGCGGCCCAGGTTGAAGTAGGGGCCGTGCTCGGGCGTCGGCCACTTGCCGCGCAGCCGGGCGATCAGCAGGGGACCGGTGACGCACAGGTAGGCGAGGTAGAACATGATGATCGCGACCGAGGTGAGCACGAAGAACGCCCGCTGGTTGCCGACGTTCAGCACCAGCAGCAAGATCGTGATCACGCCGATCACGAGCGACGGGACCAGCGGCGTCTTGGACTTGCCGTGCACCTTGGCGACGGCCGACGCGTACGGCAGCCGGCCGTCCCGGCCCATGGTGAAGATCATCCGGATCCCGCCGGCGTGCACGGCCAGGCTGCACACGGTGATCGCGATCAGCGAGTCGATCAGGAACAGGTCGCCGGTGGTACCGCCCAGGGTGGCCTTGACCAGGTAGGGCAGCCCGGAGGTGCCGAGCTGCGGGGCATGGATGTTCGGCACCGACATCTCGCCGAACAAGATGACCAGCAGGCCGGCGATCCCGGCCGCGATCAGCGCGCGCAAGATCGCGGGCGGGGCGTTCTTCCGCGGGTTGTTGGTTTCCTCGGCCAGCGACCCGGCGGTGTCGAACCCGTACATGACGTACGCGCTCATCAGCCCGGCCACCAGGAACGCGCCGAAGTACCCCCACGGGTAGCCCTTGCCGGTGCCGAACGTGTCGAACGCGACGCCGAAGCCGCGGCGGATGTGCGCGGCCAGCAGGATGATCAGCAACGAGACGCCGACCAGTTCGGCGGCCACCCCGAAGTTGTTGATCCGCGCCATGGTCTTGACCCCGACCATGTTGATGATGGTGGTGAACACCACCAGGACGGCCGCCAGCAGCAGCGCGTTCTTGGCTCCGCCCGGCGTGGACACGAGCCCGATGTCGGCCTTGGTGCCGATGATCTCGAACGCCGAGGAGATCTGCGGCGCGACGACCTGATAGGCCACCGCCACCGCGGCCAGCGTCACGATCGCGCCGACGCTCAGGATCCAGCCGCCGAAGAAGGAGGTGAACGGCCTGGCGATCTGCTTGGACCACTGGTAGACCGAGCCGGCCAGCGGGTACTGCCCGGCGAGCTCGGCGAAGCAGAGCGCGACCAGGAACTGGCCCGCGAACACGGCCGGCCAGGTCCAGATGAACGCCGGGCCGCCCGAGAAGAAGCCGAAGAAGAACAGCTCGAACACCCCGGTCATGATCGAGATGTAGCTGAACCCCGCGGCGAACGAGGAGAACATCCCCAGCGAGCGGTCCAGTTCCTGCTTGTACCCGAACTTGGCCAGTTCGTCGCTGTCCGCGCCCGGCATCGCCATGGTCTGCCTCCTCGCGCGAGCGCCGCGGCGGCCGCCCGCGATGACCCTCATTATGAGCCGCTCATAACCCCAGGTGAACCCGCCGGCCCGCATTGCCCACATGCCGGGACAAGGCACCCAGACGACACCCGGCCAACGCGCATCGAGACCGCTCCGGCACATATGGTTGCCACTTGCTAACGGCAAGAGCCGTTAGGTTGCCGCAGCCATCGGTTGAGCCAGCGGCCATGAGTGTGGCACTAGGGACTTGCGGGACCCCAGCGCACAGTGGGACAACGGCGCGCGAGCCAGCAGGGCTGCGCGCGGGCTAGCAGATGCGCGGGAGCGGGTCGCCGACCAGCAGGTCGACGATCCGGGTGCCGCCGAACGCGGTCTTCAGCTGGACGATGCCGGGCTGCTCCTCGCGGACCCGCCCGATGACCGCCGCCTGCTCGCCCAGCGGGTGGGCGCGCAGCGCGGCGACCGCCTGGTCGGCCGCCTCGCCGGGGACGACCGCGACCAGCCGGCCCTCGCAGGCCACGTACATCGGGTCGATGCCGAGCAGTTCGGAGGCGCCGCGCACCTCGGCCCGGACCGGGATCTGGTCCTCGCTGACCAGCACGCCGACGTCGGCGTCCCTGGCGATCTCGTTGAGGATGGTGGCCACCCCGCCGCGGGTCGCGTCGCGCATGGCCCGGACCCCGGGCACCGCGTCCAGCAGCCGGGCGACCAGCCCGTTCAGCGGGGCCGTGTCGGAGCAGATGTCCGCCTCGATGTCGAGCTCGCCGCGGGCCAGCATGATCGTGATGCCGTGGTCGCCGATCGGCCCGGACACGATGATCGCGTCGCCCGGCCGGGCCTGGGCCACGCCGAGCGAGACGTCCCGCTCGAGCAGGCCGACGCCCGCGGTGTTGATGTAGCAGCCGTCGGCCTTGCCCTTCTGCACCACCTTGGTGTCGCCGGTGACGATGTGCACGCCGGCCGCGGCGGCCGCGTCCCGCATCGACTCCACGACCCGGTTCAGGTCGGCGACCGGGAAGCCTTCCTCCAGGATGAAGCCGGCCGACAGGTACAGCGGCGTGGCGCCGGACACGGCCAGGTCGTTGACCGTGCCGTTGACGGCCAGGTCGCCGATCGTGCCGCCGGGGAAGAACAGCGGCGAGACCACGTAGGAGTCGGTGGTGAGCGCGACCCGGGCGCTGCCCACGGCCAGCGTGGCCGCGTCCTCCAGCGGCTCGAGCAGCGGGTTGCGGAACGCGTCGAGGAAGACCGCCTCGATCAGGGTGTGCGTGGCCTTGCCGCCCGCGCCGTGCGACATCGTGATGCGCTCTTCGCGGACCTTGGGCCGGCGCCGCCGGGCCCGGTCGATCCGGTCCAGCACCTGCTGCTCCCGGTCGGCCAGCGGCAGCTGCCGGCGCCCGCCCGCGTCCACCTCGTCGTGTTCGGGCTCTTTATGCTCGGCCAGGGCCTGGTCGATCCAGCTCCGGCTCATGACCGGGCCGCCTGCGCCGCCTCGGCGACCCGGGTACGGTTCATCCGGCCGAAGTTGTAGTACGCCGCGCACGCGCCCTCGGGGGACACCATGCAGGTCCCGATCGGCGTCTCCGGGGTGCACGCGGTGCCGAACACCTTGCACTCCCACGGCTTCAGCACGCCCTTGAGCACCTCGCCGCACTGGCACGCCTTGGGGTCGGCGACCCGGACCCCGGGCACCTGGAACAGCCGCTCGGCGTCCATGGCCGCGTACTTCTCCCGGACCTGGAGCGCGGAGTGCGAGATGAAGCCCAGCCCTCGCCATTCGAAGTAGGGCCGCAGCTCCATCGTCTCGCCGATGGCCTTGAGCGCGACCAGGTTGCCGTCCCACGGCACCACGCGCGAGTACTGGTTCTCCACCTCGGACCGGCCCTGGGACAGCTGCACCATCAGCATGTAGATGGACTGCAGGATGTCCAGCGGCTCGAACCCGGCCACCACCACCGGCTTGCCGTAGTCGCGGGCGATGAACTCGTACGGCCGGCAGCCGATCACGGTGGACACGTGCCCGGGCCCGATGAACCCGTCGAGCCGCAGGTCCGGCGAGTCGAGGATGGCCTTGATGGCCGGCACGATCGTGACGTGGTTGCAGAACACCGAGAAGTTCTCGATCCCGGCCGCCGCGGCGCGCAGCATGGTCATCGCGGTGGACGGCGCGGTGGTCTCGAACCCGATGGCCATGAACACGACCTGCTTGTCCGGGTTCTGCCTGGCGATCTTGAGCGAGTCCAGCGGGGAGTACACCATGCGGATGTTGGTGCCCTCGGCGTTGGCGTCGAAGAACGACCCGCCGCTGCCCGGCACCCGCATCATGTCGCCGAACGAGGTCATGATCACGTCGGGCTGCGAGGCCAGGTGGATGGCGTCGTCGACCCGGCCCATCGGGATCACGCACACCGGGCACCCGGGGCCGTGCACCAGGGTGACCGACTCCGGCAGGTAGTCCTCCAGGCCGTGCTTGTAGATGGTGTGGGTGTGGCCGCCGCACACCTCCATCAGCTTGTACTGGCGGCCCGGCTCGCAGAGCGCCGCGATCTTCGCGGCCAGCGCGTGGGCCTTGTCGGCATCACGGAATTCGTCGACGAACCGCATCGTGCCCGCCTTCCCCTATTCGATCACTGATTCCCTCAGCGCGTTGATCTCGTCCTCGTAGGCCTGCCCGATGCCCTCGAGGAATTCCATGGCCGCCGCGGCCTCCCGTTCGTCGATCTTCGACAACGCGAAGCCGACGTGGATCAGCACCCACTCGCCGGGCACCGGCGGGTCGTCGGTGAGCAGCCCGATGTTGATCAGCCGCCGCACGCCGCTGACGTCGACCTTGGCCAGGTCGGGTTGGTCGGGGTGAAGCTCGATGACCTCACCCGGTATGCCCAGGCACATGGGACACCTCTTCCTGAGTCAGCTCCCACAGCACTTGATAGGTCGTGGTCTGCGCTTCCTGGATCCGGTGCACCGAGGCGGACGGCGCCACGAACAGGTAGTCGATGCTGTCCAGCTCGGCCATCTTGCCGCCGTCGTAGCCGGCCAGCCCGATGGTCAGCATGCCGCGCCGGCTCGCCTCGTCGAAGGCGCGCAGCAGGTTGCCGGAGTTGCCGCTGGTGGACAACCCGACCGCGATGTCGTCCCGGCCGCCGAACGCGGCCAGCTGGCGGGCGAACACCACCTCGACACCGATGTCGTTGCACAGCGCGGTGACCACCGACGTGTCGTTGGCCAGCCCGAACGCGGGGAGCGGGCGAGCCTCGCCGCCGGGGTTGAGGAAGAGCGTGGCGAGCTGCTGCGCGTCGGTGGCGCTGCCGCCGTTGCCGAACGCGAACAGCTTGCCGCCCGCGGCGAACCGGGCCGCGGCCTGGCGGGCGCACTCGGCGATCCGGGCGCCGTCCCGCTCGGCCACGGTACGGCGCAGCTCCAGGATCTCCTCGGCCTTGGCCACGGTCGACGCCCGCACCTGGGCCAGCACCGCGGACAGATCCGAGGTGTCCGCGTACAGGAACGGGTACAGGGCCTCGAGTTCACTCATGGCTGTCACTCATGTCGGGGGCCCCACCACGGCGATGGCTTCCCTGGCGTGCACCAGGATGGTGTCGCCCACGCCGGCGCTGACCAGGGCCACGCTGACCGTCTCCTGCCCGGCGCCGGTGTCGACCAGGGCCATCGCGTCCTCGAGCAGCCGCACCACCGTGACCTGCACCGCGGTGTCGGAACAGGTAATGCAGACGTCTCCGGAGCATTCGCTCACGTGACCACCCCCGGGCCGAGCACGCCGGGCTGCTCGAAGAACACGTGGACCAGTTCCCACAGCACGTGGTACGCGGTGACGTGCATCTCCTTGACCACCCGCGGGTCGGCGGAGGCCGCCACCAGCACGTGGTCGACCGCCTTGCTGGTCGCGATCGCGCCGCCGTCGCCGCCGGTCAGGGCCACGGTCAGCAGGCCGAGCTCGCGGGCCGTCTCCAGCCCGGCCAGCACCGCGGTGCTGTGCCCGTCCGGGTCCAGGCCCAGGGCGATGTCGGCCGGGTCGGCCAGGAACCGGATCTGGTGGGCGAAGATCGCGTCCACCCCGGAGCGTTCGGCGATGCCGGTGACGGTGGCCACGTCGCTGGTGAGCGAGATGGCGGGCAGCGCGCGCTTGCCGACGATGACCGGGTGGACGAACTCCACCGCGACGTGCTGGGCGTCGGTGCTCGCGCCGCCGGTGCCGAACACCACCAGCTTGCCGCCGGAATGGAACCGGACGGCCATGGCGTGGCACGCCGCGGCCACCGCGTCCGCCTGTCCGGCCAGGTCGCGTGTCGGCTTACTGCGCAACTCGAATAGGCGGACGGCTTCGTCGCCGTCGGTGACCATGACAGCCACCGTAGGGCACTGGCGGGGGAGCGTCTAGTAGCCGACAGGACACTTCTGGTTTAAGACCGGACACTTCTGGCTCAAGAGGGCGGACACTTGTGGGCGCCAGCGGTTCAGAGCAGCCGCAGCTGGCGGTCGGCGGACCGGCGGGCGCGCGGTGCCGCGGCCGGCCCGAGCAGGCCGGGATCGACCGAGGACAGGAACGGCGACCGGCCCGCCGCCTCGGCCGTGCCGTGTCTCATTCGGCGCGCCGCGCAGGTCAGCACGAGCCGGGCGCGGGCCCTGCTCATCCCGACGAACAACAGCCGGCGCTCTTCCGCGCTCTGCTCCGGGGTCAGCGGCCCGGACCCGGGCAGGCGCAGCGGCAGCAGGCCGCGCTCGCAGCCGGCCAGGAACACCACGTCGAACTCCAGGCCCTTGGCCGCGTGCAGGGTCAGCAGCGGGATCGCCTCGGCCCGCGGGTCCAGCGCGTCGGCCTCCGCGCCCAGCGAGATCTCGGTCCGGAACCGCTCGGCGTCGTCGCCGCACCGGCGGGCCAGCGGGGCCAGCACCTCGCCCGCGGCCCGGATGTCGGTCACGGTCGCGTCAGACTCGCCGCGCGCCGCGGCCAGCGCCCGCACCGCCGCGGTCAGCTGCCCCAGGACGTCCCCGGTCGGCTGGGTCAGCGCCATCTCGCGCATGAGGCCGGCCACCGCGGGGCGGCGGGCCAGCAGGTCGTGCGACCGCTTCTGGTACGGCAGCCCGGCCCGGGTCAGCGCCTGGCCCAGCACGACGGCCTGCGCGTCGGTCCGGTACAGCACGGCGATGTCGGACAGCCCGAGCTTGCCGTGGCCGTGCCCGTCGGCCCGGCCGCTGTCCAGCGAGTGGAACGAGGCCCCGCCGAGCAGCTGGTCGACCGCGGCGGCGATCCATGCCGCCTCGGCGTGCTCGTCGGCCGCCTCGTAGAAGGACACCTCACCGGGCTCCGGCGCCCCGGCTGAAGGCCCCCCGCCGGCCGGCGCCCTGCGGGCCGCCGCCCGACCGGACGGGCCCCCGCCGGACGGCCCCGCGGCCGCGGTGGCCCGGCTGGGCACCAGCGTCGAAGGCGCGACGGCCTGCAGGGCGGCGGTCACGATGGCCGGGCCCGACCGGTAGTTCCGGGTCAGCTCCACCGTGGTGGCGCCGGGGAAGTCCGCGGCGAACCGGCCGAAGATGCCGACGTCGGCGCCGCGGAACCCGTAGATGGACTGGTCCGGGTCGCCGATCGCGGTCAGCCCGGCACCGTCGCCGGCCAGCGCGCGGACCAGCTGGTACTGCACGGGGTCGATGTCCTGGTACTCGTCCACGCTGACGAACGGCCACCGGGCCGCCAGCCCGGCCGCGATCCGCGGCTCCCGGGCCAGCAGCTCGGCCGGCAGCTCGGTCAGGCCGTCGAAGTCCACCAGGCCGCGCGCGATCAGCTCGGCGCGCAGCCCCGGCCGGCCGTCCGGGTCGCCGGCCAGCTTGCGCCCCTCGCGCTCCGAGCCGGCCAGCTCGGCCGCGACCCGGATCAGCGCGGCCTCGTCGGCGACCCCGAACGAATCGGGAAGGCCCGCCGCTGCGGCGTGCTCACGCAGGATCCGCAGGCCCAGGCCGTGGAACGTGGTGACGGTGACCTCGTCATCGAGGCCCGCGCCGAGCCCGGCCAGCCGGTCCCGCATCTCCTGCGCGGCCCGCCGGGTGAACGTGATGGCCAGGAACTGCCGGGCGGGCCGGCCGAGCTCGGCGACCTGATGGGCGATCCGGTGGGTGAGCGTCCGGGTCTTGCCGGTGCCCGGTCCCGCGATGATCAGCAGCGGCCCGGCCGCGGTGGCCGCCGCCCGCTGATCCGGGTCCAGGCCGTCGAGCAGCGAGCCGGTGGTCTCGGGCGAAGGGGCCGGGGCCGCGCCGCCACGGCGGGCCCGGGGCCGGGGCGCGGCCGGTGATACCCCGGTCCGTTCGGCAGAATTCTTGTCGGCCTTCGCCGGCGCGGCCAGGTCGGTCATCGCGAACAGCGCCGACCCGTCCCCTTCATCCGGGCCGAACAGCCGGATCGTGCCGTACTCCCCGTCGTAGCCGGCCTGGGTGATCACCTCGCCCCGCCGGAGCCGGCCGATGGCCTCGGCCAGCCGCGTGCCGCCGGCCCGGCGCAGGTCATCGAGCGGGACGTCGCGCAGGATGGTCAGCTCCGGGCCCAGCGCGCCGGTCAGCCGGTCCGTCTCGGCGGCCACCTTCTTGCTCTTCGGCCCGGTGCCGAGGATCTCCCCGATGATCTGCGGCAGCTGGACCAGGCAGGTGAAGCCCGCCGCGCCGTCGGGCCGGAAACCGGCCGGGCGGTCGGCCAGCTCGGCCACCCGGTGCAGCACGCCGACGGTCAGCGGCTTGCCGCACACCGGGCACCGGTCCGCCACCGCGGTGCTCTGCTCGGGTTCCATGCGGACCCCGCACTTGCGGTGCCCGTCCAGGTGGTACTTCCCCTCCTCGGGGAAGAACTCCAGCGTGCCGTCCAGGCCGCGGCCGGTCCGCAGCGCCTCGGCCATCGCGAAGTAGTCCAGGTCGGTGCCGAACACCGTGGCCTCCCGGCCCAGGGCCGGCGGGGAGTGCGCGTCGGAGTTGCTGACCAGCCGGTAGCCGTCCAGCGACGAGCAGGTCCAGTTCATGGCCGGGTCGGAGGACAGCCCGGTCTCCACCGCGAAGATGTGATCGGCCAGGTCGGCGTAGCAGTCGCGCACCGCGTCGAACCCGGACTTGGACCCCAGGACCGCGAACCAGGGCGTCCAGACGTGCGCCGGGACCAGGAAGCAGCCGGGCCCGGCCTCCAGGGTGATCTCCAGCAGGTCGCGGGAGTCCAGGCCCAGGATCGGCCGGCCGTCGGAGGCCAGGTTGCCGATCTTGGCCAGCGCCGTCGTGATCCGGTCCGCGGCCTCGAAGCTCGGCGCGTACAGCAGGTGATGGACCTTGCGGGTCCGCTCGTCGCGCCGGTAAATCGTCGAGATTTCCACCGACAGCATGAACCGCACGGTCCCGGCGCAGCTGGCCGGGGTGTCGCGGTCCAGCCGCCGCTCCAGGTCCGGCCGGACCCGGAACAGCCCCGGCTCGGCCTCGACCAGGGTGTCCTTCAGCTCCGCGGCCCACGCCGGGTGGGTGAAGTCGCCAGTGCCCAGGACGGTCAGCCCCTTGCGCCGCGCCCACCAGGACAGGTGTTCGATATCACAGTCCTTGCTGCAGGCCCGCGAGAATCGAGAATGAATGTGCAGATCGGCGATGAACATGACGGTCCGATCCTGCCACGCCCCGCCGTCATTCGCGGGCTATCGCGGCCAGCTACCTCGCCGCTGGCTAAGGTCATGGGAGCGCAACGAAGGAGCACCCCATGACCGAGCAGCGAGTCAGCGTGACGATCACCGACGGCGTGGCCGATGTCCGGCTGAGCAGGCCGGAGAAGCGCAACGCCCTGGACGGGGCGATGTTCGCCGGCCTGGTCGCCGCGGGCGAGCGGCTCAAGGCCGAGCCCGGGGTCCGCGCGGTGGTCCTGTCCGGTGCGGGACCGGACTTCTGCGCGGGCCTGGACTTCGGCTCGTTCCAGGCCATGCGCGACGGCGAGCGGCTCAGCGCCCTCGTCGACCTGCCGCCCGGCGGCGGCCCGGCCAAGGCCACCGGGCAGCGCGCCGCGTACGTGTGGACCGAGGTCCCGGTCCCGGTCATCGCCGCGATATCCGGGAACGCGCTGGGCGGCGGGCTGCAGATCGCGCTCGGCGCCGACATCCGGATCGTGACCCCGGACGCCCGGCTGTCGGTGCTGGAGATCAGGTGGGGCCTGATCCCCGACATGACCGGCTCCCAGCTGCTCCCCGAGCTCGTCGGCCGGGACGTGGCCAAGGAGCTGACCTTCACCGGGCGCATGGTCAGCGGCACGGAGGCGGTGGCGCTGGGCCTGGCCACCCGGGTCGACCCCGACCCGCGCCAGGCCGCGCTGGAGCTGGCCCGGTCCATCGCCGGGCGCAGCCCGGACGCCATCCGGGCCGCCAAGCGGCTGCTGGACCTGGCCGGCCGGGCCGACCTGAAGACCGGCTTCGCCGCCGAGCAGCAGGAGATCGGCGCGCTGATCGGCAGCCCGAACCAGGCCGAGGCGGTCGCCGCGGCGTTCGAGCAGCGCCCGCCCCGCTTCGCCGACCCGGCCGGTTAACGAAGACGGCTCAGCGAAAGGCGGCTCAGCGCAGGTGGTGCTCGGCCAGGTGCGCGCCGAGCACGTCGTACCCGAAGTCGGCCGCCGGGTCCCGCCACACCGAGTGCGCGTGGTTCGCCTGCCGCTGGGTGTTGTCGTACTCCAGGAGCAGCCGCGGGCCCTGCACCCGGTAGTACAGCGGCTGGCCCGGCCGCCGGCCCGGCCCAGGCGAAGCACACGCCGTCCAGCGCGGCGTCGTCGTAGCCGGGGGCCAGTCCCTCCGGCACCCGCCCCAGGTACGCGCCGAGCAGCGCGCGCAGCAGGTCGCGCTGCCCGCCGTCCAGGTCCCGGGCCGGCAGCCCCTTGGGCGCCCTGGTCAGCGCGAGCCGCTGGTAGTCGCCATCGTCATAGCCGGAAGCGCGCTCGTTGTCGGTGTCCATCCTGGCGATCGGCCCGGCGAGCTCCGGCTCGGTGAACGGCCGGCGCCACAGCTCGCTCAGGTACATCATCTGGTCCCCGTCGGCCAGCCGGGACCGGTTGCCGCCCACGATGTCCGAGGGCGCCCGGTCGAGCAGGATCGCGCGGGCACGCTGGTCCGGGTCCAGCGACCGGACCAGGTCCAGGGCCAGGTCCTCGGCCCCGGCCAGCGGGCGCAGCGGCGCTGAGCCCAGCAGCGGCGAGACCGCCGGGTCGGCGCCCAGGAAGCACGGCGTCACCGCGCGGACCGCGCCGCCGGTGATCAGGTTGTTCAGCGAGACGTGGTGGCCGCCGAACCGCCACCCCCACGGCGCCGCCCCGCCCGGCTCGCCGAACACCCTCAGGTAGTACATCCCCGGGTCACGTCCGCGCTCGCGCCCCCAGTCGACGCTCCAGCCCTCGACCCGGTCGAGCACGTTGTCCAGGCCCACGATGGTCGCCACCGTGACGTACCCGGCGGCGGACAGGCCGCTGGCCACCAGCCGGTGGGCCAGCCGCTGCTGGGCCGGCCGCTGCGCCCCGAGGGTCAGCCCGCCGTGGTCGGTGGGGGTGTAGAACCACCGCCTGCGTTCCGCGTCCGTCCCGGCGTCCGGGCTGGGCGCGCTCCCGGTGGCCACCGCGCGCTGCGCCGGATCGAGCGAGCCGAGCCAGTCCGCCGCCGCGGCCGCCATCCGCCCCGCTACCTCTCGCGCTGCACCCGCCAACCGGCCTCCTCACCCGCCCGGCGCTGTCCCTCCGTCCCTAGTGTCCCAGGCTCTGGACCGGCCTCAGGAGCGGGCCGCCGGGGCCGTAAGTTTTCGGCCGAACGGTCCGTGGTTCCCGCCGCATGCCCCGTCTGGAGCGCCTCGAACCCCGCGCACTCGGTGACCGGCAGCCGCGGGTACCGCACCAGCCGCTCATCCCAGGCCGAGCGTCCGCACCGCAGGTACGCGGTCCCCCGCCGCGTCTGGTTGAGCAAGGCGTGCCGGCAGGTCAGGCACAGCCCCGGTTCCGCTCCGAGCTTGGCCCACGCCGCCTCCGAACCTGGCCGACCGGACTCGCTCATCGGTCACATACTAGGCATGTCGCCGCCGTACGCCGGTCTCGACCGACTGCATAGGATCGTGTTGGCAGCCAACATGACCTGCCGCGGCCCGCGTGAGGAGCAGCCCCATGGCGATCAGCGACTCACTGGTCCTCACCGACGACCAGCGGGTGCTGCGGGATACCGTGCGCGATTTCCTGGCCGGCCAGCTGCCCTCGGACGCGCTGCGGGCCATGATCGACGCCGAGCCCGGGTACGGCCCGGAGCTGCACACCCGGCTGGCGGCCGAGCTGGGCCTGGCCGGGCTGACGGTGCCCGAGGAGTTCGGCGGGCGGGGCCTGTCGCAGGCCGACGCGGGCGTGGTCCACACCGAGCTCGGGCACGCCCTGTACCCGGGTCCGTTCCTGCCCAGCGGGCTGGCGGCCGGCGTCCTGCTCGCGGCCACCGGTGACGGCGCCGCCGACGGCCCGATGACCGCCGACGGCGCGGCGGCCGCCAAGCGCTGGCTGCCGCTGCTGGCCGGCGGGTCGGTGACCGGCACGATCGCGGCCGCCGGCCGGGACGGCCGCTGGTCGTCGGGACCGGCCGGGGTCAACGCTCACCTGACCCCGCACGGCTGGCGGCTCTACGGCTCCTGCTGGTACGTCGTCGCGGCGCACGTGGCGGCCATCGTGATGGTGTCGGCCCGGGCCGGGTCGGTGCCCGCCATGTTCCTGGTCGAAGCGGGCGCCCCGGGTTTCAGGGTCACCGCGCAGCGGAGCCTGGACCTGACCCGGCGGGTCGCCATGACCACCTTCAACGCGACCCCGGCCGTGCTGCTCGTCCAGGACGGCCAGGCCGTCGCCGCCCTGGAGCGCGCCGAGCGGGACTTCCTGCTCGCCACCGCGGCCGAGGCCGCGGGCGGTATCGGCTGGTGCCTGGACACGGCCGTGCTGTACGCCAGGGACCGGGAGCAGAACGGCCGCCCGACCGGCTCCTTCCGGGCTGTCGCGCACGCCTGCGTGGAGATCCTCGAGTCCTTCCAGGAAGCCGAGGCCGTCGTCCGGTACGCCGCGGTCGCCGCCGCGGCGGGCGACGCCGAGGCGGCGACCGCGGCGCGGGTGGCCGCGCTGCGCGCCGGGCAGGCCTACCGCACGGTGACCGACACCGCCAGCCACTTGTTCGGCGCCGCCGGCTCCACGTGGGAACGCGACGCGCAGCTGTACTACCGCCGGGCCTGGTCCGCCGAGCGCCTGGCCGGCGGCCCGCAAGCCCACCGTGCCGCCCTCGCCGACCCGGGCTGACCCGCCCGAGGCAACCTTCGGGGCGTTCTGGCGTTTCTGAGGTGTGGGAAACGACCTGACGGGCCTGCCGCCGGCCGCTCGCGCTCCCGGTACCGAGGACGCCGCGCACGCGGTGACGGCGCTGTACCGGGAACACGCGCTCGGCCTGACCCGGCTGGCCTTCCTGGTCCTGGGCGACCGGTCCGCCGCCCATGACGTGGCTAGTTACCTGCGGGTCTCGGTGCGACATTCCTCCGCCGGCGTCGGTCTACCCGGATAGACCCGATCAAGACCTGGAGGAAGCTCATGCAGACGGCAACCACGTTGCAGCCCGGATGAAGAACCCGGCCGCGGTCCTGCCCGGCGCCTGGCAGGCCGTCGAGGCCCTGCACGCGGCCACGGCGAAGGGCGGCGTCCCGGCGGCGACCCTGAACCTGGTCCACCTGCGGGCCAGCCAGATCAACGGCTGCAGCTCGTGCGTCAACGCGGGCTCGCAGGGGGCCGAAGCAGGCCGGGGAGACCGACGAGCGGCTGTTCACCGTGGCCGCCTGGCGGGAGGCGCCGTTCTTCACCGAGGCCGAGCGCGCCGCGCTCGCCCTGACCGAAGCCGTCACCCGGCTCAGCGACCGAGCCGATCCGGTCTGCGACCAGATCTGGGACGAGGCCGCCCGGCATTACGACGAGAAAGGGCTGGCCGCCCTCGTCCTCACCATTGCCACGACCAACCTGTTCAACCGGCTCAACGTCAGCACCGGGCAGGTGGCGGGCGGAACCTGGGGCTGAGCGCCAAGCACGCGGGATATGCGCCTGCAATGAATCAATATCGCGCTTAGTAAATGCATTTCCGGAAATGCCGGCCGAAATGACCGCAGGACCCCGCAAGGGAGGGGCGCGGGGTCCTGTGGCGATGCCGGGCAGGCGCCCCTGCCCAGCACATAGCCCTCAGACGGGCGGGATGCTCGTGCGGGCCTTGCCGCTATCGTGCGCTTACCTGGCGGCCGCCGTCAAGAATTCAGGAACGACCAGAAGGGCGCAACCGATTGCTGTTAACGCGAACAATCGGGTGTCCGGGTATAAATGATCACAAAGGCGCGTGGCGCGCCCTTTCTAAGTCGTTGCCGGCCGGACGGCAACGGGCGTGACGAACGGCAGGGAAGTCGCGGTAGATCGACGCGCCAGACGCCGCCGCGGTCGGCCCAGAACGTGGTCTGGTCCGTGCCAGCGGGCTGGCGGCTAGTCGTTGGCGGCAATTATCACGGCAGCACGTGACTTCTCGTCTCATTTTTATACGTGCGCCCTGTAGTTATCGGGTGCGTTACCCGTAACATGGCCTGGTGACGGCGTTTCGCGCGCTGGCATCGGGCGTGGCCCGCCCAGCCCCGGCGGCAGGCAGCCGGACCGGCCTGGGGCCGTTAACCGGTACCCGGCTGGGCCGGTAACCGGCCATGGCCAAAGTCCTGACCGTCCGGGCCCGGCGCGAGCCGGGATACGTGGTCGTCACCGTCGCCGGCGAGGTCGATATCGCCACCGTGGCGCGGCTGCGCGAGCGCTTGTCCGCCCTGGCCGCTGACGGCGTTCCGCTGGTGGCCGACCTGGACCGGGTCAGCTTCATCGACGCGACCGGGCTGGGGGCGCTCGCGGGTGCGGCCCGCGAGGCGGCCGCCCAGGGAACCAGCATGTACGTGGTCTGCACCCGGACGCAGACCCGTCGGCTGTTCCGGGTCACCGGGCTGGACCGTCAGATACCCCTCGCTCGCGACCTGGCCGAGGTGCTCCAGAAGCTGAAGGCCCAGGAGCCGTAGGTCCCGCCGGTCAGGAGGTGCTGGCCGTCCGCAGCGTGCCGCGGATCAGCTCGGTGGCGTGCTCGAGCGCCGAGTCGCCGGTCAGGTCCACGACCCAGCCCGATTCGGCCGCGGGCTGCCCGGCGAACTTCCCGCCGGTCGATGGTGGCCTCGGTGTGGTGCGGCGGCCCGGCGTGCAGCACCTCAAGCTCGGCGCTGCCGTCCTCGTAGATGATTACCGAGACCCGCAGGTCCGGGTAGCTGGCCAGGTGCAGGGCCAGCTCGCGCAGCCGGGCCTCGACCTCGGCATCGCCCGGGCCCGGTCCAGAGGTCCCCGATCTGGACGTCAGGGCCTCGATCCCGGCCCGGAACTGATCGGGCGGGATGCGAGTCGCAACCGCCTTGCGGATGGTGAGCATGCTCCGGTTCCTTTCGGTTCCTTCCCTGGATTGTAACCCGGCAGGCTCCCCGGCGTCCCGTCTACCCTCAACGCAATTGCGTAATCCACTATCGCATGGTGAGAACTGGATAAAGAACTCCCTGTTCAAGGGGCATAATGGTCAGTACCGACCAACCTAGACAGAGTGCAATTGCGTACTGTCACTCTCGTCACTGCTGATCGGTGACCCACGCCGCGATCTGGGTGCGCGACCGGAAACCCAGTTTGGCCAAGATGTTGGCCACGTGCCGGGCCGCGGTGGTCGGGCTGATGGACAGCTCGGCGGCGATCTCCTTGTTGCTGTGCCCGGCCGCGATCAGCGCCGCGATCTGCTGTTCCCGGCGGGTCAGCGAGCTCGGCGGCGCGCTTGCCACCTCGTAGGCCTGCACCACCGTCAGCGCCGGGCTCTCACCCTCGGGCGGTTCCTCCGCCAGGGCCAGCGCCACCGCGTCCTCGCTGTTGCGAGCGAGCCCGCGGGCCCACAGCCGGGCCACCGCGGCGTCGCCCAGGCGCCGCGCCGGAGCCAGGTAGCGTTCGGCCCGGGCCCCGGGCAGCGGCGGCAGCCCGGCGTTCTCCCGCAGTGCGCTGGCCGCCGCGATCAGCTGTACGGCGAGTTCGGGCCGGTGCTCGTGAATGGCCAGCGCGGCAAACGCCTCCAGCCCGCGCGCCACGCCGATGCGCGCGCCGGTGGCCTGGCTGAGCCGCAGGCTCGCGGCCAGCTGCTGCCGGGCCTGCTCGGTCGCGCCGAGGTCCATGGCCACCCGGCCCAGGCCCGCCAGGCACCGCGCGATCTCCGGCCGGGCGCCGACCTCCTGCAAGATGGGCAGCGCCTCGACGTACTGGCGGTGCGCTTCGCCCGGGTGACCGCGGAGCCGGGCCAGGTCACCCAGGCCGAGCAGGGCCCGGGCCGCACCCCACTGGTGATCGATGCGCCGCATGACCGTGACCGAGGCGCTGGCCAGCTGCTCGGCCTCGCGCAGCTTGCCGGCCAGGGCCGCGAGGGCCGCTCTGGTGCCCAGCGCGTAGCCCTCGTTCCACCCGTCGCCCGCCGCCTGCGCGGCGGCCAGCGCCTGGTTCACCCGGTCGGCCGCTTCTTCCGCCCGCCCGGTGTGCAGTGCGATCTCGCCGAGCAGGTTCAGCGCGACCGCGGTCCAGAACGCGTCGCCGGCCTCGCGGCACAGCTCCAGTCCGGTGCTGGCCAGCGGCTCGGCCGCGGCGGGATCGCTGGACATGGCGAGCTGGGCGCGCACCACCGTGGCCGCGCCCCGCACCCCGGCCGGAACGACCGATGCCGCCGCCAGGGCCAGCAACGGGTCCAGCCACTCCCGGCCCTCGGCGAACGTGCCCCACACGATCCAGCACGGGCTGACCGCGGTGCACATCCGCAGCCCGGTCTCCGCGTCGCCGTGCGCCAGGCACCAGTCCAGCACCTGGGCCAGGTTCCCGGCCTCGACGTCGTACCGGCGGAACGTGTCCACCCGGGCCGCCCAGGAGGCCGGGATCCGGGCCATCCCGATGGCCAGGTTCCGCTCCGCGGTCCGCAGGCTGTACTCCCGGAGCCGCAGCCCGAACGCGGCGGACTCGCCCGCCTCGGCCAGCAGCCCCGCGGCGTACTCCCTGATCGTGTCCAGCATCCGGTACCGGGCCTGGCCGAGCACGGCCGGCTCGGGCGCCACCAGCGACTTGTCCATCAGCGCGGCGATCAGCCCGAGCACGTCGGCGGCGGGGATCTCGTGGTCAGCGCACACGGCCTCGGCCATCTCCAGCGACCAGCCCGAGAACACCGACAGCCGCCGGAACAACACCCGCTCGGCGGGCGCGAGCAGCTCGTAGCTCCACTCGATGGTGGCCCGCAGCGTCTGGTGCCGGGGCGCGGCGGACCGGTCGCCCGCGGTCAGCAGCCCGAACCGGTCGTCCATGCGCGCCCTGATCTGCTCCGGCGACAGCACCCGGACCCGCGCCGCGGCCAGCTCGATCGCGAGCGGGATGCCGTCCAGGGCGCGGCAGACGGCGGCCACCGCCACCGCGTTGCCCGCGTCGACGACAAACCCGGGATCCGCCGCCGCCGCCCGCTCGCCGAACAACCGCACCGCCTCGTACCGCAGCGCCTCCGTCTCGTACCGGGGCGCTTCGGCCCCGGACCGGGGCGCCTCCGTCTCGTACCGGGGCGCTTCGGCCTCGTACCGGAGCGTCGCCGGGCCGGCCGGCGCGACCGACAGCGGCGGCACCTGCCACACGGTCTCGGCCGCGATCCGCAGTGGCTCACGGCTGGTGATCAGCACCCGCAGGCCCGGCGCGCCGGCCAGCAGCCGCCCGGCTACCTCGGCGCACGCCTCGATCAGGTGCTCGCAGTTGTCCAGGGCCAGCACCAGACGGCGCGGTCGCAGCGCGTCGGCCAGCGTGTCCGCCAGCGGCCGCCCGGCCTCTTCGCTGACGCCGAGGGCGGCCGCCACTCGCGAGACGACCAGGTTGGCCTGATGCAGGTCGGCCCGACGCAGGTCGGCCAGCTCGACCAGGAACGTCCCGTCGGGGAACTCCGCGGCCGCCGCGGCCAGGATCCGCAGCGCGAGCCGGGTCTTCCCGATGCCGCCGGGCCCGCACAGGGTCAGCGCGCGCGCCTGCCGCAGCACCCGGCGCAGCTCGGCGATCTCGCGCTCGCGGCCGATGAAGCGGTTGGGCTCCTCGGGCAGATGAGCCTGGGCCTGGTCCACGTCACGCGCCCCCGGCCGTTAAGGCCCGCCCGGAACGGCGGCCTGGTCGTGTGGCCATGCCTTGAGTAAACCCGAACCCGCGGCCCGCGGGCAGTACTTACGCCCGTCGCCGCCGCGCAAAAATACACATTCGCCTACACAATCCGGGCGATGCGCCGCCCGGCCGATGGTTCGTATCCTCAGCATGCTGGCGAGGTCTGGGCCGTTACCGGGGAGAGCGCTACGGCGTCTCTGGTAGGGAGGAGCGGCCCAGCTCGCCGGTCTCAGTCGGCGAGCTGGGCCGGGCCGTCTTCAAGCGCCAGGTTACGGATGCCCGCCCGTGGGTAGCCAGCCGTCTTATGGGACCAAGCGGCGAGGCCGGGCCGGAAACCGGCGAGCCCCCCGATTCGCGGCAGGAGTCCGTCGCGCAGCGCGCCGACCGCAACCTCGGTGAACTCCTCCAGGAACTGCGGGTCGCGGGCCTGGGCGTGCAGGTCCTGTTCGGGTTCCTGCTCTCGCTGCCGTTTACCAACCGGTTCGCCAAGCTGAGCGCGGGCCAGCGGGACCTGTACCTGGCCAGCCTGGTGCTGGCCGCGGTGGCGACCGCGCTGCTGGTCGGACCGGTTGCCTACCACCGGATGGTGTTCCGCCGGGGTCAGAAGGAGCGGCTGGTGCGGGCGGCCAGCGTGATGGCCATCGGCGGCCTGGCCGCCGTCGCGCTGGCCGTCAGCGCCGCGGTCCTGCTGGTCACCAGCTACGTCGGCGGCGGCCTGGCCGCGGGCCTGATCAGCGCCTTCGTCGCGGTCATGTTCGGCCTGCTGTGGTTCGCCTTCCCGCTCACCCGCCGCTAACCCGCGGCCACGGAGCCGGGCGCCGGCCCGCTCGACCCGCGTACCTCCAGCCGCGGCGGCATCAGCGTGACCTCCCGCGGCGCGCCGGGCCGCGCGATCCGGGCCAGCAGCGCCGCGCCGCGCGGTACCCGCCCTCCTCGGTCATGTCCCCGGTCTCGACCCGGACCTGGCCGGCGAGCCCGGCCGCGCGCATCGTGTCCTGGTAGGCCTGCATCCGCAGGCGGCCCGCCGTGCTCGGCAGCCCGGAGATGTGCGCGATCCGGCGGGCCCGAGCGAGACCAGGTGCTGGACCGCGAGCGCCGCCGCCCAGGTGGTTGTCGGTGGCCAGCACGTCGACGTGCGGCAGGTCCGGGTCCGTGCCGCCGACCGGCACCTCGACTTGTCGACATTCATCTCCGAACGGACCGTGGTCCCCGCCGTCCTGATCCCGCCTAGCGGGCCGTAGCTACTTGCGGCCCAGCCCGCAGTACTCGTCCATGTCCCGCGCGCCGGTGGCGTCCGCCGGGTCCGGCCGCCATCGCGGGCACGGCACCAGTGTGGGGTCTAGCGGGACTGAAACCAGCGCGTGACGCTGGACGCGCCGGCCTGGACCGTGGCCGGCGACACCGGGACGCCGCCCCGGCTGCACCGCGGCATCCGGCTGCTGCCCTACTTCGATGCGTACGTGGTCGCGGGCCAGCCCCGGGACCGGCTGTACCCGGGCCGGCTGCCGCCCGCGCGCTCACCCCGGCCGCCAGCAACTACCCGGTGCTGCTGGTCGACGGCGTGGTCGGCGGAGTCTGGCATCAGCGCCGCTCCGGCCGCAGGCTCGCTCTCACCGTCGAGCCGCTCCGCGAGCTCCAGGTCCCAGCGACGCGAGCTTGACGACGAGGCCGCCCTGGTGGCCGCGGTCATGGAGGCCACCCCACGCTGACCGTCGGCCCGGTAACCGTCGGCGCGCACGCGTGAGCACGCGGACGTAGCGACCCCGAACCGGACGTCCCCGAATCGGACAGCGGGGCCGGGCGGTCCGATATACGTCAGCTGACCGATGTCTCTCACTGCAACTTGCAGCAGCATTTGTCGTGCAATCCGGCACCGGAGCGCCTCGCGCCCGGCGCCTTCCCGGATCGTCCCCCGCCAAAGGACCTCCCATGACCACGCTCGCGCCGCCCCGCCCGGCCGAACTCCCCGGGCTGCCCGGGCTCCCCGGGCTCCCCGTCCGCCTGAGCGCCGGGCCGGCCACGGTGGCCGAAGCCCGCCGCCAGGTCCGCGCGGCCCTGGACCTGTGGCGGGCCCCGGTCGACCCGGACGTCGCGGTCCTGCTCACCAGCGACCTGGTCACGAACGCCATCCGGCGCCAGCCGGGCGGGACGATCACGCTCGGCGTGCGGTGCGTGGCCGGACGGCTCCGCGTCGACGTGCACGGCAGCGCCCTCGGCCCGGACCTGATCCTGGTCCGGACCCTGTCCGACGACTGGGGCTGCTACCCCACTCCCGCGGGCCAGGCGGTGTACTTCACGCTCGCGTTCCAGCCCGACGGCCGGGACGGGTGACCATGACCATTCACGCCCCGTCCGACACGACCTCGTTCGACGCCTGCCTGCGGCTGTTCGAGCGCTACCCGCTGGCCGTCACGCGGCACAGCGCGGACGGCGGGTACCTGTCCATGGTCCTGCTCAGCCGCGCCGCCGGGCAGGCCGGCTTCCACGTGCTGACCCAGGCTCGCGACGACCTGTTCCGCATCCGCTCCTGGAACCGCCACGACGGGGTGGACCAGGGCATCCGGCCGGGCGAGCCGGTCGGCGGCCCGGTCCGCCGGCTGATCACCGGCAGCATGCCGGTCCCGCGCGACGGCGCGCTGCTCGGCTGGATCACCCACCGCCAGGTGACAGTGCTGCTGGCCGTCTACGCCCGGCAGCCGGAGCCCTGGGACGCCGCGGTCCCGGTCCCCGAGATCCGGGTCATGCCGATGGCCGGCACCACCGAACTGCTGCACTGGCCGCCGTTCACCACCAGCCCGCTCGACGACGGACGGCTGTGGGAGTACGTCGAGTGGGGCGAGATCGAGGACATCGGCCTGCTCGTGGCGCGCGGCGAAGGACGCGCGTTCTGGGTGCCGGCCCCGGACCGGCGAAGCGCCCGGCACGGCTGCGTGGTGATCACGGACAACCTGGTCGCCGACGAGTACTGGCTGCCGGCCGGCGTCTACGTGGACCACTGGACGCTCCGCGAGGGCCTGCAGGCCCCGCCCGCCAGCGAACTGCTGTCCCTGCCCGGCGTCACCGACCTAACCCGCCGCCTCCGCTAGCCCGTCCTTGCGGCCCGGGTGCGCTCACCCCGGAGCTCTCGCCGCGAGCCCTAGGCGCGGGAGGGCAACGGTAACGACTTCGTTGCGGCAACCACGTCGTCCGGTGCGCGTCGTTGTAGCAACGACGTCGTTGGACGGGTCACCGGAGGCAGGGCAGGTGGTGACAGAAGGGCAGACGGGGCAGGAGTGCCCGGGAAGCTCTGACCTCACTCCTAAGGAACGCGCGGCCGCCCCGGCCGGTTGTTAAATGTTTGTGTCGGCGACATACCGTGTTCAACTCATAGATGAAGTCACGCTGCACGCCCGGTATCGTCCGTAGGTGTGGAGGACGTGATCCTGGCCGGTGACGTCGACGTCGGAGACGTGATCGTGTTGCCCGCCGACAACGAATCCGTCCTGGTCACCCGGGTCCGCTTCGGCCGCGGCGGCCTCATCTTCACGGTCACCCCCGCCGACGGCGACTCCCCGGAGGAAGAGCGTCACCTGACCCTGACCACCGAGGTCCGCATCCGCAAACGCGGCCGCGACCTAGCCCGCTGAACCACGGTCCGCCGACCGCAGGCCCGCCCGGCGTGGCCCGGGCCCAGCCGCGGCCACGGCGTCGGCCAGCGCGGCGTGACGAAGTCGGTCTGAGCGCGTAGCTGGCACCGAAGTCCGGGATCGCCTCCTCGAGCCGCGGCCGAACTCCGCCGAGGGTAGCCGGCGCGCGAACGCGGTGAGCTTGGCCGCCGCCGGTCTGTCCCGGTCGGATCTTGCCGCCACCGCCTCTTCGACCTCGGCCTCGGCCGCCAGACGCCCCGCCCACGCCGTATCCCGGACGCCCTTGCCCGGCTCGAGCTCCTTGTACACGGTGAAGAAGTGGTGGATCTCCAGCCGGTAGAACTCCGGGATGTCCTCCAGCTCGCGCAGGTTCTCCTGCCGCGGGTCGCCGGCCGGCACGCAGATGATCTTGTCGTCGCCGCCCTTCGTACTTGTTCCGGCTGCCCCGCGGGATCTCGACCACTACGTCGAACTCCATGCCGCGCCTCCTGCCGAACCCGCTGACAATCGGTGACCAGCCACCATGCAACCACATGGGCCGTTCCGGCGTCATGAAGGCATGCACCTGCGCCGAGCACCCCTGACCGCGATCCTCACCGCTGTCCTAGTCACCGCCGGGACCATGGCCGGCGTAGCCGCCGCCCAGCCGGCCGCCCGGGCCGCCTCCGCCGACCAAGCCGCCCCCGCCGCCCGGCCCAGCGTGCCGTGGGACCGCGTCGGCCCGGGCTGGGTCCTGGTCCAGGACACCGCCGCCCACCCGGAAGGCGGCCGTTCCGGCCCGGAGACCCTGGACCTGATCAGCCCCGCCGGTACCACGTACCAGCTGGCCCGCTGGCCGGACTCGCGGTTCGCGCCGGTGCTGCTCGCCTGGTCGCCCGACGGGAAGCGCGCGCTGTTCCAGGTGTTCTCCGGCAAGGGCGGCGTCGAGGTGCTCACCTTGGCCACCGGGCAGCTGAGCACGTTCGTCATGCCGGGCATGGCCAACCCGGTCGGGTTCACCACCCCGGACGGCCTGAACATCGTGGGCGGCCGCCTGTCGGGCAGCCTCACCAGCCTGGCCCGGTACACCCTGTCCGGCCGGTTCACCCACTCGCTCGGCACCTCGGCCGACGGCCTGGTGCTGTACCAGCCGTCCGGCACCGAGTTCCTCACCGGCGCCAGCCACGGCCTCAAGCTGGTCAGCAACGACGGCGCGCAGATCCGCTCCCTGCCCGTGCCCGGTGCCAGCGCGGACAGCTGCAACCCGGTCCGCTGGTGGACCGCCACCACCGTGCTCGCGTCCTGTGACCCGCCGAACAGCGCGAGCCCGCAGCTCTGGCTGGTCCCGGTCAGCGGCGCGCGGCCGCAGGCGCTGACCCCGGTGCGCAAGGTCAGCAGCGGCGACCTGGGCGACCTGGACGCCTGGTCCCTGCCCAGCGGGCTGTACCTGCAGGCGGCCGGGCCCTGCGCCGTGCTGCAGATCTTCAAGCAGGCCCGTAACGGCTCGATCACGCTGGTTAAGGTCCCGCACACCGAGGGCGACAACGACGTGCTCACCGCGCTCGGCGCCCGGCTGCTGATCCAGGCGCCGACCAGCTGCACCGGCAGCAACTCGCTGCTGTGGTTCAACCCCGCGACCCACGCCGAGCAGTGGCTCATCCGCGCCCCGGCCAACGAGGTCGGCGTGGCGTCCGCCATCCCGTTCTACAGCCGCCAGGACGGCAGCCTCTGACGGCAAGGCCGGCCGGCCTGGCGAAAATCGGCGTGCTTGACTAAGACCCAGGCGGGTAGGCAGAGTCCCGCAAACCCGGTCCGTCAGCCGCCCAGCGTCCCCTGGAGATTCCCGTGCCGACTCCCATCACCGACGTCGATCTCGCCCTGGCCGCCGAACTCGGCCAGCAGCTCCGCGTGGACTCCATCCGGTCGAGCACCTCGGCCGGGTCGGGCCACCCGACCTCCAGCATGTCCGCCGCCGACCTGCTGGCCGTCCTGGTCGGCCGGCACCTGCGCTATGACTGGGACGACCCGGGCCACGCGGCCAACGACCACCTCATCTTCTCCAAGGGGCACGCCTCGCCCCTGCTGTACTCGGTCTTCAAGGCGGTCGGGGTCGTCTCGGATGAGGAGCTGATGACCGGGTACCGGCGGTTCGGCTCCCGGCTGGAGGGGCATCCCACCCCGGTGCTGCCGTGGGTCGATGTGGCCACCGGCTCGCTGGGGCAGGGGCTGCCCGACGCGGTAGGCGTGGCCCTGGCCGGGAAGTACCTGGACGAGCTGCCGTACCGGGTCTGGACGCTGTGCGGTGACAGCGAGATGGCCGAGGGCTCCATCTGGGAGGCCCTGGACAAGGCGTCGTACTACAAGCTGGCCAACCTGATCGCGATCGTCGACGTCAACCGGCTCGGCCAGCGCGGCCCCACCGACCTGGGCTGGGACGTGGACACCTACGCCGCTCGCGCGGCCGCGTTCGGCGCCCGGGTGTTCGTCATCGACGGCCACGACGTCGCCGCGATCGACCAGGCCCTGGCGCAGGCGGGTGACCTGAGCCGGCCACCAGCCGTCCGTCATCGTGGCCCGCACCCGCAAGGGCCGGGGTTTTTCTGAGGTTGAGGACCGCGAAGACTGGCACGGCAAGCCCCTTCCGGACCATATGGCGGAACGGGCCGTGGTCGAACTCGGCGGCGAACGTGACCTGCTGGTCCGTGGCCCCCGCCCGCCCGAGACCGCCAAGGCCAGGCCCGCCGCCAACGGCGCCGAGGTCAAGCTGCCCGGCTACGAGCGGGGCCAGAAGGTCGCCACCCGCAAGGCCTACGGCGACGCGCTGGCCGCGCTCGGCGTCCGCCGTGACGTGGTGGCCATGGACGGCGAGGTGAGCAACTCGACCTTCGCTGACGAGTTCGCCAAGGCCTACCCCGAGCGCTACTTCGAGATGTTCATCGCCGAGCAGCAGCTGGTCGCGGCCGCGGTGGGCGTGGCCGCGCGCGGCTACCGGCCGTTCGCGTCCACCTTCGCCGCGTTCTTTACCCGGGCCTATGACTTCATCCGGATGGCGGCCATCTCCCGGGCCAGTATCTGCCTGGCCGGCTCGCACGCCGGGGTCGAGATCGGCGCCGACGGCCCGTCCCAGATGGCCCTGGAGGACCTGGCCATGCTGCGCGCCGTGCACGGCTCGACCGTCCTGTACCCCGCCGACGCGACCAGCGCCGCCGCCCTGGTCGCGGCCATGGCCGACCGGGAGGGGATCTCTTATATGCGGACCACCCGGGGCGCCTACCCGGTGCTGTACGACTCGGCGGAGACCTTCCCGGTCGGCGGGTCCAAGGTGCTGCGCGAGACCGATGCTGACCAGGTGACCCTGATCGGCGCGGGCGTCACCCTGCACGAGTGCCTGGCCGCGGCCGACGAGCTGGCCGCCGACGGCATCAGCGCCCGGGTCATCGACCTGTACTCGGTCAAGCCGGCCGACACCGCCACGCTCGCCGCGGCCGCCGCGGCCACCGGCGGACGGCTGGTCGTCGCCGAGGACCACCACCCCGAGGGCGGCCTCGGCGCCGCGGTCCTCGATGCCCTGACCGGCGCCGGCCGCGCTGACCTGGCCGTCGCCCACCTGGCCGTCCGCGAGATGCCCGGCTCCGGCACCCCCCGGGAACTGCTCGACGCGTCCGGCATCGACGCCGGCCACATCGCCGACGCCGCCCGCGGTCTGCTCGCCTAGCCGCGGGCACTGGGCCCTACTGGCTAGCCACTAGTCAGTTGCGCTGTGCACTTGGCGGAGGCGAGTACGCCGCTTCCCCGGTGACAATCGCGGGGACGGCATCACCCATGCGCGTCGCCGGCCCACCGGGAGAAGGGCGTACTGTGACCACCTGGCTGAACACGTCCTTCCAGATGCATTTCCGGGTCATCGACGGGCTGACCGTCCGGTACGCCGGAGCGAGGACGGCGGCCAGGACGCCCTGCTGCTCAGCCCGTGGCCGGAGAGCCTGCTGGCCTTCGTGCCGGTCTGGCCGTGGCTGGCCGCGAACAGCCGCCTGGTGGCCATCGACCTGCCGGGGTTCGGTCGCCCGCGAGATGCTCGACGCGATGGGCATCGCGGCGTTTGCCGAACGGGCCCGGCGGGAGCTGGTCGCGACCGGCGAGACCGCCCGCAAGCGGACGACCGTGACCGCCGACGGGCTCACCGCGCAGGAGACGCAGATCGCCATGCTGGCCTGCTACGGGCACAGCAACCCGGAGATCAGCACCCAGCTGTTCATCAGCCCGCGCACCGTCGAGTGGCACCTACGCAAGGTGTTCGGCAAGCTCGGCATCAGCTCCCGCCAGGAGCTCCGCACGGCCCTGCCCGACCTCGGCCAGGTACCCCTGTCGGCCTAGCGCCGCGTACCTGCCCTGCGGACCCGGGAGAACACGTACCTCCGCCGTCGCCGCCGCGATCACCCTCCCGGCCGGCTGGCGAGCCGCCCGTCACGCCCCCGCGACCTAGGCCGGGTGCGCGGTTCGTCTGCCTGGTCAATATGGTTGGCGGAATCGGATCGCCGTATCCGTCCGGACCACGGACCGACCGGGGATTGCCCGATGGAACCTGCCGCCGCCACACCCGCCGCGCCCATCCGCACGGTCGAGCACGAGTCGGTGGAGGTGCGGACCCGGCGTCTGGCCGCCGCGCGGCGCCGCCGTCCTCGACCCCCTGACCGGCGCCGGCCGCCGCCTGCTCGCTGACAAGTAAGCGCCCGTCATCCGGCTCAGCCCGCCGCGACCGTCGGCTCGCGGCGGGCCATGGCCAGGAACGGGATCATGACCGCGGCCAGGGTGAGCACCGCCACCGCCCCGGCCAGCCCCGCCGCCGGGCCGAACGGCACGAACGGCACCCAGCTCCCGGTCGCCGCCCGGATCACCGCGAGTAGCGTCACCGCCCCGGCCGCCACCCCCGCGATGAGCCCGGTGACGGTGACGAACAGCGCGTGCCACGCGAACACCGCGGCCGCCTGCCCCCGGGTCGCGCCGACCCGGCCGAGCAGCCGTAGCACCCGCCGCCGCTCGAGGGTGGCCACGACCAGCGTGTTGACCAGCGCCACCGCGGCCATCGCGGCGACCACCGCGAGGATCAGGTTGTTGGCGAAGCCGTTCTGCACGGCGGCCTGCTCGGACTGCGCGTTGGCTACGCTGCGGCTGACGACCTGCCAGCCGGGATGGCCGGCTTTCAGCTCACCCGTGGTCCCGCCGCTGACCAGGATCTGGGTGTATCCCGGCGTCGCGCCGGAGTGGCCGGCCAGCACCGCCGCCGGGATCAGCAGGTCACCGGCGGCCAGCGAGCGGTCGTACACCGCGCTGACCGTGGCCCGGTACGGCGTGCCGTCCGGCAGGTACACGGCGACCCGCGACCCCATGTGCACGCCCAGCACGCCCGGCGCGGCTTCCAGTGCGCTCACCGCGATCTGCCCGGGGCGCAGCGCGTTCAGCGTGCCCGAGGTCACCCCCAGGTCAAGGACCTGCCCGAACGACCCGCCCGCCACCGCCTCGCCGTAGACCTGCTCCAGGTCCGGGTCGGTCGCCGCCATGGTGACCGGCGCCAGCCCGGCGGCGGCCTGCACGTCGGGCAGCGACCTGACCTGACGCAGGGCGGCGTCGGTCAGGCCGGTCCCGGAGATCACGTGGCCGGCCGTCACGGTGTCCGCGGCCTGCGCGCCGGTGGCGTGCGCGATCGAGGCGTCGGCGAAGTAGACGCTGCCCACCATGGCGGTGGCCAGCGCTACCGGGATGACCGCCGAGGCGGCGCGGCGCGGCTGGGCCGAGATCGCGGCCAGTGCGAGCCGGGCCGACGGCCCGCCCGCCGCCTGCGCCGGCCGGACCAGCCACGCGGCCAGCGCGACCAGCAGCGGGCCGAGCAGCGCCACGGTCAGCACGCACGTGAGCAGCAGCGGCAGCGCCAGCGCGAGCTGGCCCGCCGCGCTCTTCTGACTGAGGGTGAGCACCATCAGGGTGCCAGAACCGCCTGCCGCGGCCAGCCCCAGCAGCACCCGGACCGGGTGCGGCCACCGGCGTTCGGCGGCGGTCTCCCGCAGCGCCTGCGCGGGCGAGGTCCGGCTGGCCCGCCGCGCCGCGACCTGGCCGCTCAACTCGGTCACGAGCGCGGCGATGCCGCACGCGACGAGCAGCAGCCACGGGCTGCGCCACGCGCTCGAGGAGGGCGGCAGCATCTGGTGCGCGGCCATCGCGTGCGTGCCCAGCGCGCCGAGCGCGGCGCCGGGCAGCCAGCCCAGGGCGCCGCCGGCCGCGCCGCACACGGCCAGCTCGGCCAGCACCGACCGCCGGATCTGGCCGCGGGTCGCGCCGGCCATGCGCAGCCGCGCGTACCGCGGCCGGCGCAGGTTGACCGCCAGCGCGGTCGTGGCGGCCAGCACGAACAGCGAGATGGTCAGGATCGGAGGGATGAGCGCGGCGCCCAGCACCGCGCCGTCGGACCGCTCGACCGCCGCGTTCAGGTCGGCCAGGTCCCCGCGCGTCGCGCCGGCGGCGATCGTGTAGCCCTGGCCGCCGTGCAGGTCCGCGCCGATCCGCTGGGCCAGCACGCCGGTCGGCACGCCGGGCTTGGCGGTCACCGCGACCAGATCCACATCCCCCGGCCGGACCACGCCGCCCGGGAAGCCCGACTCGCCGGTCGCGGCGGCCACCCCGGGGACCCGGGCCAGCTGCCCGGCCAGCGTGGCGGGCACGCCCCGGTAGACGGCCAGCGGGAGGCTCTGCCGCGCGTCGTCGCCGGTGCCCACGGTGACGTTCAGGTGGGTGTCGGCCGCCACCACGACGCTGGCCCCGGCCAGCCGTCCCGCCGGGGCCGTCGTGCTGGCGAGGGCGATGGAGATCGCGGCCACGGTCAGCGCGGCCGCGGTGGCCGACGCGACCACCGTGCCGATCAGCGGGCCTGGGCTGCGGTGCAGTCCGGCGAGCATCCAGCGCATCAGCTCTGCCCCCGATCGGCCCGCTCGCCCAGCTCGTACAGCACCCGGCCCACCACGCCCGGCTCCGGGCCGGGCAGCACCCGGTCCACCCGGCCGGCGTGCAGGAACACGGCCTGGTCGCAGAACCGCGTCACCTGCGGGTCGTGGGTGACGATCACCACCGTCGTCCCGTCCGCGGCCCCGCGCAGCAGCCGCAGCACCCCGGCCGCGGTGTGGGGGTCCAGCGCTCCGGTCGGCTCGTCGGCGAAGATCACGTCCGGCCGCGTGATCAGCGCCCGCGCGATCGCCACCCGCTGCTGCTGGCCGCCGGACAGCTCGGCCGGCCGCCGCCGCAGCTGCCCGCCGCCCAGGCCCACCCGGGCCGCCGCCAGCTCGATGTCCGCCCGCCCCACCCGGCGGTGATCCAGCCGCAGCGGCAGCGCGATGTTCTCGCCCACGGTCAGCTCGGGCAGCAGGTTGAGATCCTGGAACACGAACCCGACGTGCTGGCGCCGCAGGACCGCCTGCCGCCGGTGCGAGAGCTTGCCCAGGTCCGCTCCGCACAGCCGCACCAGCCCGGACGAGGCCCGCTCGATCCCGGCCGCGCACTGCAGCAGCGTCGACTTGCCGGACCCGGACACCCCGAGCACCGCGGTGAACGAGCCCGCCGCGAATGACAGCGACACCCGGTCCAGCGCGGCCACCGCGCCCCGGCGCCGCCCGTACCGCTTCGTCACCTCGCTCAGCACCACCGGGGCGGCCGCGGCGGTCCCCAGTTCCGTTTCTGTCGGGTTCCCCGTGTCTATGACCATGCTTGCCAGCTTGCGCGCCCGGCCTCGCACGGGCCAATGGTGCCGCCCGCAGGCTTAGTGGTGGGGGTTTCCCCCGACCCGGTACGATTCGGGGTGAAACTGAATACGCGGGAGCTCGGGCTGCACCGGGCTGAGAGGGTGGCTAGCCGCGCCACCGACCGTCCGAACCTGTCCGGGTAATGCCGGCGTAGGGAGGCTGCCGTGGCCGGCCCGGTCACCGACCAGAAGGACACCTTCGTCACCGTTCCGGGTGACCGCCACTCCGAGGTCGCGCCGACCCTGGCCGAGCCGGTGCCGCAGGCGCTGAGCCTGCTGGACCAGTTCGGCCTGTGGGGCAATCTCGGGGTGAGCCTGCTCGGCTTCACCGGCGCCATCTTCGTGCTGCAGCCCGGCGGGCCGGGTACCCCGGAGCTCTCCATGGCCGCCGCGCTGACCGCCATCGTGGCCGGCACCGTGCTCGGCACGGCGGCTCTGGCGCTGGCCGGGCTGCCCGGCGCGCGGACCGGCGCCCCGGCCATGGTCCTGCTGCGCGGGCTGTTCGGCGCCCGGCCCTCCTGGCTGCCCACCGCGCTGAACATCCTGCAGTGCCTCGGCTGGGGCATCTTCGAGCTGGTCACGATCGCGACCGCCGCCCACACGGTCGCGCCCGCCCTGCCCAGGCAGGCCTACGTCCTGCTGGCCGGCCTGATCACCGGCCTGCTGAGCCTGCGGCCGCTGGGGGCCATCCGGGTCCTGCGCCGGTACGCGGCCGGCGTCGTGCTGGTCGTGCTCTGCTACCTGCTCGTCCAGCTCCTGCGGTACCCGCTGCCCGGCTTCACCCACGGCACCTGGTCCGGCTACTGGGCCGCCACCGACACCGTGGTCGCGGTCGCCGTCTCGTTCGCGCCGCTGGCCGCCGACTACACCCGGCATTCGCGCAGCCCGCGCGCGGCCGTCGCCGGCACCATGGCCGGCTACACCGCGACCCAGGTGCTGTGTTACGTCATCGGGCTGCTCGCCCTGGTCACCGTGGCCCGCGGTGACCCGGCCCGGATCTACGGGGCGTTCATCGCGCTGCCGGCCGGCGCGGCCGCCTTCGCCATCCTGGCCGCGCGCGAGCTGGATCAGTCGTTCGCCAACGTGTACTCCACCGCGGTCTCGACCCAGAACCTGCGCCCCCTGTGGGACCGGCGGATCCTGGCCGCGGTGATCGCCACGGCCACCACGGCGGGCGCGCTGTGGCTCAACATCGCCGACTACGAGAACTTCCTGAACCTGATCGGCTCGCTGTTCGTGCCGCTGTCGGCGGTCCTGATCACGGACTACTTCGTCACCTCGCGCGGCCGCTGGGACCTGTCCGCGGCGGCCCGCCCCCGCTGGCCCATGCTGCTGCCCTGGGCCGCCGGGTTCGTCACCTACCAGCTCATCAACCCCGGCTACGTGTCCTGGTGGGCCGCGGCGTGGACCTCGTTCGGCCACGACATCGGCTTCACCCCGGCCAGCTGGATGTCGGCCTCGATCCTGTCCTTCGTGGTCGCCGCCGCGATCACCCTCCCGGCCGGCTGGCTAGCCGCCCGCCGCGCCCCCGCGACCTAGGCCGGGTGCGCGGTTCGTCTGCCTGGTCAATATGGTTGGCGGAATCGGATCGCCGTATCCGCCCGTACCACGGACCGACCGGGGATTGCCCGATGGAACCTGCCGCCGCCACATCCGCCGCGCCCATCCGCACGGTCGAGCACGAGTCGGTGGAGGTGCGGACCCGGCGCCTGGCCGCCGCGCGGCGGCGGGCGACCGCGCTGCTCGGCGCGGTCACCGTCTTGTTCATCGCGGTGACCGTGGCCGGCGCGCACGGGACCTTCCCCGGCTACGTGCAGGCCGGCGCGGAGGCGTCCATGGTCGGCGCGGTGGCCGACTGGTTCGCGGTCACCGCCCTGTTCCGCCGTCCGCTGGGCCTGCCGATCCCGCACACCGCCCTGATTGTCGAGCGCAAGGACCAGTTCGCCGCCACCTTGGGTCAGTTCGTGCAGGAGAACTTCCTCAACGCCGACGTGCTGGCCGACCGGATCCGCGCCGCGGGCCTGGTGCCCCGGCTGGCCGCGTGGCTGTCCGACCGGGACAACGCCGCCCGCCTGGCCGGGCACGCGGCCGACGCGGTGGTCACGGTGGCCGAGGCGCTGCGCGACGAGGACGTCCAGCAGATGCTGACCGCCGAACTGACCCGCGTCGTCGACTCGGTCGAGGTGGCCCCGCTGGCCGGGCGGGCGCTGCGGGTCGTCGTCGCCGAGGGCCAGCACGCCGAGCTGTTCAACGTCATCCTGGCCGCCGCCGGCCGCTACCTGGCCGAGCACTCCGCCGAGCTGCGCGAGGTGTTCGAGGGCGAGGCCCCGCGCTGGGTACCCGACGCGGTGTACCGGCGGGTCTTCGACCGGCTCTACAGCCGCCTGCGCCAGCGGCTGACGGCGATGGCCGCCGATCCGGATGACCCGTCCCGGCGTCAGTTCGACGCGTGGATCGCCGGGCTGCCCGACCGCCTGGAGACCTCCCCGGAGCTGCGCGAGCGCGGCGAGCGGATCAAGCGCGACGTGCTGCGCAGCGCCGGGCTGCGCGACTGGTCATCCTCGCTGTGGCAGAAGGCCAAGGACGCCCTGCGGGCCCAGGCCGCCGACCCGGACTCCGAGCTGCGGAACCGGATGGCCGGCCTGCTGGCCGGGCTCGGCGAGCGCCTCGGCTCCGACCAGCGCCTGCAGGACGGCCTGGAGCGGATGGTCGAATCCGGTGCCCGGGCCCTGGCCGACCAGTTCCACGACGAGCTGGCCGACCTGGTCACCGGGACCATCGAGCGCTGGGATGCGACCGAGACGTCGTTCCAGCTGGAACTGCTGCTGGGCCGCGACCTGCAGTACATCCGGATCAACGGCACGGTAGTCGGGGCGGGCGTGGGGCTGGCGCTGCACGCTCTCGTCCTGGCCCTGGCCTGACCGCGCTCAGCCCGACAGGGCCTCGCTGACCAGCGCCTGCCAGGTCTGCGCCCCGACGATCCCGTCGACCCGGAAGCCGGCCACCTCGGCGGCCATCGCCCTCTGGAAGGCCCGGACCGACGTTTCGGTCTTCGGCCCGAACAACCCGTCGACGGTCGGCGTGCGCCCGTCCTTCAGGTTCCGGAAGTTGATCTGGTCCTGCACCGCGCGCACCGCCGGGCCGGCGCTGCCGCGATGCACGGTGACCACGAGCGCCCGCCAGGTGACCGCCTGGACCACCCCGGACGCGGTCAGGCCCTTGGCGTGCTGGAACGCCGCCACCGCGGCCTTGGTCTTGGGGCCGAACACGCCGTCCACGGTGAGCTTGGCTCCGTGCGCGTTCAGCAGGTACTGCAGGGAGCGCACGAGCGCGGCCAGCAGGGCGATGCTAACCGGGTCGTTCGATCCGGATTCGCCTTCCAGCAGCGCGCCGCCGCGCCCGGCCACCTCGCGCCGGCCCAGCACCGAGAACATCACCGCCGGGTCGGTCGGGGCCAGCGCGGCGCCGAGCAGCAGCGCCACGCGCCAGTCGAGGGCCAGGATCAGGTGGGCCAGGACGGCCACGCCGCCCGCGGTGACCAGGGTGCCGGCCACGCCGATCCACAGCGTCGGGCCCGCCACTGACTTCATCCGCCGCCAGCCCACCCGCATCCCGCCGTCGAACAGGATCACCGCGAGTGCCACCGAGACCACCTGGTCCACGGCGGTGAACGACAGGCCGCCCAGTCGCGGCCACAGGTCCGCGGCGGCCGCCGCCGCGATGAGGAAGAACGCCGGGGCGGGGATCCGCAGCCGCTCGCTGACCCGGCTGGACAGCACCGCGACCACTCCGGCCAGCGCGGTGGCCAGCACGCCCCCGCCGAACGCCGCTGTGCTCATCAGATTCCTTCCCCTCGTCTGCGCTTCAGCTAAGCCGAGGGGCATGCAGCCGCCTTGGCGTCGCCATGGCGAGCCGGTGAAGACCGCGGCGCGGGCGCATCTCCATCCCGCCCCCTGCCCCGCACCTGAGACCTGGCCGAAGCCGAAGGAGCTGACCATGCCTCGCATCCGCAGGATCATCGCCGGCGTCAGCGGCAGCTCGCGCGGCCTGCCCGCCCTGCGCTGGGCGGCCGACCTGGCCCGCACCTACGAGGCCGAGCTGTTTCCGGTGCACGCGTGGGTTCCGCCCTGCGCCGTGTGGACCGGGCACCAGTTTCCCCCGGAGCACTTGTGCCGGGAATGGGAGGAGGCCGCCGCGCCGCCGCTGTTGCCCGGGTTGATCGGCGCGCTGGTCTGGATCGCGTCCGGCAGCACCGTCCCGGGCGAACTGGCCGAGCCAGGCTCGGTCACCACGCGCCCGGCCGCGGAGATGATGGCCTGGGTAACGCTGCCGGACAGTCCCAGCGGGTTGCCGACGGCCAGCACCACGTCTCCCACCCGGGCCTTAGCCGAGTCGCCGAACGAGGCGGGCACCAGGCCGGCCCGGTCGTCAACCCGGATCACGGCCAGGTCGCTCGCCGGGTAGCTGCCGACCAGCCGGGCCTCGCGGGCTGCGGATCACCGGACAGCTGGACCTCGAACTTCGTGGCGGTCCCGGCCACGTGGGCGTTGGTGACGATGTTTCCCTTATCGTCGAGCACCACGCCCGAGCCGAGCCCGCTCGCCGTGCGGATCAGCACCACCGACGGCAGCACCTGGCCGACCACGTCGGCATACCCCGCCTGCCGCGCCGTGCCCGCCTGCTGGGCCGCGGCCGCGGGCGGGCTGGCCGCCCGGCCCGGCTCGGCCGTCACCGCCCCCAGGGCAAAACCGCCGCCGCCGATTACCGCCGCCGCCGCGACGGCCGCACCCGCCATCCGGGCTCTTCCCAGGACCTTCATCTGTTCACCCCTCGGGTTGGTGGCCGGTCCGGCCACGCTCTGCTTGTCACGGCTACGGGGTGACGCCGGACAGGTTGAGGCCGATCACCCCGGACAGGATCAGCCCGATCGACACCAGCTTCGTGGCCGACACCGCGTCGCCGAGGAACACCATGCCGACCGTCGCCGCGCCGGCCGCGCCGATCCCGGTCCACACCGCGTAGGCGGGCCCGACCTCAAGTTCGCGCAGCGCGAGGGTCAGCAGGCCGAAGCTGATCAGCGCGGACGCCGCGAACCCGGCGGTCGGCCACGGCTCGCTCAGCCCGTGGCTGAGCTTCAGGAACACGGCGAACGCCGTCTCGAACAACCCGGCGGCGACCAGGATCACCCACGCCATCGCACCCCTCCGTAGTTCGGGTGCTCCTTTTTAAGGCGTGAGCGAGGAGGCCGGTTGTGCCGGTTCTGCAGCCCAGATGGAGGTGGCCGACCCGTCCCCTAGGCCGGGAGCCGCGACGGCGGCGTCGCCTCGAAGACGGCGGAGAACAGGTAGCTGGTGGCCAGGCTGCGATAGGGGCGCCATTTCTCGGCGATGGCCAGCACCTCGTCCTGGCTGGGCCGGTGGTCGAGCCCGTACGCGGCCTGGACCGCCTTGCGCAGCGCCAGGTCACCCGGCAGCACGACGTCCTCCCGCTTGAGCGCGATGAGCATGGCGCCCTGCACCGTCCAGGGCCCGATCCCCGGGATCGCGGTCAGCTCGGCCAGGAGCTCGTCGTCGGGTAGGCGGCTCAGGGCGCCTTCGTCGAGCCGGCCATTGGTCAGCCGCTCGGCCAGGTCACGGAGCGTGCCGATCTTCCGCCACGAGAGCCCCGCCTCGCGGAGCCGGGCGGGATCGAGGGCCAGCAACTCAGCGGGTGCGGGCAGGCGGCCGCCGAACATCGCCTCGATCCGCCCCAGGATCGTGCGGGTCGCCGCGACGGACAGCTGCTGCCCGGCCACCTGGAACAGCAGGGACCCGTACAGGTCCATGGCCGGCAGCTGCGTCATCCAGGCCTGCGGATCGAAGTCCGGCCGCTCGTCGATCAGCCGCGCCAGCACCGGATCGGCATCCCGCAGGTAGGCGCGCGCCTGCCGCAGCCACGCGGCCCGGCCAGAATCCTCGGTCACGGAGCACGCTCCCTTCCCTGGCGATTATCCGCGTCGGCCTCGACCAGGTCGAGCCCGCGGCCCACGCTGCCATGGTCAACCGCCTCCAGGTGAGCGCGCATCACCAGGATCAGGTGACCGCACCCACTAGAACACGAAAGCGAGATTTCATGATCACGAAGAATTCACTACCACATAGAGTAGAAAAGACTTCGTGATCATGGGAAATAGCACCGTGCAGGCTGACGGGAGGGGACCAGTTACCGCCCGGACCCGGATTCTTTTACTGCCGAACGGGCCGTGGTTCTCGCCCCTCGGACCGGCCCGCGCGGCTGCCGTAGTCGCCGCGGGGCCGGGACCGGGCCGCGGGCCGGCTCGGCCCCGCGCCTCGCGTCCCGGACCGGTGCCTCGGGGTCCGGCTGACCGGTGCCGGGGCGGGCGGGATCGGCGTGCCCGAGTCTGCGATCTGCCGGACCACGTGGTGCCCGGCCGCCACCTCGTGGCGGTCCGCGGTGATCCCGGCCGCGTCGTGCATCCGCTCCAGCTCACGGACCTGCCCGTACTCGGCCAGCGCGACCACCAGACCCGAGGCCCCGGCCCGGGCGGTGCGCCCGGAGCGGTGCAGGTAGTCCTTGGCGTCGTTCGGCGGGTCGTACTGTACGACGAGGTCGACGTCGTCGACGTGGATGCCGCGCGCGGCGACGTCGGTGGCGACCAGGACCCGCGGTTCCCCGGCGGCGAACCCGTCCAGGGCCCGCTGGCGCTGGTTCTGGTTGCGGTCCCCGTGGATCGCCGCGGCGCTGATCCCGGCCCGGCCCAGCTGCTTGGCCAGCCGGTCGGCGCCGTGCTTGGTCCGCACGAAGAACAGCGTGCGTCCCTCGCGGCTGGCGATTTCCGTCGCGACCGGGACCTTGTCCTGCGCGCTGAGCACCAGCATGCGGTGCTCGGCCAGGCTGGAGTCGGTCGCCGTGGGGACCGCGTGCAGCGCGGGATCGCCGACGTAGGAGGTCACCAGCTGGCCCACCCCGCGGTCCAGGGTGGCGGAGAACAGCATCCGCTGACCGCCGGGCGGCGTGGCGTCGAGGATCTGGGTGACCGCGGGCATGAAGCCGAGGTCGGCCATGTGGTCGGCCTCGTCGATCACGGTGATCTCGATCCCGCCGAGCCGGCAGGCGCCGCGTTCCATGAGGTCGATGAGCCGGCCCGGGGTGGCTACCACCAGGTCGGCGTCGCGGACGCGGTCGATCTGCCGCGCGATCGACACCCCGCCGTACACGGTCGCGGTGCTCAGGCCCACGCGCCGGCCCAGCGGCGCGAGCACGTCGGCGACCTGCTGGGCGAGTTCCCTGGTCGGAACCAGGATCAGCGCGCGGGGCGTCTTCTGCTGCCGCGGGGTGTCCAAGGCCGCCAGCCGGGTGAGCAGCGGCAGGCCGAAGGCGAGCGTCTTGCCCGATCCGGTCTGCGCCCGGCCGAGGATGCTGCGCCCGGCCAGCGCGTCGGGCAGCACCCGGGCCTGGATCGCGAACGGTTCGCGGATGCCGCCCGCGGCCAGCAGGCCGACCAGCCGGTCGTCGACGCCGAGCGCGCCGAACGTGGCCGCGTCGGGCTGCGGTACCGCGGCCGCGGCGGCCAGGGCCTGGTCGAGCGCCGCGTACGGATCGGGGCGCCGCGCCGGGGGCTGGGTCCGCCTGGCGGGACCGTGCTGGCGCGGGGCGGGCCCGCGCCGTGCGGTTCCCTGACCGCCGTTGCGGGAAGAAGACGTGTGCTGACGCCGGGGGCGTCCGGGCATGCTGGAGCTCCATCGTGGTTCGGGGTCGCGTCATGTTCGAAGGCGTCCACGACAGCATCGAATGGCTGTCTGACCGAAACCGGACTGCTCACATAAGCGACCGCGCGGGCCGCTCACCCGCGAGAGTGGCGGGGGTAGCCGCCGTCGCTAGTGTAAGGCATCCCCACGCTGGCCTATTCCCCAGCTGGGAGGCCGGCCAGACCGGCGCCCCCTACGCCAGCACGGTGACCGTCCCGGCCGGCCGGCGGCCACCTGCGGCCGGCCGCCCACGCCTGCGGCCACGACCTGCACATGGCCGCGTGATCAGCATGGCCAAGCTCATGGCCGACCACCGCGACCGGTGGCACGGGACCTTGATCCCGCTGTTCCAGCCCGCCGAGGAGACCGGCGAGGGCGCCCAGGACATGGTCGACGACGGCCTGTTAAGAAGATCCCCGTCCCGGACGTGGCGCTGGCCCAGCACCTGCTACCCGGCATCGCCGGCACCGTCCGCACCCGCTCCGGCCCGTTCATGCCGGCCGCCGACAGCCTCAAGGTCACCGTGTACGGGCGGGGCGGCCACGGCGCCAGCCCGCAGAACACCATCGACCCGGTGGTGCTCGCGGCCATGATCATCATCCGGCTGCAGACCATCGTGTCGCGCGAGGTCGCGCCCGGCGACGTCGCGGTGGTGACCGTAGGCAGCTGCCAGGCCGGCACCAGGAGCAACGTCATCCCCGACTTCGCCGTCCTGGAGCTCAAGCTGCGCAGCTATTCCGGCGTGACCCGCCAGCGCATGCTGGACGCGGTCCAGCGGATCGTCCGCGCCGAATGCCAGGCCAGCGGCTCGGCCACCTGGATGACCTGACCAGCAACCACTCGCCGAAGTTCCTGCCCCCGATGCAGCCCTGCCTGCGCACCGGCACCGAGGCCCTGCTCGCCGCGGCCCTGGCCTGGCTCGCGCCCTGAACCCCGAGAACCCTCGACTGGAGGCCCGCTATGCGCACCACAAAGCACCCGCTGACTCCCCTGGCGGCCGCCGCCGCCGGCCTGCTGGCCGGCGCGGTGGGGACCGTCTGCCTGGATGCCGTGCAATACCTGAAGTACCGCCGTGGCGGCGGCACGCAGAGCTGGCCTGGGAATTCGCGCCGGTCGACAGCTGGGAGACTGCCCCGGACCCGGGGCAGGTGGCCAAGCGCGTCATCGAGGGCTTCACCCAGCGCAAGCTGCCCGATCGCGTGGTCTGGCCGCTCAGCACCGCCGCGCACTGGGGGTACGGATCGGGGACGGGCGTGGCCTACGGCACCGTGGCCGGGTCGCGGCCCGTCCCGCGTCTGCGGTACGGCCTGTCCCTCGGCGCCGGGCTCTTCGCCAACGACTACACCGTCCTGCCGCTGGCCGGCCTGTACCAGCCGATCTGGAAGTACGACGCGAAGACCCTGGCCTGGGACCTGGGCGGGCACCTGGCCTACGGCACGGGCACGGCCGCCGCGTTCTGGCTCCTGACCAAGATCTTTTGACCGAACGGAGCGTGCCGCGTGCTCCCGGCCACGTCCGCCGCTTACCGAAAGAGGCGCCATGTCAGGCCGGCCGGGCCAGCCCGGCGCGGTCGGGCAGCGCGGTCTGGAGCTCCCGGCGCGAACTGACGCCGAGCTTGGTGAACACCTTGCGCATGTGTTGCGCACGTCGGCCCTCGCAGTCAGAGCGGTGTATGCCCAGCTCAAGCACCTTCACACGCCCCGCCTGCACGCCCGTAAGTGGACTGGCTTGGACACGTTGGTAACCTGGTTATTGCACGTATTAGTTGCACGGGCAAGCCCAGGAAGGAACCGCCCATGACCAGACCCCGAGCCCCGAGACGGGACTTCGGTAGCCTCCGCCGACTGCCCTCCGGGCGGTGGCAGGCGATCTACACCGGGCCGGACGGGCAGCGGCACAAGGCCCCGAAGACGTTCGGTGACAAGACCACGGCGAACCTGTGGCTGCGCAGGCAGCAGAACGCGGTGGCGAGCGAGACGTGGGGCCAGCCGGCCCCGGCCGCCCGCGCGGCGGTGCCGACCTTCGCGGAGTACGCGGCGAGGGTGATCGGCCACCGGGCCTCGGACGGGCTGCGCCCGAGCACCGAGCGGAACTACCGGCGGCTCCTGGCCAGCCACCTGATACCGGCGTTCGGCCCGGCCCGGATCGACGCGATCACCGTGGCGGCGGTCAACGACTGGTACGCCGGCTACACCCGGACCCTCCCGACGCGGGCCGACCGCCTACCGGCTGCTGAGTTCGGTGATGAAGGCCGCGATCGATGAAGGGCACCGGGAGTCGAACCCGTGCAGGCGGCCCGGCGGCGGCACCGACCCCGACCGCGCCCACGAGATCGAGGCCGCGACCCCCGAGCAGGTGGACGCGCTGGCCGGGGCGATGCGCCCGCAGTGGCAGATGATCGTGCAGCTCGCCGCGTACTGCCAGCTGCGGTTCGGGGAACTGGTCGAGCTGCGCCGCAAGGACGTGGACCTGGACCTCGGTGTGCTCCGGGTGCGGCGGGCGATGACCCGCGTGGACGGCGTGATCCTGGTAGGCCCTCCGAAGTCGAGCGCGGGCAAGCGGAACGTGGCGGTCCCGCCGCACCTGCTCCCCGAGCTGGCCGCGCACCTCGCCGCCCACTGCGGGCCGGGCCGCGACGCGCTGGTGTTCACCACGCCCCGAGGCGCCCAGCTCTACCACGCGGTGCTCTACCGCGAGTGGAACGCCGCCCGCGCCGAGGCGGGCCTGCCGGGATTCCACTTCCACGACCTGCGGCACACCGGGATGACCTGGCTGGCCCGCGACGGCGCCACGCTCAAAGAGCGGATGCACCGGGCCGGGTGGTCCGACCCGCGCATGGCGGCGCGGTACGAGCACGCCGACGCCGAGCGGGACGCGGCGAACGCCGAGCGGCTCTCCCGCCGCGCCGGGGTCGTGGTGCCTCTGACCCGCCGGGCTCGGGGCGGCGCGGCATGAGCGCGAGAGGATGACCACGATGCACACCGCGAGCGACTACCTCGACCGCCAGCCGGGACCGGGCGAGATACCGCCCGGCAAGGTGCTCGTCCACAACCCGGTCCTCCCGGTCACCCGGCGCCGTCCTGGCACGCGCGGGTCCCGCATCTGGACCCAGGCCCCCGACGAGGACGTGGAGCTGTGCGCGTGCGGCTGGAGGCCCGAACTCGGCCCGCACTACCGGACCTTCCGCGCGGGGGCGCGTCCTTCAGCCGGGTAACTTGCCCGCGTCACCGGCCAAATACTCGGCCAGGGCCTCGGCCAGCAGCCCGATCCGCTCGGGCGCCAGCACCAGCAGCAGCGACGGCGGCTCACCCGTCCGGAACCCACCTGATTCTCCACGACCGGCACTCCCAGCCGCCTCGTCGTCGCGGGCCTCGTACCGGCCGGTCACCTCGCGTTCCTGGCGGCTGCTCGGCGGCGATCCCTGCTCAGCCTCGCGGTCGTACTCGGGCTTGACCTGCTCTCGGTCGTCCCGGTCGCGGGGTCTCTTCTCGATCACCGTGCCGCCGGCACCTGCCTCGGCGTCGGCGGCGGCGCGGTCGGCGCGCGGGTCCCCGGTCCTGGCACGGCTCCGGCGCGCGGCTCTCTGCCACGGCGCCTCTCTGCTCAACTGGTTGTCCAGGAGCCCCGGCGGTCGCCTTGGCGTACTCCCGGTTCCGCTTGCAGCTCCCGCAGCTCACCTTGGCCACGTCGGCGCTCGTCTCGTAATGGCGCCGTCGGCGGGCACGTCGCAGCGCAACCGCCGGGTGTCGTCCGGCTCGATCAGCCTGGTCCCGCACACGCACTCTGGCTCCCGCTCTCAGCGGTGCCCAGGTGCCACGTCTTGATCGTCGGGTCGGTCTGCGCGCGGTAGGTAAAGCTCGGGGTGGTGGTGGTCACTCGTCAGTCCCTTTCGGCAGGTAGGCGGCGTAAATCGCTCGCAGATACTACAGCCGTTCTGGATGTCTGTTCGACACCGCCCGCCGGGCCAGGTAACCCGCTGCACCGTCTTGTACCGACACCCCGGTCCGTGGCAGCCGTCGCCTCCTATGCGTGTACCGCCGACGGCGACTCGAGCCGTCGACACCAGCTGAGCCGCCCGATGGGCCTGGAGCCAGCCCGGGACGGCTCTTGCGGCAGCGACTCAGCGGCGAGCATGGCGAGAGCTGGGCCGACGACCTCCAGCGCCGACCTCCCGCGCCTCCTCCGGGCCGATCCCGTTCGAAAACTGCCGACGCGCCGTACGCGATCAGGGCCTCCCCGGTCCGGAGCTCCGCCACCAGGCCTCGCGGCGGCGGGCAGCCTCGCGTACGGGTCTTGCGCTCGGCGCGCGGCGTGCGGGCTGGGGCACGCTGGCATTCTCGCGCGGCAAGGGCGGCGGCCTCCAGGCCCCGGCCCGGCCAGCACCACCGTCAGCGGCACGGACGGGCGCGGCCGGGGTAACCGGCTAGGGCGCGCGGTCGCGGCCCGCAGCGGCCACTCACGGCGCCGCGCACGGCCCGTCCGCGCGGGGGAGCCGACCGGGGGGTGGGGGGGTACCCCGGACGCGATGCTCTAGCCAGGCCATCTCACGGCGCCATTGTCTCGGCCCCAGGTTTTACCCTTTTCGGCCGAGCCGGGAGCATTATGGCCCGTCACGTCGCGGTCACGCTGCGGTGAACGGCCTGTCGGCGCTTCGGCGAGAGCGCATCTGACGCCGCCGACACCCCGGTCAGCGGTGCCCGCACCAGGTCACGCATCACGGAGGGAGTTCCTCGCAGGTCAGCGGGCTACTCGGAGCTGGCACCTCCCCCGGACAGTCGAGGCCCTGGATTATGCTCGCGGGTTCGTCATCATCGATGACGCCATTCACGGCGCCGACAGCCACCCGGCCTCCTGGTGCGTGATCGTCGCGTGGCAGTCGTGGCAGAGCGAGGCCAGGTTCCCCGGCCCGTGCCCGGCGTCCCGGCCCCGGACGTGGTGGACCTCGGTCGCCCGCGCCCCGCACCCGGCGCACCACGGGAACGCGGCGAGCTGCGCGGCGCGGATCGCGGGCCAGCCCGGCGGGAGCGGCGGCGAGCTCCAGTACGGCTCCCGGCGGTGCCGATCGCACCAGCCATCGTCGCCCGCGTACTCGGGGCAGTAGCGGTTCCGGCACGACCGCACGAGCGGCATCACGCCGCCCGCGTGTCGGGGACCAGGAGCGCCGCGTCTCCTCATCGACCACGAACACCTCCACGTCCACCGCCTGTGGATAGCGGCCGAGCAGCGCTGGGCGGCCGGTCACCCACACCTCGGGCGCCAGGTCCTCGGCCTCGACCGCCTGCGGCCGGTCGGGCTCGGGCAGGATCAGCGCTCGGCCTACGCGTGCTTGGCCGCTGGCCGTGGCCTCGCCCCGGCGGGACGGCGCGCATCGTCGCCCTCGATCTCCAGTTTGCGGATCGCCTTGTTCGGGTCGGGGATCGCCGCCGCGAACCGGCCCTTGACCCGCAGCGACAGCGCGTCGAGGTGGAAGTGCCAGTCGCGGGACATGTCCACGGCCACGTCGTTCCGCACCACCAGGAAACACCGCGACTTGTCGTACACCAGCGGCGTCGCGAGCTGCGGCACCACCACGGGGGTGAGCCCGATCGCGGCGGCGAACCCGTTCGGGTAGACGAGCTGCCCGTTGGCGTCGCGGCTGGCGTCGGCCTCCGCGAGCCCGGTCGCGGACCACGCGATCGTGTCGGCGCCGCCGCCAGCATCCCCGATCTGGCCGCGCGCCACGGTCACCGCCTCCAGCAGATCCGCACCGGCAGCCTCGGCCGCCACGCCGATGACCCCGACCGGCTCGTGCGAAGCCGCGCCCCGGCCGAGCAGCAAACCCAGATCCAGATCACGGCTCAGGCTGTCCCGCAGGAGCCGGGCCAGCTCGCCAGTCAGGTTGATCGAGTTGTCACCCACCGACTCGTTGCTCATGTCGAGGATCTGCCCGAGCTTGGCGACGCCGACCACGTACGCGTCGTCGCCCATGTTGGCCTCGGGGAACGGCTGGAGCTCGCCCAGCCACGCGGCATTCGACGGCTTGGCGGTCGGCCACGCCACCGACGAGCGGTCCGTGCCCTGCCGGGTCAAGCTCGCGGCGAACGGCGCCGAGTCGATCAGCAGGTTGATGATCCGCCGCTGCACATCGGGCGGGAACGGGACGCCAGCGAAGCTGTCGCCAGTGATGGGGGCTGGGGGCATGGCTCGGGCCTTTCAAGCGCGGGGTGGAACGTGGTCGGCGCTAGGGCCACGCGGGCGGCCGGGCCGGGATCGGTGCCCGGATGAGCCGGCTGCTACAGGGCGGGGTCACGGGAGCCATCGCCGCGTTTCCGCGCCACCGGGCCAGCGCCGCATCACGCTGCACGCTGGCCGGGCCTCGGCATCACGCCTCGTGAAGCGCCCGGATTCGGCTACCGGCTGCCCGCCGCATCACGCCGCACGGGCAATGAGGCCCATCGTAGACCCCGCACCCGGCCAGCTCCAGGTCAGTTGGCCGAGCCGCGTAGCTCGGCCTCGGTGGCGTCCACGGCGGCGAGCAGCGCGAGGCGCACCGGCTCGGACATGAACCCCGTGTCCCCGGCCATCGTGGAGGCCAGCGTGGTGCCGTACGCGATCCCGGCCACCGCGACACAGGCCGCGCAGGACCCGCCCTCGGCGGCCTGGTGGGTTGCGCCGTGGTCGGCGCCGTCGAGGATGGCGCGGGCGGTGGCGAGCGCAGCCCGCATGTCGGCGGTGTCCGGGCGGTCGTGGTCGTGGGTCATGGGGCGCCTCCAGCTACTCGGGCTCGGGGAACAGCTCAGGATGGGCGCCGCCGGGCCGGTAGCTGATCGAGCCGACCTGCTCGCCCCGGCGGTAGGCGTTCCACGCCTTGATCGTGACCGCAGTCAGGTAGATCGGTGACCGCGAGCCCATCGAGCCCGCCTGGGTCTTGGCGATTGCCTGGCGCAGCTCGTAGACCGGATCGTGCGCGGCGAGGTTCTGGCCGTCACGCAGCCGGGCCATGAAGGCGTCGGCGTCCTCGCCGTCGATGCGAGTGAACAGCCACCAGCACAGCCCGGCGACCGAGGGTGTCAGGTGCGAGCCCTCGGCGGTCGCCTTGGCGGGCACGATGATGTCGCGCAGCCACGGGTACTTCTCCAGCGTCTCGGACATCTGCGCGTTGGTCGCCTGGACGTTGACCTCGCTGCGGCGGGCACCGGCCTCCCACAGCGTCACCCGCCGGATGACCGCCGCAAGGTTCGTGGAGTTGGCCTCGCCGCGTAGCTTGAGCACATCGCTGAACATCCGCTTGGCGCCGCCATCGACGGTCTCCTGAGCGCTGCGCGTCAGGCCGCGCACGATCAGCAGCGGGAGCACAACGTCGGCCTCGATGATCGCCTGGAGCCGGTGCTGCCCGTCGAGCAGCGCGCCGTCAGCGGCGAACCTGATCGCGTCGCCGTTGAACTGCCAGTGCCCGCCGCCCATGTCGGCGGCGTAGGCCATCACCACGTTGCGGCGCGGGTGACGGTTGTGGGTGTTCAACGCCAGCCACTCGGCGGCGATGGCGGGGCTGACCTCGGTAATCTCGACTTCGGGCATCGGGCTATCCTTCCTCGCGGAGCTGGCTGAGCATGCGGGCGCAGGCATCAGCGGCGTACTGGAGGTGGCCGTCCAGCTCGGCGGCCACCTTCCTCCTGTTGACGGGCAGCCGGTCGTCGGCCATGATCCGGCCGGTCCGCTCGACGGCCTTGCGGAGCTTCCAGCCCGCGTCTGACGCGGCCTCGGGCAGCGCCCAGCGGCGGGAAGCCGGACGCCAGCCCAGGGGCCGGTTTACCGGCAAGCCGAGCCTCCTCCGGCGCTGCGCACGGGTCCTGCATGGCACCGAGCAGTAGATTCTCGGCTGTCCGCCAGCATGTCGCTTAGGCGGGACCGGGCCGCCGCAGACGGGGCATAGAACTCCGCTTTGGTCTTTCAGTTGGTGTTCACCGGACTTGCCCCTCGTCATGGTGATTCTCCTCCGGTGGATTCCTGGGGCCTGGTGGCCTCGAACGCCACGCTGTCAGCGATGACCACCGCAGCCCACCTGGCCGGGTCAGCCCCGGCGGACCTCAGCGTGTCGCTGAGCCACAGCGCCAGAGCCCAGGACGGGCCGGGCCGGGCCAGGGCCTCGGCGTCATCCAGGTTCCGGTCGGCCACCGCCGTGATCAGCGCGGCGGCGGCGCGGATCGCGTCCTCGACCTGCTCCGGGCTCATCGGGTGGGTCCTCCTCAGAACGGGGGTTCGAACTCGTCATCGTCGGCCTGGTCCTCGTCGTCGCCGGGCTCGGCGGGCTGGATGCCGGGCGGCTGCCGGGAGCCCTTGCACCGGGCGCGGCGGGGACCGTGAACCGGGAGCAGCCCGTCCACGCCGACGCGGTACCGGGTGCCGCCGCAGACTCCGCACGAGCCGCGCTGGGGGCCGGGTTCTGGTGTTGATCTGGTCTCGGAATCGTCGTCGCCCTGGCCGTCGCGGACCCCTTCCAGGGGGCCGTTGACTACAGGACGATGAGGAGTTGGTTTAGCTTCTTGGACTAGCTTCTCTGGACTAGCTTTAGAGGCCCGTTGCGGTGCTATTGGGTCGGTCACGGATGGGACGTTGGGTCGCCGTGAACGGGACGTTGGGTCGGGGGAGCCATCCCCCCCGGAATGGGACGTTCGGTCGGACCCATCCGCCCGTGAGCGGGACGTTGGGTCGGGGGAGCCATCCCCCCGTGAATGGGACGTTGGGTCGGGGGCCAGGGCTGCGCTGATGCGGCGCTGGAGAGCCGCGTCGGTCAGCAGGCGCTGAGCGGCCGGGTCGGTCAGCAGCCAATGCGACTTCTCGCCGCGCTCGTCGGTGATCCGGTAGCCCTTGCTGACCCGGTGCAGCAGCAGCCGGTCCCGCCCCCACCGGGTAGCCCGCTCCACGGCGTGCCTGCCGCACCCGGCCAGCTCGGCCAGGTCCGGGTCGGTCGTCCACCCGCAGCCGGTCGTCGCGTCCATCCGCGCGGCGAGCATGACCAGGATGCCGATGGCCTTGCCGGTCGGCTTGGGCTTGGTATCGCGGAGCAGCCAGAGCCACCGGAGCACGTCTACCTGATCGTGCTCCAGGCCGCACTTGGGGCACTCGCCGTTTATCGTGGACATCACCGGCTCCCTTCGTCGTAGCGCTTCGGGGCGGTGGTGGCGAGAGGTCGCGTGCGGGACGGCTCCAGGCGTCACGGCCTGGAGTCGTCGCGCAGCCGGTCGAGCAGCGCGCCGGCCCGGTCCATGGCGGCGTCGTCGGCCTGGTGTGTCTCGGTAACCCACCGGGCGCGGACCCGGTAGAGCGCGGCGAGCGCGGCGTCGATCGCCAGGATGCCGTCTGAGGCGCAGCGCCGGGCATGGGCGTCGGGCTCGGCCCTGGCCGACCAGATCGCCAGCCACACGCCGAGCTCGTCGGCCACGGTGCGGATCACCGACAGGTCGGCGTCGAGGTCCCGGCCGCTGTCGGCCCCCGGTGCTACCGTGGACGTGGCTTCACGGCCGGGCGGCTGTTGGGGTTCTGTGGAGGCGGCTCCCTTGGACAGGTCGGGGGCCGCTTCCGCGTCCCGGCCCGGCGGCGCCATCACCCGGCGTCCGCAGCGATGACCACCGTCACGACCTTGGCCTCGACCTCGTTCAGGTCGAGCTTGACCAGCCGGTCGCCTACCCGGTACCCGGTGACGAGCCCGGAGGCGATCCAGCGGCGGACGGTCTTGGGGTCCACGTCGTACATCGCGGCGACAGCCTGGACCGAGGCGAGCCTGCGGGCAGCGGGGCGCCGCCCTGTCGGGGTTGGCATGCGGGTCTCCAGGATCAGGGCTCTACGCTGCGGGCCTGATCAGGAGATTTAGGTGTCGTCGCGCCTCCTGGGGGCGCTCAAAACCGCCGGGATACTTCGGTGTCGTCGGCCCTCCCGGTCATGCAGGCCGTAGCCCAAGGGCCTCCCACGGGGCCGCCGCAGCCGTTAGCCCCGATTCGCGTCAACCGTAACGCTCGTGTCCCGCTCTGGGCAAGCGTGGCTTTGTCACCAGCGGCAACACGCAGCGTGACTGTTGCACGGGTATTGCACGCGGCGGACCTTACCCTGTTTGACCTGGGCTGTTAGCACCTTGCGCAGGTGCCACTCGACCGTGCGCGGGCTGATCCAGCATCGGCCCGCACAGCTGGTGCAGCGCGGCCCGCCCCCGCGGCCGGCTGAATCTGGCCCGGAGAGGTATCTGCCAGCGGGATTCGGCCTCCGTCAGGTGGGGATCCGTCCTAGGGTCTCCTTGGGCAAACCGGCCTCGCCGCCGGGGCCCGGCAGCAGGCTCATGGCCAGAGAGGCAACGATGACCATCTTCTATCCTGACGTGTCCGATTATCAGGCTGGCATCAGCTTTTCTGGCTACGTCATTGTCATGGTCAAGGCGACGGAAAACGACAATTACACCAACCCGGACTATGCCCCGGCCAAGGGGCGCGCGGCCAGCGCCGGCGCCTATTTCTGCGCCTATCACTTCCTGCACGCGGGCAATGGCGCGGGCCAGGCGTCATACGCCTTTAGCCGGGTGGGGGCGGGGATGCCGCTGATGATCGACTGCGAGCCGACCTACAATTCCAACGGCACGATCGCCTCGGCGCCGCAGATTTCCGACGCCGTGGCCTTCATCAACCAGTACCGGGCGCTGGGCGGCACGGTCTACCTGCTGTACCTCCCGCACTGGTACTGGCAGGGCAACCTGGGCCAGGCTTCGCTGTCCCCGGTCACCGACCTCGGCATGCTGCTCGTCTCCTCCGACTACACCGGTTACAGCGACACCGGGCCCGGCTGGGCCGCCTACGGCGGGATGACCCCTCTCATCTGGCAGTACACCTCGACCGCAACGCTCAACGGAGTCTCTAACGTGGACATGAACGCCTACCAGGGCACGCTGGCCGACTTCCAGACTCAGGTATCGACCGGCGCCCAGACCGGCGGCAACCCGATCCTCACCGAGGGCGACACCGGCTCGGCGGTCACCGCGCTGCAGACCCGGCTGAACGTCTGGGGTGCGACGCTCACCGTCGACGGCGACTTCGGTCCCGCCACCCTGGCCGCGGTCAAGGCGTTCCAGACCACGCAGAAGCTGACCGTGGACGGGGTCGTCGGCCCGCAAACGTGGTCCGCGCTCAACCAGAATCCCGGCGGCGCGGTGCCGTACCCGGCCCCGACCGGACTGGCGGCGGGCGCGGTCAGCCTGGCCGTCAGCTGGGACGCGGTCACCGTCGACGGCACCGCCGCGGCCAGCTACACCGTCCAGGCGGTCGGCCTGAACGGCGAGGTCTACGCGCATGAGACCCCGGCTGCCAACTCCGCGGTGCTGACCGGACTGGTGGCCGGCTGGACCTACAACATCCAGGTCTGGGCCAACGGCGGCCCGGCAGCGCCCCCGAACGCGTCGATCAAGGTCACCGTCTGACCGTCCGCTCGGCGATGAACACGAACTCGCGGCCGGGGCGATCGGGGGCGTCCCGCACCTCACGTACCCGGTAGCCCCGGGCGGTCAGGCTCGCCTCCACCTCGTCTCGGTCGCGGAACCGCAGCGTGGAGTCCGACGTGAGGATCGCGCCGTCGGCCAGGAACGTGTAAGTCAGGCGGAACGAGACGAACGGCAGGTCCACGGCGGTGACCTCGAGCCGCCGCTCGACCAGGCCGCTGCCCGGGACGTCCCGGCGGACCGGGGCGGTCTCGGCCTGCCATTCCTGCCACGCCCTGCGTCCGGGGCGCCGGGTCTCGAAGACCAGGTACCCGCGCGGGCCGAGCGCGGCCCCGATGGCCCGGAGCACCCCGTCCCACTCCTCGTCGGTGCCGAACACCTGGGCCACGTTCCCGGTCATCACGGCCAGGTCGGCGCTGGCCGCCGGCACCGCGGCGACATCGCCGTGGATCCAGGTCACCGCGCCGCCGCCCGGTTTGGACCGGGCCACGTCGAGGGAGGCCGCGGCCGGGTCGACGCCGGTCACGGTGCGCCCGGTCGCGGCCAGCGCGATGGCCAGGCACCCGGTCCCGCAGCCCACGTCCAGCACGCGGTCCGCGCCCAGTTCCGCCGCGATGGCGACGTAGGCGGCCAGGTCGTCGCGCGGCCCGTCGAACGCGTCGTAGACCAGCGCCAGCCGAGGGTGAGCAAAGATCGCATCGGGCACGTACCGACCGTATCCGCTAGCTTTGCGACCGTGGATTATGCGCGCCTGGTGGGGGAGATCACGGCGACTCTGTCGCTCCGGTTCGGGCCCCGGGTCGCGACCTGGTGCTCGGGTGTTCCCGTGCTGGCTGATGAGGTAGCAGCCCGGTGGGGGCTCAAGCTCGGCGAGACCTATGCCTACGGGGCCAGTTCGGTGGTCCTGTACTGCAGCCAGGCCGGGGGCACCGGCGCCGTGCTCAAGCTCAGCCCGGACCCGGCCTTCCTGGCCGACCAGGCGGCCATGCTTCGCCTGTTCGCGCCCAGCGGCAAGGTACCCGCCGTGCTGGCCGTCGATGCGGCCGCCGGGGCGGTCTTGCTCGAATCGGTCGAGCCGGGCACGGGCGCCGATGAGCTGCCGGATCCGCCCTCGCCGCAGGCCTGGGGAGACCTGATCCGGGCCTTGCACCGCGCGGCCGCGCCGCCGCCCGGATTCCCGCGCGACCTGCGCGGCCGGTGCGATGAGTTCTTCGCCCGGATCGGCCGCAGGCTGGCCGAGCCGCCCATCGGCCAGCAGGTCCGCCCCGCGGACCTGGACCGGGGCGCAAGCCGCTATGACCGGCTGCTGGCCAGCGCCCCGGCGCAGGTGCTGCTGCACGGCGACCTGCACCTGGGCAACGTGCTCGACGGCGGCCCGGCGCGCGGGCTGGTCGCCATCGACCCCCGGGCCTGCGTCGGGGATCCGTGCTTCGACGCCGTGGACTATGCCCTGGACGGCGCCGGCCGCGACGGCGTCGGCCACCGGTGCGCGGCCCTCGCGCCTGCCGCCGGACTGGACCCGGACCGGCTGTACGCCTGGTGCCGCGCGATCGCGCCCATCATCGCGATCAACCGGATTGGGGACCCCGGCGCCCGGCAAACCGTCGCCGAACTCCTCGCCCTGGCCCGGTAGTCCCCGGGAATCTTGTCTGGGCGGGGCGGGCGCGGCAGGTGGAGCAGCGCCTCCGCTTGACGGCCCACGCCAGCGCGCACCCCGCCCGACAGCGTCGTTGTGGCAACCACGTCGTCAGGTGCGCGTCATTGCGGCAACGACGTCGTTAAACACCGACCGTGGAAGCCGACTTGAGCCTCTCCAGTCCCGCCAGCATCACCGCACGGCGTCCGAGTGCCAGGAGTCGCGCGAGCCCTAACCCGAATTCCCCCAGCGATCCGCGTGCTAGGCCGTTTTCCTGGGCTTTCGTGATGTCCGGGCCGGGCTGCTGACTACGCGATGCCAAGGCGGTGGCTGACGCCGAGCAGGTCGAAGGCGTGGTGCTGGACGGCGGTCGGGGTGGTGATCAGCCGGAAGCCGGGCAGGGCCGGGTCGGCGGGGGTGATGGTGTTCAGGCAGATGGTGGCCAGGTCGGTGAGCAGGCTGGCGAAGCTGTGCACCGGCAGCTCGTCACCGGTGCGCTTGGCGGCCGCCTTGGCCAGTGCCTTCGGGGAGCGGGCGGCGGGGGCGACCGGGCTGGACCGGGCGGCCTGGGCGGCTGGCTTGTCGTCGTCGGTGAACAGGACGGGCGCGAGCCGGGCCTGCATGTGCCAGGTGATGTAGTACGACAGCATCCGCAAGAACACGTGCGCGCGGACCCGGTCCTCGGTCCGGTGCCGGATGGGCCGGATGTCCAGGTCGGTATTGAAGGCGCGGAAGGCCCGCTCGACCTGGGCCAGGGCCTTGTAGGAGGAGACCACTTCGGGGCTGTCCAGGTCGCCGGGCCCGACGCTGGTGCGCAGCACGTAGATCCCGTCCAGCTTCGCCTCGGCGGTGACGGAGTCCTGGTTGCGGGCGTAGCTGAAGCTGTCGTCGGTGATGGCGATGGTGAAGTGCTTGCCGACCTTGCGCCGGTTCAGGACTCTGTCCACGCGCACCGCGATCGTGTCCTGGCCGCGCAGCGGCCGCCGGGCCCGCGCGCACGCGGCGGCGATCTTCTGCAGGTCAGCCTCGGTCGCCGCGAGAAGCGACTCGCGCTTGCGGGCCCGCTCGGCTTCCAGGAACGGGTTCTTGCAGGCCACCAGCCGCTCGCCGGGGAAGTCCGGGGAGGTGATCTCGGCCAGGTCCTGGACATCGAACAGGGTCAGCTGCAGGTCGCCGTCCCGGACCAGCTTCTTGACCTGCGGGGCGCGCAGCGCGGTGATCCAGTCCAGGCCAGCGGGCCGGACGTCCTCGCGCAGCCGGGCGGCGGTCAGCATGCCCCGGTCCCCGACCAGCACCACCTGGGCGATGCCGAACCGGTCCTTGACCTTGGTCACCTGGGCGGCCACGGTCGCCGGGTCGCCGGTATTGCCGGCGAACACCTCGATCGCGACCGGGATGCCCTCTTTCGAGGTGAGGAGCCCGTAGACGATCTGCAGGCGGCCGCGGACCCCGTCCTTTGGGTGCCCGATGGCGCCCAGCGGGCAGGTCCGCCCCTCGAACGCGGCGGAGGAGACGTCGTACAGGACCAGGGTGCCGCCGGCCAGGTGCCGGGCCGCCAGCGCGTCCTCGATCGTCTGCTGCCGGGCCGCCAGCCAGTCCATCGCCTCATACAGGTCATCCTCATCGCAGCATCCCGCGCCGAGGACCTCGCCCAGGGAGCTGGCGGCAGTGGCGTCCCGCAGCCCCCGGGCGATGGCCAGCTTGGAACCCGGATCTATCACCTGCGCGGCCGCCAGCGCCATCACCAGGTCCCGGTGCCGGGACGGCACCGGGTCGATCAGCTCGTCCAGGCCCAGCCGGCGCGCCGTGCCCAGGACGGCGGCGACGTGGCCGTGCGGCAGGCTGCGGGTGATCTCGAACGTCCCGTCCAGGTCCGCGGCGGGCGGCGGCTGGCCTTTCAGGACCCGGGACAGCGCGTCGACCTTGGCGTCGGGCCAGGCCGACAGGTTGGCCAGGGTGCGGTTCTTGACCTTCCCGGCCTCGCGGTAGCTTTCCCGGAGCAGGACGGCGGGCGGTGACCCCCGGTTCGGGACCTTAGCCACGTACATGTGCACATGATAGCAGAAATCAGGTCATCTATCAGCTAGGGCTGTTATTTTACATGACTACGTTCTGTATTGTGGCGGGCACAAGTCCGCTGCTCACAGGCACGTTGGAACCCTCCGGACCCATTGCGCGGGGGGAACTTCGGCCTAAAGCCACCCTTCAAGCACCGGATTTGAAGTCGATCCGGTCAACCGACTCACCCCGGCCCACCAGGACCGTGCTCACCATGGCCGGCGGGAACAGGCCGTGCTGGACAACCCCAGGCGTACCGGACAGCCGGATGGCCAGCGCCGCCGGGTCCTCCACCGGTCCCTGGTAGTCCGCGATCACGCCGCCGTCCGGGCTGAGCGGGGCGTCGCGGCGGGAGGCCGGAGCGACCCGGCGCATGGTGACGCTCAGCCCGAAGGACAGCAGCTCGAGGGGGACCGGGCCGTGCAGCGCCGGAACCGGCTTGGAGGAATCGACGATGACGACGAACCGGTCTGCGGCCCCGGCGATGATCTTCTCCCGCGTATGCGCGCCGCCGCCGCCCTTGACCAGCCAGCCGTCCGGGGCGACCTGGTCCGCGCCGTCAATGGTGAGGTCGAACCGGTCGATGCTCGCCACGTCCTCGATCCGCAGGCCCAGTTCGCGCGCCGCGTGCTCGGTGCGCGGCGACGTGGCGGCGCACAGGATGTCGAGCGATCGCCTGGCCAGGGCCGGGAGCAGGTACGCCACGGTCGAACCGGTGCCCAGCCCGACGGTCATGTCGTTCTCGACCAGCTCCGCGGCGGCGTCCGCGGCGACCTGCTTCTCGCGCTCGATGCTCATGGCTGCGTGCCTCCAGGTGAGTGCCGTGACTGGGCACCACCGTACGGTCTGCGCTCACCCGCGCCGCGGCGGACCGCCTGTCTAAGACGGGCTGGTCAGAGGGCCCCACCTGCCGCCTGGACGGACTGTCGGTAGCTGGCGACAAGTTCATGGATCGCCCCGCGGGCCTCGAGTTCGATCTCCTGACCTCCGCTGAGCGTGATCGAGAACGGCTGCCATTTCCGGCCGGGGGTGGCGTTCATGGCGTTTATTCGCTCTAGCGGCACATACCCGAGGTAGTCATGAACTTGATTCAGCATCGGGTCAGCGCTCCATACGTGCAAAGCGTCGGCCGACAACCCGAGCACCACTGCCGCATCCAGAGGCACCTCGGTATCTTCGGTGATTGTGTGCGCGGCCGAACGGGCAGCGGGACGAGCGATGAAATAGTTACCGAGCGGAGTCAGCATCCGCGTAAAGCTTAGCGAGGTGGGCACGCGGGCGAACACAGCGGAGTTCAGCTGGCCGCCTTCGACCTGACCAGCCAGCTTGTCCGCGAGTTCGCTGTCTTTGAGATGCATAGCAACCTCCTGAGTAGGGTAGGGACCGGCGACACGCCGCCCACCCCACACTGTCATATAAATCAGGCTCCGAACGGAATCGCCGATGACGAAAATCATAGGCTGTTGCGTTCGAGGCGAGCTATTCAGGCCAATATGACCCGCTGCCTGATCTATGCGGTAAAGCGAAATACTTACTTACTGAATCCGCGCGGCCGGGTCCGAACTTTGCGCGCCGGGCCGAGCGTTACCCGTATTCGTTGGATGGGGCCGCCGGCCGCAGGTCGTAACGATCTCGGAACGCGGCGCGCCTAAGGTGGGGGATCGCGGACGGACGGCCGAACGAATGGCGGGGCATCCTGGTGAGCACGAGCGTGCGGGCGCGGACGGCGCCTGTGGCGGCCGTCATGCTCGGTGTGGTTACGCTCGGGCTCCCGGCGTCGTACGCGCGCCGGCCGGGAAGCCTGCTGTAGCCCCCTAGACACAACCGCGTGGCCTGGAGAATCGACTGGTTTGTCCTGGTCGGAACAGGCAAGAAAGAGAGAGGCAAAGGAGGCTGCCATGCCCAGGGCGCTGATCATTGTTCCGTGACCGCGCGACTAGACTCGGACCCCATCGAGGACCAGCTGCGGGCCATCCAGTCGATCACCGACGCGGCGCTGTCGCGTCTGGATGATCGCGAGCTGCTTGCTGAGCTGCTGGAGCGGACCCGGGACGTCTTGCAGACCGACACGGCGGCGGTGCTGCTGCTGGACTTTGCGTCGGGGCAGCTGATCGCCACCGCGGCCGCGGGGCTGGAGGAAGAGGTCAACCAGGGCGTGCGCATCCCGGTCGGCCGGGGGTTTGCCGGGCGGATCGCCGCCTCGCACCAGCCGGTGATCCTGGATCACGTCGACCACACCACCGTGCTCAACCCGATCCTGTGGGCCAAGGGCATCCAGTCGATGATGGGCGTGCCGATGGTGGCGGGCGGCCGGGTGATCGGCGTGCTGCACGTCGGCTCGCTGACGCCGCGGCGGTTCACCGGGCATGAGGTCGAGCTTTTGCAGCTGGCCGCGGACCGGGCCGCCGCGGCCGTGCAGTCCATGACCGTCCAGGCCGACCGCCAGGCCGCGGCCGCGCTGCAGCGCAGCCTGATGCCGACCGCGTTGCCCGCGGTCCCGGGGGCGGAGCTGGCGGCCCGTTACATCCCGGGCAGCGGCGGGGTGGGCGGGGACTGGTATGACGTGTTCACGCTGCCCACCGGAGAGCTGTGCGTGGTCATCGGCGACGTGGCCGGATCCGGCCTGCCCGCCGCGGTCATCATGGGCCGGATGCGCAGCGCCCTGCGCGCCTACGCCCTGGAAACCAGGGATCCGGCCGAGGTGCTGAGCAGGCTCGACCGCAAGATTCAGCACTTCGAAGCCGACGCGATGGCCACCGTGCTGTACGCGGTCATCGACCCGGGCCTGGACCGGATGGACATCTGCCTGGCCGGGCATTTCCCTCCGGTCATCGCGTATCCGGGTCGGCCCGCGGAACTGGCCAGCGTCCCGGTCGGCCTGATCATCGGCGTCGCCGATCCGGCGCTACGCCCGGTGACCACCCTGCCGATCCCGCCGGGCGCGCTGCTCTGTTTCTACACCGACGGGCTGATCGAGCGCCGCGGTGAGCTGATCGATGACGGGCTCGCCCGGCTCTGCCAGGCGCTGACACCGCAGCCCGCCGACGATGCGTGCGCCACGGTGATGCAGGCGCTGGTCGGCAGCGGGTCCGCCCGCGACGACATCGCCCTGCTCATGGTCCGGCGCCAGCCCGGCCTCCCGGCGTTAACCCGGGAGGCCGGCTGCGTCCGGGGTTACTCGTTCCCGCCCGGCAGGATCTCCCGGGCCTTGGTCATCAGGCCTTCCTTGAGCACGCCCAACCGGTTCGGGTCGCCCTTCAGCAGCGCCTTGGCGGCGTCCTTGGCCTGCTCGAAGGTGGCGTGCGGCGGGATGGGCGGGATGTCCGGGTCGGTCCGGACGTCCAGCACGGTGGGCCGGTCGGCGGCCAGCGCCTGATCCCAGGCCGCGCCGATCTGGTCCGGCTTGTCCACCGCGATCCCGTGCAGGCCCAGGCTGCGGGCGAAACCCTCGTAGGAGACGTCGGGCAGCCGCTGGGACTCGGTGAACTTGGGCGCGCCCTCCATGGCCCGCATCTCCCAGGTGACCTGGTTGAGGTCGTTGTTGTGCAGCACCGCGACGATCAGCCGCGGGTCGGCCCATTCCTGCCAGTAGTGCTTGATCGTGATCAGCTCGGCCAGGCCGTTCATCTGCATCGCGCCGTCCCCGGCGAACACGATGACCGGCCGGTCCGGGTGGCCGAACTTCGCGCCGATGCCGTAGGGGACGCCCGGGCCCATGGTGGCCAGGTTCCCGGACAGCGAGCCGCGCATGTCGCCGCGGAAGCGCAGCTGCCGCGCGTACCAGTTGGCCGAGGAGCCGGAGTCCGCGGTGACGATGGCGTTCATCGGCAGCCGGGCGGACAGCTCCCGGAACAGCAGCATCGGGTTGACCGGATCGGCCTGCACCTCGGCCTCGGCGTCCATCGACCGCCACCACTTGGCTACGCGGTCTTCGATGCCCTCGCGCCAGGACCGGTCCTCCTTGCGCCGCAGGTGCGGGATCAGGGCGCGCAGCGTCGCGGCCGCGTCCCCGACCAGGTTGACCTCGTACGGGTAGCGCATCCCGATGAACTTGCCGTCGATGTCGATCTGGACGGCGCGGGCCTGGTCGAAGGCCGGCAGGAACTGGGTGTACGGGAAGCTCGAGCCGACGGTGAGCAGCGTGTCGCAGTTCATCATCAGCTCGTAGCTCGGCCGGGTGCCGAGCAGCCCGATCGACCCGGTCACGTACGGCAGCTCGTCGGAGAGCACGTCCTTGCCGAGCAGCGGCTTGGCCACGCCGGCGCCGAGCAGTTCGGCCACCTGCTCGAGTTCGTGCCGTGCCCCGCGTGCGCCCTGCCCGGCCAGGATGGCCACCTTGGTCCCGGCGTTCAGGATCTCGGCGGCGCGGACGATACGCCTCATCGTCCGGCGCGACGGTCGGCCAGCTGTCCCCGAGGGACGAGGGCACCATCTTGAACGCGTGGCTGGGCGCGGAGTACGCCAGCTCCTGGACGTCGGCCGGGATGATGATCGCGGTGGGCGCGCGCTCGGCCAGAGCGACGCGGATGGCGCGGTCCAGCACGTTGGGCAGCTGCTCCGGGACCGTCACCATCTGCACGTAGTCGCTGGCCACGTCCTTGTACAGCGAGAGCAGGTCGACTTCTTGCTGGTAGGAGCCGCCCATGGCGCTGCGGTTGGTCTGGCCCACGATCGCCACCACGGGCACGTGGTCCAGCTTGGCGTCGTACAGGCCGTTGAGCAGGTGGATCGCCCCGGGTCCCGAGGTGGCCATGCACACGCCGAGCCGCCCGGTGAACTTCGCGTACCCGACCGCCTCGAAGGCGGCCATCTCCTCGTGCCGGGCCTGGACGAACTGCGGCTTGTTGTCCGCCCGGCCCCAGGCGGCCAGGATGCCGTTGATCCCGTCTCCGGCGTAGGCGAATACGTGCTGGACGTCCCAGGCGCGCAGCCGCTCGAGCAGGTAATCGGCAACTGTCGGTGCCATGTCTATCCTTCCGTGGGTTAGGAACTGCCGGCGGCCAGGTGACGGGCGGTCCGCGCCGCCACGGCCATGATGGTCAGGGCCGGGTTGGCGCTGCCCTGGGTGGGGAGCACGCTGCCGTCGGCGATGTACAGGTTGGGCACGGCGAAGGTCCGGCCGTACCGGTCGACCACCCCGTGCTGTTCGTCCGCGGCCATCCGGGCCCCGCCGACCAGGTGGGCGTAGCGCTGGATGGTGATGACCTCGTCCGCCCCGGCGGCGCGCAGGATGTCCTCCATCACCGCCTGCGCGGCGCGGGCCAGGGCCCGGTCGTTGTCGCACTGGGAGTAGGAGAACCGGGCCACCGGCAGGCCGTAGGAGTCCTTCTCGTCGGCCAGCGTCACCCGGTTCTCCGGCCGGGCCAGGAACTCGCAGAGCGCCCCGAGGCAGGACCAGTGCACGTAGTCGCTCATGTACTCGCGCAGCGCCGGGCCCCAGTGTCCCTGCGCCGCGACGTGCTCGGCCCAGGTGATCGGCAGGGGCGAGACGGTCTGGATCGAGAACCCGCGCTTGTAGTCCCGGGCCGGGTCGGTTTCGTAGAACGCCTCGGAGCTGACCTCGGGCGGCGGCGCCTTGTACATCCGCACCTCGGCGTCGAAGCGGCCCGCGGTCTGCGGCGCGCCCTGCACCATGAGGTAGCGGCCGACCTGGTCGAAGTCGTTGCACAGGCCCTCGGGGAACCGGCTGGACGCCGAGTTGAGCAGCAGCCGGGGCGTCTCGATGGAGTACCCGGCCACCGCCACCATCCGGGCCCGCTGGAATCGCTCGCGGCCGCCGGTAACGTAGTGCACTCCGAGCGCGCGGCCGGTGAGCTTGTCCACGGCGATCTGGGTCACCATCGCGTCCGGGCGTACCTCCGCGCCGTGCGCCAGCGCGTCGGGGACGTGCGTGATCAGCGGCGATGCCTTGGCGTTGACCTTGCAGCCCTGCAGGCAGAAGCCGCGGTAGATGCAGTGCGGGCGGTTCCCGAACCGGCCGTTGGCGATCGCCACCGGCCCGACCTTGGCCATGATCCCGAGCTTGCCCGCCCCGCGCAGGAACACCTCGCCGTTCCCGCCGACCGGGTGCGGCCGGTGCGGGTAGCCGTGCGGGTCGCCCCACGGCCAGCGCTCGCCGGCCACCGGGAGTTCCTGCTCGATCTCTTCGTAGTACGGGCGCAGCTCGGGGTAGCTCACCGGCCAGTCGGCGCCCACGCCGTCCTGGGTGTAGGTGGCGAAGTCGCTCGGGTGGAAACGCGGGGTGTAGCCCGCGTAATGGACCATCGACCCGCCGACGCCGCGCCCGGAGTTGTTCGAGCCCATCGGCACCGGGTCGGACCCGGCGATCACTCGCGGGTCGGTCCAGTACAGGTGGTGCGAGCCCGCCTCGTCGCTCACCCAGTCGGCGTCCGGGTCCCAGAACGGGCCGGCGTCCAGGGCCGCCACCCGCCACCCGGCCCGGGCCAGGCGCTGCAGCATGACCGAGCCGCCCGCGCCGCAGCCGACGATGACCAGGTCGATCTCGTCGGTGTCGGCGTACCGCCGCATGTCCTGGCGCAGCCGGTGGTTGGTCCGGGTGCCGTCGTTGGGCAGCAGCCAGGCCGACTCGTTACGCTCCCGGACGCCCATCAGACGCCCTCCCGGACCGGATCCTCGGCGGGGTGCGCGTCGCCCGCCTCGAATGGCTCGCGCTTGCCCACCCCGATGTTCTTGTAGCCACGCGGATAGGCCGGCCCGGGGAAGCCGATCTCGGCCCACGCGGACGGATGAGCGTAGAAGGCCGTGCATGCGTACCGGGTCCACAGGCTCCACACGTGGGCGGCGGGCAGCCCGTGCCAGTTCCCGGACCCCAGGTCTTGCACCGCCTGGACGAGCCTGGCCTGATCGGCGGGCGGGGTGTCCGCGAACGCGGCGCCGGAAAGCTGATGGGCGTCCGCGTCGAGGAGGGTCAGCGTGTTCCGCCACGCCTGGCCGTCCTCGGGCATGTCGTCGTACCGCCAGCCGTCGGTTTCGCCCGCCGCCAGCCGGGCGTCGACCATCTCCAGGACCGGGACGGCCAGCTCACCCTCGGATCCGTCCTGGCCGGTGAGCAGGTTGAGCAGGGCGCGCGCGCAGGACTCCTCCGGTTCGGTGAAGAACTTCACCGGGGCGGGGGTAACGGTTCTGGCCAGGACGACATCAGCCGTCACCCGGTCCCAGTGCGGGACCTGGTCCAGCACGTCGAAACCGGGAAACCGGCGGCCCCGGTCCGGGGCGGTACCGCTCACTTCTCCCGCCGCAGGATCGCCGCCAGCAGCCCCATCCCGCCGACCATGGTGACCAGCAGCGGGGCCAGCAGCGGCGGTCCCATCTCCATGTTGTAACGGGCGTTTTTCCAGCCCCCGGGCTTCTGGGCGATGCCGCGGGCGTGCAGGTAGGTGCCCTGCACGCCGTTGACCACGATCGCCGCCGACGCGATCGGCAGCGCCGTCTTCGCCATCCGGCGGCTGAAGAACCCGGCCACGCCGGCCGCCGCCCCGACCGGGCCCAGCGCGACCGGCAGCCACATCATCTTGTTCCCGAAGCTGGCGCTGTCGTGCTCGAAGTAGATCTCCGCCGCGGTCACCAGCGCTCCGGCCGCGGTCAGAGCGGACAGGCTGCGCTCGAAACGCCCGGTCTCCACGTTGCGCAGCATCCGGTCGATGCCCTGCGCCGTCCGGTCTGCGGCAGCTCCGCGGGTGCGCCGAGGCGTCATCAGGTGTCCTCCTTGGTCGGCTTCTCGCCGCACTACCCTCAGTCGCCAGGCCAAACCTGCTGGGCCGGGCTCGTGTCCGCCGGAGGCGGTTTACCGGCACGTATGGCAGGTAGGGGTGTGGCCTGAGGCAGCGGCGCGCGTAGCCGATCTGGCCGAAACCGGACCGGTGGAGAGGCGATCGAATGGCCGATGACCACCCGGCAACCGAACAGGACCTTCCGGTCCTGGACCTGGCCTTCGATTCCGGCACGCTGCACGCACTGCGAGCAGGAGTTAAGGCTCATGCCTGCCAGGCAGGCCTGCCCGAAGCCCGGGCCGAGGACGTCGTCCTGGCCGTTCACGAGCTGGCCGCCAACGCGGTTAATCATGGCGCCGGCGCTGGTCGCCTGCGGATCTGGAAGCTAGCCGGGTCGCTGCGCTGTCAGGTCGAGGACGGCGACCCGCCGAGGTCCGGGTACCCGTTGCCTAGCAGGCCCGGTCACGGCCTGTGGCTCGTCAGGCAGATAGCCGACCGGATGCGGGTTCTGTCCGGCGCCTGCGGTACCCGCGCCACGGTCGCGTTCGACCTGCCTGCCCGCCGGAAGGGCCCGGGATGCCTGCCGGCCTGACGCGAATACGCGCCAGGCCAGTAAAACAATTATCCGGAACGGACCGTGGTGGCCGCCTCGGCCCGCGTCTTCCGCTCCTCGTGGCCGGAGACCTGATCGCGGGCGTTGGGCTTGATCAGCAGGACCGTCGCGGTCAGCCAGAGCCCGGCGAACAGCATGCTGGCCAGGATGTCGGTCGGGTGGTGCTCACCCCGGTACATGCGGGCAAGCGCCACGAGCACGGGCATGGCGATCGCGGGGATCAGGAACAGCCAGCGCCACCAGCCGCGGGCGTGCCCGATGACCAGGATCGCGATCGCGACGTAGAGGCAGCAGGTGGCGGCCTCGTGCCCGGACGGGTAGGCGGATGTGGGCAGGTGCTGGTCGAGCTGGGTGACGCCGGGCCGGGGCCGTTTGACCACGGCGGCGGCGGCCAGGAACGCGGCCAGTTCCCCGAACATGACGGTGGCCAGGAAGATGACCGGCCGCCAGCGCCGGGTGACGGCCAGGAACACGACGCAGGTCGCGAGGGCGACGATGAGGATGGCCTGGGTCGCGCCGAGCGTGGTGAAGATCAGGCTCCAGTGGGTCCAGCCGGCGGTGCGGTGGGCGGCGAACCAGTGCGGGATCGTCCGGTCGCCGAGCACGTTGCCGTGGCCGTCCTTGGTGATCAGCTCGCCGATGCCGACGATGATGCCGAGGATCAGCACCCAGGCCACGACGACCCCGGCGGCGATGCGGCCCCAGTGATGCACGGAGGGGCCGCCGACCCGGCGACCCGCGCCGGGTTCCGGCTGGGCCGGCTTGAGGTCGGCGCGGGCCTCGGGTTCCAGTCCCTCGGCGACCGGATCGGTCACCGGCTGGCCGACTGCGGCTGCGGCTCAGCTCGAAGGCCAGAGCCGTGATCCCGAGCCAGGTGATGCCGACCGCCCAGGCCCCCACGACGTCGGACAGGTAGTGCACGCCGAGCAGGATCCGGCTGATCCCGATCAGGGCGATGAGCGTGATGATCACGGTGACGAACGCGGTCCGCCACCGGCCGCGGGCGGCGGGCAGGAAGACCAGCAGGATCGCGCCGTAGCAGACGATCGAACCGAGCGAGTGGCCGCTGGGGAAGCTGTCCCCGGTGCCGTGGGCGATCGGATGCGCTACCACCGGGCGCAGCCGGCCGACCAGCGACTTGAGGATGGGATCCAGGGTCAGCGCGCCCGCGCCGGTGACGAGCAGGTAGGCGGCCAGCCGCCAGCGCCGCCGGATGGCCAGGATGACCGTCGCGGCCGCGATCACGGTCCACAGCACGCCGTTGCTGCCGAGGAAGGTGACCGCCTTGACCACGCTCACCAGGGTGGCGTTGCCCGCGATCAGGCTGTTGATGCTCGCGGCGGCCCCGTGGTCGGCCGATTCGAGCGGCGCCCACTGCAGGCGCACCGCGAGGAGCAAGATGACGAAGACCAGCGCGGCGGCGGTGACCGTGATCAGCGGCGCGAGGCGGTGCGGCCGGATCGCGCCGTTCACGAGTGACCGCCTCCCGCCGCCGCGGCCGAGACGGCCGCCGCCTGGACCGGGACGCAGACCGTGATGGAACCCGGCCGGGCCTTGATCCGCAGTTCCCTGCGGGCCGGGCGGGCGCCGCCGTCCAGCTCGTACGGGATCTTCCTGTCGAACCGGATCTTGACCTTGGTGCCGTGGGTGACCTGCACGAACGGCGATCGCTCGGCCTGGCCGAGGGCGAGCCTGCTGAACGTCCTGGCCCACTCGGCCGGGTTCTTCGCGGTGACCACGCCGAACTCCAGGAGCCCGTCGTCCGGTCGCGCCTGCGGGAAGGCCTCGATCCCGCCCAGGACCCGGCCGACGTTGCCGGCCAGCACGCACGAGACCCGCCCCTTGAAGAAGCGCTCACCGTCCACGTCGATCCGGGCCTTGACCCGGTGCGCGGACAGGTTCCTGATCCCGGTGTACAGGTACGCCGCCCGGCCCAGGCGGTCCTTCATGCCCCGGCCGGCCTCGGCGATCATCCGGGCGTCGAAGCCCGCGCCGGCCATCACCGTGAAGTGCTCGCCGTTCACCGCCCCGGTATCCATCCGGCGGCGGTCTCCGTGCAGCCCGATCCGCACCGCCTCGGCGACGTCGTCGGGGATGTGCAGGTTCATGGCCAGGAGGTTTGCCGTGCCCGCGGGCAGGATCGCCACCGCCGTGCCGGTCCCGGCGACCGCGTTGATGCAACGCTGGACGGTGCCGTCGCCGCCCCAGACGAACAGCACCTCAGCTCCCTCAGCCGCGGCGCGCCGCGCGCACGAGGGCGCGTTACGGCTCTTGGTCACCTCGTACCAGATCGGATAGGTGACCCCCTCCTGAGCCAGGACCGTCCGCAGCTCGCTCAGGCCGCCGCCGAAGCTCTTGCCGGCGTGCGCCACCACAGCGACGTTAGGCATGCTCAGCTCCTCAGACCTTCCGCCAGCGGGCCTCGCACAGCCCGTAGATGCCGAAGACCGCCAGGCCCAGGCCGGCCAGGATCACCAGGAACTCGCCGAACGGCTGGTTTCGCAGGGTAAGCAGCGCCTTGTCGATGCCGCCCGACTCCGATGCCTTGTGGGTGATGGCCGCGTCGATCACCAGCACGCCGGCCAGCGCGAAGACCAGGCCGCGGGCGATGGTCCCGATCATGCCGAGCACCTTGACGATTCGGCGCGTCCGGGGGCTCATCTGCGCCGTCTGCAGGTACTTCATGAACTTGCGGCGGGCGCCCTGGCTGACCAGGACCAGGCCGATGATGACGACGATCAGGCCGGCGATCCCGACCAGCCACCGGCCCTCGGTGTGCCGCATGACCGTGGCCGTGACGTCCTGCTGCTGGCGGGACTGGCTGCGCTGCGTGCCGGAGATCACCTTGAACGTCAGGTAGGCGAACCCCGCGTAGATCACCGCCCGGACCAGCGAAATCAGCCGGGGACCCGCCCCGTCCTTCTCACCGGTGACGCCGAAGGCGGCTTCGCTCAGCCGCCACAGGGCGTAGGCGGCGAAGCCGATGCCGAGCAGCCACAGCGACACCAGCCCGTAGGACTTGCCCGCGAGCAGCTGCAGGGCGCCCTGCTGATCGGCTTCCTGCGTGCTGTGGCCGAGCGCGACCAGCACGGCGACCCAGCCGATCAGCAAGTAGATGACGCCGCGCGCGGTCAGGCCCGCGCGGGCCAGGAAGTGCGCCGCTGGGCTGCGCGAAGCCCGTCTGGCGCTGCGTGTCGCGCGGGTGGCAGATACGGAGTTCATACCCGTCTCTACCTCGGGAGCGGCCCCGGAAACGCGCGGACCCGCGTTTGGTCTCGGCCGGGGCAGGTAGCAGTCAGCCAGCCTCGAACGACGGGGCATGACCGCTAGGAGGTTCAGCCGTGCGTGATGACGGGCCGATCGTGCGGGAGATCACCACCGCTGTCTACGTGATCCCGACGGACGCGCCGGAGGCGGACGGGACGCTCACCTGGGACAAGACCACGATGGTGCTCGCGTCCGCCCGCGCCGGAACGGCCCGCGGAATCGGCTGGACCTACGCGGCGGCCGCGGCGCAGAACGTCATCGCCGACGTGCTGGCCGACGTCGTGATCGGCCGCAGCGCGCTGGACGTGCCGGGAGCGGCCGAGGCCATGGCCCGCGCGGTCCGGAACATCGGGCGGCCGGGGATCGCGGCGACCGCCATCTCCGCCGTGGACATCGCGCTCTGGGATCTCAAGGCGCGGCTGCTCGGCTCGCCGGTGGCCCAGCTGCTCGGCCAGGCCCGGGACAGCGTCCCCGTCTACGGCAGCGGCGGCTTCACCAGCTACGACGAGGGTCAGACCCGCGAGCAGCTGGCCGGCTGGGTGGCGAAGGACCGCATCCCGCGGGTGAAGATCAAGATCGGCGAGAGCTGGGGCACGAACGAGCGCCGGGACCTGGAGCGGGTCGCCCTGGCCCGCGAGGTCATCGGGCCGGATGCTGAGCTCTACGTCGACGCCAACGGCGGCTACACCGCCGGGCAGGCGGTTCGGGTCGCGGACCGGCTCACGGACCACGGGGTGACCTGGTTCGAGGAACCGGTGTCGTCGCAGGATCCGGCCGGGCTCGCCGCGGTGCGGCACCAGGTCCGGCCGGACGTGGCCGCCGGGGAGTACAGCTGGTCGCTGGCCGACTCGGCGCGGCTCGTCGCGGCCGGCGCGGTGGATTGCCTCCAGCTGGACGTGACCCGCTGCGGCGGCATCACCGAGTTCCTGCGCGGGTCCGCCCTGGCCGCCGCGCACAACCTCCAGGTCTCCGGGCACTGCGCCCCCAACCTGCACGCCCGGGTCGGCGTCGCGGTGCCCAACCTGCGGCACGTCGAGTATTTCCACGACCATCAGCGGATCGAGCGGATGTTCTTCGACGGCGCGCTGGACCCCGAGGGCGGGACCATGACCCCCGACGCGGATCAGCCGGGGCTCGGCTTGACCCTCCGGGAATCCGACGCCGAACGCTATCGCCGCGACTGACGGCGCCGCCACCCGCGGCGGCGCGGCTGGCGGCCGTCACCGGCCGCGGGCTAGGAGTGACCCGGTGGCTCCTGGGCCGACTGGCAGCTCATGGTCCGGGTCGCGGCCGGCCCGGCCGGCAGCTTTGCGCACCGGGGCCGCTGATGGCCATGAAGATGAAGAGCGCCAACAGGCCCAGGATGAGAGGGACGGCGATGATGGCGCGCACCGTGGCGGCCGCCCCGCCCGCGGACCAGGCCCGCTGCAGCAGCGTCTGCTCCCGGAGCATCTCGGTACTTGGGGCTCCTTCATCGCGGGTCAGCCTGGTAAAGATCGCGAACATCGCCCTGAGCCGGGGTTCGCCACCTTCCAGTACATTCTCGATCCCGTCGAGAATTCGCTGCTGACTGACCGGCAAACTCACCCCCGTCGCCTGCCCGGGAAAGCCCCGCCAAAACATCCGTGCCGGCCGGCAACTGACCTCGAAACAAGCTGAACGTCGGAGCCCGCCCTAACGAGGTGAACGCCGGGGTTCATTCGCTTCGGGTCGCGAGCGCGGGGTCTCCAGCCCCGGTGACCACGCCACCGCCAGACACCGACAGGCCCGCGGCGGCGAAGGCCGCCTCGGTCAGCGCGTCGGTCAGGGCGGCCCGGCGCCCGGCCCGGCTGACCGCGGCCAGCAGCAGCATCGACGCGGCATGGACGGCATCGACCTGGCCGCCGATCGCGAGCACGGCCGGCTCCGGCGCGGCGGCGGTCACCGCGGCCTGGATCAGGTGCCGGACCCCGAGCACCTGCGCCACCCGGCACGACCGCCTGCTGGGCAGCTGCCCCGTGGCCAGCCAGATCACCGGGCCGGGCAGCAGGACCAGCGCCGCGCCGTAGGTGGCGCGCACCGTCTGCAGGCCGCGCGCCGTAGCCGTCACCGGCGACGTCCGCGCCGGCCCGCGACGAACGCCCCGGCGACCGCCGCGCCGGCGACCGCCGTCCCGGCCAGCAGCCCGGGCGATACCCGGGCACGCTCGGCGATCCAGAGCTGCGGGCTGCGGTCGTGGGCCTGGTCGTCGAAGATGCCGTGCGGGCCGTGATCGTGCCCGTCGCTCCCGTCGACCGGGTGGAACAGGTTATCGGGGCGGTCCGCCGCGACCTTCTGCCCGGTCTGCTGGGAGCCGTAGCCGGTCCGGCCCAGGTAGCGGTCGAGCACGGCCGGGACCACCCGGTTGGCCAGCAGGGTGGCCACGGTGCTCGCCCCCACCCAGTACTCCTTGCGGCCCGGATGGTCGGCGGCGAACACCACGCCGCGCGCCGCGACCTCGGGCTCGTAGATCGGCGGCACCGGCTGCGGGTGGTTGGGCAGCCGGGACCGGACCCAGGAGAACTGCGGCGTGTTGACCGCCGGCATCTGCACCACGGTCACCCGCACCCCGGAGTGCTCGTGCAGCAGCTCGCAGCGCAGCGAGGAGGTGAAGCCGTTGATGGCGTGCTTGGCGCCGCAGTAGGCGGACTGCAGCGGGATGCTGCGCTCCCCGAGCGCCGAACCGACCTGCACGATCGTGCCCCGGTCGCGGGGGCGCATCAGGGCCAGCGCCGCCATCGTGCCGTGCACGAACCCGAGGTAGCTCACCTCGGTCACCCGCCGGAACTCCTCCGCCGTGATCTCGCTGAACGGCGCGAACACCGAGGTGAACGCCACGTTGACCCACACGTCGATCGGCCCGAAGCGCTCCTCGGCCTTGCGCGCGGCCGCGGTCACCTGCTCGTAGTCGGCCACGTCGGCGCTGATGGCCAGGGCCTGGCCGCCGGCCTGTTCCACATCGCGCGCGGCGCCGTCCAGGCCCGCCTGACCGCGGGCGATCAGGGCGACGCGCGCCCCGCGCTCCCCGAACAGCCGCGCGGTGGCGCGCCCGATCCCCGCGCTGGCCCCGGTCACGACGACGGTCTGGGTGTCCATAAAGCTCAAGCCTTCCTATAGATAAAGGTCCGCGGTCAGGCCGTGGCGGGCCGCGGCGCGGCCCGGCCGGCCGTACCGGAAGTCTCGGTCGCGGTCAGCGGCTGGGCGATGTCTTCCAGGCTCTGCCGTTCCGCCTTGACGCCGAGGAAGATCTCCACCAGCCCGGCCGCGATCATCAGGGCGGCGCCGACGCAGAAGGCCAGCACCGTGTCCGCGACCTTGCCCGTGCTCACCAGGGAGGAGAACAGCAGCGGCCCGGCGATCCCGCCCGCGCCGGTCCCGATCGCGTAGAAGAACGCGATGGCCAGGGCCCGGGTCTCCATCGGGAAGACCTCGCTGACGGTGAGGTACGCGGAACTGGCGCCTGCCGACGCGAAGAACAGCACGGCGCACCAGCACGCGGTCATCGTGGTCGCGTTCAGCGAGCCCTTGTCGAACAGGTACGCGGTGCCCAGCAGGAGCAGCCCGGAGATCAGGTAGGTGCCCGCGATCATGGGCTTCCTGCCGATCGTGTCGAACAGCCGGGCGAGCAGCAGCGGGCCCAGCAGGTTGCCGACGGCGATCACCGCGAAGTAGTAGCCGGGGTTGGTCTTGACGTGGAAGAACGTGGCCAGGATCTGCGCGTACCCGAACGTGATCGCGTTGTACAGGAACGCCTGCCCGATGAACAGCGAGAACCCGAGGATGGTGCGCCGCGGGTACTGCTTGAACATGGTCCTGGCGATGGTGATGAACCCGATCGTCTTGCGCTGCCGGATGGTGATGGACTGCTCCGGCTCGGCCAGCTCGGTCCCGGTCTCCCGCTCCACCTGCTGCTCGATCCCGTCCACCAGTTGCTCGGCGTCCCGTTCCCGGCCGTGGATGAACAGCCAGCGCGGGCTCTCCGGGACGTTGCGCCGGACCAGCAGCACCACCACGCCGAGCACGACGCCGAGCCCGAAGCAGAGCCGCCAGCCCACGCCGACCGACAGGTCGTTGGTCGCGGGCACGGTCAGCAGCGCGCCGGCCGCCGCCCCGGCCCAGTAGGTGCCGTTGATGACGATGTTGATCATGCCCCGGTGCCGGCTGGGGATCAGCTCGTCGATGGCGGAGTTGATCGCGGCGTACTCCCCGCCGATCCCGAACCCGGTCAGGAACCGGAACAGGAAGAACCACCAGGGCGCGAACGACAGCGCGGTCAGCGCCGTGGCCGCCAGGTACGTGCCCAGGGTGATCATGAACAGCTTCTTGCGGCCGAACCGGTCGGTGAGCCAGCCGAAGACCAGCGCGCCCAGGCAGGCGCCCAGCACGTACGTGGCGGCACCGAACCCGGATATCTGCCCCTGGGTGATGTGCAGGCCGCTGCCCGGCTTGCTGATCTGCCCGGACAGGTTCCCGACGATGGTCACTTCCAGGCCGTCGAGGATCCAGACCGTCCCCAGCCCGATCACGATCATCCAGTGCCACCGCGACCAGGGCAGCCGGTCCAGGCGGGCCGGGACCTTGGTCGTCACCGTCCCGGTCTCAACGTCACTCATTGCCGTTCTCCGATCCTGGGAAGAGCAGAACCCCCGGCTTCCCGGCCGGGAGCTCGCTAAACAGCGGACCTGGCGTTTCGGGAGCTCTCCGCCGGACAGGTGGATGGACATGACCGCCTCGTTCCGCCCGCACGTCCTGCGTGAGTACTCGCTGATCGCCGACGGGGAGCGCGGGGCGCTGATCGGCCCCGACGGGGCCATCGCGTGGTTGTGCGCGCCGCGCTGGGACAGCCCGGCGGTGTTCGGCGGACTGCTCGGCGGGCGCGGCGCCTACCTGGTCACGCCCGCCGACCCCTGGTACGTCTGGGGCGGCTACTACGAGACCGGGACCTTGATCTGGCGGAGCCGCTGGGTCGGGACCTCGCGGACCGAATGCCGGGAGGCGCTGGCCATGCCGGCCGACCCGCATCGCGCGGTGATCCTGCGGCGCATCATGGCCGTCGACGGCCCGGCCCGGGTGACCGTGACCCTCGACGTCCGCGCCGGGTTCGGCCGCAGCCCGATGACCGATCTGTCGAAGACGGGCGGGTACTGGACCGGCCGCAGCGGGCGGCTGCGGTTCCGCTGGTCGGGCGCGGTCCGCGCGCGGCCCGGCGACGGCGGCCTCTCCTTCACTGTGACCCTCCCCCCCGGCGGCCACCACGACCTGGTCCTGGAGCTTTCCGACCGGGCGCTCGACGGCGAGCCGCCCGAGCCGGACCGGACCTGGGCCGCCACCGAGGAAGCCTGGTCCGAGGTGGTGCCCGCGTGCGACGACCTCACCGCCCCGCGCGACGCCCGGCACGCCTACGCCGTCCTGCGCGGGCTGACCTCGGGCACCGGCGCGATGGTCGCGGCCGCCACGACGTCGCTGCCCGAGCGGCTGGAAGGCGGCCGCAACTACGACTACCGGTACGCCTGGATCCGCGACCAGTGCTACGCGGGCCTGGCCGTCGCGGCCCACGGCCCGCACCCGCTGCTGGACGGATCCGTCCGCTTCGTCACCGAACGCCTTCTGGCCGACGGCCCCGGTCTCATGCCCGCCTACACGGTGGCGGGCCAGCCCATCCCCGGTGAACGCGCGCTGCGGCTCCCCGGGTATCCGGGCGGGACGGCCAGGGCGGGCAACTGGGTGGCCGGCCAGTTCCAGCTGGACGCGCTGGGCGAAGCGCTTGAGCTGTTCGCCGCGGCCGCCCGCCTGGACCTGCTGGCCGAGGAGAACTGGCAGGCGGCGGCGATCGCGGCCGAGGCCATCCAGAAGCGCTGGACCGAGCCGGACGCGGGCATCTGGGAACTGCAAGACCGGCACTGGACGCATTCCCGCCTCACCTGCGTGTCCGGGCTGCGCTCCCTGGCCGCCGCCGCCGCGGCCGGGCCGCCGGGCGGTCCCGGGCACCGGCAGGCGGCCCGGTGGAGCGCGCTGGCCGACTCGCTGCTGGCCAGCCTGGGCGACGCGGTCCACCCGGCCGGGCGCTGGCAGCGCTCGCCCGACGACGCCCGCGTCGACGCCGCCCTGCTGCTGCCGGTGATCCGCGGCACCCTGCCCGCGGACGATCCGCGGAACCGCGCGACCGTCCGCGCGGTCACCGACGAGCTCACCGAGGACGGGTATGTCTACCGGTTCCGGCACGACGCCCGGCCGATGCACAAGAGCGAGGGCGCGTTCCTGCTCTGCGGGTTCTGGCTGGCGCAGGTCGCCCAGGCCTGCGGGGACACCACCGCGGCGGCCCGCTGGTTCGAGCGCAACCGCGCGGCCTGCGGCCCGGCGGGCCTGTACACCGAGGAATACGACGTCCGCCAGCGCCAGTTGCGCGGCAACCTGCCCCAGGCCTTCGTGCACGCCGGGATGCTGGAGTGCGCCGTCCGCCTGTCCGCCGACCCGGGCCCGTGACCAGGAAGGCCGCCGCGCCGCCCGGCCGCTGCTGGTGTCCGCGAACAGGCCCTGGGCCTCCGGCTCACCCCGCCCGGGGTCCGCGCGTGAGCGGACGCACGCACCACGGCCCGTTCGGAAAGATTAAAAAAGACCAAAATTTGCCCGAACGGTCCGTGGTGCTACGGTCTGGGCCAGGAGGTGACGCAGTGCCGGAGATCAGCTTTCCGGTCGAGGTGGTCGAGGGCGTGCCGGTGGTGACGGCGCCCGCGGAGATCGACGTCGCCAATGCGGCCCTGCTCCAGAAGGCGCTGCTGGAGGCGGCCGGTCCCGGGCAGGCCCTCGTCGTGGTGGACATGTCCCGGACCCGGTTCTGCGATTCTGCCGGGCTGAACGCCCTGGTCGGCGCGGCCCGGCAGGCGCGGGCCGACGGCGGCGAGGTGCGGCTGGTCGTCCTCGGCCAGGCCGTCGCCCGCATTGTCGCGCTCACCGGCGTAGACCGCGTCGTCCCCTGCTACGCGAGCCTGGAGGAGGCGCTCACCTAAGCCGGGTGCCCAGGCCCCGGCCGTCCCGCCGGCGGCGCCTGTTGTTCCATTTCCTCAGGAGACGGCGGCGTGCCGCCGCCTTCCGGTACCTGCGCGTCGCGGGTCGGCATGACGCTCCGTCCGCCGCCCACGTGCATACCGCCCTGGACCAGCCCGCGCATGGGCTCCAGATGCCGGTTCTTTCCGCCCGGCCGCCGGGCGGCCACCGCGATGAGCACCAGGTAAGCCACCAGCGATACCACGACGACGGCGCAGATGATTACTATTCCGGTCACGGTTCCAGTCATGGGTGTCCCCTACCCGCGCTGCCGTGGATAAGCATGATCCGGGCGGACGCTGCGGAGCAAATGAGTGTGCCGGGCCCATGCCAATGGTTCCGCTCCGTCCGCTGCTACGGTCCAGCACAGCTAAGTCCTCGCGCCCGGGGGCGCGGACCAGACCGACTTGATGTTGCAGAACTCGCGGATGCCGTGGGCGGAAAGCTCCCGGCCGTGCCCGGACTTCTTGACCCCGCCGAACGGCAGTTCGGGGTAGGAGGTCACGTTGCCGTTGATGAACACCATCCCGGCGGCCAGGTCACGGATGAACCGGTCCCGTTCGGCCTGGTCGCTGGTCCACGCGTTGGCGCCCAGGCCGAACTCGGTGTCGTTGGCGAGCCCGATCGCCGCGTCGATATCCGGGACCCGGTACAGGGTGGCCACCGGGCCGAAGGCCTCCTCGTGGTGCACGCGCATCTCCGGGGTGATGCGGGCCAGCACCGTCGGCAGGTAGTAGAAGCCGGGCCCCTCGGGCGCCGCGCCCCCGCACAGCACCTTGGCACCCTTGGCCACCGCGTCGGCCACCAGGTGCTCGACGTCCTCGCGCTGCTGCTCGGAGGCCAGCGGGCCCACGTCGGTGCTGTCAGCCATCGGGTCGCCGACGGTCTTGGCCGACATCTGCTCCGTGAACAGCCGCTCGAACTCGTCATAAACGGCGTCGTGCACGATGAAGCGCTTGGCCGCGATGCAGGACTGGCCGTTGTTCAGGCAGCGGGCCACGGCGGCGACCTGGGCCGCCCGGGCCAGGTCCGCGGACGGCATGACCACGAACGGGTCGCTGCCGCCCAGTTCGAGCACGACTTTCTTGATCTCGCTCCCGGCGATGGCGGCCACCGACGACCCGGCCGGCCCGGATCCGGTCAGCGTCGCGGCCGCCACCCGGGGGTCGCGCAGGATCGCCTCGACCCGCGCGGACCCGACGAGCAGGGTCTGGAAAGTCCCCTCGGGGAACCCGGCCCGGGCGAATAGGTCCTGCATGAACAGCGCGGTCTGCGGCACGTTCGAGGCATGCTTGAGCAGCCCGGTGTTGCCGGCCATCAGGGCGGGAGCGGCGAACCGCATCGCCTGCCAGAGCGGGAAGTTCCACGGCATGATGGCCAGCACCGGTCCCAGCGGCTGGTAGCTGACGTAGGCATGCTCCGCGCCGACGGCACCGGCGTCGGCGGGCTCGTCGGCCAGGAAGCCGGCCGCGTGCTCGGCGTAATACCGGCAGGCGGCAGCGCACTTCGCGACCTCCTGCCGGGCCGCGGCCAGCGTCTTGCCCATCTCGGTGGTCATCATGGCGGCGATCTGGTCCCGTTCGCCGTCCAGGATGCCGGCCGCCGCACCCATCCACCCGGCCCGTTCGGCGAAACTGGTCAGCCGGTAGCTTGCCGCCGCGGCCGCGGCCGCGGCCAGGCAGCGCTCGACGTCTGCCGCACTCATCTCGTCGAAGGACTTCACCGTCTCCCCGGTCGCGGGGTTAATGGTCGCGATCGCCACGATCTCCTCCTTCCGCCGCGCGGCGGGCATCGCCGCGGGCCGTTTCCGCCCGGCTGCGGACCAGCGGGATCTGACCGCCGGCCAGCACCATGGCGGCCTGCCGCGGTGAGAGCCGGTGCCGGACGGTGAAATCGGCGTCCTTGGACCGGTTGCGCACGGTGAGCTCCGGGCCCGAGCCGAGTGCACCGGTCAGGTTGTCGACGGACAGCTCGTCGTCCTGGTCGACGCGATCATAGTCAGCCGGGTCGGCGAACTCGGCGGCCAGCACGCCGAAGTTGGCCAGGTTCTGCCAGTGGATCCTGGCGTAGGACTTCGCGATCACCAGTCGCAGGCCGAGGTAGCGGGGGGCGATGACCGCGTGCTCGCGGGAGGAGCCCTGGCCGTAGTTCTCGCCCGCGATGATGACGTGCGTCCCGGCCTCGCGGGCGCGCTGCACGTAGCCCTGGTCGACCTGGCTGAAGGTGAAGCCGGCCAGCCGGGCGATGTCGCTGCGGAACGGCAGCACCCGGGCGCCCGCGGGGAGGATCTCGTCCGTCGAGATGTTGTCGGCTACCTTGATCGCCACCCGGGCCCGCAGGTCGGCGGGTAGCGGGTCCAGGTCCGGCAGGGTGCCGATGCTCGGCCCTTTGACCAGCTTCACCCGGCGCGCGTCGCCTTCGGGCAGCGGTGCCTCCAGGTGGGTCTGGCCGTCGCCTGACCGCAACGGCAGGGCCAGGGACGGGTAGTTGATGCCGAGCCGGGCCGGCAGGTCGCGGGGATCGGTGATCTCCCCGGTCAGCGCCGCGGCCGCGGCCGTTTCCGGCGAGCACAGCCAGACCGAGTCCTCGTCCGTGCCGGACCGGCCGGGGAAGTTGCGCGGTACCGTCCGCAGGCTGTTGCGGCCGATCGCGGGCGCCTGGCCCATGCCGATGCATCCCATGCAGCCCGCCTGGTGGATCCGCGCCCCGGACTGGATCAGGCTGAGCGTCCCGCCCATGGCGGTCAGGTCGGCGAGGATCTGCCGTGAGGCTGGGTTGACGTCCATGGACACCTGCGGGTGGGCCTGGCGGCCGCCGGTGATCGCGGCCAGCATCGCGAAGTCGCGCAGCCCCGGATTGGCCGACGAGCCCACTACCACCTGGTAGACGGGTTCACCTGCCGCCTCACGGACGGGCACCACGTTTCCCGGCGAGCCCGGCCTGGCGATCAGCGGCTCCACGGTGCCGAGGTCGATCTCGTCCGTCACGTCATAAGTAGCATCCGGATCGGCGGTTACCTCGGTGAAGTCGCCGCCGCGACCCTCGCGGCCGAAGAACGCGCGGACCTGCTCGTCGGCCGGGAAGACGCTGGTGGTCGCGCCGAGTTCGGCGCCCATGTTCGCGATCACGTGCCGGTCCATGGCCGAGAGGGAGTCGAGCCCGGGACCGTGGTACTCGATGATCCGGCCCGCCCCGCCCTTGACGCCGTGCCGGCGCAGCATCTCCAGGATGACGTCCTTGGCGCTCACCCACGGCGGCAGCGCCCCGGTCAGCCGCACTCCCCAGATCTGCGGCATCGTGACGTACAGCGGCTCGCCCGCCATCGCCATCGCGACCTCCAGGCCGCCCGCCCCGATGGCCAGCATGCCCAGCGAGCCGGCCGCGCAGGTGTGCGAGTCCGACCCGGCCAGCGAGGCGCCCGGCCGCCCGAACCGCTGCATGTGGACCGGATGCGAGACCCCGTTGCCCGGCCGCGAATACCACAGGCCGAACCGCTGGCAGGCCGACCTCAGGAACAGATGATCGGCCATGTTCCGCTCGTCGGTCTGCAGCAGGTTGTGATCGACGTACTGGACCGAGGCCTGGGTGCGGACCCGGTCCAGACCGAGCGCCTCCAGTTCGAGCATCACCATCGTCCCGGTCGCGTCCTGGGTCAGCGTCTGGTCGATCCGCAGCCCGATCTCCGACCCGGCCGTCATCTCGCCGTCGGCCAGGTGCGAGCCGATCAGTTTCTGCGCCACGTTCTGAGCCACCCGGTTCGCCCTACCCGCGATGTCCCCGGCCATGCCAGGGCACGGGTCGGGTCAGGGCAGTAGTATCGCATTACGGTTGATGAGCCAGCCGGCCCGGTGTGTTCCGCTGCCGCCTGCCCGTCCGTCCCTGCGCAGACCCTGACCGGTCCCCGGGCACTGTTGCGTCCTGCGCGGGAGGTGGGCACCAATGCCCGGCGTCAGCTACCCAGTCGAGATGATCAGCGGCGTGCCCGTGGTAACGGCCGGTGCCGAGATCGACCTCAGGACCGCGGACCTGCTCCGGCTGGTTCTGCTCGAAGCGGCTGCCCACGGGCATACCACGGTCGTGGTGGACATGACCCGCACCTGCTTCTGCGATTCGGCCGGGCTCAGCGTCCTGATCAGGGCGCACAAGCGGGCCCTGGCCGAAGGCGGCGAGCTGCGGCTGGTCATGCCGGCGGACGGCGCCGTGGTCCGCATCTTCACCTTGACCAGCCTGTACCGCTTCATCCCCCGTTTTGGCAGCCTGCAAGAGGCCCTCTTGCAACGACCCGCCGTCGCGATCCGGCCGCTGCGTCCGCCTGCTCGGCCCGGAGACTGTGCGGCGGTGGCTGCGGGCCAGCTTGGGGCATCGGTCGCGGACGGGGAATCCGGCCCGGTGATCACGCTCAGCGGGGAGGCGGATCTCACCTCGGCGGCGCAGTTGAACGCGCTGCTCACTGTGCAATTGTCCGGGGGCACACGGCACCTGACGATCGACGTATCGGGGGCGAGCTTCGCGGATTCGGCGACGATACGGGTGCTGGCGCTGGCGGCCATGACGCTGAAGGAGCGAGGCGGAACCCTGGTCCTGCTTCACCCGCAGCCCGCCGTGGCCCGGTCGCTGGCGGTGACCGGCGCGGAGCAGATGTTCACGATCGGCGGGCAGATCCCGGGCGAGCCAGAGCCAGAGCCAGAGGACAGGGCAGGATGACCATCAGGCATGGACCGTACGGGGCGGAACGATCGGTCCGAAAGCACTCCGGAGGGTTATCCCTGTTCGTGTGGGTAGTGGAGTAAATCCCACCGGACGCGCCAAGAAGGACAAGTACATGGATCCGTTCCGCAACTCCCGGCAGGTCGTCCCGGCCGTCGGGCGCCACTGTCCGTACGGCCGCTGCGCAGTGTGCTGCAGCCAGCCGGTTCATGTGCGCCGGGAGTTTGCCGACCTGATTCGGCGCTACTGGTGCCCGGCCGAGAGAGACGTGCTCAGTAAGGCGGCACGCTCAGCGCTGCTTTGACCGGCGACCAGGCTATGCCTAGCTCCAAGCGATACAGCCGAACGGGCGGACTGCCCGGAACCCTCTGGCGCTCGTGCCGTGAAGCACAGGAGACCTTTACCAAGGCGCACCAGGAGGCCGTGCAAACCTACGGTGAGGGAGACCGGGCCGACCGGGCCGCCTTCGCCGTGCTGAAGCTGAAGTTCGAGAAACGCGGCGACCACTGGATCGCCAAGCGCGACCCGGCCGCCTAGGCGCGATCGCTGCCGCGCTCGGCAGGACTGCGATTTCGGTGACCTCGCCGCCAGGGCCTGCCGGAATCAGGTTACGACGACGACCCGGACGCCTACCGCTTCATAGGTACCGCGGGCCCGGGAGTCCCGGGTGGCCAGCGGTGCGCCGTTTTCCCTGGCCGCCAAAGCTACGAGCGCGTCGTAGACCGCACCGCCGGCGATTCCGAGGCGGCTCAACGTGTCCGGCAGCTTCCGGGCCTGCGAGCTGCCCAGCACCAGCGGGGACGAGAAACGGGCGCCCAGCAGCCGCGCGGCGTCGGCGGGTGCCAGTCGCGCGTCGCCGGGCAGCCTGGTGAGAACCGAATAGGTCTCGGCGAGCGCATGGCCGCTGAGCGCGAGCTCCTGCCCGTTCCACCAGCGCACCACGTCCGCGTGGTGGTCGTGCGAACGGACCAGCAGCGGAATGGCGACGCTGGTATCGACCGCGACCGTCATCTGCGGCCGGCGTCGATGAGGGCGAAGACCACGTCATCGTCGACCGGCGTCTCGCCGGCCGCGACGAGCACGCCGTTCTCCTCCACCAGCCGCGCTGTGCGTCCGGCCGGGATGATTTGCGCGCCGGCGCCGTACGGCGAGATGTCGACCTTCGTGCCGGGCAGCAAGCCCAGCGCGTCGCGGATCGCCTTGGGCACGACGATCCGGCCTGCCTGGTCGATGACAGCCTCCATGGGAAAAGAATACCATCCAAATCCCAAAGGGGAGCCAACGCCGTTGGCTAGCCACATGACCGCAGCGGCTCACGGTGCTGGTCTTGATCCGCTCTCCGCTGCTATCCGGCGAGAGCGCCGTCGATGAAGAGGGCGAGCCCGCCGCCGAGCAAAGCCCCGCGCACCGCTAATCCGGCGCGGGGGCCAGCGTGCACAGCAGATGGCTGAATCCGTGCGGCGCCCGCGCGCGCCGCCGCGCTGACGTCTCCACCGTGACGTCATCAGCCCGCAGCACCGAACACCCGGCCTCGGCCACCGCCGCCAGCAGCGCGTGATCCTCGGCCGAGCGCAGCGGCGGGAAGCCGCCCGCGGCCCGGTACGCCGAGGCCCGGATCCCGATGTTCGCGCCGTGCACGTGCGGGTGCGGGCGGTCCCCGTACTCGTAGCGGGCCGCGAACGCGGCCGGCGCGTGCGGCGGATGCTCACTCCAGTCCGCCACCGTGACCGTGCCGAGCACGACGTCCCAGCCCTGGTCCGCGTGCGCGACCTGGCGCTGCAGCCAGCCAGCCGGCACCACGGTGTCGGCGTCCGTGGTCGCCAGCCAGATCGCCGCCAGGTCCAGGCCAGCCCCGGCGGTCAGCCGTAGCACCTCGGCCATCCCGGCGGCCCGCGCCGCACCCACCCGCCGGGCACACAGGGAGATCACCAGGGCACCGTGAGCTCGCGCCACCGCCGCCGTGCGGTCCGTGCACGAATCGGCGGCCACCAGCACGCGGACCGGCACGCTGACCTGGCGGGCGGCCCGGCTCAGCGCGGCCAGGCAGGCCGGCAGCAGCGCTTCCTCGTTGTGCGCGGGCACCACGACGGCCACCGTCTCGATCACACCAGGCCTGCCGCCCGGGCCACCGAGACCGGCCGGCCCTCGGCCCGGCGGTAGACCTCGGCCAGGAAGTCCTCCTCCTGGTGGCTGACCAGCCGGGCCAGCCCGGGACGCGCGGCGAGCATCCGGTGCACGTCGTCGCCGGACCGGGGATAGTCGGTCACCGGGTGCCGCCAGTGCACGGCGAGCAGCGTCCCGCCCGGCTCCAGCGCGTGAACGCCGTAGTCCAGTGCCTGCTCCAGGTCGCGGTCCCCGAGGTAGTACAAGACCTCGGAGAACACGATCAGGTCGAACCGTCCCGCCGGCCACTCGTGCGGGATCTGGCGCCGCTCGACCCGGACGTTCGGCAGGTCGCGGGTGCGCCGGGCGGCGGCCTGGACCGCGCCGGCCGCTACGTCCCACGACAGCAGCCGGTCGCACCGCCCGGCCAGCATCGCCGTCAGCACCCCGATGGAGCATCCCGGCTCGAACGCCCGGCGGTACCGCCGCTCCGGCAGCTGCGCCAGGCTGATCGCGTACTTGCGCTGCTCGTACCAGCGGTCCTCGAACCCCCACGGGTCCCGCGCCGCCTCGTACATGGCGTCGAAGTAGCCCGGTCCCAGCGTCACAGCGGTCACCGCAACAGCACCTCCTGTCCCGACGTGAAATGCGCCACGATCCCCGGCGGCAGCACCGGGCTGGCCGGCCCGCGGTCGGTGAGCTGGCTGGCGAAGGCCTGGATGGCCGCCCGCTTCCGCGCCGCGACCTCAGCCGACAGCGGCACCTGGCAGGCCCGCTGCCAGGGCACCCGCGGGTCAGCCGGCCTCGCCCAGTGCCACATCCAGATCGGGTAGCTCAGCACGGGCGGGCCCGCGCGCCGCGCGGCGCGGCCCGCGGCCTCGTGATCGGCGTGCGCATCCCGTTCCCACGGCGCGAGGCACACCTCGAATCCGGCACACTGCTCGCGCAGGACGCCGGCCAGTTCATCCTCACGGGCGGCGAGCCCGGTATCGGGGAAGCGCAGCCTGATCACCTCCGCACTTCCGGCGCCCAGTACCCGCAGAGCGGCGGCCGTCTCCTCGACGCGCACCTGCCCGAGCAGGGCCGGGTCGGTGCCCGGATGCGACGCCTCCCCGTCGGTGACCGCAATCAGGCGGAGCCGGGCTCCGGCGTCGGCCAGCATCGCCATCGTCCCGCCGACACCCAGCACCTCGTCGTCGGGATGGGCGGCGATCACCGCCACGCTCGGCCAGGCCAGCGGATCGGTGATCGGCAGATACCGCAGGTCCAGCCACGATTCCCACGCTTCTTCTGCGGTGCCGGGCCGGTCGATGCGGTTCGGCGGGCTCCCGTTCACCACGCGACGCCGCTATCGGCCACGAGCGCGCCGAGCTCGGCCAGGTTGCGTTCGGCGTGATGCTGGCGCAGGTACACGGTCAGGTCCGCCACCCGGCGCGCATGCGCCTGGTCGTGGCACAACGGCCCCGCGCCCAGCGCCCGGCCCACCCGCTGCATGACCTCGGTGGACACAGCTTCCACCAGAGCGCGCACCCGCAGGGCACGCCGCTTGCCGCTGCCGTCGCGGTCCAGCGGGTCCGCGTCAATCTCCGCGGCGGCCACGTCGAGCATCGTCCTGGCGGTCTGCAGCGCGATGTCCACCGCGCCGAGATGAGCCAGCGCGTGCGGGCCGACGTCACGCGAGGCCGCGGCGGCCAGCAGGGTCTGGCCGACCCCGCGGGCCCCGCCGTACCAGCAGGCCGCCACGCCCACGCCGCCGTGCGCGAAGCCCGGCCGGTCGATGTAGCTGCCGGGGCCGGCCGCCGGCTCGGCCGGGATGCCGTCGAACCGCACGTCGAGCGTGTCGCTGTCCGCCATGCCGACCGCGGGCCAGGTACCGGCGACGGGGACCAGATCGGCCGTGCCGGCCGCGAACAGCCGGTTCCCGTCCGGCGCCGCCGCCGTCACCAGCGCGTCGGTGACCGAATGCGCGCCCGAGCAGTACTGCTTGATGCCGTCCAGGCGCCAGCCCCGGCCGGCCCGGCTGGCGGTCAGCCCGGGGCCGGGCGGCTGCGCGGCCCAGACCCCCCAGCGGCTTCCGGCCGGAGGCGCCCCGTGGCCGAGCTCAGCCAGGATGGCCAGCGCGTCGGTGTGGCCTTCAGCCAGCCGCGCCAGCGAAAGATCTTCTCCGGCCAGGTCGGCTAGGACGGCCCAGCGTTTCCGGGTCTGCCCGCCGCCGGGCAACGGCAGGTTCAGCCGGCCCGACTGGACCGCGTCCGCGAACGCCGCGGCGACCGCCGAGCCGGGCCAGCGGGCCGTCCTGTCGGCCGCGGCGTGCGGCTCCCTGGCGGTCAGGTCAACGGTTTCGTGCATGGGCATCCCCCTCGTGCTGACCCCGGCTGCCCAGGGCCGCGCCAGGCAAACACGGACGGCCCGGACCGTGGCGCCACGATTTCCCTGCCATCAGCGCGACCATCCAGCTGTTCCCCAACCGGCTGCGAGCCGCGGGCGCCAGCGCGGCCGCCGGTTTGAGCGCCCGTTCTGCTGGCAGTTAGCGGCCGGCTGGCCGCCAGGTCAGTCCCTGGGCTGGAGCTTGTCCATTGCTTTAGCGGCCGCTTTGCCCAGGGGCCCGGGGACGTGGTGGGCCGGGCTGGCCGGCCGGGGTAGGCGGCCTGGGCCCCGATGGCGTACGGCAGCCCGGCCGCCATCGAGCAGTTGGTGAACCGGCACGTCATGATCGCGGCACACAGCCAGGGCGCTGACCGCGTCGTCGGCGTCGCGGGGGACGACGACCCCGATCGGCACCTGCCGGTAGACCGACGCATCGCCCGCGTACAGGGCCTGGGACCCGCGGTCGAACCGCACCTCCCCCCGGACGGCCCGAGCCAGATCCCGGGCCAGGCGCCCGCGGTCGGTGACGCGGCGAGGACTGTGCCTGCGGCCCGCTAGCGAGGGCATGGAATCCTCCTGAAGAATCTGCCGCAGCCAATTGAGAATTTATATCGTGTCACGACATACCCAGCTGTGACGACGTAAATATGGCTCCTGCGGCGGGGGTGCCAGCGTTCGCAGCAGGTGGGCCATGACCTGGACGTAGAACCGCGGCCCGTTCGGAAAATACGACCTTTCTTCGGAACGAGCGGTGGTTAACCGGCGGTCCGTCCCCACGGAGGCCGCCGGTGGTTTAGCCGTGGCCGGCGCGGGCAGCCGGGACCGCCATGCAGCTTCTTTCCCGCCTCGAGCGCGATTCCCGGCTGGACCAGGCCGTCGCCGCGGGCCAGCGGGCGGCCCGGCTGATCCGGCCCGGCCAGGTCCGCGACGGGCTCCACGGGGTCTGGCTCGGGCATCCTCTGCACCCGGTGCTGGTCCAGGTTCCGGTGGGCGCCTGGCTGTCCGCGAGCATCGTGGACCTGCTCGGTGACGACAGATCGGCCCGCCGGCTGACCGTCGCCGGGCTGGCCGCCGCGGTCCCGGCGGCCGTGGCGGGCGCGGCCGACTGGTCCGAGCAGCACGAGCAGCAGATGCGCGTCGGGGTGGTGCATGCCGCCGCGAACGTCGTGGCGATGAGCTTGTACGGGGCCTCCCTGCTGGCCCGCGGCCCGCGGCTGGGCCGGGCGCTGCGGCTGGCCGGGCTGGCGTCGGTCGCCGCGAGCGGGCTGGCCGGCGGCCACATCTCGTTCCGCCTGGCCGGCGGGGCCAACCACGCCGAGCAGGTGCCGCACCTGGTCGAGCCCGGCTGGCAGCATCTGATGGTCTCCGCCGACCTGGCCGAGGGAAAGCCGGTGCGCGGACTGCTCGGGGAGGTCCCGGTGGTGGCCGTCCGGGTTGCTGGCGCGGTGTACGTACTGGCCGACCGGTGCAGCCACATGTCGGGCCCGCTGTCCGGCGGCGAGCTGGCCGATGGCTGCCTGACCTGCCCGTGGCACGGCAGCGTGTTCCGGCTGGCCGACGGGTCGGTGGCCCGCGGGCCGGCCACCGCGCCCCAGCCGGCGTTCCTGGCGCGTGAGATCGGCGGCGCGATCCAGGTCTGCCTGCCCGGCGCAGGCTAAACCTGGCTTGTTAGATCCGTCACCGGCTGGGTACGCGCTGCGGGACTTAGACCTGACTGAGAGGCACCGCGATGGAACGTTCAAGCCGGACCCTGGAATCGATCCCGCCGCAGAACGAGGTCTCCGGAGGACCCGCGACCCCGCTCGAGCTGGGCGGGACCGGCTGGAAGGACACCTTCAAGCGCGCCGGGAAGGAGTTCGCCCTGGACCGGTGCAGCATGACCGCCGGCAGCCTGGCCTACCACTGGTTCCTGGCCCTGTTCCCGGCGCTGATCGCGCTGCTCGGCGTGGTCACCCTGGTCCACGTCGGCAGCAGCGGCCTGCACCGGCTGGTCAACGGCCTGGACCAGGCCCTGCCGCCAGGCGCGTCTACGGTGTTCAGCCAGGCCGTCCAGTCGGCTACCGCCCGCTCGTCGGGCGGCTCGCTGACTGCCCTGATCATCGGGGTGGCCATCGCGGTGTGGAGCGCCTCGGGCGGCATGGCCGCGCTGCAGACCGGGCTCGACATCGCCTACGAGGTCCCGGTCGACCGCAAGTTCGCGGCCAAGCGGCTCTACGCGTTCCCGCTCATGCTGGCCACCCTGGTCATCGGCGGGATCGCCACGGCGCTGATCGTGCTCGGCTCTTCGATCGGATCGGGGATCGAAGGTCACGTCGGGATCACCGGGGCCGCGTTCACCATCGTGTGGAACGTGGTGCGGTGGGTGGCGGCCGTCGTCCTGATCACCGCGCTGTTCTCGGTCTACTACTTCTTCGGGCCGAACCGCGAGACGCCCCGCTGGCAGTGGGTCAGCCCGGGCGGCCTGCTGGGCACCGCCATCTTCCTGATCGCCTCGCTCGGCTTCTCGTTCTACGTGAAGGAGTTCGGCTCCTACGGCAAGACCTACGGCGCGTTCGCCGGGGTGGTCATCTTGATCTTCTGGCTCTACCTGGCCGGGATCGCGATCCTGCTCGGTGCCGAGCTGAACGCCGAGTCCGAACGCGAGGCCGCCGCCCAGGCCGGCCACCAGGGCGCGCGAGCCAGCGCCGAGGAACTGCACAGCGGCGACCGGCCCGCGCGCTAGGCACCGGACCCAGGAGGAACTGTGGCGCTGCGCCAGGACCAGCAAGAACTAGCGGCCGCCGGGGATGACGCGCTGCGGCGCAGCGACCCCAACGGCATCGGGATCCGGCGCAGGCGCCGCGGGCGGGGCTTCAGCTACCTCCGCGCGGACGGCGCCCCGGTCACGGACCCGCGAGCGCTGGCCCGGATCAAGGCCCTGGTCATCCCGCCGGCCTGGCAGGACGTCTGGATCTGCACCGACCCGCGAGGCCACATCCAGGCCATCGGCACCGATGTGGCCGGACGCCGTCAGTACCGGTACCACGATCTGTGGCGCGAGCAGCGGGACCAGGACAAACACGATCGGATCGAGCACTTCGGGGCTGCCCTGCCGGCCATCCGCGAGGCCGCGGGCCACCACCTGGATACCCGCGGCCTGGGCCGGGATCGGGTCCTAGCCGCCGCGATCCGCCTGATCGACCTGGGCTTCTTCCGTCCGGGCGGGGCAGAGTACGCCGAGCAGAACGGCACCTTCGGCCTGGCCACGATCCGGAGAGACCACGTCACGCTGACCAAGGGCCAGCTCGTGTTCGAGTACCTGGCCAAGGGCGCCAAGCAGCGTGAGCAGGCGGTCGCGGAGGAGCAGGTGTGCGCCGCGGTGCGGAGCCTGCGGCGGCGGCGCGGCGGCGGCGACCAGCTGTTGGCCTACCGGGTCGGCTCGACCTGGCACGACGTCACGGCCGCGGACATCAACGACTACCTCCGCGAGATATCCGGCGGCGACTACACCGCCAAGGACTTCCGCACCTGGCACGCGACCGTCCTGGCCGCGGTGGGCCTGGCCGTGTCCGAACGCGCGCCCGACAGCGAGAGCGCCCGCAAGCGCGCCGTCGCCCGCGTGGTCCAGGAGGTTGCCGACTACCTGGGAAACACTCCCGCGGTGGCCCGGGCCTCCTACATAGACCCGCGCGTCATCGAGCTGTACCACGACGGCCGCACGATCGCTGGCGTGCTCAGCGAGCTGGGGAAGGATTCCGATTTCGGTGACCTCGCCACCAAGGGCCGGGCGGAAAAGGCCCTCCTGAACCTGCTCAAGGCCACCAACCCCGCCGCTGCCGCTGCGGACCAGGCGTGAGACGCGACGACCCGCTGACCCCGCCGCTTTAAAACCGCATGCCGGGGTAGCCGGGCGATGTGACTGAGTCATATTCGAGAGCGGCTAACCTGCTCGGCGCGCTGGCGCTGGCCGTCAGCGATGGGATCAGGGAAACCACGGAAGAGCAGGCCGACGGGCTGGCCAGGTCGGAACCGGCGGCCCTGGTGACACTGGCCCACTATCCCGGTCAGTCGGTGGGAGCCTTGGCCCGGACGTTGGGGCTAACCCATTCCGGAGCGGTGCGCCTGGCGGACCGCCTGGTGACGGCCGGCTGGGCGCGCCGCGTCAGCGCAGGCCCGGGACGGACGCTGGCGCTGTACCTGACGGCGTCGGGGCGGGTGAGCGCGTCACGGGTTGTGGCCCGGCGGCAGGCCTTCGTCGAGCGGCTGGTAGGTACGCTGCCGCCTGGCCAGGCCGCCGCGCTTGAGGAGCTGGCGGGCCGGCTGCTGGCTGCCCTGGCCACCGACCGCGCTAGCGCGTGCCGGTTGTGCCGGTTGTGCGATGAGGCACTGTGCGAGCGTGCTGCGGGATGCCCGGTCGATGAGGCCGTGTCATGAATATGCCGGGGTCGCGGTACCTCGATGTCCTCCGGCGCCCGGGGACCGCGCGGCTGCTGGTGCCGGCGCTTGTCGCGCGCATTCCGGACAGCATCGCGTCCACGGCGATCGTCGTTCTGGTGCGCTCGGTGACCGGCTCATATTCGGCCGCGGGCCTGGCCGCCGGGGCGTTTGGCATCGGTACCGCGGTCTCGGCACCGCTGGCCGGACGGGCCATGGACCAGCTGGGCCCGCGGCGGGTGCTGCAGGCGCTTGCGGTGGTGTTCGGCGGTGCCCTTATCGTCCTGGCGGTGAGCAGCCACCACCTTGGTGGAGCGGCGGCCGCTGTCTTGGCCGCGGGAGCGGGCCTGACCCGCCCGCCCATTGAAGCGGCGCTGCGCGCTCTCTGGCCGCGGCTTGTTCCTCCTGCTCAGGTGGATGCGGCGTACGCCCTTGATTCCACCGTGCAGGAGCTCATCTGGATCGCTGGCCCGCTGTTGCTGGCTGTCCTGCTCGCCGCCGGCGGGCGGCAGCTCCCGCTGGTCGCCTGCGGGGTCCTGAGCATCGCGGGGACTGTCGTCTACACCCTGGGACTGCGCGCTGCGCCGGATGTTCCGGGCACCAGGGGCACCGCGGCCAGCCCGCTGCGCCAGGCGCGGGTGCGCGTGCTGCTGGCGTGCTGCGCCTGCTACGGCGTTTCGGCCGGGATTCTCAACCTGGCGCTGGTGGCATTCGCGGGTGCGCACGGCGGCGTCGCCTGGGCGGGAGTCCTGGTGGCGATCTGGGGTGCGGGAAGCCTGGCCGGTGGCCTGGCCTATGGCAGCCGGAACTGGAAGAGCCCGGTCGAGCGACGGGCGATGATATGCCTCGCGGTGTTCGGTGCCATGCTGATGCTTCTCGCTGCGGCCCCGGACCTCATCATCCTGGCCCTGCTGATGGTGGGCCTGGGGATCCCGCTGTCGCCTTGGCTCGGTTCGCTCAGCGCCTCCGTGCAGCGCGTCGTCCCGGCTGCCGCGGCCACCGAGGCGTTCGCCTGGTCCTTCGCCGCCGTCACCGTCGGCATGGCCGCCGGCAGCGCGATCAGCGGCGTCGTCATCCAGACCGCCGGGCCGCCAGCCGCCTTCGTGTCCGCCGGGGCGCTGAGCCTGGCTGCCGCCCTGTTCGGCCCCTCGCGGCTTATGTGATCAGGGGCAGCACGGCGGCAGATATTCTCCTCACCGGCAGAAGTACTGCTCGCTCCCCGCAAGACCGCCGCCCAAACCGGACGCGATGAATCGTTTGGGCGGATGCGGACCGGGAAGTGAGGCCGCGCAATGAGCGAGCCGAGGAGGCACCGATGACGACCGCGAAGCAGACCAGGGCAGCACTGAAGAACGTCACCAAGGCGCATAAGGCAGCCACGTCGAGTAAGACGATCGCCCATATGTCGGAGCAGACCCGGACCGCGCTGGGCCAGCAGGGAGCGGCCGTGGCCCGGCGCAAGCGGACCGGCGGCGATGCCCCCAGAACCCGGGCCGAGCTTTACGAGCTCGCCAGGCAGCGCGATCTGCCAGGGCGTTCCAGGATGGGGCGGGACGAACTCGCCCGGGCGCTCGGCGAGGACTAGGCAGATAAACGCGCAAGCTGCCGGGCGGCTGCGAGGGCTGCGGCTCGGCCCGCCAGCTGATCGACGCGATGAGCGGGCCGTGGAAGCCCTCCGACTATCGCGACACCTACACCGACCGGGTCAACGACCTGATCAATGCCAAGAAGCATAAGAAGAAGGTCAGGCTGGCGCAGGAGGCGCCCGCTGCGACCAACGTCGTCGACCTGTCCGAGGCCTTGCAGTCGAGTGTCCAGGCGGCCAAGAAGGGCTCGGGCCGGAAAGCGCCCGCCAAGAAGCCGGGCCGGAAGAAAACAGGATCCAGGAAGTCTGCGTGACTCCCTGACCCGCCAAAGAAGGAGTAATTCATTATGGCCAAGCATGACGTCGACCCCGTTCTCCGCCAGCTGGTCCGGGCGGTCAACGAGTCCGCGCAGGCCGAGGTGCCCGTGGCCGTGTCCGTTCACGGCACTACCATGACCGGGACCCTCATCGCCCAGAGCAGGTACTTCGGCGAGCTGATCACGGACAACCCGCTGATGAGCGCGCTGGAGCCGAACTCGGGCCTGCTGGGCAAGGATTACGCCAGGGAGGCGGAAACCGAGTCCGACCACCATCTGCACCTTCGGGTCGCGGGCGTCCGGGGCGGTAACGAACTGACCGAGGGTCCGTGGCGGATCAGCCTCGAATCCGTCGACGGCTGGGCCCTGCGGGCCGGGGAAGCCGTCGAGGAGGACAAGGGACCGTTCGCGCGCCTGCTCGGCCCCCCGTAACGACCGGATACCGCCGGACGGGTGACGTTGCATCATGGCAGTTTCTGTGGTGCAGCACTGTCCTCCGGCAAGCACGGCCAGGTCAGCGGCCAAGCGCCCGCGCCAGCTGGGCCTTGTTCATGGACGATCGGCCCTTGATGTTCCGCCTGCGGGCCTCGGCGTAGAGCTGCTCATAGGTCGGGCCGGCAGCGCCGCTGTGCGAGCGCAGCCCACCGCGCCGGGATGAGGATATGTCCTGTATCGAGGTCCGGCTGGCCGTCTTGGCCTCCCCTGACCGGGCCCGTTCTTTGTTCACCGTGCGGGCCGCGATCTCCTCCGCTCGCTTGGGGTCCTCGCCACGCTGCTCGGCGCTGTCCTTGATGTGCTCGTATTGCCGTTCCCGTTTCGGGCTTGATCCTCTGGGCACGTCCGTCACCTTCCGTCACCGGCGCTCGGATACGCCGTGGCTGGCGGGCCTACCCACGTCACCTCGGTCCATGCCGCGTCCCTGCACTCGGTCCGGCGCATCATCAATGCTGCGGCGAGCCGCGTGACTACTTGCTGTCTGCATCGGCCGCGCGCTCCACGGGCTCGTCGAGGTTGCCAGTCTTGGGCCGGTGACGTTGGTCAAGCAGATCGCTCAGCTCGGCCTTGCGAGCCTCGCGGGCCAGCTGGATGATGCCGGCCTGGTAGCCGTGCTCCAGCTCTTCCGGTCCAGCGCTTACTTGTAGCCGAGTTTCCTGGCCAGCTCGTCACGGCCCATCTTGGACCGGCCTGGCAAATCGCGTTGCTTGGCGATCTCGTAGAGCTCGGCCCGGGTTTTGGGGCTATCGCCACCGGTCCGCTTGCGCTGGGCCACGGCCGCTCCCTGCTGACCCAGCGCGGTCCGGGTCTTCTTCGGCATGTGCGCGATCGTCTTCTTCGACGTGGCCGCCTCCTGCGCCTTGGTGACGTTCTTCCGTGCTGCCTTGGCCTGCTTTGCTGTCGCCATCGGTAACCTCCCGGTTTCTGGCGCTTAGCTCATCTACCCCTAACTGCCAGCAGGACACGCACTCAAACTCGCGGCGCCATAAGCCAGGCTCGCCACTTGCGGCATGAGTAAACCGCCAAGCCTGTGGTAGGGAGCCTGGCCATCGCCATCAAGCCCAGCAAGAGAAAGGGGTGGCTGCCATGGTGACCTACACCGTGCCAGGGATGAAGACCGACACCGCCGAGCGGGTCGTCAAGCTGCTACAGGACCGGCTCAACTCGCTCAACGACCTCGCGCTGACGCTCAAGCACGTGCATTGGAACGTGACCGGCCCGAACTTCATCGCCGTCCACACCATGCTGGACCCTCAGGTCGAGGCGGTACGCGCCATGGTCGATGAGACCGCGGAGCGGATCGCCGCCCTCGGCGGATCTCCCTGCGGCACGCCAGGCGCGCTCGTCGCCCAGCGCGAATGGGATGACTACTCCATTGGCCGCGCCGGGACGCAGGAGCACCTCGGCGCCCTGGACGTTGTCTACGCCGGGATCATCACGGCCCACCGGGGCGCGATCGAAACCACCGAGGAACTCGATCCGGTCACCCAGGACATGCTCATCGGGCAGGCCCGCCAGATCGAGGAGTTCCACTGGTTCGTCCGCGCCCACCTCGAGTCGCCCGACGGCTCACTGACCACAGGGGGCGCCCGCACCGAGCAAGCCGCCGCCAAGCGCGCCACGAAGAAGCGCTAACCCGCGCCGGGAAGCCACACCCGGATCGCGCCCGTCGTCAAGGACGAGGGCGACGAACCCGGCCGTTCCGACCTGCCGCCGCATGGCCAGTCCCAGCGGCCGGCGGTCCACGTCGCGCCCCTTTACCGGCGTCGATCCGCAGGAAACGATCACCGACGACTCCTCAGCGGACCAAGCCAACCCAGACGCCGGATCCACCTGGCGGCTGGATGGCGGTTTATCCGGGCGTGGGAGGGCAGGGAGACCGGCTACGCGGACGGCGGAGATCAAGGAGGACAGATGGCGGACGTGTTCACGGTCCTGGGTCAGGACCACGAGGAAGTCAAGCGCATGCTGGCCGAGCTGAAGAAGGGGCCGACCCGGGCCTCCGGGGCCAGTGCGGACCAGCTGGCGCTGCGCAAGAAGATGACCGAGCAGCTCATCATCGAGGAGTCCAGGCACGAGGCGCTGGAGGAGATGTACTTCTGGCCGGTCGTGCGTGATCACCTGCCCGACGGCGACACGCTGGCCGGCCGGGCCACCGGCCAGGAGCAGGAGGCCAAGGAAGTACTGGCCAAGCTGGACAAGCTCGACGCCGGCGACGCGGAGTTCGAGAAGCTGCTCGGCACGTTCGCCGCCGCCGCCCAGGAGCACATCGCGTTCGAGGAGACCGCAGTGTGGCCGGGACTGCGTACCGCCCTGAACACCGAGCGGGCGGCCGAGCTGGGCACTCAGATCGCCAACGGGAAGAAGACCGCGCCCACCCGCCCGCATCCGCACACACCGCCCTCGCCCGGCGCGCTCAAGGCAGCCGGCCCGATCGCGGCCGTAGCGGACAAAGCGCGCGACGCAGTAACCGGGCGCGGGGACTGATCCGGTTCCGAACGCGATCTAGGAGGCTCTGTGACAACCAGCAACGACGAGGGCCGCCGCCAGCCGGTGGAGTACGGGGATCAGCGGGTCGAGCGCGGCCCTGGCGGCGAGACCCACCAGATCGCCGCCGATGGCGCGCCCCGGCTGACCACCCAGCAGGGTGTGGTGGTCTCCGATGACCAGAACACGCTCCGGTCCGGTGAGCGGGGCCCGAGTGCGCTGGAGGACTTCCACTTCAGGGAGAAGATCTTTCACTTCGATCACGAGCGGATCCCCGAGCGGGTGGTGCACGCCCGCGGTTACGGGGCGCACGGCTACTTCGAGAACTATGAGCCGCTGACCGAGCTGACCCGGGCCGACCCGTTCTCCGAGGCCGGGCTGCGCACGCCGGTGTTCGTCCGGTTCTCCACCGTGGCCGGCAACAAGGGTTCCGCTGACCTGGCCCGCGACGTGCGCGGCTTCGCCACCAAGTTCTACACCCGGAACGGCAACTGGGACCTGGTCGGGAACAACATCCCGGTCTTCTTCATCCAGGACGCGGTCAAGTTCCCGGATCTGATCCACGCGGCCAAGCAGGAGCCCGACCGGGGGTTCCCGCAGGCCCAGACCGCGCACGACAACTTCTGGGACTTCGCGTCGCTGATGCCAGAATCGACCCACATGCTGCTGTGGATCATGTCCGACCGGGCGATCCCGCGGTCGTTCCGGTTCATGGAGGGCTTCGGCGTGCACACCTTCCGGCTGGTGAGCGCCGAGGGCCGGTCGACGTTCGTCAAGTTCCACTGGAAGCCGAAGCCGGGCCTGCAGTCAGTGATGTGGAACGAGGCAGTCAAGATCAACGGCGCCGATCCCGACTTCCACCGCCGCGACCTGTGGGACGCCATCACCCAGGGCGACTTCCCCGAGTGGGAGCTGGGCCTGCAGCTGTTCGACGACGAGTTCGCCGACCGGTTCGCCTTCGACGTGCTCGACCCGACCAAGATCATTCCCGAGGAGGAGGTCCCGGTCCGCCGGGTCGGGCGGCTGGTCCTGGACCGGGTGGTGGACAACTTCTTCGCCGAGACCGAGCAGGTGGCGTTCTGCACCCAGAACATCGTGCCCGGGATCGATTTCACCAACGACCCGCTGCTGCAGGGCCGTAACTTCTCCTACCTGGACACCCAGCTCAAGCGGCTGGGCAGCCCCAACTTCACCCACCTGCCGGTCAACGCGCCCAAGTGCCCCATCGCGCACTTCCAGCAGGACGGTCACATGGCCATGACCAACCCGCAGGGCCGGGTCAACTACGAGCCGAACTCCCAGGACCCGCAGGGTCCGCGTGAGGACCCGGTCGCGGGCTTCCGCACCTATCCCGACGGCCGGGGCGACCAGGCCGGCCCCAAGCGGCGGCTGCGCCCGGAGAGCTTCGCCGATCACTACAGCCAGGCCCGGCAGTTCTTCGTCAGCCAGAACGAGATCGAGCAGCAGCACATTATCGACGCGTTCGTGTTCGAGCTGAGCAAGTGCGGCCGCATCGCGATTCGCACCAGGATGGTGGCCGCGCTGCGCAACGTGGACGAGGACCTGGCCGGTTCGGTCGCCGGCGGCCTGGGCCTGGCCGAGCTGCCGGACGCCCTGCCCGCGGCGCGCGAGCCGGTCCGCGACCTGGACGCCTCCCCGGCGCTGAGCATCCTGGCCAACGGCCCGGACAGCTTCGCCGGACGCAAGATCGGCATCCTGGTCACCGACGGCGTGGACGCCGCCAAGCTGGCCGAGCTGATCACCGCGGCCGAGCAGGCGGGGGTCAACGTCGAACTCGTCGCGCCCGCGGTCGGCGGCGTCGAGGGCAGCGACGGCCAGCGGATCCCGGCCGACCAGAAGATCGACGGGGGCCCCTCGGTGCTGTACGACGCGGTCATCGTCATGGCCGCTAAGGGCGGCGCCGAGGCGCTGGCGGTCCTGCCCGCGGCCCGCGACTTCGTGACCGACGCCTACGCGCACTGCAAGTTCATCGGGCACGCGGGCGCCGCGCCGTTGTTCGAGGCGGCCGGGCTCAGCCGCTTGATGGACGACGGCTTCATCAGCCTCGACGACACCGCTGCGGCCGAGTTCATCTCCCGGTGCGCCAAGCTCCGTTTCTGGTCCCGCCGGCACAGCGCGGTTCGCGCCCGGGCTCGTTAATGCCCAGGGCGACCATAACGTCATGGCCCGGCCCGAAGGGGCGCCCTACGAACGGAGGGACGATGGCACAGACAGGCACCGGGCAGGTCGGGTACCGCGTGCTCGGCATCTATCTCAACGATCATCTCGCGGGCGCGACCGCAGGCACCGAGCTGGCGCACCGGGTGGCGCGAACCCATCGCGCGCCCGGGCCAGGCGGCCAGCTCAAGCGCCTGGCGGCCGAGGTCGCGCAGGACCGCGCCGCCTTGATCGCCATGATGAAGGCACTCGGTATCCCGGTCCGCGCCTATAAGGTGTGTGCCGCCTGGGTCGGGGAGAAAGCCGGGCGGGTGAAATTCAACGGCCGGCTGCTCGCCCGGTCGCCGCTCAGCGACCTCGAAGAGCTGGAACTACTCCGGCTGGGCGTCGAAGGCAAGGCAGCAGGCTGGCGTACCCTGCGGACGCTGGCGGACACGGACAGCAGGCTGGACCCCGCGCACCTCGACGAGCTCATGTCCCGGGCGCGGCGCCAGGCAGACCTGCTCGAAGAACTCCGGGTCCGGGCCGTGGAGCAGGTCATCACCTCCTGACGATGGCCAGACGGCTCCCGGCGCCCGGTAACGGCCGGGGCCGCTCGTTGAAGCGGGCCGCCGCGGCCCGGCCGAGGGCCGTCAGGCGATCGAAGGCCTTCCTGGCCAAGACCGGGTTCAGGGCATGTCCGGGGATCCCGTCGCCGGTTCCGGGCCCGGGCTGGCCGGCCGGCGCGGGCAGCGTCAGCTGCTGGACCAGGTGCAGTATTTCGCTGGTCAGCCCGGGCGCCAGGGCGGCCACCCGGGAGACGAGCTGGCCGGCCGGGGTCAGGATTATTTCCGCGCGGCGGGCGCGGACCGCCTCGATGATCTGCCGGGCGGCCCGCTCGGCGTCCATCGACACCAGCGGCAGGCTGGCGCCGAGCGCGAACCAGGTGAACTCCTTCCCGGCCTGCCCGGTGAAACGGGCCTGCAGGTGGGAGCCGGTGCGCATCAGCCCGGGCACGACGGTGGTGACCGTCACCGGACCGCGGCCGAGTTCGGCGCGCAGTCCCTCGGAGAATCCGACGGCAGCGAACTTGGCGGTGCTGTAGGGCAGCAGGTGCGGGACGGACAGCTTACCGCCGATCGACGCGATCGTGACGATCCGGCCATGGCCCTGACGCTGCATGACCGGCAGCGCCGTGAGCGCCAGGCGGACGGGGGCGAGCGCCATGGTCTGCACCGCATCCTCGTAGTGGCTGAGCTGCGCCGCCTGCACCGGGCCGACCTGGATGATCCCGGCGTTGTTGATCACGATGTCGAGGCGGCCGTAACGTTCGACCGCGGCGTCGACCAGGCGTTGCGGCGAGGCCTCGTCGGTCAGGTCGCAGGTGACCGCCGTCACCTCGGCGCCCGCGGCGCGCAACTGGGCCGCCGCGCGGTCCAGCTCGGCGGCATCGCGGGCACAGATGACCAGCGGGCAGCCGTGCCGGGCAAGCTCGCGGGCCAGCACCAGCCCGAGGCCGCGGGACCCGCCCGTCACCACCGCCACCTCGCCGCGGATATCGTCGCGGGTCCGGCTGGCCGCCAGGGCGGCTCTCACCGCGAGCGTGCCCGCTATGACAAGCGGGGCCGTTGTCTTCATGAGCGCCTCCGTGACCTGAGAACTCCCGGCACGCTGCCCAGGCTCTCGGCCGGGAAACAGGAAATTCCGGGGCCGCCGAGGTGAGATCCCCGCCCGGCCGGGCAGAGGGACGCACGCTGACCGATCTCACACAGCACATCGCATCGGACGGAGTGACGGATGAGGGCGCTGACCTGGCAGGGAAATCTGGACGTACGGGTCACGGACGTGGCCGACCCGCGGATCCAGGAACCCAACGACGCCATCATCGCGGTCACCTCGACCGCGATCTGCGGCTCCGACCTGCACCTGTACGGGGTGCTCGGGCCGTACCTGTCCCCCGGCGACGTGCTCGGGCACGAGGCGATGGGCATCGTGGCCGAAGTCGGCGCGGACATCACCAACCTGGCGCCTGGCGACCGGGTGGTCATCCCGTTCAACATCTCATGCGGGCACTGCTGGATGTGCGGCCGCGGACTGTATGCGCAGTGCGAGACCACCCAGGTCCGCGAGCAGGGCAAGGGGGCGGCGCTATTCGGCTACACCTCGCTCTACGGGTCCGTGCCGGGCGGCCAGGCCCAGTTCCTGCGGGTCCCGCAGGCGCAGTTCGGCCCGGTCAAGCTCCCGCCGGACGGTCCGGACGAGCAGTACCTCTTCCTGTCCGATGTCCTGCCTACCGCCTTCCAGGCGGTGGCCTACGCCGACACACCGAAGGACGGCACGCTCGCGGTCCTAGGGCTGGGGCCCATCGGGCAGTTCTCGGCCCGGATCGCTAGGCACCTCGGTGTCGAGCGGGTCATCGGGTTCGATCCGGTTCCCGAACGCCGCGCCGCGGCAGCCCGGTTCGGGGTCGAGACCGTCGACCCGGACCAGACGGACGATACCGCGGCCCTGCTAATCGACATGACCGGCGGCCGGGGACCCGACGCGATCATCGACGCGGTCGGCATGGAAGCCCGCGGCCACGACGAAGCCGCCTTCAGCAAGGCGGCCGCGGTCGCGCAGCGCGCAACCGGCCTGCTGCCGGACCGCCTAGCGCGGAAGGTCACCGATGCCGCGGCAGTGGACCGGCTCGACGCGCTGCACGTCGCGGTCAAGGCAGTCCGCCGCGGCGGCACCGTATCGGTCAGCGGCGTCTACGGCGGCGAGATCGACCCGATGCCGCTGATGGAGATGTTCGACCGGGGCATTCAGCTGCGGATGGGACAGGCGCACGTCAAGCGCTGGATCGATGACCTCATTCCCCTGGTCAGCGACAGCAGCGACCCGCTCGGCGTCACCAGCTTCGCCACCCACCATCTGTCCCTGGAACAGGCCCCGGACGGTTACGACATGTTCCGCAACAAGGCCGACGGCTGCATCAAGGTAGTCCTGCGGCCCTAGCAAGCGGCGTGGCAGGGCCGCTGGCCGAGCTCGCCGCCTGTTCCGGCTGGACGTTCCGGTGGCTCCGTGGACGGCGACCGCGGTGGACGCCGCGGTCCGCCTGCTCCAGCCCCGCCCTGGGACCGTCAATCCGGCGGTCTTCGCTGGCTTTCTTCCGAGGCCACCGGGAAAGACACACGTCGCGCGCATCTTCACGAAACTGCCCCTAGGCGATCGCGGACTGGCAGTCGTGCTCACCTGCGAGAGGGGCCTCGCCACGCCTCATCGATAGCAGCGCGCGCCAGCGCCGCCAGCTGGGGTTATCTAGCTCGGTTAATGCGGCGAAGGAATCCTAGGATGATCGTAATGCGGCCATGCGCCAGCGGTTCGATGGCGGCTGACCGCTAACATCACAGCAGTCGTCATAAGGTGGGGTTCCGGTGATACGAGCGCAGGGCGGCCATGGGCGTCGTAGCCGGCCGGGTCGTGGCCTGTCGCTGGACCGGATTGTCACGGTCACGCTAGAGCTGATGGATGAGCAGGGCATCGGGGCGGCGACGATGCGGGCGGTGTCGTCGCGGTTGGGGGTTCGCTCGATGTCGCTGTACAGGTATGTGCAGGACCGTGATGAGCTATTTGACGCGGTGGTGGAGCGGATCGTCGGTGAGCTCGCCGACGATCCGGAAGTCCAGCTGCGTCCGGTGGACGGGTGGCGGCCGTATCTTTCCGGTATGGCGCACGGGGTACGACGCTACGCCCGGGCGCATCCCCATGCTTTCCCGCTGGTTGCTACCCGGCCGCCAGCGGCCCCGTGGGTGAACCCGCCGCTTCGGTCGCTGCGCTGGGTCGAGGCGATGCTGACCGGATTGGCCCTGGAGGGGTTCAGCGACGAGCAGGTATTGTTCACCTACCGCACGTTCAACAGCTTCCTGCTCGGTTACCTGCTCCTGGAAACCAGTGCCATGACGCTACGGGATCCGAAGCCGGGCGACGGATCTTTCACCGGTACCGACACTAGTCCGGATGGTGGCGGCGGATCCGCCGGGCAGGCAGCCGCCGAGCCGGTCATCGGCGGCCTGAGCCCCGCCCGCTCGGCCGGGCAGCGAGAGGCACTCCAGGACGCCGACAGCGCACGCGAGCTGCTCGATCCCGCGGACGGGATTGACGCTAGGCGTTTCCCGACGGTGCACCGCCTCGCGACGGGACTCGCCCAGGACCGGTGGGACGGAGAGTTCGAAACGGGCCTGGAAGACATGCTTGACCGCATCGCGGCGTTGGTGGCCGCCGGCCCGGATGTCAGGCGAGATTGATGCCCGTACGCCGCGGCCCTAGCCTGCCGGGACCGTCTGCCTGATCTCTCCTGCCGGAACCCTCTCCCTGATCCCGGCCCGGCGGAGCCGGCAAACCCCGATGGTGGACGGCCTCGAGGCCGAGATTCTGCCCCGGGGCAAGATCGCCGTACCGCTAAGTGGACACCATAAGTTTTCATCGTAAGCTTCCGATGTAAGTTTATTGTGTAAGTCATCCGGTTGCGGGTAGTGGGAGCCAGCCGGGACGGCGCGCGGGACCTGGTTCGAACGGGCTCAGGCGCCGCCGCGGCCCGCTTATTGCGGATGGCCGCAAATCGCTCAATCGAGGAGATAGCCCGGATGACAGAGAACTATCCGTACGCATCTACGCCGCCACAGCGCGGTGAGCAGTTCCCGCCCGCGCCGGCGGAGGAGCAGGGCACGGCTGACGTCGTTAAGAGTCAGGCGACCGACCTGAGTCACAGCAGTATTCAGACAGGAAAGCACGTGGCCGACGTTGCCCGGGAGCAGGCTTCAGGCGTTGCGGCGGAGGCCGCCCGCCAGGGCAGGGACCTGCTACACCAGGCTCAAGGCCAGCTGGAGAAGCAGGCGGCCCAGGGACAGCAGCAGCTGGCACATCAACTGCTCTCGCTTAGTGATGAGCTCCGCTCAATGGCGGGTGCCTCCGGCCAGGACGGCATGGCCGCCAGCCTGGCGAGTCAGGCGGCCTCGAGGGTCCGTACTGCCGGGCAGTGGCTGGGCGATCGCCAGCCCGCCCAGGTGGCGGACGAGATGCAGTCCTTCGCGCGCCGCAGGCCGGCGGTATTCCTGGCCCTGGCCGTGGGAGCAGGCCTCGTGGCCGGCCGGCTCACCCGAGGACTTAAGGACGCAAATAGCGATAATTCCGCGGCGCCTGCAGCTGCGCAGGAGCTTAGCGGACAATGGGCCCAGCGGTCTGACCTGGCCAGCTACCCGCCGGCCACGGCCGCGCGCGTCGGCGATCAGACGCCGCCGCCAGCCGTCCCGGCCAGCGGCCTGCCGCCGGCCAGCGGCGATCCGGCCTGGGAGGCTGGCCCGGTATACGGCGAGCGGAGCCCGCTGGTTACTGATGACCAGGCGGCCCGTCAGGGCACGCTGTGAGCAGCCGGCTCGATCCGGCCCTGCCGCCGCAGCCCGAGTCGCGGGCCTCCGTCGGCGAGCTGTTCTCCGACGTCGCCGCGGATCTCAGCACCCTCATACGCCAGGAGACGGAGCTGGCCAAGGCCGAGCTCCGCCAGTCAGCCACCCGGGCCGGGAAGGGCGCCGGGATGCTGGCGGGGGCCGGCATCAGCGGCCACATGGTCCTGCTGTTCGCGTCGGTCGCCGCATGGTGGGGCATCGGCGACACCACCGGTCATGGCTGGTCGGCGCTGATCGTGGCGGCAATCTGGCTGATCGTCGCGGCGATCCTCGGGCTGATGGGACGCCGGGAGATCACCGCGATATCGGGCGTCCCGCAGACCGCGCAGACGGTGAAGAAGATTCCTGACGCAATAAAAGGAAACGAGGGCACATCATGACCAGCGATCCGGACCAGATCCGCGAGCAGATCCAGGAAACCCGCATCAGCCTAAGCGAGGACGTCAATACCCTGGCCGACACGGTCAACCCGGCGCATGCCGCAAAGCGCAAGGCAGCCAGCGCACGTTCTGCCGTGCTGGGAATGAAGGACAAGGTCATGGGGGCAGCGTCACAGTCCGTCTCCAGCACGACTTCCGCGGCAGGGGAAAAGGCATCGGCAGTTCAAGAGAAGGCGTCAGCGGCTCCAGACCGCCTTCGCCGCCAGGTGACGGGTAACCCGCTAGCGGTCGGTCTGATCGCGGTGGGCGTCGGCTGGCTCGCCGGCTCGCTCCTGCCGGCCAGCAACGCCGAGGAGCGTGCGGCGACGAAGGTCAAAGAAACGGCCGCGCCAGCCGTCACCGGCGCGGCCAAGGACGTCGCAGCCAGCCTCCAGGACCCGGCAAAGCAGGCAGCCGAGTCAGTCAAGACCGCAGCGACCGATGCCGCCGGCGCCGTCAAGGACGAGACCGCCAACTCGGCGCACGACGTCGGGGACCAAGCACGGGCAGCCCGCGACGCCGTAACCGACAGCCGCCACTAACCACCCTGGCCGCTACACGCGGCGCATCCTGGCGGACCGCTCTGCTCCTTGGTCTTCTCCGGACTTATGCGCAGCTCAGAATCTCTGCCATGCCCAGTACCCGGAATCCAGCCGCCACGCCGAAGAGTTACGGGAGACGGCTGGCTGTCGGCGGCCGAGCCACTAGGACGGGCGGGAGGCCCGGGTAGCCGTAGCGCCGCTGGAGTTCCTGGCCCGGGATCTCCTGGCCCGGGTTCTCCTGGCCCGGGTTCTCCTGGGCCGGGATTTCCTGGCCGGGGAATTTCCTGGCGGGGAGTGGGGCCGGCGGCGGTGAGCCCCGGCTGGGGCGCGTCACGACCGGGGCCTGTTCAGCAGCTCGGTGGCCGCCGAGCTGGCCGGCATCCGCAGGCCGAGCTGGGCCGGCTGCGGACGCAGGCCGGCGAGCAGCCGGAAGCTCGGCGTCAAGCCTCAGGTGTGTCCTGGTCCGCGAGCCGGGCGCGCAACCGGGCGGGTGAGCCAGTCCGTGCTGCGTAGTCCCGCTGGCCGATCCTCATCGCTCCCGGCGGCCGAGCGGGCTGCTCCGGAGGACCGCGAGCAGGTCAGCCGGGCCGGGGTAGATCTCAGCCGCCCCGGCCGCGGTGAGCTCATCACCGCTGATGCCGCCGCTCAGCAGGCCGATGCACGGGACCCCCGCCTTGCGGCAGGCCTGTACGTCCCAGACCGTGTCGCCGATGAATACTGCCTCTTCGGCCGGCACGCGGCCTTCTCCAGCGCCACCTGGATCAGGTCCGGGGCGGGCTTGCTGGACTCGACATCCCCGGCGCAGGTGGCTTCGTCGATCGCATCCTCGGCGTCCAGGGCAGCGCGCAGCGCCTGGAACTCGGGCTCGTCGGCCGAACTGGCCAGCACCACCGCCAGCCCCTCCTGCTTACACGCCCGCAGCAGGTCCGCGGCACCGGGCAGCGGCCGCAGCCGGGACCAGTACGCGCCGTACAAGGTGCTGTGCGCCGCCCGCACCTCCGCGTCGGCGTCCTTGTCCCGGCCGGCCGGCAGCAGCTTGTCGAGCATCTGGCCCGAACCCATCCCGATCGCCCGGTGGATGTCCGCCATCGCCGCCTGGTAGCCGGCCTGGGCGAACGCCTCCCACCAGGTCACTGCGTGCAGGTAGTTCGTGTCGACCAGGGTGCCGTCCACGTCGAACAGCGCCGCCCTTACCGACCGGCTCATACCGCCCCCTCCGCAGCCTTGTCACCATCGCCCTCCCTACCCCAGCGGAGCGTCCCAAACGGCTCACGCCTGCGGCCGGCATCCTGCAGCGCAGTCCGCCACGCCGTCAGCCCCTTCCGGCAGGACAACACCGGGACCCCGGTATACCCTGTGCGCTGGCTTTTCAGTACTCAGCCTGGAAGCTTCACCAGAGTGAGGAAGAACTCATCAACTTGCCGGATCGCCTCAGTGAACAGATCGAAGCCCACCGGCTTGGTGATGTAGGCGTTGGCGTGCAACTGATAGCTCGCCACGATGTCCGTCTCCGCCTGGGAGGTACTGAAGATCACCACGGGGATGGTCAGCAGGTCGGGAGCGGCCTTCAGTTCAGCCAGCACCTCCAGGCCGTTACGGCCCGGCAAGTTGAGATCAAGCAGGATCAGGCCCGGCCTGGGCGCCCCGGTGAACTCGCCGGTCCGGCGGAGGAAGCGCATCGCCTGCTCGCCATCCCCCACTACATGCAGCGCGCTGGGTGTCGGGGACAGCTCGAACGCTTCGGTGGTCATCAGCACGTCCCCTGGGTCGTCCTCGACCAGCAGCACATCAATGACCTGGAGCCCAGCAGAACCGAGAGAGTAACTCACCTCAGACATCGGCCAACCTCCGAGCCTAGATAAAGGTGTTGGGAAGACCGTGCGGCCTGCGAGATCAGGAAGACAAGAGTCAGCCTGGATGACCGGGCCGGCTGGCTTCCTGGCTGGTCCGGTGATAGTACTGCGGGTCAAGGTAACGGTCTACCCGCTCGCCATCGCAGGTCGCCGCGTACGATGTGAACTGAATTGTGACCGCGCTTGGACAGGAGGCGCCGTGGCTACCGGGACCGAGGCCCTCGATGTCGGGCGCCGGGACCATGCGGTCCTGTTCTACCGGGATGAGGAAGAACTCGCCGACCGGGTGGGCGAATACCTTCTCCCCGCTATCCAAGACGGCGGCGCGGCAATCGTGGTCGCCACGCCAGATCACCGCCGGTCCTTCGAAAGACACCTCGCCGGCGTCGGCGTCGACGTGGCTGCGGCTCGTGCCCGCGGCGCCTACCTTGCAGCCGACGCGAGCGAGACGATGCGCGGCTTCATGGTCGCCGACTGGCCCGATCCCGCTGGTTTCTGGCAGGCGATCAGCTCCCTGCTCCGCCAGCCGGCCCAGGCCAGGCGGCCGATTCGCGTCTTCGGCGAGATGGTGGCGCTCCTCTGGGAGGCCGGCCTGATCGATGCCGCCGTCGAGCTCGAGGCGCTGTGGAACGAGCTGGGCGTCCAGTACCCGTTCTCGCTGCTCTGCGCCTACCCAGGACAGCCGGCTTGTGCCAGCCAACTTGATGTCCTGACCGAGGTCTGCCGCGCCCACACGCAGGTCACCGGTGCCCCGCCCGAGGCAGACTAAAACCCGGCACCGGGTCGGGTGCCAGGGATTCGGCGTCGGTGGGGACAATCACGGCCAGCCTCTTGACTCGCGGAACCTGATCAAGCCGTAAGCAGCGGTTGGCACCGCGCCCGGCGGGTAGGCGGTGAGCCTACGAAAGCAGTGAGGCACATGGCCGAGCAAGACCAGGCAAGTACCGAGTCAGCCCCCGAAAAGGTCCTTGACCCGGTACCCGTCACCCCTTCCCGCGAGACAGAGCGGCCCGCAGGGCTGGCCTTCGACGTGGAGAAAGGCGCCGGCCTGCCCGGGGTCCCAGCCGGGGACCAGACTCCCAAGAACCCGGGAGCCGCACCGGCGCAGGAGATGGGGGGCGGCGTGGGGCTAGCCCTTCCCGGCGACCCAGCCCGGAAGGAAGAGCAGGCAGGACCGGAGGGAGACCGGCCGTAAGCAGGGCGAGTGACGCCCGGGCCGCGGTACGGCCGGAAAAGGCGCTGGGTTACAGAAAGAAAGAAGGACTCGCATGTTCGAGGCTACCGATATCCGGGAGTGGCGGGGTCACGACGTAGTGGACGCCGAAGGCCACAAGATCGGAGAGCTGGAGGCTATCTACGTCGACACCAGCACCGACCAGCCGACGTTCGCTACCGTCACGGTCGGGATGCCTACCCGGCACCGGCTCACGTTCGTGCCCCTGGACCAGGCGGCAGTCGGTCCCGGGTACGTCAGGGTCGGCTTCGACAGGAAGCTAGTGAAGGGCGCCCCCTCGATCGATACCGACGGCGAGCTTCCGGCCGGCGACGAGGAGGCGATCTTCCGGCATTACGGCCTGACCTATCAGACCGGCGTCGGCGGTGAGCGACGCCTGGCGCGCCGCTGACCCGGCCCCAAGGAGGATCCATGATTGCCCTCTTCCTGCTGCTGGTAATCGCAGCGATCGTGCTGGGCATCGTCGGCGTGGTCGCTAAAGGCCTGCTGTACCTGCTGATCATCGGAATCGTCGTATTCCTCGGCGCCCTCACTCTGGCCGCCCTGCGGATGCGGCGGCGACCTGGGAAGCGCCCGGCCCGGTAAGGCATCGCCTTCCCCGGCAACCTGGCCGGAATCCACAGGCATCCACCGGAGTCGCCCTCAGGACCTTCTCACCTCGTCCGGGCGTCGCTGCTGCCCTTATCCGGATACACGCCCGCCGAGTTCCGCCTTCAGCTGGGCTGGCCAGTTCCGGTGACGGCGACGGCGCGGCGGATCACCTCAGGCAGGCTGCCGGACCGGCGGTGCACGGCCCGCTGGAAAGCCGCGCCGTTGCCCCGCGCGAGCAGCGCGGCCAGCAGCTCCGTCACGATGTCCATGTCTTCCGCGTCCGCTAGCGCGTCGCGGCAGTGGTCCAGCAGCAGGCCGGCCACCGATGCTGCCGGCTCGGGCAGGCCGGTGACGGGACTGAGCAGGACGTCGTCCAGGCCGGACCGGCTGGCACGCCAGGCGGCCAAGCGCAGCACCTCGGTCCGCATCCGGGAGGCCGCCTTCCCTTCCCGCGCGGCCCGCGCCTCGGTCTCCACTAGCGCGCGCGCCAGCGCCGCTATCAGCACCGTGTCGTCGGCATGCAGGCACACGTCGGCGACCCGGATCTCAATCGTCTGATAATGCCCGGACAGGCGCGCGTCGAAATAGACCATGCCCTCGTCCAGCAGCGTGCCCGTCTGCACCATCTGCCGCACCGTCTCGTGGTAGGACTGCGCGGTCCGGAACGGCCCGGTAGGTCCCGAGCCCGGCCACCGGCCCCAGGCCTGGTAGCGGAAGCTCGCGTAGGAACTGTCCTGACCCTGCCAGAACGGCGAGTTCGCGCTCAGTGCCAGCAATACGGACAGCCACGGGCCGATGCGGTCCAAGACCGCCACGCCCTCCTCGTCGCAGGAGATCCCGACGTGGACGTGGCAGCCGCAGGTGAGCTGCTCGTGCGCGGTCAGCCCGAAGACGTCGGCCATGCGCCGGTAACGGCTCGTGCCGACGACCTTCGGTTCGACCGGAACCGGCGAAGTGGCCAGGGCCGCGGCCCTGACCCCGGCCCGCTCCGCCGCGGCCGCGGCGGCCGCCCGGCCCCGGCGGATCTCCCGATGCAGTTCGCCCAGCGTGCGGCAAGGCTCTGAGTTGGTTTCCAGCTGCTGTTGCTTCAGCTCGAACTCCAGGGCCGCGCCGTCTCCGTCACGGCGATCCGCGCCCGCCGCCTGCTGAGCGGCAGCCAGGACGGTTTCCGCTACCGCCCGCGGCTGTCCTGTCTCAGGCTCGACGAGCAAGAATTCCTCTTCGACGCCGACGCTGCGAGAACTCACCCGTCGGACAATGCCCTCGGATCGCGCTTCCAACCACAGCAGTTCATTTCGTCAAGAGACTGGCGATGCTTGACGGCCAGGCGCTGGCTTGCGGGGTACGCCTAGCTCCACGTCGATGAACACCGGGTAGTACAGGGCCGCCGCGATCCGGCTGATCAGCCGCTGCCTCCTCGGCGCTGCCGTACAACGCGATGAGCTGATCCGTGCCGGTGAGTTTCACTGTCTGGCCGGCCGGATCAGTGATTCCGTAGCGCCTTGATCAGCTGCTGCTTGCTCATCGTCGACCGGCCCTTGATGCCGATCTCCTTGGCCCGCTGCAGCAGGTCCTGCTTGCTCCAGTCGTCATAGGAGCCGCTCTTGCCGCCCTTGCGGCCGACCTTGCTGGGCGAGCTGGCGGCGGTCGCGTTGGCGATCCGGGCCGCCTTTTCCTTGCTCTCGCCCTTGCCGCGGAGCTTCCGGTAAGTCTTTTCGTCCTTGATCTGGGCGCTGGGCATCGCTGCCTCCTTGGTACGAACGTTCCAGTCCCTCTTGCCCGCTCGGGCCAGGACAAACCTGCGGATGCCGGCTCAGCGTCATGGGTGTCGCGCCAGTAGAGTCGGCCGACGCGGCTGGTTACCAGCGGTCCCCGCGCCTCCGATCCCAGCCGGGTCGTGACGACGACGCCGGGACCCTGCCGGTAGGCCTGACTCGCGAGATCGGCACACGCGAAAAGCCCTGCCGGGCGCTCGCGTCACGACATGATTCGGTGCAGGAGACCAGCGGAGCGGCGCGGGCGGCTTCGCGCAGTGCCGCTCCGCGGGCCAGTTCAACTGCGGCCGTGCCCCGACGGGCCGCCGGAGCATCATCAGGCACCCCTCGCACAGCTGCGCAGGGCGGAAGGAGACTCCGCTGTGATACGAGAAGAATTGTCGAGGCTTTTCACGGTAGGGGAACGGCACCGGCGGCTGTTCGCGCGCTTGGTGCTTGCGTTCGGACTGTCAACCGTGGTCCTCGCCGTCGGCACCGTGCTCATATGGGTATTCGAGAGCGGGCAGAAGGGCGGGAATATCCACGGGCTCGGTGATGCAGCCTTTTTCTGCTCCGTGCAATTGCTGACCGTTTCCTCGAGCATGACGAATCCGCTGACGACGGTCGGCAAGATTGTCGATGTAGGCCTCGAGGCGTGGGCCATCTTCGTCGTCACCGCGGTCGCGGGCAGCTTCGCCACGTTCTTTAGCTCAGGCGACGCGAGCTTATCCGCTTCGCTGCGGTTGTGGTCGTTACCTACTCGGCTTGGACGTGTGGGCGATGGAGCTACTGATCATCTGGTCAATCACCCGTTGGCTGTTGCCGGCAGTGCGCAATCCGGTCGTTCGCGTATGAGTCAAAGCGCGCCGGGCCCCTGGGTTTAGGTGCGCCCTCGTCGGGCAGCCGGCACGGCACGGCGGAACACGCCGCATACAAATGGAGGAGACATGGCGCAGACAAAGGCAAGGACTAGCGTCAAGGACAAGGCACTGTACAAGCGGCTCCGTAATTTGGGCGTGTCGGTCAAGGAATCGACGCGAGTCGCGAACGCCGGTGCTAAGACTTCCCGCAAGAAGACCAGCCAGCACGGCGGCGCGGCGGCATCCTACGCTGACTGGAAGGTCCCTGAGCTGCGGCGCCGGGCCAAGAAGGTCGGTGTCAAGGGCCGGTCAACCATGAACAAGAAGCAGCTCATCAAGGCGCTGCGCGCCTCTTAAGAGCCCGCATCTGGCACCCGGCCGACTCTGGCCTTCTCGCGTGGCCGGAGTCGGCCGGGTGCGGGGGTAGGGCATTCATCCCTTGTCCCAAGGATCTGACCTTGCGCGTGTTGATGCTCGCTGCTCCGGGTGCCGGCAAAGGCACCCAAGGCGGGCTCATCGCCGAGCACTTTGGTGTCCCGCATATCGCGACCGGTGACCTACTGCGTGACCATGTCTCGCGGGGGACCGACACCGCCTTCGGCGCCACGGCAGAGCAGCGGCCCGGCAAGCGCAAGCGGGGATCAGCGGCCGGTTGAGGGCGGCAGGGACTGCTTCTGGCTGATCGGGCCTGCTCATTTTGCGCGCCTCAGACGGCCGTATTGGCGGTGGCGAGCCTGGAGCGGACGGGCACCAGGGGCGCGTTGGGGTCGTGTGGCTGGGGAATCGCCGCGAGAGCGAACTCGGCGATCGCGCCCGGACGAAAGACCAGGCAGTGGGTCGAGCCGCCGTACTGGAAGTAGCCGAGCTCCTCACCTTTCCCGACGTGGTAGCCGGGTGTCACCTTCGGGCCGATCATGCATGAGGAAACCTCTACCATGCCGACCGCCACGAATGCCATCAGGCCGATGACGGGGTTGTCGGCCTTGATGAGGATGATCGCCCGGGCCGCGACGTGGGCGAGGTAGGACTGGGAGTTGGTGGGCTCGACCGCGTCGGCGCCTTCGGAGTCGGCCTCTGAGTAGTAGGTGCCCTCCTGGACGAACGCCCGCACGATCGTCCCGGCTACCGGGCTGTGCCAGCGGTGGTAGTTAGTCGCGCTCAGAAAGGCCTGATAGACGGTTCCGCCCACGAACTGACCGACCGAATCGTCGCTGGCCAGCATGTCCTCGAGTGAATACGGCTGGCTCTTGATCCAGAAGCGGTCCTGGCGCTTGACGTCGGTGCTGATGCCGTACGGCGTGGACTCGCAGGCACTGACGATCACCTTGTCGTCGTCCGGCGAGGCCACGGGCCGCTGGCCGTCCTTGAACCGCCGAGTGAAGAAGTCGTTCCACGAGGCAAAGCCCCAGTGGACGTCCTGCGGGTCGTGCTCGTACTGCTCGATGCCGACCGTGCGCCGGGCCTGGGCACTTGTCCAGCCGGACGGTGCATCGTTGAGCACGTAAAGCGAGTCGCCGCTGCTGAGAAACTCGCACCAGGCGCTCAGAACCTTCTTGAGGATCGCGTTGACCCGCGGATCGCGGAAAGCGGCAAATCCGGCTGGCGTCCCCATCGCCCAGTCCAGGATCGCGCCGAGCGGCGTGGCCACCATGTTGCCGCCGAACTCAGGCGCCATGGTCAGCACCTCATTGATCATGCGCAGCATCTGCTCCACGCTCTCCAGATGCCGCTTGCGGTACGGCTTGCTGCGCGGCACCTGAGCGATCATCTGGTTGAGGTACATGCGCACCACGGGATCGGTGTCGATCAGCTCCTGGAACTGCGTCAGCACGGGGTGGAGGACCACCTGCTCGCCTTTGGCTTCCACCCGTTCGCGGTGGCCGTCGAGCCATGACTCCAAGTCGTCCTGGTCTTCCGGAAGCCAGCCGGCCTGGCGTCGTACGTCCACCGCGTGGGGGCGAGTCGTCATAGAGAACACCTACCGGCGCCAGCTCAGCGGAAACGTCGTTCTGCCCAGCCAGGGCAGCCCGCGTAAGATCCGCGCCCGCGGCCGTGCGGGACCTCGCCCACCCGGGTCGCCATGTGCGGCCGGAGTGGCAAGGCGGCTCGGGACGAGGTTAGCCCGGGACAAGGCGGGTAGCGCCAGAGCACCTCGCGGGGGACAACGAAGGGATGCTGAACATGTGGGCATTTTTCTCCAGGCGCCTGCGGATATGGCTGCTGCTCGCTATCGCCCTGCCGCTGACCCGGACGCTCGTGCATCGCCTGGCGCTGGCCGCCGAGCGCCGTGATCCGTCCACCCGGACAGCGAAGGCGCTGCACCAGGCTGACTCTACGGTCACCGCCGTATCCCGGCGGGCCGCCCGCAAGGCAGAACGCCGCAAGGCACAACGCTGACCCGTTACTACGGACCAAGTACCTGTTCAGCGCCATGATCACCCCGGGCGGCATCGGCGACGTCGGCGCCCGCACGGCGCGACACACAGCTGCGCGGCGCCCGCTACCAGGTTCGCCCGCACGCTGGACGACCTTCTCTGGCGATTCCTCTGACTGAATGGATCAGCGAGCGGCCCAGCCCGCCGCTGCAGCGGCCGGGACCCCGGGACGCACTCGCAGTGCTGGCCTGCCGTGCCCGGGGGCCACGCTTGCCGACGGCCGAGGGCGGCGAGGTCGGTGGGGCGGTTAACCATCAAAGATCGCTACGCTCCGTCCGGGCCACTACCGGCACAGCACGCCGGCAACGCGGCGCGCTTACCGAGAGCCGGACCGCGGGGCAGCGGCGGGCGGCGTGGTCGTCGTCTCGGCCGGGCGGGGGAAGAAGAACGCGACTCGCTGCTGGTAGTCGCGGTAGCCCGGTCGGTCCTGCAGGTGCGCCTCGGTGCGTTTCGCGCCGGTGGCGAAGATCAGCAGGTAGCTCATGGCGACCGGTGCCGGGACGGTCCACGTGCCGGGTGAGGATGCCGCCGCGGTAAGCCAGGCCCCGTCCCAGACCACCGAGTCCCCGAAGTAGTTGAGGTGCCTGGACCATCCCCACAGGCCGGTGTCGAGCACGTCGGGCTTGCCGTCACCGCGCTGGGTCTTCTGCCGGTCGGCGAGGGCCTCGATGACGGCTCCTGCGAGCATGACGGCGATACCCGCGGGGAACAGCCACCGCCGGGCAGTGCGGGGCAGCGGGCTGGCCGCGGCGAGCTGGACAGGGGCCGACACCAGCAACTGGGACAAGCCCTGGGTCACGAACACCTTGGCCACTACGGCCGCCGTCGAGTCGCCGGCCAGGAACTCGGTGTACCGGGAATCCTCCTCCTCGCTGTGCCGCAGGCGGCTGATCATCTGCCACTCCAGGCGAGCCGCCCACACAGCCGTTGCCGCGGCCAGCGTCCAGCGGCGCCGCCGATCCCCGCTGCCGGCGGCCGCTCGTCAACGCGATCGCGGCCAGACCCGGCCCCCAGACCCCGTCGGCGTAGTCGCGGCGGCCCGGCGCACCGCCACCACCGCGGTCGCCGCCTGCAGGGCCATGGTCACCGCAGCAGACGCCCCCGCCACCCGGCGCAGGTTCCTCACATCGACACTCATGGCGCCATCCTCATTCAGGCTGACCCCGCGGTTTCCTTCACCGCGGTGATGAGTTCTGGCGCGGCCGCGAAGAACCGGTCTTGCTCCGGCTCGGTGCCGCCGATCTGCACCAGGGCGAGGTCGGTGAAGCCGGCCTTGAAGAACGCCCCGGCTGCCTCGGCCACCGCGTCCACGGAATCGCCGCAGGGAATCGAGCCGGCCACGTCCTCGGGCCGGACGAAGCTGGTGGCGCCGGCGAAACCGGCCGTGCCCGGCAGTTCGGCGTTGACTTTCCAGCCGCCGCCGAACCACCGGAACTGCTCATGCGCCCGGCGGATGCACTCGTCCCGGTCCGGGCCCCAGCAGACCGGCATCTGGCCGACCTTACGTGCGGGCTGCCCGGTGCCGGCGGCGGCGTCCCACCACCCGGCCAGGGAGCCGCCTGGCTCGACCGCGATCATCACGTCGGCCAGCGGCGCGAACCTCTCACAGGACTGCCGCCCGGACACCGCTACGCCCAGCGGCACCGGACGGCCGGGCAGGTCCCAGATCCTGGCCGCGTCGACCCGGAAATGAGCGCCCTCGAAGTTGACGTACCCGCCGGCCAGCAGGGCCCGGATGATGCTCACCGCCTCGGCGAGCATGTTCTGGCGCTGGTCCGCGTCGGGCCAGCCCTCCCCGATGACGTGCTCGTTGAGGTTTTCCCCGGCGCCGAGCCCGAGGGTGAACCGGTCGTCGCTCAGCACGGCCAGGGTCGCCGCCTGCTGGGCCACCACGGCCGGGTGATAGCGCATCGTCGGGCAGGTGACGTAGGTCATCAGCTCCGGCCGCCCGGTCACCTGCGCCACCGCGCCCAGCGTCACCCAGGCGTTGGGCGCGTGGCCCTGCTCGTCCAGCCACGGGGAATAGTGGTCGCTGCTGACCAGCAGGTCGAAGCCGACCTCCTCGGCTCGCACCGCCCACCGCACCAGGTCCTTCGGCGCCGATTGCTCGGTCATCAGCGTGTAGCCCACCTTGACCATCACAGCTCCTCCATCGTGTCGCCTTTGCCGGCAGCGACCAGTGCTGCCCCGCCCGCAGCGATCTAACCCGGGCCGTCGTCGTGCCTACAAGATCCGCAGGCGGCTTCCCGGCCGGCCAAGGTCAGGCGGCCGGATGAGGAGCAGGATGCCGGAGGAAGTCCAGGAGCGCCGAGGCGAGTTCGCGCGGCGCCTGTTCGGCCTGGTGATGCCCGCAGTGGATCGGGAGGCTGCGCAGCTCGCCGGCCGTCCACGGCCGCCAGATCACCTCAGGATCGCCGTGGATGTCCAGGTCGTCCTCGGTCGAGACGAGCAGCAGCATCGGGCACTGGATCTTGCGGCCCGCGGCCCGGTCGGCTTCCTCATGGGCCCGGTCGACCCGCAACCCGGCCCGGTAGTCCTCGCACATGCCGTGGACCACGGCCGGGTCGCCGAAGGCGGCCCACACGTCGGCGTGGTTGTCCTGTCCCATCTGGGCCGGCGTCGGGGTCTGGTACCAGCGGCCGGGATCGGCGCTGATGAACGCCTCGGCCGGCTTGTCGGTCTGGCCCAGGAACCACCAGTGCCACCAGGTGCGCACGAACGCCTCGTTCAGCCGCTCGAGGTGCTCGATGACCGGCAGGCCGTCCATGACCACCAGCCGCTGCACGGCGTCCGGGTGATCCATGGCCGTGCGGAAGGCCACCAGCGCGCCCCGGTCATGACCCACCACCGAGAACCGGTCGTGGCCCAGGTGCCGCATCAGCGCCACCACGTCGCCGGCCATCGCCCGCTTGGCGGACTGCGCATGCCCGGGCGCGTCCGGCGGCAGCGTGGACTGACCGTAGCCGCGCAGGTCAGGGCAGACCACGAAGAACGAGCTGGACAGCTGCGGCGCCACCCGGTGCCAGGTCGTGTGCGTGCGGGGATGACCGTGCAGCAGCACCACCGGCTCCCCCTCGCCGCCGTACCGCACGCGGAGCGTCACGTCGCCGACATCGATCCGGTCCAGCTGAAACCCATCGAACATGCGTCGCACCTACCCATGCGATCCGTACCGAACCGGCGGTGAGAAGGTGGCGCAGATTCCTTCCGGTTGTCCTAGGGTTCCGGCGAAGCCGCCCGGAGCAGGATGACCTGGCAGGTGAGCTGGCCGGAGCTCAGCAGATGGCCGATCCGGCGGCTCTGTTCGTCAGCCGTGGCCAGCTCGGGTCTTGGCCCGTACCGGCGGTGCAGTTCGCGCTCTACGGCCTCGGCCCGGTCGGCCCAGTCCGGCGGCGGCTGGGTGATGTCGCGGAAGTCGGCTACCTCCACTGCCTCCAGGCCGGCCTGGCCGAACAGGTCGTGCAGCTGGCCGCTGGACGGGAAGTGGTTGCCCTGCGGCGGGTTGTCCAGCTTGGCGGTCTCGGCCAGGTAGACCAGCAGGCCTATCCGTCCGCCGGGGCGCATGACGCGGCGGAGCTGGCCGAGCATGGCCCGCTGGGCGGCGATCCCGGGCGCGGTGCACAGCACGCCCAGGCACCAGGCCAGGTCGGCGGTCGCGTCGCCGAAGGGCAGGGCGGTCGCGTCGGCCTGGAGGACCGGGGCGCCGAAGAGCCGGGCCGCCGCGCGGCACGCATCCGGCTCGGGTTCGGCCAGGACGGGCTGCACGCCGGTCCGGCGGGCGGCGTAGGCGGCGGGTCCGCCCAGGCCCGCGCCGACGTCGATCATCACCTCGCCGGGTCGCGGCCCGAGGCGCTCGAGCAGCCAGTCCAGGACCGCAGGCTGTCCGCTTCCACGGCAGGCGGCTGGGATGTAGAACTCCGGGCCGAGGTCGGCGGCCACCTGGGCAACCCACTCGGCCACGGTGTCGAACTCGGCTTCCATCGGGTCATCGGTGGCACGAGTCATGCGGCGCTCCCTTCCCGGATCCGGGCGGCCAGTTCCGCCTTGATCCGCGCGGCGTACTCATGCCCGCGGGCCGAGGCTTGCCCGGAGATGTTCACCCCGGCCACGCCCGGGATGGCCAGCAGAGCCCAGGCCTGCCGGGCCGCGGCCGCGATACCCGCCGCGACCGGGTCACGGTGGTCCAGCACCGCACGCACCACAGCTGGATCCAGCTCCAGGCCGGGCAGGTCGGACAGCGCCGAGGCAGAGGCGGGATCGGTGAAGATGGCCACCGCGGCGATGACCGGGATGGTGACCCCGGCCCGCGCGGCGCCGGCCATGAAGCCGGCCACCGAGGCCACGGTGTCGTGGTTGAGCACGGCGACCGCTGCCCCGGCTCGCTGCTTCTGGGCCAGCCGGAAGGGCCGCAGGTGCCGGGGCGGCGCGGCGGGCGTCTCCGGGACGGCGGCCGTTATCCCGGTCGAGGCGGCCAACGCGGCCAGCCGCGGCCCGTCCAGGTCGAAGACCTGAGTCACGTCCGGCCGCACGTCGTAGGCGCGGGCATCGCCGGTCACGCACAGCACCGCGCCCACCTCCAGCTCGCGCAGGCCGCGCAGTTCCTGCTCCAGCACCACCCGGTTCCGGTCCCGGCAGGACAGGGTGATCCACGGCCGCGCCCCCGCCTGCTGCAAGATCGAGGCCAGCTGCGCGGGCGGGAAGTCGGGCCGGTCCTGGTGCTCGCCGACCAGGACAGCATCACTGACCGGGGCCAGGATGCCCGCCACCGCGGCGTGCGCCGGCACCGAATACGGCTCGGAGCTGAAGTCGGTCAGGATCATCGGCACTGTCTCCAGCGGTACCGGCGGCACCGGATCGGGCCAGGCCACCGGGACCGGGAAGACACACGGGTACGGGCCGACCTCACAGCCACCGTCAGACCGGACCCCGCCGCACGGCCCCACCGCCATGCGCTTAGGGCAACCCGGGACCGGGGCCAGGTCACGCAAACCTAGGTTAGCGGCCAACGGTTCCAGATCTTGTTCAGAAGCCTCATCGCCTCACTCCTGCCCAGCAGTTCACGCCTCAAGCCAGCTAGGCCGGAGGTGGCGAGTCGTCATCTAGAACGCCTACCGGCCTCGGGCCGCAGACTGGAGCGCCGCTCGCGGCTCGGTTAGGAGCCCCACCAGGGGGTAGCCCGACCTAGCGATGAACCGGCCGGAGGTGAGCCTGTTCCTGCGGGACAGGCGAGGCCAACGTTTTTGTGCCTGACGGTGAATGTGCTCGCCCGAGGAGATGGCCAACATGACCGACAGCGACCCGACCAGATCAACGCCGCCCGGGGAAGAGGCAGCCCCGTGGCCCCAGCCAGAGCCGGACCCTTCCCAGCCCGCAGAGGATCCCGGGTACCTCACAGAGACGGGTCAGGCCGCCGCCGAAGACGGCTCGGTCGCTCCGATCATCGGCGGCTTGCCCGCCGTCGAGGGGTCGGCCTGGGATATCGGCGCCGCGCTGGAAGACCGCGGCGCCGGTCTGGCAGACAGGCAGGACAACTCACCGGACCAGGCCAGTCACCAGGACACGCAGTAGCTGAACGGCAGCGAGCGGCGGCTCGGTTACGAGGTGATCAAGAACCTGGGCACGCGCGCGGGAAGTTCGTCAGACGAGGCATCCCGGATGACCGTGCGAGATGTCGCCGATGGCGGATAAGGCCGATCGGCGCCGCCGCCATCCGGTTCGTTCTCCGCCATCCAGCCGTCACCGCCGTCGTGGTCGGCGTACGCGATGCAACCGAGGTCATCGAGGACGAGATCGCGCTCAGCGCGGTGGCCGGAGCCCTGATCGGGTTGCTGCGGATGTGCCAGCGGCACCCCGACCGAGTCACGGAGACCACGGTCGACCAGCTCGCCGAGGCCGAGCTGCGCCTGCTCGGCGTCCCCGCCGACGAAGCCGCCCGCCTCACCGCCCTCCCCCTTCCGGACACCGGGGCTTGGTAACAGCTGCTGGTTGCGGCCGCCGGTCTTGACCGGTCTTACCGCTGGCGGTAGGCGTGATGTAATCCGGGCCGACTCGGTTGGCCGCGGGCGGTGCGCCGGGGGCTGGTGCGGTACCCGGTGCTCCGCCATGGGGTATCACGACCTGTCACCGGTCGGGTGGGCGCAGGCCTGGTCCAGGCTGGTGTAGACGGGGATCAGCCGGTTCAGGGCGGTGAGGGCGAGGATGCGGCGGACCTGGGCGCCGGTGACCGCCAGCCTGACTTGCCGGCCTTCGGCCTGGGCTCGCTTGTGCGCGCCGATCAGGGCGTGCAGCCCGGCTGAGTCGCAGAACCGGGTCCGGGTCATGTCGACTACCAGGGCCGGGCCGGGGCGGGCGGCGGCGTGCAGCAGGGCCGCCCGCAACTGGCCGGCGTTGGTGATGTCGATCTCCTCGGGTGCGATCACGACGGGCACGCCGCGGGTGATCTGGACGGGGAACATCGGCTCGGTCATCGTCATTGTCGTCACCTCCTGCGGGCGGGACCGGGACGGGCTGCGGTGGCCGGACGGCGGGTTCCGGGGGCGGGGCGGCAGCGTCTGGGGCGCGCCGGTCTTGGTCCGGGCGAGCCGCAGGGTGCGGTCCACGCCCGGGCGGGTACCCGGCGGGGAACCAGCGCGGCGGGCTCCGCCGGGGGAGCCCGCCGCCTGCGGAGGTTCAGCTCGATGGTGTCTGCGCCCTTTCCTCCTTCCCGTTGTGCATCGTGTTTGCTGTCACGGGCCGCCGCCCGCTCGGGGGGCAGGGGCGGCGGCCCGGGGCCGGCCAGGGAGTGCGCCGGGGGCGAGCGCTGCCGGCCATGGTCCGGGCCGGTGGCCGGGTAGGTGACAGCGGCCGGGCCTGGCGGAAGCGGCCGGGAGGGCGGGGACGGGTTGCCGGGCTGCGGCGGGACCCGGGGCGGCGCGGGCGGCGGCGGCGCGGGCGGCTCGCTGAAGGAGGCCGAGATCAGCGCGTCGAACTCCGCGTCCACCCACTGCTGATCCGCGTACACGACGTCCGCGAACGCCGCGCCCGCCTCGCGGGTGCTGAGGCTCATGAGATCACTCTCCCGGGAACCTGCGGTAGCGTTGCCAGGTCAATGACCGATACGCTTTTTATATAGCCCGCATGACAGGAAAATGTCAAGAGCACTTGGAAGTTCCTGCCCCCTGCTCCCCCGACCTGGAGGTACCGGCGGTGACCGGCCGGCTCGATGCCCTGGACGACCCGGACTACCCGGCCTACACCACCGGTCGGGCCGCCGAAGTGCTGAGGGTGCAGCAGGCGTTCCTGCGCTCGCTGGATGCCGTCGGCGCGGTGGCCCCGCAGCGGACCCCGGGAGGGCGCCGCCGCTACTCCCGCCGCCAGCTGGCCTTCGCCGCCCGGATCCGGGAGCTGTTCGACCAGGGCCACACCCTCGCCGCGGCGCTGCGGATCCTGGACCTGGAAGACGGCCTGGCCGCCGAGCAGGCCCTGACGGCCCGCCTGCACGAACGGCTCGGCGATCGGGACGGGCAGGACAGCTGACCCAGGGCGTCCCCGTGCTACGCCCCGCCGCCGCGCGGGCGCGGCTGCCGGGGCCGCCGTGCGGCGGGCTGCTCGCCGGCGAGCTCCCGGAGCCGGGCCAGCTCGGCTTGCAGCTGGCGGGTTTCCTCCTGCAGCTGCAGGACCTGGCGGATGCCGGCCAGGTTCAGCCCGTCGGCGGTCAGCGCGCAGATCTCGGCGAGCCGGTCGATGTCCCGCCGGGAGTACCGGCGGGTGCCGCCCGCGCTGCGCGCCGGGTCCAGCAGCCCTTCCCGCTCGTAGATCCGCAGCGTCTGCGGGTGCAGCCCGGCCAGCTCCGCGGCTACCGAGATGCTGAACAGCCCCCGGTCCAGGTCCGCCCACCCCGGGTTTACCACGCCCGGCCCCGGTGCCGGGCCAGGTACCGCAGCGCCAGGTGCGCCAGCACGGCCAGCCCGATGTCCTCCTCATCCCAGCCGTCAGCCCGGGGTGCCTGGCGGGGGCCTTCCACCCGGACCGGGCCCGCCCGCAGCGGCGGCTCCGGCACCCGTGCCAGCGGGGTCACGCCAGCCGGGCCGGCCACCCGCCGTACCGGCACCCGGATCCGCGCGGCCGGGACCCGGCGCGCGGGCTGCCGCTCGCGGACCAGGGCGCGGTCATAGGCGGCGCGGCGGGCCGGGTCGCCGAGCACCTGCCAGGCCTCGGCCAGGTCGCGGAACCGGCCCGGCGCTGCCGCGTCGGCCGGCCGGGCATCAGGGTGCTCGGTCCGGGCCTGGCGGCGCCAGGCCTGCGCGATTTCCTCCCGGGAGGCCTGCCGGGACACTCCCAGCAGCCGGTACAGATCCGGGGCCGGCCCGTTCTGCTCCGCCGCGGCCATGAACCGTCACCTGCCCTTCGCCAGCGGTCATCGCCACCTTGCCCCAGTATGCCTTAGAAGAAAATCTCAGTCGAGTCTTGTCAGGTAAATCTGAGCGTGCTATATAGATCCGTGAGCGTGACATGACAACCCAGACAAGGTGAGGAGGCACCGATCATGCTCATGCGCACCGATCCGTTCCGCGAGCTGGACCGGCTCACCCAGCAGGTGCTCGGCACCGCCGCCCGGCCCGCCGCGATGCCCATGGACGCCTGGCGCCACGGCGACAGCTTCTACATCTGCCTGGACCTGCCGGGCATCAACCCGGACTCCATCGACCTGACCGTCGAGCAGAACGTGCTGACCGTCCGCGCCGAGCGCGCCCCGGTCAAGTCCGACGGCGCCCAGATGATCGTGGCCGAACGCCCCTACGGCACCTTCACCCGGCAGGTCTTCCTCGGCGAGACTCTCGACGCCGACCACATCGCCGCCGACTACGCCGCCGGCGTACTGACCCTGACCATCCCGGTCCGCGAGGCCGCCAAGCCCCGCACCATCCAGGTCACCAGCAGCGACACCAAGCAGGCCGTCACAGCCTGACCGCCCCGCGGCATCGCCGGCATGGGCCGTCCGCTGCGCGGCGGCCCGTGCCGCGCCCGGGGAAAGCCGCTCATTTCCAGCGCGCGGTCTACACCATCCACCCCGACCGCCCGTTCCGGCACCCCGCTCAAGACGGATACCGTATCGGCCCGTTCCTCGAGCTGCTGGCAGGCCCCGGCGACCGGGCCGGCGATGCGGCGCATACCAGGCCGCGGCCCGCCGACGGTAACACGGCCTGCGGTACGTCCCGAATCCTCCCGCCGGCCCCTGACGGCGCCTAGCACTTCTCGATGTGTCCATTTTCACGGGGTTCCGGCTTGATGGATGTCGGTGTAGGTGGTGGCCTGCGTTTTTAGCCGTGCTGCGGCAGTCTGGTTTCTGCGTTTGTCTATTTGCCGGGTGGCGGCGGGTGTGGGAGCCTGCGGCGCGTGCCTGATGACCTCCTGCCGGATGATGCCGCGGGGCTGCGCGCTGCGAACGCGGGGCTGCGGGCGGTGGTGGAGGCGAAGGACGCGGAGAACGCGCTGCTGCGGGCTGAGCTGGATGCGGTGAGGGAACGTGAGCGGCGGCTTGAGCTGCGGCTGGCGGAACTGGAGCGCCGTCTGGGGATGGACAGCGCCGATTCGGGGACGCCTTCTTCTAAGGAGAGGACCGGGGCGAAGGAGGCGCGGCGGGCGCGGCAGCAGTCTGAGCGGGAGCGCCGGAAGGACCGCAAGCGTGGCGGCCAGCCCGGTCACCAGGGAAAAGGGCTGGAACGGGATCCGGATCCGGGCGAGGCGAAGACCGCGGAGCCCCCGGCGGAATGCCGTTCCTGCAGGGCGGCGCTGGACGGCGCGGAGGCCGTGGAGCCGCGGTGGGCGCAGGTCATCGACGCGGAGATCGTCCGGAAGGTGACCGAGTGGCTGCTGCCGGGCCTTGCATGCCCGTGCTGCGGGACGGTCACGTTCGCGGCCCCGCCGCCGGGGGCACACGCGGGCGCGGTGTCCTACGGCCCGGTGCTGAATGCCGCCGCGGTGCTCCTGACCTGCTACGGGAACGTGCCGCCTGAGCGGGCCGCGCAGGTCATGGGCATGCTGCTCGGGATCGGGGTCTCGGCCGGCTGGATTGATAAGGCCGCCGCGCGGGTGAACGCGCAGCTCGGGAAGGCCGGGTTCGACGACGCCATGATCGCGGCACTGGCCGGCGAGGGCGTGCTGGCCGCCGACGAGACCCCGGTGAGCGTCCTGGACAAGACCGCGCCGGCGCTGCCGGGCGAGGACAGCGGGGAGAAAGACCCGGAGGAGAAGGACGGGAAGGCCGCGTCCGGCGCGCCGCACGTGCTGGTCACCCGGACACCGGACGGGCGGCTGACGTTCCTGCGGGCCATGGCCTCACGGCGGAAGGCGGCTCTCGCGGCCGGGATCCCGGCCGCGTTCACCGGGTACCTGATCACTGACGGCTACACCGGCTACCAGCACCTGCTGTCCCGGCTGGCGGGCATCCAGCAATGCGCAGCGCACGTGATCAGGAGATGCCGGGCAGTCACGAAACCCGGCCCCGGCGGCGTCCAGAACTGGGCCGCGGACGTCATCGCGATCCTGCGCGACGCTCATCAGGCCGTCGAGGCCGCCCGCGCCCGCGGGGACACCGCCCTGGACCAGCAGGCACTCGATGACCTGCTGGAACGCTACGACACCGCCGTCGCCTCCGGGATCATCCACAACCGGCTGCGGGACTGGGACGGTGGCGGGAACCACCCCGGGTACGCCCTCGGCACCTGGCTGCGCGACTACAGGGAACAGGTCTTCCTGTTCACCCGTGTCTTCGCCGTCAGCTGGACGAATAACGTCTCGGAGCGCGGAGCGAAAGCCGCGAGACGCCACCAGGCCGTGTCCGGCTACTGGCATTCCCTGGCCACCCTCGGCCGCTGGTGCCGCCTGCGCAGCTACCTCGATTCGGCCGCCGCCCACGGCATCACCGCACTCGACGCCATCAGCAGCGCCATCACCGGAAATCCCTGGCTACCGCCACTCCCCGCCCTCGCGCCGATCCACAGGTCACCGATGAGTTCGACCGGCACGCCGAGTCAGTCACAGCACAACGAACCTACGGAAAGGACAATCCAATTACCGAGCTGAACGCGGAACATGCCCGGCGAGCGATCGTCGAACACACCCGGCGTCTGGCGGAATCAGCCGCCGCGGCCGGACCTGACGCCGCCGTGCCGGCAACCCCGGGGTGGACCATCACTGACCTGGTCGAGCACGTGGGCCAGACCCAGCACTGGGTCGCGGAGATCATCGAGCGGCGCGTCACCGACCCCGCACAGCTGCCCACGGAGATGGCCGTACTCCCCGCCGACCCCCGCGAGTGGCAGGCGTGGCTGTCGGAGTCCGCGCAGCGGGTCGCGAGCGCGTGCTCCGATGACGCGCTCGACGCGCCGGTGTTCAACCCCGCGGCCGACGAGCGGCCCGGGACGCGATTCTGGATGTCCAGCGTCCTCAACGAGGCGGTCGTCCACGGCTTTGACGCAGCCAACGCGGCGGACCGGCCAGCCGACATTGATGCCGGCATCGCAGCCGCGCTCATCAGCAACCACCTCGCGATGCTCACCGCCCCCACGTGGAAGATGCAGCGGCCGGAGTCCGCCCGCGCCATCCGGGGCACCGGGCAGACCCTGCAGTGGCTGGCCACCGACACCGCGGACGACGCGGGCGCTTGGTTCGTCGAACGGCGGCCTGACGGGGCGACGTGGCAGCCCGGAACCCAGCAGGCCGATGTGACGGTGACCGGCCCGGCACGATCGCTGCTGCTGACGTTGACCCGACGACTCCCCCTCACCGACCGCGAAGCCACCAACATCAGCGTCGACGGCGACACCGGCCTCGCCCAGCACTGGCTCGACAACACCGCCCATGTCAGCGGCTGACCAGCACCGCGGCGCCCACCGCCACGACGAAGACAACGTCCGGCATGACACCGCTACGAGATGGCATCGGGGAAGCAACAGACGGCGCGGGGACGTCTTCGCCCCCGGACGTTCAACTTGATCGAGCGAACCGACGAATCAGGAGGTGATCAGCAAGTCGCCTAACCACTTCACAGCACCCCCATGAATGGACACTTCTCGATGATCCGCCGGGTTTCGGTATCGACCAGCTCTGTCATTCCCGGCGCTCCCGTCACGTCGCCGTACATCACCTCCTTAGCGGCGCGTCCGCGCACGCCGCCGCAGGCATCCTGATCGGCCTGTGGTGGCATCCCCTCGGCCTGGCCGCGGCGGCGGGGATGGCCCTGCTGCTGCCCGGCGCCATCATCGCTCACCGGAAGGCAGCCGATAGCGCCAAGGAGATGGCGCCCGCCGTGCTGACTCTCCTCCTGACCCTGGCCTACCTGACCATCGCCCTCACGGGCTGAGCAGCCGCACCACCGCCGGCATTGCCGCCCCGTGTAAACGCTTCTTCTTCGAGGACCTCGACCCGCTCCTGAGCGCACTCGATGATGCCGGGCTCAAACCCGTCCACCTCGGGCACCCGCCGCACGGCTACAGCAGGACAACCACTTGTTAAGATCGCGCTGCGTAGCTTGAGGCTCCCGGTCCGCAGCGGGATCCGGGAGCCTCTGGCCTGCTCAGGGTCTTACTGATGAGACCGCTGCTCGGCCTCGGCCGCTGTCGCCTGCGCCCGGGCCTTTTCCGCCTCGGCCTCCTTGGCGGCCGCATCACGCAGCGCGTCGGCCTTGTCCTGCTGGGCCTGACCTTCTTTCGTCAGCGATTCGTTGCCGCTTACGGCTCCCACCGCTTCCTTGGCTCGACCCTTCACGTCTTCCGCTACTCCTTCGACCCCTGCCTGAGGTCCGGACTCATTCGCCATGGTCGTCTCCCGTTGTTCCATCTGGTGCTTCTCGCTCTGCCTTGGGCACTGCCCGCTACCCGGCGACATTGGATACAAACGCAGCGCGCCCGTCCCGGTCGCGGGGCCGGCGACAGCTGTGCGAGGCGCCGTGTGCAAGCCCGGACCGTATTTACCCGTCATTTTCGTGCTCGGGCCAGGTGACCCAGCGGGTACGGATGGTGATGCCGCCCTTCGGACGCCCGCCGGCCAAGGCGGCGGTGCGGACGCAGAAGTGGGACCACATGTTGAGCTGGATCTCCTTGGCCAGCCGCAGCCTGTTATAGAGCAGGGCGGCTAGCCGGTCCCCGGCCCGGGCCCAGGATTCGATCTCGAAGCGGAGGGTGTCGCCGTCCGGCTCGGCCCGGAACTCGATTTCGCCTGCCTCCAGATGGCCGTCCAGGGTGGCGAGCCGGAACGCGGCCGGGTCGCGGCGCACGACGCGCACCGGCCCGTCCCACGGGCCGGGCATGCGGACCAGGAACTCATCGCCCAGGCGCAGGGCACCTGGCGTGCCGCGGGTCTTCCGGAAGACCGCCATCTCGGGTGACACCTGGTTGAGTCTTTCCGTGACCAGGTTGACCAGTGCCGCCGGGGTCATGCTGCTGCCGGTGATCCGGACGGCATACGAGCGGTGCAGCATCGGGCCGGCACCCATCTCGAGCGTCTGCTGTCCGGCCTGCCCGCTGCGGTCGTGGACCGGGTCGGGCAGGTCTGCCCGCGTGCCTGGCTCCTCCGAGCGGTGCAGGGGCGTGGTGCGCCACATGTAGCGCCAGCTGACCACCGCGATCCCGATCGGCCAGCCCAGCAGGGTCCGCAGCCGGGCTGAACGGCTCAATGTGGCCATGAGTAGATGCTCGCACAGCGGGCAGCCAGCCCCTTTGACTGAGGTAGCCAGGACTAAGCCATGGGAGGGATTCATGACGGCCAGCCAAGCCGCGCGAAAGGCCGGGGTACGCAGCACACATTTCTACGTGGCTTCGCTGGGCTCGATCGGCCTGTGTATCAGCCTGTGGATCCGGGCCAAGACCGTCGATCAGGATGAACGCGGGAACGCCGAACGCAGGGCCTTGTTCGTCGGCCTCTGGCCGCCGATGTTCTGGCTGATGGGCGACTCGCTGAAGGACGCCGAGTTAGTGCGCGAGCAGTTGCTCGGCCGGGTTGACGAAAGCGCCGCGCTCGATGAACTGCCCAGGCTCGAGATCAACTACGACCCCGCGCGTGCCCCGGAAGCCGGATCCGAGGACGTCGAAGGACACTGGCACGTCGACTCCTCCGCCACGCTGATCGGCCGCGAAGGCCCCGGGCCGCCCGAACCCGGCGGCGCCTGGGAGGTCGCCTGCCATCTGGTGGGCGAGTACGAGTTTGCCGACGCCAGGATCCTACGCGGCGTCTACCGGCAGGACAGCGGGCTCCTCGGCCGCGACATGCTGCTTGAGGCGCGCTTTTTCGGCTTGCGCTTTTACGTCGGTGTCCGGATCACCGGCGTGATCGACGAAGAACGCGCCAGCGGCGACGGCCCAGCGCAAGTATGGGGCTGGTCCTACCAGACGCTCACGGGTCATCTGGAACAAGGCCAGCTCAGCTACGAGGTGATCAAGAACCTGAGCACCGGCCGGGTGACGTTCCGCGTCGCGGGTTACTCACGGCCCGCGCCGATCCAGAACCCGGTCATCCGCCTGGGGTTCTGGCTGTTCGGCCGGTGGACCCAGGAACGCTTCTACCGGAACATCCAGTCGCGGATGACTGACCTGGTCCGGGCAGCGCAGCATGGCCGGCCCTTGCCGTCGCCGACGGTACGGCCCGACGGCATCGTGCTGGCACCCGCCGGGATCCGGTCACATCCGCTGGAGCGCCTGGCCCGCGGCTGGCTCCACCCCGGGGGCTGATCAGGCGGCCCAACCATCGAGTCATGCGTTTGGTGGTGGGCCTGCCGGGTAGCCGGGCAGGCCCAGCGTGTCGAGAGGAGCCGTATGTCATCAGATGCAATCGTGGTGCTGAAGGCCGATCACAAGGAAATCCGCAACCTATTCCGCGAGTTCCAAGCGGCCGGGGTCAAGGCGGTCAAGAAGAAAGAAACGATCGACGCCGTCATCGCCTGACCAGCAGCGCCATTCGCCATCTCAGCACGAACTATCGGCGGTCTGCGAGCGCGGGCAGGCCAGACGGGTTCACCAGAAGGCCCGCGAACGCTACGAAGGCCTGACCAAGGCCGAGCTCAGCGATCAGCTGGCCAAACCAGAGCTTCCGAAGACGGGCAACGTCGATGCGCTTATCGAACGCCTCGTCGAGGCAGACAGCATGTATGGCCCAGGGCGGCACCGCTGCCGCCGTGGCATGGGACAGCATCGCGACGCCCAGCACGGCACCCCGCCAGGACGGCACCCCCGCTACCCTTTGCCCGGCCGCCGGCGGCAGCGCCGGCCACCCTGCCCGATCCGGAAGGTCCGAACATGACCAGTAATACCCGCCATGACCCGCTTGCCGAGCTGTCCGCCCAGGGGGTGGCGGTATGGCTGGACGACCTTTCCCGTGAGCTGCTCGGCGGCGAGCTTCAGTCGCTGATCGCCGGCCTGCACGTCGTCGGCGTGACGACCAACCCCACGATCTTCGCCTCAGCCCTGGCCAAGGGCGACCGGTATGACGCCCAGCTGAATCACCTGGCCGAACTAGGTACCAGCACGGAGACCGCCATCTTTACGGTCACCACCGATGACGTCCGCGCCGCCTGCGACGTCCTTTCGCCGGTGTACCAGCAGACCGCGGCAAAAGACGGGCGGGTCTCCATCGAGGTCGACCCCCGGCTGGCCCGTGACGCCGCCGCAACCGCGGACATGGCCCGCGCCCTGCGGTCCGCAGTGGACCGCGACAACATGTTCGTGAAGATCCCGGCCACCGCGGAAGGTCTCACCGCTATCACGCAGGTCACCAGCGAGGGAATCAGCGTCAACGTGACCCTGATTTTCGCCTTGGCCCGGTACCGCGCGGTCATGGACGCGTACCTCAGCGGCCTGGAACAAGCCGCTGCCGCCGGCCGGGATCTTTCCGCGATCCGCTCTGTCGCCTCGTTCTTCATCTCCCGGGTGGACTCCGAGGTCGACACCCGGCTCGACCAGATCGCGACCAGCCAGGCCACGGACCTGAAGGGGAAGGCGGCTATCGCCAACGCGCGTCTGGCCTACCAGGCGTATGAGGAAGTCATCGCCAGCCAGCGATGGCAGAAGCTGGCCGGACTCGGAGCTCAGCCGCAGCGCCCGCTCTGGGCCTCCACCGGCGTCAAGAATCCCGCCTATCCCGACACCATGTACGTCACCGAACTCGTCGCCGCCGACACCGTCAACACCATGCCCGGAACCACCCTGGCCGCCTTCGCCGACCATGGCGACGTGACCGGCAACACCATCACCGGCCGGTACCACGATGCGCGCCGCGTCCTAGACCAGCTGGCCGCCGTCGGCGTCGACTTCGACGACGTCACCGAACAACTCGAGCGCGAAGGCCTCGCCAAGTTCGAGAACAGCTGGCACGAGCTGAACCACACCATCGCCGCCGAACTGCATCGCAACCATCCGGCCAGGCAGCCCTGATCCCGGCCCGGCTGATGACGGTTTATCCGGGCGTGGGAGGGCAGGGAGACCAGCTACGCGGCCGGCGGAGATCAAGGAGGACAGATGGCGGACGTGTTCACCGTCCTGGGTCAGGATCACGAGGAAGTCAAGCGCATGCTGGCCGAGCTGCCGAACAGGCCGTCCTGAACCTGCTGGCTCCGGCTTAGCGCTTGCGGTCCTTGCCGCCCTTGGCCAGTTCTCGCCAGTCAGATTCGGAGACGTCAACGTCGTAGCGCTTGGCCGCGGCCAGGATCCGCTTCCACGCCTTGTCGCGCTCGGCGTCGCTGACCCCTTCGACCTGGTTGAACCGCGCGATCGCATTGCGCACGTGCTTGGCGTCGGTCAGCGGCTCCTTGCGTTCGTCGGGGAACGCGAACTCCCGGTCGGCCAGCTTGTCCTTGTCCGCGGTGCTCATGCCCTCGCCACTGCGCGGAACGTCCTCGCCGTGCGCCCGGGCGCTCTGCGCCTGGCGGGCCTTGCCGATGTTGCGCCGGGCGGCTTCCTTCTGCTTGTCGGTGGCCATGACGCCTCCTCTCCATCGGGTCACGGCCTGCCTACCCATGATCGAAAGGTCCAATCTGCGGGCTGATACCACGGTCCGTTCGGAAAAAAAGAATTCTGCCGAACGATCCGTGGCTCACAGCCGCCGGCGAAGCTGACGACCAGGGTCTCGAATAATCGGGCGCGGGTTGGATAGGGGACGGTTTCCGGTCCGGAAGGAGCACGTCCATGGCGCGGGCGATCTGGTGTGTCCCGTGACTACCTGGCGGGAACTAGCCGAGAGCGCGGCCTCTTGCACGCGCTGCGACCTGTACAAGCGCGCGACGGCCACCGTGTTCGGGGAGGGCAGGAAGACTGCGGCGATGGTGCTCGTTGGTGAGCAGCCCGGCGATCAGGAGGATAAGCAGGGACGTCCGTTCGTCGGGCCGGCCGGGCGGGTGCTGGACCGGGCCCTGGAGGAGGCCGGCATTGACCGCGCGGACGTGTACCTGACCAACGCGGTCAAGCACTTCAGGTGGACCGAGCGCGGCAAGCGCCGGATCCACCAGCGCCCGAACGGCACCGAGATCAAGGCCTGCGGGTTCTGGCTGGACGCCGAGCTCGGGCTCGTCCGGCCCCGGTTGCTCGTGCTGCTCGGCGCGGTGGCGGGCGAAGCCGTGTTCGGATCGCGGTTCCGGGTCGGCGACCATCAGGGGAAGGTGGAAGAAGCCGAGTTCGGGCAATGGCGGGGGCGGGTGGTGAGCACCATCCATCCGTCTGCCGTGCTGCGCGCGGACGACCCGCAGGCGCGGGGACGCTCCTTTGCCGGGCTCGTCGCCGACCTGGTGACGGCCCGCGAGGCCCTTCGGCCGGCTGAGTAGCCGGCGCGACGCCCGACACGTAACCAGACAAGGAGACGCATGACCAGCCAGCCGGCCTGGTCGCCAGCCGCAGCCCCCGGGACCTGCCCGCCTTCTGCGCCGTAGGTAAAGGTGGCCTTGCCGACCTTGAAGGACAGGTTCCCGAAGCTCGGCGTACCGCCTATCAGCGAGAGCAGCGGGTTGACGAATGAGGAGACGAACTGCTTGACCAGGTTGCTGAACTGGGTGCCGATCACGACCGCGACGGCGAGCTCGACCAGGTTGCCCCGCATGATGAAGTTCTTGAAGCCCGACATCGTCATTAGTTTTCCGCTTCGGCGCGAGCTAACCATGACCGGCCACCTCGACCTGTCCCGCGCCGTGGCCGTCGTTATCTATGCTTGCGACGCCGCCAGGCCACCGCACCAGAAGCCACCCCGGCGACACCCGCGGCGCCCGCTCCCAGCCGCAGATAGTCGGCGGCACCTGGAGCCGCTGGCCGGGACGGCCGCACCGGCTCGCCGCGTAGCCCGGCCGCCAGGACCTCGGCCAGGTGCACCGGCGTGCGCCCGGTGTCGCCCTGCTCGATCTGGGTCCGGCAACTGAACCCGTCGGCCAGCACCATCGTGCTGGCCGCAGCGTCGCGCACCGCGGGCAGCAGCACCCGCTCCCCGCAGGCCCGGGACACGTCGTAGTGTCCGGCCTCGAAGCCGAAGTTGCCGGCCAGCCCGCAGCAACCCGCGTCCAGGACGTCCAGGTCGACGCCCGCCGCGCGCAGCAGCTCCTGGTCCGCGTCATAGCCCATGATGGCGTGCTGGTGGCAGTGGGTCTGCGCGATCGCCTTACCGCTCAGGTGCGGCGGCTGCCAGCCGTCGGTGTGATCGCGCAGCAGTTCGGCCAGGGTGACGGTCTGCTGCCGCAGCCGCTGCACGTCCTGGTTGCCCGGCATCAGCTCGCTCGCGTCGGACCGGAACACCGCCGTGCAGCTCGGTTCCAGCCCGACCACCCGGGCGCCGCGCCTCAGATACGGGGCCAGCGCGTCGACGCTGCGCTGCAGCACCCGCCGGGCCGTGGCCAGCTGGCCAGTGGAGATCCAGGTCAGGCCGCAGCACAGCGGTTGGCTGGGCACGATGACCCGCCAGCCGGCCGCCTCCAGCACCTCGACCGCCGCCCGCCCGACCCCCGGGGTCAGGTGATTGGTGAAGGTGTCCGGCCACAGCACGACCTCACCGCGCAGCCCGGAAGGCCCGGGGTCGTGGGCCGCCGCCCAGGCCTGCAGCGTCTGGCCGGCGAACAGCGGGATCCGGCGGCGCCGGTCGATCCCGCCCATGGCGGTCAGCACGTCGCGCAGGACGGGCGCCTGGGTGACCGCGTTGACCAGCCGCGGGGCCCGGGAGGCAACCTGGGCCACCGCGGGCAGCCAGCCCATCGAGTAGTGCGCCCGGGGACGGAGGCGGCCGGCGTAGTGGTGGGCCAGGAACTCGGCCTTCATGGTGGCCATGTCGACCTCGGCCGGGCAGTCCTTCTTGCAGCCCTTGCAGGCCAGGCACAGGTCCAGCGCGTCGCGGACCTCGGTGGACCGCCAGCCCGCCGTGACCGGGGAGTCGGCGTGCCCCTCCAGCATCTCGAACAGCAGCCGGCTGCGGCCGCGGGTGGAGTCCTCCTCTTCGCGGGTGACCATGTACGACGGGCACATCACGCCCCCACCCACCTCCCCTTCCCCCTTCACTCGCCGGCACTTGCCGACGCCCACGCACCGCATCACCGCGCGCTGGAACCGGCCGTCGTCGTCGGGGTAGCTGAAGTAGCTGCCGTAGTCCCGCGGCGACCAGGAGGCGCCGAGCCGCAGGTTCTCGTCGATCCGGTACGGCGCGACGACCTTGCCCGGGTTCATCAGGTTCTCCGGGTCGAAGATCGCCTTGAACTGCCCGAAGGCCCGGACCAGGTCCTCGCCGAACATCTTGGGCAGCAGCTCGCCGCGGGACTGGCCGTCGCCGTGCTCGCCGGAGAACGACCCGCCGTAGGACACCACCAGGTCCGCGGCGCGCTCGATGAACCGGCGGAACGCCGCGATGCCCTCCGCGCTAACCAGATCGAAGGGGATCCTGGTGTGCACGCAGCCCTGGCCGAAGTGCCCGTACAAGGCCGAGCCGGAGTAGCCGAACTCGTCGTAGAGCGTGGTCAGGTCCCGCAGGTAATCGCCCAGCCGCTCTGGCGGTACCGCCGAGTCCTCCCAGCCCTCCCAGGTGTCGGGCATGTCCGGCGGCCGGGCGGTGGCGCCGAGGGCCACCTCGCGGACATCGGCGAGTTCGGCCTCGTGCGCGGGATCGTCGTAGAACCTCACGGTCGGCTCGTGCTCGGTGCCGCGCAGGTCGTCGACCAGGGCCCGCGCCTTGGCGTCGGCCTCGTCCTGGGAGTCGCCGGAGAAGATGACCATGAGCCAGCCGCGACCCTCCGGCAGCAGGCGCAGGGCCTCGGGGTTCATCCGGCGTTCGCGCTCGAACGTGATCAGCCGGTCGTCGAGACCCTCCAGCTGCTCGGGCTGATGCGGCGCGATGCGCGGCGCGGCGTCCGCCGCGCTGGCGATGTCCGGGTAGCCGAGCACGACCAAGGCCTGAGCGGCGGGCTTGGGGACCAGGCGCAGCTCGGCGTGCAGGATCGTGACCAGGGTGCTCTCACTGCCGGTCAGTGCCCGGGCCACGTCGAAGCCCTGTTCGGGCAGTAGCGAGTCCAGGTTGTACCCGGACACCCGGCGCGGGATCTGCGGGTAGCGCTCGCGGATCTGATCCGCGCAGGACTGCGACAGCTCCCGCAGGGCCCGGTAGATCCGGGCCCGCCTGCTGCTGGCCGCGATGATGGCCGCGTACTCCTCGTCGCTGGTCGGCCCGGCCCAGAACCGTTCGCCGTCGTGGGTGAGGACCTCCAGCCGCACAACGTTGTCCACGGTCTTGCCGTAGGCCTGCGCGGTCGCGCCGCACGAGTTGTTGCCGATCATGCCGCCCAGCGTGCAGTGATCGTGGGTGGCCGGCCTCGGGCCGAACATCAGCCGGTGCGGCGCCAGCCGGGCGTTGAGCTCGTCCAGCACGATGCCGGGCTCGATCACGCAGGTCCTGGCGGCCGGATCGACACTGACCAGACCGTGGCAGTACTTGGACCAGTCGATGACCACCGCCACGTTGCACGACTGCCCGGCCAGGCTGGTGCCGCCGCCGCGGGACACCACCGGCGCGCCGTGCTCCCGGCACACGGCGATGGCCGCCACAGCATCGTCCACGGTGCGGGGGACGACGACGCCTATCGGTACCTGGCGGTAGTTCGAGGCGTCGGTGCTGTATGCGGCGCGGCTGCCCGCGTCGAACCGGACCTCGGCGTCGGTCCGCTCCCGCAGGGCGCGCTGGAGGGCGCGGGCGTCGACCCGCGGCGGGCCCGTGCGGCGGAGGACCGGATCCGGCAGGGACACGCTGGTCATGAACGCCTCCTCAGCGGCTGACCGGCTGGCAGATCACGCCCCACTGCCCGCGAAAGATCCGGGGAAACGGCTGTGTAGCGGGACATTCGCCGGGTAGCGGGGACGCCTGTTCCGGCCGCCGTTCCGAAAGGACCGCACGTTCATGACCCGCTACGGCTATTTCCTGTCTTGCGAGGAGTACAGCCCCGCTGACCTGGTCCAGCAAGCCCGGATGGCAGAACAGGCAGGCTTCGACAGCCTGTGGATCTCCGACCACTACCACCCCTGGCTGGACGAACAAGGGCAGAGCGGGTTCGTGTGGTCGGTGATCGGCGCGGTATCGCAGGCCACATCGTTGCCGGTCACCACGGCGGTGACCTGCCCGCTGCTACGTCAGCACCCGGCCATCGTGGCCCAGGCCGCCGCGACCTCCGCCTTGCTCACCGGCAACCGGTTCACGCTGGGCCTGGGCACCGGGGAGGCGCTGAACGAGCACGTCCTGGGCGGCCGCTGGCCCTCGGCCGAGGAGCGCCTTGAGATGCTCGAGGAAGCCGTCCAGGTGATCCGGGACCTGCTGACCGGCAAACTCATCTCGCATACCGGGCGGCACTACACCGTCGAGACGGCGCGGTTGTATTCGGTGCCGGACGAGCCGCCGCCGGTTTACCTGTCCGGGTTCGGCGACAAGGCCATCCGCCTCGCCGCGCGCATCGCCGACGGCTACATGTGCGTTCAGCCGAACCGCGACTTCGTCCGCGTCTACCGCGAAGCGGGCGGCGGGGACCGGCCGGTCCAGGGCGGCCTGAAGGTCTGCTGGGGCCAGGACGCCTGCCAGGCCCGCAAGACCATGCACCGGCTCTGGCCGACCGATTCGATACCGGGCGAGGCCCTGCAGCTACTGCCGCTGCCCCGGCACTTCAGCCAGGTCGCGGAGCTTGTCTCCGAAGACATGATCTCCGCGCCGTGCGGACCTGATCCCGACGACCATATCGCCGGCGTGCGCGCTTACACCGAGGCCGGGTTCGACGAGGTGTATATCGGCCAGGCCGGCGGCAACTGCGAGGGCTTCTTCGAGTTCTACGCCGGGCAGATACTCCCGCGGCTGCGCGACGGCTGAGGTGACCGGCTGACCCGGCTGGGTCAGCGCTGACCTGCGGGCCGGGAGCCGGACGACGGGGCCGGAGTGGGATCCAGGAACACGCGCGGGATCAGCGGCAGCCGGTCAGCCGGCGCTGACCCGCACCGAGGAAAGGGCTAAGCGAAGCCACTGTCCGTGGCCGGTTACCAGCGATACCAGCGGCCTCGAGAAGTGCCCTCGCCCATCCGTACCGCGAAGCCGAGCAGCCAGATGACCAGAACCACGAGCGCGATCCACCACAAGACATGAATCGCGAATCCCAGCCCGCCGAGCAGGAGGGCAAGCAGCAGAACCAGCAGGATGATCATGACCTGATCCCTTTGTGAGGCTGTTCCGGACCGCATCCGCGTACCCAAAGCTTCGCGATTCATACACCGGAGGTGTTGCTCTGTTCGCCGCGGGTAGGGGAGCCGCTCCCGCTTACTCCGCAAGGGAGACGACCTCATGGCCAAGTACGACATCGACCCGGTCCTCCAGCAGCTGACCCAGGCCATCAACGAGTCAGGACAAGCCGCAGCCCCGGTCACCGTATCGGTTCACGGCACGGTACTGACCGGCGCCCTGATCGCCGAGCAACGGTACTTCAGCGAACTCGTCGAGCAAAACCCTCTGATGAGCGCGCTGGAGCCATCCTCAGGCCTGCTGGGCAAGGAGTACGCCAAGGACGCGGAAGCCGCATCCGGCCAGCACCTGCACATCCGGGGAACACGCGCCCCGGGCAGCGGCGAGGCCACCGAAGGCCTGTGGCGCATCAGCCTGGGAGCCGTAGACGGCTGGACCTTGCGCGCTGGAACCCAAGATGATCGCGGACCATTCGCCCGCCTGCTCGGCAATCCCTGACCGCGGGCCCGGCGGCCCCGCCTGGCACCATGTTCTGTCTTCGATCCACTTGACGCAGGAGGGCCGGGCCAGTCATGGCTGATTACCCCCATCCGAGCAGGCCAGCTCGTATCGGTCCGGACGGGGCGGCATTTGGCGAGGCTGACGGTGACTCTACGCCTGTTCTCGATATGACGTTCGATTCAGATTCCCTCCGTGCGCTGCGAGCGGAAGTGGGGGCGCGGGCCCGCCGGGCGGGGTTCCCTGACTCCCGATCGGCAGACATGGTCCTGGCCATACACGAGCTGGCGGCCAACGCCGTCCGACACGCGGCGGGTGGGGGACGGTTGCGTATCTGGAATCTGGCTGGAGCATGGCACTGCCAGGTCGACGACGGCCGGCTAGCCTGCGGTGGTCCACCCAGATCTGGAGCCAGACACGAGGACAGCGAGGCTACCGAGGTGAACGGCACGTCCGATCTCACGATCAGGAGTTCGTGGCAGGCCGTGCCGGGCCACGGCCTTTGGGTCGTGCGGCAGGTAGCCGACCAGATGCAGGTCCTTTCCGGCCCGTACGGTACGAGTGCCATGGTTACCTTCGACCTGCCACCCGGGATGAGGTAGTACCGGAATGCCAGGAACCTGGGTCCTGCGCATCACTCGCTGCTCTGGTCCGGCAGTCTGCCTTCAGGGCCGCCGCGGCTTGCAGAATCGAAGTCCCCGGTACCGTCGGGTGCCCCGTGCCCCGGTGCGGGGCGTCGCTGCTTCTGGGGGAGACTCCGGTCGTGGCCGTCAACCGCACCCAACGGATAACGCCCGATCGTCCAGATCCAGAGGCTGGCCTGCAGGCCTGGTATCACCGTCGCGCGGTGGCGTTGTCGTCGGACGGGTGCGGCCTGCGCACGGCTAGCACGCACACGTCGTCCAGCTGCGGTTCCGCGGTGAGCGAGTCAACCAGCCGCTCGCAGAGGCGGCCGAGCGGCAGGCCGGACCGCCAGCCCTGCAGTTGCCCGGCGACCCGGGCGATGCCTTCTGCGAGGTCCTCGCCGCGCCGCTCGATCAGCCCGTCGGTGTACATGAGTATGATGTCGCCGGCGTCCAGGCCGACCCGGTCTTGTATGTACTGCGGATAGATGTCGTCCTTGACCAGGCACAGGGGCGGGCCCGCGGCGGGCGGCGGGATCTCGACCGTGCCGGTTCTGACCCGGCGGATCAAGATCGGCGGGTGCCCGGCGGTGGCGTAGGTGAGCAGCGGGACGTCAGCCTCGATGATCGCGGCGGCCATCGTGGCGTACTTGCCGCTGGTCGCCCACTCGGTGATGCGGGCCAGCTCACGCAGGATGCCGGCGGGCTGCTGGCCCGCGATAGCCAGGGCACGTCCGGCGTTGCGAAGCTGGGTCATGTCCTGCGCGGCGCGCAGGCCATGACCCACCACGTCGCCCACGGCCAGGTAGGCCCGCCCGTCCGGGAGGGCCAGCGCGTCATACCAGTCCCCGCCGACTTGCCGCGTGGTTCCGGCCTGCCGGTAACATGCGCCGATATCCAGGCCTGGAATCACCGCGGCCGTCGTCGGCATGACCGCTCGCTGCAGCATGACGGCAATCGCGTGCTCGTCGGCATAGAGCGCCTCGACCCGGGCCCGCCGCGCATCGGCGACCTCCCGCTGCACCCGCGCGCTGTCGAGGTCGTGTACCGCCGACACCCGGCCCGTCACCTCCTGCGCCAGCACCCAGCCGGTCAGGACGACGATAGCGATGTAGGCCTGGGTCACCGCCAGCGAGGCCGGGGACGACAGCCTGAGATGAGCCAGGCTGCCGTACCCGGCGGCCGTCATGTAGTTGGCGGCAGAGGCGAAGGCCGTGCCCGCCAGCACGACACCCAGGTCTCCGAGGCGGAACGCGGCCCAGGCCAGGATGGGCAGGAAGAGCAGGAACGGCGACTCGCCGAACCGGAACGCCACCACCGACAGCCCCGCCGCGGCCAGCACCACCAGCGCCAGCTCAGCCCACCGCGAGGACACCATCGCGCGGCGCCGCGACCACAACAGCACCGGACCGCCGATGACCAGCACCGCGATCCCGTCCCCGGCCCACCATTGCAGCACCAGCCCGGGCCACCAGGCCGGCGTGCTGAGCCAGCTGGCCGAGGCTCCGATCAGCGCGCCCGCCGCCGGGCCGAGCACCGCGGCGCCCACTACGAACCGGGCCAGATCCCGGCGCGTACCGAGGTCGGGTCGTCGACCCCGGCACAACCACAGCACGCACGAGGCGCCGACCACTGGTTCTACCACGTTCGCTGCCGCCGAACCCATGATCACGGCGATCATCAGATGGTGCTGCATATCGACGCCGACCTCGCTGACCGCGATCGCGGCGAGCACTCCCGGCCAGTGCCGGCGGGCCGTCAGCAGCAGGACCGCCACGTCCACGCCCGCCGGCGGGAAACCGAAGGCCAAACCCGAACCGAAGCTGTGCCACGACAGTTCCGCGCCGAGGACGTACGCCACTGCGACCAGTGTAAAGAGGGTCGCGGCCCGGCGGCCCGAGTTCTGCGCGCGCGCAGACGACCGGCCGGCCAGCATTCCGCCGGCCATCTCGGTCGGATCTGTCGCCTCCACCATCAGCGCCGGCCTCCCAGCTCCGGTACGCACGGGTGCCGGGATCTGGCCGTCTGTGTGGAATGCCGGGAGACGCGGCCAGCCCGGAACGCCGGACCGGCTGGCTCGTCAACCGATGTCAGGATGTTACTGCGCGTAGCGGCGGCTGTCGAGACGTCGCTCGGGTGTGACTCACGGCCCGTCAGGTAAGAATTCAGAGAGAACGGGCGTCATGCGCGCACCTGTGCCGGTACGAGTCTGCCCGCCGGGGAGTGCTGGGCCGCGGGCCGGGTAGTGGCGAGGTCATGGAACCGCGTGATGTGGTGGTGGTCGGCGGCTCGGCCGGCGGCCTGGCCCCGCTGTGCCAGCTGGCCGCGGCGCTGCCACCCGGCCTCGCGGCCGCCGTCGCGGTCACGATTCACGTGGGCGAACAGGCCCGGAGCCAGCTGCCCTCGATCCTGGAACGGCAGGGGCCGTTGCCGGCCGCGCACGCTCGGACGGGCGAACCGCTGCGACCGGGGCGCCTCTACGTGGCCCCGCCGGGTTACCACCTGCTGATGCCCGCAGGAGTGGCCGAGCTCAGCAATGGCCCTCGCATGAACCGCACCCGCCCGGCCGTCGACGCCATGTTCGCCAGCGCGGCCCGCTGGTTCGGTGACCGGGTCGTGGCGGTGGTGCTCTCTGGGATGCTCGATGACGGGGCGGTCGGTGCCGCACTCGTGGAGCAGGCCGGCGGCCTGGTCGTCGTCCAGGATCCCCGGGAGGCGGAGCAGCCGTCGATGCCCCAGGCGGCGGTGGCGGCGGCCCGCACCGCTATCCCGGTGCCGGCTGCCGAACTGGGCCAGGTCGTCAGCGGCATGCTGGACGAAGGCGGGCTGGTGAGCTGGCCCCGCACGGGACCGCACCAAGCCGCGGAGGTGAGCATGGAAGACGGCAGCGACCTGCAGTTCCTCTCACCGCGCGAGACGGGACTGACCCGGCTGGCCTGCCCGGAATGCGGCGGGGCCCTGGCCAAGGCGGCCCTGCCGCGCATCACCTACTACCGCTGCCATGTCGGTCACCAGTTCGGCCCCAAGTCTCTCGCGGCCGCCCAGACCGAAACGGCCGAAGCGAAGCTGTGGGCGGCGGTCGCGGCCCTGGAGGAGACCGCGGCGCTCGCGCGGCACCTGGCCACGCACGCGCAGCCCGGGGACGACCTCGCGGACCAGACAGGCGCCACCGCGGAGTGGGCAGCCACCCTGGCCGAGTCCGTACGTGCGCAGATGCGGGACGTCCAGGGCTAGCCGGCGCCCCCGGAACGGGATCGGGCAGGGTCTCGGCCCGCAGCGGCGACCCGAACGACCGCAACCAGCAGCCTGTATAACCAGCCTCCATCCAGCCGTCCCAGCTCCCCCCGCCGGTCCCGTGTCGAACGCCCGCCGGTTTCGGGGACAGATATGTCCTGTGCCTATGGATCGCTGCCCGTCAGAGCATTACCATGAAATTACGGTTGACGAGACAGCCGGTCCGGGTTCCCGGCTGGCCGCTTGCCTCACCCGATCCAGCAGACCGCCGGATTCCCGGACAGATATGTCCTGTGCGGGAGGTGGACGCAGTGCCTGATGTCAGGTACCTCCGCAAGATGATCAACGGCGTGCCCGTGGTGGCAGCGTCCGGCGAGATCGACATCACTACCGTGGAGCAGCTCCGTGCGTTTCTCCTGGAGGCGACCGGCGGCGTGCATCCGACCGCCGTGGTGGATATGACCGGCACTCGGTTCTGTGATTCATCCGGCCTTCATGCGCTGCTCGAGGTGCATAAGCGGGCGGTGTCAGAAGGCGGCGAGCTGCGCCTGGTCATCCCCGCGGACGGCGCCGTTCCCCGCGTAGTGAAACTAACCTGCCTGAACCGCTTCATCCCCTGCTTTTCCAGCTTGGCGGAGGCTCTGGCCCGGCCGCCCGCCGCCACGGTCCAGCACCGCTAAGTCCTCGCGCCCGGGGGCGCGGACCCATACCGACTTGATGTTGCAGACCTCGCGGATGCCGTGGGCGGAAAGCTCCCGGCCGGGCCCGGACTTCTTGACCCCGCCGAACGGCAGCTCGGGGTATGAGGTCACGTTGCCGTGCCGCGCGGACGCTCCTCCTGGCCGGAGTAGCTGGCTTTCTCGGCGCGCGCGTCCGGCAAGCCGGGACTTGACGTCGGTGAGTATGGACATGACCCCGGTTACCAACAGACGGCCCGCGCAACCGCCTCGCGTCAGCGAATTACGAGGACAAGCACGCCACCCAGGCAGGCCAGACCCAGGACAATCCAGGTCACATAGTCGTTCAGCACGCCGCTCTGGAACCGCTGAATGGGCTCGGTCAGCCCGGCGCCTGGCTCGTAGCCGCGGCGGAGCAACGGCAGGCGCCGCCAGTACAGGGCCAGGAAGGCCAGGACCAACGCCCCGACGGCACTGCCGAGGCCGGTCAGCACGGCGGACAGCGTGATGCCGGCGGGTTCTGCCGTGGCCAGTGCGACCGGGTGGGCGATGTGCGCGCCGGAGAGCACGGTGGCGTTGTAGCCGGCCTGGTCCTGGAACCTGATCGCCGCGACCTGGACCACCTGGCCGAGCTGCGGGATGAGGCCGACGGCGATGGCCGCGGCGACGAGCACGACGGGCGGGACGATCATGGTCAGCGGGGTGCGGTGCTTGTCCGAGTCGGTCTCGCTGGTTTCCTCGGCCGCCATCTCGGCCATCTTGGGGTCCTCGCTCGGCGCGTCGCCGAGACCGTAGAACACGCCCCCGGCGACGCGCAGCACGGCGCCGCCCGCCAGGATCGTGCAGATGATGAACACCGGCATGACCCACTGCAGCCCGTGGGCCCAGGTGCTCTCGTCGATGTAGCCCTTGCCGAGGAAGGTGGCGAACGGGGGCAGGTCGGCCAGGCCGAGCCCGGCCAGGGTGAAGACGGCTCCGGTGATCCGCAGGTGGCGGCCCCGGCCGTGCAGCCAGGTCTCGTTGACCGAGCCGAGCCGGTGCAAGACCACTCCGGTGCACAGGAACAGGGCGGCCTTCACGAAGCCGTGGCCGATGACGTAGACCGCGGTGCCGGCCAGGCCCAGCGGGGTGAGCACGGCGATGCCGGCCAGGAACATGCCCGCGTGGCTGATGGTGGAGAAGGCCAGCAGTCGCTTGATGTGCCGCTCGCGGAAGCAGAACAGCGCTCCGACCACCGCCGTCAGCACGCTCAGGGTCAAGAACACGTGCGAGATCGCGGTCCGGTGCCCCAGCGCCTGCCCGAACATCGACCAGTACACCCGCGCGATCCCGTACAGGCCGAGTTCCACCATGGCGCCGGAGAACAGCACGCAGACCGGGGTGGGGGCGACCGCGTGCGCGTCGGCCAGCCAGAAGTGGAACGGCACGATCGCGCTCTTGATCAGCAGGCCGGAGATGATCAGCAGGAACGCCACCGCGACCAGCCCGTCCGGCGGGTGGCGGTCGATGTAGGCGCCGATCTGGGCCATGTTGAGCGCCCCGGTGCGGGCGTAGATCAGGCCGATGCCGGACAGTGACAGGTACGCGCCCACGCTGTTGGTGATGGCGAAGTTGAGCGCGCCCTGGATCGGTCCGCGTTCCTCCGGCCGGTAGGCGGTCAGCGCGTAGGCGGACACCCCCATCAGCTCGAACCAGACGAACAGGTCGAAGATGTCGCCGGTCAGGCAGAAGCCGGTCATGCCGGCCAGGAAGGTCAGCATGAGCGTGTGATAGTAGGTGGCGACCCGCTCGAAGTAGCGCCAGGAGAAGGTCATGGCCGCCGTGACGAGCACCGCGGCCAGGCAGGCCAGGCCCGCGCTGAGCGAGCCGGCCTCGAAGTCGATGCCGATGACCACGCCCCGCGCCGGCCGGAAGCCGGCGAACCAGTAGACCTGATCCCCGGCGGCGGTCCGCACCATGATCACCGCCAGCATGACCGCGACGGCCGCGGCGACGGCGATGGCCACCGCGTCCAGGACCCGGCGCCTTTCGCCGAGCAGCGGGCCGAGGCCGGTGATGGCGGCGGCGGCCAGTAGCGGCACCGCCACCACGAGCGCGAGCAGCTGGTCCATCCGCCCTTAGCCCTTCATGGATGCCAGCTCCTGCGGATCCAGGGTGCCGAAGCGCTTGTGGGCCTGGATCGCGAAGGACAGGAGCAGGGCGGTCACCGCGGCCTCCACCACCACGTCGGTGAGGGCAAGGGCCTGGACGACCGGGTCGACGGCGGGAGTACGGTTCGGGATGTCGTAGTAGTACGGCGCGACCGCGCCGGTGACGTAGCCGACCCCGAGCAGCAGGACGTAGGTCGAGGACTGGACGACGATCAGGCAGATGATCTGATGGACCAGGTGGCGGCTGGTCACGACTCCGTACAGGCCGACCCCCAGGATCCAGGCCACGACGACGAACGGGAAGTACGCCATTACCCGCCTCCCTGCCGGATGAGCAACGTCTGCTCGAGCAGTTCGCCGATGATCAGGATGAACGCGGCGCCGACCTCCAGGCCGACGAAGAAGCTGATCAGCGCGATCGTCCCCGACGAGCTCACGGCGCCGGGCGTCTGCCCGAGCGGCAGGTAGTCGGTCAGGTAGGCCAGCCCCATCGCGACCGCGGCCACTCCGACGGCGGCGAAGCCGCCCGCGCCCGCGGCCTCGACCGCGTCGGTGAGGGTGACGGGGCTGAACCGCTTGAAGACCAGGAACTCCCCGGCCAGGTAGACCAGGATGAACGCGGTGGCCAGGAGCACGCCGCCCTGGAAGCCCCCGGAGGGGTTGGCCTGCGCGTGGGTGGCCAGCCACCAGCCCATGACCATGACCGGGCCGGTGAACAGCAGGGCCATCATCCGGACCGCCCCGCTGGTGGGCGGCACCTCGCGGTCGGCGGCCTCGTCGACCGCGGACCGCTCGCGCTCGCCGCGCAGCGTGCGCAGCACGACAGCGGTCCCGGCGGCGGCGGTGAACAGGATGAACTCCTCGCCCACCGTGTCGAAGCCGCGGTAGTCGAAGTTGACTGCGGACACGATACCGGTGGCATTGGTCTGATGCGCCGCGACGTAGAGGACGGCGAAGCCGTACGGACCCGGGTAGTGGCCGAAGCCGGGCAGGCCGGACAGGCCCCACAGGTAGAACGCGATCAGGCCCGCGACGGCGACGCCGAACACCCAGCGGCGCTGAGCAGGCGTCATTCTTCGCGCTTCCGGATCTTGGCCAGGGTCAGCAGCAGGATGATGGGCAGGGCCACGGCGCCGACGGTGAGTTCGGACAACGTGACATCGGGCGCCTGGAAGGCCAGGAACAGCACGGCCAGCAGCACGCCGTAGATGCTCAGCACCAGGACCTGGTGGACCGGCCTGCGGATGAGCACGACGGCGGTCGCGCCCGCCGCGACCAGGACCAGGATCGTGATCTGCAGGGCGTCCATGAACCCGATGGGCACGGTGTACGGGGTGGTGACAGCCACGGTCATTGTTCCTTCTCCCCCGCTCGCGCTTGGGAGTGCGAGCCCAGACGCCAGTCGCCTTTCTCCCGGACCCGGATGGCCCGCATGGTGGCGTGGGACAGGAACGGCCCGCCGATGACCATGAACAGCAGGGCCAGCAGCGTCTCCCCGGTGTTCTCGAGCAGGCCGACCTGGACGAATATGGCCAGCGCGACCAGCGACGGCGCGACCAGCGCGGCCGGGGTCACGAAATGGAGCTTCTGGTAGGCGTCCCGCATGACGAGCACGCCGACCGAGGCACCCAGCACGATCGCCACAGCCAGGCCGAGCAGGGTGTCGGAGACGACGTCCTTGAGGATCATAGCCAGCGCTCCATGGCCCGGACGTAAACCAGCCCGCTGCCGTACATGAGCACCGCGAGCACGACGGCCAGCTCGAACAGGCTGGAGCGCTGGAAGGCATTGGCCAGCAGGGCGAGCACCATCACGATGACCGCGGTGATGAACTCGTAGGCCACGACGCTCGCCGCGAGCTCTGCCCGGCACAGCACGATCCCGGCGGGAATGACCGCGATCAGCATCGCGATCGCCGCCGCCACGAACGCCATCACCATGTCATTTGCCTTCTTCCTTGACGACTTCATTGCCGGCTTCGTGGGCGACGAGCCGGTGCACGACCATCACGTCACGGTCTTTGTCGATGCCGAGGGCGAACATGTTCGGCGCGACGCTGTTCCCGCCGATCAGCAGGGTCCGGCGGGTGACGCCCTCGGGCGAGTCGTCGCCGAACCGGGCCGGGAGCTCACCGAACGCGCTGGGCGGCTGTTCGCCGTGGGCCAGGCACCGCCACAGGGCGGCGTAAACGGTCACCATGTCGCGGGCTACCTGCCCCGGCAGGCGCAGCGCCGGGACCAGCCATTCGAACCGCATCCGGAACCGGGTGGCGGCCTGGTAGGTGACCAGCTCGGCCACCAGGGCGGACACGGCGGCCGCCCCGGCGCCGACCCACAGCTCGTCGGCGTTGACGGAATCGTCGATCATCACCCAGAACGACATCAGCAGGACCCACCACACGAGCCAGGACCCGACCCGGCGGGCGACCGGCACGTCATACTGGCGTTCCCGCGGCTCGCCCGCCAGCGGGCCCGTCATGTGAGTCCCTCAGGGCCCTGTCCATCAAGGCAAAGCGGTATCGAGGTCAGCGCAGCCACGCCTCCCCGGCTGCCCGCGCCGCAGGTCAGCAAACCTCCTACCGCATAGTTCGCGCGGGGGAGGGTAACGGGATGACCGCGCCCGGCAGGACCCGCTTTCCGTCGGCGACGCGCTGACCAGCTGGCAGTTCGCGCCGCTCGTCAGCGCGCTGCTTATCGTGCTGGCGGCGGCCTACCTGGCGGCGGTCGTAGTGGTCGGCAGACGTGATCATGGCCGGGCTGGCCGTCATGCTCGCTGCCGCCCTGGTGCGCGGCGTGTCCCGGCTCGGGCTGCCCGGCGATCTGGACGCTTACAACGCCCGTCTCGCCAGCCTGAGCAACGAGACCGCCTGACCGTCAGGGTGCCTGCCGGCCTGCTCGCGGCGGCGGCGGATGCCAGCGCCGGGTTAGCCGGCCGGTATCGCCGCCGAGCGGCGCCGGAGCCGCTCTCGCTGCGGGATCACGGTGTACTTCGGGTCGTTGGCCGAGGCCAGCCCGGCGTGGAAGATGCCAAAGCGGGTGGCGGCGGAGGCGGCGAGCAGGGCGGCGCCGGACAGCGCGCTGACGGCTCTGCTGCGCCGGCCGGCTCTGCTGAGGCCGCCGGCCAGCGAGCCCGCGACGCCGAGGGCGGCCAGGACCTCGCCGGCTTTCAGGTAGACCCCGGCCCGGCCGGAGTAGTAGGGCTCGGCCACCATGCCGATCCGCCGGGTCATCACGTGGAAGGAGGCCAGCTCGAGGCCGACGCCGAATAGGCCCAAGTTCCGGGCGGGCGCGGTCTCGGCCGGCGGCGCGGCCAGCAGCCCGAGCCCGGCGGCCGCGGCGGCGGCCGAGCCGGTGAAGATGAACGGCATCTCCGGGTAGCCGTCGTGCCAGGCCGGTACCGCGGTGTCGCTGATCAGCGCCGCGGTGTAAGCGGCGACGGCCGGGCCGGCCATCGTGGCGCCCGCGGTGGCCGCCGCGCCGATGCGCGGGAGCCTGCCGGTCAGGGCGCTGGCGGCGGCCACGCCCGCGACCGGCACGTAGGCGCTCAGCAACCAGGACCCGACGCTCATCGGCGAGCTGACCTTGAACACCCGCAGCATGTTCAGGAAGCGCGCAGGCCGGCCGAGGTCATGGACCAGCGCCGCTACGGACAGGCACCCGGCACCGAACGCCCCCGTCTTCGCCGCCCGCTCGAGCGACGGCCGCCCGGTCAGCTGCGCGCCCGCGCCGAGCAGCGACGACGCCCCGGCCAGGCCGCCGAGGAACAGGTAACCCGCGATGTCGGGTCCTGCCCAGACCGGCGCATTGATGACCGGCTTGCCGTAATAAGAGATGAACTCCGCCTGGGGGACCATCGGATTTTCTGCGCGCCTGCGGCGGCGCCACCGGCCGGCGTTGTTCCCCGGCGGCGCCTGGCTGCCGGGCCGTATCCCGCGCTGACCTTCCCTGGTGACCTCGCTCATTGTTTTCACCTGCCCCTGGCGAACGCGAACGCGGCGGCGGCTCCAGCCGCGAGGGCGGCGGCGGCGATCCCGGCCCGCCGCCACATCGCGGGCAGGTCCCTGGTGGTGACGACCGGGTCGGGCGGCAGGCCGTAGACCTCGGGCTTGTCGAGCAGCAGGAAGAACGCGCCGTCGCCGCCCACGCCGTCGTCGGGATTCTCGCCGTACAGCCGGGCCTGCGCGACACCCGCCTCATGCAGCTGGGCGAGCCGGCCCGCTGCCCGCTCCCGAAGCTCGTCCAGCGGGCCGAACTGGATCGAGTCGGTCGGGCAGGCCTTGGCACAGGCCGGCTCCATGCCGGTGCCCAGCCGGTCGTAGCACAGCGTGCACTTCCACGCCCGGCCGTCTTCCTTGCGCTGGTCGATCACGCCGTACGGGCAGGCCGGGATGCAGTACCCGCAGCCGTTACAGACGTCCTCCTGCACCACCACCGTGCCGAACTCGGTACGGAACAACGCCCCGGTCGGGCACACGTCCAGGCAGGCCGCGTGCGTGCAGTGCTTGCACACGTCAGAAGACATCAGCCATCGGACATCGCCGTCGGCGGGCCGCTTTTGCTCGATGAAGGCGACGTGCCGCCAGGTGTCGGCGCCGAGGCCGACGGAGTTGTCGTAGGACATCCCGGTCAGGTTCAGGCCGTCCTCGGGGACGTGATTCCACTCCTTGCAGGCCACCTCGCAGGCCTTGCAGCCGATGCAGACCGAGGTGTCGGTGAAGAAGCCCATCCGCGGCGGCGGATCGGCGTAGCCGCTCAGGCTGGCCGGGTCGCCGTCCCCGGTGAGCAGGTCGGCCAGGTTCATGGGTCCATCCCCGTCTCCTCGGTGATGCCCGCCCGGCGCTGGTAGTCCCGGACCAGGGCGACCCGGCCCGGGCCCCGGGGCCGGCGGCCGGGCTGGATGTCGCAGGCGAAGGCCTTGACCTCCTGGATGTGCACGTTCGGGTCCAGGCTGACAGCGGCCAGGTCGTTGGCGGAGTCGCCGGTACTGTAGCCGTTCGGGCCCCAGTGGTAGGGCAGCCCGACATGCTCCAGCCGCCGGCCCTGCACGGTGAGCGGCTTCATCCGCTCGGTCACCAGGACCCGGGCCTCGATGACGTTGCGGGCGGTCGCGATCGTGGCCCAGCCCAGGTGCTCCAGACCGCGCTCGGCGGCGAGCCGGGGCGAGACCTCACAGAAGAACTCGGGCTGCAGCTCGGACAGGTAGGGCAGCCACCGGCTCATCCCGCCCGCGGTGTGATGCTCGGTCAGCCGGTAGGTGGTGGCGACATAGGGGAACACCTGCGATCCCGGCTCACCGTCGCTGGGCTGCATCCGGTTGTCCGGATGCCTGAACGCGACGACCTGGCGTACCGGGTTGCGCTGTTGCGGGTAGAGCAGGTTACCGAACGGCGAGTCCTGCGGCTCGTAGTGGGCGGGCAGCGGGCCGTCCACCAGGCCGGCCGGCGCGAACAGCCACGCCTTGCCGTCGGCCTGCATGACGAACGCGTCGGCACCGGACAGGGCCTCGGGGCCGGTGGCGTCGTCGGGCGGCCGGTAGTGCGGCGACTTGTCCGCGGTGAAGTCGGCGATGTCGTGCCCGGTCCACTTGGCCTGGTCCGGGTCCCACCAGACCAGCGCCTTGCGCTCGCTCCACGGCTGGCCGTCGGGGTCGGCCGAGGCCCGGTTGTACAGGATCCGCCGGTTGGCGGGCCAGGCCCAGCCCCACTGGCTCGCGACCCAGTCCTGCTCGCCGGAAGGCTTGCGGCGGGCTGCCTGGTTGACCCCGTCGGCGTAGACGCCGCAGTAGATCCAGCAGCCGCAGGCCGTCGAGCCGTCCGCGTTCAGCTGCTCATAGGAAGCCAGCGGCCGGCCACGGGCGTCCCAGCCGTTGATCTCGGCCAGGACCGCTTCGGCGTCGGGTTCGGCGACCTCGCCCTTGACCGGGTAGTCCCAGGTGAGGTCCAGGATGGGCCGGTCCATCTCGTCGGCGGAGTGACCCAGGTCGCGCAGCAGGTCGGCCTCTTGCTCCCGTGCTGCCGGGTCGGCCAGCTTCTCCCTTATCTTGCGGCCCAGGTGGTAGGTGAACCACAGGTCGCTGCGTGCATCTCCTCGCGGCTCGACCGCCATGTGGTGCCACTGCAGCAGCCGCTGGGTGTTGGTGAAAGTGCCGTCCTTCTCGGTATGCGCGGCGGCGGGCATGAAGAACACCTCGGTCTTGATGTCCTCGGTGCGCATCTCGCCGGTCTCGATCTCCGGCCCGTCCTGCCACCAGGTGGCGCTTTCGATCAGGGAGAAGTCCCGCACGACCAGCCAGTCGAGCTGTGCCAGGCCCAGCCGCTGCAGCTTGGCGTTGGCCGAGCCGACCGCCGGGTTCTCCCCGTACACGATGTAGCCGTGGCAGTGTCCGGCCAGCTGCGCCATCACCGTCTCATAGGTGCTGTGGCTGCCGGTCAGCCGGGGCAGGTAGTCGAAGCAGAAGTCGTTCTCCTCCCGGGCCGCCCCGCCCCACCACGCCTTGAGCAGGCTCACGGTATAGGCCCGCATGTTTCCCCAGAAGCCCTTCTCGGTCGACTCCGCCGCGATGTAGGCCTCGAGGTCCTCGTTGGAGTGGGCGTGCGGCATCGGCAGGTAGCCGGGCAGCAGGTCGAACAAAGTGGGGATGTCGGTGGATCCCTGGATCGAGGCGTGGCCGCGCAGGGCCAGGATGCCGCCGCCCGGCCGGCCGATGTTGCCCAGCAGGGCCTGCAGGATGGACGCGGTGCGGATGTACTGGACCCCGACGGTGTGCTGGGTCCAGCCGACGCTGTAGACGAATGCGCTGGTCCGCTCCCGGCCGGAGTTCTGCGCGAGCAGCTCGCACACCTGGCCGAACGTGTCTTGCGGGACGCCGCAGATCTGCTCGACCATCTCCGGGGTGTACCGGGCGAAGTGCCGCTTGAGCACCTGGAACACGCACCGGGGATGCTGCAGCGTATCGTCCCGCTCCGGGGTCCCCGCGGGCAGGCCCGCGCCGCCGGAGCCGTGCGCCTCGCCGCGGGCCGCCTCCCGCGTGGACGCGGTCCGGTCCTGGTACTCCTCGTCACGCTCGCCCGAAGCGGCCTGGATCTCCAGGCCCTCGTACTGCCAGGTGTGGAAGTCGTAGGTGCGGTTCTCCCGGTCCAGGCCTGAGAACACGCCGTCTAGATCCTCGGTGTCCCTGAAGTCCTCGGTGAGGATGACCGCGGCGTTGGTGTAGGCGAGCACGTACTCCCGGAAGTACTTCTCGCTGCTCAGCACGTAGTTGATGATCCCGCCGAGGAACGCGATGTCGGACCCGGCCCGCAGCGGCACGTGCAGGTCGGCCAGCGCGCTGGTCCGGGTGAACCGAGGGTCGACATGGATGACCGTCGCGCCGCGGGCCTTGGCCTCCATCACCCACTGGAACCCCACCGGGTGGCATTCGGCCATGTTCGAGCCCTCGATCAGGATGCAGTCCGCGTTCTGCAGGTCCTGCTGGAAGGTGGTGGCGCCGCCGCGGCCGAAGCTAGTCCCCAGACCGGGGACGGTGGAGGAGTGTCATATCCGGGCCTGGTTCTCGATCTGGATCGCGCCCAGCGCCGTGAACAGCTTCTTGATCAGGTAGTTCTCTTCGTTATCGAGCGTCGCGCCGCCCAGCGTGGCGAGGCCGAGCGTCCGGCGGGTGCGGATGCCGCCGTCGTCCCACTGCCAGCCCTGGCGCCGGGCCGCGATCACCCGGTCCGCGATCATGTCCATCGCCGTGTCCAGGTCCAGGTCTTCCCAGCCCGCGGCGTACGGCCCGCGGTACCTGACCTTGTACTGCCGGGCGTCCCCGGTGCTGAGCTGGAGGCTGGCGGAGCCCTTGGGACATAGCCGCCCCCGGCTGACCGGCGAGTCGGGGTCGCCCTCGATCTGCACGACCTTTTCGCCGGAGACGTAGACATTCTGGCCGCAGCCGACCGCGCAGTAGGGGCAGACCGACTTGACCACCTTGTCAGCGGACCGGGTCCGAGGATCGAGATCCGCGGACCGCCGGCTCTTGGCGGCCGCGCCGCGGCCCAGCGGGTCGCTGCCGGCGACCTGCCGGTAGACCGGCCATCGCTCGATGAACGTGCGGACGCTGCGTTTCCCGCTCATGTGTCTCCCGGTGGTCATCGCGCAGTTCCTTCGCGTTCGGTCGGCCGTTGACCTGCCGCGTCACGGACCCGGTCGGCGGCGGTCGCGCCGGCCGACGCGGTCTTAACCGCCGCGGCGGGCTTGCTGGGCACCCTCCGGTGTGTCCTGGTCGGCCCCCTCTTGGCCGCCGCCTCGATCTTGCGGCCCAGCCGTTCCCGCTCGCTGTCCGGCACGGCTTCTCGCAGTCGCGTGAAGACCTGCCCTTCGTAAGCGACATGCTTGCGCAGCTGGGCGACGAGCCGCTCGACGCCCTCGTCGAACTCATCGGTGTCCGGCTCGAGCGTGCCGAGCCGGGCGAGGGTCTGCGTGCCTTCCCGCTCCTGGCTCAGCGCCTGGTCCGCGAGGTCGTCCCCGTCCTCGATCGCCTTGCGCACCGCCGGCCACAGGTACCGCTCTTCGGCCATTTCGTGCCGGTCCAGCCGGACCGTGATCATGCCGACGATGGACTTGCGGGCGGCCAGGTCTTCCGCCGTGCCGCCGGTCTTGTGGCCGGGCAGCGCCTGCAGCTGCTGGAGCAGGGCCCGGACCTGGTTGTGCTGGCGGGTCAGCACCATGGTCAGGTCGCGGCTGAACCCCTGCGCCTCGGGGTTCTCCGGGTCTTCCGCCTTGGCCGGTCCAGGCTCGGCCGTGCGCCGTGCCGCCGCCTCCTGCATGGGCCGGTCCGCGGCCGCCCTCGCGGCCATCCAGTCGCGGACCCGCTGGCTGGAGGTCGGGTTGTCATGCGGCGGATTGGCCAGGTGCTGGCTGGCGGGCAGCACCGCGGGCCGGCTGGGATACTCGGCCGGCGCGTCTCCCCCGTCGGCCGGGATCCCGGTCGCGATCATATATGCCTGACCAGGCGGTATGCCCAGCCGCTTTCCGGCGTCGGCGTAGTCCAGCCCGTTGTCGAGAAGCTCGCGGACCTGCTGCCTGCTTGCCACCTGCTATCCCCTGTCCGGCATCGGCCGATGCTGCTGGCACCCTGAAGCGGCTGACTGCAGCTACCCGAGGGCACGGCACGGCAAACCTCTTGACGTTACGTTTAGTGCGAGCCAGATCAGGACCCCGGGCAGGTGTAAGCCGGGCCTGGGCGGGTAATCGCGCCGCCGTGACTGAAGCTTCCCAGGCGCCGCAGGAAGGTATCGCTGAGGCGCTCCATGATCTATCCGGCCACACTGCCGCGCTGGCCCGCCGCGAGGTCCGCTCCGCGCTGCGGGAGACGTGGGCCAAGGCCGCGCAGGGCCGCCCGGCGGCCGCTCTTCTCGCGGCGGCCGGCATCCTGGGCCTGTTCGCGACCGCTTCGGCGTACCGGCTGAGCCTGCGCCTGCTGGAGAAGCGGCTTTCCCCCGCCGCGGCGGCGCTCGCCGCCGCCGGGAGCTACGGGGCCGTGGCCGCCGCCGCTGGCGTGCTCGGGTACGCCAGGGTGCGGAAGGTCCCGCTGCCGCTGCCGACCGAGACGGCCCGGGAGACGGCCGGCGCAGTGGCCGAGGCAGACAGCAGGTCGCGACGGGAGCAACAGCCATAACCGGCCAGCTGCCCGTTCTGCGCCAGCTGGGTGACCTGGCGGATATGGCGTGCGACGGCCAGGAGATCTACTTGCGCTACTCGCGAGGACCTGAGGCAGACGCGCAGCAGGCTAGCCGCGACTACGAAAGCGGCCTGGAACTGCCTGGCCTGTCCGTCGTTCCGCTGGCGCCGCCGGCCTGGTGAGGCCGGCCTGTCCCCGACTGGCTCGCCCGCCAGGTGTGCAAGTACGCACAGCTCACCCGCGGCCAGCCGGACCGGTACGCATGGGTGCTGACCGGAAGAACGGTCGGGCTCGGACCCGATCAGGAACCGCTGATCGCCGATCCCCGGCCGCTGGCCGTGCTCAGCGACGACGTGCTCGACCAGGCCAGACGGCACTACCGGGAGCGCTTCCAGGTCGGCGAGGACTCGCGTGGCCGAGGACCGCACTGAGAGAAAGGACCCGATGTGAACGACTTCGACAAGGTGAAGGACGAAGCGGAGAAGGAAGCGGAAGATCACCCGCAGCAGATCTCGGAGGGCGAGCAGGACATCGAGAAGCTGCTGGGCATGAACAGCCAGGCAGAAGAGACTAGCCAGCATGCCCCGAACAATCCACCGCAAGACGAAGACGCCGGTTAGCGGCGGCGGTACGGACCGGTACATCGAGCATGGGAGCGAACGCTGGACGAAACTGATCGCGGCTATCTCCGGATGGCTGTGGAGCTTTCTTGTGGCTATCGCGACGACCAGCGCAGGTGGCCGTTCGGCGCGATCGTCGCTGTCGGCGGCCAGATCGTCGGGACAGGTGTCAACCGGGTGGTTGAACTGAATGATCCCACCGGCCACGCTGAGGTGATGGCGCTGCGCGCGGCCGGCAGTGTCCTGGGCCGACATCTCTTCGAAGATGCGGTGCTGTACTCCAGCAGCGAGCCGTGCCCGATGTGCCTGGCCGCCTGTTACTGGGCGTGCCTACCGCGGGTCGTATTCGCGGCGACGACCAACGATGTCGCCGAGTGCGGCCTGCGGGACCTGGCCATCTACGAGCAGATCCGGCTCCCTGCCCTGCGCCGGTCCATACAGGAAGACGCCGGTGAGAGCGACCTGCGCCAAGACGCGATCTCGGTGCTGCGGGACTGGGCATCGCGGGACGGAGCCGGCGGGTAATCGCATGCCATGACCGTGCCGCCGGTTGCGCTGCGGGCGTTTGCCGGTCTGCCGGACGGGTCTACTCGCGGCGGCCACCTGCTGGAGGGCAAAGTGTGGCCCACCCTGGAAGTGATCATCAGGGAGACGCATGCCGGGCTGCGCAAGACCGGCTGCAAAGGCCCGACCTGGAGCGCCGGGCAGAGGGTGAGCCCGGCCTCGCCGCCGCTGCTCGCCCGGTTCCGGCGGGCCCCGGCGGCCAGGCAGCCAGACCCGAAGCAAGAAAAGCCCGAGCAAGCCAGGAGGTAATAGGGATGGCGGTTCCCCGCCTGCGACTGGCTCAGCCAGCGTACGGGCGGCGGCCACGATCTGGCTGGTGGAATGCCGGCCGGTGTAAGGGAGCAGCACCACCTCGCCGCCATAGCGGCGGACCACCGGCGCCTCCGCCAGGTCCCCGCCGCAGTAGTCACCGCCCTTGACCCACACGTCCGGGCGCAGCCGTTCCAGCACCGCCGCCGGTGTCGGCTCGTCGAAGACGACGACCGCATCCACGCATTCCAGCGCGGCCAGCACCCTGGCCCGGTCCGGTGCCTCCACCAGCGGCCGGCCCGGTCCCTTCAGCTCCCGCACCGAACAGTCGGAGTTCAGGCACACGACCAGGCAGTCGCCCAGCCGACGGGCCTGCTGGAGCAGCCTGACGTGTCCGGTGTGCAGCAGGTCGAAGCAGCCCCCTGTCGCGACGATCCGCCCGCCGCTCCGCCGCACGCCCGCCACGACGTCCCAGGCGGATCCGGCGGCCCGCGGCCGTTCCGCGGGAGCTCCCGGCTCCGGCGGGATGGTCAGGCCGGGGCCGCCCGAGGCACCCCCCCGGGCGACGAACTCCGATGCCAGGCGCACGGCCTCGGTGACCGCCTCGGTGAGCAGGCCGCCGGCCCGGATGGCCTGGACCGCCGCGGCGGCGAAGCAGTCCCCGGCGCCGCAGGCGTCGGGTGATCCCGGACTAGCGGCCGCCAGTGCCGGGGCCGGAGCCATGAACGGGACGTCGTCGCCGACGGACAGCAACGCCCCCCGCGCGCCGATAGTGACCGCCACGGCGGTTCCCCAGGCGCGGCTGAGTGTGGCGGCGTCCCGCGCCGCGGCGCTCCCGCCCGCCGCCCGTGCGGCGAAGGCCTCGGCGAACCCGCGCGCCTCGCGCTCGTTGGGAGTGGCCAGCCGGGTGGTGGGTACCGGCGGTTCCCCTTTCGGATGCGGGTCCCATACCAGCGGCACCCTGCGCGGGAGCCGGACCAGGGCCGCCCGCACTTCCTGGTGGGCCGTTACCCCGCGGCCGTAGTCGGCGACGAGGATGCTGCCGGCGGAGCGCAGCGCGCGCTCGGCCGGCGCGCCCAGAGGGGACGGAGACGCACGGCCGTCGCCGGCGTCGAGCCGGGCGATCAGCCGGCCGGAGGCGCTGACCCGGATCTTGCACGACGTGCCGCCGCGCAGCGGCATCGCCACCACGTCGACGTGCCTGCCCAGCAGGTCGCGCAGCCGGGCGCCGTTGCGGTCGTCTCCGAGCGCGGTGATCAGGACGACGTCGCCGTCCGCCATGCGCGCGGCGAGCAGCGCGGCCAGCCCGGCGCCGCCGGCCCGGTGCCGCTCCCGGTGGCAGTCCACCACCGGCACCGGAGCGTCGGGGGCCAGGCGCTCGGCCGTGCCCTCCAGGTCCACGTCGAGCAGGGTGTCGCCGATGACCACCAGCGGGCCGCTCTTCATCTACACCTCCGCCGCCTGGCGTTGCGCGGCGCGCGGTCCGGGGACGGTGGCGTCGATGGCCGCGCACAGCATGTGAATGGCGGCCAGGTGCACTTCCTGGACGGTGCACACCGCGGGCGCGTCCACCGTGACGGCCTCGGCGCACACGCTGGCCAGCGGGTTCGGCCCGGGGCCGGTCAGCGCCCAGGTGGTCATGCCGAGCTCGATCGCGGCTCGGGCCGCCGCGATCACGTTCCGGCTCGAGCCGCTGGTGGACAGGCAGACGAGCAGGTCGCCGGGACGGCCATGCGCCCGGACCTGCCGGGCGAAGATCTGATCGGCGCCGTAGTCGTTGCCGATCGCGGTGAGCGCGGCCATCTCGGCGGTCAGCGCGAGCGCCGCAAACGGCGGGCGGTCCTGTTCGTAGCGGCCGACCAGCTCGGCGGTCAGGTGCTGGGCTTGCTCGGCGCTGCCGCCGTTGCCGCACGCCAGCAGCCGGCCGCCGGTCGTGAGTACGTTCGCCGCGATCCGGCCCCAGCCCTCCAGGCGGGGAACCTGGCACTCGAACCTGCCGAGTGCGGCTACCAGCCGGGCCAGGTGGGAATCGGTCGCGGGATGGGCTTGGTGCTTCATCGTGCGCTCACCGCCCGGCCCAGCCGCAAGCCCGCGTAAACGGCCTCGGTCTCGGCCGCGATCCGCGCCCAGGAATACCTGGACCTGGCTCGGGCTGCGGCCGCCGCGCCTAGGACGCGGCGGCGTTCGGGGTCGGCCAGCAGGTACCGGATGCGGTCGGCCAGCGCGCCGGGGTCGCGCGGCGGGACCAGCAGGCCGGTCACCCCGTCGGCCACTGTGTCGAGGTGGCCGCCCACCTCGGAGGCGATGACGGCCGCGCCGCAAGCCATCGCCTCGAGCGGTACGATGCCGAACGGCTCGTACCAGGGATCGGAGACGATCACGTCCACCGATCTCATCAGCGCGGGCACCTCTTCGTGCCCGATCCGGCCGGTGAAGGTGACGCGGCCGCGGACCTGTGAACCCGCGGCCACCGCGCGCAGCCGGGTGGCCTCCGGGTCATCGGCGAGCCGGGCGTGCTCCGGGCCGCCGGCCACGATCAGGTGCGCGTCAGGGACATCGGCGATTGCCGCGATCACGGTGTCCACGCCCTTGCGCGGCACCAGGCGCCCCAGCGTCAGCACGCGGGCAGGACCGTCCCGGTGCCGTGCCGGGAGGCCGGGCCGGAACCGGTCGCAATCCACTCCGCAGGGCACCACGTAGATACGGTCCGGCCTGGCCCCGTACGCCGCGAGCTCGGCGACCTCGTCGGTGCAGGTGGCGATCACCGCGCTGGCTTGCTGGGCCACGGTCCTCTCCAGCAGGACCCGCTGCGGCGGGCTGGTATCGGCATGGGCCTGGTAGCGGTGCTTGACGCTGCCGAGGGCATGAAAGGTCTGCACCACCGGGACGGGACAGCGGCGCGCGGCCATGACCGCGGCCAGCCCGCTCATCCAGAAGTGCGCGTGCACCACGTCCGGCCTGCCGACGGACCAGCGGTCCGCGAGCCACGCCGCGAAGGCGGGCACGTGAGGCAGGAGGTCATCCTTGGGCAGCGACCGGGACGGGCCCGCCGGCACGTGCTCGACAGTCACGCCGGGCCTGAATGGCACTGAATCGGGCCGCTCCGGCCCGTCGCGGCGGGTGTACACGGTGACTTCGTGGCCGCGTTCCGCAAGAGCCGTCGCGAGCGCGGCGACATGCACGTTCTGCCCGCCGGCATCCGCGCCGCCCAGCACGGCTAGCGGGCTGGCATGTTCCGATACCAGGTCAATCTTCACGGGCCCCCACTCCAGCTTTACAGGAGCATCACTACTGACCAACCGCGGGCGGATAAAACATCATGACAAACCCGGACAAAACTGTCCGAATACACAAGGTCAGCACAGGCATGTTTGATCGGCCAGTTCCCGGTGAGTGGGACCCGCCACTGGTAGCGAGGGAGGCAGCATGCGCGTGCTCGGAATCAATTCGGTATTCCATGACCCGGCGGCGGCGCTTGTCATCGACGGCGCGGTGGTCGCGGCCGCCGAGGAGGAGCGCTTCAGCCGGCGCAAGCACGGCAAGCGCCCGGTGCCGTTCTCGGCGTGGGAGCAGCCGGTCGCCGCCGCCCGGTGGTGCCTCGCTCAGGGCGGGATCAGCGCAGACCAGGTTGACCTGATCGGCTTCTCCTACGACCCGGGGCTGGTGCGCCCGGCCGGGGAGATGGGCCTTGACGATCCCTGGGATGACCTGCGGACCAGGTATGCCGCCCGGGCCCCGCAGTTCCTCGCGGAGGCCCTGCCCGGGCTCGATCCGGAACGGGCCCGCTTCGTGCGGCACCACGTGGCGCACGCGGCCTCGGCCGGGCTGGCGGTGCCGGACGCCGAGTGCAGCGTCCTGGTGTGCGACGGCCGGGGCGAGCGGGAGTCCTGCCTGACCGGGCGCTACCGCGGTCGGCAGCTGGAGGTGCTGAGCACTCAGCCGCTGCCGCACTCGCTCGGGCTGATGTACGAGGAGCTGACCGCCCATCTCGGCTTCCTGCGGTCCAGCGACGAGTACAAGGTGATGGCGCTCGCCTCGCACGGCAAGCCGCGGCTGCTCGACGAGATCCGGGACAAGGTGAGAGCGGCCCCAGGCGGCGGCTTCCGCTCCGATCCGATCGACTGGGCCGCCCTGGCGCCGGCCCGTGCGCCCGGCGAGGACTGGACCGAGGCGCATGCCGATCTCGCCGCCAGCGTCCAGCGCTGCCTGGAGGAGGTGCTGCTGGCGCTGGCCGCCGACCTGCATGCCAGGACCGGGGACCGGACGCTGGCCATGGCGGGCGGCACCGCGCTGAACTGCGTGGCCAACACGGTACTGGCCGACCGCGGGCCGTTCGGCCAGATCTGGGTGCAGCCGGCGGCCGGCGACGCGGGCACGGCGCTCGGCGCCGCGCTGCAGCTCGCCGCCGACACGGGAGAGCCGCCGTGGTCGATGACCGGCGCCGACCTGGGCCGGGAGTTCACCGACACCGAGATCGAAGCGGCGTTGCGGAAGGCCCGGATCCCCTTCGAGCGCCCGCCCGACGTGGCCTGCGCCGCGGCTGGCGTGCTGGCCGCGAACGGCGTCGTGGCCTGGTTCCAGGGGCGCAGTGAGTACGGGCCCCGCGCCCTCGGCTGCCGTTCGCTGCTGGCCCACCCCGGCCAGCGCGCCAACCTCGACCGGCTCAACGACATCAAGGGCCGGGAGAGCTTCCGGCCGGTCGCGCCGGTCGTCCTGGCCGCCCGCGCGGCCGGCATCTTCTCCCGCGGACCGCTGCCCAGCCCGTACATGCTGTTCGTCCACGACGTGGCCGCGCAGTGGCGGGACCGCATACCGGCCGTGGTGCACGTGGACGGCACCGCCCGGGTGCAGACCGTCGACCCGGATCGCCAGCCGCTGCTGGCCGCGCTGCTGTCCGCCTTCGAGGAGCGCACCGGCCTGCCCGTGCTGGTGAACACCAGCCTGAACACCGCCGGACGGCCGATGGTCGATGACATCAGGGACGCGCTCGAGTGCTTCGGCTCGACTCCGGTGGACGCGCTGGCCATCGGCCCGTTCCTGGTCAGACGGCCGTGACCGGCTATTCGGTGGTCATCCCCACGGTGGGACGGCCGTGCCTGGCCGACTGCCTGCGCGCGCTGGCCGCGGCGGCCGGTCCCGTCCCGGCCCAGGTGGTGGTGGTGGACGACCGGCCCGCCGCCCTCGCCGCGGACCCCGTGCTGTCACCCGGCGGTCCCGGGACCGCCCTGCCGGTTACGGTCATCGCCAGCGGCGGTGCCGGGCCCGCGGCCGCGCGTAACGCCGGCTGGCGCCGCACCAGTACCCCCTGGGTGGCGTTCCTCGACGACGACGTGCGCGTCGGCCGCGACTGGCGGCGGCAGCTCAGCGAAGACCTGACCGGGCTCCCGGACCACACCGCCGGCGTGCAGGGTCTGCTCACCGTGCCGTCGCCGGACGGCAGGCGGCCGACCGACTGGGAACGCACCACCATGGGCCTGGCCAGGGCCCGCTGGATCACCGCGGACATGGCTTACCGGCGGGCCGCGCTGGCCGAGTCGGGCGGCTTCGACGAGCGGTTCCCGCGGGCGTTCCGTGAAGACGCCGACCTGGCCCTGCGGCTGCTGGCCGACGGCTGGGAATTGCGGCAGGGACGCCGGCACACGGTGCACCCGGTGCGGCCCGCCTCCGCGTGGATCAGCATCCGGGGCCAAGCGGGCAATGCCGACGACGCGCTGATGCGCGTGCTGCACGGCCGGGGCTGGCAGGCCCGGGCCGAGGCGGACCGGGGCCGGCTGCCCCGCCACGCGCTGATCACGGCGGCGGTCCTGGCCGCGGCCGGCCTGGCCGCGGCCGGCCGGCGCCGGCCAGCGATGGGCGCGCGCGGCGGCCGCGCTGGCCGGGACGGCAGAGTTCGCCGCGGCCCGGATCGTCCCGGGACCGCGGACGGTGCGCGAGGTCGCGGTGATGACCGCGACCAGCCTGGTCATCCCCGAGCTGGCGTGCTGGCACCGGGTGCAGGGGCGAATCCGGGGCCGCCGGGCCCGGCCGTGGCCGCCGATCCGGGCCGTGCTGTTCGACCGGGACGGCACGCTGATCCGGGACGTGCCGTATAACCGCGATCCCTCGCTGGTCGAGCCGGTGCCGGGGGCGGCCGCCGCGGTGGCCGCGGCCCGGCGCCGGGGGCTGCGCATCGGGATGATCACCAACCAGTCCGGCATCGCCCGCGGGCAGGTCGCCACGGGCGAGGCGGAGGCGGTGAACGCCCGGGTCACCGCGCTGCTCGGCCCGTTCGACGTGATCCGGATGTGCCCGCACGCCCCGGCGGACGGCTGCGCCTGCCGCAAGCCGGCTCCCGGCATGGTCCTGGCCGCCGCCGCTGACCTCGGCGTGGCGCCGCACGAGTGCGCGGTGATCGGTGACATCGGCGCCGACATCGAGGCAGCCCGGGCCGCGGGAGCCCGCGGGGTGCTGGTGCCGAACGCGCAGACCCGACCCGGCGAGCTAACCGGAGTCCGGGTGGCCAGCGACGTGCCTGCCGCCGTGCGGATGCTGGCCGGCGAGGCGCCACTGGCCCCGGTCTGGCCGGGCAGAACCCGATGACCGGACACTGCCTCGCGGTCCGGCTGGACAGCGTGGGCGACATGCTGCTGGCAGGGCCGGCCGTCCGGGCCATGGCGGCGCATTGCGACCGGCTGACGATGCTGGCCGGGCCGCAGGGAGCCGCGGCCGCCCGGCTGCTCCCCGGTGTCAGCGCCGTACTGGTCTGGTCGTGTCCCTGGGTGGTCCGGGATCCGCCGCCGGTCCGGGCGGACGACGTGCGCACGCTGGTCGGCCGCCTGGCCGCCGAGAGCTTCACCGACGCGGTGATCTTCACCTCGTTCCACCAGTCACCGTTGCCGACCGCCCTGCTGCTGCGGCTGGCGGGCATTCCCAGGATCGCCGCCATCAGCGAGGACTACCCGGGATCGCTGCTCGACCTCAGGCACCGCTGCGACGAACGCATCCCCGAGCCCGAGCGTGCGCTGAGCCTGGCGGGCGCCGCGGGCTTCGGCCTGGCGCCCGGTGACGACGGCCGGCTCGCCGTCCGGCGGCCGCTGCCCGACGTGACGCGGCTGACCGGGCCCCGGCCTTACGTGGTCCTGCACCCTGGCGCGTCGGCACCGGCCCGCCGCTGGCCGACCTGCCGCTGGACCGAGGCTGTCGCCGAACTCGCCGGCCGGGGCCGAAGGGTCGTGCTGACCGGCGGCGCCGCCGAACGCGGGGTGACCGCGGCGGCGGCCGGGACGGCACGCGGCCGCGGCGACCAGGTCATCGACCTCGGCGGCCGGACCAGCCTGGCCGAGCTCGCCGCGGTCGTCGCCGGGGCCGACGCCGTCATGGTGGCCAACACCGGCGTCGCCCATCTCGCCGCCGCGGTCCGGGCCCCGGTCGTCTCGCTGTTCGCACCGGTCGTTCCGGCCGCCTGCTGGGCCCCGTATGGAGTGCCGGTCGCGCTGCTCGGCGATCAGTGTGCCCCCTGCCGCGGCAGCCGGGCCGTGCATTGCCACATCCCCGGGCACCCGTGCCTGACCGGGGTCAGCGCCGGGGCGGCGTGCGACGCGCTGGACCAGCTCACCGGTGCCGCGGGAAGCCCGGCGCGGGCCGCGGCGGCAGCCACAGCGGGTCTGTGGCCTGGGGCGCGCCGGTGAGACTTCTGATCTGGCACGTCCACGGTTCATGGACGACGGCGTTCGTGCAGGGCCGCCATACCTGCCTGCTGCCGACCTCCCCCGACCGCGGCCCGTACGGCCGAGGCCGGGCCCGTACCTGGGACTGGCCGCAGACCGCCGTGGAGGTCGGCAACGCCCGGCTCCGCGACGAGCAGATCGACGCCGTCATACTGCAGCGGCCGGCCGAGGAAGACCTCACCAGGAAGCTCACCGGCCGGCGGCCGGGCGCGGATCTGCCCGCCGTCTACGTCGAGCACAACGCGCCCGACGGGAACGTACCGCTCAGCCGGCATCCGCTGGCCGACCGGCCGGACCTGCGCCTGGTCCACGTGACGCACTTCAACGAGCTGTTCTGGGACTGCGGCCGGACACCGGCCACCGTCATCGAGCACGGCATCGTCGACCCTGGGCCGCTGTGGACCGGCGAATCCGCCCGGGCCGCGGTGATAGTGAACGAGCCGCTGCGTCGCGGCCGTTACACCGGCACCGACCTGCTGCCGTTCTTCGCCGAAACCACGCCGCTCGACGTGTTCGGCATGGGCGTCGCCAACCTGCCCGCCCGGCTGGGCAGCCCCGGGATCCGGGCATTCGAGGACCTGCCGCAGGCCCGGATGCACGCCGCCGTCGCCCGTCGCCGGGCCTACCTGCACCCGTTCCGGTGGACCTCGCTCGGCCTGTCGCTGATCGAGGCCATGCAGCTGGGCATGCCCGTGCTGGCGCTGGCCACCACCGAAGCCGCCGAGGCGGTCCCGCCCGGCGCGGGCGTGCTGTCCACCAGCAGGGAGCACCTGCGTCACCGGCTGCGCGAACTGATCGCCGATCCCGCCGAGGCGGCCGAGATGGGCAAGCGGGCGCGGGAAGCCTCGCTCGCCCGTTACGGGCTGGCACGGTTCCTGGCCGACTGGGACAGGCTTCTCGCCGAGCTGGTCCGGTGAACCGTCAACCGCGCCTGCTCATCCTCCGCGCCCTGGGCCTTGGGGACTTCCTCACCGGCGTGCCCGCCTACCGGGCGCTGCGCGCCGCCTACCCGCGGCACGAGATCGTGCTGGCGGCACCCGGGCCGCTGGCCTGCCTGGCGGCGCTGACCGGGGCGGTGGACCTGCTGCAGCCGGCCGGCGAGCTGCAGCCGGTCCGGTGGGCCGGGCCGCCTCCCGATGTCGCCGTCGACCTGCACGGCAATGGCTCGGCCAGCCACGATCTGGTCCTGGCCCTGGGCGCCAAGATCACGATGATGTACGCCTCGGCGGCTGATCCGCGGGTGACCGGCCCGTGGTGGGACGAGGCGGAACACGAGGTGGGCCGCTGGTGCCGGCTGCTGGAATGGCATGGCGTCCCGGCGGACCGCGGCGCGCTGCGGCTCGCCCGCCCGCGGGTCCCGTCCCCGGTCCGCGGCGCGGTCGTCGTGCATACCGGCGCGGCCAGCACGGGCAGACGCTGGCCGCCGGAGCGGTTCGCGGCGGTCGCCCGGGCGCTGGCCGAGGGCGGCCAGCGGGTCGTGCTGACCGGGACCGCGGCGGAACGGCCGACGGCACGCCGGGTGGCCCGCGCGGCGAGACTCGATCCCGGGTCAGTGCTGGCCGGGCGGACCGGCCTGTCCGAGCTGGCTGCCCTGGTCGCCGCGGCCTCGATGGTGGTCAGCAACGACACCGGGGTAGCTCACCTGGCCGTGGCCTACGGCACGCCGTCGGTCACGCTGTTCGGGCCGGTGTCCCCGGCGCTGTGGGGGCCGCCCGCCGGGGACAGCCGTCACGTAGCTCTGTGGAAAGGCGCCGGGAACCGGCCGGGGGACGCGCATGGCGATCAGGTCGACCCCCGGCTGCTCGCGATCGGGGTCGGCGATGTCCTAGCCGCCATCCGCAGCATCCGGCTCAGTGCCTGAGTCCTCTGTCTGAGCCAGGATCCGGATCTTACGCTCGACGGCGCGCGGGAGGCTGCGGCGGCCCGCGAGCGCCCGCGGCAACTGCCGCACCGCGTCCGCCAGCGCCGCCCGGGCGTCCGGATCGCGGGTCGCCTGCCCGGCCAGCCGCATCGTCTCGGCCAGGGCCACGGCCGGGGGACGGCGCAGCCAGGCGGTGAGCACGTCGCTGCGCAGCTCGGCGCGGCGGCGCCAGCCCGGCTCCGGCCGCCGGGCGGACGGGTAGTGGACCGCGACTGCCTCGGGCAGGTACCGGCGACCCCACCCGGCGGCGGCCAGGTCGTAGGCCAGCAGGCGCTCTTCGCCGATGAAGAACAGCACCTCGCTGAAGCCGCCGACATCGAGAAACGCCGTCTTCCTTACCACGCTGGCGCACGCCAGGAAGCCCAGCACCTCGGCGATCCCGTCGTCATGCAGCGGGGTGCGGGCCATGGCCGCGTTGATCGGGTCCGGCTCCCGGCCCGGGCCCGACCAGCGTCCGGGCCGCGATCAGCCCGAGCCGGGGTTCGGCGTCGAAGGCCTCCGCCGCCAGCGTCAGCGCCCCGGCCTGCCACCAGGAGTCGTCATCGCTGAACGCGACGTACGGCGTCCGGGCCCTGCGGACTCCGGCATTGCGCGCGGCCGCGCCCGCGTTGCGGGCCAGCCGCACGACCTCGACGCCGGGAAAGCACCGGGTCACCGCGTCGGCGCTGCCGTCGGCTGAACCGTTGTCGACCACGATCACCGGCGGCCGCTCGGGGAGCCCGGTCAGCCTGCCGAGCGTTCGCAGCAGTTCCTCGCGGCGGTTGCGGGTGGCGATGACCACCGTGACAGCACTCACCGGGCGGGCCTCCCAGACGTCAACTGGATGCTCCTTCTCCGTTCAGACAGTGACGCCCTGGCTTACCCCGGCAGCAGTGAGGTATGGACTATGACGGGGGAATTCCTGGCGGCCAGGGGCCGCCCCGGCGTGCGCGGGCTGGACGGTTTTTGTGACAGATAGTAATATCGCGTTACGGTTGTCGAGACAGCCGGTCCGGTGCTCCGGGTCGCCTGCTCGCCCACCCTGCGCAGACCCACCTGGTTATCCGGCACGAAATGGTCTCGCGCAGGAGGTGGGAACCGGCGTGTTGCAGACTTCGGTTACGGCCGGGCCCTGCGGCCCGGTGATCATCTTGTCCGGCGGCGCCGATGTCACCTGCGTCGCGCAGCTTGCCGGGCTGATCGACGCGCTGATTCCCGCCCGCATGGACGAGGAGCGACGGGACCTGACGATCGACGTATCTAGCTTGTGCTACGCCGATTCGGCCTCGATCCGGGAATTCGTGCTGGGGGCAAGGGCGCTGCGGAAACGGGGCGGCAGCCTGGTCCTGCTGCACCCGCGGCAGCCTGTAGCCAGGGTACTGGCCCTGCTGGATGCGGACCAGATGCTTATCATCCGCCGAGAGCCTCCAGGTGAGCGCGAGCCACGGGAGAGGGCGGGAATTTGATCAGCGAACCAGACGGGGCACGCTGAACGCGACGCCCGCCACGCCGGCCGAATAATGGGCCATCGCGATCTCGCCCGGGGACGGCAGGGCCGCCGCCGCGGTGAGTGACTCGTCGAGCATGGTTACGGTGGCGGTCCGCAGCGGCCACGGCTCGTGCCGGACCAGGATCTGCAGGAGCCGGCCGGCGCGGCGGGTATAGGCACGCCACCGGTGGGTGAGCCACAGGTCCAGGGGCTGGCGTCGATCTCCGGACCGGACCGGACGTGCAGCCGGTAGGCGGCCCGAGTCCGTCCCTTCCGGGTCCCGGTGTAGCGAATGCTGTCGCCGTCCTTTATGGCCAGCGCGGCGCGGAAATACGGCGCGCCGAGCGCCAGCCGCGCCGGAACGGTTAAGCCCGGCCGCGATGGGCAGGGGATGCCGCCATCTCGCCGACCACCATCGAGGAGGACACATGACTGACGTTTTCACTGTGCTGGCCAAGGACCACCAGGAAGTCAAGGCCATGCTGGCTGAGCTGGAGAAGCCGCCGAGCCAGGTCACCAAGGCTAGCCGGGATCAGCTGGCCTTGCGGAAAAAGATGGTCGAGCAGCTGATCATCGAGGAATCCAAGCACGAGGCGCTGGAGGAGATGTACTTCTGGCCGGCCGTGCGCGAACACCACCCGGACGGCGATAGTCTGGCCGACGAGGCGATCGGGCAGGAGCAGGAGGCCAAGGAGGTACTGGCCCGGCTGGACAAGCTCGAGCCCGAGAAGGCCGAGTTTGAGGAACTGCTCGGGAAGTTCGCCGGGGCAGCCCGCGAGCACATCCACTTCGAGGAGACCCGGGTGTGGCCGGGAATGCGCGCTGCGCTGTCGGCCGATACAGCAGGCGAGCTGGGCCGCAAGATAGCCGATGGCAAGAAGACCGCCCCCACCCGGCCGCACCCGCATACCCCGCCGTCGCCAGGCGTGCTGAAGAGTACCGGGCCCGCCGCGGCCGTAGCCGACAAGGCCCGCGACGCAGTTACCGGACGAGGCGATTAGCCAGGTCCGGGTTTCGCTGAGCAAGAAGCAGGATCGGGCAAAATCCGCACCTGGCGCAGGTTTGGCTTCCGCTGGCTGGGTAGCCGGGCGCGGCGACAGGCACGATTCCCGGCAGCGAGAGGAGATCCCGATGGTACAGAAGGTAAGTGAGCTGATGGCCTCGGCTCCGGTGGCTTTGAGTTCCGGCCAGTCCGTCGCCGATGCGGCCAGGGCCATGCGCGCGGCCGGCATCGGCGACGTGCTAGTCATGGACGACGGGCAGCTGAAAGGCCTGGTCACTGACCGCGACATCGTGGTGCGCGTGGTCGCGGCCGGCCGTGACCCCGGTAGCACGCCGGTCGGCGAGGCCTGCAGCCCGGACCTGGTCACGGTCACGCCGGACGACGACGCCGACACCGCCGTGCGGCGGATGCGCGAGCGCTCGGTGCGGCGGGTTCCCGTGGTAAAGGACGGCCGGCCGGTCGGGATGTTGTCCATCGGCGACATGGCGATCGAACGCGACGAGCGGTCAGCGCTGGCCGACATCAGCGCGGAGCGCCCCAACACGTGACGGGACAAGGAGACGCCATGCCCAGCCAGCCGCTGCGCGGCCGCAAGGTCGCCATCCTGCTCGCCCCCGCCGGCAGCGAGCAGGTCGAGTTCACCGAGCCGAAAAAGGCCGTACAGGACGCCGGCGCCGATGTCGACGTGATCGGCGCTGAGCCCGGCGAGGCCCGGACCTACAATCATGACCTCGAGCCAGGCCAGACCTTCACCGTCGACAAGGCCTTCGACCAGGTTTCCGCCGACGACTACGACGCCCTGATCATGCCCGGCGGCACGGTGGGTGCCGACAAGCTCCGCGGTGACGCCGATGCGGTGCGCTTTGTCCGCGGCTTCTTCCAGGCCGGCAAGCCGGCCGGGGTGATCTGCCACGGCCCGTGGATCCTGGTCGAGGCCGACGTGGTCCGCGGCCGCACCCTGACCTCATGGCGGACCCTGGCCACGGATATCCGGAACGCCGGCGGCACCTGGGTCGACCAGGAGGTAGTCACCGATCAGGGCCTGGTGACCAGCCGCGACCCCCATGATCTACCGGCCTTCTGTGCCAAGATCGTCGAAGAGTTCGCCGAGGGCAAGCACCCGGCGCAGGCCCGCAGCACGTAAGCCCGATCCGCGGGGCCGCGGCCAGGCATGCGCCAGACGCGCGCCAGTTCGTGGCGCGCCCTGGTGTGGCCGGGCCCATGGTCCGTTCGGAACGAAGAGATTTCCCGAACGAGGCGTGCGGCGCCTTTTCTCGGACAGCGGTGGATGGTGGCGATTTGCCGGCGTGACACAGGTGAGGGCGATGCCTGAGATCGGGTTGGTCGGGCTGGGCCGGATGGGCGCTCCGATTTGCGCGAACCTCGTCCGGGCCGGCTACAGCGTGCGGGCGGGTGACCAGCGGCCCGAGGCCGCCGGCCAGGCCGCCATATGCGGCGCGCGCTGGGTACCGGAGCTGGCCCCGCTCGCGGCCGAGGCCGATGTCCTGGTCACCGTCCTTCCCGGGCCCGGCGAGGTTCGCGAGCTGATGCTCGGCGCTGGCGTCGCGGCGGCGCTGCGCCGCGGGACGACGTGGATCGACATGACCAGCAACTCGCCGGCCGCCATGACCGACATCCGCAATGCGGTCCTCGACCGTGGTGTGCAGGTCCTGGACGCCCCGGCCGGCGGGGGCGTGGCCGCCGCGCAGCACGGAACCCTTCAGCTCCTGATCGGCGGCCAAGCGCAGGTGGTCGCGCAGCACAGTGAACTGCTTGGGATCCTGGCCAGGCCCGGCCGGATCCTCCACGTCGGCGGGTACGGCGCCGGATACACCGTCAAGCTGCTGATCAACCTGCTGTGGTTCGGGCAAGCCGTCTGCACCGCCGAAGCTCTGCTGCTCGGCCAGGCGTCCGGACTGGACCTGGGTATCTTGCGCGAAGCGCTGGCCGACAGCGCAGCCGACTCGCGATTCATCCGTCATGATCTCCCGCCCTTGTTCGCCGGCGACTTCATGCGGACCTTCGGCTTGGACCGCTGCTACGAAGAACTCCGCACCGTGACGGAACTGGCTCGCGACCATCACCTTCCCTTCTCGGTGTCTGAGGCGGTGGCCGATATCTACCAGCGGGCACTGCGCCGGTACGGACCGGTGGACGGGGAACTGCTGGGCGTGGCGCTGCTCGAAGAACAGGCAGGCCTGCAGCTGCGGCACTTCCCGGGCGCCCGGTACCCAGAACATCCGTGATGTCGACCCCGCTGGCAAGAGCCCGGATCCGGTCACCGGCCGATGGCCAGCTTGATGCCGGCCGCAGAAACGCGCTGGATGCGGGCGCGGCTGGCCCGCAGCGCCGTGCGCGCGGCGTTCGCGCCGCACGCGCCGTGCACTCCGCCTCCGGGGTGGGCCGACGATGAGGCCAGGTACAGCCCGGCAATGGGTGTCTCGGGCCCCCACCCGGACGAGATTGCCCCGTCCTACGTCTTCTTCGCGAGCGGGCGGCTGTCCAGCTACTACTCGGGAGAGGTCCTCGCCCCCATCGGCGGCGAAACCCTTCCCGGTTAGCGGTCAGGCCGGTAATGGCACGTGCGGGCTGGTTTGACCTAGCCGTGCCAGTCAGGAAAAGGAACGAACATGGTGGACGGCACCATCTCGCCGGATGGGTTTGCCGGCCGGTGGACGACCATACACGGGCTGCGCATGTACGCGCTGGAGTCGGCCGGCGGGCGCGGACATGCGGGCGATGATGCCGGCTGGCCGTGCGCTGCTCGAGAGCAATCCTGACCTGGCGCTGCACCACATGCACGACCCGGTCCAGGACCGGCTGATGATCGCCCGGATGACCTATCAAGGAGACGCCGCGATTCCTGCTGGCCCAGATGGAGGCCCGGGAGGTAAAGCAGCAGGCCGAGCAGGCCCGCGTGCCAGCATCGGGTAGTGCGCGCGGACCAGCGGATGGGCGGCCAGGTCGCTGTTGCGCACCGCGGCGCCGATCCGCAAGCCGCCGTCCAGGGTGGGTTCCACCTGGTCGTAGGGCAGGCGGCTGACGTCGATCAGCTGATCGGGAACGGCGACCCCCAGGCGCATCAGGTCAACCACGTTGATGCCGCCGCCGAGGTAGGCGGTGCCGGGCCGGAACCGTGCAACGGCGTCCGGCGCGTCCTGCGCTCGAGTGTAGGTGAAGGCCCTCAAAGCACCCTCTCCGCCGGGTCGGCGACCTCGGCGATGGCCCGGGCGATGTTCACGTACGCGCCGCGCCGGCACAGGTTGCCGCTCATCCGCTCGCGGATTTCGCCCGGCGTCAGGGCTGGTTCGGTGTCCAGATCGGCGGTGATGGCGCTGGGCCCGGATCCCGGCGGACCATGCCCCGGTAGAAGGCCGCCACCGTGCCCGCATGACCTCCCGGTCCTGGCTGGCTAACGGTTGCGCTGAGTCGCTCATGAGCTCTGGCTACCCGGTCCGGTGGCATCAGTCATGCGATCCGAACCCGGCCACCAACCCATAGTGATCGCTCCCGCAGGGCGCGCTCAAAAACGCCTCCTATCGTCTGGCTCGGGCAATGGCAGGGCCCCTCAGCTCTGCCCGGCGCGCTCTTCGGCGACCCGGTGCGGCGTCTGCAGGAGCCGGATGGAGGTCACCAGGACGATGCCGCCGATCAGGTTGCCGAAACCCGACCAGACCAGCGCCCGTGCCCAGTCGGCCCAGGTGTAAGTGGCAGGGCCGCCGAGCAGTCCGGTGAACATGAATATCGAATCCAGTACCGAGTGGAACAGCTGTGCTGCCACGAGCACGAATGACATCGCGATCCCGGCCACGAGTTTCGGGCCGAGGTCATCACTCGCATGCTGCATGCGCGTCAGCAAGGTGATGACGACACCGGCCAGGACCGCGAGGGCTAGCGAGCGCCAGGAGACCCCGAGCGATGCGTAATGAGCACCGGTCTCCGCCGCGGTCAGGCGCACTTCCGGCACCGCGATCACGATCATTCCGGCCATGACCAGCCCGCCGGCCAGGTTCGCGCCCAGCGTCACCAGCCATAGCCGGACCAGCCGAAGCCACGAGCCATATCCGGCGGCCCGCGCGGTCACGGGCACCAGGAAGTTCTCGGTAAACAGCTCGCTTCGGGCCAGCAGCAGCGCGATGAAACCAACGGGGAAGGCGGCGGCGCCGAGCAGCGGCTGTCCGGTCTCATGGTCGACCACCAGGTACGCCAGCACGCCGATGCCGACGTCAATACCGCCCACGAAGCCGGTCGCCAGGAGCGGAACCAGCGGTCTGGCCAGCCGGTTGCTGCCCTCGGAAACGAGCCGGCCGAACGCTTCCTCGACCTCCGGCTCCCTGGGCCGGTCCACGGTATCCGGCTCTTTCCGTTCCTCCAGTGAGAAGCTCATGTACTGCCCTCCGGTCTGCCGCAAGCTCCCCGTCGATTGCCTACGGGCGCCCGTGCGATTCCACTGCCGACTGGCAACTCTGGGTATGAATCGTCGCCACGGATCTACAGCCGTGCCCGGCCGAAGTGTTGATGGCCGCGAGCACAAAGAGCGTCACCAGGCCCAGGACGACCGGGATGGCGATGACCGCGCGCAGCGCGCCGGTCAGCTCACGCTTCGGCCAGGTCCACCGAGGGTGGCAGCCGTCCGGCCGCAGCGACTCTGTGCGCGGCGCTCCCTCGTCCCGGGTCAGCCGGGTGAAGATCGCGAACATCGACCGGAGCCGGGGCTCGCGACCTTCCAGGTCACTCTCGATGCGGTAGAGAACCTGCTGCTCGCCGGCGGGCAAACTCACCACGATCCACTGCCCGGGAAAGATCCCGGGAAACTCCCGTTCGCGGTTGTGAAAACCGGTCGCGCACCGGGCAGCCGCTGACCCGGCTGGTCAACGGGAGGCCGCGGGGCGGAGCCGGCGGAGGCCTGAGTGGGATCGAGGAACACGTGCGAGACCAGTGGCAGCCGGTCGGCCAGCCGCCGGTCGACCTCGTCGGCGACGTCCTCGGCCCGGTCGGCGCTGATCTCGTCGCTGAACGCCACCCGGGCGGCCACGATCAGATGATCCGGCCCGACGTGCATGGTACGCAGGTCCAGCAGCGCGTCCACGCCCGCGGCGCTCTCGATCTCGTCCCGGATCAGCTCCAGCTCCTTCGGGTCGGCGGCGTGGCCGATGAGGAAGTCCCGGCTGTCCAGGCCGAGCCTGACCGCCACCATCACGAGCAGCGCGCCGATGGCGATGGAGGCCGCGCCGTCCCAGACCGGTGATCCGGTGACCTGCCGCAGGGCCAGTCCCAGCGCGGCCAGCCCGAGGCCGGCCAGCGCCGCGCTATCTTCGAACAGGGCCGCCTTGACCGTCGTGTCGGGGCTGGCGCGCACGTGGTCCACAATCTCCTCGTGGCCGCGGCGGGCCTCGCCCCGGAGCTGGACCACCACCCGGACCAGGGAGGTGCCCTCGGCCAGGCCGGAGACGCCCAGCACCATGTACGCGAGGAGCGGGTTGTCGCTGTGCCCGTGCCTGAGCGCGAGCACGCCCTCGAAGACCGAGAACCCGGCGCCGGCTACAAAGATGCCGAATGCGGCCAGCAGCGACCAGAAGTACCGTTCCTGGCCGTAGCCGAACGGGTGACGCTGGTCTGCGGCCCGTTCGCCGCGGTGCACGGAGGTCAGCAGGAACGCCTGGTTGAGGGTGTCCGCCGCCGAGTGGGCCGCCTCGGCCAGCATGGCACTGGAGCCGACCATGATCCCCGCCGCGAGCTTGATCACTCCGACGAAGATGTTCGCGGCGCCCGCGATGGCCACGGTCCTGCGGGTTGCTGCCCGGTCCGCCAACGCTGCCCCCTGGTGGCTGTTCACCTGCCGATGACCCCCATCTGCCCCGAGTAGCGGCTGATATGCCTGCCTCACTGGCCGCGGCCTCCCGCCGCTACCTGCGCGGCGTGGTCAGCCGGCCGCACCAGCCGGCTACCTGAATACGGGGCACCACGAGTAAGCCCGGTCCCTGCAGGCAGGGACCGGGCTTGGTGTTCGGGACCTACGAGGCCGCCGTGCGGTGCGGGAGCTTCCAGCCCGGGCGCACGAAGTGGCACGTGTACCCGTCGGGGTAGCGCTCCAGGTAGTCCTGGTGCTCGGGCTCGGCCTCCCAGAACGGCCCGGCCGCCGTCACCTCGGTGACCACCTTGCCCGGCCACAGGCCGGAGGCGTCGACGTCGGCGATCGTGTCCTCGGCGGTCTGCTTCTGCTCGTCGCTGAGGTAGAAGATGGCCGACCGGTAGCTGGTGCCCAGGTCGTTGCCCTGCCGGTTCCGCGTCGTCGGGTCGTGGATCTGGAAGAAGAACTCCAGCAGGTCCCGGTAGGAGATCTGGTCCGGGTCGAAGGTGATCTCGATCGCCTCGGCGTGGCCGTGGTGGTTCCGGTAGGTGGCGTTGGGCACGTCACCGCCGGTGTAGCCGACGCGCGTCGAGATCACGCCGGGGAGCTTGCGGATGAGGTCCTGCACGCCCCAGAAACAGCCGCCGGCCAGGATGGCCTTCTCAGTGGTCATGATGCACTCCCGTTGTCGAAGAGCTTGCGGTAGTCGCCGTAACCCTCGCGCTCCAGGTCGTCGACCGGGATGAACCGCAGGGCGGCGGAGTTGACGCAGTAGCGCAGGCCGCCCTCCTCGGCGGGCCCGTCGGGGAACACGTGGCCCAGGTGGCTGTCGCCGTGGGCCGAGCGGACCTCGGTCCGGACCATCCCGTAGCTGCGGTCCGTGTGCTCGACCACGTTGCCCGGCTCGATCGGCACCGTGAAGCTCGGCCAGCCGGACTGGCTGTCGTATTTGTTAACCGATGCGAACAGGGGCTCACCGGATACGACGTCAACGTAGATGCCGGGCTCCTTGTTGTTCCAGAACTCGTTGTTGAACGCCGGCTCGGTGCCGCACTGCTGGGTGACCTGATACTGCTCCGGGGTCAGCTGCGCGAGCGCCTCGGGATCCTTGCGGTAGCTGTCAGACATGTCGGCTCCTTCGCCGAGAGTGTTACCCGTTGGCTGCGGGTACAGATTGACACTTATAAAACCAAATCCCGGCCTCAGGTATTTCCCGCGGGGGAGCTAGTGGACGTGCAGCCGCCAGTCGGGCGGGACCCGGCCGGCCGGGCCGGGCACGGGCTGCTCGGCCGGGTGATGCCGCGGCGGCGCGAGCCAGGGGCCGTCGAAGCTTTCCCCGGTGTCGTAGTTCCAGAACCAGTTCTCGCCGGGCTCGAAGCTCTGCACGACCGGGTGCCCGGTGGCCTTCCAGTGCGCGGTGGCGTGCTGGGCGGGCGAGGTGTCGCAGCAGCCCACGTGCCCGCATTGGGCGCAGCGGCGCAGGTGCACCCACCAGCCGCCGGCCGCGTCGCACTCGACGCAGCCGGTCCCGCTGGGCGGCGCCGGCGGTTCGATGCCGGGTGTCTCAGTCATTGCTGCCCTCCGTCTTCGCCTCGGTCGCCGGCCGCTCGGTTACCGGTAGCCAGACCCGGAACCGGGTGTCGCCGGGGACCGATTCCACGGCGATGGCGCCGTGGTGCTTGTTGACCACGATCCGCCAGCTGATGTCGAGGCCCAGCCCGGTGCCCTGGCCCACCGGCTTGGTGGTGAAGAACGGCTCGAAGATCCGGTCCCTGATCTCCGGCGGAACCCCCGGACCGGTATCGCCGATGTCCACCACCACCCGGTCCCGGTCCAGGCCGGTGCGGACGGTCAGCACCCCGGTCTGCCCCATCGCCGACACGGCGTTGTCAATGAGGTTGGTCCACACCTGGTTCAGCTCGGCCGCGTACGCCGGGATCGCGGGCAGCGACCGGTCGTACTCCTTGACCACCCGGACGCCCGGGGGGATCTTCCCGGCCAGGATGGTCAGCGTGCTGTCCAGCAGGTCGTGCACGTCGACGGTCTGGTGCGGGGCCCGGTCCAGCTGGGAGTACTGCTTGGCCGCGCCGACCAGCGTGGAGATCCGCACCGTGGCGTCCTCGATCTCGTTCATCAGCAGCTCGGTCTCGGCGGCGCAGGCCAGCCAGCGCAGCGCCGCCCCGAGCATCCCGGCGTCCACCGCGGCCGCGGCCTGCTCCAGCCACGCGACGTCCAGCCCGCCTGCCACGAAGACCGGCGCCAGCTGCCAGGCGTCATCCAGGCCCCGGGCGTCCAGCCAGTCGGTGATGGCGTCCTCCCGGTCCGATGCCTCAAGCGGCGACAGCTTCTGGGCCTTCGGCACCCGCTCGACCGCCTGCTCCTGCAGCTGGATCAGCACTTCCAGGTGCTGGCGGTCCTGCGGCCCGGCCGCGATCGCGCCCAGCTTCTGCCGCAGGCCGGTGATCCGTTCGCGCAGCGTCGCGGTGGCCCGTACCCCGGCTGCGGCCGGGTTGTTCAGCTCGTGGGTCAGGCCGGCCGACAGCGCGCCGAGCGCGAGCAGCCGCTCCCGCTGCCCGGTGATCTCCTGCAGGTTCATCCGGTAGATGGCCCCGCCGCCCAGCAGGTGGACCGCCATCGGGAACCACTCGGTCATCAGCTGCGCGAACACCTCGGCGTCGAGGATGAAGAACCGCGACGGCTCGGTGACCCGCATCGAGCTGGGGTAGCGCTGCGGAACCTGGTCGCCCAGGTAGGCCTGCCACGCGCCGGCGTACACGCCGGGCTGCGACGTCCGGCCGGCCTCGATGTCGTCGCCGCCCACCCGCCGGGACAGCACCACGGTGCCCTCGAGCAGCACGTAGAACTGGGTGGCCGGATCGCCCTCGGTGTACACCGGCCCGGCCGGGATGACCTCCACCCGGCCCCGCTGGCAGAGCCAGTCAAGCTGGTCGCCGGTCAGCTTCTCGAACAGGAACAGCGTGCGGAGCTCGTCCGGGCGGCAGGGTTCCGCGGTCATGGTTTCTCCAGGTAGCGGTGGACCAGCATGACCGCCATGGCGCCCTCTCCGACCGCGGAGGCGACCCGCTTGGCCGAGTCCGCCCGGGCGTCTCCCGCCACGAACACCCCCGGCACGCTGGTCTCCAGGTAATAGGGCAGCCGGTCCAGGGGCCAGCCGCGCGGCCGTTCCCCGCCGGGCGACAGGTCGGGCCCGGTGACCACGAACCCCCGGCCGTCCCGTACCACGACGCCGTCGAGCCAGTCGGTAAGCGGCGCCGCCCCGATGAACAGGAACAGCAGCTGCGCGTCTACCGTCTCGATCGCGCCGGTCCCCGTCTCCCGCAGCGTCAGCTGCTCCAGATGGTCCTGTCCGGCCGCCTCGGTGACCTCGGTGCCGGTCCGCACGGAGATGTTCGGGATGTCCGCGATCTGCCTGATCAGGTAGTACGACATCGACCTTTCCAGCGACGACCCGCGGACCAGGATCGTCACCGACTTGGCGTGCCGGGCCAGGTACACCGCCGCCTGCCCGGCCGAGTTCGCCCCGCCGACCACGTAGACGTCCTGCCCCAGGCACGCGCTCGCCTCGGTCAGCGCCGACCCGTAGTACACCCCGCGCCCGGTCAGCTCATCCAGCCCCGGCGCGTCCAGCTTCCGGTAGGACACGCCGGTGGCCAGGATGACCGCGTGCGCGTCAAGGAAGCTGCCGTCCGCGAACGTGACCCGGCGCGCGGACCCGCAGACTTCCAGGCCGGTCACGTCGCGGGTGGTCAGCACCTCGGCGCCGAACTTGGTCGCCTGCCGCCGGGCCCGGTCGGTCAGCTGCGCGCCGGACACCCCGTCCGGGAACCCCAGGTAGTTCTCGATCCGCGAGCTCTGCCCGGCCTGCCCGCCGGTCGCCAGCCGCTCGACCAGCACCGTGCGCAGCCCCTCGGACGCGCCGTACACCGCGGCGCCCAGCCCGGCCGGCCCGCCGCCGATCACGATCAGGTCATAGAAATCCTTCGACGGCGTGGTGGCCAGCCCCACCCGCGCGGCCAGCTCGGCGTCGGACGGCTCCACCATCGGCTCCCCGTCCGGGGTGATCACCACCGGCAGCGCCAGCCCGTCCGCGCCCGCCGCATCCAGCAGCCGCTGGCCCTCGGGCTCGTCGGACTGATACCACCGGTACGGCACCTGGTTGCGGGCCAGGAACTCGCGGACCTCCGAGGACCGCGCGGACCAGCGGTGCCCGACCACCTTGGTCTCGGGCACCGGCCGGTGATCGGACTCCAGCCACGCATCGAGCAAGGCGTCGACCACCGGGTAGAGCTTCTCCTCCGGCGGGTCCCACGGCTTGAGCAGGTAATGATCCAGGTCGACCACGTTGATCGCGTCGATCGCCGCCCCCGTGTCGGCGTACGCGGTCAGCAGCACCCGCCGCGCGCCCGGGTAGATGTCCATGGCCCGCTCGAGGAACTCGATCCCGTTCAGCTCCGGCATCCGGTAATCGGCCAGGATCGCGGCAACCAGGTCGCCGCGCAGTTTCATCTGCCGCAGCGCGTCCAGCCCGTCGGCCGGGGATTCGGCCCGCACGATCCGGTACCGGTCGCCGTAGCGCCGCCGCAGGTCGCGGGCCACCGCCCGGGACACGGCCGGATCGTCGTCGACCGTCAGGACCGCCGCGCGGGGCTCGTCGGCCCGCTCGCTCAGCGCGCTCATGACAGGTCATCAATTCTCTCGATCTGTGATCTATTCCGTATAGACGTCATAAATCAAAAGCCTTTCTGCCGAACGAGCAGTGGTATCACCGGCAAGGTCAGCAGCAGGCATCACCGGGGTTAACTACGACGTTCGCTTCTAGCTTGCCACCGCGCATCGGTCATTCGACTGGCGGCTCAGACCGTAGCCCGTGCCCCGGCTTCGGCAGACCTCCCGGCTACCGGCCCGGCAGCGACCGCGGTAGCCCGAACCAGGGCAGGACACCGTTCTCGAACCGCGTCATGGCGCCGATCCGGTCGCCGGCCAGGGTCAGGACGTACAGGCCCGCGCCGTGGCTGATGCCATCCTGGCCGCGCACGTAGACCCCGAACGCCGGCTGGCCGTTGGCTCGCGCCGGGGCCAGATCGAACCTGCGACCCGCGCCGAACAGGCAGGCGCAGAAGCGGCCCACGACGTCGCGGCCCTGGTACTCGAACGGCATCGGCGGCATCGAGATGAACACGTCGTCGGTCAGCAGCGTCACCAGCGCGTCGAGGTCGGCGGCCTCCCAGGCGCGGACGAACCTGGTCACGATCGCCTCCTCCGCGGGCGAGCCGGACGCGGGCGGGGGTTCGGCCGCCGGGAGCGGCCGGCGCTGCAGGCTGGCGCGGGCCCGCTTGAGCGCGCTGGTGACCGACTCGACCGTGGTGCCGAGCATGTCGGCCACCTCGCGAGCGTGGAAGCCGAGGACGTCGCGCAAGACCAGGACGGCCACCTGGCGGGGCGGCAGCACCTGAAGGGCGGTCACGAACGCCAGCGAGATCGCCTCGGCCTGCTCGTAGCGGGCTTCCGGGCCGGGTGTCCCGCCGTCGCCGCCCGGCAGGAAGGTGTCGGGATAGGGCTCGAGCCAGACGACCTCGCCGAGCCGGGTGGGCTCGGGCGGCTCGACCCCGGGGATGTCCCATTCCTTGGCCGGGCGCCGGCTGGCCGCGCGGCGGGCGTTCAGGCACCGGTTGGTGGCGATCTTGTAGAGCCAGGTGCGCAGCGAGGCGCGCCCCTCGAACCCAGCCAGGCCCTGCCAGGCGGCCAGCAGCGTGTCCTGCAGGACGTCCTCGGCGTCCTGCACCGAGCCGAGCATCCGGTAGCAGTGCACCTGCAGTTCCCGGCGGTAGGGCTCGGTCAGCGTCCGGAACGCCTCGCCGTCCCCGGCCCGCGCGCTCCCGATCAGGTCCGCCGTCACCACCCCCGCGTCACCTCTTCCCGCACCGTGCTATCCCTCGCATCCTGTACCGACACCGGCCCCGTAGCGAACTGGGCGGTCCGAGCACCCGCTCAGGCGTCCGCGCCAGCAAGATCCCTCAAACGGCCTGAACCCGCGCCGAAACCCCGCGAGCCTGCAGTAGCTGGCGAATGTTGCCGGGATCGCTGGTCAGGATGAGGTCGGCGCGCGCGGCCATCAGCGCTACGTGCGCGTCGACCACGTCCGCGGCGGCGGCCAGCGCGAGTAGTTCACCGATACGCCTGCCGTCGTCCTTAGCGAGGGCCTCGATGCCGACCCCCGCCAGCACCCGGGCGAGGTTGGCCTGTTTGCGCCCGTCCCGCCAGACCTGGCCGACCACTGCGGCACTGACCCGGATCGGCGTTCCCTGCCGCTGGAGTACTCGCAGTTGGGCACCGATCATCCGGTCACGGCGATCAACCGCCACCAGCGCACCGGTGTCGAGGACCGCCTTCACGCCACATCCGAGCGCGGCGCCAGCCCGAGCCGGGACGCGGCCTCATCCAGCTCAGCCTGGGTGAACGGGCCGTCCTCCGCCTCCCACTGGTCCAGGGCCGCGCCGAGGAGCTCATTGCGCAGCTTGTCGGCCGCTGCTTCGGTGAGCCACGTGGACACGCTGGTGCCCTGCCGGGCAGCGGCACGCCGGACGCCCTCTCCGAGCTCAGGAGGCATGGTCACGGAAAACCTGTCAACCTGCGGCATGCATACGACTGTATGACATACGGTTGTATGCATGCGAATCCCAGTGACGGCTGCCACCAAAGTTTCCCGAGCGATCTGATGCGGTTGGTGGACTTCAGCGACGTACAGCGCCAAGGTTAGAGGTCATGACCGGCCAGGCGTACGTCAACGCAGAGGAGCAGGCATCGTGGACGAGAAGCTCGAGGTGGTGGTCATCCCCGTCGCGGATGCCGGCCGGGCCAAGGAGTTCTACCTGGGCCTCGGCTGGCGACTCGACGCCGATGCCGCCGCCGGTGACAGCTTCCGCATCGTCCAGCTCACGCCTCCGGGTTCGGACTGCTGCATCCAGTTCGGCACGGGCCTCACGCCGGCCGCACCCGGCTCGGCCCAGGGCCTGTACCTGATCGTCTCCGACATCGAGGCCGCGCGCGCCGAACTTCTCAGCCACGGCGTGCAGGCCAGTGAGGTCTTCCACGAAGGCGCGCCGGGAGGCCGGTTCAATCCCGACGGCCGCGTCAGCGGCCCCGCACCGGATGAGGCCAGCTACGGCTCGTTCGTCTCGTTCCGCGATCCGGACGGCAACGGCTGGCTGGTCCAGGAGATCACGACCCGGCTGCCCGGGCGCGTCGACCAGGCCGCGACGTCGTTCGCCTCGGCCAGCGACCTGGCCGGCGCGATGCGGCGCGCGGAAGCCGCGCACGGCGAGCACGAGAAGCGCATCGGCCACGCCGACGCGGACTGGCCCGACTGGTACGCCCGGTACATGGTGGCGGAGCAGGCCGGAACGGAGCTGCCGGTATGAGCGACTACGACGTGATCGTGTTCGGCGGCGGGGCGCCGGGTGAGCACTGCGCCGCGGCCCTGGCCGCGCGCGGGCTGCGCGTCGCCGTCGTGGAGCGGGAACTGGTCGGCGGCGAGTGCTCGTACTGGGCCTGCATCCCGTCCAAGTCACTGCTGCGCCCGGGCGAGGCGGTCCAGGGCGCCCGCGACGTCGGCGCGAGCGCCCAGGTCGACGTGCCGGCCGCGCTGGCCTGGCGCGACTTCATGGTGTCGAACTGGTCCGACGCCGGCCAGGAACGCTGGCTGGCCAGCCGGGGCATCGACCTGCTCCGCGGCACCGGTCGGCTAGCCGGCACTGGCGTGGTCGAGGTCAACGGCGTCCGCCACACCGCGGAGCACGTCGTGGTGGCCACCGGCTCGGATCCGATCGTGCCGCCGGTCCCGGGCCTGCGTGAGCTCGAGGGCGTCTGGGGGACCCGGGAGGCGACGAGCATGAAGGCGGTCCCGCGCCGCCTGCTCGTGCTGGGCGGCGGGCCCGCGGGCATCGAGCTCGCGCAGGTCGTGCGGCGTCTCGGCGGCGAGGCGGTGGTGGTCGAGGGCGCCGACCGGGTGGTGCCCCGCGAGGCCGCGCCGCTGGGTCAGGCGCTCGGCGAGGCCCTGCGCCGGGACGGGATCGAGCTGGTCCTCGGCAAGCGCGCCACCGCCGCTCGCCGGGACGGCGAGGAGTTCGTGCTGCAGCTCGACGACGGCACGCAGCTGCGGGGCGACAAGCTGCTGGTGTCCACCGGCCGGCGCCCGCGCGTCGAGGGGATCGGCCTGGAGACGGTCGGCGTCGAGGCCAAGCCGCACGGGATCGGGGTTGACGAGTACCTGCGGGCCGGCGAGCGCCTGTGGGCGATCGGCGACGTCACCGGCATCTGGCCGCTGACCCACGTCGGCGAGTACGAGGGCGACGTGGTCGCGGCGAACATCGCCGGCGAGAAGCGGCCGGCCAACTACGAAGCCGTTCCGCGGGTCACCTACACCGATCCGCAGGCCGCGGCGGTGGGCGCGCTCGAAGCCGCGTACAGCGCCACCGCGCTGGTGTCCGAGGTGCCCAAGACCGCCACTTACACCCACGCCTACGCCCAGTCCAACGGGTTCATGACCCTGCTCAGCGACGGCGAGCGGCTGACCGGCGCCTACGCCCTGGGGCCCGAGGCCGGTGAGTGGCTGCAGCAGGCCACGCTGGCCATCCGCGCGCACGTCCCGGTCAAGGTGCTGGACGACACGATCCAGCCCTTCCCGAGCTTCTCGGGCATCTACGGCACGGCCGTCAAGGCGCTGCTCATGGCGATCGCGGACATGCCGCTGCCGTCCGGGCCCATGGACGCCCAGATGGCGAACCTGTCGAAGTGAGCCGCGTTGGCTAGCTTTTGTGGTTATGACGTGGCAACCGGAACTTGACGAGGTGCGCCGGCGGCGCGAGCTGGCCGAGCGGATGGGCGGCCCGGGCAAGGTCGGCCGTCAGCATGACGCGGGCAGGCTCACGGTGCGTGAGCGCCTGGCGGTGCTGCTCGACGACGGCTCGTTCGATGAGATCGGGACGCTGGCCGGGATGGCCGTCTATGACGATGACGGCGACCTGGCCGAGTTCACCGCGGCCAACTTCGTCACCGGGACCGGCCGCATCGACGGCCGCAAGGTCGTGGTGGGCGGTGATGACTTCACCATCCGCGGCGGCGCCGCGGACGCCGCGATCGCGGGCAAGCAGATTTACGCCGAGCGGCTCGCCCACGAGCTGAGGCTGCCGCTGGTCCGGCTGGTCGAGGGGACCGGCGGGGGCGGCAGCGTGAAGATGCTCGAGCAGATGGGCTATACCTACGTCCCGGCCAATCCCGGCTGGGATTACGTCGTGGACAACCTGTCCACCGTGCCGGTGGTCGCCGCGGGCCTGGGCCCGGTGGCCGGCCTGGGCGCGGCCAGGCTCTGCGCCGCGCACCTGTCGGTGCTGGTGGACGGCGTCGGGCAGTTGTTCGTGGCCGGGCCGCCGGTGGTCCGCAGCGGGGCCGGGGAAGACGTCACCAAGGAAGAGCTGGGCGGGGCCGCCGTGCACGGCCGTAACGCCGCGGTGGACCTGATCGCGGCGTCGGAGCGCGAGGCGTTCGCGATGATCAGGCGCTTCCTGTCCTACCTGCCGCAAAGCGCGTACCAGCAGCCGCCGGTGATCCCCGGCACCGATCCGGCCGGGCGGCGGGAGGACATGCTGCTGTCCGCGATCCCGCGTGACCGGCGCCAGCCCTACCGGATCCGGGGCATCCTGGACGCGGTGTTCGACCTCGGCTCGGTCATGGAGGTGCAGGGCTACGGCGGGTCGGTCGTCACCGCGCTGGCCCGCCTGGACGGCCATCCGGTCGGCGTCGTGGCCAGCGACCCGTATGCGGCCGGCGGCTGCCTGACCGTCGAGGGCGCCGAGGCGCTGACCCGGCTGGCCGACCTGTGCTCGACGTTCCACCTGCCGGTCGTGACGTTCACCGACCAGCCCGGGCTGCTCATCGGCACCCGGGCCGAGCAGCGCGCCACCATCCGGCACGGCGTACGGGCGATCAGCGCCGTCTACCAGTCGGCCGTGCCCGGGGCCGAGATCATCGTCCGCCGCGTGTTCGGGGTCGGCGGGGCGGGCCTGACCAACCGGCACCGGCTCATCCGCCGGTGGGCCTGGCCCTCGGCCGACTGGGGGTCGCTGCCCGTCGAAGGCGGGATCGAGGCCGCCTACCGCGCCGAACTGGAAGCCGCCGACGACCCGGCCGCGACCCTGGCCGCCATCCGGACCCGGCTCGACGCGGTGCGCAGCCCGCTGCGCACCGCCGAACGCTTCGGCATCGAGGAGATCATCGACCCCCGCCAGACCAGGCCCCTGCTCTGCGACTGGGTCCGCGACGCCTACGCTACGCTGCCCGCCGCCCCGGGCAGACCCTCATTCGGCACCCGCCCGTGAGCTAGCTGTCCTCGTCGCCCGGGACGGTTGCGCCCTCGGCGTGTTGCTCGGGTGCGCCCTTGATCGCGATCCTCGCGCGGGACTCCAGCGCCGCGTCGTAAAGCTCGGCCACCGACGTGCGGATCTCCTCACGCACCGCCGCCCGCCCCGGGCAGAGGTTCTCGATGTTCCGCTGGTAAAGCACGAACCTGGCCCCGAACGAGACCCGGGAGCGCGCCCCCGCGGCGAAGTCTCCGCCCAGCCCGCCGAACAAGCTGTCCGAATCGCCGCCCCCGGTGCTCGGCCCTTCCAGATGCCACCGGCGATCCGGGTCCACGCCCCGCTCGACCCGTGACGTGTCCGGCAGCAGCACCACGTCCGCCAGGACGCCGGAGGAACCGCCCGTCTCGGCGTCATGCACCCTGACCTCCGCGTCGGCGGTCGCCTGGAAGTCAGCAGCGGCCATCCGGTACGGCACCACCCAGGTGCCGGGAGTCAGCGCGGCCGCGGCGGCGAAGTCGGCCCGCCCCGCCGCCGGGTTGCCCGCGTCGAGCCAGACCGCCACCTGGCCGCGCAGCGCCCACCCCGGAGCGAACCGGTCGGCCGATTTCACCAGGTCATCGAGGCGCCCGCCCGCCTCCTCGAACCGTCCCTGCCGGTACAGGGCGACCGCCAGCCGCCTCAGCGCCTGGGCCGAGGCCGGATCGGCGTCGGCCGCCGCCTGGGCGGCCCGGCGCGCATCCTCGAAACGCCCGAGCCACCACAGTGCCTCCGAGGCCAGCACGAGCGACGCGACCCGGACCGCCGATGCCGGATCCCGCAGGTGGCGGTGGGCCACCCACAGGGCCGCGACCGGATGATCGGGGCAGCTGCGGGTGTGTTCGCGCAGCGTCTGCAGGACATCCGTTGCCGGGTCTCCGCTGTCGTGCCGGTGTCCGGCGGGCACCAGGTTCAGCCACCGGGCCGCGGCCTCTCGCAGCGGCGCATCGAGTTCGAAGTCGGGCGCTTTGGGGTTCGCCACATAGCCCGGTCCGGAGTGCCGGGAGGGCCGGGGCCCCGGAACGGAAGGTGTCACGTCATCTCCGGGCGTAGGGTCCTTGCCTCGGGCCGCGCCCGCTAGAGAGCAGCAAGATGTCCGCCTACTCTAGAGGGCCGGTGCGCGGCACAGGAGCGCTGGCCGCGACTATGCCGCCCCGGTGCTCAGCGGCGGCGATTCATACAGGCCGTCCAGATCCAGCTGCTGGGCGTCGGTGAGCACCTCGTGCTGCTGTTTCTCCGCCTTCTGCGCGGTCTGCTTGGCTAGTTCCGACGCCAGGCCGCCGAGCTGCCGCACGCCGATGACGTCGATCAGGACCCGGCTGGTAGTGAAGACCGCGATGCCTTCCACCCGCCGCTTTTTCTGCCCGGGCGGGGCCAGCGCGGCGCCGATCGTGACCGCCTCGTACGGGTCGGCCGGCGGCGCGGTGAGCTTGCCGCATTCCTCGGTGACCCAGGTGTGGAACTTCATCACCGCGCCCTGCAGCGGCAGGTTCTGCACGTCGTCGACGGCCAGCCCGGAACGCCGGTCCGCGCTGAAGCAGCGCACGTAGGCCACCAGGGCCGACGACCACAGCGCCTGCGGCACCACTCCGTCCCGGTCTTCCTGCGGCCTGGCCAGCTCGTCGAGCAGCCGCTTGCAGCTATCCATGACGAATTGAAGGTCGTTGATGATCGACGCCTGGTCGGCGAGAACCCGCGCCGACGGCGTATCAAGGGCGACAGTCAGCGACGTCCCGGCCACAACACCTCGTTCCATCGGCTCGTGTCCCCGATCCTGGCACAGCGGGACCTTACTCTCGTCTCACAACGGGACAAGCGAGCAGCGCCTGGGCGCTGGCGTAGGTCGCCATCACCAGACCCTCATGGGCGGGCAGCCGCACGCCGCCGAACTTCTCCAGCGCCAGCATGCTGTCGGAGACCAGGAAGAGCGCACCGCCCGCAGCGGTCCGCGCCGAGCCGGTGTCGAGCGCGGCCAGCGACATGGCCAGCAGCGCGGCACTGTACACCAGGACCGGGATGCGGTCCTTCCCGGTGCGTCGCCACAGGTACGCGTTCACCGCGCCGAACGCGGCCACGTGCGGCGCGGCCAGGACCGGCCGGGCGCGCAGCAGCCCGCCGCCGGGCCGCTGGCGCAGCGCCACGATCCAGGCCACGTGGCCGGCCAGGAAACTCACCAGTCCCGCGGTGAAGGCGGCCTCACCGCTGCCGAGCAGGGCCACGTCGCCCGCGGCGCCCAGGGCCAGCGCCCGCTGCGCCGGCCGGTCGCGCCCCACCATCAGCACCGGCATCAGCAGCGGCTTGGTCAGCCAGCGCGCGCGGTCCCGCCCGGCCGCGGCCAGCAGCGTGTCGGCCGCCGCGAGGCCCGCGAACGCCGCGAACGCCGCGAGTCCCCAGCGAGCCCGCGAGCCGGCCGCGAGACTCACTGGTCCCAGTGCGGCGGCCGGTCCCGGCGCAGCCGCTCCTCGTCGTCCGGCTCGGGTGCCTCACCCCAGCCGAGGCCGCGTTCTTCCTCGCTCTGCTCGGGCAGCACCGGCTGGTCGTCCGGGTCAGGTTGCATGACCCCATGATCGCTCACAGAAAGCTGGTCGCGCCGCCGTCCAGCACCAGCGGATGCGCGTTGACGTAGCTGGACTCCCCGGACAGCAGCCACACCGCGGCGTAGGCCACCTCCCAGGCCGTCGCCTGACGGCCGAACGGCAGGCTGCGCGCGGTGCGGCCCGGGTTGAGCCGCGAGGCCTCCCGCCCGAGCGGGGTGTCCACCAGGCTCGGCACCACCGCGGTCTCCGCCGCGGCCGGGGCCGAACGGTCCGCGCAGGCCACCGCCGCGCCTTCCCGGGCCGCGAGCACCGAGATGGCCCGACCGTTCCCGATCGGCGGATCCGGTTCCGGCGACGGCCGGGTCCCCGCGCCGACCACCAGTACCCGCCGCCCGGTCAGCCGGCCGCGGCCCGGTGCGGTACCAAGAAACTCAGGCATCGGGCCACATCGGCGCGGCGCCCGGCGGCAATGGCACGTCGAACGCGTTGAGCAGGAACGAGATCAGCGTGTAGTACCCGCACAGCGAGACCAGCTCCACCATCCCGGGGTCGCCGAGGAAGGCGTGCGCCGCATCGTAGGCGGGCCGGTCGACCCGGCCGTTCACACTCAGCTGGCGGGCCACCGCGTACACGGCCCGCTCGTCGTCCGCCTCGAACGGCGGATCCGTACCGCGGCCGATCGCGTCGACTACCGCGTCGCTCACGCCGTGCTCACGCGCCATCGCCGCGTGCGCGAACCACTCGAACTCCGCCTGCCACCGCGCCCCGACGGTGATGATGGCGATCTCGGACAGCCGCCGCTCGATCGAGGTGTAGAACCGCAGCGTCGCGCCGAGCGAGGACAGCCGCCGCCCGGCGCCCGGCGCGGTGACGAACGCGTTGAACGGCCCGGCCAGGCCGCCCTCGGCGGTCACCAGCAGGTCGCCCCGGCCGTTGACGATGCCGTCCCACAGCTGCTGGCCCTCGGGCCCCAGCTCCTCGCGCCGCAGCTGCGGAAGGCGGGTCATCGCGCCGCCACGGCGGGCGCCCGCGTGAACTCCAGGTTCTCGGTGTCGACCGGCCCCCGGTACAGCGCCGCGTCCTTGAAGTAGTGCTGCTGTACCCGCCATGGCGCCCGGTCGCCCTGCAGCGGCAGCAGGTCGCGGGCCCGCTGGAAGTAGCCGGAGGTCATCTCGATGAACGGCACGGTGCGCATCGGCCCGGCCGGCCGCCGCGGGGTGACCGTACGGTAGCCGCCGGCCGCCATGAACGCGACGATCCGGGCCACGTAGGCGGAGACCAGGTTGACCTTGAGCGTCCAGGACGCGTTCGTGTAACCGACCGCGAACGCCATGTTGGGCACGCCCTCCAGCATCATCGCCTTGTACCCGATACGGTCGGCCGGGTTGACCGCCTCCCCGTCCACGATCAGCTCGATCCCGCCGAACAGCCGCAGGTTCAGCCCGGTCGCGGTGACGATCACGTCGGCCTCGACGACCTTCCCGGACCGCAGCCGCAGCCCGGCCGGGGTGAACGCCTCGATGTGGTCGGTCACGATCTCGGCCTGGCCGGAACTGAGCGCGTCGAAGAAGTCGCCGTCGGGGGTCAGGCACATCCGCTGGTCCCACGGGTTGTACGCCGGGGTGAAGTGGGTGGCCACGTCGTAGCCGGCCGGCAGCCGCTTGCGGGCGCCGCGGGTCAGCATGGCCCGGGCCCGGTCCGGGCGCCTCTGGCACAGCTGGTACAGGGCCGTCGAGATCCGGGCGTTCTTCCACCGGATCGCCGGGTATACGCGGCGTCCGGGCAGCACCTTGCGCAGCAGCCCGTCGATAGGGTCCTTGGCCGGCAGCGCCATCACGTAGGAGGGCGAGCGCTGCACCATGGTCACCTTGGCCGCCTGCGCCGCGATCGCGGGCACCAGCGTGACGGCGGTCGCGCCGCTGCCGATCACCGCCACCCGCTGGCCGGTCAGGTCGAGGTCCTCCGGCCAGTGCTGCGGGTGAACCACCCGGCCGGCGAAGCTGTCCTGGCCCGGCCAGTCCGGTGTGTAGCCCTGGTCGTAGCGGTAGTAGCCCGCGCACAGGTACAGGAAGCCGCAGCGGCGTTCGGCCTGGGTCCCGGTCCCGGTGTCCTCGGTGGTCACCGTCCACTGCGCGTCGGTGCCTGACCATTCGGCCCGGACCACCTTCGAGTGGTAGGTGATGTGCTGGTCGACCCCGTGGGCGGCCGCCGTCTCCCGCAGGTAGCGCAGGATCTGGCCGCCGCCGGCGATCGCGTTGTCCGCCGTCCACGGGCGGAACGGGTAGCCCAGCGTGAACATGTCCGAGTCCGACCGGATGCCCGGGAACCGGAACAGGTCCCAGGTCCCGCCGCTGGCCCCCCGGGCCTCTAGGATCGCGAAGGACCGCCCGGGCGCCAGCTCCTGCAGGCGGCAGGCGGCGCCGATGCCGGACAGGCCGGCCCCCACGATCAGCACGTCGACGTAATCGGATGCGGGAACGCCCACGGCTCTTCCTTATCTCCCGGCCTTATTACCCGTGATGTAACACTTTCCGGCAATGTAACATCCCGAGACTCGGCCCAGCCGGCCGCCCGAGTTATCGTGGACAGTGTGTTGGACGGGGTGCTGCACGCAGCGAGCAAGCCGCGGGGCATCGTGCGGCCCCGGAGCGGAAAGCGGTCCCGGGACCGCTCGGCCAGCGTCGTGGCGGCCGCGGCCCGGTGGGTCTATGAGGGCCGGCGGCTGGACATGCAGGGCCTGGCCGACGAGCTTGGCGTGTCGCGGGTCACGCTGTTCCGCCGGGTCGGCAGCCGCGAGGAACTGCTCAGCCGGGCCCTGCGGCTGCTGACCGAGCGCACCCTGGAGGCGGCCGTCGCGCGCTGGGAGGCCGAACGCGCGCCCGGCGAGCTGCACACCCCCGGCACCGGGCGTTACATCAACGTGATCGTCTCGCAGGCCACCGGCCTGCGCCGGCTGCTCGACGACGAGCCGGCCCTGGCCCTGCGGGTGCTGACCGACCCGCGCGGCCGGGTGCAGACCGTGATGGTGGCTTTCATCGAGGAACTCCTGCACCGCGACATCGAGGAGTTCGGCCTGGTCACCCTCATCGACCCGGGCGCCCTGGCCTACGCGCTGGTCCGGCTGGGGGAGTCGTTCCTGTACGCGGACGTGCTCGCCGCGCGCAAGCCCGACGTCGAAACCGCCGCCTTCCTCCAGCACGCCCTGTTCGAGGCCTCCTGCCGCCGTACGGACCCTGACCCCACGGCCCGTCAGGATTATTTATCCGAACGGACCGTGGGGCCTGTCGCCGTAATGGTGCCCGCGGGTCAGGATGCGGTGCTGAGCTTGGTCAGTTCAGCCTGGACCGTGGCCTCGTGCTCGGCCTCGTCCCGCTTGGCGTCGCGCGTCCGCCACCGGCCCTTCAGCAGCGGGATGGACAGCAGGAAGAAGATGATGCCGCCGAAGCAGATCCAGTACCACGTTTTCCACTGGCTGGCGGTCTGGGCGGCCGCCTTGGTCACCGCCGCGCCGTGCGCCTTCAGGTAGGGGAAGACCCCGGCCGGGACCTTGGACAGCGCGGTCAGCTGCGCCGAGTACGGGGCGATGGCGGTCAGCTGCGCCGAGTACGGGGCGATGGTCTGCAGGTCCGCCGCGTACGGGGCGACGCTCTGCAGCGCCGGCGCGACCGCGATCACGCCGGCGATGGCCGCCTTGTTCGCCGAGATCGTGGTCAGGATGCCCACGCCCGTGGCGCCGCCCCCGGCGGCCTTGATCGCCTGGCCCAACAGCGCGGGCGGGATCTTGGCCGGGTTCGTGTACGTGGCCAGCTTGGCGAACAGCACCGGGTTGGCCTGGATCACCCTGAGCTCGGGCGCGAACTTCTGCGCATTCGCCAGCTGGACGGAGTCGGCCTTCGCGGTGGCCAGCACCGACGGCGGGATCTTCTGCGCGGTGGAGATGACGTTCGGCGGGATCTTCTGCGCGGTGGCCACGACGTCCGGATGCGCGGTGGCGAAGGCGATCTGGCTGGCGTACGTGGTCGCGTAGGCCGACACGGTCGCCCCGTAGTTCACCAGCGGGGTCACCGAGTTAATCACGACCGGGATGAAAAGGTACGCGACGAAGACCACGATCCGGATGATCCAGCCCCAGATGGCCAGGCCGGTGGCGATCAGCGCGGGGTTGCGTGCCTCCACCGTCTCGGTGTAGCTGGCCATCCACGGCGTGTAGGCGATGCCCAGGCCGAACGCCAGCAACGCCAGCATGATCGCCAGGGTGTAGTAGCCGGGATGGTGGCCGGCCTGCTCCAGGTAGATCACCGTCATCACCGCGGCCAGCACCCCGCCTATCACCATGAACGGCTTGCGCACCCGGAACCGGTCCGAGATGATCCCGACCAGGATCACCGCGATGACGTTGAACCCCCAGTTCCAGTTGCCCAGCCCGTTGGCGTTCTTGACCGAGAACCCGAACACGGTCGTCAGGTAGATCACGCTGGCCAAGACCGCGGTGTAGTAGATCAGCAGCATGATCGACACCGCGAGGGAGGAGACGATGATGTCGGGCTTGAGCAGCTGGCGGAACGGGTGCCGCAGCGCCGCCTCGATGTCCTCCTCGGTCATCCCCTTGGCCTTGGCCTCGACCAGCGCGCGGTCGCGCAGGGTCACCATCAGCTGGTCACGCAGCCGCGGGGACAGCTCCTTCAGCAAGAACAACGCGATCACGAACACGACCAGCCCGGCGATGCCGCAGATGCGGTACTCATGGGTCCAGAACCGCGGATCGCCCACGACCGCCGGGATGGTGGCGCTGCCCACCACCGCCACGATCAGGCTGCCCAGCACCGGGCCGCTGGTCCAGAAGCCCATGGCCGTGGCCCGGCCCACCTGCGGGGAGAAGTCGCGGATCAGCGCGGGGGTGGCCACCAGGCAGACGCCCTCGACGAAGGCGACCACGAAGCTCACGATGGTGAATGGCCACTTGCTGGTCATGGCCGGGAGGATGAAGGCCACGGCCACCCCGGTGAACAGCAGCCCGAACACCACCATGTTGGCCCGGCCGAGCCGGTCGCCGAGCCCGGCGAGCAGCGAGCCGAACGCCCCGATCAGCGCCCCGAAGGCGATCGTAATCACGTAGAACGTGAAGGTCATGTGCAGGTTGATCAGGATCAGCGTGGACACCGAGCCGCCGACGTACAGCTCGTAGTACAGCATGATCGTGGCCAGCACCGTGATGGCCAGGAACACCACCCGGGGCCTGGTGTCCGGGTAGGTATCAAGCTGCCGTTTCCAGAGCGAAGCGGTCCATTTTGGCCGGCTCGGGATGGCGGTCTGTGCGGTAGCTCCTGACATGCGGTCACCTCACCGTGTTCCGATGGAGACAGGCCGGTGTTTCAGACGGTAAACCCGCGCAGGTAACAGATCAAGATTCTGTTTCACTACAACGCCACGTCCTGTCCGGATACGGCGACCTGATGGCTCTCGCCATCGGGTCGCCACTCTCGCGTGGTCCTGGTCCCGACGCCGGCTACGCCTGGATGTCCCGGACGGGCTGGTAGGTGAGGAAGGCCAGGCCGTCACCGATGGTCCGCGCGCCGGTCAGGCGGAGGGGCTTGCTGCCGCTGGTCTCGCCGAACAGCCGCTCGCCCGCCCCGAGCACGACCGGGAAGACGACCAGCCGCAGCTCGTCGACGAGGTCGTGCTCGATCAGCGTCCGCCCGAGCTGGTAGCTGGCGTAGACGACGATGTCCCCGTCCAGCTCCTGCTTCAGCTTCGATACCTCGCTGACCACGTCGCCGTTCAGCACGGTCGAGTTGTTCCACCTGGGCTCGTCGAGGGTCGAGGACACCACGTACTTGGGCAGGCTGTTCAGCCGGTCCGCCCACTCGCCGGTCCGCGCTGCCCACCGCGGCGCGAACCACTCGTCGCTGCGCCGGCCGAGCAGCAAGGCGTGCGTATCCCGTGCCTCCTCAAGCGAGATCTGGGCCCATTCTTCGAGGTCCTTGCCCCCGAACTGGCCGAACCAGCCGCCCAGCCTGAAGCCCTCCTGACCGTCCGGGTCCTGGACGACCCCGTCGAGCGAGACGTTCGTGCTGATGACGATCTTTCCCATGTCGGTTCTCCTTGTGCTGGTGTCTTCAGCTGCCACTGTCTTCAGCTGGCACTGATGCAGACACCCCGGCACCGGAAACTGGGCGCTCACCGCCTAATCTCGGTCTCATGATGGCGTCGATGCCCGCCACCTCGGCCAGCCAGGACGTGGCCCGGCGGCTGATGGACGACGGCTATGTCGTGGTGACCGGCCTGCTGACCCCGGATGGCGCCCAGCACGCCCGGACTGACCTGGACCGGGTGCTGCGGTCCACCCGGACCGGGCGGAACTCCTTCGAGGGGTTCGACACCCAGCGGATCTACGCGCTGTTCGCCAAGACCCGCGTCTTCGACGCACTCGCCACCGGGCCGCTGCTGCTCGGCGTGCTGGACGAGGTGCTGGGCCACTACCAGCTCAGCGCCCCGGTCGGCATTTGCATCGGGCCGGGTGAGCGGGCGCAGATCCTGCACCGGGACGATGCCATCTACCCGGTGCCCGAGCCGCATCCGCCGCTGGTGGTCAACACCATGTGGCCGCTGGATGAGTTCACCGCGGAGAACGGGGCCACCAGGTTCATCCCCGGCAGCCACCGGTGGGAGCCGGGCCGGCGGCCAGGCCCGGACGACCCGGTGGCTACCGCCGTGATGTCGCCCGGATCGGTCCTGTTCTACCTGGGCAGCCTCTGGCACGGCGGCGGCGCGAACCGGACCGCCCGGCCGCGGCTCGGCGTGATCCTGGAGTACGCGGCCGGCTGGCTGCGGCCGCAGGAGAACCACTGCCTGGCCGTTCCCCGCGACATCGCCCGCGAGCTGCCCGAACGGCTGCAGGAACTACTCGGTTACAACATCTACCCGCCGTTCGTAGGGTACGTCGACGGCAGGCACCCGCGCCGGGTGCTGTCGGCCGATTCCTAGGCTCCCGGGCGCGCCCGTATGGTTCGCTGGCCCTATGCTAACGGCCCCTGCCTTCCGGTCCCGGCTCGTCGCCCGTGAGCCCCTGTACGGCGCCTGGTCAGTGATCTCCTCGCCGCTGAGCGTGCGGTTGCTGGCCGCGGCGGGCCTGGACTACGTGGTGATCGACCTGCAGCACGGCGAGGCCGCCGAGGCTGACCTGCCCGGGCTGACCAGCGCCATCCGGCTGGCCGGGTCGGTGCCCGTCGCCCGGGTCCGGCATGCGCACACCGCCGATATCGGGCGTGCTCTCGACCTGGGCTGCGAAGGCGTGATCGTGCCGAACGTCGACTCGGCCATCCAGGCCCGCCACGTCGCCGGCGCGGTCCGCTATCCGCCGACCGGGCACCGGTCCGTGGGCGGCGTGCTGGCCGCGCGCGAGCCTTTCTGCCTGGTCATGGCCGAATCGGCCGCCGCCGTCGCCGAGCTCGACGCCATCCTGGCCGTCGACGGCGTCGCCGGCCTCTACGTCGGTCCCGGCGACCTGTCGCTTTCTCTGGGCTGCGAGCCCGACCCGGATGACCCGGTGCTGGACCGGGCCCTGCGGCGGGTCTGGGCGGCCTGCGCTGCCGCGGGTAAGCCGGCAGGGGTGCACGCCGCCGACGGCGGCACCGCCCGCCGGTACCGCGAGGCCGGCTGCACCCTCATCACCACCGCGGTCGACGCGACCGTCATCACCCGCGACACCGCCGCTCAGCTCAGCCTGGCCCGGGCCTCCTAGACCTGGCCGGGGTCCTGCACGCCCAGCGAGAAATGGGCCTGGCCATCCTGATCGACCTGGGCGTCGAGCACCTTGTCCTCGAGGAATGCGGCGGCCTTCGGCTCGAGGTACAGGTGCGCGCCGGCGGCCTCGAGGACCAGGTTGTTCTCGCTGGGGCCTACCGCTGCTGAGAGCTCCAGCGTTCCCGGGGTTTCCGGTTCCGGCGCGGAGGATGCGATCCGCAGACCCGCTCCCTGGGGTAGCGGCGGGGTCGCGGTCAGGGCCTTGACGGCTGCGGCGGCCGCTTCGGTCAGCACCAGCATGCGTGTGTCACCTTTCGTCTCGGTACCTGTGAACTCGGCGCGTACCTAATCGGGGCGGCCCCAAACCGGAAGAGTTTTACGTCCCGTCTTGCGGATAGGGGACTTTGATGGCTAGAACCAACCAGACGGGCCTGCAGAGCGATGCTGTCGGCCTGATGTCCGTCTTGTTCATGTCCGTCACCAACATGGCGCCGGGCGCGGCGGTGGCGTTCTCGATCCTGTTCGCCGCCCCCTACGCCGGCGGGAGCACACCGCTGGCGGTACTCCTCGGCCTGGCCGTGCTGCTGCTGGTGGCGATATCGATCGGCCAGCTGGCCAAGCGCCTGCCGCTCATCGTCGCCGCCGGGCCGCACAACACCCTGGCGGTGTTCGGCGCGCACACCGGCAACGCCAAGGGCTGGGGCTCGGTGATCCCCGGAGTCCTGCACGCCGTGTTCGGCATCATCGGTTTCGAGGCCGCCGCGCCGCTGGGCGAGGAGGCCCGCGAGCCGAAACGGACGGTGCCGCGTGCCGTGGTGCTGTCCTGCCTGGTCATCGGGGTTTTCTACCTGATCTGCTACTACGCGGCCACGGTGTACTGGGGCCCGCACCACATGATGAGCTTCCTGTCCTTCAACTCCGATGACCCATGGAGCGGCCTGGCGAACAAGGTCTGGGGCCTGGGCTTCATCGCCGTGGTGATCGCCCTGGTCAACAGCGGGATCGCCGGGTCGAACGCGAGCTCGACCGCCACCACCCGGGTGGGGTACGCGATGGGCCGCGTCGGCCTGCTGCCGCGCGTGTTCACCGTGGTCAACGAGAAATACCGGACCCCGACCTGGGCGGTGCACGTGCAGGCCCTGTTCGCCCTGGCCTACCTGGTGATCCTCGGCTTCGTGCTGCACGGGCCGCTCAACGCGCTGGTGCTGCAGGGCACGATATCCACGATCTTGATCGTGGCCATCTACATCCTGACCTGCGTGAGCTGCACCGTCTACTACCTGCGCGCCGAGCGCGGGCACTTCAACGTCCTGCTGCACCTGCTGGTCCCGCTGGTCGGCGCGCTGGCGCTGATCCCGGTGCTGCTCGCCGCGTTCGGGGTGGATTTCGCGCACCTCGGGATCACCGGGCTGACCTATCCGGCCAACCTGGCCCCGCTCATCTGCCTGGCCTGGATGGTCCTCGGCGTGGCCCTGCTCGGTTACTTCCTGGTCCGGGACCGGGCCCGGATCGCCGAGACCAGGCGTGTCTTCACCGAGGAGACACCTGCCGAGCGCGAGTCGGTCTAGATTCCGTCGTCAGGTCCAGGTGTCGCGCATCGCGTCCTGTCTCCCTCTGGTGTTCCGGCTCGCCTCGCCGAACCGGAAATCCGAAGGCAGCCGCAGGTCCGGGCAGGTCAGGTAGTGCGTGCCGACCGCGCCGCACCGGACGCACCGCCGCTCAGGCACCTCGCCGGGCCGGTCGGGCCCGACCCCGGGCTCGTCGGCCGCGGCGGTCACAGCGGCCTCCGCCGGACGCCGCTGCGGACCATCAGCGCCTCCACGTCCGCCCGCCGGTACCGGGGTCTGCTGGCCTCGTTGCGAACCTCCGGGAGCCGGCCGCGCCGCGCCCAGGTCGCCACCGCCGCCGAGGTCACGCCGAACAGCGACGCCACCTCGCTGCGGGTCATCAGGTCCTCACCGGTGGCGGGTCCCGGGTCGCTGGGCACGGTACGAACCCAGCCGGATCGGACGAGTGCTGGCACTATCACGTTCATCGCTTCCCCAGCAGGCCAGACGGAGTTGATTTCCGGGGCCGCGCTGGTCACCCTGTACGGCTGCTCCCGGGCAAGGCCCGGGTTAGATACTCATTTACCCGATGCCGGTTGCATTAAAAGTGTCGCTGCAACTTGCAGTGCGAGACATCGGTCAGCTGACCGATATTGAATCACGCCACGCTTTAGCGGCCAGCACCCAGGGCCAGGACCAGGTCTGCCCGCTGGCCGCGGTGAGGACCACGGTAGGCAGGAACCCGGCCGGGCCGGTGACCAGGAACCACGCTCACACCCGCCCGCGGACGTCGGCGCGGGCCGCGCCCGGGGTGACCAGGGTGAGCCAGAGTGACGTGCCGTCGTCGCCGTAGAAGTTGGTGAAGCAGGCCGCGGCGATGACGGTGAACAGCAGGCCGGCGAATGGCAGCCCGGTCGTCTTGCCGCTGAACACCAGGGAGACGTTCGCGAACGCGGCCGGCCAGGCGCGCGCACCGGTGGCCGTTCGGAAAAAGATTTTTTTGCCGAACGGTCCGTGGCGCTACGGGGCCGGACGGTCCGTGTTTGCCCGGCCCGGTCCTGGGCAGCGGGCACCAGCACGAGGGGCGCCCATGTACCGAGGTTGACCTGACCGCCAGGGAGCCGCCGGCCGCTGTGAGCGGCCCGTTTGCGGCCTGCTTTCAGGACCACTGAGCGAAAGGAAGTGTCATGATGCGGAAGCTCCTGATCGGCGGGCTGGCGGTGGCCGGGCTGGCCGTCGCGGTCCAATGGCACGACATCGTCCGGTACCTGAAGATCAAGCAGATGTCGCTGGGCGGGGGACATCCCGAACTGGTGCCGGCCGGCGGCGCGACCAGCTATGCGGCGCCGGGACACGGGACAGCCGACGGTACCGGGGACTTCGATTCCGGCGGCCGCGGCGGCGGCCCGGTAGAAGAACTGCCGGACCGGTGACCCCTGTACCGGGGGACCGGTGTTGATACGGCGCGCCGAGTTGCTGAGCCTGACTGACGCCGCGCTGCTAGCGCGGCTGCGGTCGCTGGCGATGGAGAGCGCGGAGCGGGCGGTGATCTGCGAGATCCTGGTGGAGCGCTACACCGGGATGGTGCGGGCCTGTGTCCGCCAGTACCAGGGCAGCCCGGTGCCGGCTGAGGACCTGATGCAAGTGGGGTACGTCGGTCTGATGAAGGCGATCAACAACTTCGACCCGGCGGCGGGGGAGAGCCTGTCAGCGTATGCCCGGCCGTGTGTGAGCGGGGAGATCAAGCGGTACTTCCGGGACAAGCGGTGGCAGCTGCACGTGAGTCGGCAGGCGCAGGAGCTGCTGCTGGAGATGCGGGCGGCGACCGAGGAGCTGACCCATCAGCTGGGCCGGGTCCCCGCCGACGTCGAGCTAGCGCGGCGGCTGGGGGTCACCACGGACGACGTCGGCCAGGCGCGGCGGGCGGACCTGGTGTTCAGCGCTTATTCCCTGGATGCGCCGCTGGGCGACCCGGAGGATCCCGGGCAGCTCGCCGACGTCCTCGGCGAGGACGACGAGGCCGTCGAGCACGCCGTCGACATGGAAGCGGTCAGCTCCCACCTGGAGGAACTGCCCGAACGCGAGCAGCGGATCCTGGCCCTGCGGTTCTGGGGCAACCTGAGCCAGGCCGAGATCGGCGGCCGCCTCGGGATCTCCCAGATGCACGTCTCCCGGCTGCTCAGCCGGGCCCTGGAGCACCTCCGCGACCGGCTGACCCGCGAATCGACAGGCACCTGAGAACGTCGCTTCAGGCCACGCCTGGAGTGCTCGTGATGCCGCCCAGGAGCTTGGCGGGAGTGATGGGCAGGTCCCTGATCCGGCGGCCGGTGGCGTGGTAGACGGCGTTGCCGATCGCGGCGGCGGTCCCGGTGATGCCGATCTCGCCGATGCCCTTGGCGCCCATCGGGTTCAGGTGCGGGTCCTCCTCCTCGATCCAGGCCGCGTCCACGTCCTGCACATCGGCGCAGGTCGCGATGTGGTACTGGGCCAGGTCCTGGCCCACGAAGGCACCCTGGGCGGCGTCCACACCGGTCACCCGGGAGCCGTTACCCGGGACGACCAGGGCTATACCTCCGCGGTAATAACTGAAGAAACAGCCGAGGGGCGCCCCGTACGATGGCCCGGCCGGACGTGGGATCTAGACGAGGTGACCAGTCCGCAGTTAGGCTTGGCTCGCGGTTGACCAACCAGCCGGCGGCTTTTGCGTGCCAGGCTCGCATACCCCATCCTGCGAGATCACAGACCGTTACGCTTGGCCTGCCGGCCGGGGTCCGGCGGGTCGTATCGATTGGTGCTCCCGGCGGACGCGGCCCGCGCCGCGTCACCCCCCCACGCAGCGCGGGCCGGTCAGCCGTCCAGTCGGCCGGCCCTTTGTGGTATGCCCCTGATTGTGAGACAACCAGTAGGTGACAGGTACTTACCCGGCCCGGGAGCGCGTGTCCAGCTGGGCCCGGCGATCCGGCGAACTTGGCGTGAGAATCCGCGATCTGCATCAGCGGAACGCCCAGTTGCGGGCCGGCTCCGGCCCGCCCGGCCTGGCCGCGCGCAGAGCCGTCGGCTCGACCCCGGACCAGGCCGCGAAGGCCCGGACGCTGGCCAGTACGGCGAGCCTGCGGGCGCTTGAGGCGCTTCGGCGGATGGCGAGGAAGCGGGTTCGTGCGGCCAGCGCGCACGACCGGGCGGCCCGGCTACACGAACTGCTCGCCGAGGCCGGCCGGGGCGACGTCGCTGAGCACCGGGAAAGGGCAGCGGCACACCGGCGCGGGGCCCGCGAGGATCGTGCCGCCGCGGACCGGATCTTCCGCTCCCAGCTCGTTGACCCGGCCGAGCCAGGGCCAGCTGACGTGCGGCAGTAGAAAGAGACAGGAACACCGATGGCAACGAACCGGGGCCGGGACATCGTGGTGGTGGCCGCCTCGGCCGGCGGCATCGAGGCCTTGCGCGGGCTGCTGAGCCAGGTCCCGGAACCGGTCTCGGCCGCCCTGCTGGTCGTGCTGCACGTGCCCGCCACCGGCGGCAAGGTGCTGCCCAGCATCCTGGGCCGCGCCGGGCGCCTGCCGGCCAGCGCGGCGGCCGACGGCGAGGTCCCGCTGCCCGGTCATGTCTACGTCGCGCCGCCCGATTGCCATCTGCTCCTGGTTGGTGACAAGATCCGTCTGTCCCGGGGGCCGCGACACAACGGTCACCGTCCGGCCGCCGACCCGCTGTTCATCAGCGCCGCCCTGTCGGGCGGCCCGCACACGATCGCCGTGGTGCTCAGCGGCACGCTCGACGACGGAGCCGCCGGAGCCGCCGCGGTGGAGCGGCGGGGCGGAATCGTCGCGATCCAGGACCCCGGCGAAAGCGCCTATGCGGGCATGCCCCGGGCCGCGATGGCCGCTACCCGGAACTCCCGGGTCATGCGCCTGGCCGACCTGGCCGCCTTCATCGACACGGAAAGCCGCCGCCCGGTACCCGGGCAGGCGATCCCGCCGGACCCCGATCTGGACCGGCAGCTCAGCGTCTTCCTCGAGCCGGTCCTCCCGCCGGCCGCCCGGCCCAGTCCGTGGAGCGGGTGACCTGCCCCGAATGCGGCGGTCCGCTCGGCCAGGAAGAAGCCTCAGTGCCTGTGAGATTCGATTGCCAGGCCGGACACGGCTGGTCGGCGGAAGCCTGCTGGCCGCCCAGGCGGCCGGGATCGAGCGGGCCCTGTGGGCGGCGGTGCTGCGCCTGGAGGAGCGGGCCCGGCTGCACCAGGTCCTGGCCGAAACCGCCGAGGATCAGGGATATCCGCTCTCGGCCGGCGGCTTCCGGGGCAGTGCCCGGTCCGCCCGCTCGTCAGCCAGGCAGGTCCGCCGGCTGCTTGAACTGCCCGGAATCGCGGTTCCCGCCGATGACGAGTAGCGTGATGGATTGTGCCAGGCGAGGAAAGCGACACCGAGTTCGATGAGTTGCTGCTCATGCTGAAGGAGACCCGAGGGTTCGATTTCACCGGGTACAAGCGGTCGACGATCATGCGGCGCATCCGCCGCCGCATGGATGCGAGCGCGGTCACCTCGCTGAGCGAGTATCGCGACTATCTCGAGCTTGAGCCGGAGGAATTCACCCGGCTGTTCGACAGCCTGCTCATCAACGTGACCGGATTCTTCCGCGACCCGCCGGCCTGGCAGGGGCTGTACGAGGAGGTGCTCCCCGAGCTGGCATCGGCCAAGAGCGCCCGTCGCCCGCTCCGGGTCTGGAGCGCGGGCTGCGCGACCGGCGAGGAGGCCTATACCCTCGCTATCATCTTGGTGGAGATCTTGGGCCTGGAGGACTTCCTGGCCCGGGTGAAAATCTACGCCACCGACCTGGACGAGGACGCCCTCGGGCAGGCGCGCACGGGCGTCTACACCGAGCGGCAGATCTCCGAGGTCAGCGAGGAATTCCGGCAGAAGTACTTCGAGGCCAACGGCACCAGGTACGCTTTCCGCCGCGATCTTCGCCGCCAGGTGATATTCGGCCGCAACGACCTGACCCGCGACGCCCCCATCTCCCGGGTGGACCTGCTGGTGGCCAGGAACACGCTGATGTACTTCAACGCCGAGACCCAGTCGAACATCATCCGCAAGTTCCACTTCGCGCTGTCCGACCCCGGCTTCCTGTTCCTGGGCAAGGCGGAGATGCTGCTCAATCACAATGACCAGTTCGAGCCGGTCGACCTGCGCAAGCGGATGTTCCGCAAGATCGGCAAGTCGTCGCCGGCCGAGCCGTCCCGGTCGGCCCCCCCGAACGGCCCGGCCAGCAGCGATGCGGGCGGGCCTGCCCTGGAGTCCGCCGCCCTGGCCGCCGGGCCGGTCGCGCAGCTCGTGATTGACCGCGGGGGCCGGCTGGCCGCCGCCAACGCCCGGGCCGAGACGCTGTTCAACCTGCGGCCGAGGGATGTCGGACGGCCGTTCCAGGACCTGGAGGTCTCCTACCGGCCGGTCGAGCTGCGATCGATCATCGAGCAGGTCAGCACCGAGCAGCGGCCGGCCGAGCTCACCGACGTCCTCTGGCATCGCGGTCCAGCGGTGGAACCCAGCGTGTACGACGTGACCGTGGTCCCGCTGTACCGCCACTCGGACGTCCCGGTCGGGGTGGGGATCAGCTTCCTGGACGTGACCAAGTACCGGCAGCTCCGGGAGGAGCTGGAGCGCTCCAGCCACGACCTGGAGCACGCCTATGAGGAGCTCCAGTCGCTCAACGAGGAACTGGAGACCACCAACGAGGAGCTCCAGTCGACCAACGAGGAACTGGAGACCACCAACGAGGAGCTCCAGTCGACCAACGAGGAACTGGAGACCATGAACGAGGAGCTCCAGTCGACCAACGACGAGCTGCAGATGATCAACGACGTGCTCCGGCTGCGCGGCGAGGAACTCGATTCCATCAAGACCTTCGCCGCCTCGACCCTGCGCAGCCTCGGCAGCGCCGTCGTGGTGGTGGACACCGACCTACGGGTCTACGAGTGGGGGCCTGGCGCGGAGGACCTATGGGGGCTGCGCTCCGAGGAAGCTGCCGGGCGCGGTTTCGCCGACCTGGACATCGGCCTGCCGGTGGCAGACATCGTGCCCGTGCTGAAGCAGACGCTGGCCGGCCAGCCAGCCAGGACCGAGGCCCAGGTCCGGGCGATCACCCGGCGCGGGCGCCCGGTCAGCATGCGGCTTGAGTATCTCCAGCTGCGCGACGACGAGGACACCCCGCAGGGCGTGATCGTCGTGATGGACGAGGGCGCCGGCCGCAGTGCCGCCCGTGGCCGGGCCGCCCGCCCGTCGGGCCTGTCCGTATCCGGCCAGGCCTGATAGCTTGATCGCATGGATCCGGGTCCTGGTGACCGCCTGCTTGAGGTCACGAGCCGGCTGGACGCCGCGCGGCGGGAGTTCGAAGCCCAGGCACGGCGGTACGAAGCGGCCATGGCCCGGTTGCGGGTGACGATGGACCAGGTCCGCAACGGGCGGTCCCGGCGGGAGATCCTGCACGACTCCGCGTTCGCCCGGCTGCAGGCCAGGCTGGACACCCTGCCGGTGATCGAGCAGGCCAAGGGCATCGTGATGGCCCAGCGCCAGTGCGGACCCGAGGACGCCTTCGACCTGCTGCGCCGGGCCTCGCAAACCGCCAACATCAAGATCAGTGTCCTGGCCGAACGGATAGTCGAGCAGGCCGCGTCCCACGGTTCGCGATCCGCCGGAGAGCCCCCTGCGGCTCGCGGCGGCGGCGTCGGCAGGACAGTATCCATCGCGCGCCGCAGCTGACCGCTCGCATAACTCCCCCGGAGCAGGGTAGCCCGCGAGCCACACGGCTGACTCTTTCCCGGCCGGCCCGGGGCCCAGCCGGCTGTCCTGCCGCCGACCTGGGGAGGATTCTGTGGGAAATATGCTGAACGACGAGAAGATGGCCGAGACTGTTTCCACGGCGAGGGATCTCCGCCAGCGGATAGCGGCCACGGCCGCCTCCATCGCGGAGACCGAGGACTGTATTGCCGATACCCTTGAGCGCCTCGCGAGCACCAGGCCGGACGCCGCGGAGCGGCTGAGGGACAGAGCGGCGCATGCCCGCCAGTTCGCCGCCCGCGAGCGCGTCCAGGCCGCGAACTGGCGCTCCGCGGCGGCCGCCGGCCCCGGCGTCGGCCCTAAGCCCGCTGACCAGCGCCATCCCCGGGGTCCGGCTCGCTCAGGATCGTGAGCATGTGATCCGCGCCCAGCAGGGCCAGCACCCGGGCCACGGGTCGCTGCGGGTGCAGCAGGACCAGACTTCCGCTGCGTTCCCTCAGAGCCTTCGCCGCCAGGATCAGCGTCCGGATCGAGGCCGTATCGGCGAAGCTCAGCCCGGACACGTCGATCATCAGCCGCTGTGTCTCCCCGGACAGCTGCGCGCTGACCAGCGCGTTCAACCGCGGGAGGCTGTTGAGGTCCGCCTCGCCGGAGAGCACCACCACGGGGCCGCAATCGCCGGTCGCGACCGCCGCCTCGAGGCTGCCCGCCGGGTCCGCGCTGTCATTAGCCGGCATGCGTAACCCCAGCCACATGTTCATGCTCCGCTGACCGCGGGCCGCTGCATGAGGGCCTCCGCCAGGTTGTCGAAGCGGGGGATGAAGCGGTACAGGCTGGTCAGCGAGAAGATGCGGTAGACGGCGCCGCCAGGCGGGATGACCAGCCGGAGCTCACCGCCTTCGGCCAGGGCCCGCTTGTGCGCGCGGACCAGGACACCGAGCCCCGAGGAATCGCAGAACTGGGTGCCGGTCATGTCCACCACGACCGTCGTATTCCCGTCGGCCGCGGCTTCGAGCAGGACTATGCGGAGCTGGTCCGCGGTGGTGACGTCGATATCGGCGGGCGCTGCCACCACGGGCAAGCCGCAGATCGTCTCGATGGAATACCTGATGTCACGCATCCGGCCGCTTTCCCGCGCCACAAGGAAGTTGTCTCCGGCGAAACGCGGAAATTGCGCGGGGAGGGCGGAGACCAGGCAGCCCGGATCACCGGACCGGCTGGCTCATCAACCGTGACGTCATACTACGCCCGGTAGCCGCAACGGTCTAGCCGGTGAAGAAGCGCCTCGCCGCCGGGTCCTGCGGTCCTGTCACCGGAACTCACTGGAGCCCGGAGCGGACGGCGGTGATGCGCTGGGTGTTGAAGCCGAGCCAGTGCATCCGGCCCACGTAACGCGCGTGCTCGACCTTCAGGCAGCGGTCCATGATCACGGTCACGCCGCCGTCCTCGGCGATCCGCGCGCCCTCTTCGTTGATCACGCCGAACTGGCACCACAGGGCGCCGGCGCCGATCGCCACCGCGTCCCGCGCGATCCCCGGCAGCGCGTCCGGCGCGCGGAACACGTTCACCACGTCCACCGGCTCGGGCACGTCCAGCAGGCTCGCGTAGCACTTCTGGCCGAGGATCTCCGTCTCGCGGGGGTTCACCGGGATCACCCGGTAGCCGTGCCGCCTGAGGTAGTAGCCGACGAAGTAGCTGGCCCGCAGCTCGTTGTTCGACAGGCCCACGATCGCGATCGTGCTGGCGGTGTGCAGCACGCGCTGGATCGTCAGCGGATCCTGGTAGCGCGCGAGATCGAACTCGCTCATGAGCCGCCGCCTTCCTGTCCGCGCCCGCCGTCGCGGCGACGAGCGCGAAGCCCTGCTGCAGATCCCAGATCAGGTCCTCGACCGACTCGGTGCCGACCGACAATCGCACCGTCCCCGGCCCGACGCCGGCCGCCCGCAGTTCGTCGTCGCCGAGCTGCCGGTGCGTCGTGCTGGCGGGGTGGATGATCAGGCTCTTCGCGTCGCCGACGTTCGCCAGGTGCGACCACAGGCTCACGCCCCGGATGAGGTCCTGGCCGCCGTCCCGGCCGCCGGCGCAGTCGAAGGAGAACACCGCGCCCGCCCCGAGCGGCAGGTACTTGTCGGCCAGCGGCCGGTACCTGCTCGACGGCAGGCCGGGGTAGGTCACGTTCGACGCCAGCTCGTGCCCCTCCAGGAACGACGCGACGGCCAGCGCGTTGGACACGTGGCGTTCCATCCGCAGCGACAGCGTCTCCAGGCCCTGCAGGAACAGGAAGGCGTTGAACGGCGAGAGCGCCGCGCCCAGGTCGCGCAGGGTCTCGGCGCGGAGCTTCATCAGGTAGCCGTACGTCCCGAACGTCTCGTGGAACTGCAGGCCGTGGTAGGCCGGCGAGGGCTCCGCGACCACCCCGAACCGTCCGTTGGACCAGTTGAACGTGCCCGCCTCCACGACCACGCCGCCGATCGACGTGCCGTGGCCGCCGATGAACTTGGTCGCCGAGTGGATCACGATGTCGGCGCCCCAGTCGATCGGGCGGCACAGGTACGGCGTCGCGAACGTGTTGTCCACGATGAGCGGCAGCTCATGGGAGTGCGCGATGCCCGCCAGGGTCTCGATGTCCAGCACGTTCCCGGCCGGGTTGCCGATCGTCTCGCCGAAGAACGCCTTGGTGTTCGGGCGCACCGCCTTCTCCCAGGCGGAAGGATCGTCGGGGTCGACCCAGGTGAGCTCGACGTTCATCTTGCGCAGCCAGTGCTTGAACTGGTTCACCGTCCCGCCGTACAGCGCCGCGGACGAGACCACGTGGTCGCCCGGCTCCAGCAGGGTGAACAGCGCGCCGGCCTGCGCGGCGATCCCGCTCGCGAACGCTACCGCGCCGGCGCCGCCCTCCAGGTTCGCCACCCGCTCCTCGAACACCGCGACGGTCGGGTTCATGATCCGCGAGTACGTGTTCCCGTACTCCTGCAGGTTGAAGTACGCCGCCGCCGACTCCGGGTCCTCGAACACGTAGCTGGTCGTCTGGAAGATCGGCACCGCGCGCGCCCCCGTGTTCGGGTCGGGCCGCTGCCCGGCGTGCAGTTGCCGGGTCTCGAACCCGAACGCGTGGTCTTCCTCGACACGAGAGGGCTTGTCAGTCATAAAGACATCTTCCTCGAGGTCACGCTGAACCCAGGCTGTGCTTGCTCAAGAACTGGCGGATGATCGGCGTCTGCCGCGCTTCCTCGAGCAGGAAGCAGTCGTGGCCGTAGGGCGCCTCGATCACGCGCGACTCGACCGGCTTGCCGAGCGCGCGGAGCGCGTCGGCCATCTCCCTCGACGCGGACGGCGGGTACAGCCAGTCGGAACTGAACGCGATCAGCAGGGTCCGCGCGCGGACGCTCTCCAGGGCCCGCACGAGCGACCCGCCGCCGTACTGCCGGGCGAGATCGAAGTACGTCAGCGCGCGCGACATGCGCAGGTAGGTGTTGGCGTCGAAGCGCTTGACGAACGAGTCGGCCTGGTGGCGCAGGTAGCTCTCGACCTCGAACTCCGGCTCGGTGATCGTGTACCGGATGTCGTCGGCGAACTGCAGCCGCCGGCCGAACTTGTCGTGCAGCGCCAGCGCGGACAGGTAGGTGATGTGGCCGACCATCCGCGCCACGCCCATGCCGCCGTCTGGTGCCTGGCCGGTGCCGTAGTAGCGGCCGCCCTGCCAGGCCGGATCGCGCATGATCGCGTCTCGCGCGATCGAGTTCCAGGCCACGCCCTGCGGGTGCAGGGCGTGCGTGCTGGCGATCGCCACCACCGCGTCGACCTGATCGGGATACAGGATCGCCCACTCGAACGCCTGCATCCCGCCGAGCGAGCCGCCGGCCACCGCCGCGAGCCGCTCGATGCCGAGCACGTCCAGGAACGCGCGTTCGGTCCGCACCATGTCCGCGACCGTGATCACCGGGAAATCCGGCCCGTACGGCGCGCCGGTCGCCGGGTCGGCCGATGACGGCCCGGTCGTCCCGCGGCAGCCGCCCAGCAGGTTCGTGGACACCACGAAGAAACGGTCGGTGTCGAACGCCTTGCCGGGGCCGATCATCCCGTCCCACCAGCCCAGCGTCTTGCCGGTCACGCCGTCGCGATCCTCGGCCGCGAACCCGTCGCGCGTGCTGGCTTCGGTCGGTGCCTTCGCGAAGCCCGCCGCGTGCGCGTCACCGCTGAGCGCATGACACACCAGGATGACGTTGTCCCGCCGGGGTGAAAGGGCACCGTAGGTCTCGTAGGCCACCCGGACCGGGTACAGGTCCTGCCCGCAGTCGAGCGGCACCGGCTCCGGCAGGTCCAGGTACTGTGTTTCGACCGTGCCGACACTGCCAGCTTGGCCGGCTGCGCCGGCTCTGCTTACCTGGCGGCTGCGCCGGCTCTGCTTACCTGGCCGGCTGCGCCGGCGGGCCCAGCCGCGAGCTTCGAGGCTGGCTCTGGCATGCAGGCTATCTTAGCTGGTCGGAGCTATTGTATTGTCAATCATCTCCACCGGAATACTAATGAAGCGAGCGAGAGGGATACAGGGGACATGACCACGGTCACCAACGGCGTCAACGTGCAGGCACTGCTCGACGCGCGCGAGGTGCTCAAGGGCGCGCCTGAGGCCGCCCAGTTCACCTGGCGGGCGTCCGCCAGCTGGCAGCACGGCGTGCACAGCCAGATCAAGGTGCAGAGCTTCTTCGGCCTCGGCGAGGAGCACGAGCACAAGGCCGAGTCGGTGTTCGAGGCCGACCACCCCGAGGTCTTCGCGGCGACCGACAACGGCATCACGCCGATCGAGTACCTCATCGTCGGCCTGGCCAGCTGCCTGACCGCGGGCGTCGCGTCGGTCGCGGAGAACCGCGGCATCCAGCTGCGCTCGGTCACCTCGACCGTCGAAGGCGCGCACGACATCCGCGGGATCCTCGGTGCCGACAGCGACGTCCGCAACGGCTTCAACGACATCAAGGTGACCTTCCATATCGACGCGGACGCGTCGCGGGAGGACGTCGAGGCGCTGGTGGCCCAGTCGCAGAAGCGCTCCGCCGTGTTCGACGCCCTCACCAACCCGACGAACGTCACCGTCGAAGTCGCCTGAGCCCCAGCCTGAGACTGAGCCTGAGAGCGACATCATCGAGCGCGTAACCACGGTCGTCGTCGGCGCGGGACACGCGGGCCTCGCCGCGAGCCGCTTCCTGGGCGACCGGTCGATCGACCACGTCGTGCTCGAGCGCGGCGAGGTGGCGAACTCCTGGCGGACCGAACGCTGGGACTCGCTGCGGCTGCTCACCCCCAGCTGGCAGAGCCGCCTGCCGGGCCTTCGCTATGACGGCCCGGACCCGGACGGGTACATGACGGTGGCGGAGGTGACCGCGTTCATCGAGCGTTTCGCCGCGCTCGCGCGTGCTCCCGTCCGGACCGGCACGACCGTCACGTCGGTCCGGCACGCCGACGACGGGTACCGCGTGACGACGACGCACGGCGAGCTGGCCTGCCGGGCCGTGGTCATCGCGAGCGGCGCCTGCAACCAGCCGTCGGTGCCGGCGCTCGCCGCCGCGGTGCCGGCGTCCGTCGAACAGCTGACGCCGTTCGACTACCGCGACCCGGCCAAGCTCCCCGACGGCGGCGTGCTCGTCGTGGGAGCGTCGGCGACCGGCGTGCAGCTGGCCGCCGAGCTGCAGCGGTCGGGCCGGCCGGTGACCCTGGCCGTGGGGGAGCACGTGCGGATGCCGCGCACGTACCGCGGCCGCGACGTGCTGTGGTGGATGGACGAGTCGGGCGTGTGGGACCAGCGGTACGACGAGGTCGAGGACCTCACCCGGGCCCGGCGGCTGCCGTCACCCCAGCTCGTCGGGACTCCGGAGCGGACCACGCTCGACCTGAACGCGCTCGCCGATATCGGCGTCGAGCTGACCGGCCGCTGGGCGGCGGTCCGGGACGGCCGGGCGTTGTTCTCCGGCGGCCTGCGCAACGTGTTCTCACTCGCAGACCTCAAGCTGCGGCGCCTGCTGGACACGTTCGACGACTGGGCCCGGGCGAACGGCCGCGACGCCGAGGTCGCCCCGCCCGAGCGCTTCCCGCCGACCCGCGTGCCCGAATCGACCCGGCTGCAGCTCGACCTGGGCAGCGGCGAGATCCGCGCGATCGTATGGGCGACCGGTTTCCGGCCCGACTACCGCTGGCTCGACGTGCCCGCCCTCGACGCGAAGGGCCAGCTGCGCCACGAGGGCGGCGTGGTGGACAGCCCGGGGCTGTACGCGCTCGGGCTGCCCGTGCTGCGCCGGCGCAGGTCCACGTTCATGTGCGGCATCGAGGACGACGCGCGCGCCGTGATCGATCACCTGGCCCGGTACCTCGCCGCCGGCGGGTGATCGTGACCGCGCTCAGAACAGCGTCGGCGGTCCGGCGGGGGCGGGCTCCGGGAGCGGCTCGACCTCGGGCACCCGGGCTCGCACGTCGCGGTGGAACCGGCGGGCCAGCTCGAGCGCGTCTACGTTGTCGGGCGTATGGATGAACACGGTCGGGGAACGCCCCTCACGCAGCCAGCCGGCCACGGTGCCCAGCCAGGGCTGCCATCCCTCGGTGGTAAGTGCGGCGTCGTCCCGGCCGAGGTACCGGACGATCGGATGGGACGTGAGGGCCCGTGACCGGCGGGGTACCCGTGGCTTGTTCCGCCACGCCTCCCGCTCGGCGGCGGTCACCGGCTCGCTCCCGAACAAGACGGTGGTGTCGAACGTCACCCATTCGGCGCCGGCCGTACCCAGAACTCGCTCCAGCTGCTGTTCCCATCGCGGGTCCTCGAAGAACGCGCGGTGCCGTACCTCCACGCAGTACCGGTGCTCGCGCGGGAGGCGGCCCAGGAAACCGGCCAGCGCGCCGAGGTCGGCGGGGCTGAACGACGGGGGCAGCTGAATCCAGAGGGCGTGGGCCCGCGGCCCGAGGGGTTCGATCGCGGCCAGGAAGGCGCGGAGCGGGTCCGCGACGTCGGCCAGGCGGCGCTCATGAGTGATCGTTTTCGGCAGCTTGAGGATGAACCGGAAGTCAGCGCTGGTCTGCTCGGCCCACGATCTCACCGTGTCCAGGGCGGGGATCGCGTAGAAGGTCGTATTGCCCTCCACGGCGTTGCACCAGGTCGCGTACGCTACGCAGGCGCTCCCGCGGGGACAGCGATCCAGGCAGGTACCGGCCCTGCCACGGTGCGTAGCTCCACATAGCGCATCCGACGTGGAGCTCCATGACCCCGAAGCTACCGGAGCCCTGCAGCGCAGCGGAACGGATGCCTCCGGAGGTTGACCTCCGCCCCTTCTTTAATTATCGTTCTATGTAGATTTCATCTATATAGATGAGGGCTACATGACAGTGGGGTTTGCGGGCAGGAAGTCAGAACTTGCGCTTCTGCAGAAGCGGCTCGCCGGGATCAAGGCGAGCGGCACTGGTACAGCGCTCGTTATCAGGGGTCGGCGGCAGGTAGGAAAGTCACGCCTTGCGCAGGAGTTCTGTGATCGCGCCGAAGTACCGTACCTGTTTTATACCGCGACCAAGGGCGCGTCGCCGGTCGAGGCGATTGCGGCGTTCCTGGCGGAGCTGAGCAATTCCACTGTGCCTCGCGACCGCGGTCTGGTGCCCGCAGAGCCGACCGCGAGCTGGCCTGACGCGTTCCGCGCACTCGCCGCCGTGCTTCCAGACTCTCCGGCAATTGTCGTCCTCGACGAGTTGCCATGGCTGGCCGAGCAGGATGACATCTTCGACGGGGCCCTCCAGACCGCGTGGGACCGGCTGCTATCCCGCCGTCCCGTGCTGCTCTTGTTGCTCGGCAGTGATCTGCACATGATGGAACGGCTGACCGCGTATGACCGGCCGTTCTTCGGCCGGGCCGATAACATGCTGCTCGGTCCGCTGAATCCCGCTGAGGTGGGCGGTGCGCTGAACCTCCCGGCAGCAGACGCCATTGACGCGTATCTGATGTCGGGCGGGCTTCCAGGCATTCTGCGCGCATGGCCAACTGGCGTCCCACCACTGGAGTTCGCGGAACATGAATGCGCCGACCCGGCATCTCCGCTGTTCGGTGTTCCTGAGGCCGCGCTACTGGCGGAATTCCCGGCACCTGATGTCATGCGAAGGGTGATCGAGGCAGTGGGCGGCGGCAACCGGACGCACGCCAATATCGCGGCCGAGGCCGGCAGCCGGATCGGGGCGGTCCCATCAGGAACACTGACCCCGGTATTGCGCAGGTTGGTCGAGGACAAGCACCTGCTCGCCATTGACGAGCCATTGTCGGTCCGGGCCACCAAGCCGGCGCTGTACCGCATCGCCGACACCAGCCTGCGGTTTTACCTGGCGATCGGGAGGCCGGTCCACGAACTGAGCAGGCGCGGCCGGGCCGCAGCGGCGAGCACGCTGATCAGCCGCCGATGGGCGTCATGGCGCGGTCGCGCGGTGGAGCCCATCATCCGGGCCGCGCTATCCCTCGCAGCCGCTGATCTTCCCTGGCCAGAGGCGGCCGTCGTCGGCGGCTGGTGGAACCGTGCGTTCGACCCGGAGATCGACCTGATAGGCGCCGACCGTGCACCTGTGGCCAGGAGGCTCTGGTACGCCGGCTCCGTCAAATGGCTCGATCATCCTTTCGGCAGCCGGGATCTCGCCACGCTACAGCGCGGCGCGCCACAGGTGCCCGGGTTTGACCCCGGCGAGACTGCCCTGATCGGCGTGTCTTGTGCCGGCTTCACGGACTCAGCGGCCGCAAACCTGATGCTCCGCTGGCTTCCGGAGGATGTCATCAACGCGTTCGCGTTAACGAAAACAGGCTGAATCGGCCCAGATCGAGTGGGCCACAGTGATCATCGATGTGGTCCGGGCGCGATCAGGTTCCGGACGGCTGCTCGCGGTACTGACGGTGCCGCTTGTTCGAGCCAGTCAAGCGGCGTGCGGCCGTGACTGTCGCGGGCGTCGGGGTCTGCGCCGTACTCGAGGAGCACCTCGATGGTCCGCAGGAAACCCGCCCGGGCCGCGTAGTGCAGCGCCGTCGCGTTGAGCGCCCGGACGCCGGACGTACCTTCCGGGTCGCCGGAACGACGGTCGTTCGCGCTGGCCCCGTAGTGCAGGAGGGCGCGGACGAACTCCGGATCGTCCTTGCGGCCCTGGTTCCCGGTGCAGCTGGCCCCGATCCACGAGCCTGACGAGTCGATCGCCGCGCCCCCGCTGGCCAGCAGCGGCGCCAGCTCGGGATGCAGGACCCACCGGCCGGTGCCGATCCGCGTCGCGTCCGCGCCGCGGGCCAGCAGCAGCTCGGTCATGGCCAGGCTGCCCTGGGCGGCGGCCCCGCGCAGCGCCCGCGCATAGCCAGGAAGCGGATCGGCGACGTGGTCCAGGATGAGCCGCAGCGCCGCGGCCTGCCCGCCCGCGACCGCGTGCTCGACCGGGGTGATGCGCAGGGCGTCGAGGGCCGGATCCGCCGCCTGGGCCAGGCCGGGATCGGCCGCGAGCATCTGCGTAAGCGACGGGAGGTCGCCGAGGAAGGCCGCGGTGAAGACGTCCTCGTGGGCACCCGCCGCCGAGAGCAGCGCCTCGACCGCGGGCCGGCGCTTCAGCCGCGCCGCGCACAGCGGCGTCACGAACACCACCCGCTCGAACGCCGCCCCGGTGACCTTGACCGGAAGGGACCAGGGGTGGTCCGCTCCGGCCCCGCGATCCAGCAGCAGCCGTACAGTTTCGGCCCGGCCGGCCAGCGCGGCGGCCTGCATGATCGCCGCGGAGTACGACGGAAGCAGCAGATCCGGTGCCTCCGCCAGCGCCGCGCCGAGCCCGGCGGCATCACCACGGCGCGCGAGATCCCTCGCGCGCGTCACGCTCCGGGCGGCGATGCCGCACCAGGCCACTGGCCGCGGGCCGTCCTTCGCGCCAGGCCTGTTCCCCCGCCCGGGACGCCGTGCCGGGGCCACCTGCCCGGTGACCAGCGTCATCGCGAGGGAGCGGACTTGCGCCTGGATCGCGCTGCGATCGCTGGCGGCCGCGACCGTGGCCGCCAGCGCGCGGCCGAAGTGCCCCAGCCACCGGTCGGCGAGCGCGGGCGTGATCGGCAGGCCGTCGTGGCTGTGCCCCAGGCCTGCGTAGGCCTGCTCGCTGTACCGACCCGGGCCGCCCAGCCACTCGGCGAAGAACAGCTTCTGCATCGACCGGCTGCCGGCCAGGTCGCGCGGGAACAGCGGGCGCAGCTGATCGTCGTCATTGATCCCCTCGTACAGCAGGTCGACCAGTCGTGCGGATCGTCGGCTGGCCGCCGATCCGCTCGAACAGACCGGTACCGCGGAACGGCCGGAAACCCGGCGGATGATCCAGCAGGGTGCGGTGCGCCAGGCCCGCCGGATGCGCAAAGTCTGTCGCTGCAGCGCCGGGCGCGAACTGCCCGCGCAGCGCGGCCGTGTACTTTGCCCCTTGGCGGGCCGCGGCGCGTGCCTTCTTCCCCGCGGTGGTCTGCTTCTTCGGCATAGCTGCGTCCGTCTCCGGCGAGACCCCGCGCATCCCGCCGACGAGGGGCATGCCTGCCGGACAGGTGATCACGGGCCCCGGGAGACCTTGACCGGCGATGCCATCGTGCGGCGCAGGCGCGGACGGCGGCGGCGGACGGCGTGCGGATCTTGCCGTGGCCACATCGTAACAGTCGCCGTCAGCATCACCGAGAGATCGGCTCCGTCTGCTCGGTCAGCTGCTCATCACCACGCTGGTGTCCTACCGCGACCCCGCCCTGGCCATCCGCTGCGGATTGCCGCCGTTCGCCGCCTAAGCGGCCATATCGGTCTTGCGGGGGCGTCCGCGGGGACGCTTGCGCGGCACGATCACACCGTGGATCAGCAGCTCGCCGCCCCAGATACCCCAGGGCTCCCGGCGCCCGACCGCACCGGCCAGGCAGGCCTTCCTGGCCCGGCATCCCTGGCACAGGGTCTTGGCCTGCTCTACATCCCGCGGAGACTCGGCGAAGAACAGCTCCGGGTGCTGGCGGCAGGGATGATCCGGGCCCGCCAGGAGCGCGGTAACCGAGGGAGCCACGCCGGTGCCCGGGTTCCAGGTCGAGCCAGCCATCACCGGGCCCCGGCCCCGGTAGCCAGCCGGCGGCGCGGGCGCATGATGGCCATCCACTGGCCGGCCGGGCGCCCCAGATAGTACGCGGGTGCGCTGACCGGGCGGCGAGCGTGCCGTCGCGGCGAGCCGGGGAAATCCCGGCGCGCGGCTCCGCCGCCAGCGCGGGAACCGGCTCGGGCCGCCACCGGATCGTGTTTGCCCGAGCTGTCCCAGCTGAGAGCTTCGACGGGCCCGCTGAACGAGTGCCCGGCCGGGCACCTGATCATGGCGCTTTCCACCGGCCCGTCAGCCGAGCGCATGGTGAACCGGCACCTGACCTCGGCAGGCAGCCCGCACCGGGCGGCGCCTTCCTGGTCCAGGTAGGCCGGGCAGTCAAGGAACATCATCGTGGCCTCCGTAAATCGCACGATCGGGGGGTAAAGGTGCGGCTGCGGCGCGCGCGGCCGCCCGTGCCGCCGGACCGGCGTTACGGCGGTCCGGGCAGGCGACAAGGAACTCCGCGAGCCAGCGTTCCGGTCGGCTCAGCGGCGTCGGCTGGTCCGCGGCGAGTCGCGGACCGGGTTTGCCTTCCTCAGGCAGGCGCGTGCCCGTGCGGCGGGCCGGCGGCCGCGCGGCCGGGCTGGCCGTAACCGCCCCGGTCACGTGCCGCCACAGGTAGCTGGACCCGAGCCCGCAGACCAACAGCGCCGGCGCCCCGGCCGGCCATCTTGCTAGTCATGGTCTTCTCCCTCGTTCGTGGCCACCGCACTCCGCTGACCAAAAAGACCGACTGTCGGTCTAACTCTCGCAGACCGACCACCGGTCTGTCAATGCGGCCAGCGAGCCAGAGGGCGGCGGCGGGAACAACGTCGTTGTGGGCACCCACGTCGTCAGGTACGCGTCGTTGCGGCAACGACGTCGCTGGGCGAGCCGCCGGAGGCGGCCGCGAGCGACGCTGCCGCCGCTGTGGTGGCTGGTCGCCACCGTTCCGCTGACCGTCGCCGCCAGCACCGTTGTTCCTGCCCGGCTCGGCACCCGCCGTCCCGCGGGCGAGGTCCTGCAATCCGAGCTCGCCTGAGCCACGCAGGTTCATGATCTTTCTTCCGAACGGAGCGTGGTTCACGCTGGCGGGCTCGGTGTCTTCAGGTTGCGGGCGGTAGCGCTCCGCGTGGTCGTTGTGCCTGTCCCGTTGGCTCCTCCCTGCCGGTTTCCCGTGGTGCGGTTTGCTGTTGGGGGCGGTCTCCGGCCGGGTTCCCGTTTCCCGGCCGGAGACTGTCCCGTTTACTTCATGTGGCGGGTGTTACCTGGTGTTACAGTCCCAGGCCGCCGGTGGCGGTTTGCAGGGTGCCGCCGGCGGTGGTTCCGCTGGTGCTGCCGCTGCTGCCCGGGGTGTGACCGATGCTGCCGGTGCTGCCGGTGGTGGCCGAGCCGTTGCCGGAGTTGCTGCTCAGCGCCGAGACCGGGGCGTTGACCGATCCGGGCAGGTTCACCGAGATCAGTGATCCGCCGGTGCCCTGGCTGGAGCTGCCGGTGCTGGTTCCGGTTGTGCTGGTGGCGGAGCCGTTGCCGGAGTTGCTGCTCAGCGCCGAGACCGGGGCGTTGACCGATCCGGGCAGGTTCACCGAGGCCAGTGATCCGCCGGTGCCCTGGCTGGAGCTGCCGGTGCTGGTCTGGCTGGTGCCAGACGCGGACCCGTTGCCGGAGTCGTTGCTGGCTGCGGTGATGGGCAGGTTGACCGCGCTCGGGCCGGTGACCGAGGCCAGTGATCCGTCGGCGCCCTGTGCGGAGTTGCCCGTGCTGGTCTGGGTGCCGGACGCGGACCCGTTCCCTGAATTGGTGCTCAGCACCGAGATCGGGGCGTTGACCGAGCCGGGCAGGTTCACCGAGGCCAGTGATCCGCCGGTGCTGGCCGGCCCGGTGCCGGTGGTGCCGGTGGCCGACCCGTTGCCGGAGCCGGTGCTGCCGATACTGATGGGCAGGTTGACCGCGCCGGGGCCGGTGACCGAGATCAGCGACCCGCCGGCACTGGTGCCGGCCGTGGTGGTGGTGGTGGCTGGTGGCTGAGCCGTTGCCCGAGCCGGTGCTGAGCACCGAGACCGGGAGGTTGATCGTCGGCAGGCCGACCGAAATCAGCGACGGCGCCCCGCCCGCGTTACCCGGAGTCCCCGGATTCCCCGGGCTTCCCGGACCCCCCAGGACCCCCAGGACCGCCAGGACCGCCAGGACCGCCAGGACCGCCAGGACCGCCAGGACCGCCCGGGCTACCGGGCTGCCCCGGGCTACCAGGCTGGCCGGGCTGGCCAGGGCTACCAGGTTGTCCCGGGCTTCCGGGCTGGCCGGGGGTTCCGGGGTGGTGGCGGTGGTGGCCGGGGTTACCGGGCTGGCCGGTCCAGCCGGTCCAGCCGGTCAGGACCGGGCCGGGGTGGCCGTGGCTGTGGTGGCAGGGGCCGGGGTGGTAGGCCGTCACCACGACCGGGTGGGGGGGGCACGGGGCCGGGGGCGGGCAGGTGGACGCCATGGCGCCGGCGGCCAGGACCGCGGGGGCGACCAGCCCGGCGGACAGCGCCGCCAGGCGCGCGAGGACACGATTCATTGCACTCTCCTTGCACGAACGAACAGGGGTAATTCCGGACCTCACCCCCGGGGCCACAGGAAACGGGCCTGACAGGGAACAGGGGTGAGAGGCTGACCTGGAGGAACGGTCAGCGGCTAGCCGGGGACCTCATGCAAGGACACGATGGCGGCCGCGGACGGGACCACGACCACCCGGCGGACAAGCGCCAGGCCCGGCACCGCCAGGCCGGCCAGGATCAGCAGGGCCAGGCCGGCGAACCCGGCCGTGCCCGCCCCGCCGCCGCCCGCGGACAGGGCATCCCCGCCCTCGGGGGACCCGCCCGCACCCGCCGGCACCACAGGCGCCACCGGCACGGCACCGGCACAGCGGGCGACCCGCCGGAGCCGGCGGACACGGCCGCTGCCGCCGAAAGGCCCGCACTCGCGCCCGAGCCAGCGGGCAGGCCGGGCAGCGACGGCAGGGTGACCGGGCCGATCCCGGGGGCGGTGCCGTGAGGGGCGGTACCCGGCGGGACGGACCCGGGGATACCCGCACCCGGCACACCCGCACCCGGCACAGCCGCACCGGGCAGGCCCGGGACCGAGGTGACCGGGACCGGGGCGACCGGGCCGGGCAGCGGGCTGGACGGCACAGTGCCGCCCGCAGGCCCGCCAGCCCCCGAACCAGATCCAGCGGATCCGGTGCTGCCCGCCGTCGGGCCGGCGCTCCCCGGACCCGGGTCGCTTCCCGACGGCGAGGACGAACCCGGCCCCGAGCCCGAGCCGGTACCACTGCCGGTACCGGTGCCAGAGCCGGTGCCGGCGCCGGACGGCAGGCCTGGCAGCGACGGCAGGGGCAGGGACGGGACGGAGGGGACGGGGAGGCTGGTCACGGTGCCGGTCAGCGTGGAGATGACCTGCCCGGCTCCCGGGCCGACCACTGGCAGGCCGCCGGCCACCGATCCGGCCGCGCCGCCGGCCTGGGACACCACGCCGGTCACCGTCCCGGTCAGTCCGCTGACCACGGTGCCCGCCCCGCTGCCCACCCCGGACAAGGTGCCGGCGACGGCGCCGGAGGCGGTGCCGGCTGCAACTCCGGTGATGTTCTGGATCGCCGTCCCCGCGCTGGTCACGGTGCCGGCGGCGGCCTGGGTCACGGTGCCGGCTGCGGTCCCCGCGGTGCTCACGGTGCTGGTTACGGCACCCGCGGCGGCGGAGACCGTCCCGGAGACGGTCCCGGCAGCCTGGGGGACGACCGGGGCGGCCGCTGAGGTCACGCTGCCGGCCGCTGAGGCCACCGTTCCGGCCGTCGGGCTCGCCGCCGCGGTCACGGGGCTCGCGGTGTTCGCGGCGGCGGCGGTGACGGTGCTGGCGGTCTGGGAGGCGGCGGCCGTGGTGCTGGCGGCCGCGGCGGCCACCGTTCCGGCCGCGGCGGAGGTCACTGTGCCGGGCGGCCGCGGAGGTCACCGTCCCGGCGGCGGGACACCGCGCCGGCGGTGCCGGAGACGGCCGAGACCAGCGAGCCGCCCAGGCCGGCGGGGGCCTGGGCCGCGGCTGAGGCGGGGGCAGCGAGCAGCACGCCTATGCCGAACGCCAGGCACAGGCCGCTCATCGCCGTCCCGAAAGCCCACAACAGCACCTTCAGGACTGGCACGCACCAGCCCTTCATGCCAGGCACGCTAGTCACATAAAACACCGATGTCTATACCCGGAAGACGAATTCACGGTAATTCACCCGCCCGCCAGAATGATTCCGGTTCCGTTGTTATTCGTGGCTTTTGGAAGTAAAGGATGTTATATCCGGGCGAATCATCCCCGTGCAGCCAGCAACCTGAGATCAATATCAGTTTCGAGTGTGTCGTCAGTGCGTAATTGCCGCAAAAAGGAAATACCAGGCCACCGCTCGGCGCGAGTGGCATCGGCTATTTTTGAGCGCGGAATAATACTCCAGCGATCCGCCTCTGGTGACCAGTGAAAGAGCAAGCCAGATCAGGTAGCCGTTGCTTGAGCGACAGGTCGGCCGTAGGTCACGGCCTCGCGTACCTCCGGGGGCAGCGGCTGGGCGAGTTGCGCGTCAGGCTGAGCGCCGAGCGAGTCGTTGATCGCAGAGAACGCTAGACGGAAGGCCACGAAGGCGGTGATGGCGAAGATCTGCCCGTCATCGAGCCCAGCCACACGAAGCCGCCCTCCTCGCACCGCGCCGCCGCCTCGGTCAACGGCACCGGGCCCTGGTCGCGCCTGCGGCCGCCGTGGTAGCGGGCACAGTCAATGATCATGTCCGGGAACCTCCTCAGCCGGTGACGCCCTTGAGAGTGGCTGGCTTGATGAAGCCGAACAGGTAGCCCGCCACTCGCCGGATCTGGATTTCCTCGGCGCCCTCGGTGATGCGGTAGCGGCGGTGATGGCGGTAGATGTGCTCGAACGGCTGGTGCCGCGAGTACCCAAGCCCGCCGTGCACCTGCATGGCGCGGTCGGCGGCCTCGCAGCACAGCCGGTTGGCCACGTAGTTGCACATTGATACCTTGTCGGACTGCGTCAGCGGCCCGAACTGATCCATGCTCCAGGCGGTCTTGTGGATGAGCGCCCGGAGCATCTCGCACTGCGTGTACAACTCGGCGAGCGGGAACTGGATCGCCTGGTTGCTCGCGAGCGGTTTGCCGAACGGCGCCCTGGTCTTGGCGTACTCCACCGAACGGTCGATGCAGAACTGCGCGGCGCCCAGGCTGGAAGCGGCCTGCCGGATGCGGTTCTCGTTGAAGAAGTGCTGCACGACCTCGAGTCCGCGGCCCTCGCGGCCGAGGATGGCGCTGTCCGGGATCCGCACGCCGTCGAACGAGACATGCGCGTGGTCGGTGGGCATGTTGAAGGTCCACAGGTACTCCTCGACCTTGAAGCCGGGACTGCCCACCGGGACCAGGAAGGCCGTGATGCCGGCGCCGCTGCCCGGCGTCCCGCTGGTCCGGGCGAAGACGAGGTCGTGCGAGGCGGTGTGGATGCCGGTGTTCCAGGTCTTTTCGCCATACAGGACCCAGTCGTCCCCGTCGCGGGTGGCGCGGGTCTCCATAAACGTCGCGTCGCTGCCGTGGGCCGGTTCGGTGATGCCGAACGCGAAGTGCCGCCGCCCGGCCGCGAGATCATCGATCCACTCCCGTTTCTGCTCTGGGCTGCCGTAGTGCAGCATCAGCAGCAGCCCGACGTTATTGCCCACGATCGAGTGCTCGTTCTGCAGGTCACAGTGCAGGCCGAGGCCTTTGCGAGCCAGGTGCTCGCGGATGACTGCCATGCCCAGGTTGGTGCCGTCCCGGCCGCCGTACTCCCGCGGGAACGCGTAGCGGTAGTGCCCGGCTGCGTCGGCCCGCCGCCTGGCCTCGGCGAGCAGCGCCTCCCACTCGGGGCTGGGCAGCCCGCCGCGATCCCAGTCGGTCCTGGCGTCTTCCCGGCGGTGGTCGAAGAACCGGATGTTGTCGTCTTGCTCCTCGAGCGGCCTGATCTCGGCCTCGATGAACTCGTCGAGTTCGGCTAGGTACTGGCGCAGGTCCTCGGGAAGGGTGAAGTCCACGTCGTCTCCGTTCGGCTTATCCGGGGAGGGATAGGTGGCCGGGGTTGGCGACGGTGAGCTTGTCGATCGTCGCGTCCCGGATCGCCTCGACGACCTCGCCGAAGCGGTGATCCAGCGATCCGTCACCGATCGCCGCGCAGAGTCCGGCGTCGTCGTCGCAGCCGAGAGCGGCGAGCCGGGCCCGGTGGCGGCGTTCGTGGCTGGCGGCGAGCAGGGCCTCGCGCTCGGCGATCCGCAGCGCGTTCGCCGCGACCAAGGCGTGGAACCTCAGCCGCGGGTCTGCGCCGTCGCCGGAGCCGACCTCGCTGGTGAGGAACTCGCGGACGGCGCGAAGCAGGTCGGGGCCGGCCGGCCGGTCGTGGGGCGGGGCCGGGTCGGTCCCGAGGTTCTCCAGGGGATCGGTGACGGTCAGCGGCGCGGCGTGGCCCAGGGCGAGCAGGATGTCGTATTCCTGCTCGCAGACCCGGCGCCCGAGCACCGCGAGCTCGATCGACGGCTCGTCGCCCGCGAGGTACCGCTCGGCCTGGCGGCGGCAGAGCAGCGCCCATCGCACCGTGCCGTACAGCTCCCACCAGCGCTGGGTTTCCTCGTCCGGCGGGGTGCCGCCGCCGGCGGCGTAGCCCGCCATCAGGTCGGCACGGGTACCGAACCCGCCGACGGGGCTCGCCGAGCCGAACCGCCAGGCCTTGGTGCACAGCCATCCCAGGTCCTGCCGGGGGTCACCGCGATGAACGAGTTCCCAGTCGAGCACGCCGTGGAGCCCGTCCTGGCCGACCATGAGATTGCCGGTCCGGAAATCGCCATGCACCAGCGCGTCCGCGGCGGGAGCAGGCCGGTGCCCGGCGAGCCAGCGCAGGCCGAGCTCAACTGCGGGCCGGGGCTCGGCGAAAGCCTGGTATTGCTCGGTCACCTGGCCGAGCGCGTCAACCCGGGGCAGGTCCCGGACCGAACCGGGATCCACCTGGTGGATCCGGGCCAGTACCTCCCCGAGGCGGTGCGCGAGGCCCGGCCGCACGGCGGCGTACGCCTCGTCGCGCAGCAGGCGCCGCGGGATCGTCTCCCCGTCTAGCCGCTCCATCAGCAGGTAGCCCTGTCCGAGGGCGCCGGCCCCGTAGTCGTAGATCTCGGCCACGGGGACGCCGGCCGCCCTCGCCGCGCTCATCGCCGCCGCTTCGACGGCCACCTTCTGGTCGGGGTACCGGGCCCGTCCGCCGGCCTCCCGGAGCAGGATGAGGCTGCGCTCAGCACCGCCGGCCGTCCGCACCCGGACATCCCAGCTCTCCCGGCTCGCGCCGCCGGGCAGCGGGCGGACGCCCGCGACCTGCGCCTCGGTGCCCCACAGCGTCTGCAGCCGGGACGCCAGAGCGCTGGCCAGCCCCGAATCCCCGGTCATGACCTGCCCGCCGACACGGTCGCAGCGCCTCCCGCCCTCGCCTGCGACACACGATCCACGGCGCGGGCCTGGATCGTCAAGCGCGGGCTCACCGTCCTGGCCTTGATCCGCGCGCAGGAGCCGGGGCTCGGTAGGCGATTATCGAGATGCCGCAACAGCACACACTTCGTCGCTTGCAAGCGCCCGGCGCCGGAGCCACATGATGCCATCGAGGAGCCAGGCCGTGCCGATGCCCTACTCCGCGCTTTCTCATCTTGACTGCCCGCGCTGCGGGACCAGGTATGACGCCGACCGGGTGCAGGGCACCTGCTCATGCGGGTCTCCGCTGCTGGCCCGCTACGACCTGGGCCAGGTCGCCCGGCAGGCATCGCCGCGCGACATCGCGGGCAGGCCCGCGGATCTGTGGCGTTACCACGAACTGCTACCGGTCCGCCAGCCCGCCCAGGTGGTGAGCCTCGGCGAGGGGATGACGCCGCTGCTGGCCATGCCGAACATAGGCCGGGCGCTCGGGGTGCCGGATCTGCTGATGAAGGACGAGGGTCTCCTGCCGACCGGCACGTTCAAGGCGCGCGGCGCCGCGGTCGGCGTCTCCCGGGCCGCCGAGCTGGGCGTCGCGGCGATAGCCATGCCGACCAACGGCAACGCCGGGGCTGCCTGGGCGGTTTACGCGGCCCGGGCGGGGATGCGCGCTCTCATCGTGATGCCCGTCGCCGCCCCGCAGATCACCAGGGCCGAATGCGCCGCCGCGGGTGCCGAGCTGTACCTGGTCGACGGGACGATCGGGGACGCCGGCCGGCTGGTCGCCGAGATCTGCGGGCAGCGTCCCGGCTACCAGAACGCCGCCACGCTCAGGGAGCCCTACCGGATCGAGGGCAAGAAGACGATGGGCCTGGAGATCGTCGAGCAACTCGGCTGGCGGATGCCCGGCGTGATCGTGTACCCGGCGGGCGGCGGCGTCGGCATCATCGGCATCTACAAGGCCCTGCGGGAACTGCTCGAGCTCGGCTGGGTGACCGGTGACCTCCCGCGGCTGGTCGCCGTCCAGCCCGACGGCTGCGCGCCGATCGTCAAGGCCTTCCACGCCGGCGCCACCGAGAGCGAGCCGTGGCCCGACCCCAAGACGGTAGCCTTCGGCCTCACGGTGCCGAAGGCCCTGGGCGATTTCCTCGTTCTCGACGCGCTCTATGCCACCGGCGGGACTGCCGTGACCGTGACCGACGAGGCACTGCTTGCCGATCAGCGCGCGGTGGCGCGTCTTGAGGGCACCTTCATCTGCCCGGAGGGCGCGGCTTGCTTCACCGCCGTGCGGCAACTACGCGCCTCCGGCTGGCTGTCCGAAACCGACGAGGTAGTCGTGCTCAACACCGGCACCGGGCTGATCTATCCCGAAACCATGACCGTCCAGGCACCCCTACTGCCACGGTCCGGGCCGGCCCGCCCCGGTCAGGGACCGTAGGCGGCCCGCCCGCTGCCCGACGTGACCTTCGCCGACAGCTACTCCCTCGAGGTCGGGGGGAGCGCGTCGAACTGGCCTGGCGCGGCCCCAACCACACCGCGGACAACATCTACATCCACTTCCCCGGCCACGACACGCTGATGTTCATCGACGTGGTCAACGCCGGCTGGGTGCCCATCTACAACGTCAACCTCAGCGACGACGTGATCGGCTACATGGGTGCCCCGGCCATCGCGCTGGAATACCCGTGGACGCACCTCATCAGCGGGCACCTAGGCCGGCTCGCCACCCGCGATGACGTCGCGGTGCACCAGCAGTACATCGCCGACATCGATGCCAGTGCGAGAGAGGCGCTGGCCGCGGTCGACCCGGTGCCCTTCTACACCCAGGCCTGGCCGAACATGTGGGCCGGGGTCAAGGGCCACCTCGACACGGTGGTGGAACGCGCGGCCGCGCCGGTCATCGCGAAGTACACCGGTGTGCTGGCCGCCGCGGACATCGCGGAATTCACCACCACCACGACGTTCCAGATCATGCAGTCGTGGCGCCTCGACCGCGGGCACAGCGGACCGGTCCACCCTTAAGCGGGCGCAGGGACCTGCGCCGACGTGGCGCAGGTCCCTGACCTGGGAATGAAATACCCGAGGACGACGGAACGAACTAATGGAGAGCCGGCTGCAACCGGCCGGGCTGGGGATGGACTACCACCGGCGTCAGGCTGCCCGGCCCGGAGACCGGCACTTCCTTCGTGATCACCGTCTCGATGCCGTCGCGTACGTAGCCCACGAACCGGTGGGCACTGGCGGACAGGAGGATCTCAGTGACGCCGCCGGTGAACGGGAAGCGGAACGCGAGGTCGGGCTGTCCGGTCACGTCGGTCACCCGCTGGACCGTGACTCCGGGTATGTCGGCGAGCATCAGGAACCAGTTGCCGTGCGGTCCGCCGCGGTTGGCGTATCCGGCGATCATGTTGGCCATCGCGTTGACGGCGTTGCAGTCGCCCGCCACGTCGGCGCATCCCGTGCGGTACGCGTTGAGCGCCGCGAGCAGCTGCGGGAGGGAATCGGGCAGGCTCGGCGGGAGGTGCTTGAACGGCGGCCGCCCCTGCGGGATCGGGGGATTGACCAGCGGGTAACTCGGGCCCGCGGGCATCAGCCACTGTGTCGACTTGGCGCACGCCGCCGAGCGTGCGCAGACCTGGAGCTTGCCGTTGACGTAGCCGGCCTGCTTCGAGTCATCGGCGGTGGCCCAGACCGCCCGATCGCCGGACGAGGTGGCCAGCTCCCGGAGTACCCACGTGCCGGGCCGGACGAAAAGCGGCAAGGTATTGGCGAAGGTGACGGCCCGGTCCGCCTGCTCGGCCAGCAGTTCGGCCGCAGACGGCGGGGTAAGGCTCGGCTGGGTGCTGCCCGGCGCGCCGACGATCACCGTCCGGACCACAGCTGTCTCCTGGAACGAGTCGCTGTCCCCGGAGGCCTGGGCCAGGAAGCTGTAGCGGGACGCGTCGAGGATGAGCTCGAGTTGTTCGCTCTGCCGCGTGGGCGGCAGCACGAACGCGACGCCGGGCCGGCCGTCGATGGCGGTGACGTGGCTGTCCACCTTGACGGCCGGGATGGCGGCCAGCGCCTGGTAGATCTCCGCCGCTAGCCTCGGTGGCAGCACGTAGTTGATGAGCATGTCTTCGATGACGGAGAACGCCGCCAGGCCCTGCTGGACCTGCGTGGGCTGGGAGTCGGGGTAGACCAGGCGCGTGAGGTAGGCATTCAGGGCGGCCGGGCTGGCGGGCAGCGACCCGAGTTCGGAGTAGCTCGGGATGTTGTCGCCGACGTCGACGCCCACCGAGTAGTTGTCGCCGTACGTCACCCCGCCGTCGGCCGTTTCCCAGCCGGCCTCGGTGCCCGTATTCGGCCTGCCGTCCGGCGAGTCCGGCAGCTTCCACTCGACCACCCGGTACACCCACTGGCCGGGGCTCACGGCCGGCTGACTGAGGGCCGCGGCGGACGCGCGGTCGGCGAGCAGCTTGGTCGTGAGGACCACGGGGGCAGCGGGCCGGACCGCGACCACAATCCCGGCCGTCGCTACCGCCGCGGCGGTAGCGACGGCGGCCCCCGCCCGGATAGCGATCCGCCGCTGGCGGTGCCGCGCGGCCCGGCGCGCCAGGCCCCGGGGCATCTGGATCGGGGCGGTTGCCTGATCCATCCGCTGGCGGAGCCGCTCTTCGAGATCGGTGCTCATCGCTGTGTCCCTTCCTGGTAGTTCGCCGCGGCCATCGGGCTGTTGCTTAGCTCACGAAGCCGGGCCAGGCCCCGGGAAGTGGCTGACTTGACCGTGCCGACCGAGCAGCCGAGCACCTCGGCGGTTTCGGCCTCGCTTCGGTCCTCCCAGTAGCGGAGCACGATCGCCGCCCGCTGTCCCGGCGTGAGCTGGTGCAGCATGCGGAACAGTTCGTCTCGCTGGTCGACCTGGGTGCTGCCGTCGGCGACGACCCCGCGTTCCGTCCCGCCCAGCCGCGGCAGCCTGGCGCGCCACCTGCGCTGCCGGCGCCAGTCGTCGGCGGCCAGATGGTACAGCGTGCGGCGCAGGTAACCCTCGGGGTCGCCCTCGAACTTGCGCCAGCGCGGCAGCAGGCGCTCCAGCGCGGCCTGCAGGAGGTCCTCGCCCGCTTCGGGCCCGCCGCCGAGCAGCGCCGCGACCCGTAGCAGCGGCCGGCCTCGTTCGGCGAGGAACTCCTCGAGCTGGGTTACCCGCTCGTCTGCCGCCATCCGCAGCCTCCCGACTGTCGTTGTCCACACCAAAGCACGAACGGGAGGCTGGAAACGTTGATGGCCGACGGGCGAAGCCGGTCAGGCAGACGAACGGCCATGACCGCCAGGGCGTGCCGGTGCCGTTAATCGTTTGCCGGGTGCCAGGCGCGTCGCCGATGATGGCGGCCATGGCCACGACCCGGCGAGCCGACATGTTCACCGCGGACGGCAAGCCGTCTGCCGACGACCCGCGTGAGAACCGGCCGCGGCTGGGCGACGAGCGCGCCACGCTGGTCGATTCCCTGCGCCGTCAGCGCCTCACGCTGGAGCTGAAGTGCTCAGGTCTTGATGCGGAGGCGATGGCGCGGCGTTCGGTCGAGCCGTCGACCATGTCGCTGCTGGGGCTGGTGCGGCACCTGGCCGACGGCGAGTGTCTGACCTTCCGGGTGATGATGGCGGGTCAGGACGTGCCCCGGCTGTTCGGCTCCGGCGACGCTGATTTCGAGGGCGCGGTCCCCGACCCCCGGGTGGTGGCGGAGGCGTGGGCGGCATGGCGCGCGGAGGTGGACTTCGCCACGCGGTTCGTGGCCGCGGCGCCCAGTCTGGACATCACCGGTGAGGATCCGTTCAATCAGCATGGCAGCGGCGGCGGGTCGATGTCGCTGCGCGAGGCGCTGGTCGGGACGATCGAGGAGTACGCCCGCCACATGGGTCACGCCGACCTGCTGCGCGAGCGGATCGACGGACGCATCGGCCAGTAGCGGCTATGCCGCCGGGTCGTCAGGTACCCGGCTCAGCTCGATGCCGAAGTGGTCCCGGTACGCGGCCAGCAGCGCGTCGTCGGTATCGATCTGCTCCTCGGTCCGGGTCCCGCCCTGGGTCTGGATGAGCAGCCGGCCGCTGATCGACACCCGGCCGTCCGGAGTCAGCCGGGAGCAGATCGTGCTGCGGGTGAAGTGCGACAGCGGTGAGGTCTGCTGCCACCAGCACGTCGGGACGCAGTCGGCGAGCGACCGCTCGCGCGTCTCGATGCGGTACTGGGGCCGGCCGTCCTTCAGGACGTCGATGTCGCCCGCGCCGGCGTCGGCGAGCCGGAACCGGCCGGCCGGATCGTCCTGGTCATCCCGGGCTTCCAGCAGCAGCGGATAGTCGCTGTGACTGCCGAAGCCCACGTCGGCGAGCCATGGCCCGCTGCCGTCCGCCGGGCGCACGATAAGCGCCAGATGATCGAACGGCGGGCCCAGGCCGCTCTCCCCGTAGACCCGGGCGGCGACCCGGCTGACCTGCGCGCCGAGGGCCTCGAGCAGCAGCGCGAAGGTGCCGTTGAGCTCGTAGCAGAAGCCGCCGCGGCGCCGCCGCACGATCTTGTCGGCCAGGTCGCGCTCGTCCAGTGAGATCGGCTCGGCCAGGTGAATGCTCAGGTTCTCGAACGGCACGGTCAGCTGATGCGCGCGGTGCAGCGCGCGCAGGGCCGCCGTGTCGCACGCAGAAAACCCGGCGACGCCGATCCGGTCCAGATAGGCCGCCACGGTGTCATGTTCCATCGGCATCCTTCGGCTAGGCGCAAGGCGAGACCCGAACATCATCACACTGACCACTGAGTCCGCGCATGGCGCCCGGCTTCGGCGGAATCGATCCACCGGGGCTGGCGTTCTGGGCCCTGTGAGGTGCGGCGCAACCGAGACGATGAGGAGCAGTCAGTGACCACGACGCATGACTTCGCGGGGACCGCCGCGGACGGCAAGCAGGTTCCGCTGCGGGACTACGCGGGCAAGGTGCTGCTGATCGTGAACGTGGCGAGCAAATGCGGGCTGACCCCGCAGTACGAAGGCCTGGAGGCGCTGTACCGCGACCACAAGGATCACGGCCTGGAGGTCCTCGGGTTTCCCTGCAACCAGTTCAAGGAACAGGAACCAGGCAGCGACGAGGAGATCCAGGACTTCTGCAAGTCCACCTACGACGTGACGTTCCCGGTATTCGCCAAGATCGAGGTCAACGGCCCGGACGCCGACCCGCTGTACCAGTGGCTGCGCGCCCAGGCGCCGGGCGACTTCGGCCCGCAGTACGGCGGCTTCTACGACACCATCTCGAAGATCCGGCCGGACGCGGAGGGCACCGACGAGGTCAAGTGGAACTTCACCAAGTTCCTGATCGGCCGGGACGGCGAGGTCATCAAGCGCTACGAGCCGGTCGTGCTGCCCGCCGATATCGAGGCCGACCTCGAGCACTACCTCTAGGCCGCGGCTCAGCGGATAAGGAGTCATTGATGCGTGTCCCGTTGTCGATTCTCGACCTGGCGCCGATCGCGCGGGGTCAGACCGCCGGCGACAGCTTCGCGAACAGCGTGGCGCTGGCCCGGCGGGCCGAGGAGCTCGGATACCTGCGGGTCTGGTACGCCGAACACCACAACATGGCCAGCATCGCGTCTTCCGCCACCAGCGTGCTGATCGCGCACGTCGGCGCGCAGACCCGGTCGATCCGGCTCGGCGCGGGCGGGGTGATGCTGCCTAACCACGCGCCGCTGCTGATCGCCGAGCAGTTCGGCACCCTGGAGGCCATGTACCCGGGGCGGATCGACCTCGGGCTGGGCCGGGCGCCGGGCTCGGATCAGAACACGATGTACGCGCTGCGCCGCGACCCGACCTCGGCCGACACCTTCCCGCAGGACGTCGTGGAGCTGCAGGGCTATCTCACCGGCAATACCCGGGTGCCGGGGGTGGACGCCGTCCCCGGCCAGGGCTCCGATGTTCCGCTGTACATCCTGGGTTCGTCGCTGTTCGGGGCGAGCCTGGCCGCCGCGCTCGGCCTGCCCTATGCGTTCGCCTCGCACTTCGCGCCGGCCGCGCTCGACGCCGCCCTCGACCTCTACCGGCGCGAGTTCCGGCCGTCCGGGCAGCTGGAACGGCCGTACGCGATCGCGGGACTCAACGTGATCGCCGCCGACACCGAGCGCGCCGCCCGGGAGCAGCTCCAGGGCATCCGGCGCGCGCGGGCCATCAGCCTGTACGGGCGCGGCCGCCGGGGCCAGAACACCGCGGACCTGACCGACGAGCAGGCCGACCAGTTGCTGGCCGCCGGCGTCGGCGACCAGGTGGATCAGATGCTCACGTACTCTGCGGTCGGCACCGCGGCCCAGGTGAGCGACTATGTCGACGGCTTCATCCGGCAGACCGGGGCCGACGAGGTGATCGTCGCCCACCAGGCACCGGCCATCGAGGGCCGGCTGCGGTCGGTCACCCTGCTGGCCGAAGCCATGCAGGCCGTCCCCGCCTGACCGGGGCCCGCGCAGGCGACGACCCGGCAGCCCGTTAGCCGACCAAGGCGCGCAGGCTCTCCTTGAGGGAGCCCATCGTGGCCAGGACCGCGGTGGGTTCGTAGCCGCAGTGGGCCATGCAGTTGTCGCAGCGCGGGTCCTTGCCCCGGCCGAACTTGTCCCAGTCCGTGGTCTCCAGGAGCTCCTGCCAGGTCTCGGCGTAGCCGTCGTCAAGCAGGTAGCAGGGCTTCTGCCAGCCCTTGAGGCAGTACAGCGGGACGCCCCACGGCGTGCACTGGAAGTCCGCCTTGCCCTCCAGGAAGTCCAGGTACAGCTGCGAGTGGTTGAAGCGCCACTTCTTGCGGCGGCCCTCCGCGAACGCCTTGCTGAACAGCTCGCGCGTCTGCGTGACGCCCAGGAACCGGTCCTGGTCGGGGGCCTTGCCGTACGCGTACCCGGGCGCGATTTCCAGCCGGTCGACCCCGAGCTCGTCGTTGATGTAGTCAAGGGTCGCGATCAGGTCCTGCGGGGTCTCGGTGTTGAACACGGTCGTGTTCGTGTAGACCTGGAAGCCCTTCTGCTTGGCCAGCTTGATCGCCGCGACGGCCTGCTCGAAGACGCCTTCCTTGGAGACGGCCTCGTCGTGTCGCTCGCCGATGCCGTCGAGGTGCACCATCCAGGCGAAGTTCTTGCTCGGCTTGAACTTCTCGATGTGCTTCGGCAGCAGGATCGCGTTCGTGCACAGGACCACGAACTTCTTGCGCTTGAGCAGTTCCTCGGTGATCACGTGGATCTGCGGGTGCATGAGGGGCTCGCCGCCCGCGATCGAGACCATCGGCGCACCGCACTCCTCGACGGCGGCGACCGCCTGCTCGACCGGCATGCGCTGCTTCAGGACCGAAGCCGGATGCTGGATCTTGCCGCAGCCCGCGCACTTGAGGTTGCAGGCGAACAACGGCTCCAGCTCCATGATCAGCGGGTACTTCTTGACCCTGGTGATCTTCTGCTTCATCAGGTACGTCCCGAGCTTCACCGTCAGGTGGAGTGGCATCGCCATGAGTTGCTGCCTCCGTATCCCCGCGCGAGGACTGTCATGCAATCTGTCTGGAACATACAGCTTGTATGTCTCATGATGTCTGTATGGCAGCGAAACCGCAACCGCGCCGGGCCGAACACGCCTCCGACACCCGGGCCGCGCTGATTGCCGCCGCGCGCCGCCTTTTCGCAGCTCACGGCTATGACGGCACGGGCACCGAGCAGATCGTCGCTGACGCGCGCGTCACCCGGGGCGCGCTTTACCACCACTTCCGGGACAAGGCGGACCTGTTCCGCGCGGTGATGGCCGAAGCCGCCGGATCGATCGCCCAGCGGCTGATCGACGAGCAGCTGGCCTCGCAAGCGCCGTCTCCGCTGGCCGAGATCCAGCAAGGTATCTCCGCGTTCCTCGACGTGTGCGTCGGCGGTGACTTCCAGCGGATCGTCCTGGTCGACGGGCCGCGCGTGCTCGGCTCGGACGCGTGGGAGGAACTCGTCGAGCGTTACGGGCGGGGCATCCTGGAGGAGTGGCTCGACCGCTGCGTGGAGGCCGGGGACCTGGCGGCCGTGCCGGTGCCGGCCCTGGCCCGGCTGCTCATCGCCATGCTGACCGAGGCCAGCCTGGCCATCGCGCGCTCGGCGGTCCCCGCGCAGACCCGCGCCGATCTCGGCGTCGTCCTGGACCGCATCCTCACCGGCCTCCGCCCGTGAGCAGTCTTAACTGGCCGGGCCGCCCTGCGGCGGCGGCCCGCAGCCAGGCGGACAGGATCGGATGCAGCCGGCCGCTGTGGCCGCTGCAGACCTGGGGCTGAAACGCGGTGGCGAGGAAGAACGGGTGCTCGGGCAGTTCCAGGGCCTCCGGCCGGCGTCGGGCGCGTGCGCGGAGATGACGACGCCGACGTCCCGCAACCGCAAGGCGAAGTTCTCTCCAGGCCATACCCGCAATAGTGAAAGCCCTCGAACGGCGCCTGGCCGCAGATTGACGCCAGCCGGGTACCGGGGACCGCCGTTACGGTCCGCCGCTCGCCGTACAGCGCGCACCTCAGCGCGACGATGACGTGCTGGCCGGCACCCGGATCCGATTCAGCGTGCCCGGCCTCGGCAAGTCCGAGCCGGGCCCGGGCCAGCGCCACCGCCGCGTACTGGAAACCGCCGCAGGTGCCCAGGAACGGGGTGCCGGTGTCCAGGCAGTGGCCGATGGCGGCGTAGGCAGCCTGGTCATCGCGGTACGGGGTGCCGGGCAGCAGCCACACCCCGGCATAGCCCGCCAGCTCGCGGGCGCCAGGAGCATCGGTCGCGACCCAGCCGCAGTCGACATCGGCGGGCAGCAGCCGCAACGTCGCGTCGATCTCACGGTGGGTCAGGAAGTCCGGGTTGCGATCCCCGAGGGCCAGCAGTCTCATGCGCCGGAGAATACGCGCCGCGGTCCGGCGGTCCTACGCCCAGTCAGATCACGTCGCGCCGTTTGGTCAGGGCGATTCCGCCCGCGACGAGAGCCGTGTAGCCGAACATGATGACCGCGCCGACCCACCCGGACGGGGGCGTCCGGGAATGCTATCTAAGCCCTAACTCTCACATAGGAAAAGGTTGGGCGGGAAGGACTTCGGGCGGCGTCCTGCAGTCTGGCCGCGAAGCGCTCGCCCAGGCAGTGGCCGATGGCGGCGTAGGCAGCCTGGTCATCGCGGTACGGGGTGCGGGCAGCCGGCCAGCCTTACCGGGCAACGCTCGCTTGCCGCGGTAAGTCTGTCCGGTTTCCTCGACGTGCTTGGTGACGGACTGCGCTCACGGGCACGTGCACAACTCGGCCGCCTAGCGCCGCCTGAGCATCAAGACGACGAGCACGATGATGATGATCAGGACGACCGTTCCGATGCCGATGTACATGAGGTTCCTCCTTCAGGACGGGACCTGCATGTGCAGGCGCCTTTCGACGCGGCTACCCGCCCGGACCCGGGTTAACCAGAAGTCGGCCATCCGGCTGATTTCGCTCGGCGCCGCCGCCCGGGCCCGCCCCGGCATCGTGTTTGGGATGGCCCGCTCGAGGCATAAGCGGTCAGGCGGGCGAAAGGCCTGCCGATGCAGAGCCCGTACCGGGCCGGAGGGTGGATGACGTGGAGATCAAGATGGTGCTGTTCCTGCCCCACGAGGCCGCCAGTGTCCCGGTCAGCCGGCAGGTTCTCGATGGCTGCCTGGAGACACTCGGTGTCACCCCCGATACGCGCGCCGACATTGCCCTGGCTCTCACCGAGGCCTGCGCCAACGTCATCCAGCACGCCAGGTCTGACGACCAGTACGAGGTCCAGGTGCGGGCCAGGAACGGGCAGTGCGCCATCGAGGTCGTCAATGCCGGCAGCGGGAATGGCGAGCCCGCTCCGTACCGCGGCGAGGATGACGAGGGATGGGCCGGCGCGATGGCCCTCGGCAGTGATCCGGTGCCCGCGACGGCCGAGCACGGCCGCGGTCTGAAGATCATCAACGCGGTGGTCGACAACCTGCAGCTGACCGGAAACGAACGCGAGGGCAGGACCGTCCATTTCGAGAAGACCCTGGACTGGCTGCCGGGAGCGGCCGGGCAGCACCTGTCCAGCGTCGATGGCGCGCGGCGAGGCGCAGCCCGGCCAGGCCGCGAGCCGGAGCCAGTGAATCTAGCTGGATTCCGCGGGCGGTATGTCCGCATCCACCAGGGTGGTCGAGCCGGCCGGGCGCGAGACGGTGTCCTCGGTCCGTTCCCGCAGCCGTTCCAGCGATTCGGCGTCGCCGAGCGGCAGGGTCGCCTCCAGCCGTGAGCTGGCCTGTACCTCGGGCAGGTCCATCACCGCATCGACCAGGCTGGCCCGGCGCCCCGGAGGCGAATGCCCGGATGAGGGCAGGAGCGAGGTCCGGACCGTCCCCGCGGCCTGGTCCGCGGTCGTCACCTCGGCCGCGGCGACCGTCTGGTCACCGTCCTTGACTTCGACGCGGCGCGGCTTGTCATCACTCGTCATGACACTCTCCTGGGTCGGGGCCTTAAGCCATGCCCAGGGCCACCGAGGCGAAACAGACCCGGCTCAGCGCAGGCGCGCCGACCCGGAGAAATGCCTCAGATCACTGGCCGCCGCTGGCTCCGGTTTGCCTTTCCCGTTCTGCCTTGAGCCCGGGCCACCGCTCCAGCCGGTCATGATGCTGGGTGCAGTACCCGTCGTCACGGGTGGCCTTCCGGGAGCAGTACCGCGCGTTGCGCCCGGAGGCGTCGCAGACCCACTCGCCGCACTGCCGGGGGTCACGGGTCAGCTCCGCGGCTTCCCGCTCGGCCTGCCTGACGAACTCCGCCCGGGCGCGAACCGGTTCCAGGTACGTGTACAGCCTGGCCGAATCCAGCAGCCGCGCGCGGTTCTCGGTGTTCAGTTCGCGGAACAAGGCGAGCAGGTCGTTCTCGTCGCCGGTCATCCCGGCCGCCCTTCTCCAGCTCGCCATCCTGACCACCGGTTTCCGGAAAATATTTGCTAGTTTCTTTGTGCAGGTATAGCGTAGCATCAAGCCCTGGAAACCGGCCGCCCGCCAGCGGCCCGCTTCCCGGCCTACCGGAGGAGCTCATGCACATCGCGGCTCAGGAAACCAGCCTCAGCCTTACCTCCCGGACCAACCGCGGCGGCTACGTCGTCGCCGCGCTCGGCGGGGACCTTGGCGCCGAGTCAGCGCCGGCCCTGCGCGAGCAGCTCTTCAGCCTGCTCCGCGCCGCCAGCCACCTGATTATCGACCTGTCCGCGGTAACGCATGCGGACGCCAGTGGCCTGGCGGTCATGGTGGGCAGCGGACGCCGGGCCCGGCTGCTCGGCGGATCCCTGCGCCTGGCCGCTCCATCGCCCGAGGTGTCCCGGGTCCTGTCAGCCACCGGCATGGACCGGCACCTCGATGTCTTTCCCACGGTCCGGGCCGCGATCACCGGCCAGCCGGGGATGCCCGAACCGATCTTCCCGTCGGGATCCGTCCCGGCTAGCGGCTACCGCGTGGATGGCGTCATCGCGGGCGGGGCTGCCCGGCCGCGCTGGTTAGCGCCTGATCAGCAAGATAATCAGCACGATGATGATGATGAGCACGACCGTTCCGATGCCGATGTACATGAGGGTTCCTCCTTCAGCGACAGTGCCTGCACGCGCAGGCGCCGTAGACGCGGCTACCCGCCCGGACCCGGGTTAACCAGGAGCCGGCAACACGCCGCCCGGACAACCACGTCCCCGGCCGAACGCGCGTCGTAACGCGCGGCTCCCTGATCCCGCTTAACCTCGGGGCCCGTATGCGACGTAAATGCCGAGAAGCAAGCGGGAATCGTGGTAGGGATAGAGTTTTCCGGCTGGCGGGGGCCGTCGGCACGCCGCCCCGTCCGTGGCGCCCCCGGCTGGACATATTGGCAAACCCGTAACGAACGAACACAGAAGGGCGAGAAGGCGTGCACTTCAGTCTCAGGCGAGCAATCAGGGTGGCCTGTCCCGCATTGCTCGGGAGCGCGCTCGTGGTGGGCGCGGCAGCACTCCCCGCAAGCGCCCAGACATATCAGGACTCGGCGCTGATCGGCAGCTCGGTAACCGACGCCACGTTCGGCGGCACCGGCATCGGAGCCGTCGACGGCACCAATGTCATCGACCTGACCGGGAGCGGCGTGACCTGGTCGCTGCACGGCCCGGTGCCGGTCGGCGTGACCCTGTCCGGGCACACGATCAGCTTTTCGGGCCCCATAACTCTGAGTCCCAATCCCATCGTGGCGGACGCTACGGACAAGAACGGGAATGCTGAGGCGCTCGAAATTCCCATCTCGCTCTTGCCCCACGACATCTTGTTGCAAGGTAACGTCTACACGCTGGTTACTTTGCCGTCGCTCACCGATTCGAACGTCTCCGGCGACGTGAAGTTCAGTGCGACCAGCTCGGAGACCGGCGACACCATCAGCTTCGCCGAATCGAACCTGCCGGCCGGGCTGCGCTCCGGGAGCCCCGCGCTGTCCTTCTCCGGCGGAACCGCCGCGCCCGGCACCTACAACGGAGTCGTCGTCACCGCCACCGATGCCGATGGCGCCGCGCTCAAGGGCACCTTCAACCTCACCGTCGTCGCGAACGCGGTCGCCGGCGGCGGCGGCGGCGCAGCAGCAGTTACGGCGACGAGGTCAACCGGTTCGGCAACGGGTTCGACTCGTTCCAGGCGCACCATTCCCCGGGCGCGATCATCGCCGGGTGGACCGCGACCCAGGGCGACCGGGCGACGCACTTCATCCGCGAGAACGGCACGCATTCCGGTGCGTTCCGGTTCGAGTACGCGCCCCAGGGTTCCGGCTCCGGGCTCTGCGTGTCCGATCCCGGCGGCGGCTGGTCAGCCGATCCGCTGCGGGACGGCCTGATCCTCGCGTCGTGCAACACCGGGCCCTGGCAGCAGTTCACCCCGCAGTCCAACGGCACGCTGAGAAACGTCGCCACCGGCCTGTACGTCAACCCGGCCGGGGCCGGCGCGCAGCTGCGCGGCGGCACCTCGCCCACGTCGTGGGGTGGCTCGTCCTACACCTGGAAGGACCACTCCGGCCTGCCCGGGTGACACGGTGAACCCCGGGCGCTGTCACCAAGGTCCGTTCGGATAAATTCACAATCTTTTTCCCGAACGAACCAAGGTGTCACCTACCGGGACCCCGCCGGCGCCACCCCGGCCGGACGTTACCGTCGCGCGAAGCCAAGCACCGTCTCGTACCGGCGGCGCGCCTGGATGAACTGCTCGGCGGTGCCGCCGCGGTCGGGGTGAGCGTCGGCCATCGCCCGGCGCAGCGCCTTGATCAGTGTTGCCTCGATGAGGGCTGCGTCCCGGGCGGCCGTCCCGGCTTGCTCGCCGTCCCCGCGGTACAGGTGGTGTTCGGCGGCCTGGCGGGTGGCGAAGAACAGCCGGCCCGGCGACCCGGGGCGGGCGCCGGGAACCGGGATCACGCCCGCCGGGTAGCCGCGGCGGTCAGCGCGGTACCGGGTATCGGTCTCGAACTCCTGGCGGCTGATGCAGCCGGGGCTGACCACGGCCTCGGCCCGGTCCCAGGTGTCGCTGGTGTAGTAGATCCACTTGGCCGTCTTCCTGACGACCGGCACCGCCTGGACCCAGCGGCGCGGCTGCGCCGAACGGCCGTGGCCGGCGCGAGCACACGGAACATACAGGTATTCGACCGGGGCGGCGTCATCGGCCCGCGCGTGGCCGCTCCGCTTGATCATGACGCCCGGCTCCCGTCCGGGACCTGGCGGGCTGGCTCGCGGATCTCGGTGTAGCCGCCTTGCGGACTCTGCACGATCCGGCCAGTTTCCCGGCCGTGCCGTTCCTCCTCCTGTCGCCGGCCGGCCCGCGCGTGGGCGATGATCCGGGTGAGCCCGAACGCCAGCGGTGGTCCGGCCAGCACCAGCACCCGGAATATCCAGGTCACCGTGTAGAGCGGGATGTCCAGGTGGTAGGCGATCTGGTCGTTGGCGGCCGCGGCCCACAGCAGGCCGTAGAACGTGACCCCGGCCACCCCGGCCGCGGTGCGGTTCGCCAGGTCGGCGGGCGCGCCGGTGATCCAGCGGTCGGTCAGCGGGTACAGGGCCAGACGGGTGAAGAACAGCGCGGGCACGACCAGGCCCGGGATCAGCACGCCGAGGTCCAGCGGATGCCCGCCGATCGACAGCTCCCAGGCGGGCATGAGCCGCAGCGGGCCGTCGAGGAACCCCATGTACCAGTCCGGCACCGCGCCGGAGGTAATGCTGCCCGGCTGGTACGGCCCGATCAGCCACACCGGGTTGATCTGCGCGATCGTGCCGAGCAGGGCCAGCGCCGCGCAGGTGAACGGGAGCAGCGGAGCCAGCCGCACCCGGCGCGGCCACCGCAGCGACGACCGGAAGCTCACCAGGAGCAGCGCGCCGGCCAGGGCCGGGAGGACCAGGATGTGCACCCAGTAGTCCCGGCCGATGATCTGCTGCCCGGGCGGCGCCCCGCCGAAGATCCAGAACACCAGGTGCGTCCCGATCACCGGCACGGACAGCAGCACGCCGGTGATCACGCTCAGGCTGCCGCCGGAGAGCCCGTCGTCGGGCAAGATGGTGCCGGTGTAAGCGGCCAGGATGCCCAGGGCCAGCAACGCCACCCAGATCAGCCAGCCCGGCAGCGCGCGGCCGGAGAACCGGCCGCGGAAGAACACGCGCAGCAGCCGCAGGCAGATCGCCGCCACGAGCAGGTCCGCCGACCAGTGGTGCACCTGCCGGACCAGCAGCCCGCCGCGGACGTCGAAGCTGATGCGCAGCACGGACTGGTACGCCTGGCTGACCGGTACGCCGTCCAGCAGCCGGTAGGAGCCGCGGTAGGTGAGGGGAGCCATCGACGGGCGGAAGAACGGCAGCAGCAGGATCCCGGTGACCATCGCCACCGCGAAGGAGTACCCGGCGATCCGCCCGAACGCGGCGGCCCAGCGATCCTCCGGGTCCCGCCGGAGTACGTCAGGAACGAGCCGCCGCGTGATCGGTCGCTGCGGGTGGCCGGCGATGGTCATCGGATCCTCCGGGCGTTCTCGGTTGCCGCCTGTCAAGACAGATGGCCTCGGTTGGTGCCGCGAGCGCAGCGGGTTACCGGTCACGGGCTTCCTCCCCGGCGGCTGATCAGCTCGTCCTTGGTGAGGCCGTACCGGGCCAGGAAGCGCGCCGCGTGGTTGTATTCGACCGGGTCGGGCAGCACCCGGTGGGCCTCCTCGGCCAGTTCGGGCAGCGCCGCGATCCGCAGTATGTCGACCACGTGCTGCCGGGAGACCTGCATCGCTCACCAGCCTTCCGGCTCCGGAGCGGAGCCGTCTTCCAGGGCCTCAACCGCGCCGAGCAGGCTGCGCAGGCTGGCTTCGTAACGCTGGTCGTCAGCCGGATCGGACAGCCACTCCTCGATCGGCAGGGCGAAGGACTCCGCTGCCTGCGGGCCGCTCTGGGCTACGGTCAGCTCCGTCCTGACCAGGAGTTCGAGCTCGTGCAGGGACGCGTCGTCCCCGCCTGGGGTGGTCATTGTTCCTCCTTGACGGGCTGCCGGCGGAGCCAGGCGTCGAAGGTGGTCGCGCCGAGCTGAGCGCCGTCACCCGGCAGGAGGGTGTGCTCGCTCAGCCGGGCCCCGAAGTACCGGGCCTGCGGATCGGCGACCACCACGCGCTGGTCCCCTACCGCGTGCAACCCCTTCCGCACCCAGTCCTCGAATCGCATCGGTTCGGGCCCGGCGACCTCGATCGTGTTGTTCAGCGGAGCGGCGAGGGCGGCCTCGCACACCGCGGCGGCGACATCGGCGGAGGCCATCGGCTGGATCAGGACGGGCGGAACCCGCACCGTGCCGCCGTCCGTCGCCCCGTCGGCGGTCCGGACGGCGAACTCGAAGAACTGCGTCGCGCGGACGATGGTGTACGGAATCGACGAGTTCTTGATGAGCTTCTCTTGCGCGATCTTCGCCCGCATGTAACCGCCGTCGGCCTGCCGTTCGGCGCCGACGACCGACAGCGCCACGTGATATCCCACGCCGGCCCCCGCCTCGGCGTCGAGAATGTTGCGGGCCGATGTCTCGAAGAACTCGAGCACCGCGGTGTCCTCGAACGACGGCGAGTTCGACACGTCCACCACGACGTCCGCGCCGGACAGGACCTGGCTGAGACCCTCGCCGGTAAGGGTGTTGACGCCGGTGGCGGGTGACGCGGGGACGGCCTGGTGGCCGTGCGCGGCGAGGTCGGCGACGAGCTGGGAACCGATCAGCCCGGTCCCGCCGATGACGACGATCTTCATGATGAATTTTCCTCTCCTGTGCTGCCGGAAGACGGCTGGATAGGACCAGGGTCACGCGCGAGCCTGGTCGCTCGCATCCGTACAACACCCCAGTCGGGTTTCGCCGTGCGGGACGCGGGAGTGGCACCGAGCTGTCCGTGGCCTGGTGCCGACGGTTGGCACCTGCCCGTCACCGGTGCCCCAGCAGTGCTCTCAAGCCGCTCCCGTGTCGGCAAAAAGGGCGTTACCGGGGAGGATTTTGGCTTACGGGAGACTTTAGTGCACTATAGTACCCATTTCATTCCCCGTAGCCTGAATACTCCCGGACAACTGTTCGAGTGCCGACGAGCTTTACCAATCCGTACTGATATTCCAGGCCACGAACGTGCCTACGGCGGGGACGTGGCCCCTTCCAGCCTCCGCAGGGCGACCGGGAGCTCGCGGCGGGAGGTCACGCCGAGCTTCGCGAACACCTTGTGCAGGTGGTACTCCACGGTCCGGGCGCTGATGAAGAGCTGACTGGCGATCTCCGGGTTGGTGTGCCGTTCGGCCGCCAGCCGGACGATCTGCCGCTCCTGGGCGGTGAGCACGTCGTGGGTCTCGGCCGTTCGCTTGCGCACCGTCTCACCGGTCGCCAGCAGCTCGCCGCGGGCGCGCTCGGCGAACGCTTCGGCCCCGATCCGGTCGAACGCCTGATAGGCGGTGCGCAGGTGCTCGCGCCCGTCGTAGCGCCGGTTCACCCGGCGCAGCCACTCGCCGTAAAGCAGGCGAGCGCGGGCCAGCTGGATGACGATCCCGTCGCGCTCGAGGCGCTCGATTGCCTCGCGGTAGAGCGCCTCGGCGGCGGGGCCGTCGGTCAGCAGCGCCTGCGACCGGGCCAGGACGCCGAGGGCCCAGTCCGTGCCGCTGGCCCGGGTTCGCTCCTGGAGATGCCGGAGGGCGGCCCCAGCCTCGTCGACCGCGCCGTTCCGGACGCCTGCCTCGACGAGCTCGGCCAGTGACCAGTTGAAGTAACCCAGGTCATCGTGCTGACAGGCCAGGCGGGCGCCATCGAGGGCGGCCGGGTAGCGGCCCAGGCCGTTGTTCAGGATGGCGGTGACGTACCCGGCCATACCCAGGACCCGCCCTTCGCCCCGGGTCGCGGCGTCCTGGATGGCCGCATCGATCAGCTGCACCGCCGAGGACTCCTCGCCCCGCCAGGCGGCGAGGAAAAGCGCGGCGTACCGCATGGACGCGTTCCCGGTGGCCGCCGTGATGGCGTTGCCCTCCTCGATGAGCACCGCGGCGGCGGTGAACTCTCCGGCGTACACGTGCACGCCGGCCAGGTACACGAGCAGCACGGGCAGGGCGGCGAGCGCGCCGGCTTCGCGGGCCAGCCGGACCGAGCGGGCGGAGAGCTCACGCCACCCCGGGAAGTCCCACACCTCGTGGACAGCCATCGACTGCGCCAGCGGCGACAGCCGGAGCAGGCGCATGATGTCGTCCCTGGTGCGCGGGTTCTCCTGCCCCAGCGCCGCCAAGGCGCGCCGCAGGATGAGCACCCCCGCCCGCGTACCTTCGCCGTCCGCGGCCTGGTGTTCCAGATAGCGTGTCGCCATTCCGTCCAGGAGGAGGTCGCTCGGCCGGGCCGGCTTCGGCCCGGCCGGCGCCCCCCGGACGGCTTCGGCCACCTCCCGGAGCCCGTGCCGGCCGCCGAGCTGGCCGGCGAACATCGCCGCGCCGAACGCTTCGAGGTAGGTTTCCCGGGCCGACCCGGCGTCGAGCCCGCCGAACGCCCTGGCCGCCTCGAGGAACAGCGCCGCGGCGTCGCTGCCGCGGCTGCGGCGGAACACGATCTGGGCCCGGAGCCGTGCCGCCTGGGCCCGCTGCAGGTCATCCAGCGGACCCAGCTCGGCCACGGAGAGCAAATCGCCGGCGGTATCGGGCGCGGCCGCTTCGAACTTGGCCTGCGCGGCAGCCAGGGCCCGCGCGGCACGCCGGGCCGGGTCCGGGGTCAGCTCCGTGGCTCGTTCGAGAAACGCAGCCGCCGCGGCGACCCCACCTCGGGCCTGCGCCTGGCTCGCTGATCGCTCGAGCTCGTCGGCGACTGACTCCTCCGGGCCCACCGCCGCATAGGCGCGATGCCAGGCCCGGCGACCGGGATCGGCGGCCGGATCCGTCGCCTCCGCCAGCGCGCGATGCACTAGCCGCCGGTCAGGCAGTGATGCCGCCCGGTACGCGGCGGCGCGCAGGAGGGGATGACGGAAACGCACCCGGGCGCCGAACTCGATCAGCCCCGAGGACTCGGCCGGGAGCGCGGCCTCGGCGGAGATCCCGAGCTGCTCGGATGCGCGGCGCAGCAAGGCGGCGTCGCCGACCGGTTCGGCGGCCGCGGTCAGCAGCAGCCGTTGCGTCTCGGCCGGGAGCAACCGGAGCTGCCGGTGAAAGCTCTGTTCCAGGCGGCTCGCGAGCGGCTGCGTGTCGGGACGGCCGAACCCGCCGGCCAGCTCCGCCGCGGTCAGTCCGCGCGTCAGCTCGGCCAGCGCGAGCGGGTTCCCCCGCGTCTCGGCGACGATCCTGTCCCGCACCAGATCGTCCAGCCGCCCGGGCACGACCGACTCCAGCAGCGCGCGGGCGTCAGCGTCGCTCAAGCCCGTGACCGCGAGCTCCGGAAGCCCCGACAAGTCCTGGTCTTCACTGGGTTCGCGCACCGAGAAGACCATGGCGACCGATTCCGCCAGCAGGCGGCGCGCGACGAACGCGAGGGCCTGCGCGGAAGCCCGGTCGAGCCACTGGGCGTCGTCGACCAGGCAGACCAGCGGCCGTTCCTCAGCCACCTCCGCCAGCAGTCCGAGCGCCGCGAGGCCGACGGTATAGCGGTCTGGCGCCGCCCCGGCGCCTAGGCCGAACGCCGTGCTCAGCGCGTCGCTCTGCGGGTCCGGCAGGCGCGTCAGGCGGTTCAGCAGGGGCGCGCACAGCTGATGCAGGACGGCGAAGGCCAGTTCCATCTCGGACTCGACACCGGCCGCGCGCACCACGCGACAGCCGGACGCGTGCTCCTGGACGTAGTCCAGCAGGACGGTCTTGCCGACTCCCGCCTCACCGCGCAGGACCAGCACCCGGCTGTCGCCCGCGCGCACCTCGTCGAGCAGCCGGTCCAGTGCCGCCTGCTCGCCATCCCGGCCACGCAGTGCCTGGGCCATGACCATCCGCGCCATTCCCGACCGAGGCAGTGCTTAGCACACCGCGTCAGTTGTGTGATCGAACATACGGTAACAGGCCTGGGGACGGCGGGGCCGGCCGGGGATCCGCGCTGGGGACTTCGACAGATGCGAGCGTCCCGGCCCGGGAGGGACGCTGCGTGGTAGCCCCTCCCGAACGGGGCCCCTGATCAAGCACACCGAGGAGACCAGCATGTCCGAACCGACCCCGACCATCGTGCTCGTCCACGGCGCCTGGGCCGATGCCTCCGGCTGGAGCGCGGTCATCCTGCGCCTGCAGCAGGACGGCAGCACCGTGTACGCCCCGCCCAACCCGCTGCGGGGCCTGCCGCAAGACTCCGCCTACCTGCATGAATACCTGACCCAGAACCCGGCCCTGGCCGGGCAGCCGGTCGTCCTGGCCGCGCACTCCTACGGCGGGGCGGTCATCACCAACGCCGCCGCGGGCGATCCCCAGGTCAAGGCGCTGGTCTACGTGGACGCGTTCATCCCCGACCAGGACGAGACGATCGGGCAGCTGGCCGGCGCCCAACCCGAATCGTGCCTGCTGGGGAACCCGGCCGATATCTTCACCTCTGTGCCCTACCCCGGCGGGCCGGCCGGCGACGTGGATCTGTTCATCAAGCCGGCCGTGGTTCCCGGCTGCTTTGCCAACGGGCTGCCCGCCGGCCAGGCCGCGGTCATCGCCGCCACCCAGCGGCCCCTGCCGGCCAGCGCCTTCGGCGAGCCGTCCGGGGCCCAGGCCTGGAAGACCATCCCGTCGTGGGCCGTGATCGGCACCGCGGACCGCGTTATCCCGCCCGCCGAGCTGACCTTCATGGCCAAGCGGGCCGGTGCCCACATCACCGAGGTGGACGCCGGGCACCTGTCCATGATCGCCGACCCGGAGACGGTCGCCCAGGTCATCGGGGAAGCGGCCCGGGCGGTCAGCTGACCGCCGTCGGACTAGGGATTTCCACGGATGCGATCCTCGTCGGCGAGCGCGACAGTGGTGCCGTCGGCGAGGAGAAAGGGTGATCACAGATGGCCGTATCCGTGGTGCAGGACGCGCAGCTGTCCCGGCGGGTCGAGAGCCGGCACATCGACCACATCCCGGCCGGGGCGCGGCACGGCCAGCCCTGGCCCCAGTTCGCGTTCTGGTTCGGCGGCAACGTCAACGTGTTCAACGTCGTGATGGGTGCCGTCACCGTCTCGATCGGGCTGACCTTCTGGCCGGCGCTGATCGCCATCGCGGTCGGGACCCTGATCGGCGCGCTGCTGATCGCGCTGCACGCCACTCAGGGTCCCCGGCTCGGCGTGCCGCAGACGATCCAGAGCCGGGGTCAGTTCGGGTTCCACGGGGCGGCGTTCATGTTCCCGGCGGTCTTGCTCATCAACGTCGGGTACATCGCCGTCTCCCTGGTCATCCAGGCCCAGGCCATGGCCGGCGTGACCAGCGCGCTGACCATCCCGGAGTGGATCGTGATCTTCGCCGTCCCGTCGGTGCTGATCGGGATCTTCGGGTACCGGTGGATCCACCGGGTGATGCAGGCCACCGCGGTCGTCGTCGGCGTGGCGCTGGTCCTCATGTTCGCTCAGGGCCTGCGGTACGGCGCGCTACCCGGCCGGGAGACGACCTGGGCCCGGCCGGCCTCCGGCTTGTTCCTGGCCGGGGTCGGGCTGCTGGTCATCAACATGCTGGCGTACGGGCCGTTCGTGTCGGACTACACCCGCTACCTGCCCGCCGCGACCAGCGGGCGCCGGCTGTTCTGGGGTATCTTCGCCGGCAACGTGCTGGCCACGTTCTTCACCTGCGCGGTCGGCGCCTACCTGGCCGCGCTGCTGCCCGCCCTCGGCCCGGTCGGCGCCATCGGCCGGGTCTCGGGTTCGTGGGCGCTGGTCATCCTGGCCGTCTCGCTGATCGACGCGAACACCTTCAACGCCTACAGCGGGACGTTCCAGGTCCTGGCGTTCGGCGCCATGTGGCGGCGGTTCAAGGCCGAGTCGGTCGCCGTCCGGCTGGTGCCCTTCGCTTGCGTGATGGCGGCCGGCGTGGTGACCGCCTGCCTGGGCTACCGGTCGCTCGTCACCAACCTGACCAATTTCCTCGACGTGCTGCTGGTCATCTTGATCCCCTGGTCCGCGGTCAACCTGGCCGACTACTTCCTGGTCCGCCGGGGCCGCTACGACGTCGCGTCGTTCTTTACCGCCGACGGCGCCTACGGCCGGTTCGCCTGGCGCGGGCTGCTCGGCTACACGGCCGGGCTGGCCGCCGAATGGCCGTTCGTCTCCCAGCTGGAGTTCACCGGCCCGCTGGTCCGGACCCTAGGCGGCGCGGACATCTCCTGGCTGGCCGGCTGGTTCGCCGCGGCCATCGCCTACCTGCTCCTGGCCGCCCTGGCACCCGGCACGGCCCGCCAAGACCGGCGGCTCGCCACGACCGCCCTGCTCGCCCGGCCGCGCCCGGGCGCGATGGTCCGGCCCGCAACAAGATCGTCCGCATGACATCGGAGGCGAACCGGCCTAGGCTTTTAGCCACGGCTAGGAGCAGGTGATCGATCCTGGCCCACGTCCTGAGCCTGGACCGATCTAGCAGTGGCGGAGGCATTGGAGCGCCCGGGGTTCCTTGACCGTAGCCGCGAGCGCGACATGCTTGATCGTCTCGTCGCGGGCGTACGCGCGGGTGAAAGTCGCGTGCTGGTCCTGCGCGGCGAGGCCGGAATCGGCAAGACCTCCCTGCTGGCGCATCTGTCGGCCGCCGCCGGGGGATGCCGGATCGCCCGGGCGGCGGGCGCCGAGTCCGAGATGGAGCTCGCCTTCGCCGGCCTGCATGCGCTGTGCGCTCCGATGCTTGACCGTCTCGGCCGGCTACCGGTCCCGCAGCGCGACGCGCTGAACATCGCGTTCGGCATGAGCGCCGGCCCGCCGCCGGATCGCTTCCTGGTCGGCTTGGCCGTCCTCAGCCTGCTGGCCGATGTGGCCGAGGACCAGCCGCTCGTCTGCATCGTCGACGACGCGCAGTGGCTTGACCGGGTGTCGGTCCAGACGCTCGCGTTCGTGGCGCGGCGCCTCCTGGCGGAGCGGGTCGGACTGGTGTTCGCGCTGCGCGCGTCCGGCGACGAGCATGAGTTTGCCGGGCTGCCCGAGCTCGTGATCGGGGGCCTGGTCGCGGCCGACGCCCGCCGGCTGCTGGACGCGACGATCCCCGGGCCGCTCGACCCGGGAGTGCGGGACCGGATCCTCGGCGAGGCCGGCGGCAACCCGCTCGCGCTGCTCGAGCTGCCGCGCGGCGGGACGCCGATCGCGGTCGCGGGCGGGTTCGGGCTGCCGGTGCAGATGCAGCTGACCAGCCGGATCGAGCAGGGCTTCGTGGACCAGCTGATGCCGCTCCCGGCGCCGACCCGGCGCCTGCTGGTACTGGCGGCGGCCGAGCCGGTCGGCGACGTGCCGCTGCTGTGGCGCGCGGCCGAGCGGCTCGGCATCGGGCCCGCCGCGGCGGAACCGGCCGAGGCGGCCGCCCTGATCGAGATCGGCGCGCGGGTGCGGTTCCGGCATCCGCTGGTCCGTTCGGCCGCCTACCGGGCCGCGCCCGCGGCCGAGCGACGCGAGGTCCACCGGGCCCTCGCCGACGCGACCGACGCGCGGCTGGACCCGGACCGCCGGGCGTGGCACCGCGCTCGTGCGGCCGACGGGCCCGACGAGGACGCAGCCCGCGAACTGGAGCGCTCGGCCGGCCGGGCGCAGGCCCGGGGCGGGCTGTCGGCGGCCGCGGCGTTCCTGCAACGCGCCGCCGAGCTGACCCCGGATCCCGGCCTGCGCGTCACGCGCTCGCTCGCCGCGGCCCAGGCCCGGCTCGACGTCGCCGACGCGGCGTCCGCGTCCGACCTGCTGGCCGCCGCCGAGCTCGGGCCGGTCGACGAGTTCCAGCGCGCGCGGCTGGAGCGGTTGCGCGCCCAGATCGCGTTCGCGAGCCAGCGCGGGCGCGACGCGCCGCCGCTGCTGCTCGAGGCGGCCAGGCGGCTCGATCCGCTGGACGCCGCGCTGGCCCGGGAGACCTACCTGGAGGCGTTCGCGTCGGCGATGTTCGCCGGGCGCCTGGGCACCGGCCCGGATGTGCATGCGGTGGCCGAGGCGGCGCGCGCGGCGCACCGGGGGCCGGCCCCGGGCGCGGTCGGCCTGCTCCTCGACGCCCTGGTGACCCGGTTCACCGAGGGATACGCGGCGTCGGTCGAGCCGCTCTCGCGGGCGCTGCGTACATTCGCCGAACCCGACGGCGGCGGCGCGGACCGGCGGTGGCTGTGGCTGGCGTGCCGCCTGGCGCAGGATCTGTGGGACGACGAGCTCTGGCACGTGCTCGCAACCCGCGGCGTACGCCTGGCGCGGGAGACCGGCGCGCTCAACCTGCTGCCCGAACGCGCTCAACTACCTCGCCGTGCTCAACGTCCATTCGGGGGCGTTCGGCACCGCCGCCGAGCAGATCGCCGAGGTCGATTCGATCACCCAGGCCACCGGGATCCCGCCGCTCAGGTACGCGGAGAGCACGCTGCTGGCCGTGGCGCGCGGCGATCGGGACCAGGCGCTGGCGCTGCTCGACTGGGGCAGGCGCAATGTGACCGAGCGGGGCGAGGGCTCGGCGCTCGGCCTGGCCTCGTGGCTGCACGCGTTGCTGCACAACAGTCAGGGCCACTACGGCGAGGCGCTCGCTGCTGCCCGGCAGGCCTGCGAGTACGAGGACGTCATCGCGTACGGCTGGGCCCTGGTGGAGTTGATCGAGGCCGCCGTCCGCAGCGACGCGCAGCCGGCCGAGGCCGCCGCGGCGCTCGGCCGGCTGAGCGAACGCACGCGGGCGAGCGGCACCGAATGGGCGCTGGGGATCGAGGCGCGCTGCCGTGCGCTGCTGACCGACGACGAATCGCTCTACCGCGAGTCGGTCGAGCGGCTCGCCCGCAGCCGCGCGGCGCTCGAGCTCGCGCGCAGCCGGCTCCTGTACGGCGAGTGGCTGCGTCGTGCGAACCGCCGCGTGGACGCGCGCGACCAGTTGCGCGCGGCCCACGAGATGTTCAGCCGGATGGGCGCGGCCGCATTCGCCGAGCGCGCCCGGCGCGAGCTATCGGCCACCGGCGAGACGGTGCGCAAACGTACCGTCGAGACGCTCGACGAGCTCACCACGCAGGAGGCGCAGGTGGCCCGGCTCGCGGCCCAGGGGCACACCAACCCGGAGATCGGCGCCCAGCTGTTCATCAGCCCGCGCACCGTCGAGTACCACCTGCACAAGATCTTCCCGAAGCTCGGCATCAGCTCGCGCAAAGAGCTCCGCCGGGTGCTCCCGGCCGCGGAGCGCGCCGCCGTGCCCGCCTAGCCTCGCAGCGAGGCGAGCTGTTCGGTAAAACGAGCCATCGCGTCGAGGTACAGGAACAGCCCCCAGCTCACCCGGGCCACGCCGGCGTCGGCCAGCTCGGCCAGCGGCGGCCCCTGCGGCAGGCGCGTGACGTTCACCGGTCCGCCGACGTCCGAGACGAAGCGGCGCAGCGCTTCGGTCTCCCAGATGGCGATCGGGTACACGCAGTCGGCGCCGGCCTGCAGGTAGGCGTTCGCGCGCCGGAGCGCCTCGGGAACGAGCCCCTCCTGGGTCCCGGGACCGGCGCCGGCCAGGAAGGGGCCGAGGAAGACGTCGACCCGGGCGTTGATGACCAGCCGGTAGCCGTCCGCCGAGGCGGCCTGGCGAACCTCCGCGAGCCATTCCGCGTGCCTGCCGGGATCACGGAGGCCGCCGGCGGTGTAGTCGGCGTCCTCGAGGTTGCAGCCGGCCGCCCCGGCGCTGCGCAGCGCGGCGACCAGCTCGGCGGGCTGCATCCCGTCGCCGGCCTCGGCGTCCACGGTCACCGGCACCTCGACCCGCTGGCTATCCGCGCGGCCGCGGCGAGCATCTCGCGGCCGGCGCACCCTCCTGGTCCGCATAGCCGAGCGCCGCGGCCACCCCGGCGCTAGTGGTCGCGACCACGGGGAAACCAGCCGCGACGACCGCTCTCGCCGTGGCCACATCCCAGGCGTTCGGGAGCAGGAGAGGCGCACCGGGACGGTGCAGCGACCGCAGCAGGTCGCACTGGCTCTGCAGGTCGGTGGTCTCTGAGGGGGTCATGAGGAAACCCTAATCTAACCCCTGGGAGGGGTCCCGGCGTCGAGCGCAGGCGCGGTGAATCAGTCGAGCAAGGCGCGGATGTCCTTGGCGTCCAGGCCGGTGCCGAAGACATTCCCGTCGTCAAGCACGCTGGCGAACAGCGTGGCTTTCCTGGCCTTCAGCGCCATGACCTTCTCCTCGATGGTGTCCTTGGCGACCAGGCGGTAGACCATGACGCTCCGGGTCTGCCCGATGCGGTGGGTGCGGTCCACGGCCTGCGCTTCGGTCGCCGGGTTCCACCACGGGTCGAGCAGGAAGCAGTAGTCGGCCTCGGTCAGGTTCAGCCCGAATCCGCCGGCCTTGAGGCTGATCAGGAAGACCGGGTCGGTGCCGTCCTTGAACCGCCGGATCACCGCGGCCCGGTCGCGGGTGCTGCCGTCCAGGTAGCAGTACCGGATGCCTTCGGCCTCCAGCCGTTCGCGGACCTTGGCCAGGAAGCCGGTGAACTGGCTGAACACCAGGGCCCGGTGCCCGCCACCGGTCACCTCCTGGAGCTGGCCGACCAGGGCGTCGATCTTGGCCGAGTCCAGGCCGACGTGAGCCTCGTCGACGAGCCCGGCGTGCAGGCTCAGCTGGCGCAGCAGGGTCAGCGAGCGGAAGATCGCGAAGCGGTTGGCGTCCATGTCGTCGATCAGGCCGAGGACCTTCTGCCGCTCCTGCTTGGCCGGCAGCTCGGCGGCCACCTGGTCCTTCGTACGGCGCAGGACCAGCGGCCTGATCCGCCGCTGGAGCTGGGCCAGCCGCTCGCGGTCGCCCTGCCGCTCGACCGGCCGGGCGTAGTAGTCGCGGAACCGGTCCGGGTTGGGGAACAGACCGGGAGCCGTGATCGACAGCAGCGACCACAGCTCCATCACGTTGTTCTCCAGCGGCGTGCCGGTGATCGCGATCTTGACCGGGGCCGCCAGCCGGCGGGCGCACTGGTAGACCTTCGACTGGCGGTTCTTAGCCTGCTGGGCCTCGTCCAGCAAGAGTCCCGACCAGGCCACCTCGGCGTAAGCGGCGAAGTCGATGCGCAGCAGGGCATAGGACGTGACGATGGCGTCAGCGCCCGCGGCAAGCTCGCCCAGACTCTTCCCGAGCCGGGCCACGGTGGCTGGTACCGGGACCACCCGCAGGTCCGGCGCAAACCGTGCCGCCTCGGCCGCCCAGTTCCCCACCACGCTGGTCGGCGCGACGATCAGGAACCGCCCGGCGGCCGGGTCTCGCTGCCTGGCGTGGCTGATCAGGGCGAGGCACTGCAGCGTCTTGCCGAGTCCCATGTCGTCGGCGAGGATCCCGCCCAGCCGGTGCTCCCACAAGAACGTCAGCCAGCCGAATCCATCCTGCTGGTACAGGCGCAGCCGGGCCCGCAGCCCGGGCGGCGGCGCCGTCGGCCGCGCAACGTCGGCTGACAGCAGACCCTGGACCTGCTCACGCCATGCCGCGGCCTGATGCCCGACCACCCCCAGCGCCGCCAGCTCGTCCCAGAACCCGGCCTGGTACCGGCTGATCCGCAGCGAGCCGGCCGGCGAGTCCTGCAGCGCCCGGGCCTCCTCGATCAGCCGGGCGAGCGCCCGCAGCTCGGGCTTGTCCAGGGCGAAATACGCCCCGTCGGGCAGCAGGAGATGTGGCTCGCCGCGGCTAAGGGCCAGGAACACCTCGAGGAACGGAACCGGGTGCCCCTCCACGGTGATGGTCACGCCCAGGTCGAACCAGTCGGTCTCGCCGGCCAGCTCATGGGCGGATACCGTGATCTGCAGCGAATCCCCGGCTTCCCGGTAGTCCGGGGGCTCGCCGCTGATCTCGGGGATCAGCCCGGGCTGATCGGCCAGCAGCGGCAGCAGCTCGGTGGTGAACCGCATCGTGTCGATGCCGGTCAGCCGGGTGCGCGGGGCCAGCGCGCGCGGTGCCGCGCCGGGCCGGCCGCCGTCGGGCCTGAGCAGGCCGTAGCGGTCCAGCGGCAGGGCGAGACCGTCCAGCAGCGTTCGCTCGGCGACCAGGTCCCGGTACCCGTCGTCCGGTCCGGCCGGCTCCAGTGGCGCGCGCAGCGGCGAGTCTCCGACCCGGTACGCCCATTCCCAGCTCACCTTGAGCTCGTGACCGCCGCGGTAGCTGGCCTGCAGCACCAGGTCGGGCCCGGAGATCGCGGGCGGGGTGAACGACCCGTCCGAGGAGATCACCCCCGCGGCATGCCGCAGCCGCGGGTAATACCGGTCCCGGAACCTGAGCTCCTCGGCCGCGGGGACCTGCAGCGACTCGCCGCCCAGGGTCATCTTCTGCAGCGGCGGCGGCACCGGCCGGACGAGCCGGGCCAGCCAGAACCGCCAGCTGCCGGGGTCGCCGCCGGCTGCCTCGGCGGGGTCGACGCACACCGCGCCATGCCCCTCTGCACCGATGAACGCGACCGGCACGGCGGGTTCCCCGCCGTCGGCGCGGATCACCGGGGCGATGTGCAGGCCGCCGGCCGCGCCGCGGGTCACGTCCAGGCAGAACTCGGCGTCGCCGTATCCGGCCAGCTCGCCGCGCTTGCCCGGGTACACCAGCCGCAGGCCGGCCGCCGCGGCCTCGTCGAGCAGCGGCCAGAGCTGCCGGGAGCCGACCGCCGAGAGTTCGATCGACCGGTCGTCACCATAGGAGTAGCCGTAATAGCCGCCGCGGCCCGCGCGCGCCTGGTACAGCACGTACAGTTCCCGCAGCAGCCGCACCTGCTCCTCGCGGTGTTCGCCGCAGTAGCGGAGCATGTCCAGCCTGCCGCAGCTCAGCTCGCCGCCGGCCCAGCCGCCGTTCTTGCCCGGCCGCACCAGCCGCGCGATCAGCCTCAGCGGCGCGTGCCCCGCCGTCTTTCCCCGGCGAGGCTGGCCCGGGCCGCCGGCCAGCGCGAGCTCGATCGCCAGCGGCATCGTGCCGGAGATTACGGATCCGCCCGGGCTGAGCACCGAGTCCAGCGACTTCTCCCACGCGGGGGGCTGCGGGACCGGCGGGCTAGCCGGCCGCGGGGTATCAGGAGCCAGGACCGACAGGACCAGCGCGACGACGTGCTTGCAGTTGAACTCCACCGGGCAGCTGCACTCGCCCAGCTCGAACTCGGCGGGCTGCCGCTGGGTCAGCGAGAAGAACGCGGACGTGTGGTAGACCTTTTTCTCGTGGCCGCACACCACTCCGTGCAGCGTGTCACCAGCCGGGTTCCAGTCCGCGTACATGACCTGCCGCTGGCGTGCGTATTCGCCGCCTCTCGCGTACGCGCCCGCGTCGACGGCTCCGCGCAGGCTGGCCAGATTGATGCCGAAGATGGCGACGTGTGACATGGCGTGACGATATCGGCGAGCACCGTCATTTCCGGTCCGGCAGGCCCGCCCCCGGCCCGGCTAGGTGACGACAATGACCCCGGCCTTCACCGTCTCGTAGGCACCTCAGGTAACTAGCGAAATGGAATGGTGGCGTGAGCTGAGCCGTTAGGAGCAAAATGGCCAGGTGACATCTGCTTGGTCCACAATGCCTGAGATGCTCACCCTGCGTGAGACGGATCCGCACGAGGTGGGTGTATACAGGTTGCTCGGCCGCCTCGGAGAGGGCGGGCAGGGCGTTGTGTACCTGGCCGAGGATCCTGATGGCAGCCCGGCGGCGGTCAAGCTTCTGCCGCCGACCACGGACCCGCAGGTCCGTAGCCGCTTCCTGAAGGAGGTCGCCGCGGCGCAGCGGGTCGCCCGGTTCTGCACCGCGCAAGTCCTGGACGCGGGAATCTTCGAACGGCGGCCGTTCATTGTCAGCGAATACGTCAGCGGGCCCTCGCTCATCGAGGTCGTCGAGCAACTCGGGCCGCGCGGCGGCGCCGCGCTCGAGCGCATCGCCGTCGCGACGCTGACCGCCCTGGGCGCGGTGCATGGCGCCGGGATGGTGCATCGCGACTTCAAGCCCGCCAATGTCCTGCTCGGGCCCGACGGGCCAGTGGTGATCGACTTCGGGCTGGCCGCCGTCCCCGGGATGACCACGGGCGTTTCTGGCCAGTACGCCATCGGGACTCCGGCGTTCATGGCCCCTGAGCAGCTGGCTGGTACCCGGGTGACCGCAGCGGCCGACATGTGGTCCTGGGCGGTGACGATAGCGTTCGCGGGTACCGGTGAGTTGCCCTTCAAGGGCGAGTCGTTGACCGCCGCGGCGTACGCCATCCTGCATTCCGAGCCGAACGTGGGCCTGCTTCCCGAACCACTGGGCTCGCTGGTTCGTCGCTGCCTCAACAAGAACCCTGCCCTCAGGCCGTCAGCCCGCGGCGTGCTCAGCGATCTGGTGGCCGCCGGAGCGCGCCTCGTGGGACCGATGCCGCCCGCGGCCTCCGCACCGCCGGAGCCGCGGTCAGCCAGCAGCGATGGGCTGATCGCCGCCGGGCCGGGGTCGAGACACCGGTCGGGGCGGCGCAGGAGCGGTCGCGCCCGGCGGCGCCGGCAGGCGGCGGCGATTGCCGCCGCGGCTGTGCTGGTCGCCGGCGCCGGCGTGCTCGTCCTCAATTTTCCCCGGCACGGTGCGTCGGCTGACCGGCTCGCGGGCCGCAATGCTCCGACCGGCCAGGCCCCGACGGGCCCGGCCCTCACCGGTGAGACTCTGGTCCGATCGGAAGCCATCAACTGGATCGTCCAGCAGGTCAGCCGGGCCGAAATCGTGTCATGCGATCCCCAGGTATGCGAGGGTCTAGCCAGTAAGGGCATCCCGCTCGCGAACCTGGAGACGATCGGGAACACGTCGACCGACCCCCTCGGCTCTAACCTGGTGGTCGCCACCGCCGCCATCCGAGCCCAGTTCGGCAAGCGGCTGCTCTCCGTCTACGCCCCGGCCACCCTAGCGAGCTTCGGCTCCGGGAACGCCGAGATCGACATCCTGTTTATCCCTCCTGAGGGCGCCAAGGCCTACCGCGCCAATCTGCCAGCGGACCTGAGCCTCAGGAAGACGGCAGGCGCCGAGCTGCTGGCCAACAGCCAGATCACGGTCTCACCCGGCGCCCGGACCCAGCTTCTCAGTGGCGATATCGATCCGCGGCTGGTCCAGCTCCTCGCCACCATGGCCCATTACCACGTGGTGAGCATCGTGGATTTCGTCGACCAGTCGCCGGGTGGCGGACCGGAAAGCCTGCTGCGGTCGGTGGACCTGGCCACGGCGGACCCGGCGACGCACCTGACCCGTGCCGCCTACCTCAGCTGGGTGAGATCGCTCGTCAACTCACAGACGGCCCAGTATCTCCCCGCCTTGAACCCGATCACGCTGAGTACCGGCCAGCAGGTGCTGAGGATCGGGTACAGCGCGCCGAGCCCGCTTAGCTAGCCAGAGCCGGGCCGATGCCCGGCTGCGTGGCCGGAGCGTCCTTGCGCTCCCCTCCTCATAAGCGCAAGGACGCCTCCGACCCGCAGCGCGCCGATCTCGGTACGTCTAGGAAGAAACAAGAAACTTTGTCGTGCAATAGGCACGATAGAGCAGCACAGGCCGGAAGTAAAGAGCATGAAGAAGATGAACCGGGAAGAGAGAGGCAGGCCGGTGCCGTTAGGCTGGGGCAGTAGCGCTAGAATCTTCTATCTTCTTCTGATAGGGATGGTCACGTGGCCGGCGGCGGGACGAACGCTGGTTCGCGGGAAGGACGATCACATGGCCGGTGAGGACTGGCAGCGGCTCGCCGACTACGTCGTCGCACGCCGGGTTGAGCTAGGCATGCGGGATCGGCGCGCCTTTGCCGAGGCGACCGGGGTGACCGAGCGGACGCTGGGAAAGCTCGAGAACGGCCAGCACGTTTCCCCCAGCACGCTCGGTATGGTCGAGAACCGGCTCGGCTGGGCGCCGGGTTCGTGCCGGCGGATACTGGCCGGCGGGGAACCCAAGGCAGGATCGCCGGACGTCGGGCAGGCCGAGTACGAGGACCCGACGCTGTGGCATATCGCGAGCACCCCCGGGCTGCCTCCCGACGTGGTTCGCGGCCTCGTCGCCCTGGCCCGGAACTGGCGGCAAGGCGACGGCGGCACCGACGAGCAGGCCCAGCAGCCCACGTGACCCCGGCCGTGCCGGAAAACTCGCGGCGCGATGTCGAGAACCGGCGCGCGGCTCCGTTCCCCGGGGCGAACACGGCCACCATGGGCCGTAGCGTGCTAAGGAGGACACGATGGCCAAGTACCTGCTGCTCAAGCACTACCGGGGCGCGCCGGCATCGGTGAACGACGTGCCGATGGACCAGTGGACGCCGGAGGAGCTTTCGGCCCACGTGCAGTACATGCAGGACTTCGCCGCTCGGCTCGAGGGCAGCGGCGAGTTCGTCGACAGTCAGGCGCTCTCCCCGGCGGGTACGTTCGTCCGCTACGACGGCGAGGGGCGGCCACCGGTCACCGACGGCCCGTTCGCGGAGACCAAGGACCTGATCGCCGGCTGGATGGTGATCGACGTCGAGTCCTACGAGCGGGCGCTCGAGCTGGCCGGCGAGCTGTCCGCAGCGCCGGGAGCGGGCGGGAAGCCGATCCACGAATGGCTCGAGGTGCGCCCGTTCCTGGGCGAGCACCCGACCATCACGGAGTGACGCACGGTGGACGAGGCCCTGCTAAGGACCCTCACCCCCACCGTGATCGGGATCCTCGTCCGTCGCGGAGCCGGCTTCGCGGCGGCCGAGGATGCCGTGCAGGACGCCCTGGTCGAGGCCGTGCGGGTGTGGCCGGACGGGCCGCCACGGGACCCCAAGGGCTGGCTGGTCGCCGTGGCCTGGCGTAAGTTCCTCGACGCCGCCCGCGCCGATACCTCCCGACGGCATCGCGAGGGCCGCGTCGAGGGCGAGCCCGTCCCCGGCCCGGGCGAGGTGGCGGACGACACGCTCCAGCTGTACTTCCTGTGCGCGCACCCGTCCCTGACCCCGGCCTCGGCCGTCGCGCTCACGCTGCGTGCGGTCGGCGGCCTGACCACGCGTCAGATCGCGCAGGCCTACCTGGTGCCGGAGGCGACCATGGCCCAGCGGATCAGCAGGGCCAAGCGGACCGTCTCATCGGTCCGGTTCGACCAGCCCGGTGACGTCGCCACGGTGCTGCGCGTGCTCTACCTGGTCTTCAACGAGGGCTACTCCGGCGATGTCGACCTCGCCGCCGAGGCGATCCGCCTGACTCGCCAGCTGGCGGCCAAGACCAGCCATGAGGAGGTCGCGGGCCTGCTCGCGCTCATGCTGCTCCACCACGCCCGGCGCCCGGCCCGGACCGGCCCCGACGGCAGGCTCGTCCCGCTGGCCGAGCAGGACCGCAGCCGGTGGAACACCCGGCTGATCACCGAGGGTGTCGACGTGCTCCAGGCCGCCCTCACCCGCGACCGCCTGGGCGAGTTCCAGGCCCAGGCCGCCATCGCCGCGCTGCACGCCGACGCCAGGACGGCCGCGGAGACCGACTGGGTGCAGATCGTCGAGTGGTACGACGAACTGGTGCGCCTTACCGGCAGCCCGGTGGCCCGCCTCAACCGGGCCGTCGCGGTCGGCGAGGCCGACGGCCCGCGGGCCGGCCTGGCCGCCCTGGCGGAGCTGGACCCTGCGCTGCCCCGCCACACCGCCGTCGCGGCCTACCTGCACGAGCGTGACGGTGACCCAGTCACCGCCGCGCGGCTCTATGCCGAAGCCGCTCGATCAGCGCCAAACCTCCCCGAGCGCGACCATCTCACGCGACAGGCCGCACGACTCAACGCCCAGCTGCACCGTTGAGCGGCCGCTTCCGCGGCAGGTCGTCTGTCCGCACCTAGGGCCGGCCGGTCCCGGGATGATTCTCATCGAGCTGCGCGTTGACCCAGAGGACGCGACATATCGTGTTAGTTGACCGGCCTGGGCCTCGACGGGCGCCGGGCCTGAGAGGTGAGCGTGATGACCGGTTGGTACGCGGAGCGGACACAAGGCAGGTCGGCCAGGGCCGTAATCGCCATAACGCTGCTCGCGCTGCTGCTGGTGGCGGCCGTGCCCGTGGCCTTGCTGGCCGCGGTGGTCGTGATGCTGCTGGGACACGTCGTGGGCGGGCTCGCCCTGTTCGGCGGCTCGGTTCTGGCGGCCGGCCTAGCCGTGGCCCTCGCGGGCATGAGCGGGATGCGGCACGTGCGCAAGCTGCTTTCCGGGGGCAGCTTCGGTGTCTTCCGACTGGACGGCACCCAGTACACCGACGTCGCCGAGCCAGCGGGCCGCGATGTCCCCAACGTCCTGGAGCTAGACCGCAGCGAGTACACCGAAGTCCGCTGACCTGACCCTCTCCGCTATCGCACCAAGCCCGGCCCGTAACGAACGTCATGCTTTACGTTTACGGCATGGACGTCCCGCCCGAAGTCATCTACATCATCCGGCACGCGGAGAAGCCGCTGAAGCCGCCGCTGACCGGGGTCGACTATGAGGGCGGCCAGAACGAGCATTCGCTGCTGCCGCGCGGATGGCAGCGCTCCGGCGCCCTCGCTGCGCTGTTCCACCCGGACTCCAACCCGGTGCGGGTCGGCTTGCGGACACCGACGGTGCTGGTGGCGCCCTCCTGGGGGCATCCGGGCAAGACGGCCGCGCATCGGTCGTATCAAACCATTCAGGGTCTCAGCGAGCATCTGGGGCTGCCGATAACGTCGCACTTCGCCCAGGGACAGGAACAGCAGCTAGCCGACAGCCTGCTGCGCAGCCACTCCGGCGTCGTGCTCATCTGCTGGGAGCACAAGCACATCCCGGTGATCGCATCCTCGTTGCCGGTCGTCAGCGGAACCGCCATCCCGCGGAAGTGGCCGGGCGACCGGTACGACGTCATCTGGTCGTTCACCGTCGTCCCGGAGCCCGGTCCGGTCCGCTACACCTTCGGTCAGATCCCGCAGCTGCTGCTAGCCGGAGACTCAGGAACGGTGATCCCGGCGGGCACCGATGAGCCAGAAAACGACGCCGGCCAGGACGAACACCACGAGTAGCGGGCGCCGGACCGTTCGGCCGTCAGCGCCTTGCCGCGGCCCGGTCCGCAGCGAGCTTGGTGATCAGGTCGTCGATGCCCGTTGCCGCGGGCAGGCTCGTGCCGCGGGCGATGGCTCGCCGCCACTCTTCTTCGCGGTCGGCGACCGCCTTGGTCAGGGCGAGGACCCGCGCGAGGTGTTCCTTCGGGACGACGACGAGGCCGCTGGCGTCGCCGCGGACCACATCCCCGGGACGGACGGTTACCCCGCCGCACTGCACGACGACGTTGATCGCACCCGGTCCCTGGTTCGATCCCGTCGCGGGATGGGCGCCCAGGGCGAACGTCGGCAACCCCACCGCGTCGAGACCGTCGAGGTCGCGGACCGCGCCGTCGACGACCACCCCGTCACCGCCGCGGTCGGCTAGGGCCTGACCGGCGATGTCGCCGATCACTGCCGCGTCGAGCCGGCTGCCGCCGTCAACCACCAGCACATCGCCGGCCACGATCGAGTCCACCGCCTTCAGCACGTAGAGGATGTCGCCGGGCTTGGTCCACACGGTTACTGCCGGGCCGCACAGCTGAGCGCCGCCGGCCAGGTGACGCAGCGGCGGGGCCACGACCGCGACCGGGCCGCCGCAGTCGGCGATCTGCGTCGTGGCGAACTCACGCAGCGCTGTCACCAGCGACCTCTCCGGGCGTTCTGCGACCTCGCGGATTGTCCACTGCTCGGGGTGGGACTTGCTCACCTGTGTCTCCTCGGGATCGGCACGACGGCGCTCCCTCAGTCCGCAACCATATCGGTGAGCTCCGGACCCGCTGGTGAAGCTCTGACGCCGGGTTTGAGGCCGCGCCCGTAATTTCATCGCGCCCGTAATTTCATCGGGAGCCGCCTGCGCGGGTCTCAGGCAATGCGGCCGGCGTAGCGGCGGCGGAAGCCGTCGGCGGTGCCGGCGGTTATCACCACGTCGTAGTACCCGTCCTGATCGGCCGGCCAGCTAATGGTCGTGGCGCCGCTGGCCTGCACGGTGACCGTCTGGGTGCGGCCCTGGTAGTCGTTCGGGGTCAGGGTGTAGCTGATCGCCGCCTGGCCCTCGTTGGCCAGCGTGAGCTCGACGGCCGTCCCGCCTGGCCCGGACGGCAGGGTGGCGGTGACGACCGGGACCGGGCCGTCGTTCTGGCCGGCCGGCACCACCTGGCCGGCGAAGCTGGTCAGGAACCCGTCAGGGCCGTAGACCGAGAAGGCGTACTTTCCGGCGGTCCGCGTCGCGTCCCAGACGTAGGAGCGCGGGGCGGACGGGAGCACCGTGACCGGCGTGCCGCCGAAGGCCAGGTATTTATCGGGGTAGACGGCGAAGGAGGCGCCGACCGTGCCGGTGTTGGTCAGCGCGGCGGTGACCTCACTGGTGGTGCGGTTCACGGTCACGTCGGCGTGCAGCTGGTAGTTGGTCGGGCGGTGCGGCCGGGTGCCGGGCTCCTGGGCCGGCATCTTCTGGGCGCCCTCGGCGGGGGGCTCCGTCGACCCGCCGGTCAGCTGGGTCAGGGCCCAGGTCTGGTCGAGCGTGGGGATGTTCCCCGGGATCGAGAAGTCCGGGTGCCCGAAGTCGAACGCGGTGGTCAGGTCGCCGGTCACGGACGTCCGCCACGGGGTGACGTTAGCTGGCTTCACCCCCGTCCAGGCGGCCAGGAACCGGAGCATCGAGGTGTGGTCGTACACGTTGGAGTCGACGTAGCCGCCGCGGGTCCACGGCGAGCAGATGAGCATGGGGACCCGGGACCCGGGGCCGATCGGCAGCCCCCCGATGTACTCGTCGGTGACGGTCGCCTCGGGGGCGGGCGGGAGCCGGTGATCGAAGAACCCGTCGTGCTCGTCGTAGGTGATGAACAGCGCCGTGGTCTTCCACAGATCCGGGTTGGCGAACAGCGTCTGCAGCACGGTGTTCACGTAGTGCGCCCCGTAGTCGGGGGTGTAGGACGGGTGCTCGCAGTAGCCGGCCGGGGCGACGATCCACGACACCCGGGGGAGCGTGCCGCTCTTGACGTCGTTAATGAACTTCGACAGCACGTACGCGGCGTGGGTCTTGCTCATCGGCGGCGCCCCCGCGTCGGTCTGCCACGGAGTGACCGCCCCGCGGCTCGCGAGCGCGCCGGTACCGCCGTCGCGGCTGTTGGTGGTGTTGTACTGCTGGTAGAACCAGAGCGGGTTGTCGCCGTAGTCGCCCAGGAAGTAACCGGGATAGCTGCCGCTGTCCCCGACCTGGTCGTTGGTGTACACCTGCCAGCTGATCCCGGCCTTCTGCAGCAGCTCGGGATAGGTGGTGACCGCGGCCGTGCGGGCGTCCGGCCCGAAGTCGACCGTGTAGTCGCCCGGGTTGCTGGTCCAGCCGCTCGACGTCCCCGTCCAGAAGTACATCCGGTTGGGGCTGGTGGGAGCCATGATCGCCTGGTGGTAACCGTCGCAGATGGTGAAGGCGTCGGCCACCGCGTACTGGAACGGGATCTCATCCCGGGTGAAGTAGCCCATCGTCTCTTCGGTCTTGGCCGGGACCCAGTTGTTCCACAGCCCGCCGTTCCGGGCCTCGTGGTCGCCCGCCCAGCTGTGGTCGAGGTCACCGTCGACCTGGTCGGTCAGGTGGTAGGGAAGCAGGTATCCGAGGTCACTGCGAGCCTTGTCCGGCTGCTGGAAGATGGTGGTCCCGTTCGGGTAAATGAGAATCTGCTTGTCGCCGAACCCCCGGACTCCCCGGAGCGTCCCGAAGTAATGATCGAAGGACCGGTTTTCCTGCATGAGGATCACCACGTGCTTAACATCGGCGACGGTCCCGCTCCAGCCCTCCGGCAGCGCCCTGGACGCCGCCGAACTGCCGCCCGCCGCAGCGGCCGCCGGCCCGCGGCTGCAGCCGGCGGTCACGGCCGCGGCGGCGCCGAGCCCCGTGTACTGCAGGAACCGGCGCCGGCTGAGACCCGGCGCGAACCCCGGGCCGGTCGGCCGCGGTGATCCGGCTGCGCCATGACCATGCTCACGTGGCTCGTCCGAGTTGGTCATCCTGGTTTTACCCCTCGGTTCGTATACGTCGTCCGGGGTGAAGCCGCTCAACGGATCGCCCCGGTACAACCGGGTGGCGCAGTTCAGCGTCCTCAGGATATGAACCATCGTTTCTCGGTAACCGCCGCGGCCCTCCTCTCGCTCGTCGCGCTTGCGGGCTGCGGGTCGTCCAAGCCCGGATCTGCGCCGTCGTCGGCCGTCCCGTCGGCCCCGGTCACCGCGACCCCCTCCGCCGCCGCAGCCACCAGCCCGCCGGCCTCGGCTCCGGGTGCCCAGGCGGCCGGCTCGATCAAGGTGCAGGACGTGAGCTTCGTCTCCGCCGATCACGGCTGGGCGCTCGGCAGCGGCGAGCTGGTCACCACGACCGACGGCGGCGCCCGCTGGGCGCGGCTGCCCGGCCCGCCCGCCGGCCTGGCGCACATCCGGTTCGCCTCCGCGGCGGTCGGATACGCCTGGACCACCACCGGGTCGCTGTGGATCACCACCAACGGCGGCGCCTCCTGGCGGCCGGCCGGGCTGACCCAGGTGATCTCGCTCGAAACCGCCGCCGGCTGGGTGTGGTCAATCGCGGGCGAGCAGCCCTACCCGAGCATCTGGCGGGCCCCGGCGGGCAGCACCGCCTGGACGAACCTGGGCGTGACCCCGAATCGCTCCGCCACCCTCGCGGTGCACGGCGAGGTCGCCTACGTCGTCGGCCAGCAGGGCGCCGGGCCGATCCCTGCATCCCTGGATGTCTTCGCCGGCACCCAGCCGGTGCGCCACGAATCACTGCCGTGCGTGCACGGTCAGGCCTACGTGCCGTTCGCGGCGCTCGGGCTGTCCACCGACGGTCTGGTCTACCTGGTCTGCGACGTCATGAACAACCAGTCCAGCTCGCCGGCGCAGACGCAACGGGCCTACGAGTCCGTCAATCAGGGCCGCGACTGGAGCGCCGACAACCCGCCGCCGCCGCAGCCGCCGCAGGGCGTGACCGCCGTCGTCGGCGAGCGGTTCGCCTGGACCTCCGGGCCGGACCTGTACCTGCGCACCGGGCACGGCTGGCACGTCTCGCTGACCGACCGCGGGCACGGTTTCTCGCTGGTCGGATTCGAAACGAACACCCAGGGCATGGCCCTCGGCACCAACGGCTATCTGTGGATAACCCGCAACGGAGGCACGAGCTGGAGCCACGTCACCATCTGAAGGGCACACGCTAAAGCCGCAGAGCGGGGAAGATCGTGGCATGACCCGCCACCGGCTCGACCCGTCACCGTCGACGACAGTTGAGGTGTTCTCCCGTGACCTGCCGCCGGCCCTGACCGTCGATCCCGGTGACACGATCGTGCTGCGCTCACTGAACGCGGCCGGGCACCTGCGGCCGCAGACGTTCCCTGGCGAGACGGTGCCGGAGATGGCCGGCCAGCAGCGCCGCGGCCACTGCCTGACCGGGCCGATCGCGGTCCGCGGCGCGGTGCCCGGGCAGGTGCTTGCGGTGCGCTTTATGTCGCTGCGGCCCGACCCCTGGGGCTACACCGTGGCCGCGGGCCGCGACACCCCGCTGACCAGGCGCCTGGGCCTGCACGAGGGCCCGCCTGCCTGGCTGCTGTGGCAGATCGACGCGGACGCGGGAGTAGCGGTCAGCGACCGGGGACTCGCGGTGCGGATAGCCCCGTTCCATGGCGTGACGGGCGTGGCCTGGGATGAGCCAGGCGAGCACTCCACCATCCCGCCCCGGGCCGTCGGCGGCGGCAACATCGACTGCCGGGAACTGGTCGCCGGATCGGTCCTGTACCTGCCGGTTGCCGTGCCTGGCGCGCTGCTGAGCATCGGCGACGGCCATGCTGCCCAGGGCGACGGGGAGGTGGCCGGTACCGCCATCGAGTGCGGTATGACGACCGAGCTTCAGCTCGAGCTGGTCACCCGGCGCCCGGTCCCAGGGGTGCACGCGGAGACTCCGGCGGGCCAGGTCACCTTTGGCTTCAGCCCGGATCTCAACGCGGCCATGGGCGATGCTCTCGACGCGATGCTGACCTGGCTGCAGGCCAGCTACGGAGTGGGCAAGGCAATGGCGCTGGCGCTGGCCAGCCCGGTGCTCGACCTGAGGGTCACCCAGGTGGCGAACCAGTCCTGGGGCGTGCATGCGCTGCTTCCGGCGGGCGCGATCCGCTGACCCGGAATGGTTCAGTTCGGGCTCACCGGCTCGGCCGGTGACCGCAGGACCGCGGCGCAGGCCTGAGCCAGCAGCCACTCGTTCGAGCGCTCCAGCGACCAGCCGAACACGTCGCGGGTCCGGAGCAGGCCGTCGATGCCGTAGTAGTAGGTAATGACGCGGCGGGCCAGCCGCGCGTCGACGTCGCCGCGCAAGGCGCCGATGTCCTCGAGATGGCGGCAGATCGTTCCGGCCGGGCGGGCGGTGGCGTGGTGCCAGCCCGCCCGGCCGCCGTCCTGGCAAGATAGCGGCATGGAACGTGTACTTGGCATCGGCGGGTACTTCATGCGCGCCGCCGACCCGGCGGCCCTGGGCGCGTGGTATCGCGATTGCCTGGGCCTGGACGCCGATGAGAACGGTCTGTGGCGTCAGGGAGCCGGGCCGACGGTGTTCGCGACGTTCGAGTCGGAGACCGATTACTTCGGGTCCCGCGCCCAGCAGGCCATGCTCAACTTCCGCGTCCGAGACCTGGATGCGATGCTCGCGCAATTGCGGGCCAAGGGTGCGGACGCGGGCGAAGAGACGCAGGCCATGGAGGGTGTCGGCCGGTTCGGCTGGGTCACCGATCCCGAGGGCAATCGCGTCGAACTGTGGCAGCCCGCCTGACCGCCTACGCACTAGCGCTTACGTAGTTCGCCCGATGGGCGCCGCGGCCCAGACCGGCCTACTCCGGACAACCAGGCAGGCCGCCTGGGCAACCTCGCTCGTTCCGCGACGTGGACCAGCTCGCCGCGGTCGTCATGAACCGGCTCTAGCTGTCATCCAGCACCGGCCCGCCCTCATCGGCAGGTTCCTCGCCCAGACCGTTCTGACCCTCTAACCCTGGCCGCCTTAGCCTGGATCCGCTGAGTTGCATCCGCGCTGCCGTGCCGTTAGCGCGCCGTCTCACCTGCTGGTCGTGCGGCGTCCAGACGTAGGTCGTGGTGGCGGCAACCGGCGTGTAGCCGAGCCGCTGCGTCGCCGCTGGCAGGCAGCGCGTCGACCTGTAGATAGCGGTAGCCGCGGGCGGCGGCCAGGCTCCGCCCGGTACGCTGACCAGAGCACGGAAGATGCCCCGTTTTGCCGCGCCAGGCCGCGAATGGTTCCCCCGCCCCACAGCCCGGCGAATCGGTTCTCCGGGATGAACTCCGCTCCTGGCCGCGCTCGACCTTGGCTCGTCGCCGGCCATTTGGCGACGACCATCTGGACCAGCTCAGGTGCTTCCCTGAGCTGTGTCACCAGCTGCTCGCCGAGCTCAGTAGACGGGTGCCCGGTGAACGCCAGGTCATGCACGGCCATCATCGCCTCTACGCGGCCTGGTCGGTCACTAGGTCCAGCCGCACGCCGTCTGGCAGCTTGACGTCGGAGTCGATGACAGAGGTCTCTGCGACCAGCATCAGCTCCTCGTCATCCGCCACGTAGCCTGCCGCTAGCAGCCGCTGTGCCAGATCGGCAGGCTGGTCGTAGTCGTATAGCTTCCACTCCACTCGTACCGCGAGCGGCGAAGTACCGCACCTGCGCGGCGATCACTGCATCTGCGTAGTCGCTCGTGAGCTCGGACCAGGTAATGCGCGACGTCCGCGTCCCCGGCGCAAGCCAGCGCAGCACTCCAGCGTCTGCCTCGACTACCACACCCGCTCGCCTTCCCTGTGTTCCGCCGGATCTGTGCATCGAATGCCGCACACATGGCGTGAGTGTCCACCAGCGCACCCCACCATAGCCACGCTCGCCTACGCAACTCAGATAACCGCCACTGATGCTGGTCTACTACCAGTAAGACTCAAATGCCGACCTTTCAATCTCTGTAGCCCGTGTCCTGCGTAAACGCGCTCCGTGCGGCGAAGCATTCCGTTGTACCGTCAATGCACCGAATTGTGACTTGAGGTTCGTGAACCGCGACCAGCGATCAGGCGTCACCTGTACACCTCGGGGAGGTAATCACTGTGTGTTCGCTGGATCAGTATTGACCGCCGCTACAACCAGCCATACCAGCTGACCAGCTATGCCGCCCACGCGATCTTTAAATCGACCGCTCTGATCTCTGGCCTGGGTAATCGTCTACTCCGCGCTGTCCGCCAGTCATCTGGCTGTGCTGGACCTAGCGACAACAGCAGGCCTGGTCTGGTAACGGCGTCCGCTCTGCTCGGCGCAGCCACAGTCTCGCAGCGGCCGCGCCGAACGCTCGGACCTACAAACTAGCCCCGTCGTCGCTCGATACGTCCTCGGTACCCGCCGCTGCGGCGAGTGCGGCTCAATCCTCCGCCCGGCTGGCCCGTGCCTCCGCCGGCTGGTCCTTCCGTTAGTGCCGATCCGTGTGGCCTACTCGGCCGGCTGCAGCTCTCGTTCCGCCGTCGCCCCAACGCGCGGCGCCCGCGGCTAGCGCAACTCCCTCGTCATCCCTCAGTACTTCAAGATCACGGTATCGTCCTGGACCACGCAAGTGCGTGCAGTGCGGTTCGACCGAGGATCTCCACTTCGACCACACAGATTCCCTTCGCGCGGCTGCACTCACGGTTAACAACATTCAGCTGCTATGCACCCTGCAACAGCCAACCGCCAACGATATCGCTCGACCTCGCCGGGCTGACGCACGGCTCCATGGACCGTTCTGAAAGAAGATTTCTCCGGAACGGCCCCTGGTTCTCCCGCCGCCTACGCGCCGCGTTTTCGCCGGGAGATCCTCTGCGTGGCGTTCTTGCCGGGCTGCTCTTTACTGACCGGCGGCGCGGTGCCGCCAGCCGGTGAAAACCGTCACCACGGCAATCGGCACCGCGCCGGCCAGCATCGGGGCCCGGATTCCGGCCGCGGCGGCGAGGATTCCGCCCGCGAGCGCGCCGAACGCCGCGCCGCCCTGCGTGACGGTACCGAACACGCTGCTCACCCGGCCGAGCAACGCGTCCGGCACGTCGCGCTGCAGCATGGTGACCATGGTCATGTCGCACAACGCGAACACCGCGCTGCTGAGCATCAGGAGCACCGCCGCGATGACCACGTTGCCGGTCAGGCCGAGACCCGCCTGGGTGGCAGCGATCCCGAGTCCGCCCATCAGCAGGGAGCGCCACGGCCCGATCCGCCGGGTCAGCGCCGCCCCGCCGCTGCCGGCCACGATCCCGCCGACGGCGCCGATGGCGAGCAGCAGGCCGTAGGTGCCTGGCTGCTGGTGCAGGACCTTGATGACGTAGAGCACGAGCACCGCGAACCACGTGGCGTCCATCGCGGAAACCACCCCGGCCATGAGGGTGATGTCCCTGATGGCCGGGTCCTGTCGCATCCACCCCAGCGCCTCGCCGAGGTCGTGCCTGACCGAGGAGAACCGCGCCCGGCCCGTACCGGGTTCATGCTGACGTGGCGGGGGAGCGAACACGCCAGGCAAAGTCAGCAGCAGCAGCACCGCGATCCCCAGCATCCCTGCGTTCACCGCGAACGGCAGTACGGCGGCCGTGCCGAACAGCCAGCCGCCGGCGGCCGGCCCGGCCAGCTCGTTACCCACGATCTGCCCGGCGATCACCCGCCCGTTGGCCTTGTCCAGATCGGCCGGCTCAACCAGCCGGGGTACGCACGCCATCGCGGCGGTCCCGCGCAGCGCCGCGCCGGTCCCGACACCGAACGCGGCTACGTAGATGAGCACCAGCCCGGCTTCGTGGATCAGCACGGCCACGGCCAGGCCCGCGATGATCACCGCGCGGGCGGTATCCACGGTCACCATCAGGCGACGGCGGTCGACCCGGTCGGCTATCACCCCCGCGCCGGCACCGAGCAGCAGCCACGGCAAGCCCTGCACCGCCGTGACGGCCGCCACGGCGGCGGGCTCGCGCGTCAGCTGGGCTACGAGCAGCGGGAAGGCCGCCAGCCTGACGCCGTTCCCGAAGTCGGAAAGGAATCCCGACAGCCAGTACCGGCAGAACGGCGCCCGGAACCCGCCAGCGAAGGCGACCAGCCCATCATGGTGTCCGCTCCCGTCAGGATACCGCCATCTGACCTCCGCTCCCGCGGTTTTCGACGTGCATCGTACGTCGTTTCCACGATACTACGTACACTGCACGTTGAAAGGTAGAATTTCGGCGATGACACCGACCAGCCACTCCCGCGTCAGCGCCAGCGCGCCGGCGTCGATCTGGGACTTCCCCGAGCACGGCAGCCGGGGTCCCAGGGCCCGGCACGACCGCGCGGCCATCGCCGCGCTCGCCGTGCGGATCGCCGATGCCGAGGGCCTGGATGCGGTCACCATGCGCCGCCTGGCCGGCGAGCTAGGCATCGCCGTCATGTCGCTGTATAACTACGTTCCCGCCAAGGAGCACCTCGCCCAGCTGATGACCGACCAGCTGGCCGGCGAGTACGCATACCCGGTCACGCCCCCTCCGGACCCGCGCGCCGCCATCGCCGATCTGGCCGGGCAGACCCGTGATATCGCGCGGCGCCACCCGTGGCTGGCCGGGCTGCTCCACCCCCCGATGCCGCCCGGCCCCAACGGGCTGCGGTATCTCGACCACTTCCTCGGCCTGCTAGCGGGCTCCAGGCTCGGCACCGGGGCCCGGCTGGAAATCATCACCATGATCCGTGGCTTCGCCACCATGTACGGCGCGATGCAAGCAAGCCCAGCCAGCACGAACGAGCAGATGACCACACAGGTCCAGGCGCTCACCCGCGCAGCGGCCCAGGGCCGCTACCCCCATCTCGCCGCGGCCCTCGCCGCCACCGGCGCGCCGCGCCGCCACGATGACATCTTCCGGTCCGGCATCGAGCGCCTCATCGAGACCGCCCGGCTGCGGTTACGCCAGCGGGCTCAGATCGAGCGGATGGCACCGCCGTCCACCGGGATCATCGCGCCGGTGATGTAGGAAGCGGCCGGGGGGGAGCAGGAACGCGGCCGCCCGGGCCGAACTCCTCAGGCTCGCCGTACCTGCGCAACGGGATACTTTGCTGAACGGCGCGCACGTCACCTCATCGGTGATCGCCGCGGGGTAGATGACGGGCCAGACGATGGCGTCGATCTGCGGCGCTGCCGCGACGGCGCATCGGCCCGCCTCGCAGGCGGGCGGGGCTCCGTTCCGATCGCGCCGCGTTTGCCTGCCCGGGCCGCCCGACGGCCGCCATGGTCGTGACCTCCCAGTGATCGGGCACGGCGAACTCGGCCGCCAGCCCGGCCCGGTCGAACGCCCGGAATTGCCGGACGTGCAGGCCCAGGGCCTGGGCCTGCACGGTCATGTGGGCGACGGCCTGGCCGAGGTCGTACAGCGAGAACTCGGAGTACTCCCAGTCGGTGCCTTCCACGTAGCGGTGCGCCAGGTTGGCGATCAGCAGGCTCGCCGCCGGCGCCCAGGCGCCGGAGCTACGGGCCAGATACCGGACCAGCCGGGCGTGGGTTGCATCCCCGCGCTGGCCCACGATGAACGCCCATGGCTGGGAGTTGCCCGCTGAGGGCGCCCACCGGGCCGCCTCCAAGAGCGCCTCGGTCTCCGCCGCCGTCAGCTCTCGACGCGTCGAAGGTCGTCGGGCTCCAGCGGGCCGCCAGCAGCGGGTGGAGCGACGGCCGGTCCGCCTCCCGTGACACAATCCCAGGATGGCATGGGAGCCCTGATGCCGGCTGCCGCGTCCTCGCATGATTTCTGGCAGGACTTCCTGCCGGCCGACGACCCGGTCCTCACCGCGCCCAGCTACCAGGCCGGCTACCCGGCGCGGCTGGCCGACGGCCGTCATCTGCTACTGCCCATCCGGGTGCTGCCGGGCGACCGCACCCGGGCGGTCGCGTCGCTGATCACCAATCAGGCCAGCTTCCGCGTCCTCGACGCGATCGCCGACGTGCTGACCGCCCAGGTAGCGCAGCTCGGCGCCGAGGTCGTGATCGCAGTCCCCACCCTCGGCCTCCCCCTCGCCGAGGGCGTGGCGCGCCGGCTGGGGCATCCCCGCATGGTCGCGCTCAGCACGTCGCGCAAGTTCTGGTACGACGAGGGCCTGTCCGAGCCGCTGTCCTCGATAACCAGCCCGCAGCAGAGCAAGCGGGTTTACCTTGATCCCAGGTCGCTGGCCCTGCTCGACGGCCGCCGTATCCTGCTGGTTGACGACGTGCTGAGCACGGGAACGTCGTTGTCGGCGGTGCTCCGGCTGCTGGTTAAGGCGGGACGGCCGCCGGCCGCGATCGGCGTGGCCATGACCCAGACCCAGGCCTGGCGGGCGGTCCTCGGCCGGATCGACAGCCGCTGGCCGGCCGTGGTCCGGTCGGCCATGAGCACTCCGCTGCTCGTCCCGCACGAGGACGGCGGGTGGCGGCCGGAAGCCGTCACAGCGCCCCGCCCAGCGCGAGCAGCACGCCTGCCGCACCGCTGATGCCGCGCAGGAACCGGTCGACCTCCATGTTCTCGTTCGGCGCGTGGTTGCGCTCGTCGGCGTTGGCGAACGGGATGCCGTAACAGGGGATGCCGAGCGCATCGCCGAACTCGGCGATCGGCAGGCTGCCGCCGAGCGCGGGGAGGAGCAGCGGGTCCTCGCCCAGCCCGGCCCGGGCGCCCTGGATCACGGCCTCGGTGTACCGGCGTCTCCGGCAGCGTCCGGTGCGGCTCCATGCTGCCGCCGAACGTGACCTCGGCGTCGGGTTCGCGGCTGGCGACGTGCCGGCGGATCGCCGCTATGACGTTGGCGGCGCGCTGCCCCGCGACCAGCCGCATGTCGCATCTGGCCACCGCCACGTTCGGGATGATCGTCCGGTGCTCCCCGGCGTCCTCGCAGGTGAGCGAGTTGATGGTGAACGTCGGCCGGGACAGGCGCTGGTAGAACCCGAGGTCGGCCGGCGGCTCCATCGCGCCGACGCCGAGGTCCCGCAGCACGGAGCCGGCATCGGCCGGCAGCGCCTCGTACGCCGCCTGCGTGCCGGCCGACAGCGGCTCGACCCCGTCGTGGGCGCCGTCGATGAGCACGGTGCCGTCGGGGGAGCGCATCGACGCGAGCAGGTGCACCAGGCGCCAGGCCGGGTTCGGCGCGACGCCGCCCCAGTTACCCGAGTGCAGCGGGGCGACCGCCCCGGTCAGGCGCACCTGGAACGTGACGATGCCGCGGACGCCCAGCACGACCGTGGCGCGGCCGGACTCGTGCACCGGCCCGTCGCTCCATACCGCCAGGTCCGGCTCGCTCCCGGCGGGGAAGCGGCGCCGGACCGCGGCGGCCAGGTTCGGGCTGCCGATCTCTTCCTCGCCGTCGAGCAGCACGGTCACCCGGCAGGGCAGCGAGCCGGCCACCTCCCGCAGGGCCCGCAGCCCGAGCAGCTGGGCGAGGTGCTGCCCCTTGTTGTCGCCGGTGCCGCGGCCGTACATCCGCCCGTCCCGGATGTCTGGCTCGAACGGGGGAGAACAGCCACTCGGTCAGCGGGCCAGGCGGCTGCACGTCGTAATGCCCGTAGATCAGCACGTGCGGGGTGCCCGCCGGGCCGTCCGGCGACGTGCCGAGGATGACCGGCCGGCCGCCGGTCTCGACGGTCTCCGGGGTCAGCCCGCAGCGCCGGACGAGGTCCGCGGCGTACTCGGTGGCCGCGGGGAAGCCGGTCCCGTCGCTGCTCACGCTCGGCTGCCTGATCCAGTCGGCCCATTCCCCGATGGCCTGCTCCCGGTGTGCCGTCACCCACTCGCCGACCTGGTCGAGCACCGCCCGCGTCATCGAACCCGTCCCCTCTAGCCACGAGCGGGGCTAGGCGGCGGGGTTCGGGATGATGGCGTACTTCGAGCCGGTCGCCTGCCGGCCGTAGCCGGCGATCGCGTCGAGGGAGAGCGCGCCCGGGAGTGAGACCCGCGCGGTGTAGCTGCTGGCGAACGTCGTGGTGAGCCCGGCCGCGACCTGGTCACGCAGCTGCGCAACGCGCGCCAGGCCGGCCTTCTGCAGGAACGGCGTCAGCAGCCACCCGCCGATGCCCCAGGCCGTGCCGTAGCTGCGGGTCAGCTCGGTCGGGCCGCGGTCAAGCGATCCGTAGATGTAGACCTGCTTGTGCACGGCCGACCCGTACCTGCTGTAACTGCTCGCGGCCGCGCTGGCGACGGCCTCCATGCCGGTCAGGATCTGGCTCGCCAGCCGGCCGCCGCCGATGGCGTCGAAGGCCAGCGTCGCGCCGGTTGCCGTGAGCGCGTCGATCAGCTCGGCCATGAAGCCGTCGGACGTCGAGTTGCAGACGTGGACGGCGCCAGCCGCGCGGAGCATCGCTTCCTGGTCCGGCTTCCGCACGATGTTCACCAGCGGGATCTGCTGCTCGAGGCAGACCCGGTTGAGCATCTGCCCGAGGTTGGAGGCCGCGGCGGTGTGCACCAGCGCGCTGTGATTCTCCATCCGCATGGTCTCGACCATGCCGAGCACCGTCATCGGGTTCACGAACGAGGCTGCGCCTTGGATCGCCGTCGCTCCGGCCGGGAGCTCCAGGCACAGCGCGACGTTGACCGTCCGGTACTGCGCGTACATTCCGCCGCCCGCCGCCGCGACGACCTTGCCCAGCAGCGCCTGCGCGGCCGCCGACCCGCCCGCCGCCACGACCGTGCCCGCGCCCTCGTTGCCGACCGGCAGGGGCGTCCCGACCCGGGCGGCCAGGCCCCGCATGGCGGCATCAGGGATGGGCGCGGTGACGACCGGGCGCTCGGCAGATCCGCTCGCCACCGCGGCGGCCATATCCGCCCCGCCGAAGAGCAGGCCCATGTCTGACGGGTTGAGCGGTGCTGCCTCGACCCTGATGACGACCTCGTCCGGTCCCGGCTCTGCCACCGGGACCAGGTCCAGGGACAGCTCGAGGGTCTGATCGGGTCTGACCAGGGATCGCAGCTGGAGCGCCTCGGCCGGGATCTGTGCGGACATAGCTGAGATCTTCTCAGACCGTGCCGGTCACGGGACCAGCAGGCGGTAAAGCTGGAGGGCTTGATTCCTGCTGAGCAGGTTTACCTGTTCGGCCCGGAGCGCGTTGAATCTGCGTCGTGTTTGCGGGGCCTGCCAGAGCTTGCCATCGACGCTCATGCCGACGGCATCGCCAGCGTCATAAGCCTGCCGGATGAGCGCGGTCAACGCCGGCACATCGGCGGCGGGGAAGGCGACCACGAATTCGTACCAGGCGGGCCCCGGTTGGTTCCGGTTGGTGGTGACCGAGGAGAGCGCCGCGGACGTGATCGTGACCGGGGTTCCGACCGGACGGTAGCACGCCACGCCCGCCCCCGGCGGAGGAGGCGTGGCCGATGCGGCCGCGGGGGTGGCCGTGCCCCCTTGGACGGGCTGCGCGAGCGCTGCCGAGGTCCGCGGCACGTCGGGCTCCGACCCGAAGAGCGCGATTGAGCCGGCCGGGCACTGGCCGGCTGGCGTGGGCGGCTGGCTGCGCATGATCTGCATGACGATCGGTGACCCCAGGTCGCGGGCCGGGGGCAGGCTCACTGGCGCCGGGTCCGGCCCTAGCGGGGTGACATGGCTGCAGCCGGCCACGGCGAGCACGACGCCGGCGGCGGTCAGCGCGCTGGCCAGCGCGCACAGCGGGCGGGGCAGCTGGAACGGCATGTCCGTGTCCTCCCTAGGCGGCCATGGTGCGGGGCTGTGCCGTCTGGGCGCGGGCGGCGTCGGGGGCGACCAGCGCGACGGCGGCCAGGAGGAGGAGCAGTTCGGTCAGGCTCACGTTGATCAGGTGCGGGTCGTGCAGGTAGTCGGTGAGCGTGACGATCCGGTACGCCGCGGCCACGGCGGCGAGCAGGGCCAGGGTCAGCGACCACACGCCCGACCCTGGCCGGGAACGGATCCAGGGCGTGCGGGCCAGGCAGCCGAGCGCGACCAGGATGCAGCACAGCCCGGGAAAGTCCGGCAGCCAGGCGGAGTTGCCGGTCACCTGGAGCGCCAGCAGCGGCCCGTACCCCAGGACGTAACCGGCGGGCAGCGCCAGCAGCCAGCGCCCGGGCGCGGTCGGCGCGGCGTCCCGGTGGAACGCGGTCATGGCCAGGACCGGGGCCAGATCGGCCAGCACCCAGAAGATCCACGGCCCGAACGGCGCCGGCCTGATCCCGGTGAGCTGGGCTTGCAGCAAGGCGACCAGGCCGGGGACGATGGCCAGGGCCGCCAGCAGCCGGCCCGTGCGGTAATGCCCGACGGCCAGCATGACGAAGATCGCGATCCAGGCGAGGGACACCAGGTAATACACCGCGGCCCAGACGCCGCCGGCCGGGACCACCAGGCTCCCCGGCGGCGCGGGCAGCCAGCCGACCAGACGCCGGCCCCACACCAGGAACACCAGCACGTCAACGGCCAGCACCGCGTGCACCAGCAGCACGGTGAGCACTGCGCGCCGGATGGCCTGGCCCCAGGCGTACCGGCGTGGCGTGCCCGCGCCGCCCAGGTGCAGCCGGACGGCCAGGCCGGCCACGCTGGCGACCTCCGCCCAGCCGGGCCAGGCCGCCTTGCTGATGTGCTCGTCTGCCTCCGGGTCGCCGGTCAGCCAGCCGTCCAGGAACGCGGCGAGCATGTCTTGTTCCCACCGATCCCGGTACCAGCCCGGCAGCAGCCGCAGCACCCGCCGGTACCGCCGCTCCAGGTCGCCGCTCATCCGGCTGCTCCAGCTGCCGCCGGGCCCGTCAGGCCGAGCCTGGCCCGCACCACCCTTGCGGTGACCGCGCGAAGCTCGGCCTCGTCAGCCAGCGCGTGCCGGCCGTCCTGGGTCAGCCGGTAGTAGCGGCGCAGCCGGCCATTGCGGGCTTCCTCCCGGTCGGGCTCGATCAGCCCCTCGGCGGCGAGCCGCTCCAGCACCCCGTACAGGCTGCCGATCTTCAGCTTCACCCGGCCCTGTGACAGCTCGGCAACCTCACCCACGATGCCGTAGCCATGCCGCGGCTCGTCGGCCAGCGCGGTAAGCACGAAGAACGCCTGTCCGGTCATGGGCTTGGCCGCCATGCGAACCAATATACTGAAAAGCAAGATATTAGTCGAGACGTTGTTCGCCGGCGAGTGCTCACACCAGGTGTTTCAGCGCCTCGCGTCGCGACAGCGGGCTCAGTTCGCGGGTCTCGGCGAAGGATCGCACCCATGCCGGGTCGGTGCGCGCGTAGTCCCGCAGCGCCCACCCGATCGTGCCCTCCGCAGCTAAAGGAGCCGCACCCATGGACCTTGGCTACCAGATACGGACCCGGGTTGCAGGTTCGAGCCACAGCTCGTCGGTCGCGCCGACATCGAACGCGCCGTAGAACTCGTCGAGGTTCCGCACGATCTGGTTGCAACGGAACTCGCCGGGGGAATGCGGGTCGATGGCCAGCAGCCGGATGGCTTCGGTGTCCCGGACCTTTTGCTGCCAGGTCCGGGCCCACGACATGAAGAAGCGCTGTCCGCCCGTCAGGCCGTCGATGACCGGTGCCTCCTCGCCGTGCAACGACATCTGATAGGCCTGCCACGCGATGCCCACGCCGCCGAGGTCCCCGATGTTCTCCCCGATCGTCAGCGCTCCGTTCACGTGCTGGTCAGGAGCCTGCTCCGGCGCCAGGCCGTTGTACTGCTCGATCAGCGAGCGGGTCCGGGTCTCGAACGCTTGCCGGTCCGCCGGGCTCCACCAGTCGGTGAGCCTGCCGTCACCGTCGGACTTGGAGCCTTGGTCGTCGAAGCCGTGGCCGATCTCGTGGCCGATGATGGCGCCGATCGATCCGTAGTTGGCCGCGTCGTCGCGGTCGGGGTTGAAGAACGGATCCTGCAAGATCGCCGCCGGGAACACGATCTCGTTCATGCCCGAGTTGTAGTAGGCGTTGACCGTCTGGGGAGTCATGTGCCACTCATCGCGGTCGACCGGTTTGCCGATCTTGTCCAGCTGCCGGCGGAACTCGAAAGCATGCGCCGCCCGCACGTTGGCCATGAGATCCGCCCGGTCGATCCTGAGGCTGGCGTAATCCCGCCACCTAGCCGGGTAGCCGATCTTCGGCCGGAACTTCCCGAGCTTGCCCAGCGCTCGCCGGCGGGTGGCCGCCCCCATCCAGTCGAGCTTGCTGATGCTCTGGCGGTAGGCCTCGAGCAGGTTGGCGACCAAGGCATCCACCCGCTCCCGGGCCCCGGGCGGAAAGTGCCGGCCGACGTAGGCCCGGCCGGCCGCTTCCCCCATCGCCCACTCGACCAGCGAGACACCCCGCTTCCAGCGCTCACGCAGCTGGGGGGTGCCGCTCAGGATGCGGCCGTAGAAGTCGAAGTTCTCCTGGACGAACGCCTCGGACAGGTACCCGGCCGCGCCGTGGATCACCTGCCAGCACAGCCAGTCCCGCCACGCCGCGACGTGCTCGCCGGTGAGCAGCGAGGCCAGCCCGGCGCTGAAGCTCGGCTGGCGGAGCACGACCTCGTTGAAGGCGCCGGCGGGCGGGTCCAGGGCCGCCAGCCACCTGCGCAGGTCCGGCCCCTCGGAGAGCACGGCGGCCCAGGTGGACAGGTTGTATGTCTTCTCGCGGTCGCGGCTCGCGACGTTGTCCCAGTGGTGCCCGGCCACCGCCGTCTCCAGCGCGAGCACCCGCCTGGCTGCCCCAGCGGCGTCCGGCAACCCGGCCAGCTCGAACATCCGCTGCACATGACCAGCGAACGCGTCGCGGACGCCAGCGAACCGCTCCTCGCGGTAGTAGCTCTCGTCCGGCAGCGAGATAGCACCCTGCTCGAAAAACACCAGGTAACGCTCCGGGTTGCCCGGGTCGGTACTGACAAAGAGCCGGTACAGGCCCCCGATTCCCCATGGCTCCAGCCGCCCGAGCGTCTCCAGCAGCTCCGGAATGGAGCTGACGGCCCGAGCCGCCGCGAGCGTCTGGCTGATGGGTTGCGAGCCGAGCCGCTCGGCCCGGTCCGCATCCATGAAACTGGCGTACAGGTCGCCGAGCTTCCGCTCCTCGCTGCCTTCTGGTGCCGACGCGGCGTCATCGACGATCTCGCGCACCGCGTTCTCAGCCTGGTCAGCCAGCACCCGGAACGTGCTGTCGCGCGCGCGGTCGGCGGGGATCTCGGTCCGCGCGAGCCACCGGCCGTTGACGTGCCGGAACAGATCGTCTTGCGGGCGGATGCCGGGGTCCAGCTCGCCGACGTTGATACCGGATGGGAGTGTCACGCGCTCTAGCGTAGGACGGGCGGACGATCTACCATCCGCGCGGCAAGATGCTCGGCGGCTGCAGCAGGCAAGCGGACGAGATCACCGGACGGCTGGCCCGCGGCGAGCAGGCCTGGGCGGAAACCTCCCTGGCGCAGCGCCGCGAGCTGCTCGGCCGGCTGAAGCAGCTGACCGCCGTCAACGCCTCGGAATGGGTCCAGGCCGCGGCTCGCATCAAGCAGCTGCCCGCGGCGTCGCCGCTCATCGGCGAGGAGTGGATCAGCGGCCCGTGGGCGGTCCTGGGTTACGCCAGCGCGCTGGCCCGCACCCTCGAGCGGCTCGATCGAGGCGCGGACGTGCTGGCCGGCTTCCGCACCCGCACCACGGCCAGCGGCCAGCTCGCGATCAAGGTGCTGCCGCACACCGTCTATGACCGGCTGCTGCTCAACGGCTTCAGCGCCGAGGTCTGGATGCCGCCCGGGATGACCGAAGCCAGCGTCCGCGCCACCGCGGGACTCGGCGAGCGGAACCCGAAGCAGACGCGTGGCACGGCGCTCGTGCTCGGCGCCGGGAACATCTTCTCCATCGCGCCGCTGGACACCATCTACCAGCTGTACGCCGAGAACCGGGTCGCCGTGCTGAAGCTGAACCCGGTCACCAACCCGCTCAAGCCCGTGTTCGAGAAGATCTTCGCTCCGTTCATCGACCTGGGCGTGGTGGAGATCGTGACCGGCGGCGCGGCGATCGGCGGCGCGCTGGCTTATCACCCGCGGATCAGCGCCGTGCACATGACCGGGAGCGAGCAGACCCATGACGCGATCGTGTGGGGACCCGGCGAGGAAGGGCCAGCCGCCAAGGCCGCGGGCGGCACGCCAGCGCGGACGCTGCTGACCGGACTGGACCTCGGTGACGACGCGGAGAGCGCGTTTGAGACCGAGTACTTCGCGCCGGTCCTCGGCGTGGCCGAGCTGCCCGGGACCGGCGAGGACTACCTGGCCGCCGCGGTGACGGCGGCGAACAACCGCCTGCGCGGAACGCTCGGAGCCAACCTCATCGTCCATCCCGGCACCAGGCGAGACCTCGGCAAGGCGTTCGAGCGCCAGGTCGCGACGCTGCGCTACGGGACGATCGGGATCAACGCCTGGACCGGCGTCGGCTACCTGACCCCGGCCGCGACCTGGGGAGCCTTCCCCGGTCACGCCCTGGACGACGTCCAGAGCGGGATCGGCGTCGTGCACAACGCGCTGCTCCTCGAGGACCCCGAACGGACCGTCGTCGAGGGGCCGTTCCGCCCGGCGCCGAGATCGCTGCTGAACCGTGAGTGGGCCATCTCGCCCAACCCGCCCTGGTTCGTGGACAACAAGACGGCCGCCACCACCGGGCGGCTCCTCGCCGCCTTCGAGGCCAGGCCGCGCTGGAGCGCTCTCCCGGGCATCTTCGCCTCCGCGCTGCGCGGCTGAGAGAAGACGGCCCTAGCCAGCGGCCACGGCCTCGGCCGCGGTCTCGATCAGCCGCGCCACCTCACCGGGATGGGAGACCCCTGGTCAAGCCCGAACGCCGCGATGTACACCAGGCCGGCCATGTTCGGGGCATCCGGGCCCAGGGCGGTCATGATCTGGCCGCCGTAGGAGTGCCCGGCGACGATGGCCGGGCCGGACTGCAGGCGCTCGATGACGCCGCCCCAGCACGATGCCTGCCGCCCCGGGTGCGGCGGTATCCGCAGCGTTACTGCACTGCACCGCATCGTCCCGGCCCTGGCCGTGGCCATCGCCGCCCTGGTCGTCTCCGCCCTGGTCGTCTCCCTCAGCCAGATCGCCTCCGCCCAGACGACTGCCCCCAGCGGCGGGCCCAAGCCCGCCGTCGTGCTCGAGCACGGCGCCTGGGCCAACACGGCCAGCTGGACCGGCGTCATCCAGCGGCTGCAGGCCGACGGCTACACCGTCTACGCGCCGCCGAACCCGCTGCAGGGGCCCTGTCGCCGGGGTTTGGCGGCGCGGGCCGGGCTGCCATGCTTGCCCGGACCGTCGGCACCTGATCGCCGCGCCGGGGTTCCGGTTCGTGGGCTACGGGTGAAATCGCCACCGGCCTTCGGAGACGATGTCGGTCTCGTCGCCGTCGACGCGGATGGCGGTGTCGTCGTCGATGAAGTAGATCGGGAAGTCCGCCCGCGCGGCGATCCGATCGGCCCAGTCGTCCCCGCGCTCCGGGAAGTCCGGTGAGTACAGGTGCGGCTTCAGGTACCAGTCGAAGAGGCCGAGCGGCGGGTCCAGCGTGGTCGCGCCCAGGACGTGCAGGTCGGCGGTGTCCCCGATGATGTCGGCGGAGTGTTCGTTGAGATTGCGGCTGAAGATCATCGATCCGGCGCTCACGCCGACATAGACCCGGTCTTCCAGCGCGTGCAGGAGGCCGTCGGCCAGGCCGTTGCCGGTGATGCTCCGCGCGAGGTGGTAGTGGCTGCCGCCTTCGACGTAGATGACGTCGGCGTGCATCAGGCGGTCGAGCACCATCTGCCGGGGCAGGCCGTTCAGTTCCAGGATGTCGAACTCGCGCCAGCCAAGGCCGTACAGCCGGTTCAGGTCCGCGATGAACCAGCTGTGGTCGCCGGGCTCGGCCAGCGATGCGGTCGGCACGAACACCACGTTGGCCGACGCGAACGGCTTTCCCAGCAGGTCGTGCAGCGCGTCCCGCTGCGTCTGATTGTGCAGGCCGGTCGATGTCAGCAGAAGCTTCACCAGGCGAGCTAATCATCACCGGCGGACACGGGCAATTCCGCCCCGGTCAGCTGCCAGAGCCACGAATGTCTGTGACGCGGTTGTGACAAGCAGCGCACGGTCTCGTGACACGGGTGCCGCACCGTCAGTGGCATGCGCGGCGGCATACGTACCATGGCGGATGATGACGACGGTGCTGCTTGTCGAGGATGATCCGGCTGCCCGGGAAGGCCTGGAGCTGGCCCTGCGCCGCCTTGGCTACGGCGTGCGCACCGCGGTCACCGGTGAGGCGGCACTCGATGGCCTCAGCGGCGCCGCCGCCGATGTTGTCGTCCTGGACGTGATGCTGCCCGGGCTGGACGGCCTGGAGGTGTGCCGGCGGCTGCGGCGCCGCAGCGAGGTGCCCGTGATCATGCTGACCGCCCGCGGCGGGGACCTGGACATCGTGGGGGGCCTGGAGGCGGGAGCAGACGACTATGTGGTCAAGCCGGTCGAGCCCCGGGTGCTGGATGCGCGGATCCGTGCGGTGCTGCGCCGGATCGACCGGCCTGGCTCCCCGGTCGAGACCCACCGCGAGCTGGTGATCGACCGGGCGTCGCTGATTGTCCGGCGGGCGGGGCAGGAGGTTTCGCTGACCCCGACCGAGCTGCGGCTGCTGCTGGTGCTCTCGGGATCGCCGCGGCAGGTGTTCTCCAGGGAACAGCTCCTCGGCCTGGTCTGGGAACACGACTACCTGGGCGATTCCCGGCTGGTCGACGCGTGTGTGCAGCGGCTGCGGGCCAAGATCGAGGCTGACCCCGCGCGGCCGCGGTACGTCCAGACGGTGCGTGGTTTCGGGTACCGTTTCGGGCCGGTGTAGCCCGGCAGAAGAGAGGGAGCCTCGTGCGGACCCGCCTGATCGTCGCGTTCATCGTGGTGGTGATGCTGGCGGCAATTCCGGAAGCGTGGCTGATCAGCCTCATCTTCCGCTGGTACCCCTCGCTGGCCAAGCTGGCCGCCATCCCCGGGCCGATCGACAGCCTTCTGGTCGAACACCGCCTGGCGCTCCCGCCTGGGGGCAGCGGGGCGCGCCCCTTCGGCCGCCCGGACTCGGTCGCGATCGTCGTATTCTTCCTGGTCGTGGTCGGGCTGCTGCTGACGGTGATCACCGGCCTGGCGTTCGCCGCGACCCGCCGGGTACTGTCACCGGTCGGGCGGCTGGCGCAGGCCGCGCAGGCCATGTCCGGCGGTGACCTGACCGTCCGGCTGGAGCCCCGGGGACGTGATGAGCTAGCCCGGCTGGTCGCCACGTTCAACACCATGGCGGCCGCGCTGGCCGGCAAGATCGCCCAGCTGGAGCGGATGGAGGCGCGGGCGAGGCAGTTCGCCGGCGATGTGTCCCACGAACTGCGGACCCCGCTGACCGCGATGACCGCGGTGGCCGACATCCTGCACGATCAGCCCGCGATCACCGGGGCGGCCGCTGCCGCGGCGCGCCTGGTCAGCCAGGAGATACGCCACCTGAACCGGCTGGTCAACGACCTGATCGAGATCTCCCGCTTCGACGCCGGCACCGCCCAGCTCGTCTGCCAGGACACCGACATCGCCGTCTGCGTGGCCGCCTGCCTGCGCGCCCGTAACTGGGCGGACGTGGACAGCGATGTGCCGCCCGGGCTGAGTGTGCGACTGGACCGGCGCCGTTTCGACGTCATCCTCGCCAACCTCGTCGGCAACGCGGTGCGCCACGGCGAGGCTCCGGTCACCGTGCGCGCCAGCGCCGGGCCGGGTGCCGATGGCCGTACGGAGCTAACGGTCCAGGTCCGTGACCACGGGCCCGGCCTGCCTCCCGACGCCGTGGCGCATGTCTTCGAGCGGTTTTACAAGGCCGACACCGCCCGGGCCCGCTCCGAAGGCAGCGGGCTTGGCCTGGCGATCGCCTGGGAAAACGCGCGCCTGCACGGCGGCAGCATCGACGCCGGCAATCACCCGGGCGGCGGCGCGATATTCACCCTCAGGCTGCCCGCCCGGTAACGCCGCCCGCGGCCCGCAGGAAGCGGGCCCGGCGGCTGTGACATGGCCGTGACAATAGCCGGACATGGCGGCGATACCGGTGCCGAATCCTCACCGGTATGCACCCCACAACGCCCCGGCCTCCTGGCAGGCCGGCCTGGACCCCAGCTGACGCTTCCGGCCCGTGGCCAGGCCGGCCGCAAGACCGCCACGCCCGCCGCGGCTACGCCCGCTGGGCCGTGGCGGCGATCGTGGCGACACTCGTTTGTGCTGGCGTCACCGCCGTGGTGAAGATGGCAACCGCGCCGCCGCAGCCGGGAACAGCTCAGCCCACCCCGGTCACGCCACGCAACGGGCCGCTGGGCACCATCGCCTGGCCAGCAGCGGGAGTCTCGGCCGCCGATATCAGCGGCATCGGCGTCCTGCCGGGCCCGGGTGCCAGCCACCCGGTGCCCATCGCGAGCGTCGCCAAGGTGATGACCGCCTACGTCATCCTCCGCGACCATCCGCTCGGCCCAGGTGAACAGGGCCCGGTCATCGTGGTGCAGCCGGGCGAGGCCGCCGCCTACCCGGCCCAGCGGGGCGACGGCGATTCGCTGGTGCCCGTCACCGCGGGGGAACAGATCACCGAACGGCAGGCCCTTGAAGCGCTGCTGCTGCCATCAGCGGACAACATGGCGTGGATCCTCGCTCGCTGGGACGCCGGCCGTCAGGCGGCGTTCACCGCCCAGATGAACACCGTCGCCCGTCAGCTGGGGATGACCCACACCCACTACACCGACCCCTCGGGCCTGTCCGCGTCCACGACCAGCACCGCGGCCGACCAGGTCCGCCTGGGCCTGGCCGCGATGCGCGAACCCGCCCTCGCCCAGATCGTGGCCCTGCCCAGCGCCACCATCCCGGTGGCCGGGGTGGTGCGCAACTACAACACCCTGCTCGGCCAGGATCGGATCACCGGCCTGAAGACCGGATCCGATACCGCCGCCGGCGGCTGCGTCCTGCTGGCCGCCTGGCAGCACGCGCGTGGACACGACACCCTCGTTGTCGCCGCCGCGTTCAGCCAGCCCGGCGCACTGGCGGCCATGCTGCCCAACGCGCTGCAGGCCGGCCACCAGCTGATCGTGGCGCTGGGCCGCGCCCTTACCGGGCAAAACGCACAGCACGTCAGCGGCAAGAAAGCCGGAAAGCACCCGCGGACCAGCAGCGTTATGCCGCGTTCCGCGATGCCTGGCCGTCGCCCCTGCCCGTCTGCCCGGCGGCCTGATGGCCCAGGCTCGCCTCTAGTGCGCTCGCTCCCGCCACGATGTCCCAGATGACCTTCTCGATGGCCTGCTCAAGGGCATCTCCCGACCAGATCTGATCCAGCTCGGGGAACTCGGCCACCGGATGGACGCGGCCGTCGAGGAGACCCTCGTACGTCTCCAGGTCGTCCTTCAGCCATTCGGCGCAGTCACCGATCTGGCGGCAAGTTCCGGGGTCGGACGGCCAGCCGAAGGCATCGGAGCAGACGACGGCCAAGGCGTCCCGGGCGCGGGCGACGGCTTCAGGCTCGCGCCGGTCCTGGGCATCCGGCTTGAGCGGACTGGAGTGGCTCTCACTTTTGGTTAAGTACATATCACTTAACGTAGCAAGTCCGTCATGCCGGTGATGGATGATCCTCAATTTCTCGGTACCGGTTGGTATAGGTAGGGAATGGCTCCAGCCCGCCGGCCTGTGCTCCGCACCTACCGGCCATCCGATCATGAAGCCCTGCTGTCCTTGTGGTCCAGATGCGGTTTGCTGCGGCCATGGAACGATCCCCGCCGCGACATCCAGCGCAAGCTCGCTCACGATCTTGACGGATTCCTCGTGCTCGAGGTCGGCGAGCGGCTGGCCGGGACGGTGATGGCCGGTTACGACGGGCATCGCGGCTGGGTGAACTACCTCGCCGTTGACCCCGCCTATCAAGGGCAGGGACTCGGCCGGCTGCTCATGCGCGAGGCGGAGCGGCGGCTCCTCGCGGCCGGATGCCCGAAGCTCAACCTGCAGGTAAGAACCTCCAACCAGGACGCCGTCGCCTTCTACCGGCACCTTGGCTATCACGTCGACGACGTGGTGAGCATGGGCAAACGCCTGATAGACGACACCGCCCCGCAGCAGTAGCCGAGCTCCGCGCCAGCCCGCCGGGCCGACCCAAAGGTCCACCGGACACCCGGATCTGGACCGCCCTGACCGTGCTAGCCGTACCTCAGGTTCGGGTGTCCGCACGGTAGCTCTCCTGCCCGGGTCCGGCGAGCATTGGGATAGCGGGTGACCGGAGCAGCCGGGCACCGCAGCTCACCGGAGGTATTCCGATGTACGCAACCGCTAGCTCCATCCCTGCCTCGCGATCGGTCTTGGAGAGGTTGCTGGTCAGGTCATGGGAGTACCGCCGCCCTCGCCGTTATGCGGGTGTGCGTGTTGCCTGTGGCATCTTCAACGTCGTCCTCGGCGTTGCCCTGCTCGCTTCCGTTCACTGGGCGGGGCCGCTGGCCTTGCTGGGCGTGCTGCCGCTGGCGGGGGCGGCGCTGATCTTCTGGACCGTCCGCCGGCTGCAGGCCAGTGCCCGGGGCTAGCCCGGCGCCATCTCCTCGCAGCGTGATCGATCGGCCCTCACGGCCTGGGTAGATACTGGGGCCAGAAGCGGGACACAGACCTCGGGCCTGCATTCGCGGCCCGAACCGCGAGATGCAGCCGATCTTGTACCTGATCCCCGTTCTCCGGATTGAGTGAGTCCGCGCACTTCTCCCCGGCCCTGATCGTTGTCCGGTCATGACAACGGTACGGATCGCACAGGTAGAACCCTGGCCGGGCCGGCGCGGCCTGCACGGGCATGGCTTCCGGATCTTCGCCTTCCTGATCGTGCTGGCCGACGACGCCGGCGGCCGGGCCCTCCCGGTGTGGCTGAACGGCCCGGAGGGCCACGGCCTGTTCCGCGGGGATGGCGGCCATCCCCATCCCGAGCCCGCCGAGGCAATCACCGCGGAACTGCTCCGCACGGCCGGCGTGACCGTGACCAGCGTGCACATCGATGAGCTGGATGCCGCGCTGACCGCCGGGCCGCGACACGGGCGCGACGGTCCCCTGCCCCCGTCCCTCGCCCGGATCGAGTTCACCGCCGCGGGCCCGGCCGGGCCACGGCAGATGACAGCCCGCATCGGGTATGCGCTGTCGCTGGCCGCAGCCACCGGGGTGCCGGTCCAGGTGGCCGGCCAGATGATGGACCAGCTCGCGGTCCCCGCCCGCGATGACCTGCTGGCCCAGTTCACCCGCGACGTGCCGGTGCCCCGGCCCAGGCGGCACCGCTTCGCCCGCGTATTCCGGAGCCACCCGCGGCCAGCCTGACCCGCCGGCCCCGGACCAGCCGCCTTCACTGAGCGTGATCGGAAACGCCGGCCCGCTGGCTCAGTGATAGGTTTGGCACGTCTATGGCGCCGACGTGATAGAAGGCGGGTGGTTTGCTGGGCCCGCAGCGCCGCCTGTCCCGGTTGGCTGGACAGGCTCCGTCACCGCAGCAGGCGCGTCTGCAGCACCCGACGCTCGTCGGCCGTGCCGCCGGAGTGCTCCGCGAGCTGTTCCCTGAGCCCGCCGAGCCCGGGCCGCGGCGCGTGCCGCGCGGCCTGCCGGTTATCCTGGCGGCCGTCGCGGTCCCCCTCGCGGTCCTGCTGATGCTGGTGCGCGTCGCGGGCACCACGGTGCCGCCCTGGGACACTATCTACGGCGAGGACCTCAGTATTTACCTGGTCCAGGCGCTGCAGCACCCCTGGCCCCTGCTGGCCTCGTACGCGGGGTACCTTCAGCTTGTCCCGCGGCTGATCGCCCAGCTCGTGGTCTATCTGCCGCTGCACGACGCGGCGGCCGCCTTCGCGATCAGCGGGGCGCTGGTCACGGCCGGATCCGCGCTGTTCATCTTCCATGCCAGCGCGGGGCATGTCCGCTCCGCGGTGTTGCGATTCGTGCTCGCTCTGGCCGTGGTGCTGCTGCCCGTCGCGCAGCTGGAGATCGCCGACAGCACCGTCAACAGCCCCTGGTACCTGCTGTTCGCGTTGTTCTGGGCCGTGCTGTGGCGCCCGCGGACGCGCGCGGGAATGGCCGGCGCAGCGGCCGTCGGCTTCCTCACGGCCGCTACCACCACGATGAGCGTCATCGTCGCGCCGTTGCTGCTGGCCCGGGTCATCGCGTTGCCACGGCTGCGGGAGCACGCGGTGACCGCGGGCTGGGCCGCCGGCTGCCTGCTGCAGGTCCCCTACGTGGTGAGCAACTTGGGCAGCGGCCAGTCCCGGACGGCGCACCCGGGTTCACCGGGCCCGGCGCTCGCCTTCTACGCGCACGAAGTGGTGCTGCCCGCGCTCGGCTGGCACCTGGCCTTGCGGCTGCAAGCTCTCGCCGGGCGGAACGGCGCCACGCTGATCATCGGCGCGATCCTCGCGGTCTTCTTCGGGTGGGCCCTGCTCACCCGGCGCGGGCAGGTCCGGGTGTTCGTGATGGCCGCCCTGATAACCGGTTTCCTGTCGGCCGCGTTCGGCGCGACCCTGAAGCCGGGAGTGACGACCACCCCGGTCTCGGCGAACTTCGAGTCCGGTTCGCGGTACACCACGCTTCCCATCTTCCTCATCGAGGCCGCCGCGGTCGTCGTGGCCGGCTCGTTCATCTCCCGCAGCCAGCACCGGCTGCGGACCGTCGCCGCGGTCACGGTGCTGGTCGGGGTGCTGTCGGTCGGCTGGATCACCGACTTCCGCTACCCGGGCGAGCGAGGCGGCACGCTCAACTGGCCGCCGACGGCGGCCGCCTGGCTGCACGCTTGCCAGCACACGCCGGACGGCATCCTCCGCGACCCGGCCCGGCTCCGGCGCAGTACGCCAATCCCGTGTGCGAGCCTTCGCCGCTTACGCCTGCTGCCTCGGTAATCATCGGAGTCCTTGGCTGAGCGCGGCGACCGCGTCGGGGTAGCCGGAAAGCTGATAAGGCTTACTTCCGGGCTCGGCCGGGCCGGAATAGGATTTAATGACAGGCGGGTTCGGGATGATATCGACGCTCAGGACCAGCCGGTAGCCTGCGTTTTCCCATGGCGCCAGCACCGGCTGCGCCGTGGCATCCGAGATTGTCTCCTGGTCGCTCAGGTAGACGCCCGCGTACTGCAGATGCCCGCCCAGTAGCTTCCCCATGCCGTTGACCGCACCCGGGGCATTAACTTGCGCCGCTGCGCCCTGGTTAGCTATCAGCGGGCCGCCGGACCAGCCGGACCAGGTAACGTGGCTCTGTATCCAGTAAAGGCCGATAGCATGGTGATTCTTCAGCCACGCCGTCATGCGGCTAAGGAAATACGTGTCGTCTTGCCCGCCGAAGCTGTGGAAGTCCAGACCCCACTCAGGGATGATGATGGGCTTGCCCGTAAGCTGGGAGAACCGGGCTATCCAGGCCAATCCGCCCGGGATGGCCGTCAGGGTGTGCTGCCAGTGAAGAGCCCAGTCGAGCGCGCCGGATGGGGTATGCGGGTACGTGCCGTCAGGGCTGCCGTGCCAGTCGAAGATATCGGTTCCCGCGTAGTCCACGTAAGCGCTACCAGGCCAGCATTCGGTCGCCGTGGCGCCCCCGGGATAAATGGTCCACAAGAACTTGAAATGCTCACCGGGCACCGATCGCATAGTCGTAACGACTTGCCGCCAGGCCAGGATAAAGGCATCGAGTTCAGCTGGCGGCGTGTGCCACACGCTCCACGCGTACCAATAGCCGTTCATCTCGCGACTGAGATTGATAATGGTGTCGGCAAGCCCATCCCGGACCAGCAATTCGCCCAGCCGGTAAAACCGCTGATTATCAGCGCCGGCCGCTGCCGCGACCAGCGCAGCGCTGTTTGACTTGTGCCGGGCGGGCGTGGCCGAATTTGGCTTGCCAGCGTTCAAGAGCGCTGCTAGCTCGGCCTCCGCAGCGGCCGATGCCGTGCGGGCTGGCTTGCTCGAGCCGGCCGGCGCTGACGATTGTTTCCAGGTGGGCTCGGTCGCGGCCGTGATGCCGGCGATGACGGCCAGGCAGGCAAGGATTACTCGCCACCGCGCCCTGGGCATCTTCGGCTTGATCATCCGCCCGGGGTGACCTGGATGATCGTCTTGCCGGGCACCCGGTGGCCGGGGGCGAACGCGGCGGGCGCCTCGGCGAGCGGTCGCACCGCCCCGACGACCGGGTTCAGCCGCCCGGACCGTACCCGCTCGGCGAGGTCCGCCAGCCGGAACCGGTCCGGTTCGACGACGAAGAAGATCGCCCGGCCGTCCGCGGGCCGTACCTTCGGCGGGCCGATGATCGTGACGAGCGTTCCGCCGGCGCGGACCAGCGGGGCGGAGCGTTCGAGGACCTCACCGCCGATCACGTCCAACACGACGTCGACCTCGCCGGCCTCCTCCAGCCGGCAGGCCTGCAGGTCCACGAACGCGTCCGCGCCCAGGCCGAGGGCGGCCTCCCGGTCCCCGGCCCGACCGGTGCCGATCACGCGGGCGCCCAGCTCGTGCGCGAGCTGCACCGCGATCGACCCGACGCCGCCTGCCGCGCCGTGGATCAGGGCGGTCTGGCCCGTCTTGAGGTGGGCGTGGTCGAACAGGGCCTGCCAGGCGGTCAGCCCGGAGATGGGCAAGGCGGCGGCCACGGTGTGGTCGATGCCGGCCGGAAGCGGGGCGAGGTTGCGCGCCTCCACCGCGGTGTACTCGGCCAGCGACCCGTCACGGGTCCAGTCGGCCAGCCCGAACACCCGCTGGCCCACCGTCAGGCCGGTAGTGCCGTAGCCCAGTTCGGCGACCACTCCCGACAGCTCGTGTCCGGGGACGCTCGGGGTCCGGTCGCGGCCGGCCCGGTCGGTCCAGGTGCCCGGCCAGTCCAGCTCCCCCGGGGTGAACCCGGCCGCGTGCACCCGCACGATCACGTCGTTTTCTGACGCGTGCGGGCGGGGGATGTCGGACAGCGTGAGCCCGGCAGTGCCGGCGGCACGGTCCTGCACGGTGATGGCTTGCACAGCGGTTCCTCTCTGCGAACAGCATGAAAGCGGCACCCTGATGGTTCTTCCCATCACGGTGCCACATCCATACTGTTCCGGGGACCCGGACCCGGACCGGACTCGGAGCCCGCGTCACACCTCGGCCACCAGTCCGGCCGAGGACGTAAAGAATCGATGGAGCTGACCGCGGGAGCTGATGCAGATTCAGTATTCGCCTTTGATGACGAAGAAGGAGCCGCGGATCACGCCCGCCAGCTTTGACTTCTGGCGCGCGAACTTGAAGCCTGCCGCGGCCAGCTCCCCGGGAACCTCCGTGCCTTCGGAGAGCTTGAACCCAACCGCGCGCTTGCCCTGGTCCGCAATGGTGTACATCACGTTGATGGACAAGCCGGACTCGTAGAACACGTAAGCCATCCGGATACCGTCCACTTCGAAGGAGGTCACCTCGAGCGGGCGAGCGGAGATGACCAGATCGCGGCGCGGCAGCCGGTGCCCGGCCGCCTCGAGCACGGCGTCCGCGGCCGCGCCGTCCAGCCGCCCGGCCCGGACCTCGGCGCGCAGCTGCGCCGCCGCTTCCTGCGCCGGCCGAGGACCTGCCCTTTGATGACGACAGCTTCGACGTGGCGGTGTCCACGCTGGTCCTGTGCGGTGTCGACGACCAGCCCCGGGCGCTGCGGGAGCTGCGGGAGCTGCGCCGGGTCCTGCGCCCAGGCGGCCGCCTGCTGTTCATCGAGCACATCCGGTCCGATGACCCGGGCGCGGCCCGCCTGCAGGACCGGCTCAACTGGCTGAACCGGCTGGTCGTGTGCTGCGACTGCAATCGCCCCACGCTCGAGTCCGTCCGCGCCGCCGGCTTCACCGTGGCCCAGGTGGAGCACACGGAGCTGACGAAGGCCCCGCCGTTCGTCCGTCCGCCATCATGGGCAGCGCCACGGCTCCCGTGGCCGCGTCGCGCGTATACCGGGACGGCGATCGGCCCGCGCCCGAGCCAATCCCTGGTCGGCGTCGCTCCGAATAATTCCTGAGATGTCAGCTAAGTGCCGATGCCCGGACCGGTCCGCTCACCACTCGGGCGCCCGGCCCGCCTGCGCGGGGAGCCGCGCTTAACACCATGACTCCAGTGAATCGCGTCGTTAATGAGGTCCCCGCCCGGCTCGACCCGGAGTCAGCCGAATGGCTGCAGGTGCTCGGCGGCGCCGGCCCGCACCGGGAGGCGGCGCTGACCCGGCTGCACGGGATGCTGCTGCGCATCGCGCAGCGGGAGGCCAGGCGGCGCGGTCCGCGGATGCTGATCGCCGGCCCTGAGCTGGAGGACCTGGCCTACCAGGCGGCGGCGGACTCGCTGATGGCTATCACCGCCAAGCTCAGCCAGTTCCGCGGGGAGAGCCGGTTCACGACCTGGGCCTACAGGTTCGTCATCCTCGAGGTGTCGGCTAAGCTCGGTCGGCATTTCTGGCGTCGCCCGGACGTGCGGCTGGAGGCGGAAGACTGGGACCGGCTGCCGGGCCGGTTCGGTTCGGAGCCCGCGCAGGAATCCGCGTGGCGGGATCTGCTGACCGCGCTGCGCAGTGCCGTGGACACCGAGCTGACTGCCCGGCAGCGCGAGGTATTCGTCGCGATCGTGGTGAACGATGTTCCGCTGGACGCGCTGGCCGACAGGCTCGGCTCCAACCGCAACGCGGTCTACAAGATGATGTTCGACGCCCGGCGTAAGCTACGAGCCGTTCTTGCCGCTAACGGGTATCTGGATGATGACGATGCGGGGCGCTTATGAACGGCTGGCCGGCGCTGGACCGCTTCCTGCGGACCGATCCGCGCGATGTCGGCTGCGGCGAAGCAATGGAGATGCTGCATGTCTACGTCGACCTGGTCGCCGCGGGCGAACCCGCCGAACAGCGGTACCCGGGCATCGCGGCGCACCTGGGGGCGTGCGGCCCGTGCGGTGAGGACTTCGAGGCGCTCCTGGCCGCCGTGCGCGGCGACGCGGGCTAACGGGCGGACGCGCGGCCGCCGACCACGGTTAGTTCGCCTCCACGACGTAAGACCGGGCTGCCCTTGAACGCCAACCAGTGGTGAGCGTAACAAGCGGCGGCGTCGACGCCGCCGACCTGACCCGGCTTGGCCGGAGGAAAGAGCAGCAGATGAAGTCCGTGTCACATCGGCGACGGGGCAGGGCCGGGGCGCTGATCCTCGGTCTGGCGGCGGCCGCGGCCATCGCCGTGCCCGCGTCCGCGTCCGCCTCAACCGGTGCCTCCCCTGTGGTCGGGCACGTCTATGTCAACGACAACACGAAGGGAACCAATACGATCGGGGCGTTTGAGCGGCACGCCGACGGCTCGCTGACCCCTGCGGCCGGGTCTCCGTTCGCGGCCGGCGGCGCCGGCACCGGCGCCGGGCTGGCCTCGCAGGGCGCGATCCAGATCACGCCGGACGGCCGGTTCCTGATCGCCGTCGACGCGGGCAGCAACCAGATCTCCGTGCTGCGAATCCACTTCGGCGGCTCGCTCAGCCTGGTCGGCGTCACCGGCTCCGGCGGCACCCTGCCCGACAGCGTCGCCGTGCACGGCCACCTGGTGTACGTGGCCAACTCCGGCGCCGGCGACGCCAACTACACCGGCTTCCTGCTCGGCTTCAACGGCCGCCTGTTCCCGATCCCCCGGTCGACCGTCACGCTGGCCGCCAATGCCGCGCCCGGTGACGTGCTGTTCAACGCCACGGGCACCAAGCTGGTAGGCACCGAGGTGGGCCCCTCGGTGATCGACAGCTTTACGGTCGGCTTCGGCGGCCGGCTGACCGCCGCGTCCGGCTCGCCGTTCCCGGCCCAGGGACTCGGCCCGTTCGGCAGCGAGTTCCGGCCGACCGACCCCGACCAGCTGTTCGTGTCCAACGCCCACAACGTCGGCGCCGGCACCGGCACGATCTCCGCGTTCAGCGACTCCTTCAACGGCACGCTGACCCCGGTCGCGGGCTCCCCGTTCGGCGACCAGCAGACCGCCCCCTGCTGGGTAGAGATCACCCATGACGGCCGGTTCCTGTTCACCGTGAACACCGGATCCGGTGAGATCTCCCGGTACCAGATTGCCCCCGACGGCACGCTGACCCTGCTGGGCAGTACCCCGGTCGCCGCCACCGGCGCCACCGGCGCCGTCGACGCCCGGCTCAGCCGGGACGGCCGCTTCCTGTACGTCGACGAGAGCAGGATCGGCAAGGTCGGCGCCTTCGCCGTCAACGGCGGCAACCTGACCGAACTGGGTACCTCCCCGTTCGCGTTGCCCGCCGGCGCCACGCCTGCGGGTATCGTCGCCAGCTGACGATCGCCAGCCGGACCGGAGCCGCGGTCAGATCCCGCCGCGGCTCCGGTCCCATGGCGGCACTATGAAGACCTGCATCAGCAGAAGTCGGACCGTCGGATCCGGAGGACCAGATGACGGACACAGTGGAGCAGATCAGCGGCTTGCTGCACGAGGCGGGGGAGACCCATCATCGCGTGTTCCGGATCGTCGACGGGGCCGACGATGACTGGGCCTCCTGGTACGCGCAGTGGCTGATTGACTTGTCGGAGCTGCCGGACCTGCTGGGCGCCAGGCCAGTCCGCAGTGAGCTGATCTACCTGCTCGTCAGCCTCGACAAGCAATATACGGCCGAGGATCCCGGCGAACCCTGGGAGCTCTATTACGCCCGCCAGATCGTGCGCCATTTCCGCCCATAGGCGCTTTAGCCCGCTTCCATTCTCTGCTTGAGCGCGGCCATGTTGTCTGGCATCTTAGGCCGCCTGGATCACCGGTCAGACGATCATGGCCAACGGCGGGAACGCGTTCGGGCTCTGAGGAGCTCACTACCCTCCGCTGGTTAGCCAGCGGCCTGTTCCTGCGGGCCGGCGTCGTGCGCGAGCCGCACGGCTTCGGGTGATTCGGGGAGCACCTGCCCGCCGTCGATGACGATTGTCTGCCCGGTGATGTACGCCGCCTCCCTGGTGGCGAGGAACAGGGCCGCGTGACCGATCTCGTCGACGGTGCCGAGCCTGCGCAGCGGTATCGGGGCGGCCATCTTCGTGATGCGGTCCTCGCCGAGAGCGGCGAGGCCTTCGGTGACGATGTTGCCCGGCAGCAAGGCGTTGACGGTGATGCGGCTTGGCGCCAGCTCGATCGCCGCAGTCCGCATGAACCCCAGCTGGGCGGCCTTGCTCGCGCCGTAGTGCGCGGAGCCGGGGAAGCCGGTGACCGGCCCGGTGATGGATGAGATCACGATGATGCGACCGCGCCCGGAACGCGTGAGCGCGGGCAGGCAGGCCTGGACGGCGAAGATCGTGCCCTTCAGGTTGGTGGCGAGTACCTGGTCCAGGTCGTCTTCTGTCATGTCGGCGAGCCTGTTCCCGGGGAAGATCCCGGCGTTCGCGCAGAGCACGTCGATGCCGCCCAGTCGTTCTTCCGCGGTCGCGGCCATCTGCTGGCAGTCTTCCCGGCGGCTGACGTCGGCCCGCGTGAAGGTCACGTCCCCGGCCAGCGCCGCCGCCGCCTCGCTCGCCGCGGCGGCGTCGCGCCCGGTGATTAGCACCCGTGCTCCGTTACGGGCGAATACCCTGGCGATCCCCTTGCCGATTCCGCGCGTTCCGCCGGTCACCACCACTGACAGGCCCGAGACTGATGTGAACATGGCGCTCCTCTCCCAGACAGACATCAGGCTGGCGAGCCTAGTGGTCAGGCTGGGTCATCAGGAGTTGCAGTGCCGCCAGGACGGGCAGCCAGACATCCTCCGCGTCCTGCGGTGAGCCGGCGGTGTCGGGCTCGTCGACCTCCAGCCGGACCACGCACCCGCCCGGGGCCGGCCGCAGCCGCCAGGTCAGGTACACGGGCGGGTCGCCCGGCCCGGCTTGCAGCAGGTAGGACAGCCGTTCATGGCATCGTGCGTGCAGGACGCGGCCGATCGTCTCGACGCGGCCGGCCAGGCGGAACTCGATGGGATCGCCGGGCACCCAGGTCGAGTGCGCCGCCAGGCCGTAGAGGTACGCGGCAGTCTGGCCTGGGTCGGTCAGCGCCGTCCAGACCAGTGCGGGACCGGCGCGGACGTGCGCGGCGAAGACGTGCGCGGCGCACGCCACGCCGCGCGGGCTACGACCGGGCTCACCCCGTGGTGAGCGGCTGGGCTCAATGTGGTGATCAGTCATGGTGATGATCCCCCGATCCTGGTACGTCGCCGGAACGGTCTGCGGATCACTGCGGGGGCGCTCGTCGGCGCGGGCCGAGACCGAGCAGAAATGAGAATTCTCCCGATGCGGGGTGGCGCCTCCGTTTCGCGCCTTCCTATTGCGGCAGATCACCGCGTTGACAAGGGGAGGAGACGTGATTCTGGCAAGCACGACCGACGCCGTGCTCGCGGCGGCGGGCGCGCCGGCCCTGCCCGGGATGGCCACGCCGATCGGCGCTACCCTGGCCGGCCTGGTCGGCTTCAGCGGGATCGGCTACTTCCTGAACCGCCGCCGCCGCGTCGCGTCGCAGGACTGACCGCCTGACCGCGACGGGGCCCGGCCACCGGCCGGGCCCCGTTGCATGCGCCCGGGATGCTCAGCCCAGGTAACCGCGCAGCAGCCCGGCGATCTGCTCGCTGGCCGTCCCGTCGCCGTACGGGCAGGGCAGCGCGGCCAGCCGGGCGGCCAGGCTCTCATCGCCGATCAGCTGGCGGCCCAGCTCGCCGATCACCGGGCCCGGCTGGACCAGGTGCGCGAACCCGGCCTCAACGGACTCGGGCCGCTCGGTGGAGTTCCTGACCACGATCAGCGGCCGCTTGAGCACCGTGCACTCTTCCTGCACGCCGCCGGAGTCGGAGACCAGCAGCCGGGCGTGCCGGGCCAGGCCCAGGAAGGTCCGGTGGTCGGCCGGCGGGAGCACCCGCAGCCGGTCGAGCGCTGTGCCCAGGCCGTGCCGGGCCACCGCCAGGCGAGTGCGCGGGTGCAGCGGGAACAGCACCGGCAGCCCGAGCTTGCCCAGCTCGTCCAGGATCGTCCCGAGCCGCCGCGGGTCGTCAGTGTTCTCCGGCCGATGGATGGTAGCCAGCACATACCGGCCCGGCTCGGCCCCGGACGCCGCGGCGATCTCCCGGGCCGGCCCCTCGCCGGGGAGCATGGCCAGGGTCGCCTCGACGATGGTGTTCCCGGTCAGCGCGATGCGGGCCGCCGGCACCCCTTCGGCGGCCAGGCTGGCCGCCGCCCGCGGCGTGGGCGCGCAGTGCACGCTGGCCAGCACACCGATCACGCAGCGGTTGATCTCCTCGGGCATGTCCCGGTCGTAGGAGCGGAGCCCGGCCTCCACGTGCACGACCGGCCGCCGCAGTAGTTTCCGGCTTGCGCGGCGGCCATGGCCGTATTGGTGTCGCCCTGGACCACTACCGCCGCCGGGCGCCGCCGGGCGAACAGCTCGCCGAGCTGCTCGGTGATCCGCCCGACCTGCGCGTACCGGGGTTTGCCGCAGACGCCGGACAGCATGTGCGGAGCCGGCAGGCCGGCCGAGGCCAGGAACACCCCGGACAGCTCGGTGTCGGTGTGCTGGCCGGAATGGATGAGCCGGGCCTGCGCCCCCAGAATGCGTACAATATGCGCCAGCTTAACTATTTCCGGGCGTGTGCCTATGACTACTGCGATATGCGGTAAACCGAGATCAGATGGCATGGACTGCCTTTCGCGGAATCCAGATAAAAGCCTGACAAGCAGGCGGGCAGCTTACCGCCTTCCCGAATACTTAATACCGGAAGTCGCTGGACGGAATTATTAGAGCGCGGGTAAAGCGTGTTAGGTAACTAAAGCGCGGTACGCCGAAATAAGCTGCGTTAATGACCCTATGTGCCTTCTAGCCCCGTGCGGTGAGCGGCGTTCACGGCCGAGCTGCAACGCGGTGGCCCTCCACGTCGAGTTTGCCGGGCGCGCGCGGAGGTACGCATGGTGAGGTGCCCGCCGTGGCGGCCCTCACACGGTCCAGGATGATGCCTAGCGAGGCGGTAGCGATGCAGCAGCGGCGCAGTGAGGGTGCCGGTCGGCAGCTGAGCCAGAGTCCCCGCCGGACGGTGCACCGTGCGGTACGCCAGAGCGCCGAGCTGGTCTGGCGCGATTTCCGGCTCAAGGACCTCTACCAGAGCGGCAAGGAATTCGAGCTGACGGGTCGCGCCATGGGCTTCGCCGCCCTGGCCATGCTCACCGTGATCCCGCTGCTCGTTGTCGTGGCTGCGGCCAGCGCTGCCGCGCATCGCGGCGTCGCTGTCTGGGTGGTCTACGGCATGGGCCTGACCAGGTCTCCCGCCAGCGCCGTGGTGCAGCTGTTTTCCACGCCGGACCGGGTGCTGAGCACCACGAGCGTGTTCAGTGCCCTGCTGCTGGGTGTCTTCGGGATCACGTTCGCGGGCAGCGTCCAGGCCGGGCTGGAAAAGGTCTGGGGCCTTCCCGCCGGGCCGTGGCACAAGATCTGGCGTCAGGCGGTGTGGCTGGCCGGCCTGATCGCCTATATCTACGCGGCGGCCTCGGTGGGCTCTGTGACCCGCCATGCGCCGGCCGAGACGGTGAGCCGGGTGTCGGTGGCGGTGGTACTCGGCGTCGTCTTCTTCTGGTGGGGGCTTCACTTCCTGGTCGTCGGCCGGGTGAGCTACCTGGCGGCGCTGCCAGGCGCGGTGGCCACGGTGGCGTTCCTGGCTGGCCTGCGCGCGTTCTCGATCCTGGTCTTCCAGCCGCTCATCGTCTCGAACGCGGTCACTTACGGGGCCGTGGGCACGGTGCTGATCGTGCAGTCGTGGCTGATCGGCGTCGGCTGGGTCATCTACGGCGGCCAGTTGTTCGGGCGCTGGTTCCACGACGGCTGGCTCAGGGCCTGGGCGGACAGCCGCCGGGGCCGCGGAAAGCCGGGCGGCGGTGAAGAGGACGAGAGCTTTCGTCGATAGAGCGATATGTGACAGATGGATGTGACTCTCTAACGGGAAGAGCCGTTAGGGTGCCACTTTCATCGGTTCGCGCAGCTGAACCGATGTGACCTAGCGGGCAGGCAGGGCTGAAGTGAATGGCATTCATCGCTCCGGGAAGGGAGGCTGGCAGCAAAGCCCTGTATCTGCTGAGCGTGTCGGCGCGGCGGTACGATGGTCGGGTGTCGGATTGTTTACACTAGTGCACCCAGAGATCAGTGAGAGGATTCAAGCAACCGTGGCCCAGAAGATCCAGACCTTGTTCATCGATGACCTTGACGGCAGCGCCGCCGAAGGAACCGTTCGTTTCGGGCTGGACGGTACCGAGTATGAGATCGACCTGAACGAACAGCACGCCAGGCAGCTGCGCGATGCGCTGGCGCATTATGTGGGCGCCGCGCGGCGGGCCAACGGCGCTGCTCGCCGGCCTGCGCGAGCCGGGCGCCGCCCTGCGGCGAGCGGGCTGAACACCACCGAGGTCCGCGAGTGGGCCAAAGCGCAGGGCATGGAAGTAAAAGACCGCGGCCGGGTGCCTGCCGAGCTGGTGGTCAAATTCAAAGCGGCCACCGGACAGTAAGGACCCGAAATACCCGCTATCGCCGCCGGGGACAGCGGCCAGGCCGGCCACGCCACAAACGCCGCCCGCTGATCCAGACCATCGAACCACCCGCTCAGGTGGTAGCCGGAGCCGGGCTACTTCAGGGCGTCCGGCTGCACGCCAGGAACACGGCGTACAGGACGGGCTGCGGGTCGGGACCGCGTTCCGGGTGCAAGGTGCACAGCACCCCGTGGACGCGCGGCCAGGCGCGCGTGGGCTTCGTCTGGGTTCAGCCTCATCGCGGTGCCTATCATGTGGCCGCTGCTGGCCCGGAGAACGGCCGGTTCCTCGTGCCGCTGGCTTACGGCACGGCCGATGGTTGCTCTTCCAGTAGCTCGGGCTCCGGGACTGATTGCCGGTACAGCTTGCTCGGCCACCACACCCAGCGTCCTAGGTCCAGGTTGAGCGCGGTAACCAGCACGGACCGGACCACGATGGTGTCGAGCAGGACCCCGAACGCGACCGCGAAGCCGAGTTCGGCCAGGAACGTGACGGGCAGCGTGCCGAGCGCGGCGAACGTGCCGGCCAGCACCGCTCCCGCCGAGGTGATGACCCCGCCGGTCGCGGACAGGCCGGTCAGGGCGCCGCGGCGCGGCCCGTGCTTTCCTGCCTCCTCCCGCACCCGGGTCATCAGGAAGATGTTGTAGTCGATGCCCAGTGCGACCAGGAAGACGAAGACGAACAGCGGGAATGAGTTGTCGGCATTGCCGTAGCTGAACACATGGTTGAAGAACAGCGAGCTCACGCCCAGCGCTGCGGCGAACGACAGGGCTACGGTGGCGATCAGCATGATCGGCGCGATGATCGCCCGCAGCAGCAGCCCCAGGATCACGAACACCAGCACCAGGATGATCGGGATGATCAGGTTCCGGTCGTGATCGGCGGCGCGGGCGATGTCGAGCGTCACCGCGGTGTTGCCGCCGACCATCGCGTCCGCGCCGGGCACGGCATGCACGTTGGCCCGGACCTTATCAATTGTGCCGAACGCCGCCTGGCCGTCCGGCGCCGACGTGAGCGTGCCCTGCAGGAAGGCGTGCCCGTCCCTGGTCACCGGGCCGGTCACGCCGGTGATCCCCGGTGTGGCCCTGAACGCGGCCTCCACCTGGGTTGCTTGCGCCACGTTGCTGACCACGACGACTGGCTGGCCGGCGCCAGCCGGGAAGTTCTGGCCGATCACCGCCTGCCCGACCACCGAGTCCGGATGATGCCCGACAAAGGACTCGGCGGCGGTCAGCCCGCTGGCCTTCAGGCCGGTCAGGCCGAGCGCCAGTATTCCGAGGATTACCGCGGTGGTCACCCAGACCACTCGCGGCCGGACCGCGATGCGCCGCCCTATCCCGGCCCAGAAACCCCGGGCGGTGGGCTCGGCGGAACCGAATGCGGGCTTGACGGGCCAGAATATCCAGCGCCCGAAGATCAGCAGCAGGGCCGGTAGCAGCGTCATCATGGAGACGAGGGCCACCCCGACGCCGATGGCCAGCACCGGCCCCAGGCTCTTGGTGGAGTTCAGCTCGGCGACCGACAGCGTCAGCAGGCTGAGGATCACGGTGCTCGCGCTGGCGATGATGGCCGGCCCGGCCCGGCGGATGGCGAGGGCCATCGCCTCGTGCCGGTCCTCGTGCCGGCGCAGTTCCTCCCGGTACCTGGCCGTCAGCAGCAGCGCGTAGTCGGTCCCGGCGCCGAACACCAGCACGTAAAGGATGCCGGCGCTCTGCGCGTTGACGGTGAGCCCGGCGTGCGCCGCTAGGAGGTAGATGAGCGCCTCGGCGCTGACCAGCGCGATGCCCGCCGAGATCACCGGGAATAGCCACAGCACCGGGCTGCGGTAGGTGATGAGCAGCAGCACGATCACGACGACCAGGGTGGCGAGCAGCAGGATGCCGTCGATGCCCTTGAACGAGTCGGCCGAGTCGGCGGCGCTGCCCAGCGGGCCGGCGATGTGCACGGACAATCCGGCGGCGTTCGCCTGCGCAATGTTGCGCAGGCTGGTCGCCGCGGCCGAGGCGCCGTTCCAGCCCTTCGAGCCCAGGTTGACCGGCACGAGAGTCTCGATCGCCTTGCCGTCCTGGGCCAAGAACGGCCCGGTGACCTGGCCCGGCACCACGCCGTTCACCTGCGCGAACCGCGTGGCGTCGGCCGCCGCCTTCGCCCGGTCCGCGCCGGTCAGGCCGGAGGAACGGTCATAGACCACGACCGCCGTGAAGATGTTCGGAGACTGGAAGCGTGACTGCAGGTCGAGCACCTTGGTCGACTCGGCCTTGGCCGGGAGCCAGGACGACGAGTCGTTCTTCTCCGCCCCGGTGAGCTTGCCGGACAGCGGACCGGCCACCGCCACGATGATCAGCCAGAAGACCACCACAGCCCACTTGGCCCGGCGTCCGCTAGCCATGCCGATGAGCATGCGGGCTCGGCTCATAGTGATCCCCCGTTGAATCGCTAGTCTGATGCCCTGTTGGCTGCACTCTCCGGCATGACCGGATCGGAAGTCAACACAATTTCTGATAATTGGACCCTTCCCGGGCCGCGTGCCGCCGGCCCGAGGTCCGCTGGTCCAAGACCGATCGCTTCTTCACCAGCTTGCCGGGAGCTTTCGCGGGAAGCACGTCACCGGCGCGGCGAGCTACTCGCCAAGGACGACCTCGGGGGGTCGCCGCCGACCTCGGCGGCCACGCCGAAGTGGTGAGCGCGGACGAGGCGGTTGCCCGGGCCGGCGTGCTCGTCATCGCCGTCTGGCTCCCCGACTTCGAGCAGTTCATCGCTCAGTACGGCGAGCGGCTGGCCGGCAAGATCATCGTCGACCCGACCAATCCGGTCGGACCGGACGGCTACCACAAGGTCATCGGCGAGCAGGAGTCGTCGGGCCAGATACCTGCGCCGACGTGCGGTCTAGCCATTGCGCGTCATCGGCCAGGCACAGCACCGGCCGCTCCGCCGCCGCCTCGGCCAGCAGGCCGAGGCTGGCCAGCCCGACCAGGAACCGGTCGGGCGCCGGCCGCGCGCTCATGCCGAACGCGGCTCGCAGCGCCTCCCGCTGCGGACCGGGCAGCACCCGCAGTTGGTCGAGCAGCGGCGCGCACAACTGATGCAACCCGGCGAAGGCCAGCTCCATCTCCGGCTGAACCCCCGCCACCCGCAGCACCCGGCACCGCGACGCCCGGTCGGCCAGGTACTCCAGCAGCGCCGTCTTGCCTATCCCCGCCTCACCGTGTACCACCAGCACCCGGCTCTCACCGGCGCGCACCGCCTCGACCAGCCCGTCCAGCACGCCGCGCTCGGCGCGCCGGTCCGTCAGCTCGCGCACGCGGCCTCCCAGCTCCCGCAGAGCAGACTGTCACCTGCTCGCAGCCTAACTCTCAGAACATGGAGCGGTGATACCACGGGCCGTTCGGGAAAAAGATTTTGAATTATTCCGAACGGACCAGGGTGCGTCAGCCCGTAAATCGAACCCCGAATCACCAGAATCAGGCGACAGCCGGTGACCGTGCTGGTCCGGGCGAGGGACGGCTGACGCTGGACACGATCCGCTCGCACGACCAGTTCAACACCACGATCTACTCCACCGACGACCGCTACCGCGGCCTGACCGGCCTGCGCACCGTGGTGCTCATGAACCCGGCGACATGCGCGACCGGGGTCTGGACGAATTGCACCTCGAAGTCGAGATAACCCCGCACCAGCCGGGATGATGACCGGCCTGCGCCGTTACTGTCCGCCCAGCCCGAATGCCTCTCCCACCGCGATGATGCCCGCGGTGTCGGCGAAGGCGAAGCTGAACATCACTTCGTCAGCGCCGGTCTCGATATGACCTGCGACCAGGCCGGGAATCTCGTGTGGCTGACCGATGGTGAATCCGGCCATCTGCTCGGCCGGGACGGCCGCCGCCACCATCTCGCGCACCTCCGCCGTGTTCTGGCTGACGTGGTGAGGATCAGCGGGGTCATCCAGGTCACGCCGACCTCAGCCGGATCCCGGGCCGACCTCGGCGCAGTGGCGGCGGAGCACGCCGATCTTGCGAGCCAGGGTGCTGACGTCGCCCGTTACGTTGCACATGTCCGCATAGCGGGCCACCAGGCGCAGCGTCCGCTTCTCGCCACCGCCGCCGATCATGATCTTCGGACCGCCCGCCTGCACCGGCCGGGGCAGGTTGCGGGCGTGATCGAGCCGGTAGTGAGTGCCGCCGAAGCTCACGTCATCGCCGGCGGGCGGGAATGAACAGGGCGCCGGATCGGCTCTACCATCGGTGGCAGTCGTCTTGTGTGTTCGTGTCGTCTGCACGCTCGCAGAGAACGATGTTGCGAGCGTCCCTTCAGGGATCCGGGGAAGTCGCGTCGAGAACCGGCCTGGACCCTGGGTCTGAAGGGCCCGCAGCCGTGCACATCGCCTGAGCCAGGACAGGCTAAGCCTGCTCAGTAAACAGCAGTTAGCCACGGGCCGACCCGCATGCTGGCGCCGGCTCACGTCATGTCCGCCGCGACGGTAAGTCGTCGCGCTCAATGAGGCCTCGGCCAGGCGGCGCTGTCATAACGTGGCCGGGGCAGCAACCAGTGGGGAGTCAGAGGCGCTTGTGGAGCAAGGTGGTTGTACGTGATCGAGGATAACGTCGGGGGTCCGAGCGGCTTCGCCGACCTGACGCTGGCCCCGGAACTGTGCCACGTGCTTTCTGGCCTCGGTTATGAGGAGCCCACACCGATCCAGGTGGCCGCCATCCCGCCGCTGCTTGACGGCCGTGACCTGGTCGGGCAGGCCGCGACCGGGACGGGGAAGACGGCCGCCTTCGCGCTTCCCATCCTCCAGCGGATACTCGTCGAAGGCGGCCGGGCAGAGCCGCTCGCCCTGGTGCTCGTCCCGACGCGCGAGCTCGCGGTGCAGGTCTCCCAGGCAATACGCAGCTACGGGCACGATATGGATGTGCGTGTTCTGCCGGTTTACGGCGGCGAGCCAATCGGCCGTCAGCTGGGGCCGCTCAAGCGTGGCGTCGACATCGTGGTGGCGACGCCAGGGCGTGCGCTGGACCACATCAACCGGGGAACGCTGAAGCTGAGTGGTCTCGAGGTCGTCGTCCTCGATGAAGCGGACGAGATGCTCGACATGGGTTTCGCCGAGGAAATCGAGGCGATCCTGGCCAGCACCCCCGGGGAGCGGCAGACCGCGCTGTTCTCGGCGACGATGCCGCCGCGGATCGACGGCATGGTGCGCCGCCACCTGCGCGACCCGGTTCGGGTCGAACTCGGACGCCAGGCGTCGGCGTCAGCCGACGGATTGCTGGTGCGGCAAACTGCCTACCTCGTGCCGCGCGGGCACAAGGCCGCCGCTCTCGGTCGCGTGCTTGACCTGGAGCGACCGACGGCCACGATCGTCTTCTGCCGTACCAGGGACGAGGTGGACCAGCTCACCGAGTCCCTGAACGGCCGTGGCTATCGCGCCGAGGCGCTGCATGGCGGCATGGACCAGAAGCAGCGCGACCGGGTCATGGCCCGGCTGCGCAGCCGGGCCATCGACCTTCTCGTGGCCACCGACGTGGCCGCCCGCGGCCTGGACATCGATCAGCTCACGCACGTGGTGAACTACGACGTGCCCAGCGCGCCGGAGTCGTACGTGCATCGCATCGGGCGCGTTGGCCGGGCCGGCCGCGAAGGCACCGCCATTACCCTGGCCGAGCCGCGCGAGCACCGGATGCTCAAGACCATCGAACGGGCGACCAAGCGGCCGATCGCGATCGAGAAGCTGCCGACCGTCGCAAAGCTGCGTGCCATGCGCTTGGAGCTGATGCGCACCGAGCTCCGGGAGAGCCTGCTCAAAGACGACGGCGACCTTAATGCCTTCCGGGCTGTTGTCGGGCCGCTCGCTGCGGAGTTCGACCCCTTCGACGTGGCGCTTGCCGCGGTCAAGCTGGCCCATGAGGCGAGCGGAACACCTCGCGAGCAAGAAGAGATCCCCGTGGTCGAAATGCCGCCGGCGGACGACCGCCGCGACGGTCGAAAGCCCAAAGCAGGTGACCCATGGCCGCCCGCCGGCCGTGACCAGCGGCGTGGTCGCCGCGCGACCGCCGCCACGACACGCCTGTTCGTGGGCACCGGCCGTTCCGCCGGAGTCCGGCCGCAAGACCTTGTGGGCGCTATCACCGGCCAGTCGTACCTCTCCGGCAAGGACATCGGTACGATCGAGATCGCCGATCGTTTCTCCCTCGTAGAGGTTCCCGAGTCAGCCGCCGACGACGTGGTCGCGGCGCTCCGGCGGACGAGCATCAGGGGCCGGAGTGCAACCGTGCGCCGGGAACGCTTCGCGGCGCGATAGGACGGGCCTTCCCAGCCGACGGAGGCCGGGCGGTCGATTCGGCGCTGGTGACGATGGGCGGCATGTCAGCGGCCGTCCTTCAGCAGCGCGGCGTAGCGGTCCAGGTACAGCGGCCAGCCTTCGGGCCCGTCGACGCCGTCGGTGATCGCTTCCCATCCGGGCCCGTGCCGGTCCAGATAACGGTGCTCAAGCTCGACCCGGGTGCGGGCCGGTGATTCGGCGTAGAACCGGACGTCGACCTCGCTGGTGCGGGCCTGGTCGGTCTCGATCGTCCACCGCGGGCTGATGTCCCAGCTGAACACCACCCGGTCCGGCGGAATGCCCTAGGTCAAGGCACCAGAGGACCCTGCGGTGACCGCATGGTGAACCGGCCTGCCGACGACCGGATCACGATGGCGCATCATGTCCGCGGAAAACCAGTGCAAGCATCGACGAGGCCGGGTCGATTATGGAGAAGTGAGCAACAGCGCGAACCGCGCCGGGTCCGCTGATCCCGGGACGGCGCTGGTGTATCTGTGCCTGGAAGTGGCCGGCTGCCCGACGGTGTGCCGGCACTGCTGGGCGCAGGGCACCGGGTACCAGATGATGGCGCTGGCCGACATCGAGTGGGTGCTGGAGGAGGCGCACCGGTTCTGCGACCACCACGGTGTGGCCTTCGATGCCTACCCGATGCATGAGGTGGCCGCCCACCCGGATGCGGCCACGCTGTTCGGGCTGTTCAACTCCCACAGCGGCACGGCGCGCGGGGGGACCATGTTCGAGCCGCTGACCACCACGGGCGTTCCGCTGGCGGTCCGCGACGACTGGCAGGCGGTGCTGCAGGCCGCTGCCGACACCGGCACGCTCAACATCTGGACTGCGTTCCACGGCGCCGGCGAGGTCCACGACCGGCAGGTGAACCGCCGGGGCGCGTTCGCCGAAACATGCCTGGCCGTCGAGCGTGCCCGCGCGATGGGAGTAAGCGTCGGCTGTAACGTCTTCCTCACCACCGCCAGCGTGCCCCAGTTGGACGAGCTAGCCGCTGTCTTGCCGCAGCGCGAGGTGCAGGCCATGTCTATTGAGACCGCGGGCTTCCTGCCAACCCCCCGGTCCCGCCGGAATGAGCGGCTGCGGCCCGCGCTCCCGGACCTGCTGCCGGCCGCCGCCCGGATCGCGGAGCTGACGGTGCATCCGGAGCGGTGGGCCAGCGTGGAATCCCGCACCGAGGCCGCTTATGTGGGCCAGGCCCTGGCTGGTGGCTGGCCGGAAATCCCGGATAGCACACCGGGCGAGCTCGCGCTGGTGTGCCGCCCGAACCTGGAGATCTACTCGGGCCTCGCGGGCCTGTACCGGACCCGGCACGGCAACCTGCGCGCCGACGGCGTCGCCGCGGTGCTGGACCGGGCCCTGGCGCACGGCCGCGAGAGCGATGACGAGCTGTGGTTCGGTCCCGGCCCGCTTCCCGCGCCGGATGAGCTAGCGGCCCGCTACGGCGATGCCGACGGGCTCGGGGTCCACCTCAACCCGCAGTCGGTGCGTTACCTGTGGCTCGACCGGGCCCATCTCGCCGGCGAAGCATTAGGTCCTACCGATCAGTGACCGCGCCTCTGCGGGGCCGATTACGAGATCGTGAAGGTCGCCGCCCACCTCGAGCCGGCCCGACTGTTCGACCCCGCCCGCCTTGACCGGCTCGAAGCCGGCCGTCCGGATCAACCGCTCGACCTCCTGGCCCGCACGGTCGTCGTCGGTCGCGTAGAAGAGAACCGCGGGTGTCCGGGGACCGGCTGCCGCCGATGCGGGATTTACCGGTGATCTCGGCACTCACTCGGGCGCCTCGGCGGGCGCACTTGATGGCCAGTGGGCGGGCGACCAGTCCCCGTCCGGGTCCGTGGTTTGCCCCACTTCGATCAGATAACCGTCGGGATCGCGGATATAGCAACGGATCTCGTACTGGTGCTGTTTCGGGGGCGTCAGGAATTGAGCACCCCGGGCGCTCCATTCGGCGTACACGGCCGCGATGTCCTTGACCCGGATATTGAGGAAGCTGCTGACCCGGTCGGGATCCCGCGGCGTCTCCAGCGTGACCGCCGGCTTGTCGTCGGTTGGCCCTCCGCCAACATTGATGATGATCCAGCTGTTGGAGAGCGCGACATAGGTCAGCCCTCCGGGACCGGAGAAGGCCAGTGTGCCGCCGAGTACTTCGGTGTAGAAGCGCCGGGAGCGCTCGACGTCGTCCGAGACTATGAAGTGGGCTAGCACAATTCCCTCTGGGGGCGCTGGGAACTCGGCCATCTGGAGCCTCCACTGGTTGGGTCTCACAGTCCGTTTAGCACCGGATTTGCAGCCGTTATTACTCTTAGTAGTCGTTTGACTACTCAAAATCATGCCCGTGGCGAGTCTCAAGACAGCCGGTGATGCCGGACCGAAGTTGGCCAGGCCGCCGGGGAAGATGACCTGGCGCCCGCCCTTCGCGCATGACATGGCATAACCATCGCATCTAAAGGCGCGCGATCACCCCCGGGTAAACCCCTGGTCCTGTACCTGGTCGCAGGAGCGATGAGCGGGCTACGCCGCGCGGCCTTGGGGCTTTACCGGGCTGATTCATCCAGCTTGGAGGGCGAGCCCGCCAGCACCTATGAAGAGACCCGCAGGGTCCTCAAGCCCGGCGGCGGTGACCTGCTGGGAACCGCTGGACCGCAACGATGAGCGGCTCAATTATGCCGTCCGTGAGGGCTCTGGCGCACCCGTGACCAGGGCCGTCACGGCATCGTCGGGATAACCGGCGGATCGGCATAATCGTGCTGGATGCGATCACGGTGGCCGCGCCGCGCGGCCGGCCAGCGCGGTCCGCCCCAGACCTCGCCTCTGTCCGGGAGGCAGCCCTGAGCGCGGCTAACGACGGGTGAACGTGACGTGGGTGACGCCGCTGGGGGAGCTCACCGACTCGATGGCGAAGCGCTCCTCCAGGTCCTCCAAGCCGTCCCAGAGGGGCTCGCCGCGGCCGAGGAGGACCGGCACGAGCGCGATGTGCATGTGGTCGATCAGGCCGGCGGCGAGGAACTGGCGGATGACGGCCGGGCCGCCGCCGATGCGGACGTCGAGGCCGCCCGCCGCCTGCCTGGCCGCCGCAAGCGCCTGCGCCGGGCTGGCGTCGATGAAGTGGAAGGTGGTGCCGCCCTTCATCTCGATCGAGGGCCTGACGTGATGGGTGAGCACGAAGACGGGGGTATGGAACGGCGGTTCCTCGCCCCACCAGCCCTTCCACTCCTGGTCGGTCCACGGCCCGCGCTGCGGGCCGAACTTGTTGCGGCCCATGATCTCCGCGCCGACGCCCGGCCCCCAGTTGCTCGCGAAGGCATCGTCGATGCCGGTGCTCCCGCCTTGCTGGCCTTGCGTGACGTGGAATGAACGGGTGCCGGTGAACCACCGCACCAGCCGGCCGCCGGCATGCCCGAAGGGTGCCTCCAGGCTCTGGTCAGCACCGGTGCCGAAGCCATCGAGCGAGACGGAAAAGTTGTGCACGCGGACAAGTGACATGACGGCAGACCTCTCTGATCGAAGCTGAGTTCATCAGTGCTCAGGGTGTGGTCGTAGCCAGGATCGCTTTCTCGACATCCGCTCCAGGTCACTGATCGCCCGCGGGTTCAGGCCGGCCCTCCCCGGCAAGCTCCTCCTGCGTCAGCCCGGCCCCGGCGCGAAGTCCCCGCCGCACGTCGCAGAATGGTACCGGCGGCTCAGCCGCGACCTCTCCCTCGCCTCATAGCGCAATCCAGGCGACAGGATTGCTCCAGCTGTGCTCGCCCGAGGTAAAGAGACGGGCGCACCAGGGAACATCACTGCAGGGCTGGAGAGGGAAGATCCCTCCCTGGCCCTGCCCCGTGAAGACGAGATGCCGTGCCTGAGTGCTACGCCGCGTTCCGGCCGCCGTCGACGTCGAGAACGGCGCCGTGGACGAAGCTGGCCTCGTCGCCGGCGAGGTAGCCGATGGCGGATGCGATCTCGTCCGGTGCGGCCGGGCGCCCGGCCGGGGCCATGGATGCGAGCACGTCGAGCCGGCTGCCCATCGCTTCTGTGCCCTCGGTTCGGGTCGGCCCTGGGCTGACCGCGTTGACGCGGACGCCGCTGGGACCGAACTCGGCCGCCCAGGCCTTGGTGAGCAGGGTGAGTGCGGCCTTGCTCGACCCGTACAGGCCCATGCCGGCGATCCCGAAGTGGGCGACCATGGTCAGCACGTTGACGACGGCTCCCTTGCCGCGAGCGGCCATAGCGGGTGCGAGCTCGGCGACCAGGATGAAGGGGGCCTTGACGTTGACGGCGTAGACGGTGTCGATGTCGGCGTCGCTGGCGTCCGGGGTGGGCCCGAAGGGAAAGACGCCGGCGTTGTTGACGAGGATGTCGACGTGGCCGCCGCCCAGCTCGACGGCCCGGCGGGCGAGCGCGCGCACCGAGTCGGCGTTGGCCAGGTCCGCGGCGATGAAATCGGCCTTCCCGCCCGCGGCGCGGATAGCGTCGACGGCCGCCTCGCCGCGCCCGGGATCACGTCCGCTGACCAGGACGTGCGCGCCGCGTCGAGCCAGCCGGACGGCCGTGGCGCGTCCGATGCCGCTGGTCGCGCCGGTGATCAGGGCCGTGCTGCCGGCCAGGTCGGTGGAAGTCATGTGAGTCCCTCTCGCAGTTATCTGGGTTGTACGATCCACTATGGCGAAACAAAACTGGGTTGTCCAATCCAGTTTTCTGATAGGCTCCAGGTATGAGCGAGCACGAGACCGGAGCGCCAGCGGGACGCCCGCTGACCCGGCGCGGGCGCGAGACCCGGCAGCGGATCGTCGCGGCAGCGGCGGAGCTGATGTTCGACAACGGGGTGGCGGAGACCACGCTGGAGGACATCCGGGCGGCCGCCGGGGTGAGCGGATCGCAGGTGTATCACTACTTCGAGGACAAGCAGGCCCTGGTCCGCGCCGTCATCGACTACCAGACAGACGCGGTGCTCGACGCCCAGGGGGCGCACCTGGAGCGCCTGGACTCGATGGCGGGCCTGCGGGCCTGGCGCGATTTCCTGATCGAGCACCAGCGCCAGCTCGGCTGCCGCGGCGGATGCCCGATCGGCGCCCTGGGCGCCGAGGTGGCCGAGACCGATGCGGTGGCCCGGCTGGCCGCGGCCCGGGGGCTGCGCCGCTGGGAAGGACGGATCCGCGAGGGATTCCAGGCCATGCACGCGCGCGGCGACCTGGCCCCGGGCACGGACCCGGATGACCTCGCGCTCGCGACGCTGGCCGCTCTGCAGGGCGGCTTGCTGCTGACCCAGCTCCAGCGCGACACCAGGCCGCTCGAAGTCACGCTGGACGCTATGCTCGACCGCGTCCAGGCCCTGACCACCGAGAGGTCGCGATCGGGCGGCTCGGGGTAGGACCAGCCGTGCCGTGTGCTGCCGCCTCACCGGGACCGCTCCATGGCCCTGGTTGACCGGGCGGCCAACGCCGGTTACGACACGCTGCTCGTCACCGTCGACGTCCCCGTAGCCGGCGCGCGGCTGCGAGATAAGCGGAACGGCTTTACCATCCCGCCCCAGCTCACGGTCAGCACCATCCTCGACGCACTCACCCGGCCGGCCTGGTGGTTCAACTTCCTGACCACCGAACCGCTGGCCTTCGCGTCGCTGTCCCGGTGGCCCGGCACCGTCGCCGAGCTTCTGGACACCATGTTCGGCGCCCGGTTCACCATGGTCGGCCGCGCCTGCCTCTACGGTCTCATGGCCGGCGGAAGGGCGGGCGTCGACTGCATGATTGCCGTCCTGAGAAGCGATATCGAACGGACCATGCGGCTCCTGGGTGCGGCCAGCCTAGAAGAACTAGCTCCTCACCACGTCACGTTGCCCGGACACTGACCGCGCCTGAGACCGGAGTGCCTCCGTGATGGCCGTTTCGGACGTCAGGCGGACGACAGCGCGGCTATCAAGCCGCGGAATGGTCAGCCGTGACCACGATCAATCTCCCCGGGCGATCACTTGAACTTCACGCCGGCCTGCACTGCCGCGGCCTGCAAGGTCGCCACGGCCTGGGCCGGCGTAGCCTGACCCGCCGCCGCCGTCGTCGCGGCCACCTGGATGGCCTGCTGCTTTCCGCGTTCAGCGGCGCCTCCCGCGGTTCGGTCACGCGGGACGTCTGCTCGATGAGCCCGGAGATTACGGGCAGCTGCACGCTCGGGTCCACCAGCTGGACCGAGTTCCAGTCTGGGTTGATCCCCGCAGCGAAGGGAAGTCATTGAGGCCGTTCGCGACCAGCTGCTGGCCTTCCTTGGAGGTCGTCATCCAGGTCACGAACGTCACAGCGGCGTTCCTGACCCGCGACTTGACGTTGACGGCCAGGCCGTAATCCGACTCGCCGAAGTAGTAGCCTCCCTGGTGGCCCGGCCCGGCCATATCCGGGAACGGGATGGGTATGGCCGTGAACGGCGTCGGGTTGCTCACCCCGGCTGCCGAGATCGCGTCGAGCAGGCCCGAACGCGTCGCGTTCGGCGTATACCAGGTGCCCATCTCGATCATGGCGTACTTCCCGGCCAGGAAATCGTTGCTGGCGTCACCGGAAGCAGCTTGTAGTTGACCTTGATGTGCGGATAGACCTTGTTGAACGCCGCGATGTCGGCCCGGGCGGCCTGAGCGGTCGGGCTCCAGCCCCACCAGTTCACCGCTCCCGATGTGGCCGAGCCGCCAGTGTCGGACGGTGCCCCACCGCCGGAACAGGCAGCGACGACAGCCGCCGCGGTGCAGCCCGATCTGCGGCTACACGATCTGCAACGACGTCAGCTCGCGCACGATCGAGGGGGAGAACCCGCTGTACCTGCCCCAGGCCAAGATCTACCTGGGCAGTTGCGCACTTGGACCGGCGATCCGCCCTGCGTGGGAGATCCCCGATCCGTGCCGGCTCACCATCACGCTGATGATCACCCGGGACGGCGCCGCCATCTGGGCCGGGACCGCCTCGACCGCCGGGCTGCACCGTAGGTTCGGCGAGCTGGTGGAGCACCTGTACCGCGCGGACGTGTTCCCGGACGGCGCGATCCTGGCCACCGGTACGTCGCTCGTTCCCGAGCTGCCGTTCAGCCTGGCCGACGGGGATGCGGTCAGCATCGGCATCGACGGTGTCGGCGTCCTGACCAACCCGGTCATCAGGGGACGCCCGCCACGGCCAACGGACGGTTAGCCGGCCCTCCGGACCCATCCACGCCCTGCTCAGCCCGGCCACCGCCCAGGCCGCTGAGAGGGATCGTGACGCACATGATCGAGGAGACCGCACGGCACGCTGGTCACGCCGGCATCTTGCGGGAGCAGATCGACGGCGCCATCGGCCTGTGACACGATCCGGCGCTGGCAGCGCGGCTGAACTCGTCCGCTCACAGCCTCACACACCACCGTCCGTGCCGTCCGGCACGTGACAAACCGTATCCGCCTTAGGCACGGAGTACGGAGCGAGCGCTTCCCGCGTCATCGGTGGCAACCACGATCTTCCCGCCTGTGAACGTGGTGTAGGCGAAGTCGACGTTGACGTTAGCCTCGGCAAGCCGCCGGGTCAGCTCACCAAGGGCCGCAGGCCGGTCCTCGACGTCGATCACGAAGACCTCGCGGGCGTCGGCGATCCCCATTCCGGCGCGCTCAAGCGCCGCCCGGCATCCGGCCACGGCCTCATCGTCAAGGAGCATGTGCACGACGCCCCTGCCCTCACCAGTGAAGGCCGCCAGGCCATGGATAGTCACACCCGCCTCGCCGGCAATCTCCCCCAGCCGGGCCAGCTCCCCCGGCCGGTGCTCGAGAATTACTGTCAGGTCTGTAGGCATCGCATCTTCGATCCTTCCACCGCGCCCGGCACCAGCGTAATCCGGTCATCACCCACCGGCTCAGCGCCACCATCACCGCCCCTGCCGGTGCGCTCATCACCGCAGGTTCCGCCGCCATGAGGTACCTCGTAACCACCGAAGCCCTGATGAGCGGGATCCGGGCTACGACGAGCACCGGCCCCGGCCCTGACCGGCCAAGCATAGCCTCATGGACAGCCGGAGCATCAGCCTGCTCGGACATCCGCGCTCCATGCTGATTACAGAGTGTGGCCGACTCGCGGTGGAGCCCACGCGCGATCTGCCGATATGGACAAGGATGGCTTGGCCGGCGGGATTCTGGTGGTTGCGGCCAGGCGGGCTTTGACCGCGGCGTGCCGCTGGTCTTCCCCGGCCGGGCCTACCGGATAGCGATGCGGGCGCTCCCGCTGCTGCCCGCGAGCTGTCGCGGCGGCAGGCCGCCCGGTCCGCCGCCCGCATCCGCCGCACCGCCGGGGACGCAGCCCGCCGGAACCGGCCGGAAAGGCAGGCAGGGCATGAGAATCAGCCGTCTGATCCTCAGCAGCGCGGCGATCGGCACGATCATCGGCACCGGGCGGGCCGCATCCACTGCTCAACCCGGCCTGGCCGCCGCACGCCCGGTTCCATAACGCCACCGGGTGGGGAACAGTGACCGGGTCCCAGCTCCTTGTGCTGTGGCTGCTGTGGCGGCCCGGCCAGCAGGCACGTGACCACGACACGGCCGTGACCACCGCCGCGCTGTTGTCCGCGGCCGCCTGGGTGCCGTTCTTCCCCGCCCTGGCCATCTCCGGCGCCGGCGTCGAGGACGAGCCGGGCCATCTCCCCCGCGTCGCCTGGGTGCCCGTCAACCTGGTGCCCGCCGCGCTGATTCCCTCCAGCTGCGCGCTGGGTTACCTCCTGCACCGCCACGGACGATAGCGCGCTCAGGCCGAGCCTCCGGTTTCGCGGGTCTGCAGGACGTGGATGGCCTTGGCCAGCTGACCGGCGCGCCAGGGGCAGCAGCGGAGCTTGCGCACGATGCGCCAGGACTTGAGCCGGGCACTGGCTCGCCCGGGCGCGCAGCCGGGCATGAGCCCGGTTGGCCTCTTTCTGGGAGCCGGGCTTGTTCCGTCCCCGGTACGGGGTGCGGAGGCAGTCCTCGCCGATATGCCCGAGCCGGGCTGCCGCCGTCGCGCAGGCCCGGTTTTACAGCCAGTCCTTGCGTTTGAAGATGATGTAGAGCACGATCCCGGCGATGACCATTATGGCGATCGAGGTGGCGAGGCCGGCCTGCCGGCTGAAGCCGGGGTAGGGCACGTTCATCCCGTAGAAGCCGGTAATGAAGGTCGGGACCGCGATGATCGCGGCCCAGCTCGTGACTTTCTTGGTGATGACGTTCAGCCGGTTGCCCTGGATGGTCAGGTTGGTCTCCAGAATGCTGTTCACCAGGTCTCGCAGGCTTTCAGTCCATTCGGAGGCGCGGAGAACGTGGTCGTAGATGTCCTGGTAGTAGGGCATGAGCTCGTCCCCGACCACGTGCAGGTCACGCCGCATCAGGGCGTTCACGACCTCGCGCATGGGGATCACGATCCGGCGGAGCAGGACCAGGCTCTTGCGCAGTTCGAAGCTGCGCCGCTGGACCTGCATGTCCTGCGGAACGTCGGAGAACAGCTGGTCCTCCAGCAGCTCGACAGAGTCATCCAGGCTCTGCACCGCTTCGAAGTGGCCATCGACGATGTAGTCGAGCAGCCCGTACAGCAGGTAGCCGACGCCGGATCTGGTGAGATCGGGGCTGGCATCCCAGCGTTCGATGACAGCGCCGATATCCAGGCCGTCATCCTTGCGGACGGTGATCAGTGCCCGCGCGAGGACGAAGGCGGCGAGCTCGCTGGTGGCCAGTTCTCCCGTGCCGGTGTTCAGCCGCGCTCCGTACACGTTCAGGAACAGGTGGGTGCGGTAGCGGTCAAGCTTCGGGCGCTGGTGTTCCTGCTCGGCGTCCTCCACGGCCAGCGGGTGCAGCCCGAACTCATCGCTCAGCACGGCCAGGTCGCGGTGGTCAGGGTCACGCAGGTCCAGCCAGATGGTGACCGCCTCGTCGGCGAGGTGGTCACTGATCTCGGTAACAGGGAAACCCTCAAGCTCAAGCCGGCCGTCCCGGTAAAGCCGCGTGCGTGCCTGGCACCTGGTCGGGGTGACATCGCAGATAGCCGATGCGGCCACCGTGTCAGGATCACCGCCATGAAACGTCTGGGCCATCAGCGGCCGCGCACCCAGCACGCCGCCGGACGCGCCAACTGGAACGGGCGGCCGTTCCGGATCTCGCCCGTCGCTCGCGATCCGCGGGTCCCTCGCGGCGTCCGGGCTGTGCGCACGGCCGGACTGCGGTGAGTTCATCGGGTTCTCCTCGCTTCAGCGGCGGGCCGGCGGCAAACGGGCACGCCCCGTCAGAGTTCATCTACCATCGCCGGGCGGCCCCACACGCGAGAGACAGGCCAGCTCCCTCGCCTATCACGACACAGACGCCGGCCGGGCCGCCGGGCTGACCACCGAGCCGGCCAGCCGGCTCGTGCACGGGATTGCTGTCTCGTAAGCTTTCGCCGCTACCCCTGCGCCGCCGATCCGGCCGGCTTTCCCGATGCTAGCGGTCGCGGGGCAGCCCCGGGCCGCCGCGCCGCTGGAACAGAAGCTTTTAAAGGCGGCAATTACCTGGTGGTTGCCGGCGCCGTCGCGGCCGGTGTGTCATCGGATCGCCGTGCGCGACGTCGCTGGCGGCCATTGGACCATGGCGCGGGGCACCCGGCGATAGTCAGGGCGAATGCGGAGCCTTTCACAGCCGGGCCGTAACGTTCCCTGAACGATCCGGGCCTACCGTTGCGGGTGACAGCAGGATGCAGCGGGCCGGCGGCCGATAGCGGCGGGTGACGCGGAGCGCGCCGCGCTGCGCAGGTGGCGGCTGGATGGAGCCGAGCATGAAGATTCTGGTGGCTGGCTGGGACAGCGGCGGGGGTGTGGAGGCAGTCCAGACGATGGTGCGGCGGACAGTGCGGCCCATGGACCGGTGCGGACGAGCGCTCATTGGTCCTGGTCAGCTTGAGTAGCACGCCGGTGCCGGGTCAGCCGGGAAGAGGTCCGGGTCGAGCGTGAGCCGGTCACCGAGGCGAACTGGGACGCAGCCATGGCGGGACGGCCCGCGTTAGAACGGCGCGCGGCCGGGTAGCGCAGCGAGGCAAGGGACTGGAGGACGGACATCATGGAACGCGACAGCAGAGCGACGCAGCCGCCCGCGGGCCAGGAGCCTTCGGCCGGCGAACTTATCAAGCAGCTGTCTGAGCAGGTCTCCCTGATGGTACGTGACGAGTTGAAGCTGGCCAGGCTGGAGATGACCCGCAAGGGCAAGCAGGCCGGCCTTGGCGTTGGGATGCTAGGCGCCGGCGGCCTGATCGCCTTGTACGCAGCGGCATGCCTGCTGACGTGCGTGGTCATCGCCCTCAGCGGTGCGGTAACGGCATGGCTGGCCGCCCTGATCGTCGGCGTGGCCCTGCTGGTTGTCAGCGCCGCCGCGGCGCTACTGGGGAGAGGGCGACTGCAAAAGGCCACGCCTCCCGTTCCTGATCAGGCCGTCGGCAGCCTCAAGGCCGACGTCGAGGAGATCAAGCAAAGGACACACCCATGACGAGTCAAGGACCGGCCGGAAGGCCGAGGGCACGACACCAGCCTGCGTCAGCGGAAAATGATGCCGAGCCGGGCGGCCCGCCCGAAGCCGGACCGCGGGAGACGGCCGTCCCCGCCGCCGTCGCGGGTCAGGATGTCAGCGTCGCCGCCGCTGCGTCGCCTGATGACCCGCAGCAGCTGGCAGAGGAGATCGAGCGAACCCGCGAACAGCTCGGCGATACGATAGAACAGCTGACCGCCAAGGCGGACGTAAAGGCACGGGCGCAGGATAAGGCGAGCCAGCTCACCGGGCGCCTGAAGGACAAAGCCGGCCAGGCCAGGCAACAGGCCGCCACCACGGTCGGCCAGGTACAACGGCAGCTCGCTGACAAGACCACGGGACCACGGCAGAAGGTCGTGTCCGCGAGCGGACCCGTTAAAGACCAGGTCCGGCAGCAGGCCGCCACGGCGGCCGCGAGAATCTCGAATGTCACGCCGGAACCGGTCCGGCAAGCCGCCGCTAAGGCGGCCGCTACCGCCCGGAAGCGCCGGGTGATGCTGGCGGCGGTCATCGGCGGGGGACTGGCGTGGATGGCAATCCTGAGGTGGAGGCGGCGATGATCAAGCTGTTGTACAAGCCGGTGGGCATGCTGGTCAGCGTCCTTGGCGGGGTGATAGCCGGCGCGATTTTCAAGAGGGTCTGGAAAGTCGCCGCCCGGGAAGACGACGCGCCTAAGGCCACCGATGCGCAGCGGGGATGGCGGGAAGTCGTGCTGGCCGCCGCAGTTCAGGGTGCCATCTTCGGCCTGGTCAAGGCCGTGATCGACCGTGGCGCGGCCGAGGGCACCCGTAAGCTCACCGGCGTCTGGCCGGGTGACAACGGCGAACCATCCGGCAAAGAGGCCTGACGATGGCCGAGTCTCCCCGCAGCCCCAGCAGGCAGGCCCCGCCGAGCAGGCCGACGAGTCGATACCTCCGCCGGACAAAGTGCCGGGCAGCCCGGACAACCCGCTCGAGCTCGGCGGCACCGGCTGGAAGTACACGCTGAAGCGGGGACCGCGTTCACGGTGATCTGGAACATCGTGCGGTGGATGGTGACCATCGTGCTGATCACGCTGCTGTTCTCGGTCTATTACTTCTTCGGGCCGAACCGGGAGACGCCGAAGTGGCAGTGGGTCAGTCCGGGCGGCATCATCGGAAGCGCGCCCGGCTAACCCACCGGCTGGGGCTGCTCGGTGGCCGGCGTGACCTCGGTCGTGCATTCCGGGCAGCGCCGGGCGGCGACCGGGATGCTCATCGTGCACTCGGGGCAGTCCCTGGTGTTCGCGGCCTTGTTCCGGTCGAGTAGCTGGAGCAGGCGGCTGACCGGCAGGACCAGGATGAAGTAGACCACCAGGGCGGAGATCAGGAAGGACAAGGCCGCGGTGACGAACTGGCCGTAGGCGAAGACGGCGCTGCCCACCTTGAACGTCAGGTTCCCGAAGTTCGGCGTCCCGCCTACCAGGGAGAGCATCGGGTCGACGAACGACGAGACGAACTGCTTGACCAGGTTGCTGAACTGCGTGCCGATCACGACTGCGACGGCGAGCTCGACCAGGTTCCCGCGCATGATGAAGTTCTTGAAGCCGCTCATACGGACAGACTTCCCGCACGGCGCAAAGTATTCCTGCGGCCGCGCCCGCAAAAGACCCGAGCTGCCCTGGCCCGGCTCGAGGCAGCCAGCATCGGCCCGGCCCAGCCTGGGACGGCGGGGATTATGGACATCAGTACGTCAAGCGCTCAGAAGGTCGTTGATGCCGTCGGCTGTCTCATTAGGTTTCGGGCGGCCCCAGCGTTGCTGACGTTCGCTGGGGATGCGGGCTCGTTCGCGGCGCTGGGTGATTAGGATGTCGGGGTGGCGGGCATTCGCGTTGCGCCAGCGCAGTAGTCTTGCAGCCGCCGGCCCAGCGTGGTGTGGCTCGGGCGGTCCGAGCCGCCTGGGACGAAAGTGCGGACGGGCCCGAATTGCGCTTCGGGGACCTGGTTGGCCCAGGACGGGTTGGTCGGCGTGAAGCACGGCTCGACGTTCTCCCGCTTGGCCCAGCGGCGGATCGCCGGGGTCTTGCTCGCCGACAGGTTGTCCAAGATCACGAACAGCCGGTATCCGCCGGGCCGGGCGGCCCGGATCGACTTGAGCGCGGCCAGGGCATGGTCCGCGCCCTCGTGCTCGCGGACCACGCCCGCAGCTGGGCATCGCCGATGCAGTAGCACCCGTGGAAGTAGCGGATGCCGCGGGCGCGGTTAGGTCGCGCAGGCGGGCTGGCCGCCTGCGGTCCGGCCAGCGCCTCTCCGGCCGGGTGGTGGCCGCCCTGACGATGTCCTCGACGTCCTCGTCACTGATCAGGCGGGGGGCCTATCGGAGCTCAGCTGTCGTCCTGGCTGCCCGGTGCGGGCTTCGTGCCAGCCGGGCCGCCGTCGTCGGTTCCTGGGCGGTTGAGATACGGCGCGGCCTGCGGCAGCCCGGAGGACGGCCGGGCGGCCGGATGTGAGGCGGGCGCCAACCCGGTGGCGGTGAGCAGCATCAGGCAGCGGGGCGGTCCCGGTGGGCGATCGCCACCTCCAGCGGCGGACCCGCGAAGGGCCGCGCTCCCGCGTGGGCCGGGTGCCGGCGCGTCCTCCCGGTTGTCAACGGTTCCCGACGCGCCGAGCCCAGTCGGCGGGCAATGCTCACTGGCCGCGCCCGGTGCGCTGCTGCAGCTCCTCGATCCGCTTGGCGGCGTCGGCTTTGGTCAGCGGTCCCGGCGCTTGCTCGCCCGCCTCCTGGCAGAGGGTCTCCAGGTAAGACCGCTGCGCGGCGGTCTCCGGCTCGCCGCCGGTCTTCCACTCGCCGGGATCCTTGATTGCGGTGTTGTCGTCGCTCATAGGTTCGAGATACCCGGCTGAATCCGGAATGAACATCGAAAGCGCATCTAGACCGTGACCACGCACCGCGCCGGGCTCAGGTTCACCCAGGCGCGAGGCAGCCGCCGCCGCGGTACGCTGAGCCCGCCCGGCGCGGACTCCCAGATCACCACCGCCGAGCTGCACGCCTGCTGAAGCGATGACGCGGCCCGTTGTTGATGCGTTGCCCGCGTGCGCGTGAAGTTACCCGCCATCTCTTGCCGAGCTGGCTCCGTGACGACGGCACTGCGCACTGGCACCCGCCGGCGCGGACGGGTGATGGCGCACGTCCGGCGCCAATCCGTACCGGGCCGTTCGGGGTAAATTCTTTTCCCGAACGACCGGTGGTGCGTCTTTCCGGTTCTGCGGGGTAGCCGGCCAGGGATGCAGCGGCGGTCTCGGCAGGAGGTCCCTGGTGGCGCAGAAGACCAGCGAACGCGTGGGGGGCGTCAGCGTCCAGTTGTCACACCCGGACAAGACATTCTTCCCCGACGACGGGATCAGCAAGGGCGCTCTCGTCGAGTACTACCGGGAAACGGCTCCGCGCATCGTCCCGTACCTGCCGGGCCGGCCGCTGGTCATGATCCGCTATCCGGATGGCATCGCCGGCCAGCGCATCGTGCAGAAAAACACCTCCTCGCACTTCCCGGCTGGGTCAGCCGGGCGGAGGTGAGAAAGCAGGACGGGACAGTCTGCCAGGTCGTGGCCGACAAGCCAGCGACTGTGGTGTACCTGGCTAACCAGGCCTGTATCGAACTGCACGTGTTCCTCAGCGCACTGGGCGCGCTGGACCGAGGACTCCTGGCCTTTCCATGACGCAGGCCAGGAGGTCGGCGGCCCGGCCGCGCCCAGGCACCAAGTCCGGTGAAGGCACGGCGGCCAGGCCGCGCAGGATGATCACGGGGCTGCTCGCGGCGGATGTGGCCGTTGCCTACCAGCAGACTGCGATCGTACCCGCCGTCCAGGGCGTGGAGCGCTCCCTCGGCGCCTCGCCCGAATGGTCGGCGTGGCTGATCACGGTCTACCTCATCGTGGCGACCATCGCTACGCCCATATGGGCGGCTAGCCGACCTGCACGGCATGCGGCGGATGCTGCTGATCGGCTCGGCGTGTTCACGGCTCGCTCGGCGCGGCCCCGGCTCCGGACCTGGCGGTGCTGCTGGTCCGCCGGGCGGTCCAGGGGGTCGGCGGGTCGGTCTATCCGCTCACGCTGGCGCTGTCCCGGCGGCTGCTTCCCAGGCAGAAGGCAGGCCAGAGCGCGTCCCGTCACGACGCAGATCGCCGGGCTGACGTGGCCCGCGCTATCGCAGACGGGTCGCTGACGCCGATCGCGGCGTACTTACCGTGACAATTCTGCGACGTACAGGTGCTGCCTCAGGTAACGGCGAAAAGGTCGCCGGATCGAGGCATGACTTGGTGCTGGCGGGTAGCGCTTGAGTCTGAACCCAGGAGGGAACCCGCGATGACGGCTCAGGAAACCGGTGCCGTGACCGGCACCAAGGACAAGGACTACAACCTCATCTGGTACGTCGAGGCGTGCCTGACCAATGCGCTGCGCCTGGAGACCTACATCCAGGACGCCACCCGCGAGGGCGACTCCGACCTCGCCGACCTGTTCCGCAAGGCGCAGGCGGATAGCCGCAAGGGTGCCGAGATGGGCAAGCAGATGCTGCGCTCGCGGCTGGCCTCCTGACGCCTGCCGCGGCTTGACCGTAGGCGCGCAGGCACACGCCCACTGATACCGGTGGTTCTCGCCACCGGCCGGCGGCAAGATCGACATGACCAGCGCCGGGCAGCTGCGTGCGGGCCGCCGCCGGCCTCCGCCAGATCCGGGTCAACCTCGGCTGGAAGCTGGCCGCGGTCCTGCACCGGGCCGGGCTGCATCCCGGGCCCATGGGGCTGCCGACCGTGTCCGGCCGCCTGCACACCAACCCGATCGCGCCGGTCTGGGTGAAGAACGCAGGCTCTGAGTGCGCGTATTCATCAGCAGTGGCGTCGTCACTTCCGCTGACCCCGCGAGCTTCGCCGCCGCCGCGCCACACTGCCACGCCTTCCGCGCCGGCCCGGCAGCTACCTGCTGACGCTAAGTGCGTAGCTGCTGGGCGGGGCGCTCGGCGACCGGTACGGCCGCAGTGCGTTTGGTTGCTGGGTGCGCCGGTCCTGGGTTCGAGTGTGACGGGCTCAGGCTGGCCGCGGGTTTCCGGTTAGCTGCAGGTAGACCGCGGCGACCTGGCGGGCTAGCGCGGGCCAGGTGTACTGCTGCGCGGTCTGCCGGGCGGCGGCGGCCAGCCGGGCGGCGGTGCCCGGTTCGGTGAGAATGCGGGTGATGGCTGCGGCGAGGGCGGCGGCGTCGCCGGGCGGTACCAGCAGGCCGTTGACGTCATGGTCGATCAGGGCGGGTATCCCGCCGACCCGGCTGGCGATGACCGGCAGGCCGGCGGCCATGCCTTCGATCAGCACCGAGGGCAGCTCCTCGTACCGGGTGGCCAGGACCAGCAGGTCGATGTGCTGCAGCACGGCGGGGATCCGCGCGTGGGGCACGAAGCCGGTGAACCGGACCGCTCCGGCCAGCGACCGCGCCTGCCGTTCGGCGGCAGGCCGGCCGGGACCGTCGCCCACGATGAGCAGGCAGGCCGGCCCGGTGACCCGGCGGAACGCGCTGATCAGCGTGCCGACGTCCTTCTGCGGGGCAATCCGGCCGATGTAGCCGACCCGCGGCCGGCCCAGGTCAGGGAACGGGTCGGGCACGTCCGCGGCGAACAGGTCCGGGTCATAGCCGGGCGGGATCACCCGGATCCTGCTGCGCGGGATTCCCGCGCGCAGCAGACGATCGGCGGCGGCGGGGGTGAGCGCGATCACCATGTCCGCGGCGGCCAGCGCCCGGCGTTCGGCCAGGCCGCCTGCCAGCCGCAGCCACGCCGTGCGCGCCGAGGTGACCCGCAGGTTGTGCCGCACGCCGGCGTGGACGGTGATGACCAGCGGGCAGTGGTGCCGCCGCGCCGCCAGCCGGGCCAGCGGCCCGGCCGCGATGTCCTCCCCGCAGTGCCCGTGCACCACGTCAACCGGGATGCCGCCCAGTGCCAGCGGGGCGGCCAGCAGCGCCCATGCCTGCCGGGCACGCCGCGTGTCCACGCCGGTCCGCACGACCTGCCCCTGCCGGCCGAACCCGGTGCGGCCGGCCGGGCCGTCCAGCCGGGAGGTCAAGATCAGCTGGCGGGCGCCCATCCGGTCCAGCTGCCGGCTCAGCTCGGCGGTATGGTTCTGCATCCCGCCGATGGCGTCATAGCCCGCCGACCTCTCGCTCACCGCGGCCGGCTCGAACACCGAGCACAACCGCAGCACCCGCATCCCGTCCAGGATCACCGCGCCCCCGCCGCCGGATTCAGGCACACCGGTCACGCTTCCACCGCTGTCGACCATGACCAGCCTCTTCCCACACTGAGCGCCGTACTCACCGTCACGGCAAATAACGCGCTCCGCCACGTCCGGCGCCAGTGATGCCGGAGCCTGCTGGGGCGAGATTCTGTCCGCCCTGTTCGGCTAGCTGGCTAGAGCCTGTAACCTTAAGGGTGTAAATTTTTTTGAATTATCTTTTTAAGCTGCTCCTATCGTAGCCGGTTTGGGTAGGCGTCGTCGAGCTCGCTGAGGGCCTCGGGCCAGCCCATGACGCGCTGGCCCTCCACCAGGCGGGCGGGCTGGTCTGAGCGCTTGCCGGTTTCCCGGCGCCGTGCGAGGCGCTCGCGGGCGCGCTTGTCCTCGATGTTGATGATCGCCAGCCAGAGCAGCTTGACCACGGCGTCGTCGTCCGGGTAGTGCCCGCGGGCCTTGGTGACCTTGCGGAGCTGGTAGTTCAGCGACTCGATCGTTGGTGGTGCAGAGCAGTTTCCGGACGGCGGGGCTGAAGGCCAGGAACGGGGTGAAGGCGTCCCAGGCGCCCTCGCCGGGGGCGCTGAAGACCGCCGGGCCCGCAGTCGCCGTGGCGGACAAGGTACGCGACGCGGTGACCGGGCGCGGCGACTGATCCGTCCCGGCCGGCTGCGGGCACCGCCAGTTCTATGCGTTGCGCCTTTCGCTGGGGGTTTCCGCGCCCTGTGCTGCGGGCAACGCTTCGCCCAACGTCGGGTAGACCGGGAGGTAAGAAGCCAGCCCGGTACGGACCAGGCGGTCGCGCAGGTAGTGGTGCGGCACGACAACCCGGAACGTGGTGCCGGCCGCGGTGGCTTGCTTATGCGCTATGACCAGCTCACGCAGCCCGGCAGAGTCACAGAACACGGTGGGCGTGCCGTCGGCCACGACGGTGCCGACGCCCGGACCGAAGGCCGCGGCCAGCATCACCTTGACCTGGTCAGCGTTGCTATGGGTCAGTTCGCCCGGCAGCGTGACCACTACTGTCCCCGGCCGGGGAAGTGACAGCCGCTGATCGCCATCCCGGCCCGGGCCCGGCGCTTGCCCATCCACGCTCAGCCCGCCTCCTGCGGCGCTCGCCGTTCTCCCGCCGACCCCGACCATGATCTCACGGGGCACCATGGCTGGCCGGGCCGGGCCGTCGGGCTCGCTTCTCGGCACTTTTGCTGCGGGGTTGCCGGATGCCTGCTCGACCAGGAACGCGGCCAGCACGTGGACCTTGAGGTTGGCCTGCTGCGACGCCCGGCGCAAGAGGTCGAACGCCTCCTCGGGCCCGCAGCCCTCCCGCGCCATCACGATGCCCTTAGCCTGCTCGATCACCGGCATGGTGTCCAGCCGGGCCTCCAGGCGCGCATATACCGAGCGAGGCACGCTGGAGTCCACCGCAGCACCACCACCTGACCGATCTGGCCGCGGCCCGGGAGTGCGCCCACCGGAGGAGCCGCCACAAACCGCGGCTGGCTCGACAACCGGTACCCGCATTCTGTCGCACGCCGAGGGGAGGCTTCAAGGCCGTTGCGGCATTCGCCATGCCACGGCCAGCGGGTCCGCGGCCTAGGGCCAGGCAGGTAAGAGGCGTAAGTCCCGGCCCGGCTGCCTATGTCCGTAGCGAATCGCGCCAGCGCCAGCGCCAGCGGCCCGGCCGGCGGCGCCGCGTGCCGGGCGGGGGCATATCTGTGCCGTGTAGGGGGTAGGGGTGACGGTCACCTATGTTTGCGCGGGGTGCCAGGTGGTGGGCATGAGCGTTGCGGTGATCGCGGTGCGGCGGGTGGAGGGCCGGCGCTACGGTTTTGTCCGTAGCGCGGGGTCGTGCCGCGCCGGGGTGCGCGGGTGCCGCGCGTACGGAGGTGGCAGGGTGGAGGCCGGGGCTGACGCGCAGATCACCGATCTGACGGTGAATGATCACGCGTGCTTGACGTTCGCGGACCGTGACGAGCTGTTCGACCTCACCGCGGCGTTCGTGCGTGACGGGCTGGCGGGCGGGCTGAAGGTCGTCTGGCTGAGCGAGGCGGGACCGGCGCGGGCTGCCGCGGAGCTGGCGCGGCACGGGATCCCGGCCGGCTCGGCGCTGGCGGCCGGGCAGATGGCGGCGGCCGGGTGGGAGGGGCGGCTGCTGTCCGGGCAGGCGTTCAGCGCTGGCCCGGCGGTGGGCTGGCTGACCGGGCAGATGGCGGCCTCGCGCCGGGAGGGGTTTCCCGGGCTGCGGGTGGCGGTGGACATGAGCTGGGCGCTGCGGCCGGTCCCCGGGGTGGAACAGTTGCCGGATTTTGAAAAGGGAATCGCGGCGGTGGTGGCGGGCAGCGCGGCGTCGGTGCTGTGCCAGTATGACCGGGAGCGGTTCGACCCGGTGACGCTGGCGTCGGTGGCGGCGTTCCATACCCGTTTGGTCGCGGCGGAGACGTACTACGCCGACGCGATCTTGCGGATCTGCCGGCAGTACGCGCCGCCGGGGATCCGGCTGGCCGGGCAGATGGACCGCAAGAACGCCGAGCCGCTGGCCCTCGCGCTGGCCGAGGCGATCCGCCTAGAGGGTGAGATCACGGTCAACATGGCCGGCCTGGCGTTCATCGACGCGTGGTGCGCGCGGATGATCCTGGACGCGGCGCGCGGGCTGGGCGGATCCCGTGTGGTGGTGCTGCAGTGCCGCCCGCAGGTCGCTGCCCGGTTCGTGCTGCTGGGCGCGGGGAAGGTTGCTGGCCTCATCGTGGAGAGCATCGATGACCCGTGACCCCGGCCGCTGGTCGTCTGAGCCCGGGGCGGCGGGCGGCCGGATGCCGGGTGCCGACACTGGCGGCGGGGGGGAGCCGCCAGTGCTTGACCAGTTCTTCGACGGTGATTCGCTGTATGCGCTGCGGGAGGCGGCGGCCGCCCATGCCTCGCAGGCCGGGCTGCCCGAAGGCCGCGTCGGGGATCTCGTCCTGGCCGTGCACGAACTGGCGGTCAACGCGGTCTGGCATGGTGCCGGGCACGGGCGGCTACGCCTGTGGAAGACCGGCGATTCGCTGCGCTTCGAGATCAGCGACGACGGCGCAGCCAGCACTCCGGGCTCGGCTGATGCCGGCAGCGAGCCACCGGACACCCCAGCCTGGGCCATCGAGCCTGGCCACGGGCTGTGGCTCGCCCGTCAGCTCGCGGACCGGGCCAGCCTGCGGTCCGGCCCGTCAGGCACCGTCGCGGTCATCGGCTTCACCCTGGGGCCGCCGGGACGGTTGCCGCCGTTCGAACTGGGCCGGCAGGACCGGGACGGCTGCATAATCCTGCTGGTCACCGGCCAGCTGGACCTGGGATCGGCGGGCCAGCTCCGCAGCGCGGTCGATGAGCTGGCCGAGACGGCCCCGGTGCTGCGGCTGGTCCTGGACTTGTCCGGCCTTTCCGGGTGGGATTCTGTAGGGCTGGCTACATTGATCACCGCCCAGGAACGGGTCGATGCGCGGCCGCCGGACCGGATGGTGGTGGCCGGGCTGCCCGATCACCTGCTGCAGCGGCTGCGCGACGCCGGCCTGGACGGCGGGTTCACCCGGGCCAGCACCGCTGCCGAGGCCCTGGGAATACTCGGCCGGACGTAACCACCTCGCCCGAAGGCAACCGGGCGGCATCCAGCTGATACGCGACATACTGCTGGACGCCACCGCCCCCTAAGACCGCCCCAGCAGACCAGGACGACCAGATTCGTCTGGGGCTGGTGACGCGTTTCTTACCGGCACGATCTCCGCGAGTTCAGCAAGACTGAAGGTTCCTCGCGCTGAACTCACGGGGTTAGCGGGTTGTCAGGGCTGGAAGCGCGGCGGGTTCGATTAACTCGACAGTCCGCGGCGAGAAGATGCCTTCCCCGTCGGTCTCGCCGAGCAGGAACATGAACCGGCGAGGTCGTCGCGGAGCGTCTCGACGCCGTAGCCGCCGATGCCGATGAAACGGGCTAGCGGCGTGCCGATCTGCTCGTGCCCGGTAGCGAGCCAGTCATCCAGGAGCTGCAGGAGGTGCCAAGTTCCATCGCGACGCGCGTTGCCGAATCGTTGTTAGCGGGCGCTGGGCACAGTAGCCCTGCACCCGTGCTGAGGCAGGTCGCGGAGGGTGTGCTGATCCACGAGAGCGAGTTCTGCCAGAGCAACGCCGTTGTCGTGCACGGCCGGGCTGGCGTGTTGCTCATCGACCCAGGGGTGCACGGCTAACAGATGGCCGCCCTCCCGAACGACCTTCGGGAGTTGGGCCAGCCCGTTGTGGCAGGGTTTTCTACGCATCCGCATTAGGATCACCTGCTCTGGCACGCCCGGCTCGGCGCGGCGCCCCCGTTACGGCACGGCGCGCTGCGCGGCCACTGTCCGAGATCGGCGGCTGTCGGACGTGCGTGGGAAGGCCCGCAGGCCGCTGGAGCCGGGCGGGCCGGTTCAGCTAGATCGGCTCGCCGAGGTCTCGCGACATCCAGCCGGGTGTGTCGAAGCGCACGGCCGGATCGCCGACCAGCGCTGCCAGGTGCGTCTCAAGGCTCTCGAGCTGGCCGGGCCCGATCTGCCGCTCCCACTGATCGCGCAGCTCGTCGAAGGTCGCCTCGCCTTGGCGCAGTACCTCGAAGCCGAGCGGGGTGACCTGTAGGAGCATGCGGCGGGCGTGGCGGGGGTCGGCGTCACGTGTCACGTATCCGCGCTCCTGCAGTACCGCGATGGTTTTCGCCGCTGCCTGCCTGGAGACGGACAGGCGGCGGCCGAGTTCTGAGGCGTTGCCGACGCCGGCGGCGATGGCCCGCATCGCGAAGTCATGGACGGGACGCACATCCTCATAGCCGCGGCGGGCCAGCTCGGCTGTCGCGCCGTCTACCAGCGAGCGGAAGCCTCCGAGCAGGAGCAGGGCGAGGTCGGCGCCGGAGCGGGGCATGGGGGAAGACTAGGGCAGCGATTGGACAGTGACAACCAGGTTGGCCCCTTCACGGCCGGCACCATGTCCCAGGCCGCGCCGGGCAACGTCCGCTCCGTGTCACTCGACGGCGTCGGCCACTACGCCGCCATGGAGGCCCCCGACGAGCTGGCGAAGGCTCTTCTCAGCTTCACCGCAAGCGTTGACGCCGCCTAAGTTAGCCCCGGGCGTGTTTCATGAAAGATTGCCTTCGGCCTGAGAGGATAGGGCTTATCTAGGGTCCTGTCCGCACCGGGCACGGCGGGGAGTAGCGTGGCCTCCGGGCCGACGGTCAGGACAAGGACCACGGCCCGTTCGGAAATCAATAGCCTCTTTGACTAAACGGAACGTGCTGTCAGAGCCGGAGCCTGGTGCGGGCCGGCCTGGGCGACACGATCCAGACCAGCGGCGCTGAGACTGGTGCGATCACGTGGCACCCCTGCCCGGCCTGGCGGCGGCCCGGGTCCTGATCCGGTCGCCGCGTCATGCGGGCTCTGGGCGATCCAGTTTCCATGGGTTGATCAGTTCGATCCCGGTTCCGGAGAAGTCATCGGTGTTGCGAGTCGCCAGCGTCGCTTCGGCAGTGCGGCAGATGGCCGCGATCTGGGCGTCGGCCACGCCGATCGGCCGCCCGAGCGTTTCCTTGCCGCAGACGATATCGGCGTACCGCGAGGCGCAGCGCTCGTCGAAGGGCAGGACGCGGTCCCGGAAATCGTTGCCGAGCAGCCCGCCGACCGCCGCCGCCAGTTCCGTCTTGCGGCGGCCGGCGGGCATCCGGGCGACACCGTAGAGTAGCTCGGCAGCCGTCACCGCGGTAGTGCCAACTTCTCCGGCGGCCAGCGAGTCGAGCCACGAAAGGACGCCGGGCTCGGGGACCTGGCGGGTTAGCTCGGAGATGATGTTGGTGTCCAGGACGATCACGGGTCGAACACCGCCGCCCGGGGCGGCTCGCCGCTGCGGTCAGGAAGCTGCAGCTCACCTTCCAGGCCGGCGAAGCGCGCGTGGATCCGGCTGCCGAGACCGCGCTCGGCAGAGTCCGGGGCCAGGCGCTCGGTGAGTATGGCCCGTACTTCCGCCTCCATCGAACGCCCGTGTCGCGCGGCCTCGATGCGCAGTCGCGCATGCGTCTCGGGATCAAGTCCCCTGATCGTCAGCGTCGCGATCGTCCTCACCTCCTCGTGGCTTTGAAAGCAGTGTTAGCATTGCTGCTAATGCAAGCATATCATCCTGCCGCGCGGGCCTCGGGGAGCGCCCGAAGGGGTCCATCGAATGGTCCTGCGGATGACCCTGCGGACTCGGGCCAGGACCGGCCCCGTCGGTGGGCAGGCCGGCCAGCGCTGGGTCTGCCGTCGGGTCAGCCACGGCGTGCACGCGGTATCTGCCGGCCGACAGTTACTGCACAGAGAGGTCAGGCCGCACTTAGCGCGATGTAGCCCACAACGGCCAGTTGAGAGCCGTAATTCGAAAACGTGTCCGAGGGGGACTTGAACCCCTACGGAGGTGCTGCACCACCGATTCGGTGATGTATCACCACTCCCAAATAGCATCCCGCAGATGCCCGGCCCGGCAATTGGCGAGGCGTGTCAGCGGTTCGTGGCGGTCATCGCTACCGGGACCGGAGCCTTGGGAGAATGTCGGGCGCGGCGAGCCCACAGCTTGATGTGGACGACCGCGAAGGCTGCCATGCTGCGTCGAGCAGCAGCCGCCCCTCCTCGGGAGCCCCTTGGGCCTACGATGAGCGACGTGAAACTTGCTGACCTCAGGGACGTGGCGGTGTCGTGCCGGGAGAACAGCATGCGCTTCGAAGGCTTCCGTCAGAACGCCCTGGTCTCCTCGCTGGGGTGGCCGGATGATGTCGTTGAGCAGTTCCTCTACGACCACGCGGATAACATCGGGTTCTTGCGCGGCTACGGAGATCTTGACCTCTCCAAGATTGAATGGGATGTCGAGGTAATCTCGGTCGAGGAACTCATCGAAATGCCGACGTCGGCGTCCGATGGTGACTGTATAGAGGACTTCGCTGCCAACCCAGATCACTGGGTGCGGGTGCGTAATCGCGGAATCCACATTGGTGTCGCTCAATGCTGGGAAACGCATGGAACGTGGAAGCGCTGGCCGATCTTGATCGATCGAAGGCTGCTCGATCCGCCTGAAAGTGGCCTCTAGGTCGTGGAGGGCAGGACACGTGTCGGTGTACTGAGGGGCCGTCACCGCCAAGGAACCCTGGTGGCAGAGCGGCATCTAGCCTGGGTCGGACGCCAGCCAAACTTCGGTACTTCCGGTCGGCTCACCTGAGAATTAGGTCCAGCTCCTGCCAGCTCCAAGGCTGGGAAAGAGTCATATTGGGCTCGCCCCGCAGGTAGTCCTTCTTGCCCGCATCAAACCAGGTCAGGATAGGATGGGCGTGTCACTGGTTAGTGGAAAGCGGTTGCGGGCACCGTCAAGCTCTGGCATAGCGGATGCCGGCGCGGACCAGCCACTGGGCAGTGTCTGTGCTCAGCTCCCATGGCCGCGATAGCAGCAGCCGGCGCAACCGGGTACGGTCGGCAACCTCTGCGGGCTCGGCGGCCAGTCTCGCCCTGTACCCGCCGCCGGGACCCCAGTGGTCATCGGCTGGGTTACCGAGTGCTTCCATAAACCGCTCTACCCGGGCCGGCCAGTGCGGGTGTCCCCCAGTGCGAGCACGCCAGCCCGCCATGCGCTGCGGTGCGCAGGAAGGCGAACCGTGCGCCGCGGTCCTCGGCCTGAGCGGCGAACGCGCTGGGGCACTCATCGGCATCGTTCTCGTACTCGGCCAGGCCGGCGCCCGCGAGCTGGGCCAGCCTCACGCCAGTGGGAAGCCTGCGGGAAGGGCTGGCGAGCCACTGGTACAGCCTGCGCGCCAGCCACCAGACGTCATCTGCGGTCAGGTCATCGAGTGCTGATGCCGGCGCTGCGGCGTCCAGGCCGGTTTCCCTCATCCATCGGCGCGTCAGCTGGCGGACGCGCCACGTAGTGTGGCTGTTGACCCGCAGCATGTCACCGTCACGTAGCCGGCCGGACGCTTCCCGAACGCCCTCATCGACGCCAAACAGGTCATTGCGTGGGCGCGGTCGCCCGCAGCCACCAGCTACCGCGCCGACCCGGCAACCCTGATCGTGGCCGGAAGCTCCGCAGGCGCCCATCTGGCCGCGATGGCCGCGCTCACCATCAACGACCCGAACTACCAGCCCGGGTTCGAAGACGACGACACGACCGTCACCGGCGCCGTCTGCCTCTACGGTTACTACGGCGATCTCGATACCGGCGGGCTGCTTCCATCCACGCCGCAGGCCCACGTCCGGCGCGATGCGCCGCCGTTCATGATCGTGCACGGCGCCAACGACATGCTGGTGCCGCTACCCGACGCGACGAGCTTCGCCGATCAGCTCGCCCGCACGTCTGCGAGTCCAGTCGTCTACCTGACCCTGCCCGGGGCCCTGCACTCCTTCGACCTGCTCCACTCGCCACGCTTCGACAACGTCATCGACGGCATCGACACCTTCACCGCGGCAGTACGCGCCGCCGCGTCTGCCACGACCCGAGCCAGATGAACCTCACGCCAAGCGAAAGGTGACCGGCGTGCCCAGCGAAAACATGTTCAGTGTCTACGGGCGAATGACCGCACTGCCAGGTCAGCGTGACGAACTGATTACCGTGCTCCTTGATGGATTCCGCGCCAGCAGCGAGGGCGGCCTGCTCGGTTACAGCATCAACACACTGTTCGACGACCCGGACACGATTTGGCTGACACAGCTGTGGATCGACAAGGAATCGCACGACGCGACCACCCGTTCCGAACGCGTCGCGGCGGCGAGCCGCCGGATTCCCTCACTCCTGGCTGAGCAACCCGAAGGTTTCTACGGCCACGCCGTCCATGTCGGCAGCCAGACCTCGACATCGCCGCACTAGACAACGCCGCGCGTCATAACGGTTGACCACACTGCGGTGTGGTACTACAAGCGGTGCGCCGGGCAGCCTGATCGAGTTCAGATGCCTAGCCCGGTCCAGGACGGCATGGCAACCCTCAAGATGGAAGCCAGCCTCAGCCTGCTCATGCAGATGACGACCCTCGCGGTGCGGTTGACCGGGCGCGGCTGGCAACTGCACGACCAGCGCTGCCAGTCGCACTTTCAAACTCGGCCCGGGTGACCATGCGCGCCCCCTCGGCGATTTCCCATCCGTCGACCGCCGTAATGGCGGCACGTAGCTCTGGGCGAAGCGGATCGAACATCCCGGGTCCTTCCAATGGCACCTTGCCGACCGTGCGCCGATTATGAGCCGGGCGGCATGCGCTGCCCGATGACATCGTCGCATCACGACCGCCAGCGTTGAGCGGGATTAATGCTCGCCGACCAATGCATCGCGAACCAGGTCCCATGGCAGGCTGTAGGGAACGGATCTACTTGAACAGCCAAGCGGCTACCTGAACACCCATGTGAACACTTGACGGCCTATCTGAACACTGACGCTTGTTTGGTCACATTCTGTGGATGCCGGCCTCGGCGTAGGAACCCAGTAGACCGGGGGCCGGGGCCGGGTCGGCCCCAGCTTGCGGGACCTGGCGGCTGTGGTCCAGTCTTTGTGGCCCGGGAACGGCGGGCAGCCCTGCGGGTATCCGGGATTCCCGGAGGACGACTAGCGCCAAGGTCGGCACCTGCGCGGTCAGCGTCGCGAATCGGCGGCCGAGTCGGCCGGGATCTCGCGCGGTCGCGTCCAAGGACCGGGTTGGCGAGGCTGGGTCATAGGCGCAGGCGTGAGCGTGTTTCGTGCCGGCCGGGCGATCATGATCGTGTGATGGCCGGGCGGCAGGCCCGCGGCCGTGGTGCGGTGTTCAGTGGTGAAAGGGCATCTTTGCAGCGCGCGGGCATGCATGGTTTTTCGGCGCAGCGAGTAGTCCCTGCAGGCTCGGCATCCAGCCCGAGGCATACGAGACGAAACTCGACGTCGACTTCACCCCGCAGCGCGAGCAGGACCTGACCATGGCCGGTTTCAGTCCGGCTGACTGAGCCCGGTCTCCATGCCGTCCGCCGCTCCACTGCTGATCAATCTCGGCGCGGCGACAACTGCACGACCCCCTTTACCGGTGGCGCCGTGCTGTGCCCGTTCGGCTGGCTTCCCCTGGCCAAGGTCCAGCGGGCCGCTGACAGCAGACCCCGGGCCGGCCGCCCGGTCTGCCCGCGGCGACCTAGGCTGCGAGAAGAAGAGGCGCAGAGAAGTGTCACCTGGTGACCACCGGGTGACCGCTGCCCGCCGGGCGGTGTGTCGGATCCCGGGCGATGATTTGAGACGAGCAGCCAGCTGCCGACACACCGCGCGAAACACCCGGACCGCGCCGGAAGGACACGCCATGACCGCCACCGCACCCACGGCCCCGACCGCACCAGGGGTGCGGTCCTGGTGGGGAATCCCATACGCCACCGCCGAGCGATACCGCCGCCCCGTGCTCGCGGACTTCGATCCGGACCGCCCCTATGACCGCAAGGGCGTCGCCCCCGTCCAGCCCGACAGCGGCGACTGGCTCGAAGCGGACAGCGGGACCGGCGAGGACTGCCTGAACCTGAACGTGTGGGCTCCCGCGCAGCCGGCCGGGACGGCGCTGCCGGTGGCCGTGTACGTCCACGGCGGCGGGTTCGAGTTCGGCGCGAACACGCAGATCACCTCGAACGCTGCTGGTCTGGCCGCGTCGGGCCGCGTGGTGAGCGTGTCGGTCAACTACCGGCTCGGCGCACTGGGTGCACTCTCGCTCTCGCAGTACGGCGGCGCTCTGGCCGAGGCCAGCAACCTCGGCCTGCAGGACGTCATCGCCGCGCTTACCTGGGTCAAGCAGAACATCGCCTACTTCGGCGGCGACCCCGGCGAGGTTACCGTCTTCGGCCACAGCGCCGGCGCCTACGCCACCCTCGCGCTGCTCGGTGCCTCCTGCGCGGATGGCCTGTACCGGAGACTGGCCGGGTTCTCCGGCGGGCCCTCCCGTCTCATCCCGGCCTGGTGGGCCGAGGAACTCGCGCGGCGGTTTGTCACCGAACTCGGCGTCGCGAGCAACCCTGACAAGCTGATCGACCTCGACGCGGCCGCCTTGGTGGCCGCCCTGCACAAGGTCTGCCCGCTGGACCTGGGAGTGCGCGGCGGGATGGACAACCAGGGCATCGGCGTCGTCCTGGACACCGGACAGCCCGGCGCAGTGCTGCACGCCCACCCCATGGATGTCCTCGCCTCGGGCTCGCACCGTGACATCGACGTACTGCTGAGCACGGCCAGCAACGAGATGGGCTGGTGGGTGGCGAACGACCTGGACCGGTTCGACCCGCACGCCGTCGAGCGCATCACCAACGAAGTCGCGGGGTGGCGCATTCCCCGCTCTCGCGCCAAGAAGATCGTCGATACCTACGACCAGGGCGGCCGCCCCCCTGCCGAGGTCCGCGCCGCGTTCCTGACGGACTATGTCTTCGCGCTCCCCGCAGCCCGCGGCGCCCTGGCCCACGCCGCCGCTGGCGGCAACGCCCATCTGCTCATGATCGGGCCCGCCGAGGACGCGAGCGCCGTGCACGGCACCGAGATGTACGCCCTGGTCGGCCAGGAACAGCCGGGCCGCAGCCCCGGACAAGCCGGCCGTGACACGCGTACCCGCGACATCGTGCTTGACTTCGCCACCGGCGAGCAGACCCGTCTATGGCCCGCTGTCACGGACCGGCCCACCTCGGGAAGCGTCGGCAACTCGCCCTACGAGCCCAGCGCCCACTACCGGACGGTCCTCGGCCTGTTCGAGAACATCGCCCGCCCCTGACGGTCATCGGGCGATGCGGAACAGCGCAGGGCCACCACTGACTGATCACCTGGGTACCTGCGCCCGGAGCCCCGGCTCGGCCGTCACATCCCAGGGCGCGAACACGGTAAGGAGTTCGGTATGAGCCACCCGACAGCAGCCGGCGACGCCGCCCCGGCGACGATGCGGGCCGTCGTCGTCACCCGGCCCGGCGGCCTGGACGCACTGGAGATCCGGGATGTGCCGGTGCCCGCACCCCAGCCCGGCTGGGTGCGGATCAAGGTGAAGACGTTCGGCGTCAACGAGTCCGAGGTCACCACCCGCAAGGGCGGGTCGGACCCGGAGGTCACCTACCCGCGCGTGCCCGGCATCGAGGGCGCGGGGGTCATCGACCAGGCCCCGCAGGACAGCGGGCTGCGCCCGGGGCAGCAGGTGGCCACGATGATGGGCGGCATGGGCCGCTCCTTCGACGGCTCCTACGCGCAGTACGTAACCGTCCCCGCGGCGCAGGTCATCGCGTTCGAGACCAGCCTGCCGTGGGACGTGGTCGTCGCGCTGCCGGAGATGTTCCAGACCGCCTACGGATCGCTGACCACCGGCTTGGACCTCCAAGCCGGGCAGACTCTGCTGATCCGCGGCGGCACCTCCACGGTGGGATTGAGCGCGGCGACGATGGCCAAGGATATCGGCGCCACCGTCATCTCCACCACGCGTCACGCCGGGCGTGCCGACGAGCTGCGGGCCATGGGCATCGACCACCCGATCGTGGACGACGGGAAGATCGCCGGGAAGGTCCGGGACCTCGCGCCGAACGGCGTGGACGCCGCGCTGGAACTGGTGGGCTGCACAGTCCTGCCGGACACCTTCGGATGCGTGCGCGCACACGGCACCGTCTGCTTCACCGGCGCCCTGGGGGGCGCCTGGGCCATCCCCGACTTCACCCCGTTCATGATCCCCAACGGGGTGCGGCTGACCAGCTACGCGGGCGAGGCCACCGACTTGCCCGCCCAGGTGTTCCAGCACCAGCTGCAGGCCATCGCCGACGGCCGGCTCAAGGCCCCGGTCGCGAAGATCTACCGAGGCCTGGAGCAGGTTCGCGATGCCCAGGCCAGCGTTGAGTCCGGCACGACGCCGGGCAAGCACGTGGTGCTGCTCGACGACTAATGACATCCGCATCCTGATCCGCGCCGGTCAGAGCCGATCGGCTGCGGCATGACGAGAGGACCGGCCAGTGGGCAAGCTGTGTGCTGTATGCCGAAGGGTCCCGCCGCTACCCGGTTCGGTCGGATCTTGACGGCCCGCCCCGGCACGAGGGCCTGGCCGGTCAGGGATTCGGCGCCGGCGCCGCGCTCCGCTCACGGATCGGTCGTGGCATCGCGGGCCGCGAACGCGGCCGGGGTGAGACCGGTGCGGTCGCGGAAGAAGCGGCCGAAGTTCGCGGGATCGGTGAAGCCGAGATGAGCGGCCACGGCCCGCGCGTCCCACCGGGCACCTGCCAGCAGGCGCCGGGCCTCGAGCAGCCGCCGCTCGTCGATGAGCTCACGCACCCCCTTGCCGGTGGCGTCCCGGGCTGCGCGGCTGAGAGTGCGAACCGAACAGCCGAGCAGCCCGGCATAGTCCGCAGCCTGATGCAGCTCGCGGAAGTGCAGCTCCAGGGCGTCCACGAACCGCCGGTACGTGTCACCGCGTCCCGTGCCGGCCGTCGTGCCGGCGGGGGTGAGGTCCGGGGAGTTGGCCAGGCGCAGCAGCAGCGATTCGAGCAGGCTGCGACGCAGGGCGTGGTGGACATCGAGGGGACGGCGCCCGAGTGCACGGTGTTCGTCCAGGAGCTGGAGAGCTGTCTGCCGGAGCCAGACGGCGTCATTGGGATGCGGGCTGAGCACGGCAGGGGCCTGGTGCGCGATGAGCGAGGCCAGCAGGCGGGCGGTGCCGGATGCCAGCACGTCCGGCTCGAACAAGATGAACAGGCCGTGGGCGGCGCCCGGCGGATGCCAGCACTGCGCGTGCCCGGGACGCACCCACAGCCACTGGCCGGGGGCGACGGTCCGCGTGACGTGGTTGACATCGTGGCGCAGCTCACCCTCGGTGACCAGGATCAGGTAGTGGAAGGTGGCGCGGCCCGGACGCGGCGGGTTCCACGGCCAGTCGTCGTGCTGGGCGAAGAAGTCCTCCACGGTGTTCACCTCAAGCCCGTACGGAGTGCCGACCGGGGGCTGGAAACCGTACAGCGGAACCGTGGCCTGCTCGGCCTGCCCGCTTCTTCCGGCTCGCGCAGAACGCCTGGGGTGTCGCTTGTCGACCATCACGTGTCCGCAGCCTACTCCCGTTTGCGTCGGCTTCAGGGAAAGGATGGCACGTGCAGCCGCGACCGCGCGGCACGCCACCCGCGTCCCCGGTCGGCACCCCTGCCCGCCACGACCCGAGGAAGGAAACGCTCATGAACGGACCGACCCTGCACAAGTTCGCCGCCGACTGCGCCCAGGAACTTCCCGCAGCCCAGCTGGAGCATCCCTTCGGCCCCGACTGGGAGGTCTTCAAGGTACGCGGCAAGGTGTTCATGCTGATGACCGAGGTCCCCGGGCGTCCCGTCGTGATCCTCAAGGCGGACCCCGGCGAGGCCCGCGCCCTGCGGGAACACAACAGCCACATCACCCCCGGCTACCACATGAACAAGAAGCACTGGATCACGCTGGAGGGCGGGGAAGGCGTCGACAAGAAGCTGGTCAAGGAACTCGTCACCGACTCCTACCTGCTCGTCGTTACCCACCTGCCCAAGGGCGAGCAGCCCGTCGACCCGCACAGCTACGGGAGCTGCACGCGGGCGGCCCGGTGAGCGCAGCCGGCGACCGGCTCCAGGACACCACCCGCCGGGCGGCCCTGGCCTTCCTCGACATTAGCCACGGCCGCCCCCATCACCCCCGAGCTCGACGTGTACAAGGTCGCGGGCAAGGTGTCCCTGATCGTCGTGTGCGGTGACTGCGGCCACTTCTCCGTGCGGGCGCGCAGTACCTCGACCGACATCGACCGCGGCCGCCCTTGCTCGTCGATATCGCCGGCGAAGTTAAGCGAACGGCTATCGGCCTGGCGGTCCGGCATCATCAGCTCCTGAAATGAAGGCCACGGACTCTGGGCAGCAGCTAGAACGGTGGGCCGTGCTGGCCGATGATCTTCAGCTGCTGCGTGCTTACCCAGTCGCTGGTGTCGGGGCGGAGAAACTCTGCTTCGGTCCCGCCGGGCAGCTGGAGTCTTCCTTCAGTCAGGTTCGCCAACCGGGGAAGCCCGTCTGGCGTCGGCGTGAGCGTCCCGGCCCAGCTGGTGTGGAGACCATCCAGGTAGCTGGTCAGGCTCGCCGTGACCGGTACGTCAGTACCGTTGTCGCCGACAATGCGTGCCTGGCCGTTGTACGCGCTCATGTATAGAGAGTAGATCCGCGGCAGCCGCACGGGCGCCTCTGTTGTTCGTGTCGGCCGCGCCATGCCGCTCTAGCCGGTTTCTCCCCGCCGGTCACCATGGACCCGCGCGCCGCGCCGCGGCCCCATGGGTGATCGGTCAGCGCCATCACGTGATCCCGGGTGTACCAGACGGGACGGCTGACACATCGTCAAGCGCGGGACGGTTTGCTGTGGCGTTCAGTTCAGCTTCACTTCAGAGGTCGGCACCTCCTGATGCCCAGCGTCGGAGCGGCGACGCTGAGCTGCTTGCAGCCCCATGCGGACGGTGGCATGGTGCCACGGCCATCCGGTTACGCGTCAGTCGTCGCTAGCTGGTCGGTTGCGTGCTGATGGCCTTGCGTGACCAGGTGCTGGGTACCGGGAGGTTGGTATTGACGATCAGGACCGCCACAAGCGATGGGTAGCGCGGGTTGTCCAGCCCGTGCAGGCGCGGTATAAGCCAGCCGACGTAGTTGTCGATCACGCCTGGGGGCGCTTCCTTGCGGGAGTGGTCGAGGACGACCAGGACGGAGAGCTGGCTGCCGCGCCCGACTCCGTACTGGGTCGGCTGCCCGAGATATTTCGCGCAATCGTCGATGGTGACCGGCTTGTCCCGGGCGACCTTCAGCTCGGCGATGACGTCGTCATGGAGGAGGTCGTCGAATCCGCCCGCTACCGGATCGCGGCGGGTGAGCCGGCCGGCGAGTTCAGGGTCCGCGCGAAGCCGTTTCTCCAGCTCGTCGTGGAACATGGCCTCGGTGACCCTGGTTCCGCGGCGGAATACCTTGTCGAACATGATCGACTGGCCGGCGCGTACGCAGGCAGTGAACAGGCGGCACAGCGCGCGGGCGTCCTCGGTGTCGTAGTCCGGTACGGCGAGGGCCTCGTACATCCTGAGCAGCCGCGCGTCTGTCTGCTCGTGCTCGGTCAGGTGGTCTTTGCTGGGGTCGAACGGGCGTAGCTGAAGCCGGCGGTAGCCGGCTACCTCGACGGTCTCCTCGCGTCCGGGCCCGGTGAAGGTGACGATCAGCGGGCAGTCGATGGCCGGCGACTGGACAGGCTGCTCCACAGCGCAATGCAGCGGCTGCGCGCCGGTCAGGACGACGCCGGCATCGTCGCGGATGCTGTCGCTGGCCGTAAAGGTGAACTGGGGCAGCGACAGGGCTGCTCGTCCCAGGGTGGTCACCGGCTGTACGGGGTCGTGGGCCTTGACAACATCGCGGCGAAGCTGCCTGGCGGCAAGGCCGTGACCACGTTCTGATAAGCGGAAGGCATGAGCGATGCGAAGTATCAAACCAGTATCACGAGCCCTGGATGATCTTGCTTTTAGGCCGTTGACCTGGGGAAACACGGTGTCCGAGGGGGGACTTGAACCCCGCTCGTGGTGGTACATCCCCAAACCGGGGATCCATCACCACTCCAAGCTAACACGACAAGGCCGGCCGGGCCCGCATCTCGCAGGCGAAAAGAGGCGGCAGCACCGGCCCGCCCGGCCGGTCCAGGTATGTGACCTGCGGAAACGACGAGGGTGGTGAGCCGGGACCGGGCCGCACGCAGGGCTGGACCGCGGCAGCCGCAGCACGACGCCTAATCATCAGGGAAGCACGGTGACAGCCACTCGCTGCTGCTCACCAGTCCCCGCACCGCAGCCGCAGCCCCGTAAACCCGCCCAGATGACCTTGCCACCGAGTTGAACCCCCATGAACCCGAGTTGAACCCCCATGAGGCAGCCCCGGCGGCCAGCCGCGCCAGAACAGACCAACGCGGCTTCCCGCGCTCGGGCCAAAGCCCGCCGGCGCGGCAGTCGGCAAAGGCGGAGCCCTCACGCCGCCTGCGATCCGCTGCGCCCACGACGCTCCGCTACCGCCACCGGCCGAGCTACCCCAGAATGAACTCGTAGAGCTCGGGTCGTGACGTCGGCTGGCCGCGGGCGTATGACGGGGGTATGCGGTATGCACAACGTGGCGGGTATACGCCCGCTGAGCAGCAGCGGCGGGAGCGGCTGCGGCTGGAGGCAGCTGAGCGGTTCGCCCGCGGTGACGGGATCGGCGAGATCGCGCACGACCTGCGGGTGACCGAGGGGTCGGTGCGGCGGTGGCAGCGGGCCTGGCGGGACGGCGGTGCTGAGGCGCTGCGGTCCAGAGGGCCGGTGTCGCGAGAAAGGCTGAGCCCGCAGCAGTGGGCCCGGCTGGAGCTGGAACTGAGGAAAGGACCGCTGGCGCACGGGTTCGCTAATGACCAGCGGTGGACCCTGGCCAGGATCAAGACCCTGATCGGCAGGCTGTTCCGCGTCGGGTACACCGTCGAGGGCACCTGGAAGCTGATGCGCCGGCATGGCTGGTCGGCGCAGGTCCCGGTCCGCCAGGCGATGGAACGCGATGACGAGGCGGTCGCGGTGTGGAAGGACCAGGTGTGGCCCGATATAAAAGGACCGCGTGTGACCTGGGCGCCTTCATCTGCTTCGAGGACGAGGCAGGGCAGGGGCTGAGGCCGCCGAAAGGCCGTACCTGGGCGCCGCGCGGAGCCCGGCCGGTGGTGCGGGTCCGCGGCGCGGGCGGCGGCCGGGTCAGCATCGCCGGGCCGGCCTGCTACCGGCCCGGCGACCGGCCGCACCTGTACTACCAGCTGCTGGTCTACCGGCGCCGCAAAGGCGAGGCCAAGGGGTTCGCCTGGGCCGACTACCGGGACCTGATCATCGCCGCCCACCGCCAGCTGTCGGCCCCGCTGGTCTGGGTCTGGGACAACCTCAACATCCACCTGGCCCCGGAGCTGGCGGACTTCGCGCAGGAGAACAAGGAATGGCTGCGCATCTACCGGCTGCCCGCCTACGCTCCGGACCTCAATCCCGCCGAGGGCATCTGGTCGCTGCTCAAGCGGTCCATGGTCAACTTCGCCGCCGCCGACCTGGACGGCATGGTCCGCATCGTCAAGCGCAAGCTGAAGAAGATCCAGTACCGGCCTCACCTGATCGACGGCTGCCTGGCCGGAACCGGCCTGAAAATCGAACCTTGGTGACCACATGCACTACGAGTTCATTCTGGTTAGCGCGCAAAATATCCGCCGATATGGTCGGCTGGGCCCAAGATCAGTTCACGACGATGGTCACGCATGAATAGTTGTTATGCGCGCTTTCCCGGGGTTCGTGCAGTAGCTTGATATTCGCCTTAGTAGGATAGCAGCCATTTGATATCTGACCAGGTTAAATTCCGTTGGTTGTGGTGAGCCGGGTGCGCTGGTGTGGTGCCAGCCGGCGCGGGCTTGGTAGCGTCGTCTCCAGGTCAGCCAGTACCTGGCGAGACCTGGCAGGGCAGGCCGGGCCAGCAGCTGGGCGCTCTCGGTGATGCTCAGTGATGGATGCGCTTAGCCGGGCAGTCGGTGACCAGGGGCAGATTCAAGCAACCGCAGTCGGGCGTCCGGCATCCGTGCACCCTCATGCGCTTGATCCCTGCCAGCGGAGGGCGGCAGATGGCGTATGCGCGCAGGAGTGCTGGGCGGGCGTTTGGGTCAGCGCCACGGAGCACAAAGATGAGGCCTGTGAGCCAGACGAGCAGGGCAGTGATGGCAACGATGCTGCCGAGAACCAGTCCGGCCGGGATAGTTGCGCTGCTCTGAACGGCGGTGTGGCTCGTGAGGTTCATGGCGGCTGCCCCTTTGGCTTCAGTTTTGCGGCGGATGAACCAAAGGGTTGTGCGCGAAGCCTGTAAACGCTAGCGCTGTTACGAGAATCAGCAAGTGACTGCCACTTATGTACAATTCAACCCGGGCGGTTTACAGGATCTTACAGTTTTGGCCCCTGGAGGATGAATGGCGGGTAACCCTCAGGAGGTCTTGGCCGCGGAGCTCAGCCGCCTTCACCGGTCTGCTGAGGAACCCGGCACGAGGGTAATCGCGAAGGCGATCAACTTCAGCCACACGACCGTCGCGAAAGCGCTTAACGGCTCGAGGTGCCCGAGGTGGGATGCGATCGAGGCGATGGTGCGTCACCTCGGCGGCGATGTCGAGGCCTTCAGGCCGCTGTGGCAAGCGGTGCGCGACGCCGAGAGCCCGATCCCTGCCCTGGCAGGTGATCTGCCGGTCGGCCAGCCATCTGGGGAGGCAGGGCGCAGCGGCCTCGATCTGCCTCCGCACTCGGCTACAAGTGATGCGCTCATCCGCATGGGGGTCGTGGACGTCTTCACGGCCACCGAGGACGTGGCCGCTGAGATGTCCAGGACCCTCGCTGATCCTTCCCTGGCCGAGGTCCGGCTGCTCGGACTCAGCCTTAGCAGCTGGTTCGGGTCCAGGGGGCACCATCGGGGAGCAGACTGGCCTGGCCAGCGGCTGGAGCGCTTGTTGCTGGGCGGGGAACCAGGCCCCGCGCGCCCTGGGGGCATCCGTGTACGGGTCCTGCTCCTAGACCCCGGTTGCCTGGGCCTGCGGCTGCTCACATACGGGGCTGGCAACGATGCGGGTGAGGAGCTGGAGCGCCTGCGCAACGAGATCCGCGAGACTGCCGAGCACTTGTCACGGCTGGGCAACGATGTCGCCGGGCGGCGGACCGGCGACTCACTGCAGCTGCGTTTCAGCCGCACAGTACCTCCGTTCTTCCTGTTCGCCGTACAGCAGAGTGCGTTCACGCGGTCCTACTACCATGGCCTCGCCGCAGACCCGCGCGCGCCGGCCTCGGCGGCGGTATGGCATTTCAGCGCAGAGTCATCGGCGTACCGGTCAACTTGCCGGCACTTCGACACCATCTGGGACGCAGATTCCGTGCCCGGCGAGGAACTGCTGCATCAAAAGTCGATCGGCATCGACCAGGGGATCAGTGAAAGCGGGATCGTGAACATCTACACCGACCGGGAAAGCGCTCAGGAGCGGATCGAGTGGCTTATCGCCCACGCTAAGAGCCGCGTGTGGATCCAGGGAGTATCGCTGAGCCACCACCTGAGCTCGCCGCTTGAGGAGATAATGCTCTCGCTGTTGCGGAGACCGGCTGTCGACACGCGGGTGCTGATCCTCGATCCTGCCAGTGACCAGGCGATCCGCAAGTCCTATCGCGACTACCTGCTTGACCAGGAGGACGGCGCGGTGACCGATTACGCCTCCTATGCGCAGAATAAGGATCGCCACAAAGCATCGCTGATTTACTACAAGCTGAGATACAGCGCGCAGCGGTTCGCGAGGATGAGCGCGAACGCAGCTGCTCGGGAGACGGGCAGGACGGCCGGCCTCGCAGCGCCGGAGAATATGCTCTTGTCCTGCCTTCACCTCGGCTTCTATCTCGCTAGCTGGGGCATGTTCCGCGGCTCGTCGGACCTGCCCAGCCGAAGCCTCAAGCAGTTCGAACCCGTGATAGAGCTGATCGCCCGCACGCCAGACGACGTCTGGGCGATCGATGCGCACTGCTACTCCGACACCGCGGTGTGCGGCAAGCTCAACAGCACTGCGGGCGACATCCAGGAAGCCCTGCGCCACTCCAACGGCGCCTGGCCCACCAAGACCCTGGCGACGAAGGTCATGCTGGGAGCATTCGGCAACGTGCCGGCGTTCGACAGCCGCGTCGTAGCTGGCCTCCGCAGGACCGGGCTCACGGGACGATTCGGCATCAGGGCGCTGCGGGCCATCGGCCGCTTCTACGATGATCACCAAGACGTAATCGAGTGTCACCGTGACCGCACGCTTGACTTCACCACCGGCCACCAGACACATCGCCCCTATACACGGGCCAAGGTGATCGACGAGATCTTTTTCATCGAAGGCCAAGGCGGCGTCAGCGCCCTCTAAGCGGAACGCCACGGTAACGGCTCAGGAATACCAAGGCGAAACTAGGTTTTTGGAGGCTCTTTCATTTCACGCATAGGCGTGACGGATATAGGCGAGATGAGGATCCGCGAAGAATGCCCGGATTTTCGCCGGGGGCGCGTGAAGTCTTCGGAGTGCTCGCCTGGCGATTTCAAAGAGGTGGCCGGGCCGCTGCGGGACCTCGCGGGCTATATGGTCGTTCTTCACGTTTTTCCAGACCCATTCGTCCGGGTTGAGGTCAGGGGAGTAAGACGGCAGGAAGAACAGCTCGATGCGATCCTTGTGCTCTTCCACCCATTCGCTGGTCTCTTTAGATGTGTGATATTTGACGTTGTCCACGATGAGAAATATCTTGCCGTCGATGTCGTGGATGAGGAGATCCAGAAACTCCGTGAAAAGCGCCGAGTTCATGGTTCCGTCGAAGGTCATCCAGAACATTGCACCGCGCATGCTTATGGCCGATGCCATGCCGATTGACTCATGTTTCCCGAGGTTTCTCACGACCGGGGTCTGGCCGACGGGCGACCACGTCCTCCCGGAGTGGTGATCGGTCCGGCACCCCGCCTCATCTGCGAAGAAGATCTTCGCCCCCTCCGTCTCGGCCCGTTCCTTAATGGCAGGAAATGTTTTCTCCATCCATATCCGCCGTTTTCCCTCATCCTGCTCCAGCGCCTGGTACACCGGGCGTTGCGGGGAGAAGCCGAGCATCTTCAGGATCCGGCCGACGTTCTGTTCCGGTGTCCATTCACGGGTAGAGGCTCCACTGGGTTAGCTACGTCAACTCTGACAGCTGGCTGGCGGTGCGCGCGAGGTCATCCCAGCGGCCTCGGTAGGCGTTGTAGGCCATGGCATCAAGGCCGATGTGCACCAGGCAGGCCCGCGTGCGATGGTGCAGGCCGGGTGGCAGGCCATGCTGTTCCCAGTGCCGTTCGAGCTCGGCGGTGATGTCGATGTCCTGCCACTGCGGGAACCATGGCCACCAGAAGATCAGCCAGGCGGCGTCGTACAGCCAGTCACCGTATAGCGCGTTGCCCCAGTCGATGACAGCGGTGATCCGCGAGCCCTGGACGAGCACGTTGCGGTTGACCAGGTCGCCGTGGATAAGGTTGCGCTGATCCGGCAGGCCGGCGGCCAGTTCCCGCAGCTGGGCGTAGCCCTGGTCGAAGGGCTGTGTGCCCAGCGGGGAGGCGGCCAGCGCTGCCCGCCAGCCGGGAACCCGCGCCGTCTCCTGACTGATCGCCAGCAGCGCCTGCGCCCAGCTCGCCGCCGGGCCGGTCCCGTCCGGCGCCCAGATGCCATACCCCTTGGTGCCAGACACGTCGATGTCACGCAACGCGTCGAGGGCGGCCAGCAGGCCCGGCAACGCCGCGCGCATCCCGGCACCGTCCAGGCCATTGAGCAACTCGCCGGGCGCGCGCTGCGACACCGCGAAATACCCGTCGCCGGCGACGCCGATCTCGATAACCGGGGGAACCGGCAGCGCCGCGGAGCTGTAGGCGGCCATCACCTGGTCCTTGCGGAAGTCCTCGACATGATCGCCGAACCGGATGACCGTATCGCGGCCGTCCAGGACAAATCCGTACGCTCGTGACCACTCCCCGGCACCCAGCGGACAAATGTCCGCGGCTCGCCGGCCGTAGTGGCCGGCCACGAAGCGGAACGCCTCGGCATCGGTCATGGGCATCGTCGGGCAGCCTATCCCGGGGCAGCATTGAGTACGCGTCCCTCGGCTCGGCCTGCTGCTCAGGCCGCAGCCGGGACAGCGGGCAGCCAGGGGTTGCCGGCCAGGGCGGCGCGGATGGCTTCCAGCGCGGTCAGGCCGTGGTTTGCCGCCGAATCGAGGTAGCTGCGGATACGGCACCAGCGGGCAAGCGTGGCCTGGGTGTGCCAGTAGCCGGAGACGGCCTGGTGCCGTTTGGGTCCTTTGACAGCGCGTTCAGCGGAGTTACTGGTCCATTCCACGGCGAATTCGGTGGTGAACAGCCACACCTGGTCCGCGTGGCCGCGCAGCCAGCAGCCGAGAGCGTAGCCGGGGTGGTTGCCGCCGCCGTCCCAGTCCCGCAGCCGGTTGAGGGTGATCCCCAGGGCAACGGCCTCGTCGTACCGGCCCCGCAGCCCTTTGAGCAGGTCTGCATCGACGGCGGGCTGGCCGCGGGAGCGGGCGTCCTCGACGGCGGCGTGCGCCTGACGCAAGACGGTGATCACGTCGCCGGCCCAGGCCTGCGCCCCGCCGGGACCCAGCCGGGTGACGGCGCGGCAGCGCCGGATGATGTGCTGGCAGCACTGCTGGATACCGGCGAGCCCCGGCAAGAGCTGCTGGTAGGCGGTGTACCCGTCGGTGATCAAGAACCCGGTGAAGAACGACAGCACCCCCACGATGCCCTCGGCGCGGCGCGAAGCCAGCGCCCGCAGCCACACCAGCCGCTCAGACGGAGTGCGGACCGCCAGCACATGCGGCACGCCAGTCTCTGGCTCCCCGGTATCCGGATCGGCATCTCGGGCCAGCACGCTGACCGGCGACTCGTCGGCGGCAAGCACCAGCTCGTCCGCGAGCGCGGCCTGCATCGCGTCGTCGAACCCGGCGGCCTCCAGCCGCCCGGACAGCCGGGCGCTCGCCTTATCCACGAATCCGGCCGAGACCGGCACGCCCAGCAGCATGCCGATCAAGTGCGCGGACCGCTCCGGCGGGACGTTCCCGAAGACGGCGAGCAAGACCGCGGCGGCGTTAAGCACCGGCCCGTAGCTCACCGTCCCGGCATGGGCTCCCGGCGGCGCCGCCGCGGTGATCACCGCCCCGCAGCACGGGCACTTCAGCATCGGCAGCAGCCACTCAGTCACCTTCCGTGCGATGCTGACATCCACCACCTGCGCCCAGGACCAGCCCGCGTCCTGCGCGCCGGCCAGGCTCGTCCTGCACCGCGAGCACTGCGCCGGCGGCCCGGCATCCTTCCGCTCATCAGGATCAGGATCCCGTGACAGCCCGGCGCCCGGATGACCGGGCTGCCCGCCCGGCTTGCGGTCCTGGCGCCGCTCCCGCTCCGACTGCTGCCCGCGCCGCTCCGCCCGGCGCCGCTCCTTGGTCCCGATCCGCTCTTTCGACGGCGGCGTCCCGGAATCCGAGCTGTCCATCCGCAGCCGCCGCTCAAGCTCAGCGACCCGCAACTCCAGCCGGCCTACCAGGTCCCGCTCCGCCTCGATATCCGCGCGCAGCCGGCCCATCGCGGCACGCAGCGCGGCGATCTCCGCATCCTTCGCCTCGATAACCGCCCGCAGCCGCCCGGCAAGCCGCCGCTGCTCCCCGGCAGCAGCGCCAGAATCGGGCTCAACGGGCACAAACCCCAAGCATGCTCAACGTGAGCCAGAACTTCAAACACTCCGGCCCAGCGCGTCACGCACCACCCAATGCCAGACGCGAGGCGAATCAGACCCGTGAATGGACACCTGTTCCGAGTAATCAATCCCGAATCTCGTCCTGATCAGCTCGCGGACCAGCTTCCTGGTCCACAGGCCAAAATCGAACTCGAGCTGGCGAGGGTTCAGGCGGAGATACCTGGACAGCTCCAGCATCTGCTTATCGGTCAGCAGTCTTTTCCGGCCTGACGCTATCTTCGCCGATAGCGCTGCCAGTCCGCCTTCGCGGTATGCCTTCTGCCAGCCGTAAACCGACGACTCGGTGACATTGCAAATCCGGGCTACCTGCACCTTGGTATATCCTTGTTCCAGCAGGCGAATCGCATCGATGCGTTCATCTTTGCTGGAGCGCCGCCCCTTGCGTGCCATACAGCCACCTTATCACAAATAACCGGAACCTCCAAAAACTTACGTTCTGGTTAGTAGCGATGGCCCAAAGCCGAGTGTTCTGTGCGCAACGTCAGCGCGGTCAGCGTAGTTCGTAGCCACGCTAAATCGGCGTTAGGCGCGATGCTTTATCTCGCAAAGATTCGTTCGCTACTCTACGCGACTTCTGGCATAGTGGCACAAGGCCGTCGTTGAGACGGGCGGGCGGCAGGTGCCGTGTCGCCGCCATTTGTCAGGCGGACTTATTCTGAGCCCGCGATCCCCGGCTGCTCTGTCGCCGGGGATCGGGATCCTCCCGGGTTCCTGAAGCGGCGGTCTGTTTGACAGAGAGAAGCCGGTAGGCAGTGGTGACGGGTGGACGGAGTCGCGCCGGAGGCTGCATGCCTGGCTAGCTGAGCGTAGCCAGCTTCTGGCTGAGTATTACGCGTCGGCCATATATTTCCCGTTGACGCCAGAAGCGCCTGCGCGGATGTCCCGTCTCGCCCACGCGGTGCGGGAGCTTTGTCTTCACCTGCCAGATGCCGTGGGGTGGTCAAGCTTGACGGCAGGCAGAGCGAGGCGAGGTCCGAGGAATTCATCAAAGCGCGGGAAGCCGCTCGCCTGCCGGATGATGCCGGCGGCTTCCGGGTGTGCGGTGAGGTTGTCACCTGAGCGTGAGTGCACCGACTGCGCCGGACATGGCGACGTACTGCACTACTCTGATCGAGATGACGAGCAACAGCGCCCGCACTCCAGCCTCTCCCGAACGACGCGATTTCATCGGCGAGATCGTCGCCGCCGACGTGCGCGAGGGCAGAGTCTCGGAGGTTGTGACGCGCTTCCCGCCCGAGCCGAACGGATACCTCCACCTCGGCCACCCCAAGGCGATCGCGCTCAGCTTCGGGATCGCCCAGGAGTTCGGCGGCCGCTGCCACTTGCGCTTCGACGACACAAACCCGATCAAGGAAGAGCAGGAGTACATCGACTCGATTCAGGAAGACATCCGCTGGCTCGGCTTCGACTGGGGCGAGCATCTCTACTTCGCCTCCGACTACTTCCACCAGCTCTACGACTGGGCCGTACACCTGATCAAGGCCCGCAAGGCCTACGTCGACGACCTCTCCGCCGACAAGATCCGGGAGCACCGCGGCACCCTCACGGAGCCGGGCAAGAACGGCCCCTGGCGCGACCGTTCGATCGATGAGAACCTCAACCTGTTCGAGCGCATGCGCGCGGGGGAGTTTCCGGACGGCGCCAGAGTGCTCAGGGCAAAGATCGACATGGCCTCGCCCAACATCAACATGCGCGACCCGGTGCTCTATCGGATCCTGCACGCAACCCACCCGCGGACCGGCGACGAGTGGTGCATCTATCCGTTGTACGACTTCGCCCACGGCCAGTCGGACGCAATCGAGGGCATCACCCACTCCCTTTGCACGCTTGAGTTCGAGGATCACCGACCGCTCTACGACTGGCTGATCGAGAACCTGCCGGTGCCTTCGCGCCCGCATCAATACGAGTTCGCCCGCCTGAACTTCACGTACACCGTGCTCTCGAAGCGCTTCCTGGGGCGGCTTGTGAGCGAGGGCCACGTGCGAGGCTGGGACGATCCGCGCATGCCCACCCTCTCGGCCCTGCGCCGGCGCGGCTTCCCACCCGAGGGTCTGCGCAACTTCCTCGACATGGTCTCACTGGGAGGCAAGGGCACGAGCGCCGCCGAAATCGAGATGCTCGAGCACGAGGTCAGGGAGGTGCTGAACCGGAGGGCGCTGCGACGCTTCGCCGTCCTGCGTCCGCTCAGGCTCGTGATCGAGAACTACCCAGAGGGGCAGGTCGAGGAGGTGGAGGCCGTCAACAACCCGGAGGATCCCTCGGCCGGGACACGTAAGGCGCCCTTCACGCGCGAGCTCTGGATCGAACGCGACGACTTCATGGAGGACCCGCCAGGCAAGTTCTTCCGCCTCGCCCCCGGCCGCGAAGTGCGTTTGCGCTACGCCTACTTCGTGACCTGCACCGACGTGGTCAAGGACGCGAGCGGCGAGATCGTCGAGGTCCGCTGCGCCTACGATCCGGAGACGCGCGGCGGCGATGCCCCCGACGGGCGCCGGCCGAAGGCGACGCTGCACTGGCTCTCGTCCGCGCACGCCGTGCCCGCCCAAGTGCGTATCTATGACCGTCTGTTCACCCGCCCCGATCCCGGCGCTGATGGCGACCCCTACGCCGACCTCAACCCCAACTCGGAGACGGTGCTCCAAGAGTGCCTGGTCGAGCCTGCGCTCACGGAACTGCCGGTCGGTGAGACCGTGCAGTTCGAGCGCCTCGGCTACTTCTGCCCGGATTCCGACTCGACGCCCGGACGGCTCGTCTTCAACCGCACCCTCGGCCTCAGGGACACCTGGGCCAAGCTCCAGGCGCGGGCCGCCGGGCCATAACGACCTGTAGCAGCGCCGCGGCTCTTCGGGCCCCGGCGGTTCAGGGGGAACCACCGGCGGGCAGGTCCCTTCGAACAGGCCGGCCCCTGCATGGCGAGCCAGATATTGGCCAGCGTCACGGGCATGTCCGCGTGCACCACACCGAACGAGGCGAGCGCGTCCACGACCGAGGCTTCTTGCGGGATGTCACAGCAGACCCGGACCTGCGCCAGGCGTAGCTTGCGCGCGCACCCGCCGTTATGGCGGTGGCGGTAGCTTCCGTGATCATCATCTCGCAGTATGCATAACTGGTTGATCTGGCGTTGTCGACTCTGCGGGACCGACCGCGGCTGCTGCGAATGACCGAGAGCTAACCTCACCTTTTTGGAGCGATGTCTGTCGACGCCTATTCCCGGGCCTCGCTCAAGGGCATGTCGGCGACGGTCCAATACTGACCCGGTAGCGGCGGTTGAAGTTATCCCTCTTGGGATCCCCACGTCCAGCGGTGGCCCGGAGGGGAGGGGAGGGAGGGGTTCGCTGTGGAGGATCAGGCAGAGGTCCGTGGGCTGTGCCATGTGGAGAACATGCCGGTCAAGGCGATCGCCAGGACGCTGGGGATCTCGCGGAACGCGGCGCGGCCGGCGCTGGCGAGCGACGGTTCGCCGAGGTGCCAGCGCATGCCGGTGGGATCGGCGGTCGACGCGTCCGATGCGCGGATCCGGGAGCTGCTGGCGGCTTATCCGACGGTGCCGGCTATGGTGATCGCCGAGCGGATCGGGTTGGACCGCGGGCTGACGGTGCTGAAGGACCGCTCCCGGGAGCTGCGGTCGCCTTACCTGTCGCCGGACCCGGTCAGCCGCACGGCCTATGATCCCGGCGAGGTCGCGCAGCAGCCTCCGGGGAGCTGAGTGTCTGGCCCTAGCCGATCACCCGGGCGCTGACAGCCTGGAAGCGCATGGGATTTTCATCCCGGGCTGTGGCCCTGTGGAGTTGGCTGATCCCCGGCAGTCGGCAGGGTAAATACGGGTAGATTCTCAGCGTTGCGATGGAGACGGGAGATGCGACCGCAGGCAAGCCGACGCGGGCGCGGGTTCCGGCGGGACGCCTGGGCGGGGAGGGGTGATGCAGGGAGGCTCGTGGCGGTATCTGTACGAGCGGCTGGGTGAAAAACGCTTCCAGCAGATGTGCGGGGCGCTCCTGGCTCACCTGTTCCCGGATGTCACGTGCTATCCGGTCGGGCAGAAGGACGGCGGCCGTGATGCGGTGCGTCCTAGCCGCGGGCGCCGCTCCGTCTATCAGGTCAAGTGGGCGAACAAGCGCCTGCGTGATCCCGTGGCCTGGCTCGACAAGGCGATCCGGGACGAGGCGGCGAACATCAGGCAACTGGTCTCTGAGGGTGCCGAGGCTTACATCCTGCTGACGTGCGTGGCAGGCACGGCCGCTCGCCGCCGTGGCACGATGGACCGTCTCGAGGAGCGGCTGAGGGTCCATTCGAAGGACTTCGGCATTCCTGTGTCCTGCTGGTGGCAGGCAGACCTCGATGCTCGGGTCGACACGGCTCCCAAAGAGCTGAAATGGGCATACAGCGAGATGCTGGCCGGGCATGACCTCGTCCGCTATCTCATCGAGTCCGGTGCCCTGGAAGAACGCGACCGGGAGCTCGAAGTCCTGCTGCGAAAAGTGGTCGCCACCCAGTGGCAGGAGGACGCGAAAGTCAGGTTCCGGCAGGTCGACATGGACAACTATGACCTCACCGACCTCTTCGTCGACGTAGAGGCGCGCTCCGTCCGCGCCCAGAGACGGATCCCCGGTCTCGCACCAGGTGAAACGGCGCTGGGCGGCGCGGCCGCCTACCTCCTGAACTGGGGAGCAGCTCTGACGGTCGTCCGGGGCGCTCCTGGGCAGGGCAGTCCACCCTCGGCCAGTATCTGTGCCAGGTCCACCGGGCAGAGTTCCTGACGTACCCGGATTACCTCGGCGGCCGGAGACCTGGCCTGTACGCCGACAAGCCTCGCCTGCCGCTGCGTGCCGAACTGCGGGATTACGCGGTCTGGATGGAAGGCGGTGACCCGCTTAGCGACAGCGACGCTGAGCCAGCGCGCAGGAGGCGTCCCAGGCCATGCTCGGTGGAGGCATTCCTGGCCTACGTAATGCATCATCGCAGCGGCGGCCTGCCTGCAACGGTGTCCACCGTGATGGACGTCCTTGGCCGCTTCGCGATGCTGATCGTCCTCGACGGCTTGGACGAGGTACCGGAAAGGGACACTCGCGCCCGGATAGTCACCGAGATCAACGAGTTCACAGGCCGGCTGGCAGACGCGGCCGTCCCGCCGCAGGTCATCGTCACCACCCGTCCTAATGCCTCGGGACTCCCGGAACCGTCGCCAGAGACATACGACACGATCGAGCTCACGGGCCTGTCCCCCGCCCAGCGCCTGGAATACCTGCGCAAATGGGCCGATGCGCACTCGGTCCTCGGCCCGGACCGGCGTAAGCTCCAGCGCATCTTCGACCAGCGGACCGCCGAGCCGCACATCGCGCAGTTGGCCGACAACCCGATGCAGCTGACCATCCTGCTCTACCTGATACACCGCCGCCAGGAGGCAGTGCCGGAGCGCCGGACCGAGCTGTACACGGCCTACATGGACACGCTGTTCGATCGTGAGCAGGCCAAGCCCTCATCTGTCCGGAAGTACCGCAAGGACCTGGAGGAGATCACGGCGTTCCTCGGCTGGCACCTGCAGGCGACGGGCGAGACGGAAGCCATAAACGGTCGGCTTTCCACCCAGGCCATCCGCCGTGCGATCAACGACTACCTGTTCATGATGGGCAAGGACACCTCGGTGGTCGACGCCCTCTTCGACGGAGTGACTCAGCGCGTATGGGCGCTTTCCAGCAAGGTCAGCGGGACCTATGAGTTCGATGTCCAGCCTGTCCGGGAGTATTTCGCCGGCAGGTACCTGTACGCCTACGCCGACGGCTCCTCTCCTCAGTCACACAGATCCGCCATTCTCCAGCATCTCCTACGGCACCCCCATTGGCTGAACACGTGCCGCTTCTACGCCGGATTCGCGAACCCGAACGAGATCAGCGGCCTTGTCGAAGGACTTGAAGAAGAACTCGAGGAAGGACAACATCCGCGTCAGACCCGCCTCGCCGCCTGGAACCTGCTCACTGACGGTGTCTTCGACGCGCGCCCGCGAACGCAGCAGCGCGCCATGCGCCTGTTCCTGGATGACCTGAGCATAAGGCTGCTGTCCCAGGAACTGGGCTCCAGCCTCTGGACGACGAAGTTCGCCGACGAGAACGCAGCCGCCACTTTGTCATGGACCCTGCGGGATTCCGCAGCCGCGGATCCATCCGGGCCGCTGAACCGGGAACGGCTGCGCATCGCATGGCAGGTGCAGCCCGACCGCGCTATCTTCGACGCCTGGTGGCAGCCGCGAATGCACCAGGCAATCGGAACCGACAGCGAGCAGGCATGGCTCCGGGCCGGCATTTCCTTCCAGGGCGGCCAGCGGCTCACCGCTCCTCAGATCAGCCGCCTCACCCTTGCCGATCCCGGCTCAGCAGCAGCAGCGCTGGAAGCCGGCGTCGTCCCACCGCCCGGTTCATCCGCCGAAGCGCAGCTCACGCGCGCCGTCTTGGGAGGCCTGTGCTTCGAGACCCCGGTCACCGCCGCCGGGTACGCGGGAGACATTCTCCGGCTGCTAGCCCCACAGAACTTCCTCCGCAAGGCCACCGCCAGCCCGCTCACTTGGGCCATGGACTACGGGCACGCCGACATGAACGTGACCGACCAGCAACGGCTGGCGATCCTCAGGCGCCTTACGTCCCGCGATCCCCGCTTCGCCCAGGTCCAAGCCGCGTCGCGGACCGGTCGTGGCCAGGCCGGAACGACATCGACCTGGGGAAACACAGCCCGCGAGGTGAGCCAGATCTTTGGGCCGTGCTGGCTCGCCGCCGAGATCGCCGTCATCGGTGCCGCGGCCGCCGCCGAGGACTACCGGACCGAAGGCGACCTGACACCCGGCAGCGCGCCGCTCGGAGACCACCCTGACTACGGCCGGCTCCTCCAGGAACTCCGCCTCAACAGGTCCCGGGCCAGCTGGTGGACATCCCAGTTCAAGGCACATAACGACCCGCTGTCACGCGCAACATGGATCCTGGGTCTGGTCACCATGGCCGACGACGACGTCTTGACCCGATTCCTGGCACAGCTCGCTGGTGTACTTCGGGAACTCCCCCCGTCCTTCCTGCACGCGCTCTGCTACAGCTCCAGCAGGATCGGATCGGCTGGGCTGAACTGCTTCCGCAAAGAGAGCTGCATCAGCAAAGCCGCTGAGGCATCCCCCCTTACCTGGGTACTTGCCGCCCATCACGCCGACGACCCCGAAAGCGCTTGTGTCAGGACAGGTCCGGATGACGAGGAACTTGCGTCCCTGGCTGTGTATGGAATCGCCGCCTGGCCTGCCTCGTACGCGCTGACGTTCAGGGCAATGAACAACCCCTCGGGCCGCCTTCTGGCATGCCTACGCCGCTACGGCCCCCACGCCTGCCCGCAGAACATGGCAATAGACGGCATTCCCGTCCAGCTGATGCGCGACATCATCAAAGGACCGGCAGACTTCCCCCTTGCCTGGGTGACATCAGCAGAGCAGGCAGTGTCAGATCACGCAGAGGAACCCCCACTCGCTGACATAGCCGACAGCCAAGCCTGGTTCGCGTAACACCATCGCTCCCGGGAAACCGTGCGATCACGCGGTGTCGTTGTCCGCGGACCGCCAAGCTGGTAATGGCCCCGCCATCGTCCGTGACGCCGTGGCGAAGATGACCACCCTGCAACGCACGCCGGTCAATATCCGCCGTTCTGGACGGCTGCGGGGAGTGCCGGTGTCCCTCAGGTGAGGCGCACAGAGCAGGTCGATCTGGCGCGCCGCGGTCTTCCCGGCGCCTTTGGGGGTGACCGGGCATGCTGAGTGCTGAGTTGAGCGTGTTGCGGATGAATGCTTGCGCGCTGGCCGGCAGGCTTACTCAGGTGTTGGGGCTGTCCCGGATTCGCTGGATCGCGGGTTGCGCTGTTGTGGGCCTGGTGGGCTTAGGGCCTGTGGCAGGAGGAGGAGCTGGAGGCTGTCGGCGAGCCAGGTCTGGAATTGGCCGGGTGTCCAGCCGTGGTGGGTGGTCAGCAGCATGTATAGCTCAGGGTTGGCGAGTGCCGAGTAGGTGTCGGCTGCCTGGCTGGGGGTGAGGCTGTCGCGTAGTGGCCCGTTGGCGCGCAGGAGGTCCACGAGGGTTTTCTGGAAGTCGCGGCGGCGGTCGATCTCGGCGGCGAGGTGCTCCTTGAGGGTGTCGTCGGCTGCGGCCGCATCGCGGAGCAGCGCGTACACCGGTGAGATTCGTTCGAGCATCCGGCGGGAGAGGGCGGCCGCGATCTGCAGCTGCCGGCGTTGGCTGGTTTCGGCGGCGAGGGCGGCGAGTTCGGGGCGCTGCGGCAGCGGGACTTGTCCGCCCTCGGTGACCGCGGCGTCTTTGACGGCGACCATGAGGTTGGTCTTGGTGCGGAAGCGTGCGTAGACGGTTTCGACGGCGACGTCGGCTGCCTGGGCGATGGCGTCGATCGTGGTCGGCACGTAGCCGCGCTCCAGGAACAGCCGGGTAGCCGCGTCGATGATCCGCTGGTGCGTCTGTTGTGCCTTGTCCGTGCGCCGGGTCCGCTTGTGTCCCTTGACGGCGTCGTTCACGGTGGTACAGTACCAGAAGATTAATACAGTAATACTGTATTAAAACATCGAAGGTGCATACCCCGGAGGGACCGTGCCGGGACCGCGGGAAGGAGAGTCCCATGGCCGCAGTTGGTGCAGGCGCGCTCGTAGCGCCTGGCGCAGGCGTTTCGATCGAGCTCGGCCTCGGCCGGCCGACGATCAAGATCGGGCCGCCGCTGACCACTCAGATCGGGCTGGTGGAGAGCGAACTCCCGCCGGGCGGCGGCTTTTCGATCCCGCACTGGCACGAGGACCTCTACGAGGTCTTCTACGTGCTGGAGGGCGAGATCGACTATCTGCTCGGCCGGCAGTGGCGCTGCGCGCCCGCGGGCACGACCGTGTTCATCCCGGCCGGGACAGTCCATGCGTTCCGCAACGCCAGCGGGCGCCCGGCCCGGCAGCTCGTCGCCGGCCCGCCCGGCGCCATCGCCCTGATCACCGAGCTCGGCGCCTGCCCCCGCGAAGGGTGGGAGGAAGTCCACGAGCGCCACCGGTCACACTACGCCCATGGCCAGCCCGGCGAACAGCCGTCAGACCGCGCCGCGGCCAGCCTGGCCCCGCCAGCGTCCAGGCGCAGCAGCCCACGCTGATGAGCAGCGCGCCTGACATCGTCGTGATCGGCGCCGGCCCCGCGGGCCTCGCGGCCGCCGCCGAACTCGGCCGGATGGGGATACCCAGCGTCGTGCTCGAGCAGGCCGGCAGCGTCGGCGCATCGTGGCGCGGCCGCTATGACCGGCTGCGACTGAACACCTGCCAGTGGACCTCGCAGCTGCCACGCTCGCGCTACCCGGCGCACACCGCGCTGTTCCCCTCCCGCGACGACGTCATCAGCTACCTGGAGGACTACGCTGCGCGACACGTGCCCGGCGTCCGCTTCGGCACGCGCGTCGAGCGGATCGACCGCCACCAGGCCGGCTGGGAGCTGCATACCTCCGCCGGCCCGCAGGCCGCCAGGCACGTGATCGTGGCCACAGGCCACGATCACACCCCGCACATGCCCTCATGGCCCGGACACGACAGCTACACAGGCCGCCTGCTGCACGCGGCCGCCTACCGCAACCCGCGCCCGTTCCGCGGCGCCCGGGTGGCCGTCGCCGGAGCCGGCTGCTCAGGCCTGGAGATCGCTTACGACCTCGCCGAAGGCGGCGCCGAGCGCGTGCGGGTCTGCATCCGGACCCAGCCGAACATCATGCTCCGCCAGTCCGGCGGGCTGCCCGGCGACCTCCCGGCAATCGCGCTGCTGCGACTGCCGCCCCGCATCGCCGACACCCAGGCGCTCCTCGTACGCCGCCTGAGCGTCGGCGACCTGCGCCAGTACGGTCTCGCACCGCCGTCCGAGGGAATCTTCACCCGGCTCCGGCGCCAGGGCAAGGCACCCGCTATCGTCGACAAAGAGATCATCCAGGCGATCAGGACCCGCCGGATCGAGATCACCGCCAGCATCGAATCGCTCGACCGGACCAGCCTGTTCCTCACCGGCGGAACGCGAATCGAGGCAGACGTCCTCATCGCCGCCACCGGCTACACGCCCGGGCTCGAACCACTGGCCGGGCACCTCGGCGTACTCGACCAGCGCGGCCTCCCACGCCGGCACGGCGGCCAAGCCGCAGCTCCTGGCCTGCGCTTCATCGGCTACCTCCCCAGGCCCGGCCAGATCGGCCAGATGGGCCGCGAAGCCCGGCGAGCCGCCCAGGCAATCAAGAACGAGATCTAGCCGGCAACCCCCGGACCCGCCCGCTGACGCGGCCGGGCCCACGCGAGAGGAGATCGGCGCCGCTATGACCGCCCCGGAATGGCGGAGGGCCGACCTGTACTACAGTCGCGGTTTTCCGGCGCGTGGCCGCGTTACCGCTCAGCGTGATGCTTTGTGCGCCGGATGTTGTTACATTGCGTCACCGCCTTGCCGGGGCCGTTACGGCTGTCAGCTGGGCTGGCCTGCGCATACATTGCTAATGTCGGTTTGTATTCGGCTGAAGTCCTGGTTCGGTGAACCGGAACGGTTCCTCGCCGGCTCGGTGCTGTGCGCGTTCTTGTTTGCACGGCGTCACTATCATCATGATCATCTCCGGAAGGCCAGGCAGCTCGCCGTGCCGTGGCGTTCTCTGAGGCGCCCGGCATAGGCTCGTGGCAGCGCCTGGGATGGGGAGAGCGATGAGCGCGCTGATCAGGATCGACGAGGTTCCCGCTGCCGACCGGCTTGAGTTCATCCAGGGGATCACGTCCGCGACGTGGGTCCCGATGGAGTGCCGTTCGGAGTACCAGGCGGACTACTGGGGGGAGTTCCGTGTGAGCGGGCTGGGGGCGATGCGGATGGTGGTGCTCGACATCATGCCGATCACCGTGCGCCGCACTCCCGAGCTGATTTCCCAGGCCGACCCGGACATGCTGAAGCTGCTGCTGGTGTGCGGCAGGGGTTGCTCTGTGGTGGAGCAGGACAGGCGGCAGGCCCGGTTGTCGGCGTCCGACTTCGCCATCTACAACACCCGGCGACCCTACGAGGTGGTCTGCGGCGCCGGCCTGGACCAGCCCACCCGGCTGCTGACCTTCATGTTCTCGCCTTCCCTGCTGCCGCTGTCCCCGAGCCTGGTCAGGCGGCTGGCCGCCGTGCGCATCCCGGCAACGGACGGCCTGGGTGAGCTGACCTCGCAGTTCCTGCTTCAGCTCGCCCGTAACATCGACCACTACAGCCCGGCCGAGGCGGCGCGCCTGTCCACGGCCGCGCTCGAGATCCTGGCGACGGGGCTGGCGCACGAACTGGAGGTCGGGGACTGGGGGACGCCCGAAGCTCGCAGGCATGCCCAGCTGACGGCCGTTCAGGCTTTCATCGGCAAGCACCTGGGTGACCCTGGGCTGTCACCGGCTGCCATCGCCGCCGCCCATCACATCTCCCTGCGGTCACTGCACCAGCTCTTCCACGGCGAGGGCCTGACGGTGGCGGGCTGGATCCGGCAGCGGCGCCTGGAGTGCTGTCGCCGCGACCTTGACGACCCGGCGCTGGCCCTGCGTCCAGTCGCGGCGATCGCGGCTAGGTGGGGATTTTCGAGCGCGGGCGGGTTCAGCCGGGTCTTCCGCGCTGCGCACGGGCTGCCTCCCGCCGAGTACCGCAGGCTCGCACGCGTTGTGAAGAGCTCTGCGCCGTAGCCCAACGACATCCGGCGCCCTTCCGCCGATGCTGAACGCCAGGGCTCTGGTCATCCTCGGATGCCGAGACGGCGGGGTCCTGATCAGTGCGGGCGAGGCGGTATGCGGAATCCGCGCGTGGGCGAGGGGTCTCATGGACGAGGAAGCCTTGGCAGGTACAGCGGGGAGCGCTCCTGCCGCGCAGCCGCATGCGACCGCTATCTATGCGCTGGGCCGGGACCTGGAAGAAAGCGCGCGGCTGCGCCAGCAGTCGGAGGAGATGCGGCCTTACAGTACCGGGCTGCTCGACCGGACCGGGCTGGCCCGCGGTCAGGCCGCGATCGATCTGGGCTGCGGCCCGAGCGGCATCATCGACCTGCTCGCCGGGCGAGTGGCACCGGGGGGCCGGGTGATCGGCCTGGACGCCGACCCGGTGCACGTGGCCATGGCCCGCCAGTTCGCCGTTGAGCACGGGCTGGGCAGCGTCGAGGTCGTTGCGGCCGACGCCAGGCGCACCGGGCTGCCGCCGGGCTCCTTTGACCTTGTGCACGCCCGCACCCTGCTGGTGAACATCCCCGACCCCGCCGAGGTCCTCGCCGAGATGACGCGGCTGGCCAGGCCAGGCGGCTGGGTGGCCGGCCTGGAGGGCGACGGCGAGCACTCGCTGTGCTATCCGGCGCATCCGGCCTGGGACCGGCTCTGTGAGATCTTCCTTACGGCCTTCAGCCGTAACGGCGCCGATCCGCGCCTCGGCCGCCGCCTGCCGGAACTCTATCGCCAGGCAGGCCTGGCCGACGTCGGCGCCGAGTGCGTGGCTCCCCTGCACCCGGCGGGCCACTCACGCCGCACCATCCGGCTCGACCTGGTGCGCGGCATGCGCCCGGTCATCGTGAAGCAAGGCATCGCCAGCGAGGCCGAACTCGACGAACTCGATCACGCGGTGCGCGAGCATCTCGCCGATCCAGACACGCTGGTAATGCCGTTCATATACTTCATGGTCTGGGGCCGCAAGCCCGGGGGGTCCCCCTAGAAAATGTGACAATCCTGTACCGGGCTTCCCGGCCGCGGCTTGTTACCCGGTTCCGGTTATGGCCAGGAGCCGGGCGCTGTAGTGGTGCCAGCGGGCGATGGCCTGGTACCGCCGTCGCCGGACGGACCAGTGCAGCGCGAAGGCGAGGCGGGCGCGGGAGATCAGCCCGGCGGCGTACTGCCTGGCCAGACCGGCAAGCCGGGCGGTCTCGGCGATCGACAGCCTGATGAGGGCGATGCCGGGCGGGCAGGGCTGGCCGCCGCGGACCGGGACGGGCGCGTCACCGAGGGGAATCAGCAGGTCAGCGTCGCTGGGATCGCCGTCGTCCACGACGCCGGTGTCGTGCCCGGTGCCGGGGAGCTGGATGTGGCCGGTGAGCGCGTTGCGGATGGCGGCGGCCCGGAGCTGGGCGAGGGCGGCCAGGGCGGTGTGGCGGCAGATGCCGTTCCAGCTCCGGGCCTGGGTCTGGGTCTGGTCCCAGCCGAGCACGTCCTTGCCCGTTTTGAACGTTTCCTCAATCAGCCACCTTTAATGCCCGTGAAGCAGAAACCGTCTCTAGCGTGGCGCCGGGATCTGGGGCGATACTCGGCGTGGGAGCACTGTTGCAGGCGGCGGCTGTGGTTCGCCGGCTGCGGTCAGCGGCAGCAGGTGAGCGCGATGCAGCCGAGCGCCGGAAGTGCGGTGACTCCGGATCCCTGGTGTGGGTGCTGCTGCCGCCGGAGCGGCGGGCTTCGGCGGTCGCGCTGCTGGTGGTGCTGGCAGTGAGAGCGGCGGCCCGCGTAGCGGGAGGCGGTCGTGATGAGCCTGGCCAGGTACCGGCGGCAGGGGCAGCCGCAGCAGAAGATCCGCACGGAGCATCTGGACCGGGCGGCGATCGTGTACGTCCGCCAGTCGAGCAGGCAGCAGGTTCTTGAGCATTCCGAATCGACGCGGCTGCAGTACGCGCTGGCCGAGCGGGCCGTGGCGCTGGGCTGGGCACGGTCGCAGGTGGTGGTGATCGACGATGACCTGGGGGTGTCGGCCGCGACGGCTGATTCCCGGAAGGGCTTTGCCCGGCTTGTCACGGAGGTCACGATGGGACGTGCAGGCGTCGTGCTGGGCATCGAGATGTCCCGGCTGGCGCGGACCGGCCGGGACTGGCATCTGCTGCTGGAGCTGTGCTGCCTGTCCGGTGTGCTGCTCGCCGACCCGGACGGCGTCTACGACCCGGGGGTCGGCAACGACCGGCTGCTGCTGGGACTGAAGGGGACGATGAGCGAACACGAACTGTACCTGATCCGGCAGCGGATGCTGTCGGGCAAGCTGGCCAAGGCCGAGCGCGGCGAGCTGGCGGTCCAGTTGCCGATCGGGTACGTCCGCCGCCCGTCCGGCGAGGTCATCCTCGATCCAGACGAGCAGGCCCGGCATGTCGTCCGCCTGGTCTTCAGCACCTTCGCCCGGCTGGGCACCCTCAACGCGGTGCTGCGCTACCTGGCCGGGCAGCAGGTTCAGCTGCCAGTCCGGGTGCATTCCGGGCCGGCCAAGGGAGAGATCCAGTGGCGGCGCCCGACCCGGGAAACGCTGCAGGTCATGCTGCACAACCCGGTCTACGCCGGGTATTACGCCTACGGCCGCCGCCAGGTCGAGCCGCGCCGCAAAGTTCCGGGCCGGCCCGGCACCGGGCGGGTGGTGAAAGATGCCAGCGAGTGGCTGGTGCTGCTGCCGGGCCGGCTGCCGGCCTACATCACCCCGGAGCAGTACGAGGCCAACCTGGCGCGGATGGCCGCCAACCGGCAGACCGCGGGCGCGCCGGGCGCGCCGCGGGACGGCTCGGCGCTGCTGTCCGGGCTGCTGCGCTGCGGCCGCTGCGGCGGGCACCGCATGGTGGTCCGCTACCACGACAGCACGGCCGCCGCGCGGTCCGTGCACGGCTACGTGTGCGCCTTCTACCAGGTCAACTACGGGACTGGCGGGCCCTGCCAGCACATCGCGGGTCCTGCGCTGGACGCCTATATCACCAGCCAGGTGCTGGCGGCGGTGGCGCCGGCCGCGGTGGAGGTCTCCCTGGCCGCCGCCGCCCAGGCCGAGGACGAGCGGGCCATGCTGGACAAGCTGTGGCGGCAGCGGCTGGAACGCGCCCGCTACGCCGCCGACCGCGCCCGCCGCCAGTATCAGCTCGCCGAACCGGAAAACCGTCTCGTCACCCGGCAGCTGGAAGCCGACTGGGAAGCCGCGCTCGCCGAAGCGGGCCGGCTGGAGGCGGACTACCAGCGGTTCGCCGAGGAACAACCCAAGACCCTCAGCGCAGCAGAACGCGCGGCGATCCAGGCCCTGGCTGCTGATCTCCCCCAAATCTGGAGCGCACCGCCGACCAGCCAGGCCGACCGCAAGGAACTGCTGCGGATCCTCCTCGAGGACGTCACCGTCACAACCGCCGGGAACAGCGAGCTGGTCGACGTCACCATCACCTGGGCCGGCGGCCACCAGACCGCCGGGCAGGCCGTCCGTCCCGTCGGCCGCCTGGACCAGCTGTCCTACTATCCCGCGCTCCTCGCCCGGGTTACCGAGCTCGCCGCCGCGGGCCGCACCAACGGCCAGATCGCCGATGTCCTCAACGCCGACGGATTCCGGCCGCCCAAGCGGACCAGCCGGTTCACCGGCCAGCAGGTCCGCACCCTGATCAGCCAGCGCAACATACGAGGCCAGCGGAAAGGCCGGCCCGCCGTGCTCACCAGCCTGCGACCCGGCGAATGGTCAGTGCCCGGCCTGTCCGCCGAGCTGGGCATGCCCACGGCCAGCATCTACAACTGGATCTACCGCGGCTGGATCACCGCCCGGCGCGCCCCCGGAACCAGGAACTGGATCATCACCGCAGACGACCAGCAGATATACCAGCTACGCGAACGCCGGGCACGCCCGCCCGGCTTCTACAGCCGCGCCCGCTGGGCACCGCCCCAACCGGAAACCAGCCACCGCGAAGGAGCGCAACCATGAGAAAACAGCGCAGCTTGACCGGTACCAGAGGTGGCCTATCTCTACGGCCAGCGGCGCCCGGCGATGATGATGAAATACGTGATGGTGGCAGGCCGGCCCGGCGGCGCCCAGCACAGGTAGAACGTCAGCTGATCCGGGCGGGAGATCAGCCGGCGGATCAGCAGGTACTGGCCCTTGACCCCGGTCGCGGTCATCGCCCAGTCGCTGTAGCGCGGGCCTTTGGACCCGTTCCCGCACGAGCGCCGCTCGAACACCGCGTCCGCCACGGCCTCATCAGCCCGGATCACCGTGCCGGACGGCAGGGGAACCTGGTAGTCACACGGGATGATCGCCACATAGGAAAGCCCGGCCCTCGCGGCCTTCTTGCGGAGCGCCTCGCTGCGGCCGTACACCTCGTCGAACGCCACCCACTTCACGGGGAGCCCGCTGCGGTCAGCCGGCCCAGCTGCCTCATCGCGAGCTGCGGCTTGGTGGCGAATTCCAGGTCACCGGGGATCCCGGCGGCCCGCCGCCGCGGCATATCCCGCGCCCAGCGGTCCGGCATGTACACATCGAAGTCCGCCCATGCCTGCCCGCGCGCGGTGACGTAGGCGGAGAACACGGTGGTCACGCAGTTCTCTACCTGCCCGGTGCACCCGGCGTGCTGCGGCGCCACGCACGCGGTGGCGTCCCCGTGCTTGAGCTGAGCGGTCTCGTCGATCGCGATACCCGGGCCGATCAGGTCATCCCCGGCGTCCGGGATCCACGCCGCCGCCAGCGCGGGCAGCTTCGACCGCAGCTCCGCCCAGTCCCACCGGTACGAGCCGAGCAGCGCCTGCATCCGGCCCCACCCCTCATGACCAGCCGATTCCGCGAGCGACCAGCAGTTCGCCCTGGTACCCGGCGACAGCGCCGCCACGTAACCGGACGCCACGGCGGTACTGCGGCCCTGCGCCATCACCTCACCCAGGACCACCCTGACCTGCGCATCCGCTCTCGCCACGCGGTCCGCGACATCTCCTATGCTGGCCAGCGCGGCCGTGTCGTATTCGTCTTGTTCCACAAACCAGGCAATGCGCCACGGCCGCCCCAGATCACACTGCTGTAACTCGCAGCCACCAGGCTGCACCCGCCTCCGAAGGCCGTCACTCACCGTAATTCCAGATCGAGAACCGGCCGCTACTCAACTGGCACAGACAGCAACCCAACGTAAAACCGCGACTGTAGTGCCTGGGTGCACGACTATTCATAACCAGCCGACCCAAATGCTTGCATCTGCCGCGATGAGGCTTGTCCGTCCAGCAATCCCCCGTGCGCAGAACCGGACGATCAGCGCGCGGACACGCGCACTGCCGGCATAGTTGCGAGCCAGCGCATACTCGGCGTTGTCCCGATATCGGGACAACGCCGATTGATCCGACGTCGTGATTGTTCCGACCTGAGCTTGGATCGGCCTGCCTGGTAAGGGATCTTCTGGAGAGCAGGCCGGAATAATCCCGCGGCTCGGGCTCATGATTTCCTTCACCGGTTTCGAGTGAAGGAGGAAGCGGATGTCCGGATCGAGTGGGAGTGGGATCGGGGCGCTCGACCTGCTGTTGGACGGCTTCGCTGGCTACCTGCGCAGCGAGCGTGGTGTGACGGAGTTGACGGTCGATGTCTACGTGGCCGATATACGCAGGTTCCTCGTCGATCGAGGGGGAGGCGACCTCAGCGAGCTGACGGCGGCTGAGGTGTCGAAGGCGGTGCTGGGGCAGGTGACCCGCTGGTCGCCCGCCTCGGTGCGGCGCTACGGGTGCTCGCTGCGTTCGTTTCTCCGCTACTGCTACCTCGTCGGCCTCGTCGATCGCGACCTGTCGGCGGCGGCCTTGCCGGTATCGGGGCGGCGGCGGTCGCTGCTGCCGAAGGGCATCACTGCGACCCAGGCCAAGGCCTTGCTGCGGGCTTGCGATCGGCGTCGCGCCAGCGGCCGACGTGACTATGCGGTGATCGTCTTGATACTGCGGCTCGGGCTCCGGGCCAGCGAGGTGGCGACGCTGCGCCTGGAGGACCTGGACTGGCGGGCTGGGCAGGTCACGGTTCACGGCAAGGGTCACCGGGTGGACCAGCTGCCGTTGCCTGTCGATGCCGGCGAGGCGATCGCCGCCTGCCCTGTGCCGCGGCCGGCCCCGCACGGCCACGGTTCGAGAGGTATTCGCGCGGGTGCGGCCGCCCCATGCCGGCCTGAGCCGTAGCGCGGTGACGACCATCGTCGCTCGTGCCGCCGGCCGTGCCCGGCTTGGCGCGGTGCGTGCGGATCGGCTGCGCCACACCGCCGCCAGCGACATGCTGCGGGCTGGCGCTTGGCTCGGTGAGATCGGCCAGGTGCTGCGACAGCGCTCGCCCGGCTCCACTGCCGCCTACGCCCGGGTCGACGTCGAACGGCTCCGCACCATTGCCCGGCCCTGGCCGACCGGGGCGGCGTCGTGAGCACCCTGGCCGGGCAACTCGATGACTACCTGCGTCTGCGTCGCGGGCTGGGCTTCCAGCTCGGACAGCACGGCAGCGTGTTGCCCGGGTTCGTCGCCTACGCCGATGACCGCGCTGGGCCTGTCATCCAAGCGGGAGATCACCCGGACCAGTATCCGGGTCCGGACCGCGATGGCCGTCCAGACCCGGGAGCAGGGCCGGTATCTCGGTGGCCGCCCGCCGTACGGATACCGGCTCGCGGACGCGGGACCGCACCCGAACAAGGCGCACGCCGCGTGGGGCCGGCGGGCGCACCGCCTGGAGCCCGACCCGTCGACCGCGCCGACCGTCCGGTGGATCTTCGCCCAGCGCCTGGCCGGGCACTCGGTCGCGCGGATCGCGCGTGCTTTGAATGAGGCGGGGGTGCCGTGCCCGTCCGCGGCCGATCCCGGCCGTAACACGCACCGGACCGGGGCGGGTTGGACGCTCGGCGCGGTGACCACGATCCTGGAGAATCCCCGGTATACGGGCCGGCGGGTGTGGAACCGGCAGCGTACCGACAGCGAGCTGGTCGACCCGGCCAATGTGACTCTCGGGCATAAGTCTGTGCAGCGGTGGAACCTGCCTGACGGGTGGGTCATCTCCAGCCGGCTCGCGCATCCGGCGCTGGTCAGCGAGGACGACTTCGTCGCCGCGCAGGACGTCAACGCGGCCCGCGGACCGGTCCCGCAGGATGAGCCAGTGCTCCGCAGGTACCTTCTGGCCGGGCTGCTGGCCTGCGGAGTATGCGGGCGCCGGATGGAGTCAGCCTGGTCCAACGGCAAGCCGGCGTACCGGTGCCGGCACGGCCAGACCAGCGCGATGGCACCAGACCCGGCCCGCCCGAAGAACACCTATATCCGCGAGGACAGACTCCTTCCGCACCTGCCTGCCCTGCACCTGCTGCTCACCACTCCCGCCGTGCGCGCCAGGCGCCGCACCCGAGCCGGAGCCGACGTAACAGGCGCTGCCAACCCGGGCGAGGTGATCGGGTACCTGCGCGAGCACGAGATCACCCTCACCTGGAACCCCGCCTGCGCCGCCCTGCAGGCGCGTGGCACCGAGACCGCCAAGACCGTCACCATAAAAGCAAGCTAGACCGGCTGCGAAAGCCCTGATCAAGGAGGAGAAGAAAGCTCGGAACGCCGATCGCCCGGCGCTGGCGGCAGCCTACACGCGGGTGACGATCCGCCATGCCCGCAAACGGCAAAATATGGGGAATTACTGTGTCCGAGACCGACACGACCCATTGCCCCATATCGCGCTATTAACTACAGCGCTGAAGTCAGCCTATAAGAATACGGCATCCCCGTCTACTCATGCCGCTCGTAAGCTGCGGGAACTCCTGATCCCCGGGCGCCCGGGAATGGTGGTCCCCCGGGGCTGCTCTTCTTCGTCTGCGGACGTGGCCGGATTGCGTGAAGTGTGTTATCGCGCAAAGGCAGCTGCATTCCGGGTCGGCTGATTTCAGGATTGCACGCGCCGCCGTCGGCGAAACGTCTTATGGGCGGGTGATCTCATGCCGTGCCAGCGTGTCCTGACTCCGGTGACCGGAGTGGGCTCGCGCAGGCCGCTGAGACCGCCGCCGCACAGGTCCCTCCCCGGCCGGAGTCGGCGCGGGCGACATCCCGGTCGCCATGTGATGGGCCGAGCGGAACTGCCTGTCGGTCATTGGCGGATTGCGGAGAGCTAGGGCGACTCATGTCAACGGCAGCCCGGACGGCCTCGGCTACGGCCGCGGCGGTGAAGCCGAAGTGCTGCCGGACATCACGGCCCGGACCTGACGCGCCGAACGAGCGCATGGCGATGATCGTCCCCTGCATGCCGGTCCAGCGCTCCCAGCCCAGGGCCGATGCCTGTTCTACGGCCACCCGCGGGAGGATGTCCGGTGGCAATACCAGGTCACGGTAGGACTGGTCTTGCTCCACGAACAGCGCCCATGAGGGCAGGCTGACCACGCGAACGTTCAAGCCTTCCGCCAGCAGGTCCTCAAAGGCCTCGGCGGCGAGTGCGACTTCACTGCCGCTGGCGATAATGATGGCTTCCGGGCGCTGCCCGCCAGGCGGTTCGGCCAGGATATAGCCGCCGCGAGCCAGGCCGCTAGCGGGTGCGTACCGGGTGCGGTCCAGGACGGGTGCGTCTTGTTTGCTGAGGATTAGTACGGTCGGTCGGCCGGTCATCGGCAGCATGACGCGCCAGGCTTCACGAACCTCGTTGGCGTCTGCGGGGCGCAGGTCGACCAGGCCGGGCATGGCCCGGAGCGAGGCCAGCTGCTCGACCGGCTGATGGGTGGGGCCGTCCTCACCCATGGAAATCGAGTCGTGCGTGTAGAGGTGTACGACCGGCAGCTTCATCAGCGCCGAGAGTCGGAGCGGGCCGCGCTGGAAGTCGGAGAAGACCAGGAAGCCGGCCTGGAACGGGCGGACTCCGCACAGGGCCATGCCGTTGGCTGCGGCAGCGGCGGCCGCCTCGCGCGCGCCGAAGTGCAGGTTCCGTCCGGCATAGCCGGTGGCCTGGTAGTCCCCGGCGGCCGGGAACGTTAGGCGCGTCTTGGTCGAGGGCGCGAGATCGCTCGCGCCGCCGAGCAGCCAGGGGACTCGCGGGGCGATGGTGTTTAGCACCTGCTGGCTCGCGGCCCGCCCGGCTACCTCACCGCTGTCGGGAGAGAATTCCGGCAGTCCGGTATCCCAGCCTGCTGGCAGCATCCCGGCCATCATCAGGTCGAGTTCGGCAGCGAGTTCCGGGTGCGCTCGCTGGTAGCCCGCCGCCATCCGGCCCCACTGCCGGCGGACCCGGTGCCCGCGGGCGCCGACGCCCGCAGTGAACCGGGCGTACGCTTCTTCGGGCACCAGGAACGACGCGTCCTCCGGCCATCCGTACGAACGCTTGGCCGCCCGTGCTTCATCGATCCCGAGCGGCTCGCTGTGTGCGGCCGAGGTGCCTTGCTTGGTGGGGGCACCTACCCCGATTACCGTGTCGACCACGATGAGCGTCGGGCGATCAGCCGACCGCCGCGCCGCGGCGTACGCTGCGCGCAGCGCGTCCAGGTCCCCGACGTCGCCAACGTGCAGGACCTGCCAGCCGTAGGCGCGGAACCTGGCCTGGACATCGTCGGAGAAGGCCAGATCAGTGGGGCCCTCTATGGTGACCCGGTTGCTGTCGTAGATCCAGCACAGGTTGCTCAGCCGCAGGTGGCCGGCCAGGGACGCGGCCTCCTGGCCTAGTCCCTCCATCATGCAGCCGTCACCGACCAGGGCGTAGACGGCGTAGTCGAAGAGTGGGAAGCCAGGGCGGTTGAAATGCTGGGCCAGCCACCGGCCGGCTATCGCCATTCCCACGCTGGCGCCTGCGCCGGTGCTGAGCGGCCCGGTCGTGCACTCGACCCCGGGGGTCAGTCCGTACTCCGGATGCCCGGCGCACACGCTGCCCAGTTGCCGGAAACGCCTGATGTCGGCCAGCGGCACCGCCAGCTCGGTGTCGCCGGGGGAGTGACGTACCCGGGCCAGGTGCAGCAGTGAGTACAGGAGCATTGAGGCATGCCCGGCCGACAGGACGAACCGATCCCGGTTCAGCCATGTCGGATCGGTCACGTCGTACCGCAGCGCATCGTTCCATAGCGTGTAGCCGACCGGTGCCAGGGCCATCGCGGCGCCGGGGTGCCCTGACTGAGCCGCCTGAACTGCGTCGATGGTCAGCGTCCGGATGGTGTTGATGGCCAGCCAGTCACCAGCCGGGGCAGTGTCGCGGGTCCTCATGCCGGCTCCTCGGCAGTCTCCGGAGACGGCCTCACGGCAGCCGGCCGGCTAGTCGCTGGATGACGCGCATGAGCGCCGTGTGATCGAGACCGCCGTCACCCTGCGCGCGTGCCGCACCGGTCAGCTGGGCCAGGACCGCGCCGACCGGTGTCACGACACCCGCATCGCGGGCCGCCGCGGTGAATATGGCCAGGTCCTTGTGGTGCAGCTCGATGCGGAATCCTGGAGTGAAATCGCCCGCCAACATCGAGGCCGCCTTCCGGGTGAGCACCGTGCTGCCCGCCAGGCCTCCCTGCAGGACGGCGACCGCCGCCTCCATGGCCACGCCCTGGGCCTGAAGGAAGACCAGCGCCTCGGCCACGAGCGCGATGTTGCCGGCCACAATGATCTGGTTCGCGGCCTTGACGGTCTGCCCGGCGCCCGCGGGGCCGACGTGCGGGATGGTGCTCCCCATGGCCTCGAGCACGGGACGGGCGGCCGCCACATCAACGGCTGCCCCGCCTACCATAATCGACAGCGTCCCGTCAATCGCGCCGCTCGCACCGCCGCTGACGGGCGCGTCGAGGCAGCGCAGCCCGTGCGCGATGCCGACCGCCGCTACCCGGCGGGCCACGTCGGGCCGGATGGAGCTCATGTCGATGAACAATGCTCCGGACGGCGCACTGTCCACGATGCCGTCTGGCCCGAGCGCGACGGCCTCGACATCTGGGGAATCCGGCAGCATAGTGATGACCGCGTCCGCCTCCCGCGCGGCCGAGGCGACGCTGTCGGCCCACCGGCCTCCCGCCGCCAGCAGCCCCTCAGCCGATTCCGGTCGGCGGGAATGCCCTACGACGTCAAACCCCGCCTTGACGAGGTTGGCGGCCATAGGCCGACCCATGATTCCCAGGCCGATGAACGCCACCGTCGGCGTGCTCTCCACTGACGGACGCTCCCTCACTGAGACCTCCGGGGACGACGGGACGACCACGCCGGCCGTCCCGAGGCGGCACAAGCCGGCGGGGTCGTGTCCAGCGGTGCGTATTCCAGGCCGATCGGTCCCTGGTACCCCAGCTGGCGCAGTCGTGTGACCCAGCCGTCCAGGTCGGCCGTTCCCGTGCCCGGCTCGTGCCGCCCTGGCACGTCAGCGACCTGCACATGGCCGATTCGCGCATGCACGCGGTCCAGCATGGCGGGAATGTCTTCCCCGTTGACCCGCAGGTGATACAGGTCAGCGAGCAGCCGGGCAGTATCGGCACTGTCGCTCGGCAGGCGGCCGAGCACGCCGAGGACATCGCCGGAAGTTCGCAGCGGATACCGCGATGCCCCGCTGAGCGGCTCCAGCATCAGGACCGCGTCCGCTTTCCGGGCGGCCTGGGCAGCGAGAACCAAATTTTCTATCGCCAGCTCGTCCTGGACCTCGGCGTGAGCTGCGTCGATCCGGTTGCCGTACAGCAGGTTGAAGCGCCGGCAGCCGAGCCGGGCGCCGAGGCCCAGCACAACATCCAGGTTGTCCAGGAATTCCCGCTGACGGCCTGGCCAGGAGAGGATGCCCCGGTCGCCGGCGGACATGTTCCCGGCGAAGCCGTTCAGGGCGACGAGTTGCACGCCGGCGTCACGGACCGCCTGCTCGAATCTGGCCACCTCGTTCTCGGCCGGGACGGCCGCCTCGAATGGCCACCAGGCTTCCACTGCGGTAAAGCCGGCCGCCTGGGCCGCGGCCGGCCGCTCCGTCAGCGGCACCTCGGTGAACAGCATGGATATGTTCGCATCCACCGGACCCCAGCGTGCGGGTGGCATGGTCGGCCGCTCCTAGAGATCGAGTGCTCATACGTGACAACGCGCTTATCACGCTAGGGGCAGCCGGGCCCTTGAACAATGACGAACGAGTGAGCAGACTTTTCGCTAAAGCCGAACAATCAGCGCATGGACCAGGGGGCCTCATCGCCAACCTCAACATCACGTTGCGCCAATTGCGAGCGTTCCTCGCCGTTGCGGAAGAACTCAGCTTCTCCCGTGCGGCTGAACGTCTCGTCGTGTCTACTCCGTGGATCAGCGAGACCGTCAAGGAACTCGAGCGCCAGCTGAAGCTGACCCTGTTCGAGCGGACCACCCGCTCGGTAGAGCTGACCGATGCCGGCCGCGTCTTCGCTAGCCTGCTGACCCACGTCCTGGACGACCTCGACGATGCGGTACGGGTGGCGCAGCGCATGGCGGCCCGGTCCGGCCGACCGCTGACCCTCGGTTACGTCATCGGCGCAGGCCTGGAGCTCATGCCGCGTCTGGTCCGCACCTACCTGGAACGACGGCCCGACCAGCCCCTGCACAGCGTGGAATACGACTTCGCCGATCCCACGGCCGGCCTACGCAGCCACGACGTGGACGCGGCGATCGTGCGCCCCCCGGTCGGCCTGGCCGGGATCGTCACCCTCGAGCTGACCACCGAGCCCCGCGTCGCCTGCCTGCCCGAGGGCCACCGGCTGGCCAGACGTGAGTCGGTCTCCGTCAGCGACCTGCTTCAGGAGCCCATCATCGCCGCGCCGCTCTCACCGGGCCCGTGGCGGGGATACTGGCTGTTGGATGACTACCGGACCGGACCAGCGCCGATCGTGGCCGAAGCGCGCACCCGCGACGCCGAACTGCACATGGTGGCCCGTGGTGACGGCGTCAGCATCACTTCGGCCTGCGCGGGACGCTACTATGCCCGCCCAGGTGTGGTCTTTGTCCCAATTTCCGACATTCCGCACTGCTCGGTGGCGCTGGCGTGGTGGCCCGAGAGCTCGGCGGCCGTCGCTGACCTGGTTGAAACGGCCCGCGCAGTGGCGCATGCCGTCGGCGGTACCGGGGACGGCGTTTAGCCGCTCGCCAGCAGCCCGCTACGGCGGATTATTCGCTACCACCGAATAACTGTGTGAGCGCTTCGTCATTGTCTGAACGCCTTATGATCCCTAGGTTTCAGTTAAGCGAGCGAGCAATGTCGACCGTCGCCCGCGGGGCCGTCTGATCTCCGGCTCTGACAACGGAAAAGCCATCGTGACTGGGGAAACCGCGGACGCCGCGATCCCCAGGAGGGCGGAGCATATGACCACAACGAAAGGTCCCTTGACGGACTCGCCCACGCCGGTGCTCCGGCGGACGCTGAGCACCTGGGGTGCGATCTCGTTGTCCATCGCCGCAATGGGCGCCAGCCTGGCCGTGAACATCAACCCGCAGGGCGCCGGTGCCACCGTCGGCCGCGCGGTCCCGCTGACCTTCATCCTTGCCACCGTTGGCGTCGTCCTGGTCGCCTACGGCTTCGCCCGGGTCTGCAGCAGGCTGAGCCACGCGGGGTCGGTGTTCGGGCTCACGGGCGTGACGATCGGGCCACGCGCGGGGGTCGTCGCGGGCTGGTCGCTGCTCGGCGCGTACTTCGCCTTCACCATCACCACGTCGATGACGGCCGGGATCTTCGGCGCGAGCTTCTTGCAGGCCATCGGCCTGTGGCACACGACTCCGACCATCGCGCCCTGGCTGATCGCCCTGGGGTCGGTGGCCGTCTGCCTGGCCATGGCGATCTCGCCGGTCAAACGCTCGATGCGGACGCTGCTGTGGGTCGAGGTCCTCACCGCCTCACTGATCGTCCTCATCGGCATCGTGGTGTTCATCCGGGTCGCTTCCGGGCATGCCCCGCATCACCAGCCTTTCACCCTGAACATGTTCACCGTCCCGCCCGGCGTCGGCACCAGCACCTTGTTCCTGGGCATCGTGTTCGGCTTCTTGTCCTTCGCCGGTTTCGAGGCGGCCGCCACGCTGGGCGAGGAAGCGACGGATCCACGGCGCGCCATCCCCCGAGCGATATTCGGCGTGGCCCTGTTCGGCGGGATCTTCTACACCATCGGGACCGCGATCGAGATGCTCGGCTTCGGCACCACCACGAAGGGCGTGGCGGCCTTCGCCAGTTCCTCATCTCTCTTCGGCACCCTCGGCACCGAGTACGTCACCCCCGCAGTCGGGGACATCGTGACCCTGGGCACCACGATCGCCGCGATCGGCTGCTGCCTGGCCACGCTCGTCGCGGCGGCCCGGCTGCTGTTCGCGATGAGCCGCGGTGGCGTCGGCGACCGTCGGCTCAGCCGAGTGTCGGAGAAGTCCGGCGTTCCCGCGGTCGCTGCCGCAGCCATCTCGGCGGCCGCCTGCGCTGTGATTATCCTCATTCTGGTGGCGGGCACCTCGGTGGCATTCAACCTGTTCGCCTGGTCCGGGACGGTGGGCACCCTGGTCCTGCTTGTCGCGTACGGGATCTTCACCGCCGGAGCGTGGTACTACCTGTGCGTCCGTGGTCCCCGCCACGGCCAGCCCGCCAACCGCCTCGATTTCATCATCCCGGTTCTCGGGCTGGTCGTCCTCGGCTACACGCTCTACCGCAATGTGCTGCCCTGGCCCAGTACGACAGCGGGCCGGGTGATCGCTGTCCTGGCAATGGTCTGGGTGGCCGCCGCCATCGCTGTCATCATCGCCGCGCCGCGGCAGGCGGCGCGGATCGGCGATCAGCTCGCCCATGATGAAGGGCTGGTCTTCAGCAGCGGCAAGAGTGCGCAGACCGCGGCCGGGATCGAGATGGACGACCCCCCAGCCCGGCCGGCCGGACCCGATGCCAGTCCTGATCGACGACGCCTGGTCCTACCACGGACTCAAAGTCATCCGCCTGGGAAACGAGATCCTCTCGCTCGATGTCATGCCCGAGCGCGGCGGGAATATATTCCGGCTGATCGACAAGCCACGTGACCTCGACCTCCTCTGGAAGTCACCACGAGTCGTCCCGCATCTGGCAGCCATCCACGCCGACTTCGACGACCACTGGGCGGGCGGCTGGGATGACGCCTTTCCGGGCGGGCGCAGTAGCCGCAACCGCTACGGCGACCTGCTGCCCTACATGGGCGAGGTCTGGACCCAGCAGGCCAGCTACTCGATCGAGCGGCCTGCCCTCGACGTCGTGCAACTCCGGACCACGGTCAGCACGCCGGTCACCCCGGCTACGCTCACCCGCACGATCACGCTGTGCGCAGGCCAGCCGCGCTTCACCCTCGGCTACGAACTCCGCAACGTCGGTTACCTGCCGTTCGACTACAACTGGGGCATCCATCCCTGCCTCGCGGTGCAGCCCACCTGGCGGTTCGACATTCCCGCGACCCGCGGCCTGGTGGACGAGGCAGGTGGCGGCCTCCTCGGCCCGCCCGGTGACGAGTATGCCTGGCCGGTGCTGGGCGGCGTCGACCTCCGGCAGGCCATGGGACCCGATCGTGGTGCGTTCGCGCTGCACTACCTGACCGGTCTGGACCGCCCTGCTGGATCGCGGCCACCGACGTTGCCGATCGCCGCGGGTTCGGCCTGTCTTCGACCCCGGCCTGTTCC
>CAWGJL010000004.1:0-276556 GCA_963822765.1 uncultured Actinomycetes bacterium | reverse complement strand
CTGCTGCCGCTGGTCGTGTTCTCCAGCCAGAACCACTACACCCTGCCGCTGGCGGTGGCCAACTTCCAGTCCACCTACACCCAGGACACCGCGCGGGTCTACGCGTTCACCGCCGTGTCCATGATCCCCGCGCTGGCCATCTTCATCTTCGCCCAGCGCAAACTCGTCGGCGGCCTGGTCGGCGCGATCAGGGGCTGAGCCCGCGGGTGTCCCTGCCCTGGTCAGCTGCCTTCGAAGGTCGGGGTCTGGTGCTGGTGTCGGGCCTTGATGCCCGTGCGGATGTCCGCCGTGGCCATCGTCACCGGCTGAGCGAGCGCCTCCCACTGCAGGGCTACCTCGAACCCGCTCCTCGAGCCCTGTCCCAGTCCGGCCTTGGTCAGCCGGGTGGCGATCGGCGCTGCCCGCGCCACGCTCTCCGCGACCTCAAGCGCGCGGCCCACCACGTCCCCGGCGACCTCGCTGACCAGCCCCCAGGCCAGGGCCTCCGCTGCCGCCACCACCCGTCCGGTGTAGAGCATCTCCCGTGCTCGCGGCATCCCTACCGTTTCCGGCAGCAGCCAGCCCACCGCCATCCCTCCATGCGTGCCTAGCTGGGTGAACGGTGCGCTGAACGTTGCGGACGGGGATCCGTAGCGCAGATCACAGGCTAGGGCCAGGCACAGCCCCGCTCCTATTGCCGGGCCGTTCACGGCCGCGATCACTGGCACCGGGATGTGATGCGGAGTCAGCCAGGCCCGGTAAAAGGGCAGCATTTTGTTCCGCAGCCGATCCGGGGTGGTGTCACTAAGGTCGCCCTGCTCCAGCCACGATAGATCCGCGCCCGAGCAGAATGCGCTTCCCGCCCCCGTTACCACTACCGCCCGCAGGGACCCGTCTTCGGCTATCTGGTCCATCGCCGTCACCCAGGCCGACGTCAGTTCCCTCGTCATCGCATTACGAACGTGCGGCAGATTCAGGGTGACCAGCGCCACGCCGGGCGACGCCGGCCGAACATCAACCAGATCCGCTAGAAAGTCAGCCATCCCGCCACCCATCACGGCTACGCCGGCCGCAGCCACCAGCACGAAGCCTACGGAAATCTAACCGCCAGCCCGGTGCATACCAACAGCGAGATATCCCGCTTACCTGATGCGGTAGCAAATTCGCCTTACCGGCCGGCTGCGCTCAGAAAACCACCGTCCTCACCAAGTAAGGACGGTGGTCTCCTCGGTATCGCTACTCACGTCCCCTGGCCGCGAGTTGGCGGCCAGGCCGGCCGGATCTTGCCGCTTCCTGCGGCGACCCGTCGGTGCCGACCCGTTCGGCGGGCCGGCCACCGGTCCGGGCGTGGACGCGAGCCGGCGCAGCCCGCCGATTAGATCGCTGAGCACGTCACGGCGCAGCGAATAGTAGTAGTTGCGTCCCGCCTTACGCGTGCTGATCAAGCCCGCATTCTGGAGAATCTTCGTGTGGTAGGAGATGGTTGGCTTTGACACCGGGAGCGTGTCCTCCAGTGTGATACATGCCAACTCGTCCACCTGTGCCATCTGGACGATGATGCTCCATCGGACCGGATCGCTCAATGCCCTGAATACTTCGGTCGGCGGGTTTTCGGCCGTCAGCTTGCGAGCCATAAGAAAGTTCGGCGCCCCTTCGGAGGCCAGGGTCGTAACGCACGGACACGCTTGCAGATAACTTCGATAAATATCGTACTACCTCGCCCACGCGGTCGCCGCCGTCGCCCGAACCCAGTCCGCTCAGGTCAGGCGGCGCGGCGGCGGACCAGCCAGATGGTCGCGGCGATCAGCAGTACCGACAGCGCGAGCAGCCAGCCGCTCTCGATCCACTGGAACGGCCAGAACCGGCTGCCCGGCTGGTAGCTGGTCCACAGCGTGTACCCGTGCTGGGCGAGGTACTGGTTCACGGTGGGGTCGTCCTGCGGGACCCCGCCCTTCGCCCCGGCCAGCTGCGGCGCCGCCTGGAGGACCTGGCTGAGCGTGTCCTGGCTGACCGGCTTTCCGCCCTTGGTCCACCACTGGCTGATGGTCCATGCCGAGCCGGGCGCGTCCGCGTTCTTGACCAGCAGCGGCGTCATGTAGTGCTCGCGCAGGTACAGGGCGGCCGCGATGGCAAGGCCGGTGTAGACGGCCAGGGTGGCGACGATCGCGGGGACGACCCGGCGGATGAGCATGCCGGCCAGCGCGCCGATCGCGAACGCGGCCAGCGCCCAGGCGGCGAACGCGACCCCGCGCAGGTCGAACACTCCTTGGTCCAGCGGGACCTGGTTATTGAAGGAGAGCGTCTGGGTGAGGAACGGCTGGTAGTACCAGGAGAACAGCAGGCTGAACGCCCCGGCGGCGGCCGCCACCACGATCCCGAGCGGTACCAGCTTGGCCAGCGTCCAGCGCCACCGGCCGAAGCCCAGCGTCCAGGCGTACCGGAAGGTGCCGGTCTCCATCTCCCGGGCCAGCACCGGCGCGCCCGCGAACGCCCCGATCAGCGCGGGCACCGCCTGCAGCACGATCGTGATGGTCGACCCCGTCGAGACGTAGTTGAGGAAGTAGCCGACCAGGGCTCCGCAGGCCCCCGAGCCGGCCGGGTGGCAGTCGACCGCGGTGGTGTAGGCGTGGTGCGCCGCCATACCTTCCAGCCACAGCCACACCGCCAGCCCGCCCAGCAGCAAGGCCACCCCGGCCAGCGCGATCCGGTGCTGCCGCCAGGTGACCCAGGCCATCCGCCGCCACGGCAGCGGCCGCGGGCTCGCGTCCTGCTCGGGCCGGGCGGCTGCGGTCAGCGCGGTCATTTCGCCACCTCCGAGTGTTCAGCGTGCCGGCCGCGGGCCGGGCCGGGCAGTGTCGGCCCGGGCAGTGTCGGCCCGGGCAGTGTCGGTCCGGGCAGTGTCGGCCCGGGCAGTGTCGGGCCGGGCAGTGTTGGTCCGGGCAGGGCCGCGGCACCCGGCTCGCGCAGGTAGGCCAGGGCGAGTTCCTCCAGGCCGACCGGGTGCGACTCCCAGCCCGGCGGGACCGGATCATCCGCGGCGGCCCGGACCAGCAGGTGGGCCTGGGCCTCGGCCCGGCGGACGTGCACCACGGGCCGTTCGGTAAATCTGTCCGCCTCGGCGGCCGGGCCGGTCAGCACCCGGTGGGAGGCCAGCAGGTCGTCGACCTCGCCGACCATCTGCACCCGCCCCCGCGACAGCAGGACCAGGTAGTCGGCCACCCGCTCCAGCTCGGCCAGCACGTGCGAGGACAGCAGCACCGACACGCCGTCGTCCACCGCCGCGGTCAGCACCAGGGCCATGAAGTCGTGCCGGGCCACCGGGTCCAGCATCGCCACCGGCTCGTCAAGCACCAGCAGCCGCGGCCGCCTGGCCAGGGCCAGGGTCAGCGCGAGCTGGGACTGCTGGCCGCCGGACAGCCGGCCCGCCTTCCGCTTCAGCGGGATGCCCAGCTCGCCCAGCCTGGTCTCCGCGTAGGCCTGGTCGAAACGCCGGCTCAGGTTGCGGGTCAGGTGCAGCAGGTCCGCGCCGGACAGGTTCTTGTACAGCGGCACGTCCTGCGCGACGAACGCGATGCCGTCCAGCGCGACCGGGGACCCCGGCGGCCGGCCGCCGAGCACGGTGACCCCGCCCGCGGACGGCGTGGCCAGGCCGACCGCCAGGTTCAGCAGCGTGGTCTTGCCCGCGCCGTTCGGGCCGACCAGCGCGGTCACGTGGCCGGCGGGGATCGCCAGCGAGCAATCCCGCAGCGCCCACGTGCTGCCGTACCGCTTGCCCAGGCCACTGGCCTCGACGACGTTCATGTTCATGCGACGCCCTCCGTTTCGCCGCTCGCCGCGCCGCCGCGGGTGCGTGACCCGCCGCGGCGCTCATGGAAATCCCGCAGTGCGCTGGTGAACAGCGCGACGATCCCGTCCTCGTCCAGCCCGGCCCCGTCCGCGGCGCTCAGCCAGCCGAGCAGGGCCTTTCTCAGCCCGGCGAGCTCCGGGAGCGCGACCTGGCTGAGCGTGGCCTGGATGAACGTGCCCTGGCCGGGCCGGCCGGCGGTCAGGCCCTTGGTCTCAAGCTCCTTGTAGGCCTTCAGCACCGTGTTGGGGTTGATCGCCAGCGAGGCGACCACGTCCCTGACCTTGGGCAGCTGGTCGCCCAGCGTGAGATAGCCCAGCCGCAACGCGTGCTCCACCTGGTGCACCAGCTGCAGGTAGGTCGGCACCCCGGAGGCGTCATCCAGCCGGAACTCGATCGGCGACCCCCCCGCGCCCCGCCCGGCCGGGCCGGTGCCGCCGTCCCCGACGCCACCACCCCGCATCTCGTCGCTGAACCCTTTATCTATACTCATAAGACAAAGATACAGCGATGAACATCGCTGTCAAGCAGATCGCCGGCGTCCGGCCGGAACCCGCACCAGCAGGCCGCCGGGAGCGAGCGTCACGGTCAGCGAGGCGCCCGTCCCGATGAGCTCCCCGTCGGCCTGGCGCGGCAGCTGCGCCTCGGCCGAGATCTCGACCCGCCGCGCCTGGTAGCGCTCGAGCACGGCGTCGTCGCGGGGACTGCGGCTCAGTACCCGCCAGGCCACCCGTGGCCACCCGAGCGGCCCGGCAGGTGCCAGGATCCCCACGTCGAGCAGGCCGTCGTCGGGCCTGGCCTCCGGAAGCAGGACGAAGCCGCCGGGCAGCAGGCCGACGTTCCCGACCACCACGCACCGGGCCCGGCGGCCGATGGGCTGACCGCCGTCCAGGCGGATCTCGAACCCGGTGCGCGTCCCGGGCAGCCGCCGGACTCCGGTCGCCGCGTACCCGAGCCAGCCCGCGGCTCCCTTCAGCCCGGCCGTGGTCGCGCCGACCACCGCGGCGTCCAGCCCGATGCCCGCCATCGCGGCAAAGGTGACGCCGTCGGCGACGGCCAGGTCGATCCGCCGCTCGTGCGGGCCGAAGCCGACGGTCAGCGCGGCACCGAGCGACGACGGTATGCCCAGCGCCGTGGCCACCAGGTTCGCCGTGCCGCGCGGCACGATCGCCAGCGGGACCTCGGTGCCGGCCAGGGCCTGCGCGCAGGCCCGGACCGTGCCGTCGCCGCCCACCGCGAACACCAGTTGCGCGCCGGCCGCGACCGCCTCCCGCGTGACGTCCTGGCCGGCGTCGGCCGACCGCGTCTCGAGCAGCTCAAGCTTCCAGCCGCAGGCGGCCGCGGCCGCCACGGACCTGTGCTGCAGGTGCGGGACGTGCCGGATCCGTTTCCGGTTGACGATCAGCGCGGCGGTCGGCGTCACCGGGCCGGGTCATCTCTGCTCGGCGCAGCGGCGCTCGGATCGGCAGCGGGACGGCAGCGCACCACGGCCACGTGACCATGGTCCCAGACCCGGCGCCGGCCGGCACCAGCCGGCCCATCAGCGGCTAAGCCGTCGAGCTAGGGTTTATGACGTTGCCCGGGATAGCCCGCCGTGCTACGTTTCGTTCCTAGGCACGAGACATTCTGTCTCATATTTTGAGATAGGAGATGCGCCAGCGATGGGTAAGATCTACGAGCGGATCGAGCCGCGGCTGCAGTCCTTCATCGAGCGGCAGCCGGTCTTCTTCGTGGCCACCGCTCCGCTGGCCGAAGACGGCCACGTCAACGTCTCCCCGAAAGGGCGCTCCGGCTCGCTCACCGTCCTCGACCCGCACACCGTGGCCTACCTGGACTTCGGCGGAAGCCACGCCGAGACCCTGGCCCACCTGCGCGAGAACGGCCGGATCACGCTGATGTGGTGCGCGTTCACCGGGCCGCCGTCCATCGTCCGGATCCACGGCCACGGCGAGCCGGTCTTCCGCGATGACCCGCGCTGGCCCGGCCTGCTCGCCCGCTTCGCCGACGCGGACGCCCCCGGGATCCGGGCCATCGTCCTGGTGGCCGCCGACCTGATCAGCGACACCTGCGGATTCGCCGTGCCGTTCATGGACTACCAGGGCGAGCGCACCCTGCACTCGGATTACTTCGGGCGCAAGACCGACGACGAGTTCGCCGCGTACTGCGCCGCCAAGCCGCACAACGCGGTCAGCCTCGACGGGCTCCCGGCCCTGCCGCTGCCCCTCCCGGCCCGTAGCCGCTGACCCCGGCCTGTGTAAAGATCACAGCATGCCGAATGGGCGTGACCCGGGTTGGCCCTGACCCGGTCGCTGCGGGGGCTGCTGCTGTTCGTGTGCGTGCTCGTGCTGGTCGACACGCTCTTCTTCACGGCGCTGACGCCGCTCCTGCCGCATTACACGCACGTCGCTCACCTGTCCAAGTCGGGCGCCGGGATCCTGGTGGCGAGCTATCCGCTGGGCACCCTGGTCGGAGCGCTGCCGGGCGGCCTGACCACCGGGCACCTGGGCTACCGCAGGACCGTTCTGCTCGGACTGGCCCTGATGGGGGTGTCCACGCTGGTCTTCGGCTGGGCCTCGGCGGCGGCGATCCTGGACTCCGCCCGGTTCGTCCAGGGCCTGGGCGGAGCGTGCACCTGGGCCGCGGGGATGGCCTGGCTGGCCACCGACGCCCCGCCCGAACGACGCGGGGAGCTGATCGGGACGGCCATGGGCGCGGCTGTGGGCGGCGCGCTGTTCGGCCCGGTGGTGGGCGCGATCGCCGACGAGGTGGGCACCGGCCCCGCGTTCTCGAGCGCCGCGGTGGCGGGCGGGGTGCTGATGGCGGTGGCGTTCGCGGTGCCCGCGCCGCGCGGATCGGTGCCGCAGGGACTGCGGGAGGCCTTCACCGCGGCTCATGACCGCCGGCTGGCCGCCGGGCTGTGGCTGACCATGCTGGCGGGCCTGGCCTTCGGCGTGCTGGATGTGCTGGCGCCGCTGCGGATGGCGCACCTCGGGGTCACCGCCTTGGTCATCGCGGGCACGTTCCTGGCCTCGGCCGGGGTGGAGACGGCCCTGTCGCCGGTCGCGGGACGCGCGGCCGACCGGCGCGGGGCGATCGTGCCGATCAGGTGCTCGCTGGTCGGCGCGGTGGCCATCAGCCTGCTGGCGCCCACCCTGGCGTCGGCGTGGGTGCTGGTCCCGGTGCTGATCGCGGGCATGCCCTCGTTCGGCACGCTGTTCACCCCGGCCATGACGCTGACCAGCGAGGCCGCGCAGGGCCAGGGCCTCGACCAGGGGCTCGCCTTCGGCCTGGGCAACCTGGCCTGGGCCGCGGGCCAGGCCGCGGCCGCCTCGGGCAGCGGAGCACTGGCCCAGGCCACCTCCGACCTGGTCCCGTACTCGCTGCTGGCGGCCGTATGCCTGGCCACCCTCGCCCTGATCCGGGTCAGGCGCCCAGCGCCTCCCGATCCAGAACCCGCTCCGGAACCACTGACCGGCTGACCTGAACTAGATCGCGATCCAGCCGGGCGCCCGGGCCTGGAAGTCCGCCGGCGCAACGGCGGCGGCCCCTTCCGGAACGGCGCCGAGCACGGGCACGCCGGAATGGGACGCGAGATCCTCGTCGCGGTTATGGCGCTCGGCCGCGCCCGGCTCGGCCGGCCAGGAACCGATTACCACCCCCCGCACCGCGAACCCGCGGTCCCGGATGGCCGAAACGGTGAGCGTGCTGTGGTTGAGCGTGCCCAGACCGGCCCGGGCCACCACGATCCACGCCAGCGGCTGACCGGCCCCGCGGACCCGGTCCGCGATCTCGAGCAGGCCGAACCCGCGGCCCAGGCGGACCGTCACCCCGCCGGCGCCCTCCACGAGCACCTCGTCGCGGCCGGCCGCAGCGCGCAGGATCAGGCCGGCCTGGTCGTCCAGCCCGGGGAGCTCGACCCCGGCCACCAGCGCGGCGCGGTCGGGGGACAGCGGGTCGGGGAGCCGGGCCCCCTCGCGGACGTCGACCGGGCCGGCCAGCCGGCGCACCTCCTCGAGGTCGCCGCTCTCGCCCGGCCGCACGCCGGTCTGGGCGGGCTTGACCACCCGCAGCGCCGCGAGGGCGCCGCCCGCGGCGGCCGGCGCCAGCCCGGTGTCGTAGATGAACGGCCGCGCCCGGTTGACGAGGTGCTCGCGCACCGCGAGCGAGCCCAGCACCACGCCGCCCTGGGCCCCGAACGACTTGGACAGCGTCGCGGTCGCCACCACGTCGGGCCGCCCGGCCAGGCCGCTGGCGGCCAGCAGGCCCCGCCCGCCCGGCCCGGCCACGCCGATGGCATGAGCCTCGTCGGCGATCAGCACCGCGTCGTGGGCCGCGGCCAGTCCGGCCAGCTCGGCTAGCGGCGCCGCGTCGCCGAGCACCGAGTAGATCGATTCGGCCAGCGCCAGCGCCCGGCGCTGGGTGCGCCCGGCCAGCGCCCGGCCGACGGCGGCGACGTCGTTGTGCGGCGTCACGGTCACGGCGGCGCGCGCGAGCCGGCCCGCGTCGATCATCGAGGCGTGAATGTGCGCGTCGGAGACGACGAGCGTGTCCCGGTCGGCCAGGGCCTGCACCACGGAGAGGTTGGCGTGGTAGCCGGTGGAGAACACCAGCGCGGCAGGGAAGCCGGTGAACGCGGCCAGCGCCAGGTTGCCGAACGGCCGTACCCACACCCCCGCCTCCAGCGCGGCCCGGGTGACCGCGGGGACGTCGACCGGCTGGTCAAGCTCCACCACGCCCACCGCGCCGAGGACGCGAACCTCGCGGACCGAGGCGAGCCCGGCCGCGGGCGCCAGCCCGTCGCGCAGGCCGGCCTCGATCCCGGCGATGCGGGCGGCGTTGTCGTGCCGCGCCAGCAGGTCCAGGCTCGCGCAGGCGACCGCGCACGCGAGCGGGTTAGCCATGAACGTCGGCCCGTGCATCATCGCGCCGGCCGGGCTGGCGTCCACCCGGGCCGCGACCTCGGCGGTGGTCAGCGTCGCCGCCAGCGTCAGGTAACCGCCGGTGAGCGCCTTGCCGACGCACATGATGTCGGGCGTGACGCCGGCCCGGCCGGCCGCCCACGCGGTGCCGGTGCGCCACAGGCCCGTCGCGATCTCGTCGAAGATCACCAGGGCCCCGTGGGCCCGGGCCAGGTCGGCCAGGAACCGCACCGCGGCCGGCGGATAGACGTACATGCCGCCCGCCCCCTGCAGCACCGGCTCGAGGATCAGCGCGGCGATCTGGTCCGCGTGCCGTTCGAACAGCGCGGTCACCTCGCGCTGCCAGCCGGCCAGGTCGCCAGTGATGTCGCCAGTCAGGCCGGCCGGCGGCCGCGGCGCGAACACGTGCCGGGGCACCAGACCGCCGTACATCTGATGCATCCCCTGGTCAGGGTCGCACACGCTCATGCACGAGAACGTGTCGCCGTGGTACCCGCCGCGGATGGTGAACATCCGGGTCCGGCCCGGTTGCGCCTGCCACGCCATCTTCATCGCGACCTCGACCGCCACCGACCCCGAGTCGGCCAGGAACACCTTGGCCAGCGCCGGGGGCGCCAGGCGGGCCAGCCGCCGGCCGAGCTCGACCGCCGGGGCGTGGGTGAGCCCGCCGAACATCACGTGGCTCATCCGGTCCAGCTGCGCGCGGGCCGCGGCGTCCAGTTCGGGCACGGCGTACCCGTGGATCGCGCACCACCACGACGCCATCGCGTCGACCACCTCGCACGGTTCGCCGTCCACCCGCAGCCGCAGCCGGGTTCCCGACGCCGACTCCACCAGGTACGGCCGGCCGGGCCGGGTCATCGACGAGTACGGATGCCACAGGTGATCGCGGTCGAAGTCCAGCAGCGCGGCAGGGGACACCTCAACCACCGGCCCAGGTCGAGGCGGTGGTGTCGCCGTGCTCAGCGCAGCGCGCGATCCAGCGGTCCGGCATCACCTGGACCACCAGCCGGCGCCGGCACCGCGGGCAGTACCGCGGCGGCTCCAGCTCGAGCCGCCGGACGCAGGCCTCGTGCCCCGCCCCGGCGACGGCTAGCCCGCAGTGCCCGCAGTAGATCACGGTCACAGGGTCGCGGTGAGCGACTTGATCGGCATCCGCAGGTCCGCCAGCAGGGCCAGGTCCTCTCCGGGGTCGCGGCCGAGGGTGGTCAGGTAGTTGCCGACGATCACCGCGTTGATCCCGCCGAGCAGTCCGTCGCGGGTGCCGAGGTCGCCCAGCGTGAGCTCGCGGCCGCCGGCGTACCGCAGGATGGTCCGGGGCAGCGCCAGCCGGAACGCCGCGATGGTCCGCAGCGCGTCCTTGGCCGCCATCAAGGGCAGGTCGCCGAACGGCGTCCCCGGCCGCGGGTTGAGGAAGTTCAGCGGCACCTCGTCCGGTGCGAGCTCGCCGAGCTGGGCGGCCAGCTCGGCGCGCTGCGCCACGGTTTCGCCCATGCCGACCAGCGCGCCGCAGCACAGCTCCATCCCGGACCGGCGCACCAGCAGGCAGGTGTCCCACCGTTCCGCCCAGGTGTGGGTGGTCACGACCTCGGGGAAGTACGAGCGCGCCGTTTCCAGGTTGTGGTTGTACCGGTGCACGCCCATGTCGGCCAGCTCGCCGGCCTGCTCCGGGTCCAGGATGCCCAGGCTCGCCGCGACCTGGATCTCGACCTCCTCGCGGATCGCCTTCACCCCCGCCCGCAGCTGCGCCATCAGGCGGGCGTCCGGGCCGCGTACGGCGGCCACGATGCAGAACTCACTCGCGCCCGTGGCGCGCGTCTGCCTGGCCGCCTCGACCAGCGCGGGGATATCGAGCCACACCGACCGGACCGGGGAGGAGAACTGGCCGCTCTGGCTGCAGAAGTGGCAGTCCTCCGGGCAGCCGCCGGTCTTCAGCGACACGATCCCCTCGACTTCCACCTCCGGTCCGCACCACGCCAGGCGGACCTCGTGCGCCAGCGCCAGCAACTCCCCGAGCCGGTCGTCGGGGACCTGCAGGACCTGGTGGATCTGCGCCTGCGTCAGCCCGTCGCCGCCCTCGAGCACCTGCTCGCGCGCCACGGCCACGATGTCGTTCACTGCGCCGCCCTCCTTCCGCCAGAAGAAATCCTGCCCGTCCCGGCCCCGGCGCACAATGCGTTCGACGCGGCCGACAGTGGAATATATCGCAGGTTGCCGTGTATGGCTGAACCGCCTATTCCCGGCCCTTGGCAGGCTGCTATCAAGAGAAAGTGACTTCCTGTATAACCGATGAATTGCCGCACCATGCCCGCCGCTACGCCGCCGCGTTCGCCGGGCCGTCAGCTTCTGCCCGGCCGGCCATGCGGGTCGCGGTGGTCGCGTGCATGGACGCGCGGCTGGATCCGCGCGGACTGCTCGGGCTGCGCGACGGCGACGCGCACGTGCTCCGGAACGCCGGCGGCGTGGTCACCCCGGACGTCATCCGGTCGCTGACCATCAGCCAGCGACTGCTGGGCACGACCGAGATCGTCCTGATCCAGCACACCAGGTGCGGGATGATGACCATCACCGACGACGAATTCCGGGCCCGCCTGCAGGCCGACACCGGGGCCGAGCCGGACTGGGACACCGGGGCGTTCGCCAGCCTGGAGCAGTCGGTCGCGGACTCGGCGGCCCGGATCGCGGCCAGCCCGTTCATCCCGCGCAAGGACGCGATCCGCGGCTTCGTGTTCGACGTGGAGACCGGCGCGCTGAGGGAAATCCCGCTGCCGCGGGCCGCCTATACCCGTTAATCCGATGAGCGACCATATGCCCGAGCGAATCTGCCGCCGCCTTTCGTCCGCCCGGCGTATTTCCGGATTGCGTAATTCAGGGTGGCGCATTTCAAGGCCGGATTCATGACCGCGCTATCGGACGGCCTGACGGTCGGCGTTGATCTGGGCGGTACCAAGATCGCGGCCGGCGCCGTCGACCCGGCGGGCCAGATCGTCTGCGCGCCAGCTCGACCGCCGCGCTCCGGGTGAACGCGTTGATCGCGGCCTTGGACGCCGCGTAGTTCGCCTGCCCGGTCCAGCCGCGCTCGCTCATGACCGACGAGATGTTGACGATCGTGCCCTCGCGCTGCGCCATGAGGTGACGCAACACGGCCTTGGTCCCGTTGAACACGCCGCCGAAGTTGACGTTCATCACCGCCTGCCAGTCGGCCGGCTCCATGGTGAAGATCAGCCCGTCCTTGACGATGCCGGCGTTGTTGACCAGGATGTGCAGGCCGCCGAGCGCGGCGATGGCCTCGGCGGCCACCGTGGCGGTGCCGGCCGGGTCGCTGACGTCACCGGCCAGCGCGACGCCCTTGCCGCCGGCCGCCTCGATCTGGCCGACCAGCTCCGCCGCCTCAGCGGAGCTGGACCGGTAGTTCACCGCGACGCTGGCCCCGGCGTCGGCCAGGGCCAGGCAGATCGCGCGGCCGATTCCCCGGGCGCCCCCGGTCACCAGGGCCACCTTGCCGTCGAGCCTCATGTCATTCCTCCCCTATCATTCCTCACAGGCGAGCGCGGTGCGCTGCTCGAGCGCAGCGGCCAGCTCGTGCCACTCGTTACCGCAGGATTGCGCCACGTTGATGATCGTCTCGACCCAGTGCGACGGGATCGCGTCGATCACGTCGCGCCAGTCACCGACGCCGGTCGCGCGGGCGTCCAGCCAGCGCACCAGCACCCGCCCGGCCTCGGCGTAGCGCAGGGCCGGATCCTTCACCAGCCGCCCCGCGATGGCCGCGATGGACCGGTCCGACCAGTACGGGTACCAGGACAAGATGCGCTCGGCCGCGGCTTCCCGGTCCGCCAGGGACAAGGGCAGGCCGCGGCGCGTGTTGGCCCGGACCGCGAGCAGGAACGCGGTCCGCTCGTCGGTGTCGATGAACTCGGCCCGGATCGTGCCGGCCCCCGCCAGCCGGGCCGCGCTGAGCCGGTGCATCCCGTCGATGACCCGCATCGTCCGCCGGTTGACCAGGATCGCCGGGAGGTCGGGCAGGTTCTCTCGCAGCGCGTGCGCGTGCCCGGCGTCCTGGCCGCGCACCCGGGGTGAGTCGGCGGGCCGCAGCGATTCGATCGTGACGACCTGACTCAGGCCGGCCCGCGGCCCGGGAGGTACGTCAGCGGGCCACTCGGCCGCGCTAGGCGCCGGGATGGACACGGCTCCCCCGGACCGGGACGCGCTGGCTGGCGTGGTGCAGTACGTAGGCCGGGTTGGCCCAGGCCGAGCGGGCCCGCGGCACCGGACGCGCCGCCGGGCCCCTCTCGCCCCCGCGCTCGAGCAGCACCGCGACCAGCGCGGCAATCTCCTCGGGGGTGGGGTTCCCGCGCACCACGCGCAGGTACGGCTCTTCGGCGCTCATCGGTCCTCCCTAGGCCCGACCCGCTGGCCGGCCCTGGCCAACCTGCTGGCCGGCGCGCGAAGCAGCGCGCGAAGCGGCGCCCTGAGCAGCGCCCTGAGCGGCGCCCTGAGCGGCGCTCTGAGCAGCGCGCTGAGCAGCGCGCTGGACCGCGGGTCTGGCCGTGTCCATGTTGGCGCTCAATCCGCCCGCCGCGAAGGCCATGATGCTGGTGCGGGTCGTCTCGGCGTCGGGCGCGGAGATCACCATGGGCTGGATCCAGTTCAGCAGCGGACCGGTCATCGCGGTGGTGACCAGGGCCATCACGATCATCAGGGCGTACAGCTGCGGGCTGAGCAGGTGCTGCTGCAGGCCGACGGAGAGGATGACCAGCTCGGTCAGGCCTCGCGTGTTGACCAGCGCGGCCATGACCGCTGAGCCGCGCCGCGGGATCCCGGTCAGCCGGGCGCCGGCGTAGCCGCCGCCGACCTTGCCCAGGATCGCGACCGCGAGGACGGCGGCCAGGATGCCCACGTCATCCAGGCGCAGCGCGGTCAGGTTCACCGTCAGCCCGGTGATCACGAAGAACATCGGCAGCATCAGGTGCACCGCGGACTCCAGGCCCTGCCTGACGTGGCGGATGATGCCCTGGGACCGGGGCATGATCGCCCCGTACAGGAACGCGCCGAAGATGAAGTTGACCTGCATCCACTGGCACACCCAGGCCGAGAAGAACAGCCCGACCAGCACGCCGCACAGCCTCGGGGTGAGCCACCGGCCCGGTCGAAGGCCGGGGCCACCAGCCCGCGCAGGAACGGCCGCACCACGCCGAGCATGAACAGGAAGTACACCGGCACGAACGCGAGCCGCCAGGAGTCGTGGCCGGCCACGGACGCGATCGCCACCACCACGGCCAGCAGCGCGTAGGAGCCGACGTCGATGACCGCGGCGGAGGCCAGGGACAGCCCGCCGAGCAGGGTCCGTTCCAGGCTCTTGTCGGTGAGGATGCGCGCGAGCACCGGGAACGCGGTGGCCGACACCGAGACCGCGAAGAACATCACGAAGGCCAGCGTCCCGCCGGTCGCGTAGCGCGGGGCGAGCCAGAACGCGAGCCCGCACCCCAGCACCAGCGGCAGCGCGGTCGCGCCCGTCGCCACCCCGGCCGCGACCCGGAACTTGCCCTGCACCAGCTCCTGGTCCAGTTCCATCCCGACCACGAACATGTACAGGACCAGGCCGATGTCGGCGATGGTGGTCAGCGAGGGCAGCATCGTGGCCGGGAACAGCCGGTGCCCGAGCACCTGACCGAGCAGCGTCGGCCCCAGGGCGATCCCGGCCACGATCTCCCCGATCACCACCGGCTGGCCGATCTTGCGGCTGATCGCGCCGAACAACCGCGCGGCGGCCAGCACGACGACGATGTCGAGCAGCAGCAGATCAGTAGGGAACATGCGGGTGGTCGCCTTCCTGTCTAAGCCCCGGCAGCTTCACGCCCCGGCAGCTTCACGCCCGGCGGCTTCACGCCCCGGCGGCCTGGCAGAGCTTCACGCCCCGACGGCCTGCGAGCCGATGCTGGCCCGCGCACTCCAGGGTCTGCAGGCTGTTGGCGCTGAGCGCGTCGCGCAGGTACATGCGCGCGTCGCCCAGGTCGTGCCCCGGGCCCAGGATCTCGCTCACGGCCGCCGGGTTGATCGCCACGGTGTGCCGCGCGGTCACCACCGACCCGCGGTCGGTGTCGGCGAACTCCCACGCCCGCAGTGGCCGAACAGCATGGCCGGCGGCACGAGCTGCTTGTAGACGATCCGCTCGTCCGGGAAGCACAGCCGCAGCGATCGCGTGGTGTGCACGCGACCGTCCACGGTGACGCTCTCCATCTCCATGTCCTGGACGCCGGGCTGCGGCTCGGTGAGCTCGACCCGGCTCACGTGCGGCAGCACCTGCGGCCACCGCTCCGAGCGCTCGATGAACTCGTACGCTTCGGCCGCGCTGACCGGCAGCCGGACCTGGTCGGCGAACGAGAAGACCAGCTCGTTGACGGCGGAGCCGAGGGTAGCGAGCCGGCACAGCGCCGCCAGGTCGCGGGTGCTGTTGTGGTCGACCGCGGCGGCCACCTGGTCCCGCTCGGCGTCGCCGCCGTCCACGGTGAACCAGTGACTCAGCTCGACCTGGCTGCCGCCGTCGTCGAGCGGCCGGAACTCCCAGCGTCCGGCCATCGTGGTGACCGGCCGGTGGGTGCGCTCCTGCTCGAAGGTGATACGTCCCTGGTCCGGGTCCAGGTCCCGGCGGGTGCGCCAGGAGCACACCTGGTCGCCGACCAGGACCCAGAGCTCGAACCATTCCGCCCGGCCCGAACGGCCCGAGTACCCGACGTGAATGACCGGGTCCAAGATGGCCGGCCAGCGGGACACGTCCGCCACCAGGTTGTACAGCACCGACGGCGACGCGGCGGAGCGCAAGACGTGTACCGCGCTCTCCTGGTCGCCGCCGGCCGCAGTGCCGCGGGGGTCATCGATTGTCATGATGAGCTGCGCCTTTTCTGTGGTGAGTGGTTGATAATGAGACAACCGCTGTTCATCCAGTGAATTAGCTTCGCCTTTACCGCCTGCAGATACGGCAAATAACTTCTACCGGTCAGCTGCCATAGTCGGCACGGCCGCTCAAGGGCGGCTCGAAATGGCCTGGAGCTGAATTCGCCCGGCATGCGACAATAAGCCCATGCGCACGTCCCGGGTGGACCGGCCGTGGCACCGGCCAGGAGCGCTGCGGTACGCGCTGGCGGACCGGCTACCGGGGCTGCTGCACCCGCGGGTCAGCGTCTACGAACCAGCACGAGGGTCCCTGTCGCAGGACCGGGATCTGCCCGTGGTCGTGCGCGACGGCACCACGCTGCGGGTCAACGTCGTCCGGCCCGCCCACGGCGAGAAGTTCCCGGTGCTGCTGTCGGCGCATCCATACGGAAAGGACAACCTGCCCGTCCGGCGCGGTCGCGGCTGGCGGGTCTCCATCCAGTACCGGGTGCTGCGCCAGACCGGCCCGCTGCACTTCTCGTCCCTGACCGGCTGGGAGGCGCCCGACCCGGCCTGGTGGGCGGCCCAGGGCTACGCGGTGGTCAACTGCGACCTGCGCGGGGCCGGCACCTCGGGGGGCACGGCCCGGCTGTTCTCCGGTCAGGAGGGCGAGGACGTCTACGACCTGATCGAGTGGGCCGCGGCGCAGCCGTGGAGCACCGGCGCCGTCGGCCTGGTCGGCGTGTCCTACCTGGCCATCTCCCAGTGGGAGGGCGCGGCGCAGCAGCCGCCGAGCCTGAAGGCGATCTGCCCGTGGGAGGGCCTCACCGACCCCTACCGGGACCTGATGCTGCCGGGCGGGATCCGCGAGGACGGCTTCGTCAAGGAGTGGAGCCACGGGCTGAAGGGCGTGCGGCAGGCCTACCGCCTCAGCGACGAGCAGCGCCGCCACCCGCTGCGCGATGACTGGTGGCAGGGGCTCGTCCCGGCCCTGGGCAAGATCACCGTGCCCGCGCTGATCTGCGGCAGCTTCTCCGACAACAACCTGCACAGCCGCGGGTCGTTCCGCGGCTGGGAACGCATCTCCAGCGCCGACCGGTTCCTGTACACCCACCGCAGTGGCAAGTGGGCCACGTTCTACTCCCCGCCCGCCCGCGCCGCCCAGCTGAAGTTCTTCGACCGCTACCTGCGCGGGCACGACGTCCCGCCGCCCCCGCGGATCAGGCTCGAGGTCCGGGAGAGCCGCGACGTCATCGCCGAGGTGCGCGAGGAGGACAACTGGCCGCTGGACCGCACCGAATACACGCCGCTCTATCTGACCGCCGCCGGGCTCGCCGCCGAGCCGCCGACCCGGGCCCAGGCCGGCCGGATCACGTTCGGCACCCTCAAGGACGGCATCTGCTGGGACTGGACGGTGCCGGCCGACACCGAGCTGACCGGCCCGATGGCCCTTCGGCTGTGGGTGGAAGCACAGGGCACCGACGACGTCGACCTGTTCGCGGGCGTGGAGAAATGGCGCGGCCGCGCCTACGTCCCGTTCGAGGGCTCCTACGGATTCGGCCGTGACCGGATCACGACCGGCTGGCTGAAAGCCTCGCTGCGCGCGCTCGACGAGGCGAGCTCGCGGCCGTTCGACCCGGTGCCCGCCTGCACCCGCCGCGAGCCGCTGGCCCCGGGCCAGGTCGTCGCGGCCGACATCGCGCTCGGCCCGTCCGCCACCTTGTTCCGGGCCGGGGAGACGCTGCGCCTGGTCGTCGCGGGCCGCTGGCTATGGCCGCACAACCCGTTCACCGGTCAGTTCCCGGCCGCCTACGAAAAGGGCAACCACGGCCGCTGCACCCTGCACTGGGGCCCGGAACGCCAGGCCCGCCTGCTCATCCCCGTGATTCCTCGGTAAAGCCCCGCAAAGGCCTCTCCTCCGGCGTTCGAGTGACTCTCCAGCACCGCGCCGCAGCCTGGACGGCATCGATCATCACAGCCATCGATCAAGAGAGCGTGGGGCGCAGGACTATGCACGACAGGAGAGTCGTCATCACCGGGCTCGGCGTCGTCGCCCCGGGCGGCGTGAACACCAAGGCGTTCTGGGAGGCGATCACCTCCTGCCGCACGGCGACCAGGCTGATCACCGCGTTCGACGCGTCGGCCAGACCGTCACCTCCGGCGAGCCAATCTGCCAGATCACCGACTAACCCACGCAACGATCACGGACCGCCGCCCTCCCCCACTCGCCCCGTCAGCCCCGCAGATCCCATTTGCGTGGTAATTCCGGCTTCCGTGGAAACTTTGGGCAACCCCAGTTGCCCAGATCGACCACGTAAGCCAAAGGTTCCACGATAATTTCCGGATTATGGAACTGATGAGCGATGAAAGCCAGCCCGACGCTGATGCGAGCCGCGGGGCCAGACCGGTGAACCTGGGCGGTTGCCGGACTAGCCCGCGCCGGCACCGCGCCGCGGCACCGCGCCGCGGGACCACGATCGCGGTGGCCAGCAAGCCGTCGCCGGCCACCCAGCGCCCGTCCAGCCCGGTGAGCGCCGCCCCGTTCACCACCGGGCCGTCCACGATCAGCCGGACCGAGAAGGTCATCCGCACCGGGTCGAAGTCGACCCGGGCGTCCCGGAACCTCAGCCGCCGGCCGGTGAGCGGAAACCAGGCCTTGTAGACCGATTCCTTGGCGCTGAACAACAGGCGGTCCCAGCACGCCTCCGGAACCTCCGCCCGGAGCGCGCGGATCCTCGCCTCCTCGGCCTCGCCCGCCACCGCCCTAAGCACCCCCTCGCGAAGCGAGCGATTAGGTTCGGCATCCACGCCGATCGCGACCACGTCCCGGCCGAACGCCACCGCGCACGCCCGGTATCCGGCACAGTGCGTGATCTTCCCACCACGCCCGCCGGCCACTGCGGCGCGCCGCGCGCTCCGGGCAGGATGGCCGCGCCCGGCACGCCCAGCTGGGCCAGGGCGGTGCGGGCGCACGCGCGGCCAGTGGCGAATTCCCGCCGCCGGCCCTCCACCGCGTGGGCGATGACCGCCTCTTCGCCGGGATACAGCGGATACAGCCCGGCGTCCGGCCGGTCGCCGAGGGCTTCGGCCGCGGCGACCGGCGGCCGCACGATATCCGCGATCACCGCGCCTCAGATCTGCCGGTCCCGTCCGGCCCAGTACGGGGCGCGCAGAGTCCGCTTGAGCACCTTCCCGCTGGGCGTGCGCGGCAGCGCCTCGACGATGTCGACGGTGCGCGGGCACTTGTAGTGCGCGAGGCGCTCGCGGGTGAACGCGATGACCTCGGCTTCGGTCACCTGCTGGCCGGCCCGGAGCACGACCAGCGCCTTGACGCTCTCGCCCCACTGGTCATCGGGCACGCCGATCACCGCGACCTCGGCCACCGCCGGGTGCTCGGCCACGGTCTGCTCGACCTCGGGCGAGTAGACGTTCTCCCCGCCGGTGATGATCATGTCCTTGACCCGGTCGGAGACGAACAGGAACCCGCCGTCGTCCACGTGCCCGATGTCGCCGGTGCGCAGCCAGCCCGCCGCGGTGATCGCCGCCGCGGTGTCCTCCGGCCGGTTCAGGTAGCCCATCATCCGCTGGGCCGAACGGAACCAGAACTCGCCCGGCTGCCCGGCCGCGACATCGCGCCCGGTGGCCGGGTCCACCACCCGCAGTTCCGCGCCGGCCAGCAGCGTGCCCGCCGACGTGAGCCGCTCCGGAAAGGCCGGGTCCCGGTGCGCCTGCGCGGACAGGGCGCTGATCACCCCGGACAGCTCGGTCAGCCCGTACACCTGGATGAAGTTCAGCTTGGGCCAGGCCGTCAGCGCCTGGCGCAGCACCGGAAGCGGCATCGGCGCGGCCCCGTAGAGCAGGTACTTCAGCCCGTTCAGCGCGGCGATCGCCCGCTCGCCCCCGGCCAGCAGCCCGGCCACCACCGCGGGCACCAGGAACGCGTGGGTGGCCCCGGCGGCGAACGCCGCCAGCAGCGAGGCCGGGTCCGGCTCGCGGGTGAACGTGCTCGGCATCCCGGCGTGGATGCCGAACAGCGCGTACGACGTGCCGCCCACGTGGAACAGCGGCATCGCGACCAGGTTGCGGTCGCCCGGCTCCATCGGCGCGAGCGGGGCCGAGTTGCGGGTATGCGCGACGAGGTTGCGGTGCGACAGCATCACGCCCTTCGGCCGCCCGGTCGTGCCCGAGCTGTACATCACCAGCCACAGGTCCTCGTCCGTGCGGTCGGCCGCCGCGTCCGCCGGACGGGCCGCGCCGAGGAACGCCTCGTACGTGTCCCGCGGCCCGCCCACCACGATCACCTCGGTGACGCGCGGCAGCCGGTCCCGGATGGCCGCCACCGCAGGCAGCAGCTCCGCCCCGGCGAACAGCACGGTGGCGCCGCAGTCGTTGATCACGTAGTCGAGCTCGCCGGCCGCCAGCCGCCAGTTGACCACGGCGCTGGCCGCCCCGAGCAGGCCCGCGCCCAGCGACACCTCCAGGCACGCCGGGTGGTTCTTGTCCAGGAACGCCACCCGGCCGCCGCGGCGCAGGCCCAGCCCGGCCAGCCCGCCGGCGACCCGCCGGATCCGGTCGTCCCACTGGGCCCACGTCCACCGCACCGGGCCGTAGGTCAGCGCCTCCGCCTCCGGCCGCACCTGTGCCCAGTGCGCGACCGCGTTGGTCATGAACTCCAGCACGTCACGACCGTAACGGACCGGAGGGTCGACGTAAACCGCCGTTACAGCGCGTTCCGCAGGGCGGTGATGCGCTGCATCGCGGCGTTAAACGCGGCCGGGTTCAGCCGCCCGCCGTCCAGCGCGCCAGCCAGCGCCGCGGTGACCTCCTGGCCCTGCGTGACATCCCGCGCCGAGCAGAGCAGCAGGTCCATCCCGGCCCGCGCGGCCAGCACGGCGCGCTGCCCGGAGCTGCCGAACGACGTCAGCGCCCCCGCCTCGAGGGCGTCGGTGATGGTCACGCCCCGATAGCCGAGGTGACCGCGGAGCTCGCCCTGGACCACGGCCGGGGACAATCCCGCGGGCCGCACAGCGTCCAGCGCCGGGTAGCGGGCCCAGGACACCATGATGAGCTTGACCCCGGCCGCGATCGCGGCCAGGTACGGCGCCTCGTCCCTGGCGCGCAGGCTGGCCAGCGACGCGGTCAGGGTGACCGGGCCGGTGTCGGTGTTCTGCGAGGTCGTCGCCGCGCCCAGGCCGGGGAAGTGCTTGGCCGTGGCGGCCACGCCCGTCTTCTGCTGGGCGGTGATGAAGGCCCGCCCGCAGGCGGCCACCACCGGCGCCTGGTTGCTGTAGGAACGCTGGTGCTGATCGATGAAGTCGCCTGCCGCGCCGTACACGTCGAGCACCGGCGCCAGGTTGACGTTCATGCCCACGCCGGCCAGGTTCTGCCCGGCCCCGGTGCCCGCCTGGCCCGCGCCGCCGGCCGCCCGGCCCCGCCGCTTCGCCGACCTGCTTCTGCGACTGGGCCGGAGCACCGGGCAGCCGCCGGACCAGGCCGCCCTCCTGATCGGTCATCAGCAGCAGCGGGGCCGAGACCGGGCTGTGCCGCTGCGCCCGGGCCAGCTGCCCGATCACCGCCGCGATCTGGGCGTCACCGGAGATGTTCTCGCCGAAGAAGATCACCCCGGCCGCCTGGCCGGCGCTGATCCGGTCCAGCAGCGCGGCGGGCACGGTCAGGCCCGGGTAGGAGTACACCACCCGCTGCCCGGCCAGCTGCGCGGACGACAGCGCCCGGGCCGCCCGGCCCCCGGTCGCCGGCCAGGCGCCCGCCAGCGGCGCGGCCGCCCCCAGCACCAGCGCGTTCTTCAGCACCCCACGCCGATCCGGGCCCGACCCCGGCCGAACCTGGTCATCGTCCACGACCCTTCCCCCCGTCCGCGCCCCCGCGCTGCCCGCCCAGCCTCACCTGACCGGGCAGGCGTGTCAAGGACAAAGCTTTACCTTGCTGGAAAAAGCTTTACCTTGCTAACTACCTGCGCGGCATCAGCTCACGCAACCAGCTCTACCGGGTCCTGCCCGAGGCCGACCGCTAAACGACGCGCACCCTACATATCCAGCACGATGTCGGTGTCGGGCTGCGCGCAGCAGATCAGCACCTCGCCGTCGGCGGGCGGCTCCAGCGGGTCCGGGGCGTACCGGATCTGGCCGGCCAGCAGCGGCGTGACGCACGTGTGGCAGACGCCGGTCCGGCAGCTCCACCGGCTGGGCACGTCGCACGCGTCGGCCAGCTCGAGCACGCTGCGCCGCCCCGTGCCGAACGCCGCGGCGATCCCGCTGCGCGCGAACGTCACCAGCGGGCCGGGGCCGGCGCCCGTCCGGCTGGTGCGGCGCCCGCCGGGCCTGCCCGGTGATCCCCGGGTTGATCGACGCGAGCGCCCCGAACAGCTCGGTGCGGATCCGCCCGGCCTCGATCCCGATCGCGGTCAGGGCCTGCCGCATGTCGGCCATGAACGCGTCCGGCCCGCACACGTACGCGGTCGCGTCGGCCGGAACGCCCAGCGCGATCAGCGCGTCCTTGTTCAGCCGCCCCTGGTCCCGGGTGTAGCGCAGGTACTCGTGGGCGTGCGGCAGCCCGGTCAGCAGGGCGCGCGCCTCGGCGGCCAGCGCGTCCTCGCGCGGCTCGCGGGCGCTGTGCACCCACCAGACCTCCCGCGTGCTCTGCGCGCCGGCCAGCGCGTGCAGCATGGCCAGCACCGGCGTGACGCCGATCCCGGCCGACAGCAGCAGCACCGGGCCGGCGCCGTCGTCCAGCACGAAGTCGCCGCGCGGCGCCGCGGCCTCCAGCATCGCCCCGGGCCGCACCTCGCGGTTCAGGTAGCTGCTGGCCGTGCCGTCCGGTTCGGCTTTGATGCTGATCCGGTAGGTGCCGGCGTCGGGCGTGGACGAGAGCGAGTAGCTGCGCACCGGGGCGGGCTGCCCGGCGCCGGTGATCCGCAGGGTCAGGTACTGCCCGGCCGGCGCGGCCGGGAGCGGGCTGCCGTCCGGCGCGGCCAGGCAGATCGACGACACGGTGGCGCTCTCCGCGACCACCCCGGTCACCCGCAGCGGCCGGAACCCGGTCCAGGCCGGCCCGGCCGGGGCGGCCGCCGAATCCAGCAGTTCGCGGAACGACCCCTGCCACCCCGGGCTCAGCGCCGGGATCGTGGTGGCCAGGCGCAGCTTGGCCGGGTCGCGGTGCGGGAGGTAGAGCAGCGCGTCGGTGTCGGCCACGCTCAGCGCGCCGGGACCGGTCCTGGTCTTGACGATCTGGTCCCCGGCCTGCACCCGGCCTTCGCTGATGACCCGCATGTAGAACCCGGGACGATGGTGGCTGACCAGCAGCGCGGGCAGCTCGGGCTCGCCCAGCCGCAGGCCCACCCGGTAGCAGGTGACCCGCGGCTGGGTGACCTCGAATTCGGCCTCGCCGATCCGGTACCGGTCGCCGATACAGACCTCGTCGTCGGCCAGGCCGGCCACCGTAAAATTTTCGCCGAACGATCCGTGGTCCAACTTGTCCCGCCCGAAGTACCGCTCCCAGTGGCGGTAGGACTGGACCTGGTACACCATGACGGCCCGCTGCTCGCCGCCGTGCCCGGCCAGGTCGCCTTGGCCGTCGCCGTCGATGTTGAGCCGGCGGACCATGGCCGGCCCGTCGACCGGGTACTTCCAGACCCCGGTGTGGACGGTCTTGCCCTGCCAGGGCACGTCGCGCGGCAAGCCCACGTTCACCGATACCAGCACCGGCGCCCCGTCCATCCACCTAACCTAACCCGTGCCCGACGGCGGCTCGCCCTACGCCGCCGGGCCGATGAGGTCCCACTTGTTGCCGGCCAGGTCGAGGAACACGGTGACCTGGCCGTAAGGCTCGGTGCGCGGCGGGCCCAGGAACCGCACCCCCGCGGCCCGCATCCGCGCGTAGGCGGCGCCGAAGTCCTCGACCTGCAGGAAGAAACCCACCCGGCCGGCCACCTGGTTCCCGATCACGGCGGCCTGGTCGTCCCCGTCCGCCCGGGCCAGCAGCAGCCCGGTCGCCGCTCCCGGCGGCCGGACCACCACCCAGCGCTTGGCCTGCCCGGCGTTGGTCACGGCCGGGGAGTCCTCCACCAGCTCGAAGCCCAGCACGTCCACGAAGAACCGGATGGCCGGGTCGTACTCGCTGACCACGATGGCGATGAGCCCAAGATGCACGCCGCCAGCATACGGAAGTGTCGGCAAGGTGACAGTCGTCCTGTCCGGTGGCTGACTGACCGTCGCCCCGCCGCCCGGCATGCTGGCGGCAGTGGGACATTCCAGCTCAGCGAAACGAGGGAATCATGTACGCCAGCCCGGACCGCATCGGCCAGCTCGCCCGCGACCACCACCACGAGATGCTCGCCGCCGCCCGCCACCGCCAGCCGCGCCCGGAGCGCAGCCGCCCCGCCCCCCGGCTCCCCGCCCTCACCCGCCGCCTGGTCGCCGCCCTCACCCCCGCCCGCTAGCCGGCGGCATCCTCCCAGCCTGGCACCATGTGCTCATGACCGCACCTGCTTCGCCGCCGCGGCTGGCCGGCTTCGAGTACCGCCACCTGGACGTTGAAGGCATGAGCATCAACTGCGCGGTCGCCGGGTCCGGCCCGCCCGTCCTGCTCCTGCACGGCTATCCCGAGAACCACCTCATGTGGCGCCACGTCGCCCCCGTCCTGGCCGCGGACCACACGGTGGTGGCGGCCGACCTGCGCGGTTACGGTGACTCCGGCAAGCCCGCCCCGGACGCCGCCCGGCTGGTCTACGCCAAGCGGTCCATGGCCCGCGACCAGATCGGGCTGATGCGCCAGCTCGGCTTCGGCGAGTTCGACCTGGTCGGCCACGACCGGGGCGCCCGGGTGGCGCACCGGCTGGTGCTGGACCATCCCGGCGCCGTACGACGGCTGGCGGTCCTGGACATCGTGCCCACCCGGCACGTGTTCGGCAACGTGACCCGGGCCATGGCCGCGGCGTACTACCACTGGTTCTTCCTGACCGCGCCGAACGACCTCCCCGAGCACCTGATCGCCGCCGACCCCGGCTTCTGGGTCCGGTCCCTGATCGGCCCGCTGCTCGGCCCGGGCGCGAGCATCGAGCCGCACATCATGGACGACTACATCCGCTGCTTCGCCGACCCCGCCACGATCGCCGCGACCTGCGCCGACTACCGCGCCGCGGCCAGCACCGACCTGCTCCACGACGACGAGACCTTCGCCGCGGGCCGCAAGATCGAGTGCCCGGTCCTGGCCCTGTGGGGAACCCAGGCGTTCGTCGGCCGCGGCTACGACGCGCTCGCCGTCTGGCGGCAGTACGCTGCCGACGTCCGCGGCACCGCGCTCCCCACCGGTCACTTCCTCCCCGAAGAAGCCCCGGACCTGGTCATCGCCGCCGTGCGCGACTTCCTCGACTAGCCGGGTGCCCGGCCGAACACCTCCACCCTGGGGTTGAGGCCGGGTATCAACCCGGACTCCCACCCGTGGGCCGACGTCACGCACGGGGTCCGGCGGCACGCTGACGGCATGAACAACTTCTCCGTATACCTGATCAACGCAAGCCTCATTCTCCTGGTCATCCGCCAGATCCGCGAGCACCCGCTCGATGCGCGGTCCCTCGCCACCCCGGTGCTCGCCGTGGGCTGCGCCGCGGTGCTGTTCCTGCACTCGGTGCCCGCCGGCGGCAGCGACCTCGTGCTGATGGCGGCGTGCGTGCTGACCGGCGCGGCGATGGGCACGATCGGCGGCCTGGCCACCCGGCTGCGCCTCGACGCCGACGGCCGGCCGCTTGGCCGCGCGGGCGTGGTGGCGGCCAGCATGTGGGTCGTCGGCGTCGGCGCCCGGCTGGCCTTCGCGGTCGCCGCGAGCAACGGCGCCGGCCCGGCCATCGCCCGGTTCAGCGTCGCGCACCACATCACCGGCTCGGCGGCCTGGGTGGCGGCGTTGGTGATGATGGCCCTGGCCGACGTGCTGACCCGGCTGGTCGTTATCTACCTGCGCGGACGCCGGCTGGCAGCGGCTCCGGCGACCGCCGCCGCTCGTGTTACGGCAGGCGTCCGTGGCTGATCTGGAATCAGGGCCCGCCGCGGTCCACACTGTGTCTGTGAAGGCACGGCTGGCCGCGGCGGGCCGTCGTCATGGTGCCGAGCGGTCCGCTCCGCCTCCGGCGCCGGACGACGGCGAACACCCCTCGGCCCGGGTGGCGGAAGCGCGGTCTCGCGCCCGCGAGCGCGGCGACCGGCAGCGGCAGGCGCTGCGGCCGCTGGGCGTGGTGTTCCTGGCGGTCGTGGTCAGCACGAGTGCGCAGACTCATCCCGCGCCGGGCCTGCACGGTGCGGGCCTGGCGGTGGCCGTCGTGCTGGCGGTGTACGCCGCGGCGGTCGCCACCGCGGTCAGCGTCGGCTGGGCCCGTCGCGGCCCGGCCGCCCAGGCCGCGGTCATCGCGCTGATCGGCGGCTGCGGCGTAGCGCTGGCCGTCCTGCAGCCGCACGGCCCGGTTGAGATAGCGGCCAGCATGGGAGTGTGGATCGCCGCGGTCAGGCTGCCGGCCGTCCCGGCCGCGGTAGCCGCGGGGGTGATCACGGCCGCGCTCGCGGTAGCGGTCGGCCTGACCGAGCAGCCCGCCGCCCAGTCGGCCATCACCGCGGTGCTGTTGTGCCTGCTGCTCGCGGTAACGGGCCAGTTCATCCGGCGCGGCCGGCAAAGCCAGGACCGCACCGAGCTGCTGCTGGCCCAGCTCCAGGACGCGCGGGAGGCCGAGGCCGCCGCGGCCGCGCTGGCCGAACGCAGTCGCATCGCCGGCGAGCTGCACGACGTGCTCGCTCACTCGCTGTCCGGCCTAGCCATCCAGCTTCAGGGCGCCCGCAAGCTCGCCGGGCGCGAAGCGGTCAGCGAGCCTCTGCGCGCCGCCATCCAGCGGTCGGCTGAGCTGACCAGGGCCGGGCTGGCCGACGCCAGGCAGGCCGTCAGCGCGCTGCGCGGCGAGCGGCTACCCAGCCTGGACCAGCTCGGTGCCCTGGTGGAGGACTTCCGTCGCGACACCGGGGCCGACGCCACCTTGCGGGTCGACGGGACCAGCCGGCCGCTCCCCGCCGAGGCCAGCCTGGCCCTGTTCCGCGGCGCCCAGGAGGCGCTGACCAACATCACCCGCTACGCGCCCGGCGCCACCACCGCCGTCACCGTGAGCTACCAGGCGGACCGCACGCTGGTCAGCATCGAGGATCACGTCTGCTCAACCGGGGCAGGTCCCGGTACGGCCCCGCCCGGGCTGCTGGCCGACGCGGGCGGCGGGCACGGCCTGACCGCGATGCGCGAACGAGCTCAGCGGGCGGGCGGCGCCGCCCGGGCCGGACCCACCGCCGACGGATGGCTGGTGGAACTCGAGGTGCCCAGATGACCGATGCGCCCGGCCCGGGCCTGATCCGGGTCCTGATCGCCGACGACCAGCGCGTCGTCCGTGACGGGCTGAGCATGCTGGTGGCGCTCATCGACGACGTGGAGGTCGTGGGCACGGCCTGCAACGGAGCCGAGGCGGTGCGCCTCGCCGAGGAACACCGCCCCGACGTGGTCCTGATGGACCTGCGCATGCCTGGCACCGACGGCATCGCCGCCACCGCGGACCTGCGCCAGCGGCTGCCGGCCATCCGGGTCCTGGTCCTGACGACGTACGCGGACGAGGACGCGATCATGCCCGCGCTGCGGGCGGGAGCGCGGGGTTACCTGACCAAGGACGCCAGCGCCGAGCAGATCGAGGCCGCGATCCACGCGGTCCACGCCGGGCAGACCCACCTCGACCCCGCCGTGCAGCAACGCCTGGTGACCGCGGTTCTCAGCCGCGCCCCCGCCGATGGGCCGACCGTGCCCGGCCCGGGGCAAAAGCCGCCGGGAGGGCTCACTGCCCGCGAGGCGGAGGTGCTCACGCTGCTCGCCGCGGGGCTGAGCAACGCCGAGATCGGCAAGCGCCTCTACCTCAGCCACGCCACGGTCAAGACCCACATCAACCGGATCTTCGCCAAGACCGGCGCCCGCGACCGGGCCCAGGCCGTCAGGTACGCCTACCAGCACGGCCTGGTCACCCCGGTTCAGTGACACGGCACGTTCACCAGGCATCCGGGACGTGCCGAGTGTGTCCACGGGCGGCCGACGTAGCATCTATCTCTGGTCAGAGCACGGTCCCGTTGACAGAACGTCCTGCCCGAAGAGGCGCCGGGCCTGAACCCCAGACGAGGAGCCATGGACAAGATCGGTCAGGTGCCGGACCGGTACCTCTCGGACGAGCAGCGCCTGATGCGCCAGACCTGCCGGCGGTACGTCGACGAGGTGGTCCGGCCGTTCATCGCCGCCAACCGGGAGCGCGAGTGGCTGTTCGACCCCGACCTGCGGCTCCCCGCCGAACTCCTCGACGAGGCGGACCGCACCGGCCTGCGCGGCCTGGGCGTCCCGGAGGAGTACGGCGGCGTGGGGCTGGACCCGGCCAGCGAAGCGCAGACGTTCTCGATCATCGCCACCGAGATCGCCCGGGGCGACTCCGGGCTGGCCGACAAGCTCGTCCAGAACTGGAAGATCTCGGTCCTGCTGCGCTCGCTCGCGCCGCGCGCCCTGCAGGATCAGTGGTTCCCCCGTTACCTGGCCGACCCGCAGTTCCTGATGGCCCACTGCCTGACCGAACCCCGGGGTGCCTCGGACCGCTGGCTGCCCTACAACGTGCCCGAGGCGAACATGGACACCACGGCCGTCCACGCGGACCGCCAGTGGGTCATCAACGGCCGCAAGCAGTTCATCAGCAACGGCTACGACGCCAGCCTGTACGTCGTGTACGCCAACACCGACCGCTCGGCCGGCATGCTGCAGGGCACCAGCAGCTTCCTGGTCCCGCGCGACACTCCCGGCCTCCAGGTCACCCGGTGCAACGAGACCATCGGCGGCCGCTTCATGAACAACGGCGAGATCGTCTTCGACGACTGCCGCGTGCCGCAGGACCACCTCCTGGCCCACGGCGACGCGCTGGGCCAGGCGGGCGTCTACTTCCGGCCCGGCAAGATCATCCAGGCCGCGAAGAACCTGGGCATCGGCATCGCCGCCTTCGACGACACCGCCGCGTTCGTCCAGCAGCGGGTCCAGGGCGGCCGGATCCTGATCAAGCACCAGGCCGTCGCGGTCCGCGTGGCGGCCATGGCCACCAAGCTCGAGGCGGTCGCCACCCTGCTCCGGTACGCCGCGCTCGCCGTCGACGAGAACAGCCCCGACGCCACCCGCCTGTGCGACATGGTCAAGGTGTTCGCCTCCCAGGAGATCCTCCAGGTCTGCCAGCACGCCGTCGAACTGCACGGCGGCTACGGCGCGATGCTGGAGGTCGGGGTCGAGAAGTACTTCCGCGACGCCGCCGTATACCTGCATATGGACGCGACCGTCGACGTATCGAACTTCAAGATCGCCAAAGCCCTGTTCCCCGCCACCGCCGGAACCTACGCCGGCCCGGAGTAAAGGTCAAAAATCCTTTTATTCCGAACGGACCTGGCTCCCAGCGCCCGGCCCGCCATCCGCATCCGCCCGGTCGATCGGCCAGGTCCGGCCCGAGCTGCGGCCGAGGGCGCCCGGCTCGTCACCTACCTGCATCTCGCGTTCCCGCGGGAGGACGCGCCGTGACCGCGGGCGAGCGGATCGCGGCGGCGCCGGCGCCGGCGGAGGGGCGGCGCGGGATCGTGCCCCCGCTGCTGCGCGAGCGGGTGTTCCGGCGGTACTGGGGCGCGTCGGCGATCTCGATGTCCGGCGACCAGATCTCGGGGATCGCGCTGCCGCTCGCGGCGGTCATCGTGCTGCACGCGCAGGCGGCCGAGATGGGGTACCTGACCGCGCTGGAATGGCTGCCCAGCCTGCTGTTCGGGCTGCACCTCGGCGCGCGGGCCGACCGGCGCGGCCGGCGGCGGCGCACGATGACCGGCGCGGACCTGGGCCGGGCCGCGCTGCTCGCCACCGTCCCGGTCTGCTACGCGCTGCACGTGCTGATGATGACGCAGCTGTACCTGGTGACGTTCGGCGCCGGGACGCTGAGCATCTTGTTCAACGTGGCGGACGCGACGCTGTTCGTGTCGATCCTCGCGCCGGAACGGTACGTGGACGGGCAGTCGCTGATCTACGGCAGCCGGGCGCTGTCGTTCATGGGCGGACCGAGCATCGGCGGCCTGCTCGTGCAGGTGTTCACGGCGCCGCTCGCGGTCGTCGCGGACGCGCTGTCGTTCCTCGGCTCCGCGTTCTTCCTGGGCCGGATCCGGCCGGCGGAACCGCCCGCGGACCAGGAGAAGGGGGCGGTCACCGCGGGCGTGAAGTTCATCGCCCGCGACCGGATCGTCCGCGCGTCGCTGATCGGGGTCGCGACGATCAACTTCTTCAACCTCATGTTCGCGGCGCTGTTCACGCTCTACGCGATCCGCGTGCTGCACGTCCGGCCCGGCGTGCTCGGCCTGTCCCTCGGCGCGGGCGCGGCCGGCGGGGTGCTCGGCTCGGTGGTGACCAAGCCGGCGGCGGCCCGGGCCGGCGTCGGCTGGGCCTACGTGGCCGGCTGCTTCGCGTTCACCGCGCCGTTGATGCTGGTGCCGCTCGCCCGCTCGCCGCTGATCCTGGAGCTGCTATCCGGGGCGGAGTTCGCGTGCGGCTTCGGGGTGATGATGCTGGATATCAGCATCGGGGCGATCTTCGCCGCGGTGATCCCGGACCGGCTCCGGTCGCGGGTCACCGGCGCGTTCCAGGCCGTCAACTACGGAACCCGCCCGCTCGGCGCGCTGCTGGGCGGCCTGCTCGGCACGACCGCCGGCCTCCGCCCGGCGCTGTGGGTCGCCACCGCCGGCGGGGTCGGCGGGGCGCTGCTCCTGCTGCCCTCGCCGCTGCCCAGGTTCAAGATGCCGGATCCGGCCAGCTGACGTCTCCAGGCACCGTCCGCGAGGCCCCCGGCACCCCGCGATATGCCCGCACCGACCCCACGCACAACTAAAACCTCTCCAAACTCATAATCGAATACGGTATCAGAACAGCAGGAAATGTCAGACCCCGCGGATAAAATCGGATCAGGAACAGCATCCAGATCCGCCCCCGGGGGAGGTGAGCCAGGACATGTGCGCCACGACCGTCCCGGCCACCGCCGCGCAGGCGCTGGCCATGCTGGAGTCCGCGCTGGGATTCCTGGCCGCCGACGACGTGGCCGTCCTGCCGGCCCAGGCCGTCGCGGACCGCCTCCGGATCCTGGAGCGGGCCGACGCGGTCGAGACGGCGGTCCGGGCCCGGCTGCTGCAGGCCTTCGACGCCCGGGACGGGCACCTGGCCGACGGCCACCGCACCACCCGGGCCTGGCTGATCCACTCGACCCGGGTCACCAAGGCCCAGGCCGCCGAGTACAAGGCGATCCAGGCGCTGGCCCGCGACCACCGGGTCCTGCTGGCCGCGCTGGCCGAGGGTGACGTGCTCACCAAGTCCGCCGCCTTGCAGGTGGCCAGGTGGACCAGGGCCATCCCCGGCCGGTACCGGGACCAGGCCGAGGAGATCGTGGTCGGCGCCGTCCGGGGCGGCGCGGACCTGCGGGGCCTGGCCGCGATCTGCGCGGAGATCCGGGCCCTGACCGCCGGGCCGGACCCCGACGGCCGCGACCCGGGCCTGGACCGGGCCCTGACCCTGGACACCACCCTGGACGGCGCCGGGGTCCTGCGCGCCGACCTGACCCCCGAATGCACCGCCATGGTCCAGGCCGTCCTGGACGCCCTCGCCGCCCCGCAAGGCGGCGATGACCCGCGGACCCGCCCGCAGCGCTACCACGACGCGCTCGCCGAGGCAATGCGCCGCCTCCTGGCCTCGGACCTGCTGCCCAAGCGGGCCGGGCAGCCGGTCAAGGCGCTGGTCCACATCTACTTCGCCGAGCTCCGCGCGATGGACGAGAACTCCGCCATCCAGGACGCCTGGATCACCGGCTACCGGGCCCGGTGGGCCGCCCACCGCGCCGCCAACTCGGTCTCCACCGGCGACGGCGGCGTCTGGCTGGAAGGGGACACGGCCCGCAAGATCGCCTGCGACGCGATGATCGTCCCGGTGGTCACCGGTGACATCGACCCGGCCGCGGTCGAGGACCTGATCGCCTTGTGCGTGGCTACCACCATCTCCGCACCCAGGCCGCTACGCCCGCAAACCCCGCTGCCGGCACCGCAAACCCCGCCGCCGACGGCACCGCAGTCCCGCAGCCCCGGCACCCGGCACCGTCCCCGGCACCAGCACTCCCGGCCCAGCCGAGACCGGCGCTCAGCCCCGCCCCTGTCCCCGCCGGGCTGCCAGCCCCGCCCCCGTCCCCGCCGGGCTGACCAGCCCCGCCGCCCGCCGCGCCGAGCAGGCCGCACAGATCACCGCCGCGGCCGCCGCCGCCCTGGCCGAGCTGGAACACCAGATCCTGGCCAAGATCCTCCAGGTCGTCTCCGGCCCCGGCGGCGCCGCCTCCGTCCTGCGCCGCCAGCTGCTCGGCAAGCCCCTGGCCGGCCCCTCCCTCCCGCTCGACGTCGGCGAAACCGACGACATCCCGGTCCACCTGCGCCGCCTGGTCGCCCTGCGGGACCAGACATGCCAGTTCCCCGGCGGCTGTGATCAGCCGGCGTCCGGCTGCGAACCCCACCACGTCACCCACCGCAAAGACGGCGGCCGCACCAGCCTGGCCAACCTCAAGGACTACTGCTGGTGGCACCACCACGTCGTCCTGCACGAACTCGGCTGGACCCTCACCGTCCACCCCGACGGCACCAGCCAGGTCACAAAGCCCCGACGGCAAGACCATCCACAGCCACAGCCCCCCACCCCGACCCGGGTGAACCATCCGGCCGAGCTGTGAGACGGGCCAGCAGTAGTGGCGGCACGGTCACCGAACCGGAGAGAATCCTCGTATGCCGCTCGACCCGCAGTTCCGCACCGTCCTGGACACCTTCGAGAGCAAGGGACTGACCCCGCTGGTCCGGGGCGACGCGGCGCAGACCCGCGCCCACTACCGGACGCTGGCGCTGAGCCGCCGCGGCCCGCAGTACGTCCCCGAGCCGGTGGCGTCGGCGACCGACCGGCACTCCCCGGGCGGGGTGCCGGTCCGGGTGTACGAGCCTCTCCAGGCACACGGCAGCACGCTGATCTACCTGCACGGCGGCGGCTGGGTCGTCGGCGACGTCGAGACGCACGATCCGCTCTGCCGCCGGGTGACCAACGGGACCGGAGCGCGCGTGGTCTCGGTCGACTACCGGCTCGCGCCCGAGCACCCGTTCCCGGCCGCGCTGGACGACGCCGAGGAGGTGCTGCACTGGCTCCGGGCCGAAGATCCCGGCCGCCCGCTCGGCGTGGCCGGTGATTCCGCCGGGGCCTCGCTGGCCGCGGGCGTGGCCCTGCGGGCCCGGGACAAGCAGCTCCCGCTGGCCGCCCAGCTCATGCTGTACCCGGCCACCGACCCGGCCATGACCAGCCCGTCCATCGCCGAGAACGGCGCGGGCTACTTCCTGACCGAGCGCGACATGGCGTGGTTCTACCAGCAGTACCTGCCGGCCGACCCGGCCCGCGCCAGCGCCAGCGCCGGCGTCGGCAAAACCAGCGCCAGCGCCCCGGAAGCCGACCTGGCCCACGCCGACGTGGCCGGCGTGGCCCCGGCCATCGTGGCCACCGCCGAGTTCGATCCGCTGCGCGACGAGGGAGCCGCCTACGCCGCCCGCCTGGCCGAGGCCGGCGTGCCCGTCCAGTACGTGCCCGGCCCCGGGCTCATCCACGGCTTCGCCGGCTTCCTCGGCGTGGTGGACGCCGCCGACGCCACCGTGACCGCCATCCTGCACCGCCTCAGCCAGCTGCTCCACAGCTCGCACGCACGACCATGAGCTTCGACCCCTACGCCCCGTACGGCCCCCTGGTCGAGTCGACGGTCCGCGTGGTCACGTGGAACGTGTGGGGCCGCTACGGGCCGGACCCCGAAGCACGCCCGCCCAGGGCTGGAGCCTGTGGCTGATCGACGAGCCGGCCCTGGCCGCCCGCGCCCGGTAGCGACCGGGCCGCGGCCGGTAGCGACCAACCCCGCGCCCGGTAGCGACCAACCCCGGGCCAGGGTCCAGGCCCGGGGTCCCCCTGGTGCGACACCCCCGGCCGGAACGCGACGGTGGGATCAGTACCCACCTGCAGGCGAAACCACCGGGCCCCAGACGCCCGGTGAGCCGCCGCTACCGGAAGGATGCAGCACAATGCCGAACGTCACCGTTGGCCGGGAAACAGCGCGGACATCGAGATCCACTACGAGGATCACGGGGCCGGCCAGCCGGTCGTCCTGATCCACGGGTACCCGCTCAGCGGCCGGGGCTGGGACAAGCAGGTCCCGGCGCTGCTGGACGCGGGCTACCGGGTCATTACCTACGACCGGCGCGGGTTCGGGCAGTCCAGTCAGCCCGTGACCGGCTATGACTACGACACCTTCGCCGCGGACCTGAACACGCTGCTCGAGCACCTGGACCTGCGCGACGCGGTCCTGGTCGGGCACTCGATGGGCACCGGTGAGGTCACCCGCTACCTGGCCCGCGGCACCCTGATCAGCGACCAGGCCTTCCAGACCAGCTGGAACCTGGCCGTCACCGCCTCGGCCACCGCCGCGGTGGCCTGCATCGCCACCTGGGCCACCGACTTCCGCGACGACCTGCCCGAGATCGACGTGCCCATCCTGGTCGTGCAGGGCGACGCGGACCAGGTCCTGCCGCTGGACAAGACCGGCCGCCGGCTGCCCGCCCTGATCAAGGACGCGCGGCTGGTTGTCATCGAAGGCGGCCCGCACGCCATCCCCTGGACCCACGCCGGCGACGTCAACACCGCGCTGCTCGACTTCCTCCGCGGCTGACGCGGCTAACGCAGCTAACGCAGCTGACCCCCGAAAGGCAGAACACCCCAAAATGTCGAACCACTTCAGCGCCGACAACCTGAAGTTCCCCGGCGACGACCGCCGCCTGGACCTCACCGATGTCTTCATGTTCACCTCGCCCGATGACCCGGGCACGACCGTGCTGATCATGGACTCCAACCCGACCAGCGCGCCGCCGCCGATCCCGGCCCCGGTGACCGGACCGGAGTTCTACCCCGGCGCGGTCTACCGGATCAACATAGACACCGACGGCGATAACCACGCCGACGTCGCGTTCACGTTCACCTTCTCCGAGTACGAGAACGGCAGGCAGACCGGGACCGTCTGGTACGCCACCGGCGCCGACGCCCGCCACCTCGAGCCGGCCGGCGAGGTGCTCGCCGCCGATATCCCGGTCAGCTTCGACGGCACCGCGCGGCCGGTCCAGGCCGGCCGGATCCGGCTGTTCGCCGGGCTGCGCAGCGACCCGTTCTTCGCCGACGTCGAAGGCGCCCTGCACGGCTTCGTCTGGACCGGCCACGACGACTTCGCCGAGAACAACGTCGACTCGATCGTGCTGGAAGTCCCCGACGACATGCTGGGCGACGGCCCGATCGGCGTGTGGGCCTCGATCAGCCGGCGCACCAACGGCGTGCTCGAGCAGATGGACCGCGGCGGCAACCCGACCATCAACCCGTTCATCAACCCCGACGGGGAGAAGAACCTGTTCAACTCCCGCCAGCCCGCCGACGACGTGGCCAACTACCTGGAACCATGGTCCGCGATCCTGCAGAACGCGGGCGGCTATACCCCCGAGCAGGCCAAGGCCGCGGCGCTGCAGGTCCTGCCGGACATCCTGCACTTCGACCGGGCCAAGCCCGCCACCTACCCCAACGGCCGGATCCCGACCGACGACGTGTACAGCCTGCGCTTCGCCTGGCTGACCAACGGCAAGGTCCCGCCGTCCGGCCTCAAGCCGCACGACGACCTGCTGGCCGAGTTCCCCTACCTCGGCCCCCCGAACCCGTAGCCAGCCGGCGTGGAAAGGTGACACCACGGTCCGTTCGGAATAGTTCACAATCCTTTTTCCCGAACGGGCCGTGGTGCGACAACCCGCCTCCCGGTTTCACTCCAGAGCCGCCCCGGTCCCCCCGAACGGGCCGGACGGGGCCAAGATGACCAGATGGACTCACATGCTGGCCAGCGCGATCCGGACAGCGCGCTGATCCTCGAGGGCATCCTGGCCCTGCACACCCGGATGGACGACCTGGAAAGCCGGATCATGCCCCCCGGCCCCACCGCCCCGTCCGCCTCCGCCGACGCCCCCGGCTCTGCCACACCCGCCCCCACCCCCGTCGGCCCCACCGCCTCCGGCCCCGCCGCCTCCGCCCCAGCCGCCACTTCCGGCCCCGCCGCCTCCGCCCCAGCCGCCACTTCCGGCCCCACCGCCACCCCCGCCCCTGCCACCCCGGCTCCCGCCACCGTCGGCCCCACTGCCACCTCTGGTCCCACCGCCACCCCCGGCCTGGCCTCCCATCTCGGCCTGCCCGGCTTCGGCGGCCGGTTTGGCTTCGGCGGCCGTTTCGGCTTCGTGCCGGCCTGGCGGCGGCCCACCGAGGGGGAGGCACGCTGGCCGGCCGCGGTGGCGGTGGCCGCCGCGGTGGCGCTGCAGTACCCGCTGCCCGGCCGGCTGGTTCTGCTGCACCCGGCCTGGGTCCTGCCGACCCTGCAGGTCCTCCTGCTGCTGGCCCTGGTCATGGCCAACCCGCGGCGCATCAACACCGAATCGCGGGTCATCCGCGTGCTCAGCCTGGCCCTGGCCGCCGTGCTCAGCCTGGCCAACGCCTGGTCGGTGGCCCGGCTGGTGATCGGGCTGGTCAATGGCACCGAGGGGAGCACGCCCGGGCCGCTCCTGGTCACCGGCGGCATCATCTGGCTCACCAACGTCATCGTGTTCGGCCTGTGGTACTGGGAGTTTGACCGCGGCGGACCCGCGGCCCGGGCCAACGCCGTGCACATGTACCCGGACTTCTTGTTCGCGCAGATGACGGCCCCGCTGCTGGCCCCGCCGGACTGGGAGCCGGCCTTCGGCGACTACCTGTACCTGTCCTTCACCAACGCCACCGCGTTCAGCCCCACCGACGTGCTGCCCTTGTCTCGCTGGGCCAAGATGGGCATGACCGCGCAGGCCAGCGTCTCGATCGTGACCGTCGCCCTGGTCGTGGCCCGCGCGGTGAACATCCTCAAGTGACCTGGCCCTGATTAACATGGACGACGTGTTCCCGCCCCTGATCCGGCCGCGGCCCGGCGAGAGCCAAACATGAGCCAGCCCGGCTGGCTCGACCCCGAGCTGGCCACCCTTACCTCGGACCGGTTCTCCGACCCGGCCTGGTTCTACGAGCGCAAGTTCGACGGCGAGCGCTGCCTGGCCTACCGGGACGGCGCCCAGCTGCGCCTGATGACCCGCAACCAGCAGCAGGTCACCGGAACGTACCCGGAGATCGCCGCGGCGTTCGCCGCCCAGGCCGCCAGCGACTTCATCGTCGACGGCGAGGTGGTCGCGTTCGACGGGGAGCAAACCAGCTTCTCCCGGCTGCAGCGCCGCCTCGGCATCCGCGAGCCGGGCCCGGCCCTGCTCGCCGAGGTTCCGGTGTACATCTACCTGTTCGACGTGCTCTGGGCCGACGGGCGCGACGTGCGCTCCCGGCCGCTGGCCGAGCGCAAGACCGTGCTGCGTGACCTGCTGTCGTTCGGCGGCCCGCTGCGCTACGCCGAGCACCGCGACACCGACGGCGAGGCGTACTACCGCGAGGCCTGCCAGCTCGGCTGGGAGGGTCTGGTCGTCAAGCGGGCCGACTCGCCCTACCAGGCCGGCCGCCAGCGCGACTGGCTGAAGTTCAAGTGCCTGAACGGCCAGGAGTTCGTCATCGGCGGCTACACCGACCCGCAGCGCTCCCGCGTCGGCTTCGGCGCCCTGCTGCTCGGCTACTACGACGCGGACGGCCGGCTGCGCTACGCCGGGAAGGTCGGCACCGGCTTCGACCGGCAGACCCTGACCAGCCTGCGCGAGACGCTGGCCGCCGACGAGCGCCCGGACCCGCCCTTCGAGCCGGTCCGCGGCCTGCCGCGCATCAGGGTCCACTGGGTCCAGCCCCGCCTGGTGGCCCAGGTCGGGTTCAGCGAGTGGACCGTCGACGGCGAACTGCGCCACCCCCGCTACCAGGGCCTGCGCCGCGACAAAGCCCCCGCCGAGGTAGTCCGCGAGCTCCCCTGACCCTGGAACATAGTCGCTCGCCCCGGTGTTCTAATACACGCCGCGACCCAGCCCCGCCCCGCCCCCTCGGCCGGCCCGCCCCGAGCCCCACCTCGGCCGGCCGGGCCCGGCCCGAGCCCGCCATCCCCATCCCGAACCGAACCCGAACCGAGTGAACCCCGGGTTTCACTTCGTTCCGCTGGGCGCGCGCGACGACGAAAGAGAAGTACATGGCCCAGTGCATTACGTGCGGGAGCGAACTGCATCCCGACCGGGCGAAGAAATACGACTACTGCATGAAGCCGGAGTGCCAGGAGAAGAATCTCAAGGGTCTGACCATGGTCGCGGTCGGCGTGAACAAGTCGGCGGAGCAGTACCTGCTCCTCGACGAGCAAACCAAGGACGAGCTGGCCCGCGGCAAGTTCGCCGACCAGCGCCGCGGCTCGTTCGGCACCTCGGTCGCCACGTCGGAAGCCGGAACCGCGGGTGCCGTCATCCCCAGGCCGGCCCGGCCCCAAGCCCGCCGCAGAACAAGCCCGCCCAGAACAAGCCCGCCCAGAACAAGCCAGTGCCGCGCCGCCCCGCCCCGGCCCGCCCGGCGCCCAAGCCGTGGACCAAGTCCCAGGAGCGACTGGCGCTGCTGTACAACGAGCAGGGCCGGCGTCCCGACGAGATCGCCAGCAAGCTCGGCCTGAGCACGTACACCGTGACCCAGATCATCCTCAGCTCACGCAACCGCGGAAAGCTGTAAGGCAGCGACCGTACGCCCCGCGGTCGGCCGGACGCTGCACACAGCGCCTCACCCGTCCCGTTAACCCCGCGGGCACCCGTCTTCGCGCACCAGTTCCATCATCCGGAAGTTATCGTGGAAACTTTGGCTTACGTGGTCGATTTGGGCAACTGGGGTTGCCCAAAGTTTCCACGAAAGCCGGATCCTCCACGCAAATGGGGACTGTGAGGTTGGCGGGGCGAGCAAGGTAGCCGCCGAACGCAGAGCCGCCGATGGGGAGCCAGGTGCCCTTGACCTCAAGTTAAGTTCAGGTCCTAGCCTCCAATGTAAGGCAGCAAAGGCGACCGGGGGAGTCCTCGATGATCGTGGTGACGGGTGGCACGGGCCGGGTCGGACAGCAGGTCGTGGCCCAGCTCAGGGAGCGCAACCTAAAGGTCCGGGTGGTGAGCCGCCGCCCGGGCCAGCCGGAGGCCGGCGTGCAGACGGCGGCCGCGGACCTGGCCGACCCCGCCTCCCTTGAGGCCGCCTTGCGCGGCGCCGACGCGCTGTTCCTGCTCTGGCCGTTCACCTCGGCCGAGCTGACGGCCACCCTGGCTCCCCAGGTGGCCAAGCTCGCCGCCCGCCACGTCACGCGCATCGTGTACCTGTCCGCGCAGCCCGCCGCCGAACGGCCGGGCTCCTTCTGGGCGCTGACCGAACGCGCCATCGAGGACTCCGGAGCCGCGTGGACGTTCCTGCGCCCGGTCGGCTTCGCGTCGAACACGCTGATGTGGGCCGACCAGATCCGGGCCGGCGACGTGGTCCGGTGGCCCTTCGGCGCCGCCGCCCGCTCGCTGATCGACGAGCGGGACATCGCCGCCGTGGCCGTAAAAGCCTTGACCCAGGACGATCACGCCGGGGCCAGGTACCTGCTCAGCGGCCCGGCCGTGCTGACCCAGGCCGAACAGCTGGCCGCGATCGGCCGCGCCCTCGGCCGCGATCTGACCTGGGAGGAGCTGCCCCGGGCACAGGCTCAGCAGGCGCTGGCCGCGGCCTGGGGCGACCCCGGGTTCGCCGCGTCCGCCCTCGATACCTGGGAGCGGTTCGTGACCCACCCGGAGGTCGTCACCTCAACCGTCCGCGACCTCACCGGCGTTCCGGCGCACACCTTCGCCGACTGGGCCGCGGCCAACGCCGGCGCGTTCCGGTAGACGAGCTCAGCTCCGGGCGTAGTTGCTGGCGCCGTACCAGTCGACCACGACCACCGGCTCGTCGCCGACCACCCAGGCGTCGTGGCCCTGGGGGAGGGCGGTAACGTCGCCGGGCCGGGCGTCGAACTCCGAGCCGTCGCCCATGACCACGTGCAGCACGCCCTGCACGTGGTACTGGAAGTGCGGCGCCTCGCACAGGTCGGTGCCCGCGAGTGGCTTGACGTGCTCGGACCAGCGCCAGCCCGGCTGCAGCGTCAGCCGGCCGATCTCGGCGCCGCCGATCCGCAGCAGGTCCAGCGTGCCGCGCTCGAACTCGCGGGTCTCGTCGGACGTGGCGAAGCTCTTCTGCTCTGCCTTACCGGTCATGGGATGCCTCCTCTACCTGATGGGACCTGACCGACCCGGTGGCCGCCAGGTCCCATCATCTTGGGTCTCGGCAATCAGCCTTGCTTAGGCGGTTTGCAGTCGCCTTGCAACCAGGGCAACCCAAGGTGGTATGACCGCATCGATTCGTGCGGTTTGATACGGGCTTGACATCCTCCGCCGCCCCAAGGGACGAGGATTCCAGCCGCGACCTGCGATCGCGCTGTAGGTTCACGGTTCACCGGCCCGGCCACCCGGATGCCTCCCGTGCAGCCACGGCATACCCTGCCGCGGTTCCGCGCCAAGTGGTTTGATGTTCCCCGCCTGGCTTTCGCGGACACCTTAAAGATATAACATCGCACTGACATTCCAGGGGAGGTGGAGCGGCGTTACCTCCTCGGCTTTAAGGCCGGGTCTCCGCGCCGCAATCCGGATGAAGTCTCTCGCGCTGCGGGTGCTGAGCGACTTCGGCGTGGACGGCGTCGAACCGCAGGCCCTGGGCAGCAGGAAGGGCCGGCTGGCGTTGTGCGTGCTGGCCCTGGCCGAAGGCCAGGTGGTACCGGCCGACGTGCTGGTCGACACGCTGTGGGGCGACGCGCCGCCCGCCCAGCCCGAGGATCAGCTGGCCGTGCTGGTCAGCCGGCTCCGGTCGGTGCTCGGCCGGGACCGGATCCAGCGCCGCGACCGGGGCTACCTGCTGGTCTGCGACTGGCTCGACGCGTCCGAACTCGCCGCGCTCACGCAGGAGATGGACCGCAGGCGCGACGCGGGGAACGTGCTCGGCGCGGCGGCCGCGGCCCGGGTCGCGCTCTCGCTGCTGCGCGGCTACGGGCTGCCCTCCGTGCCGGGTCAATGGGCCCAGCTCCGGCTGGCCGAGCTGGACCGGCTGGCCAGCCGGGCCCGGCGGGTGGCGGCTACCGCGCTGTTCGAGGCCGGCGACTGGATGGCCGCCGCCGACGCCGCGACCGCCGCCGTGGCGGCCGACGGCTACGACGAGGAGTCGCTGCGGGTCCTGCTGCGCGCCTACGTCGCGGGCGGGCAGGTGGCCGCCGCCCTGGCCGCCTACGCCCAGGCCCGGGTGCGCCTGGCCGCCGAGCTCGGCACGGACCCCTCTCCGCCGACCGTCGCCCTCTACACCGCCATCTTGCGCGGGCAGGTGCCCGCGGCGCCGCCCGTGGCCGCCCGCCGCCCGGCCGGCCTGGTCGGCCGCGATGACGAACTGGCCTACCTCGACACCATCGCCGGACGGGGCCGTGACGGGCCGACCGAGCTCGTCGTCGTCGACGGGGAGGCGGGGATCGGGAAGACCGCCTTGCTCCGGGCCTGGGCCGCCCGGCGGGCCGCGGCCGGCGAGCAGGTGCTGCTGGCCTCGTGCGGGCAGCTGGACCGGGCCATGCCGCTTGATGCCCTGCTCGCCGCGTTGTCGGCGCTGCTGCGCCGGCTCGGCGCCGACGCCACCGCGGACCTGCTGGGCCCGGACGCGACCACCCTCACCACGCTGCTTGGCGAGGTCCCCGCCGGGCCGAGCCAAGCCACCACGAATCCGGCGGCCGGGCCGATCCTGGCCGACAGCATGCTCGGCCCCGCGGTGCTGTACGCGGCGCTGGTCAGGGTCGTGGCCCGGCTGGCCCAGCGGGCCCCGCTGGCCGTGGTGATCGACGACGCGCACCTGGCCGGGCACGCTCTGGCCAACTGGCTGAGCTTCGCGCGGCGGGAGAACATGCCCGCCGTGGTGGTGGCGGCGGTCCGCTCCGGCGAGGGCCCGCCCCTGCCGGCCACCGCGTCCGTGCACCTCGGCTTGCTCGGCCGCGCGGCGGCGGCCGAACTCGTCGGCCCGGCCCGCGCCGACGAGCTGTACGAGCGGTCCAAGGGCCACCCGCTGTTCCTGACCGAGCTGGCCCAGCAGACCGCGAAAGAAGAGCTGCCCGCGTCGCTGGTCGAGTCGGTGTCGGCGCGCTGCGACGAGCTGGGCCTGGCCGGCGCCATGCTCCGCGCGGCCGCGGTGATCGGCCCGGAGCTGGATATCGAGCTGCTCGCGGCGCTGCTCGGCCGGCCTGCCGTGGACCTGCTCGACGACGCCGAACGCGCCGCCGCCCAGCATCTGCTGGCCGCCGACGGCGACGGGTTCAGGTTCCAGCACGAACTGGTCCGGGAGGCGCTGGCCGCCAGCGCCACCGCGGGCCGGGCCGCCCTGCTGCACCGGCAGGCCGGCCGCGTGCTGGCCCGCCAGCCGTACGCCGACCCGGCCATGGTCGCCTACCACGCGCGGCTGGGCGGGGACCTGATGCTGGCCGCCCGGTCGCTGCGGACCGCGGCCGAACGGGCCGCCGAGCGCTTCGACCACGCCGCGGCCGAGGCCCTGCTCGACGATGCCCTGGCGCTGTACCCGGAGCCGGAGGCCTGGCTCGAGCGGGCCCGCGTCCGCACCCGCCGCCGCCAGTACCAAAACGCCCTCGAAGACGTCGAGCGAGCCGCGTCCGCGGGCGCCGCCGCCCTGGAGGTCGGCGCGTGGGCCTGCTACTTCGACCGCCGGTTCGCCCAGGCCGCGCAGTTCGCCGCGGACGGCGCGCTGGCCGCGGCCGACCCGGCCACCCGGTCCCGCTGCCTGGCCGTCGGCGGCCGGACCCGGCACGCCGCCGGTGACCTGGCCCAGGCCGAGCTCCTCCTCGGCGAGGCGTTCGCGCTGGCCGAGGGGACCGACCGGGTGACCGCCGCGGCCTGGCTCGGGGTGCTGCGGGCCCACCAGAGCCAGACCGCCGACGCGCTCGCCCTGCTCCGCCCGGCGGCCCGCGCCCAGGAGGGCGTGGCCCACACCGCGGCCACCCTGCACGCGCTGTTGTTCACCGGGCACGCGCACGCGGTGGCCGGCCGCCCGGCCCTGGCCCTGGACGCCTTCGCCCGGTACACGGCCGAGGTCGACCGCCGCCAGGTGCCGCGGTTCGGGGGCCGGGCGGTCAACTTCGCGGGCTGGGTGCTGCGTAACCTCGGCGCCGCCAGCCAAGCGCACGAACGCCATCAAAGAGCCCTGGAACTGGGCCAGGCCGGCCAGGGCATCCCCGAACTGGCCATCGCCGCCCTGCAGGACCTGGCCGAGGAGTGCGTCCTGGCCGAAGACCAAGACGGCGCCCGGGACCGGCTGGACCAGGCGCGGACCATGCTGACCGGCGATCTGGTCTTCGGCTGGCGCCTGGAGCTCAAGCACCAGCTGATCACCGCGCGGCTGGCGCTGCTGCGCGGCGACCCGCGGGCGGCCCTGAGCGCGGCATCCGAACTGGAGCTAGAAGCCGCCGCCCTCGGGGTGCCCCGCTACGTCAGCGTGGCCCGCGTCCTGGCCCACCGGGCCCGCCGGGCGCTGGGCGTGCCCGTCGACCTCGACGCGGTCGCCGCCGACCTTGACCTGGTCGAGAAAGCGGTCGCCGTGGAGGCCTGGTGGTGGACCGGCGAGGCCGCCGCCGACTTCGCGGTCCCGGCCTGGCTGGACGTCGCGGCCGGCCGGGCCGAGCGGCTGGCCCGCCAGGCCGGCGAGCACGCCGAGACCCTGCGCCGGACCGCGGCCCGGCGGCTCGATGAGTGGCAAGCGCTCAGCGCGCGGTGAGCACCAGCATGCCCACCAGCAGCGGGCCGGTTCCGGTCACCGCCGCCGCGGCGGCGCGGCGCAACGCGGCCCGCCGGGCCGCGGTCAGCGAGCTGACGAACGGGGCCACGTGGGCCATGCCCAGCCGCCACGCGGCGAGCTCGGCCGGGCGGGACAGCCCGGTGTCCACCGTGATCGTCCGCAGCCGGATGTCGGTGTAACCCGCCGCCGCCGCATCCCGGCTGACCAGAACCGGGTCGCTGGCCCACGGCTCGGTGTCCCGCTTGAACGTGACGTACCACGGCGGCGGCCGGTAGCCGAACGCGCCGAGCACCTGGTCGACCGCCGCCTTGGCCGGATGGTTCCATCCGGCCGAGAACGCGCTGGCGGCCAGCGCCGGGGCTACCCGGCGCGCCTCCCGCAGCCCGGCCACAGGAAGGTCCAGGTGGCCCAGGCAGAACGCGGCCAGCACCAGGTCGAAGCACCCGTCGCGGAACGGCAGCGCAACCGCGTCGGCCGCCACCGGATGCAGTCCGCCGCCGCAGCCACGCAGCATGCCCGGGGCGGCGTCAACCGAGATCACCGACCGGGCCCCGGCGGCCAGCGCGGCGCGCCCGGCCACCCCGGTCCCCGCGCCCAGGTCCAGCACCCGGCCGCCCGCCACCCCCAGCGGCAGCACCCGGGCCAGCAGCGCCCGGGCCAGGCTGGCGTAGACCGGCTCGGGTCCCTCGGCCCACAGCCGGGCCCCCGCGTCGTAGGCGGCCCTCAGCTCAGCAGCGGAGCGGCCCGGACCGCCTGCGTCTCCCACCACGCGAGCTCCTCGTCGTAACCCCCGAGCGCCTTCTCCCAGCCGAACTGGACCAGCGCGCCCAGCAGGCACAGCGCCAGCTGGCGGTCCCACCAGGCCTCGGTGCTGATCCCGTGCTCCTCAAGCGCCAGGCGATACGCGGCGATCGCGGCCTCTTTCGAATGCGGCAGGCGCCGGCAGTTGATCGCCAGGTACCAGGCCAGGTCGGACAGCGGCGCGCCGCGCCCCGGCTGCTCCCAGTCCAGCACCACCGTCCGGCCGTCGTCGTCGGTGCCCAGGTTGTCCAGCTTCCAGTTGCTGTGCACGAACGTCTGCGGGGTGCCCGCCAGCGCCTCGACCAGCGGACCCGGGTCCCGGGCCAGCGGGCTCACGATCGCGGCCGCGGCCGGGGCCACCTCGGCCAGCCGGGGCCAGCCCTCACCGACCAGCCGCGGCACCAGGTGCCCCGAGCCGACGAACGCCTCGGCGATCGCCAGCCAAGGAGACAGCTCCAGGTAGCGGTGCATGACCGGGACGACCTCGCACTCGCTGCCGCACCCCCAGAACGCGGCGTGCAGCGCGGCCATGTGCCGCAGGAACCGCAGGTGCTGATCCAGGCTGATCGGCTCGTCGGTCACCGGGACCAGCCACGGCGACACGTCCCGCATGAGCACGGCGCACCCGCCCGCGGGCGCCCGGCCCCCGCCGCCGACCCGGCAGACCCCCACGATCGGCTGGTTGAAGCACCCGGGCAGCCGGGCCAGCAGGCCCCGCTCCCAGGCCAGCAGCGGCGCCCCGCGCAGGCAACCGGACGCCCGCATGGTCCAGTCCTGCGCCAGGTCCAGATGCTTGAGCACGTACGGCTGGCCGCCGATCACTAGCCGCTCGAGCCGGGCCCCGGACTTTCCTGCGCCCTCGGTCACAGCCACCCGCGCGGTCGCGCCCGCGATGAGCTCGGTCACGCTGGCGAACACCGCGGGGGCCTCAGGCATCGGCCGCCTCCATCTCGGCCAGCAGCGAAGCCGGCCACCGTCCGCCGCACATCACGGTGTCGGCCACGATGTGATCATCGCGCACGGTAAGCAGGTGCATGTGATGGGCCGCGTGCGGCACGCCGTTCTCGGTCCAGGTCAGCGTGTACTCCACGATCTCGCTCGGGCCCCCGTCCGCCTGCACCCCGAACCGGCGGAACTCCCCGAACTGACCCGGGTCCGCGAACCAGCGCGCGTACTCGGCGCGGATCGCGTCGGCCCCGGCCGCGTGCAGCCGCCAGTTCGGCACCGTCGCGTCCAGCGTCGCGTCGGTGCTCCACGCGTCGCACGCCGGGATGCTGGCGGTCGCGATGGCGTCCAGGAACCGGTCGATCGGTGACATTGGTGACCTCCTGATGGTCTGTGAGCCTGCGACCATCGTGCGCACCGCACCTTGCAACCAGTTTGCAGCCCCGGTCAGGGCCATAGCCGGGCGGTGGCCAGCCGCGCGCCCTCGGCCAGCGCCTCGAACTTGGCCCACACGATCGTCGGGTGGATCTCCGGGGTGTACGTGGCCTGCGAGGAGAAGCCGCAGTCGGCGCTGGCCACCACGTTCTCCCGCCCGACCCGCTCGGCGAACCGGCCGATGCGGTCGGCGATGACCTCGGGGTGCTCGACGATGTTGGTGGCGTGGCTGATGACACCGGGCAGCAGCACCGTGTCCGGCGGCAGCGCGACCGTCTCGAACACGTGGTAGGCGTGCTCGTGCCGCGGGTTGGCCGCCTCGAAGGCGAACGCCCCGGCGTCGATGGTGAACAGGGTCTCGATCAGGTCGGCCAGCGGCGCGTCGTGCACCCGCGGCCCCTCGTTGATGCCGTAGCAGGTGTGCAGCCGCACCCGGTCCCGCGGGATGTCCTGCAGGCTCCGGTTGATCGCGTCGACGTACAGGCCCGCCACGGCCAGCTTCGACGGCAAAGAGCCGGTGCCGTAGCTGAACACGTCGGTGAGGAACGGGTCGTCGATCTGCAGGGTGAAGCCCGCCTCGATGATCGCCGCGTACTCCTCGTGCAGCGCGTCGGCGACCGCGCTCAGGTAGTCGCCCTGCGACGGGTAGTACTCGTTGCCGCCGACCCCGCTGGGCGCCACCGCGCACACGAACACCTGGTCGGCCCCGCAACCCCCGACCGCCGAACGGAGCAGGTCCAGGTCGCGCCGCAGGCGCTCGTGCCCGGTGTAGGAGACCGGCCCGGTGCACCGCAGCGGCACCACCGGCACCGCCGTCCCGCCGGTCATGGCACTGCGCAGGTACTGCTCGTAGTACTCAGGGAAGGCGTCGATCTCGGGCCGGAACCCGGCCAGCGGGTCGCCGCCGGCCCGGGGCTCGAAGCCGCCCAGCCGCTGCCCGATGTAGGCGTAGAACCCGGTCTTGGTCTGCTCGCCGTCGCTGACCGCGTCCAGCCCGGCGGCGCGCTGCCGGGCCACGACGTCGGTGACGGCGCGGCGCTCGGCCTCGGCGAGCTCGCCGGGATCCACCGGCCGGCCCTGCGCCGCCGCGCGCATCAGGTCGAGCAGCGCGGGCGGGCGGGCCAGGCTGCCGACGTGGGTGGTCCGGATCCGATCGGTGCTGCGCAGCATGAGGCCCAAGCTTAGGCCGGCCGGCTGCGAGACTGGGGAGGTGGACGACGAGCGCCTGGTCGCGGTCACCGGCCCGGCGGGCAGCAGCAATGCCGCGCTGGCCGCGGCGGTGACCTCGGTGCGGAACGCGCCGGCCGGGTCGTGCGCGGTCATCCTGGTCGAGGGGGTGAGCGACCAGGCCGCCGTGGAGGCGCTGGCCGTGCGGCGCGGCCGGAACCTGCGCCGGGAAGGCGTCTTCGTGGTGCCGATGGGCGGCGCCACGAACATCGGGCACTTTCTCGACCTGTTCGGCCCGCGCGGGCTGCGCGCCCGGCTGGCGGGCCTGTGCGACGAGGGGGAGGAGGCAGACTTCCGGCGCGGCCTGAACCGCGCGGGCCTCGGCCCCGTGCTGGCCCGCGACGACCTGGAGCGGCTCGGCTTCTACGTGTGCGTCACCGACCTGGAAGACGAGCTGATCCGGTCCCTCGGCACCGCCGCGGTCGAGCGGCTCATCGCCGGGCAGGGTGAGCTCGGGTCGTTCCGTATCCTCTGCCAGCAGCCCGCCCAGCGCACCCGGAACCGTGAGCAGCAGCTCAAGCGCTTCCTGGGCGTCCGGTCCGGCCGCAAGGCCCGTTACGGGCGGGTGCTGACCGACGCGCTCGACCCGGCCCGCGTCCCCCGCCCCCTCGACCGCCTCCTGACCCACGTCTGAACCCGGCGAAATGCTCGGCGTCGAGCGGACATGTCAGAGGTGTCCGGCCGCACAGATCAGCCCCGCGGCGGCAGCCGCAAAATCAGCCCCGCGGCGGCAGCCGCAAAATCAGCCCCGCGGCGGCAGCCGCAAAATCAGCAGGGAGCATTCGTGCCACGTCCGCCGATAGTCGATCCAGGCGAGCGCCAGCGCCGCTTCGAGGTGGTGTACGCGGCGCATCGCGGTCCCGTCCTGGGCTACGTGCTGCGGCGTACCGGCAATCCCGATGACGCGGCCGATGTCATCGCCGAGACCTTCCTGACCGCGTGGCGGCGGCTGGACGAGATCCCGCGCGATCCGCAGGCCCGGCTGTGGCTGTACGGCGTGGCCCGGCGGGTGCTGGCCAACCACCACCGGGGCGAGCGCCGGCGTTCGGCGCTGGCCGACCGGCTGCGCGCCGATCTGGCCGTCGGCTACCACCCGCCGGAGTTCGACGGCGAGCAGGCCCAGATCGCCGCGGCCTTCCGCGGCCTGCCCGCCGCCGACCGGGAACTGCTGACCCTCAGCGCCTGGGAGGGTCTCGACTACGGGCAGATCGCGGTGGTCCTCGGCTGCTCGCGCAACGCGGTGCGGATCCGGCTGTTCCGCGCGCGCAAGCGGTTCGCCACCGCACTGGCGGCCGCCCGGGCCGGGTCCGCTCCATCCAGCGTCCACGTCCCGCACGGAGGTTTCGTATGAACCAGCTCAGCCGGATCTGCCCGGTCACCGACACCGACGCCGAGCGGCTCGTCCGCCCCGGCACGTTCGCCGACCTCGGCGCCCAGGTCACCGCCGCCCCGCCCGGTGACCAGCCGCCATGGCAAGCGCCAGCTCCCGCGCCAGCGCGGCCCCGGGGAAGCCGCCAGCTGATCGGCAAACCCCTCGCCGCGGCCGTGGCCGTCATCGCCCTGGCGGTCGCCGCGCTGGTCATCACCCGCCCGTCCGCCCCGCCCAAGCCGGCCACCGCCCCGCCCCGGCCGGCGCCAAGCGGCACGGCCAGGGTCCCCGCCCAGGTGCTCTCCTTCACCACCGCGGGCGGCTACATCACGGTCATCGTGGCGAACCCGCTGGCCGACCCGGCCCGGTACCGGGCCGAGTTCGCCGCCCGCCACCTGAACATCACGCTGAAGCTGGTTCCGGCCTCACCCTCGATCGTGGGCACCGTCGTGTACATCGGCGAGTCCGCGGGCCGTCCCGGCATCGAGACGATCACCGCGCGGGGCCGGTGCTACACCGGCGGCGGCGGCAGCGCCTGCCCGGTCGGGGTGCGGATCCCGGTCGGCTACCGCGGCCAGGCCGAGGTGGTCTTCGGGCGCGCGGCCCGGCCGGGGGAGCAGTACGAGTCCACCGCGGCGGCCACCGCGCCCGGTGAGGTCATGCACGGCCTGCACTTCGCCGGCGACACCGTGGCGCAGGTGCTGGCCCTGCTGCGCGAGCGGCACGTCACGGTCCCGGTGTTCAACTACGCCCAGTCCGGCCGCGCCCGGAACCTCAGCCACGTCCCCGGAACCTGGTACGTCTACGACGCCGACCCCTGGGCCCCGGGCCAGGTCATGCTCTCCGTCGGCCCCACCAGGACGCCGCCCGCAACCCAGCCCCCCCAGCCCGGCACCCCCACCCCCTCCCCGGCCGACTAGGGTTCCAGCGCCAGCAGCTTGGCCGCGACCTCGGTCAGGTCCTCGCCCGCCACGTCCGGTGCGGCGAACGGCGCGCCGAACCCGCCGGACTTCCTGCTCACCCACCCGGTCGTCAGCCCCGCCCGCTTGGCGCCGTGGCAGTCCCAGTCGTGCGCCGCGACCAGGGCCATGCGGTCCGCGGGCACGCCCATGACCGAGGCGGCGTACAGGTACACCACCCCGGCCGGCTTCCACCGGTACACCTCCTCGACCGAGATCACCCGGTCCACCAGGGATCCGAGCCCGGTGCGGTTCACGAACGACGAGGCGAGGTACGCCGACCCGTTGGTCAGGCAGGCCACCCGCACGCCCGCCTCGGCCAGCTGCGAAAGCGCGGGCAAAGCGTCGGGGAAGGCGGGTAGCTCAGACCAGCCCTCCATCACCGAGGAGACCTGCGAGTCGCTGACCGTGTAGTGGGTCAGCCCGCGCAGCGCCGCCTCGGCCACCTCAGCAAACGGAACGTAGTCCCCGGTCGCGGACAGCGCCATGCCGTCCCGCAGGGTGCGCGTGTACCAGGCCTCGAGCAGGCCCGCCGGCTGGCCGATGCCGGTCAGCAGCGCCCGCAGCGGCTCGAGCGACATCAGCGTCTCGATCACGTCGAAGGCCACCACGGCCGGCCGGCCGCTCACGACAAACCTCGCAGCGCGTCCTCGATGGCCCGGTAGAACGTGGGATAGGCGTAGGCCATGTTGCGCAGCGTGGCCACCGGCACCTCACCCTGGATGGCCACCTGCAGCGCGCTGAGCACCTCACCGCCCCACGGCCCGGCCGACGTCGCGCCGACCAGGACCGAACGGTCCGCGTCCTCCACCACCTTGATGAACCCGTCGTTGCCGGCCTTGTGGATCCACCCCCGGGCCGAGTACGGCACCTGCTCCAGCCCGGTGCGCACCCGCAGCCCCGCCTCCCGAGCCGCAGCCACAGTAAGGCCCACGCTGCCGATCTCCGGGTCGGTGAACGTGACCCGCGGCACGGCCCGGTAGTCAGCGGCCGGCCCGCCCTGGCCCAGGATGTCCCGCACCGCGATGTCGGCCTGGTACATGGACATGTGGGTGAACGCGCCCTTCCCGGTCACGTCGCCGATCGCCCACACGCCGTCCGCCGCCCGCATAAAGCCGTCGGTAGCGATAACCGCAGAAGCAGGATCCAGCCCGATCGCCGCCACCCCCAGCCCGGCCAGGTCGGACCGCCGCCCGGTCGTCACCAGCAGCTGCTCGGCGGTCAGCACGGCCCCGCCGAGATGCACGCTGAAGCACCCGTCCCGGTAGCCGACCCGCTCGGCCGGGGCGCTGGTGCACACCTTGATGCCGTCGCGGGTGAAGACCCGCTCGATCAGCTCGCTGGCCTCGGGCTCCTCGAACGACACCAGCCGGGGCTGCGCCTCGACCACGGTGACCTCGGTGCCGAACCGCGAGAAGACCTGCGCCAGCTCGGCGCCGATGGCCCCGCCGCCGAGCACGATCATCGATTCCGGCACCTGCTCGGCCTTGACGATCTCCCGGTTCGTCCAGTACGGCGTGCCGGCCAGCCCCTGGACCGGCGGGACGGCGGGCGCGGTGCCGCTGTTGATCAGGATGCCCCGCCGGGCCTGGAACACCCGGGACCCGGACGCAGAAGACACGGTAACGGACCCGGCGCCGGTGATCGTCGCGCGCCCGCGCACCAGGTGCCCGCCCTTGCCCTCGAACCGGTCGGCCGCCACCTTGTCGTCCCAGTAGTCGGTGGCTTCCTCCCTGATCCGCAGCGCGACCGGCGCCCAGTCGGGGGTCACGGTGGAGGTCCCGGCCATACCGGGCACCCGCCGGGTCTCGGCGATCAGGTTGCCAGCCCGGATCATCATCTTGGACGGTATGCAGCCGAAGTACGGGCACTCGCCGCCCACCAGGCGTTCCTCGACCCCGGTGACGTGCAGCCCGGCTTCAGCCAGAGCGCCGGCCGCGTGCTCGCCGCCGGGACCCATGCCGATGACGACCACGTCTGTGCGCGATACCTCGTCCATGAGGTGGCTCCTGCCCTATGTGGGCACCAAACTTACCTCAAGGGCCAGCAGGACCGTCGCCGTCTTCTAGGTCCGAGATGTCCAGTTCCGGCTGGCCATGCACGAACGTCTCGGGGTTCTCCAGGTCGTCGGAGGCGGGCAACAGGTCGGGATGAGACCATAGGGCGTCCCGCCCGTCGATGCCGCGCGCCGCCGTCAGGCCCTGCCAGATGGCCGCCGCCTCGCGCAGCCGGCGCGGCCGCAGTTCCAGCCCGACCAGCGTCGCGAACGTCCGCTCGGCCGGCCCGCCGGTGGCCCGGCGCCGCCGGACCGCCTCGGCCAGCGCGTCTGAGTGGGTCAGCCGGTCCCGGGCCGCGGCGCTGACCACGGTCGCCACCCACCCCTCGACCAGCGCCAGCGCGGTCTCCAGCCGGACCAGCGCGGCCTTCTGCGCGGGGGTGTCCTCCGGCTGGAACAGGCCCTCGCCCGCCAGCGCCTCGCGCAGCGCGTCGGGGTTGGTGATGTCGACGTCCGGGATGGCCTCCTGCAGCCGCGTCATGTCGATCGAGATCCCGCTGGCATACTGCTCGACCGCGCCCAGCAGGTGCGCGCGCAGCCACGGCACGTGCGCGAACAGCCGGTGGTGCGCGGCCTCCCGCAGCGCCAGGAAGAGCCGCACCTCGCCCGCGTCGACCGAAAGCCCCTGGCCGAACTGGGTCACCCCGGCGGGCAGCAGCGCCGCCACGCCTTCGGGGCCGAGCGGCAGCCCGATGTCGGTGGAGCCGGTCACCTCGCGCGCGAGCTCGCCGACCGCGGTGCCGGTCTGGCTGCCGATCATGGCCCCGCCGATCTGGCGCAGCATGCCCGACAGCCCGGCCAGGCCGCCCAGCCCGCCCGCACCCCCGCCGAACGCCCCGAGGGCTTGCCGCATCTCTTCCGGCACGTCCTCGCCGAGCTGCGCCGGGTCGACGTTGAGCATGCCGCTCATCGCCTCGACCCCCTTGGCCGCGATCGGGTCGCACAGCTTGGCCCAGACACCGAAGGTGGCCTCGAGCCACTCCGACCGGCTCCAGGCCTCGATCTTGCGGATCCCGGACGGGAAGGTGGTCGCCTCGTCCAGCCACAGGTCGGCCAGCCGGACCGCCTCGGTCACCTCGCGGCGCTGCGCCTCCAGGACGCTCGGGTCGCCCGCCGCGACGATCGCGTGCCGGGCCACGTTCTTGGCCAGGTCCCAGTTCACCGGGCCGCCCTGCCAGGACAGCAGGTCGGCGAACTGGCGCAGCGCGTCGGCGAACTGCTGGGGGTTGCCCATCGCCCCGAACGGCCCGCCGGCACCAGCGGGACCAGAGGACCCCTCGTCGTCTGGCTTATCGGGCAAGCCGAAACCGAACGGGTGATCAGCCATGGTTGGCTCTGCGGCAGGATGGAAGGGTCATGTCCGTCACGTTATCTCGGGAGTAGCACGCAGTGACAAACGCCCGGCGGCCGGTTCGCTCCGAGCGCAGTACCCAGCCTATGCCCGTCGTCGCAGTCACCGGTGCGGCTAGCGGCATCGGGTACGCGCTGACCGTCCGGCTCGCCGCGTCGCCGGCGGTCAAGAAGGTGATCGCGATCGACTCCCGGCGCGGTGACATCGCCGGGGTGACCTGGCGGGTGGCCGACGTGCGCGACCCGGCCCTGGCCGGGCTGGCCGGGGTGGACGTGGTGGTGCACGCCGACCTGGACCTGGCCCCCGACTCCGACGCCCGGCAGCGGCGCGCGTTCAACGTGCGCGGCGCGCAGACCGTGCTCACCTGCGCCGCGGCGGGCCGCATCGGCCGGGTAGTGCTGCTGACCAGCGCCATGGTCTACGGGGCCCGGCCCGACAACCCGGTCCCCCTGCCCGAGGACGCCCCGCTCGCCGCCGAGGCGGACACCAGCGTGGCCGGGGACCTGCTGGAGATCGAGCAGCTGGCCCGCCGCTCGCCGCGGACCAACCCCGGCATGGCGGTGACCGTGGTGCGGCCCGCCGCGCTGGTCGGCGATTCGGTCGACACCCTGGTCACCAGGCACTTCGAGGCGCCGCGGCTGCTCACCGTGAAGGGCTGCGCGCCCCGCTGGCAGTTCTGCCACGTCGACGACCTGACCTCCGCGCTGGAGTTCACCGTGACCAGCGGCCTGGCCGGGCCGCTCACCGTGGGCTGCGACGGCTGGCTGGAACAGGACGAGGTCGAGCAGATCAGCGGGCTGAAGAGCATCGAGCTGCCCGCGCGGCTGACGTTCGGCACCGCGCAACGGCTGCACCGCCTCGGCGTGACCCCGGCCCCGGCCATGGACCTGCGCTACGTCGTGTACCCGTGGGTGACCGACGGCGCCGCGCTGCGGACCGCGGGCTGGCACCCGCAGCACAGCAACGCCGAGGCGCTGCGCGTCCTGCTCGGCCAGCGCCAGGGCCGTTACGCGGTGGCCGGCCGGCGCATCGCGCGCAAGGAGGCCACGATCACCGCCGCCGGGGCCACGGTCGCGGTCATCGGCACCGCCGCGATCGTCCGCCGCGCACGGCGCCGGCACCGTACGGACCCCTGACCGCCGCTGTCTTCCCTCGGCCCCGGCGCCGGCACCGTACGGACCCCTGACCGCCGCTGTCTTCCCTCGGCCCCGGCCCCGGCGCCGTACGGACCCCTGACCGCCGTACATTTCGCTTTTTATCCGAACGGTCCATACTGCCAGCTCACGGTCCTGGTCCGAGCTTTCCGCGGGCCGGCCAGGTACCCTTGCCAGGTGAGCGTCGTACGGCTGATCGCCATCCGGGACACCGAGCTGTCCCTCGACGAGGTCCGGGCCGCGGTCGCGGGCCCCGGTGCGGGCGGCATCGCGCTGTTCGCCGGGGCGGTCCGCGACACCGACCACGACCAGCGGGTCACCGGCCTGTCCTACACCGCGCACCCGCTGGCCGAGGCCGAGCTGCGGCGGGTCGCGGAGCTGGTCGCGGAGAAGTTCAAGGTACTGGGCATCGCGGCCGTGCACCGCGTCGGCGACCTGGCCATCGGCGACCTGGCCGTGGTGGCCGCGGTGGCCTGCGCGCACCGCGGCGAGGCCTTCGGCGCGTGCCGGGAGCTGATCGACGTGCTCAAGGCCTCGGTGCCGATCTGGAAGCACCAGCTCTTCACCGATGGCACCAGCGAGTGGGTCGGCACTCCCTAATCCGCGTAATCTTCGGAACATGTCCCGCCGCTCACTGACCCTGCTGATCGCCACGGTTGGCGTGATCGCGGCGCTCGCCGTCTCCGTGCTGGTCTCGGTGCCCTACGTCATCCTCGGCCCCGGGCCGACGCTGAACACGCTGGGCAAGGATTCCTCCGGGCAGCCGCTGATCACCATCTCGGGCCACGCCACGTACCCCACCACCGGCCACCTGAACATGGTGACGGTCGGCTACCGGGGCGGTCCCGGCGTCAAGCTCAACATCTTCAGCGCGCTGGCCGCCTGGCTGAACCCCCACGAGGCAGTCGTCCCGGCATCGGAGCTGTTTCCCCCCGGCCAGACCCAGCAGCAGGCCCAGCAGGCGGACACCCAGCAGATGACCGGCTCGCAGCTGGACGCGGTCGCCGCGGCCCTGACCCAGCTGCACATCGTCTACCAGACCCCGGCCGATGTGGTGAAGGCCAACCCCGGCTACCCGGCCTACGGCGTGCTCAAGGCCGGAGACGTGATCACCGCGGTGAACGGCCAGCAAGTGACCTCCCAGCACTCCCTGGCTTCGCTGATCGACGTGCACCCGGCGGGCAGCACCCTCACCCTGACCATCACCCGGAACAGCCGGACTCAGACGGTCCGGGTCGGCACCAAGGAGTCCGGCGGCCATCCGGTCATGGGCGTGGAGGTCCAGCCCGGGACGTTCACGTTCCCGTTCACGGTGAAGTTCAGCGTGGGCGACATCGGCGGGCCCAGCGCGGGCATGATGTTCGCGCTCGGCATCATCGACAAGCTGACCACCATGGACCTGACCGGCGGCAAGTTCATCGCCGGGACCGGTGAGATCGAAGCCAGCGGCCAGGTGGACCCCATCGGCGGCATCCAGCAGAAGATGGTGGGCGCCCGCGACGCGGGCGCGACGGTCTTCCTGGCCCCCGCGTCCAACTGCGCGGACGTCAAGGGCGCGATCCCGGCGGGCCTGCGGGTGGTCAAGGTCGGCACGCTCAGCCAGGCCGTGACGTACCTGCAGGACATCAAGGCCGGCCAGCCCGTCCCCTCGTGCTGACGCTTTCGTCGTGGCATCATGCTCGTGCGTGCTCGACGCCCGGCCCGGCGGGATGGGGTAAGTGCTCGTCCCTGTTTTGTGCAGGGCGTAGGCTTTATTGCCGACGGGACATCCATAACAGGCCTGCTTTGCAGTGCCTGGCTGCCCTAATGGCACAGGCCGGATGACCCAGGAAGGGAGCAAGTGCGGTCGTGGCACCTCGCGTACTTATTGATGCGACCGACGTGCCAGCCGACCGGGGTGCGCTCGGCCGGTACGTGGACGGGCTGATCGGCGCCCTCGACGTGGCCGGCGCGGACCTGGCCGTGGTCTGTCAGCGCGCCGACGAGGAACGCTACGGGCGGCTCGCCCCCAGCGCGCGCGTCATCACCGGGCCCACGGCGCTCTCGCACCGCTCCGCCCGGCTGGCCTGGGAGCAGAGCGGGCTGCCGGTCGTGGCCCAGCAGGTCAACGCCGACGTCATCCACGTGCCGTACTACTCGATGCCGCTGCGCCCGGGGCGGCCCACCGTGGTGACCGTGCACGACGTCACGTTCTTCACCGAGCCCGAGCTGTACAGCCCGGTCAGCGCCATGTTCTTCAAGTCCGCGATCCGCACCGCGGCGCGCCGCGCGGCCCGGCTCATCGTGCCGTCCAAGGCCACCCGCGACGAGCTCGAGCGGGTCCTGGCCGCGGATCCGACCAAGATCGACGTCGCCTACCACGGCGTGGACCACCGCCTGTTCCACCGGCCCGACCCGCAGCAGACCTCGCAGGTGTCGAACCGGCTGGGCCTGCACGGCAAGCCGTACCTGGCCTTCCTGGGCATGCTCGAGCCGCGCAAGAACGTGGCCGCGCTGATCACCGGGTGGGCGGGCGCGGTGGCCGACCTCGACGACCCGCCCGCGCTGGTCCTGGGCGGCGGCGGCGGGTGGAGCGAGGAAGTGGACACCGCGGTGGCCGCGGTGCCGCCGCACCTGCGCCTGATCCGCCCCGGGTACCTGCGCTTCTCCGATCTGCCCGGCTTCCTCGGCGGCGCGATGGTGGTCGCGTTCCCGAGCCGGGGCGAGGGGTTCGGGCTGCCGGTGCTTGAGGCCATGGCGTGCGGCGTGCCCGTGCTGACCACGCACTGCACCTCACTGCCGGAGGTGGGCGGCGAGGCCGTGGCGTACACCGAGCCCGACGCGGACAGCATCCGCGACGCCCTGCGCGCGCTGCTTGACGACTCCGCCCGGCGGGAGACGCTGGCCAACGCCGGCTATAACCGGTCCCAGGAATTCACCTGGGCCGCCTCGGCCGAAGCCCATCTGGCCTGCTACCGGCGCGCCGTCGAACAACCCGATGCGGACGTCCACGCGGTGTAACCTCTGATTTCATGCCGCGTGAACCGCTTGAGGCCATCGTCCTGGTCGGTGGCCAGGGAACCCGGCTGCGGCCGCTGACCCTGTCCGCGCCCAAGCCCCTGCTGCCGACCGCGGGTGTGCCGTTCCTGGCCCACCTGCTGGCCCGGGCGGCGGCCGGCGGTGTCACCCACGTCGTCCTCGCCACCTGCTACAAGGCCGACATGTTCGCCGCCTGCCTGGGTGACGGCTCGGCGTTCGGGCTGGAGATCGACTACGTCCAGGAGGACGTGCCGCTGGACACCGGCGGGGGGATCCGCAACGCCGCCGCCTCGCTGCGCGGCAGCGGCCCCGGCGACCCGGTGGTGGTGCTCAACTGCGACATCTTGTCCGGGCACGATCTCGGCGCCCAGATCGACCTGCACGGCAAGACCGAAGCCGCGGTGACCCTGCACCTGGTCGAGGTGCCGGACCCGTCCCGGTTCGGCGTGGTCCCGACCGACGAGACGGGCCGCGTGACCGCGTTCCTGGAGAAGACGCCGGACCCGGTGACCAACCGGATCAACGCCGGGTGCTACGTGTTCCGGCGCGAGGTCATCGACCAGATCCCGGCCGGGCGCCGGGTCTCGGTCGAGCGGGAGACGTTCCCGGCGCCTGATCGAGTCCGGGCAGCTGGTCATGGGCTATCACGAGTCGGCCTACTGGCTGGACGTCGGGACCCCCCAGGCCTTCGTGCGCGGCTCGTGCGACCTGGTCCTCGGCGAGCTGCCCGCGCCCGCCGTCCCCGGCCCGCCCGGCCCCATGCTCGCGCTGCCCGGCGCGCAAGTGGCTCCCGGACGCGTCGGTGTCCGGCGGCACCACGATCGGCGCTGGCGCGTCGGTCGCCCCCGGCGCCACCGTGTTCGGCAGCGTCCTGTTCGACGACGCCCGGGTCGGCGAGGGCGCCGTGGTCCGCGACTCGATCGTCGGCCGCGGCGCCGTAGTGGGCCCCGGCGCGGTCCTCCACGACGCCGTGATCGGCGACGGCGCCTACATCGGCCCCGGCAACGAGCTAACCCGCGGCATCCGCGTCTGGCCCGGCGTCCGCCTGGACCCCACCTCGATCCGCTTCTCCTCCGACGCCTAGCCCGCCCCCGCCAACCGCCACCCCAGTGACCGCCACCCAGCCGCCCCGCCCCCTCCCACCCCGCAGCCTCCCCCGCCCCACCAGCCCCTCCAGCCCCGGCTGCGACCCAGGCGGCGACGCCCGACCAGGCCGCGGGCCTGCGGCGCGAGTGGCGGCCCCCCGTTCGGCGTCGACGTCCGGCTCACCCTTTCCCCGCACCGGCGCGGCGGCCGCGATCCCGCCTACCGCGTCGACGCGGCGGGCGCCGTCTGGCGCACCTCGCTGACCCCCGACGGCCCCGGCACCCTCCGGGTCACCGCGGGCCAGGGCACGCTCGTCACCGGCCAGGCCTGGGGCCCGGGTGCCGCCTGGCTGCTGGACACCCTCCCGGCCCAGCTCGGCGCGGACGACGACCTGTCCGGGTTCACCGCGCACCACGCCATCGTCGGCGAACTGGCCCTGCGCTATCCGGGGCTGCGGGTCGGCCGGACCGGCCGGCTGTTCGAGGCGCTGGTCCCCGCGGTCCTGGAGCAGAAGGTGGTCGGCGTCGAAGCCCATCGCGCCTGGCGGATCCTGCTCGGCAAGTTCGGCACGCCGGCGCCCGGCCCGGCTCCGCCGGGAATGCGGGTCGTCCCGCCCCCGCGGGTCTGGGCGCGCATCCCGTCCTGGGACTGGCACCGAGCCGGCGTCGAGGGCGTCCGCGCCCGGACCATCATCACCGCCGCCGACGTCGCCACCCGCCTGGAGCAGGCCTTGGACCTCGACTCAGCCGAGGCCGACCGCCGGCTGCGCTCCCTGCCCGGCATCGGCCCCTGGACCTCAGCCGAGATCCGCCAGCGCGCCGCCGGCGACGCCGACGCGGTTTCCGTCGGCGACTACCACCTGCCCAAGACCGTCGGCTGGACCCTGGCCCGCCAGCTCACCGACGACGCCGGCATGCTCGAGCTGCTCGCCCCCTACGCCGGCCACCGCTACCGCGTCTCCCGCCTCATCGAGCTAGGCGGCACCGCACCCCCCCGCCGCGGCCCCCGCATGTCCGTCCGCGACTACCGCGCCATCTAGCCCGCCTCCCGGCCCCGCCCCAAGCACCGCACCGGCAAGCGGGCGACGCATTCGTGAGTACCGCGGCAGAACTACCCCTCCAGCAGCCGCCCCGCCCGCTCCAGCACCTCCGCGCGGCTGCGCCCCGCGTGGTCGGCGGCCAGGAAGTGGTTGCCGATCCACAGCGATAGCGCCATGAGGCACCGCGCCTCCACCTCGGCCTCGTCGCCGCCCAGCACCCCGAACAACCCGCGCAGGTACTCCATCCGCCGGTTGTCCACCCGCCGCACCCGCTCCGCCACCGCCGGGTCCCGCCGCGCCCAGTCCCGGACCGCGAGGTCCGTCCGCAGCGCCCCGGTACCGGCGAAGGCCAGCCCGAACAACCGCCGCAGCCGGACCCGGGCGTCCCCGCCGCCCCGCTCGACCGCCTCGATCACGCCCTCCAGGTTGGCCCGCTCCCACGCGTCAAGCACCTCATTAAGCAGCGCCCCCCGGTCCGCGAAATGCCAGTAGAACCCGCCCTTGGTCACCCCGATCGCCTGAGCCAGCGGCTCGATCCGCACCGCGTCCAGCCCGCCGTCGCCCAGCGCCCGCAGGCCCTCCTCCACCCACCGCCCCCGCGGCGTCCGGCTAACCGCCATCCCTCGCCCTTCCCTTCCCTCCGGCCCCGCGGCCCTCCCGCCCGAGCCACCGTGAGCCCTGCCGCCCGAGCCCTCCCGCCCACCCGAGCCCCGTCGCCCCGAGCCGGACCCGCCATGCTAACCTCGAATCCATACGCTACCGTATGGAAGGGGCCGCATGAGACTCCCAGACACCGCGCACACCTCCCGCCCGTGGCGGATCCACGAGCTCACGCGCGACTTCCGACTCGAGGACGTATGGGCGCTGCCCACCCCTGGCGGTCCCGGCGACTTCCCTCGCCTGGTTGAGCTGATCGCCTCAGGCAACGCTTCGCGAGACTCCAAAGGCGCCGCCCGCGCGCTGTGGGTGATCCGCCTCAAGCTGGGGAAGATCCTCGGCTGGGACGGCCCGCCCGCCGGCCCCGACCCCAGTAACAGCTCGGACCGCACATCCCTGCGCGGCCGGCTGCCCGCCGATCTGAGCGACCTCCCGCCCGGCCCGGACTTCCCCGCGTTCCCGTTCACCCCGCTGTACCGCACCGCCGACGAGTTCGCCGCGGAGATCGTCAACCGCACCGTGCACGGCATCCTGCACCTGGGCTGGGTTCAGGACGGCCCCGGCCGCTACCACGGTCAGATGGCCGTTCTGGTCAAGCCGAACGGCCTGCTCGGCGCCGGCTACATGGCCGCCATCAAGCCCTTCCGGCATCTGATCGTCTACCCGCCGATGATCAGGCAGATCGGCCAGGCCTGGCGCGTCCGCGACGCCGGCGACGATGTCAACCCAGCCCCGGCCCGCCCCACCCTAGCCGGACGGGCTATAGCGGATCCTTGAACGACGCGGGTGCGGCGAGCGCGCTCAGTGGCTGAGGCGGGCCAGCTGGCGGCTGGAGTTGAGGTCTTGGCGGTGCGGCTGCGGGAGCATGTGGGGACCGATGCCAAGGGCTTGCCGACCACCGGGGCTGAGTTTCCGCTGGCCGAGCAGCCGAACCTGCAGCTGGCGCTGGACGCGGTGCTGGGTGACGCTGAGCTGGTGGGCTTTACCACGCGGCATATGGGGTTCGGGTCGATCGGCCTGGCTGAGATCATCGCCGGGCAGGGGATGGCCGGCCCGATCTCCCTCGGGCCGGTGCGCTATGTCGATGTGGAGGTGGGCGACGGCCGGGTCGTGCCGTGTGTCGAGAGCGCCCTGGTGCTGGCCGTCCACCAGGAGGCGCCGCTGGCGCTGGTGCTTTCCCGGGGCGGGGATAATCCGATGCGGCCCTCTACGCTGCGGCTGGAAGGCGTCTCGCCCGCGCCGGGGGCGGTGTCGGGGCTGCTGCGCGAGCTGCGCGCGGCGATGCGCGAGCACAACGTGTTCCGCGGCCGGATCATCTCCCTGCATCAAGACCAGCACGCGGCAGCGTCGGGGTCCAGTTCCACACCGTGCCCGCGGTCACCCGGGCTGACGTGATCCTGCCCGAGGGGACGCTTGAGCGTCTTGAGCGCCACACGCTCGGGATCACACAAAGCGCCCGGCGGCTGCGCGCCGCCGGGCGGCACCTCAGGCGCGGGGTGCTGCTGCACGGGCCGCCTGGGACGGGCAAGACGCTCTCCACGATGTACCTGCTGCACGCGATGGCCTGCCGGACCACCATCTTGTTGACCGGCCGCGGGCTCGGGCTGATCGAGCAGGCGCTGGGCATCGGCCGCGATCTCGCGCCGGCGACGTTCATCTTTGAAGACATCAACCTGGTCGCCGCGGAACGCACGATGGAGTTTGGCAGCCAGGGGTGCTGTTCGAGCTTCTCAACCAGATGGAGGGCCTGGCCGAGGACGAGGACCTGCTGTTCGTGCTGACCACCAACCGGCCCGACCTGATCGAGCCCGCGCTCGCCGCCCGCCCGGGCCGGGTCGACCTGGCGCTCGAGATCCCGCTCCCAGACGCCGGCAGGCGCCGGCGGCTGCTGGGCCTGTACGGGGCCGGCATCGAGATCGACGCCGGCTCAGCCGATCAGCTCGTCGAGCGCTCAAACGGCGTCAGCGGCGCGTTCATCAAGGAGCTGGTTCGCCAGGCCTGGCTGCGAGCCGCGCTTGAGGACCGCGAGCCGCCCACCCCCAGGACCTGCACCGCGTGCTCGACGACCTGCTCGAAGAGCGCTCGACCTTGACCAGGCGACTTCTCGGCCAAGGTGGCGACGACACAGACGGCCATCCGTTTCCCGCCATGCGCCACGCGCTCCACGCCGCCGGGCTCCCGATCCCAACCGCCGCCGAAACGCCATAGGCGATCGCAACCGCAACCGCAACCGCCGCAACCGCCGTGGATCGAGCTGCCGCCGTCGCCCTGCTGGACCGCTTGCACCGGGCCCAGAACGAGTTCTACGCGGGCGGCGCGGCTCACGTCCTGGAAGGGCTGCTCACGCCCGGAGTTACCTGGACCGTCCCCGGTCACAGCCGCTCGCCGGGATCTACCGTGGCCGCTCGCAGGTCCTGGTTACTTGAGCATGCGGCGTGACCTGCCGCGGCACGTTCCGGCTGCAGCGGCGTGACGTCCTGGTCGGCGACGGCGACCGCATTGCCGCCCTGACTGACGGCCGCGCCACCATCGCCGGCGCCGAGCACCACTGGTCGACCGTCGGCCTGTACGACGTCGCCGGTCAGCAGGTTGCCGCCTGCGGCTCCTGCCCCTGGACCCGGCCGCGTTCGACGCCATCTGGACCGCCTGAACCGCTCCAGCCCGAAAGAAGCGAGCCCCGCGCGGGGAAGAACCCGGCACCGGGCGCGGTTGGGTGCAGCATGAGCGATCTCGGCGGGACGATCACGCCCTCGGCCATGCGCCGCACGCTGGCCAGGGCCCGCGACGGCAAGCCGCTCGACCTGGACGAGGCCACCGTCCTGCTGCATGCTCGCGATGACGACCTGCACAAGCTTCTGGAGTACGCCAGCCGCACCCGCGACGCCGGCCTCGAAGCTGCCCAACGACCGAACATCATCACCTACTCGCGCAAGGTCTTCATCCCGCTGACCCGGCTGTGCCGGGACCGCTGCGGCTACTGCACGTTCGCCACCGTCCCGCACCGCCTGCACAGCCTGTACCTGGAGCCCGACGAGGTGCTCGACATCGCCCGCCAGGGCGCCGAACTGGGCTGCAAGGAAGCCCTGTTCACCCTGGGCGACCGGCCAGAACTACGCTGGCGCCAGGCGAAAGACTGGCTGGACGCGCACGGCTACGACGACACCCTGTCCTACGTGCGGGCCATGTCCATCCGCGTCCTGGAGGAGACCGGCCTGCTGCCGCACCTCAACCCGGGCGTGCTCAGCTGGCAGGACTTCCAGCGCCTCAAGCCGGTCGCGCCCTCGATGGGCATGATGCTCGAGACCACGGCCACCCGCCTGTTCGCCGAGAAGAGCGGCCCGCACTTCGGCAGCCCGGACAAGGATCCGGCCGTCCGGCTGCGCGTGCTCGAGGACGCCGGCCGCTGCAACGTCCCGTTCACCACCGGCATCTTGATCGGCATCGGCGAGACCCGGCCCGAACGCGCCGACTCGATCTTCGCCATCCGCAAGGTCGCCCGCGAGTACCACGGCATCCAGGAAGTCATCGTGCAGAACTTCCGGGCCAAGCCGGACACCAAGATGCGCGACGTGCCCGACGCCGAACTCGACGACCTGGCCGCCACCATCGCCGTCACCCGCCTGCTCCTCGGGCCCAAGGCCCGCATCCAGGCCCCGCCCAACCTGGTCGGCGACCAGCACGACCTGATCCTGCGGGCCGGCATCGACGACTGGGGCGGCGTCTCCCCGCTGACTCCCGACCACGTCAACCCCGAACGCCCCTGGCCCGCCCTCGACGAACTCGCCGCCCGCACCGCGGCGGCCGGGTTCACCTTGCGCGAGCGCCTGACCATCTACCCGCCCTACCTGCGCGAGCCCTGGCTCGACCCGCGCCTGGCCGCGCACGTGGCCGCGCTGGCCGACCCGGCCACCGGCCTGGCCGCCGACGTCCGGCCCCGCGGCCTGCCCTGGCAGGAGCCCGACGGCGGCCTGGCCGAGGCGGGCCGCACCGACCTGTTCGTGACCATCGACACCACCGGCCGTACTCATGACCGGCGCGATGATTTCGCCGAGGTCTACGGCGACTGGAATGAGATAGCCGAACGGGCCGTGCTGCGTCGCGCCGTCCCCCCGTCAAGCTCTCCAGCCGGAGCCTCTCCAGCCGGAGCCTCTCCAGCCGGAACCTCTCCAGCCGGAACCGCCCCAGCCGGAACCGCCCCAGCCGGAACCGCCCCAGCCGTGCTCGCGGCCGGCGAGACCGCCGCCGCCCTCCGCCAGGCCGAACGCGACCCGGCCGCCCTCACCGACGCCCAGGCCATCGCCCTGCTCAGCGCGGACGGCCCCGACCTGGAGGCGCTAGCCGGGATCGCCGACGCGCTGCGCCGCGAGGTCGTCGGCGACGACGTCACCTACGTCGTCACCCGCAACATCAACTTCACCAACGTCTGCTACACCGGCTGCCGGTTCTGCGCGTTCGCCCAGCGCCGCACCGACGCCGACGCGTACACCCTCTCGCTCGAGCAGGTCGGCGACCGCGCGGTCGAGGCGTGGCAGGCCGGCGCCACCGAGGTGTGCATGCAGGGTGGCATCCATCCCGATCTGCCAGGAACAGCATATTTCGAAATCGCTTCCGAAGTCAAGCGACGCTGCCCAGATCTTCACGTACACGCGTTCTCTCCGATGGAGGTCGTCAACGGGGCGTCCCGCACCGGCCTGCCGATCCGGGAGTGGCTGGTCCGGGCCAAGGAGGCCGGCCTCGACTCGCTGCCCGGCACCGCCGCCGAGATCCTCGACGACGACGTGCGCTGGGTGCTGACCAAGGGCAAGCTGCCCGCCTCGGTCTGGATCGAGGTCATCACCACCGCGCATGAGCTGGGCCTGCGGACCTCGTCCACGATGATGTACGGGCACGTCGACACCCCGGCGCACTGGGTCGGGCACCTGCGGGTGATCCGGTCGGTGCAGGAGCGGACCGGCGGCTTCACCGAGTTCGTCCTGCTGCCGTTCATCCACGAGAACGCCCCCATCTACCTGGCCGGGCTGGCCCGGCCCGGGCCGACCCGGCGGGAGAACCGGGCCGTGCACGCCGTGGCCCGGCTGCTGCTGCACGGGGCGATCGACTCGATCCAGTGCTCCTGGGTCAAGCTCGGTGACGACCTGTGCCGTGACGTGCTCCAGGGCGGCGCCAACGACCTGGGCGGCACCCTGATGGAGGAGACCATCAGCCGGATGGCCGGCGCCGACCACGGCTCGTACAAGACGATCAGCCAGCTCCGGGCCATCGCCGAGCCGCTCGGCCGTCCCATGCGCCAGCGCACCACCACCTACGGCGCGGTCCCGGCCGAACGCCTCGCGGCCGCCGAGGCCAGCGACGGCGTTTGCGCCTCGGTCCGCTCCGGCCTGCCCCTGCTCAGCTAACCGTCGGGCGCCCGCTCACCGCGGCAGGAGAACCATAACCGGACGAGCAGGAAGTCGCCCGGGTCGCGCGGCGGCCGGGGCCGGGCCTGCTCGGCCGGGTGGCCGACGGCGACCGCGCCCATCGGCTGCCAGCCGGATGGCAGGTCGAGCGCGAGCGCCGTGACGTCCTGGCAGAACAAGGTGCTCGAGATCCACGCCGAGCCGAGCCCCTCGACCGCCAGCGCGATGAGCAGGTTCTCCACCGCCGCGCCCATGGACACCACGAACATGGCCTGCTCGGCCGCCGACCGCCGCTCATCCGGGTAGGCGTGCGCCGCGGCCGCCACCAGGCACGGCACCACGATCAGCGGCGCGTTCCGCAGCACGTCCCCGCGCCGGACCCGCCGGCCGATCTGCTCCGGAGTGAACCCGTCGCCGCGCAGGTCAGCCGTCCACGCCGAGAGCATCGCGTCGAGCAGCGCCGCGCGCGCCGCGGCCGACTCCACGACCACGAACCGCCACGGCTCGCTGTGGTGCGGCGCGGGCGCGGTCAGCGCCGTGGCGATCGCGCGCCGCACGGCGGCGCCGGCCACTGGCTCGCCGGTAAAAGCCCGGATCGTTCGGCGGGCCAACGGGACATCAGCCGACCCGAAGCGGAACATGTCCTCCTCGGCGGGCCTGATCAGCTCGCGTGCCCCCGGGCCGTCTTGCTCGGTGACCAGGTGGTCGAGCCCGCGGACCACGGCCACCGGGACGTTCAGTGACTTGCCCTTCACCAGGTCGGCGGCCGCGGCGATCTCGTCCGCCACGGCCGCGACCGTGACCTCCAGGACGTTGCCGAACGTGTCGGCCTCGCCGCGGTAGTCGCGGACCGGCGTCACGCCGGCCGCCCCGATCGCGTTGTCGGTCTGCCCGGCCCGCCACGGCCGGCCCATCGTGTCGGTGATGACCACGCCGACGGTCCGGGCCGTCCGGGCGTGCAGCGCCTTGCGCAACCGCCGGGCCGACTCGTCGGGATCCTCCGGGAGCAGGACCACGGTGCCGGGCGCGGTGTTGGATTCGTCCACCCCGGCCGCGGCCAGGACCAGGCCGTGCCTGGTCTGCGCGATCGTGGTAGCCCCGCGCCTGGCCACCACCCGCGCCGTCTCCGCCTCGATGGCCGCCTCGCGCGAGGCGGTTACCACCCGGCCTTCGGCCTTGCTCACGATCTTCGAGGTGACGACCAGGATGTCGCCGTCGCGCAGGTCGGGCGCCGCGTCCGCGATGAGCGCGGCCAGGTCGGCGCCCGCGGTGATCTCCGGCAGCCCGGTCACCGGGGCCACGGTCACGGTCATGCCAGCTCCAGGGCCAGGTCGAGCGCCGCGCGGGCGATCGCGGTGGTCGCGGGCAGGTCCCGCATGTACAACGGCAGGGCGCGGACCTGGATCGGGGCCAGCGCGGGGTCGTCCACGACCGCCTTGTCCTGGTCGTCCACCAGCCAGCCGTCGATCAGGCCCGGCCCGTAGTGCGCCGCGACGGCGGCGGCTGAGGTCTGCACCCCGATCGCGGTCAGGCACGCATCGGCCATGCCGCGTACCGGGGCCCCGCCGATGATGGGCGACACGCCCACCACGGTCTTGGCCTGCAACGCGGACCGGATACCGGGCACGGTCAAGATGGTGCCGATGCTCACCACCGGGTTCGACGGCGGGAACACGATCACGTCCGCCGCGCCGATCGCGTCGAGCACCCCGGGGGCGGGCGCGGCCTGCGCGGCGCCGACCGCGACGATGTCCGCGGCGGGCGTCTGCGCGTGCATCCGGACCCACCACTCCTGGAAGTGCACCGTGCGCTTGTCCGCCAGCACCACGTGTGTCTCGATCGGGTCGTCCGACATCGGCAGCAGCCGGACCCCGGGCCGCCATCTCTCGCACAGGACCTGCGTGACGGCCGACAGCGGCTGACCGGCGGCCAGTAGCTGGCTGCGCAGGATGTGGGTGGCGAAGTCCCGGTCACCGAGCGTGAACCAGTCCGGGCGCGCGCCGTAGGCGGCCAGCTCCTCCCGCACGCTGAACGTCTCGTCGGCCCGGCCCCAGCCCTGCTCCTCGTTGATGCCGCCGCCCAGGGTGTACATGACGGTGTCCAGGTCCGGGCAGACCCGCAGGCCGAACAGCGTGATGTCGTCGCCGGTGTTGCCGACGACCGTGATGTCGGCGTCCGGGGCCGCCTGCTTCAGGCCGCGGAGGAAACGCGCGGCCCCCACGCCGCCCGCGAGCACGGTGATTCGCATACCCCAAAGTGTGTCAGGTCGCGGTCCCGCTCCCGACCGCCCGCTCCAATCGCGGGGACCGACTGGCCGCCCGCTCCGAGATCGCAGGAAGATCAACACCTGTGGCCGATGTGACCAGAGATGTCAGTTATGTCCAGTGGTACTGGTGAGGTTCACGATCGCCGGATTCCCCACGTGATTTATCTCGCATCTCAGACAACGAGGCGACCATTATCACCTTCCTCGCTTGACTTGAAGCAAGACACGCGAGTGTAATTTCATTGATGTGATTTCCATCCCCGGCTAGAGGGTGGGAACGGGGGCTCCGAAATGGGAGGGGAGGGAGGATGCGCCGTGACTGAGGTCATCGTCCCGCTAGCGCAGGTCTTCATCAGCCCGGAAGAGGTTGAAGAGCTGGGCTGGCAGGACCGGGCACTGTGCGCGCAGACAGATCCGGAGGCGTTCTTCCCGGAGAAGGGAGGATCGACCCGGGAGGCCAAGCGGGTCTGCCGCAGCTGCGAGGTACGGGCCGAGTGCCTGGACTACGCGCTCGAGCACGACGAGCGGTTCGGTATCTGGGGCGGCATGTCGGAGCGTGAGCGCCGCCGCCTGAAGCGCCAGGCCGGGTAGCCGGTTCGGGACCGTGCCCGGCCTGCCCGGCTGGTGCGCGGATTACCCGAACTTTTGAATATGGCGCTGTGTAAGGTTGGTCCTGTCGTGGACGCTGGGGGGCTTGTCGTCCGCGTAGTCCGCCCGCTCATGCCGGGCGGGTAGCCGCACCGAGCGCCGTTACCCCACGCCACCAGACAGGACCCTTGTCAGAAAACGCCTTGCATCTGCGCCACGTGGTGACCCTTGTGGTCGTCGCACACGACGGTGCGCGACTGCTCCCGGGGCTCGTCAACGGGGTACGGGAGCAGACGTACCCAGTAGCCCGCGTGGTCGGAGTCGACACCGGAAGCCGGGACCGGAGCGGAGCCGTCCTCACCGAGCTCCTCGGTCCGGACGCGGTCTTCGGCATGGACGCCGACACCGGGTACGGCACCGCCGTGGCCCGCGCGCTGCAGCACCCGGCGGCGCGCGGTCCGGTCCCCGAGCCCGGCCCGGCGGCGGACCCCGCGGTGGAGTGGATCTGGCTGCTGCACGACGACTGCGAGCCGGCCCCGGACGCCCTGGAGCAGATGCTCAGGGCGGCCAGCCGTAACCGCGCCACGGCGGTGCTCGGCCCCAAGCTGATGGACCTGTCCGACCGGCGGGTGCTGCGCGAGGCGGGCGTCACCGTCGACCGGGCGGGACGGCGCTGCACCGGGATCGAGCCCGGCGAGCTCGACCAGGGCCAGCACGACGGCAACCGGCCGGTGCTGGCCGTGAGCTCGGCGGGCATGCTGATCCGCCGCGACGTCTGGGACCAGGTCGGCGGATTCGACCCCCACCTGCCCCTGATGCGCGACGACATCGACTTGTGCTGGCGGGCCCACGCCGCCGGGTACGACATCCGGGTCATCACCGACGCGGTCGTGTTCCACCGCGATCTGTCGGCCCGGCAGATGCGGAAGGCGCCGGCCGCGGACGGCCATCCGCGGCTCCTGGACCGGCGCGGCGCCCTGTACACGTTCGCGGTCAACGTGCCCCTCGTCCCCATGCTCGTCCTGGTGGGCGGCTGCACGATCGGCTCGCTGATCCGGGCCGCCTACTTCCTCCTCACCAAGCAGCAGCGCAAGGCCTGGGACCACCTCGGCGCCGTCGCCTGGCTGGCGCGGCACCCGCTCCTGGTCTGGCGCGCCCGCCGTCGCCGCGCCGCCGCCCGCAAGCAGGCGTGGTCGGTCCTGCGCCCCCTGCTGCCCCGGGGCCGGACGCTGGGACGGCTGGCCGAATCGGCTGCGGGCCTGCTGGCCGGCGGCCCGGCCTACGACAGCGGCGGGCTGCATCACGCCCTGGTCGACGAGGTAAGCGACGACTTGCCGCTCCCGGCCACCGATTCGGTGGTGCGGCGGGTGCTGACCAGCCCGGGCGTCCTGCTCGGCGCCGGGCTCATCGCGGTCGCGCTGATCGCGGAGCGCTCGCTGGCCGGCTCGGTGCTCAGCGGCTCGGGCACGCTCAGCGGCGGGGCGCTCGGGCCGGCCTGGGGCGGCGCGAGCGATCTGTGGCGGGAGTACCTGGCGGGTTATCACGACGCGGGCCTCGGCTCGGCGGCCAGCACGCCGCCCTACCTCGCGGTCATGGCCGTGCTGGCCACCGTGCTGGCCGGGAAGCCCTGGCTGGCCGTCGACGTCCTGCTGCTCGGCGCCGTGCCCGCCGCCGGCCTGACCGCGTTCCTGGCCACCCGCAGGCTGACCTCCGTGCTGCCCGCGAGGATCTGGCTCGCCGCCGCCTACGCGCTGCTCCCGGTCGCGATGGGCGCTGTCGCGGCCGGGCGGCTCGGCACGCTGGTGGCCTTCGTCCTGCTCCCGCTCATCGGCATCGCCGCGGGGCGGATGCTGGCCGGCCCGCCCCGCCGGGCCCGCCGCGCGGCGTGGGCGGCCGGCCTGCTCATCGCGGTAGCGGCGGCCTTCGTCCCGCTCATCTGGCCGATCGCGGCCCTCGCCGCGGTCGGCGTGATCGCGGCCTGGCCCTGGCTCGGCCGGGCGACCGCCGTCAACGCGGCCGTCAACGTGGCCATCGCCGCGGCCGTCCCCGCCGTCGTCCTCATACCGTGGACGTTCCACCTGTTCAGCAGCACCTCGGCGTTCTTCCTCGAGGCCGGGATTCAGCGGCCGGGCCTGGCCTCGGCCGGCCTGCGCCCCGAGTCGGTGCTGCTGCTCAGCCCGGGCGGCCCGGGACTCCCGCCCGCCTGGGTCACCGCCGGGCTCGTCCTGCCCGCGTTCTGCGCGCTGCTGGCTCGCAAGCGGATGCCCGTGGTCTACGCGGGCTGGGCCATCGCGCTCGGCGGGCTGGTGGTGGCGCTGGTTGTGAGCCGGGTGCGGGTGACCGCGCCGGACGGAACGGTGGTCAGCGCCTGGCCCGGCGTCGCCACCGTGGTCGCGGCCGCCGGCCTGCTGCTGGCCGCCGCGCCGCTGATCGAGGCGGCCGGCCTCGCGCTGCGGCGAACCGGCGACGGGGGCTGGCGCAGGGCAGCCGCCGCGTCGGCGGTGGTCGTGGCCGCCTCGGCGCCCCTGCTCGCGGCGGGCTACTGGCTCACCGCGGGCGTCCGCGGACCGGTGACTGCCGCCGGCCCGCAGATCCTGCCCCCCTTCGTCGCCTCCTCGTCGACCGGGCCGGCCCGGACCAGGACGCTGGTCCTGCGCCCCGACGGCGCCGCCCTGTCCTATACGGTCCTGCGCAGCACCGACCCTGTGCTCGGCGAGCCCGAGCTGACCGAAGCCTCGTCCGCCACGCACGCGCTGAACAACGTGGTCGCCTCGCTGGGCGCGGCGGCCGGCGGCGACGGCGGCGACGCCGGGCAGGCCCTCAGCCAGTTCGACATCGGCTACGTCCTGCTGCCTGCCCCGGTGAACCCGACGCTCGCCCGCCAGCTCGACGGCGCGGCCGGGCTGGTCCTGCTGACCACGGCGCCGGCCTACGACCTGTGGCAGGTCGCCGGGACGGTCGCGCGCGCCCGGGTGGACGGCGCCGGCGGCACCGTCGCGGCGGTCCCGTCCGGACCGCTCGGCGTGAACACCACCGTGCCGCCCGGCACCTCGGGCACCCTGGTCCTGGCCGAAGCAGCAGGCGGCTGGTCCGCCACCCTCAACGGACGGTCGCTGGCTAAGCTGACCCAGCCGGTCGACGGGTGGGCCCAGGGCTTCGCCCTGCCGGCTGGCGGGGGGCACCTGGTCATCACCCGCGACGAGCTGGCCCGTGGCCTCAGCCTCGGCGCCGAGGCCGTCGCCGTCGCGGTCGTCTTCGCGCTCGCCCTGCCCGGCACCAGGTCCGCGGTCCCGGCGCCCGCCGCGGAGGCCGGAGCAGAGCCCGCCCAGGTGCCCGGCAGACGACGCGACCGGCCCGGCGGCCCGGCGCCTGCCCGCCGCAAGCGGCGCCCCCAGCTCGCCCTCACCGCCGGCCGCACCCGCGGCACCCCCGACCTCGACCCCGAGCCGGAAACCGAGGTCGCGACCGCAACCGAGGCCGCGACCGCAACCGAGGCCGCGACCGCAACCGCGACCGCAACCGAGCCGCAACCGCAACCGTGACCGCGACGGCCACCGCGCTAAGCACCGAACCCGAGCCCGAGCCCTGGACCAGTCCCGCCCCCGCCTACCCGCCACGCAGCAACCCCCCGCCCGACCGCGTACCGGCCGCCGCGTCGGCCGCCGCGTCGGCCGCCGCGCCGGCCAAACGCCCCCGCGGCCAGCACGCCGCACGGCACGGAAAGCCCTCGCGTCGCTCGCGGGGATCAACCAAACAGCCGCCGACCGTGGAGAGCATCCCGGCCGACGACGAAGACCTCTCGACCTGGACCACCCCCGATCCGATGACCACGGGCTCGCATGCGCCGTGGGAATCCGGTGACCGGCCATGAGGCCGCTCCACCTGGTGCCCGCCGGGGCCGTCCTGCTGGCCCTCGGCGGCATCGCCGCCGCCGCGCAGCTCACCGCGCCCGCCACCGCGAGCCCCGGCCCGGGCCACGCCGCCATGGTGCCGCAGCAGGTGGCCGTGACCTCCGCCGCCCGCGCCTGCCCGCCCGTCCCGGGCGGCGGGTCGGGCACGGTCGCCTTCATCGCCGGGTCACCCGCGGCGTCCCGTGGCGCGGGCCAGGCCCAGCTCGCGCCGCTGCCGCTGGCGGGCGCGCAGCTGCGGGCCCTGAACCCGGTCAGCGCGACCCAGCCCGGCCTGCTGTCGGTGCTGACCACCCCGGCCACCCAGAGCACGAGCAAGAAGGCCAGCACGGCGCTGCAGGGCTGGTCGGTGAGCGCGACCGGCACCCTGGCCCAGACCATGGAGGCCGAGGAGACGACCGGCGCCGGCCTGGCCAGCGTCCGCTGCGGGGAACCCGGTTCTGACCTGTGGTTCGTGGGCCCGGGCCAGCAGAGCGGCGCGGCGCAGATCCAGCTTGACCTGATGAACGTCGACCCCCTGCCCGCGAGCGTGGACGTCAGCATCATCACCGACGCCGGCCAGGTCCAGGCCGACGGTGACACCGGGATCGCCGTCCCCCCGCACCAGACGGTGACCGAGGCCCTGTCGTCCCTGGCCGGAAACGCCAGCGTGGTCGCGATCGAGGTCCGGACCAGCATCGGCCGGGTGGCCGCGGACGTCTCGGAGACCTCGTCCCACGGCGGGACCGCCAGCTGGCTGCCGAGCACGGTAACGCCGTCGACGCGGCTGGTGATCCCGGGCGTGCCGCCGTCGGGCGGAACGGCCGGGCTCTACATCGTCGTCCCCGGCAGCGCCAACGCCCGGATCAAGGTCCTTTCCATCACCCCGCAGGGCCAGCACCAGCCGTTCGGCACCCAGACCGTCGACCTGCCCGGCGACTCCGCCTCCTACGTCCCGCTCACGCCCCTGGGCGGAACAGCCGCGCTCGAGCTCACGTCGAACGTCCCCGTCACCGCCGGGGTGCTGGTGCCCGGCAGCGGCCTGGGCGCCTTCACCGTGGCCACCGCGCCGATCAGCGAGCAGGCCGTGGTGGCGGGCAACACCGCCGGGGCCACGGTTGTCCTGTCCGCGCCGGCCGGCCAGGCCCGGGTCCGCCTGACCGAAGTGGCCGAAACCCCCGGCGCCACCAGCAGCCAGATTGTCACCGTCCAGACTGGGCATACTCTCACCGTGCCGGCCACGCTGCCCCGGGGCGTCAAACACGGATCCCCCTTCGCCATCGTGATCACCCCGCTGGCCGGGTCGGGGCCGCTGTACGCCGCCCGGGTCGCCACCCAGGGCCAGAACACCGTCGTGTCGATCGTCCCGGCCATCAGCGCCCTGACCACGATCATGCTGCCGCCCGTCCGCGACTCCTACGACGCGATATCGCCCTGACGCACCAGCCAACCCGGTACCGATGACCCGCCGCCCCGCCGCCGTATTGTTCCTGATCATTGCGGTGGCGCTGGCCGCCTGCTCCAGTCAGACGCCCGTCCGCACCCAGCCAGCCGCGTACGCCCCGCCGGTGGCCCAGATCCGCGGCGAACCGGACTACCTGGCCCTCGGCGACTCGATCGCCTTCGGCTACCGTCCCGCGCCCTGGGCCGACTACCGGAACCAGGCCGACTTCAGCGGCTACCCCGAGGACCTCGCCGCGGCGCTCAAGCTGAACCTGGTCAACGCCGCGTGCCCGGGGGAGACGAGCGCCGGCATGATCAATCCGAGCGCGCCGAGCAACGGCTGCGAAACCAACGCCCGGGGCGGTCCCGGCTACCGCGCCATGTTCCCGCTGCACGTGTCCTACCGCGGCTCGCAGCTGAGCTTCGCCGTGCAGTACCTGCGCCAGCACCCGGACACCCGGCTGGTCACCCTCGGCATCGGCGCCAACGACCTGTTCCGCTGCCAGGAGGTCACGGCGGATCACTGCGGCGGCCCGGACCTCGGCCCGACCATGGCCGAGGTGACCAGCAACCTGGACACCATCCTCGGTGCCCTGCGGAACCAGGCCCACTACCAGCACACGCTGGTGGTGCTCAGCTACTACGCGGAGAAGTACGACGACCCGGCGTCCACCACCCCGATCGAGGCCCTGAACGCCGCGATCGCCGGGCCCGCGGCCCGCTACGGCGCCGTCCTGGCCAGCGGTTTCGCCGCGTTCCGCGCCGCCGCGGCCCAGGCCGGCGGCGACACCTGCGCGGCCGGCCTGCGGGTCAAGCTGGCCTCCGGCGGCTGCGACCTGCACCCCAGCGCCCGCGGCGCCCAGGTCCTGGCCGCCGCCATCACCGAGGCCATCGCCGTGCCTATCCGCCGCTAAGCGCGCTACTGCCGGAACACGTCACCGCAAAAACCGCGGACCGCAGCTCAGCGCGCGGCCCAGATCCCGCCGTCGACCGGTATGACGGCGCCGGTCACGTAGGCACTGCCGCGGCCGCTGAGGAACACCGCCACGCCGGCCATGTCGTCCGGGCGCCCGATCCGCCCGAGCGGCGAGGCGGCGGCGATCTGCTCGCCCTGCTGGGCCAGCGTGACGGCCATCATCTTGGACTCGAACGGCCCCGGGGCCACGGCGTTGACGGTGATCTGCCGCGGCCCGAGCTCGCGGGCCAGGACCCGGGTGAGCTGGTGCAGCCCGGCCTTGCTGGCCGCGTACGAGTACGTGCCGTACTCCGGCACGCGCAGTCCGTCGATGCTGCCCACGTTGATCACGCGGGCCGGATCATCGGCGGTGGCGGCGGCCTCAAGCAACGGCAAGAACGCCCGGGTCAGGAAGAACGGCGTCTTGAGGTTCAGGTCCAGGACCTTGTCCCAGGCCGAGGCGGGAAACTCGGTCAGCGGCGCGCCCCAGTTGGTGCCCGCGTTGTTGACCAGGATGTGGACCCGCTCCTCGAACCGGCCGACCTCCTCGGCCAGCCGCAGGCATTCCTCCTCGCGGGCCAGGTCGGCGGGCACCGACAGCACCACGCCATATTTAGACAGCTCGGCCACCGCGGCCTGCCCGGCCTCGGCCTTGCGCGAGCTGATATAGACCGAAGCCCCGGCCTGCAGCAGTCCCCGCGCCATCATCATGCCGATCCCGCGGCCGCCGCCGCTGACGACGGCAACCTTGCCGGTGAGGTCGAACAGGTCCACGGGCTCCTCCATTGTCACGCCCTCAGTCGAGGTCACCGTAGCCGGGATCGATGATCTCCGGGTCCACTCCGAGGATCTCCGCGAACTCTTCGACCACCACGTCGAAGATGAGCTCGCTCAGCTCGTCCTCGTCCTCGGCCCGGGCCAGCAGCGGGCGGCGGAACAGCACGATGCGAGGTCCGGTCGCCGGGTTCCCCGGGTCGCTGGTGTCGGGGGAGCCGCGGACGATCCGGGCCAGCGGCACGCCATCCTCGCCGATGGTGTCGAAGTCCGGCACTTCCTGGACCGCGAACTCCACGTCGGCGAGTTCGGTCTCCCAGCGCGGCTCCAGCCGCGCCACCGCCTCGAGCACGATGTCGTCGAACTGCTGGGCCCGGCTGCGGTAGAGCGGCACCCCGGGCGGAACCAGCCTGCCGCGCAGCCCGCGGCCATGGCGATCACGCCGCCGAGGCCGGGACCCTGGCCTCGTACCGCCTTCGCCGGTCTGCACAGCTACCGAGCGTATAAGACCACGCCTCCGTCCGGCGCCCAAGCGCGCCACCCCGCAACGCAAGCCACCCGCCCCGCATCCAGCGAATGGCCCGAACTTCCGGATAAGGGACAGAGCGCGACACGAGAACCGCAGCAGGGCGGGGTGGTGGCGTTACCGTGCGCGGGCGGATACCGTCACCGTTGTATCCGACGCCGCCCTTCCGGGCAGATGATCCGTCGCGGTGATGTGAGCGAGGTGGGCTGGGTGAGTTCTCGTTGCTGCTCGCGCACCGCATGCAAGCATCCGCCGGTATACACGCTGACCTACGTGTACCGCGACTCGACCGCGGTCCTCGGCCCGCTGGCCGCGTACGTCGAGCCGCACTGCTATGACCTGTGCGAAAAGCACGCCGGCCGGCTGACCGCGCCGCGCGGCTGGGACGTGGTGCGGCTGCCCATGGACCCGGCCCAGGAGCGCGCCGACGACCTGGAAGCGCTGGCCAACGCGGTCATGGAGACCCATCCCCAACGCCGGCTAAGCAAGGACCTCGGCAACAACGTCAGCAAAGACCGCAGCCAAGCCGTCGACAAGGAGCCCGTCGGCCAGGGCGTCGAAGTCGGCCGCCGCGGCCACCTCCGCGTGCTGCGCTCGGGGCCCCCGCAGGACAGATAGGCTCGCCAGGTAAAGGCCCAGCCCGGGCCGCAAACGGGAGGCGTGTCCTGCAGTGGGTGATCTCGCGAGCATCGTCAAGGCCTATGACATCAGGGGTGTCGTCCCTGACCAGCTTGACGAGGGCGTGGCCGAGGCCGTCGGCGCGGCGTTCGCCAAGCTGACCGGGGCCGCGACGATCCTGACCGTGCACGACATGCGCGCCTCCTCTGCCCCGCTCGCCGCCGCGTTCGGCCGGGGCGCGGCCAGCCAGGGCGCCGACGTGCTGGCCGCGGGCCTCGGCTCGACCGACATGCTCTACTTCGGCAGCGGCGACCTCGGTATCCCGGGCGCGATGGTCACGGCCAGCCACAACCCGCCCCAGTACAACGGCATCAAACTGTGCCGCAGCGGGGCTCGGCCGGTCGGCATCGAGACAGGTCTTAAAGACATAAGAAATTTGGCCGAACGGACCCTGCCGCCAGCTCCCGTTCCTGGCTCGATCACGACCGTGGACCTGCTGCCCCGCTACGCCGAGTACCTGAGAAAGCTCGTCGACATCTCCGAGATCAGGCCGCTCGCCGTGGCCGTGGACGCCGGAAACGGGATGGCCGGGCACACCGTGCCGAAGGTCTTCGAAGGGCTGCCCGTCACGCTGATCCCGCTGTACTTCGAGCTGGACGGCACGTTCCCTAACCACGAGGCGAACCCCATCGAGCCAGCGAACCTGCGCGACCTGCAGCGCGCCGTGGTAGAGCACCACGCCGACGTCGGGCTCGCCTTCGACGGCGACGCCGACCGGTGCTTCGTGGTCGACGAGCGGGGCCAGGTCGTCTCGCCCTCGGCGCTCACCGCGCTGATCGCCGCGCGTGAGCTGGCCCGCGAGCCCGGCGCGACGGTCATCTACAACCTGATCACCTCCCGCGCGGTGCCGGAGATCATCACCGAGCACGGCGGTGTCCCGGTGCGCACCCGGGTCGGCCACTCGTTCATCAAGGCCACCATGGCCAAGACCGGCGCGGTGTTCGGCGGCGAGCACTCCGGGCACTTCTACTTCCGGGACTTCTGGTTCGCGGACTCGGGCATGCTCGCCGCGCTGCACACCCTGGCCGCCCTGGGCGGTCAGCCCAGACCCCTAAGCCAGCTGATGGCCGCCTACTCCCGGTACCACGCCAGCGGGGAGATCAACTCCCAGGTGGCCGACCAGGCCGAGGCCACGGCGCGGGTCAAGCAGGCGTTCGGGAGCCGGCCCGGCGCGCGCACCGAGGAATTCGACGGGCTCACGATCAGCGCCGCTACCTGGTGGTTCAATCTGCGGCCCTCCAACACCGAGCCGCTGCTGCGCCTGAACGTCGAGGCGGACAGCGAGACCGCCATGGCCGCGCTGCGCGACGAGGTGCTCGCCATGATCAGGCCCCCCGCAAGTAAGGACATCTGATGCAGATCGAAGGCTGGCTCCTGGAGATCCTGGCCTGCCCGGAATGCCACGCGCCGCTGCGCGCCGACGACGAGGCCAGCGAGCTGGTGTGCACCAGCGAGACATGCGGCCTGGCCTACCCGGTACGCGACGACATCCCGGTGCTGCTCGTGGAAGAGGCCCGGCGACCCGGCGCCGGACATGAGTGACGGCCTGGACGACTGGGGCGGGGCGGAGTTCGTCCTGGCCGCCGACCGGCTCGACACGCCCGACGTGATCGAGGCGGCCGACCCCGGCGACATGCTGCGGCAGGTCGCGTCGGCCGCGGCTCAGGTCCGGACCGCGCTGCTGTCCTGCCGGGAATCGGACCTGTCGGCCTTCACCCCCGACGCCCGGCCGCGCGCGATCGTGGTGGCGGGCCTGGGCGGCGCGGGCCTCGCCGGTGAGCTGCTGGGTGCCGTGGCCGGGCCCAGCAGCCCGGTCCAGGTCGTGGCCACGCGGGCCGAGCGCCTGCCGGGCTGGGTCGGGGCGGCCGACGTGGTGATCGCGGCGTCCGGCTCGGGCACCATGGCCGAGACCCTCTCGGTCGCGGCCGAGGCCGCGCGGCGCGGCTGCCGCCTGGTCGGCGTCGGGCCCGCTGACTCGGCGCTGCGGCGCATCGCCGAACAGGCCCGGGCCCCGTTCATCCCGGTCGTCGCGGCCGGGGCGCCCGGCTCGGTGCTGCCGCGCTCGACGCTGTGGGGGCTGGCCATCCCGCTGCTGGTCATCGCCGAACGCCTCGGCGTGGCCCGGATCGAGCCTGAAGTCTACGAGCAGGCGGCCACCCGGCTCGAGGAGGTCTCGCACCAGTGCCGGCCGGCCAGCGAGTCGTTCGTCAACCCGGGCAAGTCCCTGGCCCTGGACCTGGTGGGCACGCTGCCGCTGGTGTGGGGGACGTCGGTGCTGAGCGGGGTCGCCGCGCGCCGGTTCGCCGCCCAGCTCAGCGACAACGCCAAGTACCCGGCGATCGCGGGCCAGCTGCCCGAGGCGGCCTACAGCCAGATCGCGGCGTTCGACGGGCCGTTCGCCCCCGCCGTCAACCCCGGGCCGGCCGCGCCCGCCGAGCAGCTCCCGCCGGCCGAGAGCACCGATGACACGTCCGGCCTGCCGGACCTGTCCGCCTGGGACCTGGACTACGAGGACTCGCCGGGCCCGGGCAGCGGGTTCACCCCGATCCGTCTGGTGGTGATCGCCGACCCGGACCAGGACCCCCGGGTGGCGGCCCAGCAGCGAGCCGTGACCGAACTCGTCGGCCAGCGCGGGATCGGGCTGTCCGAGCTGGCCATGGACGGCGAGCACCCGCTGGTACGGCTGGCCGGCGTGGTCCAGCTGACCGATTACGCGAGCGTGTACCTGGCCATCGCCTCCGGGATCGACCCCAGCCAGACCGCCGCCATCAACGACCTCCAGGCCCGGATCGAGTAAGGCCCGTGCGGGTCTCGCTTCGTGAGATGCGGGCGGTGGTCGCCGCCCTGGGTGCCAATCTCGGCATCGCGGTGACGAAGTTCATCGCGTTCCTGTTCACCGGGTCGGCGTCGATGCTGGCCGAGTCGGTGCACTCGGTCGCCGACACCGGCAACCAGGTGCTGCTCCTCATCGGGCGTGACCGGTCGGCCCGGCCGCCGTCGGATGAGCACCCGTTCGGCTTCGGGCGCGAGCGCTACTTCTACGGGTTCGTGGTCTCGGTCATGCTGTTCACGGTCGGCGCCGCCTTCTCGGTCTACGACGGCATCCACAAGATCGTGAACCCGGAGCCGATCCGGGCGCCCCTGGTGGCCCTCGTCGTCCTGCTCCTGTCCGCCGTGCTGGAAGGCTTCTCGCTGCGCACCGGGATCGGCGAGGCCAACAAGGTGCGCGGCGACCGGAGCTGGAGCACCTTCATCCGGCGGACCAAGGCGCCCGAGCTGCCCGTCGTCCTGCTCGAGGACATGGCCGCCCTGATCGGCCTGGTGTTCGCGTTCGCCGGGGTCACCCTGTCCTGGCTCACCGGCAACGGCCGGTGGGACGGCGCGGGCTCGCTGGCCATCGGCCTGCTGCTCGCGACGGCCGCGGCGATCCTGGCCGTGGAGATGAAGAGCCTGCTGATCGGCGAGGCGGCCAGCGCCGAGATGCAGCGCATGGTCATCGCCGCGCTCGAGGACGGGCCCGAGGTGTCCCGGGTCATCCACATGCGCACCGTGCACATGAGCCCGGAATCGATCCTGGTCGCCGCGAAGATCGCGGTCCGCGCCACCGATTCCGCGGCGCAGGTCGCGGCGGGCATCGACGCCGCGGAGCGACGGGTTCGCGCGGCCGTCCCGATGGCCAAGACGATCTACCTGGAACCGGACATCTACCGCCCGGGCCAGGCCGACCACACCGACCCGTCGATCCGCTCCGCGCAGCGCGGCCGCCCGTCCCGGCCCTCGCGCCGCGGCCCGGCCCCAGACGCCCAGTGACCGGGACCCCCGGGCAGCAGCAGCTCATCCTGGCCACCGCCACCCTCGCTCCGGTGACGCTGGTGCCCGAGATCAGGCTGTACCAGGCCAGCGAGCCGATCAGCATGTGGCAGAAAACCGAGCGGGCCACCGGGCGGACCGGCCTGGACCCGCCGTTCTGGGCCTTCGCCTGGGCGGGCGGCCAGGCCCTGGCCCGGTACCTGCTCGACCACCCGGAGGCGGTCGCGGGCCGGCGGGTGATCGACGTCGCCTCCGGCTCGGGCCTGGTGGCCATCGCCGCGGTCAAGGCCGGCGCGGCCACGATCACGGCCTACGACATCGACCCGCTGGCCGCCGCGGCCATCGCGGTCAACGCCGAGGCCAACGGCGTCGCGGTCCCGGCCGTGTGCGCCGACGTGCTGAGCGACCAGGACCTGCCCGCCCCCGGCACCGACCTGGTCCTGGTCGCCGACGCCTTCTATGAGCAGGACCTGGCCGCCCAGGTGCTCGAGTTCCTGGACCGCAGCCACGCCCGCGGCGCCGCCGTCCTGGCCGGCGACTTCGGCCGCCGCTACCTGCCCCGCGCCCGCCTCGTCCCCCTGGCCAGCTACGACGTCCCCGGCCTAGCCGCCCTAGAGGACCGCGACGTCAAACGCACCACCGTCTGGACCCTCCGCTAGCGGCCCCACCAGGAACCTCCTCGGCAACACGGCGTCCCAGGCACCAGCATCACCGCCCGTGGACTCGGCTTCGTGGTCGATCGAGTGCAACCCGAGTACCCCGATCGACCATGAAGCCCGGTCCGACCACGGGATGCGGAACCAGGCTGGACGCGAAGGGCACGCTAGGCTACATGCTTTGTCAGAGCTAACCACGGCCAGCAGGCGCAGCGCGCGTTCCTTCTCGAAGTCCAGGGCCCGGCTGGCCGGAGCCGGAACGCGGCCCAGCCGCCGCCCCAGGTCGGCCACTGCGGCCCGCACCGCAGGCTCGGCCAGCACGCGCACGCCGAACGCGAGCGCGGCCGGACTGATGTCGTACCGCCGCTCCAGCTCGAGCGCCGCCGCCACCGCCTCGACGTCCTCCTCGCTGAACTGCCTGTGCGTCGCCCCAGTAGTTCCAGTCACCCCAGTAGACCCAGTAGACCCAGTAGACCCAGATAGACCCAAGTCGCCCTGACAGCCCCAACGGACCCGGTCGCCCCAGGTACCCGAGGCGCCCCGCGCCGCGAGCCGACCGGACGCTCCCGGACCTGGGGGAGCAGCCCGAGATCCTCGCGGTAGCGGAGCATGCGAGCCGACGTGCCAAGCCGCCGGGCGGCCTCCGTGATGCGCATGAACGCCGATTCTAACAATTTAACGTCAAGAACGCCCTCAAAAAAAGCGACGACCACCCCGGCTCCCGTACCGTGTGACCGATACGGGGAACCATGGCTCGTTCGGCCGAATAAGAACTTAGGGAGAAACCCATGTCCGCGGATCAGCTTCCGTTCCAGGTTGCCGACCTTTCGCTCGCCTCGTTCGGACGCAAGGAAATCCAGCTGGCCGAGCACGAGATGCCCGGGCTGATGGCGGTGCGCGAGGAATACGCGCCCAGCCAGCCGCTGCGCGGGGCCCGGATCACCGGCAGCCTGCACATGACCATCCAGACCGCGGTGCTGATCGAGACGCTGACCGCGCTCGGCGCGCAGGTGCGCTGGGCCAGCTGCAACATCTTCTCCACCCAGGACCACGCGGCCGCGGCCGTCGCGGTCGGCCCGGACGGCACCCCGGACGAACCGAAAGGCATTCCGGTCTTCGCCTGGAAGGGCGAGACCCTCGAGGAGTACTGGGAGTGCACCGAGGCGGCGCTGACCTGGCCGGACAGCGACGGACCGAACATGATCCTGGACGACGGCGGCGACGCCACGCTGTTCGTGCACAAGGGCGCCGAGTACGAGCAGGCCGGCGGCGTGCCCAGCCCGAGCAGCGACGACCCCGAGGAGTGGGTCATCATCTTGGACCGGCTGCGCAACTCCCTGGCCGACCACCCGGGCAAGTGGACCAAGGCCGCCAGGAACATCAGGGGCGTGACCGAGGAGACCACCACCGGCGTGCACCGCCTGTACGAGATGGCGAACTCCAAAACCCTGCTGTTCCCGGCGATCAACGTCAACGACTCGGTGACCAAGTCCAAGTTCGACAACAAGTACGGCTGCCGGCACTCGCTCATCGACGGCATCAAGCGCGGCACCGACGTCCTGATCGGCGGCAAGGTCGCGCTGGTCTGCGGCTACGGCGACGTGGGCAAGGGCTGCGCGGAAAGCCTACGCGGCCAGGGCGCGCGGGTCATCGTCACCGAGGTCGACCCGATCTGCGCGCTGCAGGCGGCCATGGACGGCTACCAGGTCGCCACCCTCGAAGACGTCATCGATAAGGCGGACATCTTCGTCACCGCCACCGGCAACCGCGACGTGATCACGGCCGAGCACATGAGCAAGATGAAGCACCAGGCCATCGTGGGTAACATCGGCCACTTCGACAACGAGATCGACATGACCGGCCTGGCCAAGACCCCCGGGGTCCACCGGACGATCATCAAGCCGCAGGTCGACGAGTGGAGCTTCCCCGACGGCCACGCCATCATCGTGCTGTCCGAGGGCCGCCTGCTGAACCTGGGCAACGCCACCGGGCACCCGAGCTTCGTGATGTCCAACAGCTTCACCAACCAGGTCATCGCCCAGGTCGAGCTGTTCACCAAGCCCGACGAATACGAACTCGGCGTGCACACGCTGCCCAAGCACCTGGACGAGAAGGTGGCCCGGCTGCACCTGGACGCGCTGGGCGTCCGGCTCACCACGCTGACCAAGGAGCAGGCCGACTACATCGGCGTCACGGTCGACGGCCCGTACAAGCCGGAGCACTACCGTTACTGACACCGAGATCGCGGACGTCGCCCTCGCGGCCGAGGGCGACGTCCGCATCCGCTACGCCGAACGGGCCATGCCGGTCATGGCCGGCCTCATGCGCCGCTTCGAAGCCACCACGCCCTTCGACGGCCTGAAGGTCGCGGCCTGCCTGCACGTCACCGCGGAGACCGCGATGATGGTCCGGTTGCTGCGCGCGGGCGGCGCGGCGGTGTCGCTGGCCGCGTCCAACCCGCTGTCCACCCAGGACGACATCGCGGCGGCGCTGGCCATCAACCACGGCACCGCGGTCTTCGCCCGGGCCGGGGTGGACCGCCGCGGCTACTACCGGCATATCGAGCAGGCGCTGAAGACCGGGCCGGACCTGGTCATCGACGATGGCGGCGACCTGGTCAACACCCTGCACACCCAGGCCACGGCGCACCTCAAGAACGTCAAGGGCGGCTGTGAGTCCACCACCACCGGCGTGATCCGGCTGCGCCGGATGGCCGCCGAGGGCGCGCTCGCCTTCCCGGTCATCGCGGCGCACGACACCGCGGTCAAGCGCCTGGTCGAGGGCACCTGCGGGACCGGGCAGTCGGTCATCGACGGGATCCTGCGCGCCACCAACACGCTGCTGGCGGGCAAGACCATGGTCGTGGCCGGGTTCGGCCCCAGCGGCCGCGGCGTGGCCGAACGCGCCCGTGGCCTCGGCGCCCAGGTCATCGTCACCGAGATCGACCCGGTGCGGGCCCTGGACGCGTCGCTGCACGGCTTCCGCGTGCTGCCCATGGCGCAGGCCGCGCCGCTCGGCGAGGTGTTCGTCACCGCGACCGGAAACCGCGACGTCATCACCACCGAGCACATAAGCGACATGCGCGACGGCGCCATCCTGGCCAACGCCGGGCACTTCGACGTCGAGATCGACGTCCGGGCCCTGGCCACGCAAGCCGCAGAAGTCCATCAGGACGTGCGGCCGCACGTGGACGCCTACGACCTGGGCGACGGCCGGACCGTCCTGCTGCTGGCCGAGGGCCGGGTGGTCAACCTGGTCGCGGCCGAAGGCCATCCGCCGGAGGTGATGGACCTGGCGTTCGGCATCGAGGCGCTCGCGCTGGCCTGGCTGGCCGGCGCTGTGCTGGCAAACACACCAGGCAAGCTAGAAATCGGCGTGCACAACGTACCGGCCGACATCGACGCCGAGGCCGCCCGGCTCGTGCTGGCCACCGCCGGCACCTCGATCGACGCGCTCACCCCGGCCCAGCAGGCCTACCTGGACTCCTGGCGCATCGGCTCCTAGCAAACAGGAGAACTAGGACCGAGCCGCAGCGGGCAGCCCCGGTTCGCCGACCGCCTGGGCCGGGATCTCGATGGACGGGATCATGACCGGCGGACGGGTCAGCAGCAGCCACCCGACCAGCCCGATCGGGTACACGAAGTAGCCCCACCGGGTCGCCGGGGCCAGCGTGAACATGACCGTGAGGCCGATGGCCAGGCGCCACGCGGCGGCCCGCGTGTCCCGCGGCGGCCGGACGATGAGCCACACCACGAACGCGACCCCGGCCGCGACCAGCAGGCCCACCGCGGCCCAGTGCCCGGCCATCCCGGTGTCGGCCAGCAGGTGCCCGGGCAGCGGGCTGGCCGCCGGGGTCTTGTGCTTGGTCAGGCCGAGCGGGAACAGCACGGTGTTCTGCAGGAACGTTTTCGGATTGGCCAGCCCCAGCGGCGCCAGCAGCACGGCCAGCCCGATCGCGATGACGACCGTGGCCGCGGCGAACCGCCACGCCTTCCTGACCCCGTCCCGCGCGGCCAGCATCGCGGTGAACACCGGGAGCGCGGGCCAGGCGGTGGCCTTCATGGCCGCCGCGACGCCGAGCGCGCCCGCCGCCCGCATCAGCCCCGAGGGCTTGGCGATCAGCGCCAGGGTGAGGAACATCAGCGCGATCACCGGCGGGTCGGTGATCCCCACCGCCAGCGGGAACGCGATCACCGGGGAGGCCGCGATGAACACGGTGGACAGCAGCACCCCGTGCCGGCAGTCGTCGCAGTGCCGGTGCGGCGCGGCCACGCTGAACGCCGCAAAGATCAGCGCGATGGACACCGCGGTCAGCCACACCCGGGGGTCGCCGAACAGCCCGGTCGCCCCCAGCGCCCTCGGCATCCCGAACAGCGCCATGACCGGCAGGTACGGGTTGTAGGACAGCACGTTCTCCAGCTGCCCGCCGCCCAGGTACGGCGTGCCGTGATGCAGCAGCAACACGGCCGACTGCGAGATCACCTTCACCTCGGCGGTCGGTGCCACCCGGCTGGCCAGCCAGGTCACCGGAGCGGCCAGCGCCCCGGCCAGGGCCACCAGCATCGGCAGGATCAGCGGCACGTTCTTGCGCCGGATGAGCCAGAAAATAACGGTCGTGACCCCGTAGCCCGCCGCCGCCCAGATGGCCCAGGTCCGGTCCGCATCCCCGGTATCCACGGCCTGGGCGGTGGCGTAGATCGCGAATGCCCCGTTCGCGATCAGCAGCCGGCGCCAGCTCAGCCAGTGCTGGTGGGCTGGTGTCGGCTCACGTCCTTCTACCTGCGTGTGTTCCACTGGTCCGGTACCCGCCCGTCCACGTGATTGCCCCTGTTATTTATTCAGCTGTCGCCACAGTAAAACGGTAGAACTGCCCCCGAAGCAGCTTATTAAGCCTACCACCAGGCGTTACTACGCGAGTTTCGGGGACCGCTGGGTCAGGGCAGCTTCCAGTCAACTGGCCCGGCACCTTCCTGTTCAAGTAGCTGATTAGCCCGGCTGAACGGGCGCGAACCGAAAAAGCCGTTGGCCGCCGAATACGGGCTCGGATGCGCCGATTCGACAGCCGGGATGCCCTCGAGCAGCGGGACGAGCGTCCGCGCGTCCCGTCCCCACAAGATCGCCACCAGCGGCTCTCCACCCGCCCGCCCGGCGGGGCCGACCTGGCCGCCTGCGGCGGCGGGGCCGACCTGGCCGCCTGCGGCGGCGGGTTTTCTCGCGGCCAGCGCCCGGATCGCCTGCTCGGTCACCTCCTCCCAGCCCTTGCCTCGATGTGACCCTGGCTTACCAGGCTGCACGGTGAGCACCCTGTTGAGCAAGAGCACGCCGCGTTCGGTCCACGGGGTCAGGTCACCGGAGGTGGGGGCGGGGTAGCCGAGATCCTCGGAGTACTCGCGGAAGATGTTGACCAGGCTGCCCGGCAGCCGCCGGACCTCCGGCGCCACCGAGAAGCTGAGCCCCACCGCGTGCCCCGGCGTGGGGTACGGGTCCTGGCCGACGATCAGCACCCGCACCTCGGCGAACGGCTGCTTGAACGCGCGCAGCACGTTCTCACCCGCGGGCAGGTACCGCCGTCCGGCGGCGACCTCCGCGCGCAGGAAGTCTCCCATCGCGGCGATCCGGCCCGCGACGGGCTCCAGAGCATCGGCCCAGCCCGGATCGACGATGCTGCGCAACGGCTCCGCCATGGGCAGCTACTCTAGCCTCGCCTGCATCTTTGCCAAAAGACAAAACCTTTTTATACCGAACGGTCCGTGCTGCGTCCGCCCGGTTTCCCGGCTCCGCTGCTCAACCTCCCGCGTCCCCGCCGGGATCAGGGTTCCGGGCCCGGGCGGCGTGCGACTACCAAATTGGTTTGATTTGCGGATCTACCGGAAAAGCTACCCCCGAACGGGTGTCGCGCGGCAGGAAAATGGGGGTAGCCTGCGTCCACGCAGTTTCCACCACATGGAACGATGGGGCCCATGAAAGGACGTGTGCTGGTCGTCGACGACGACGCCGCCCTCGCTGAGATGCTCGGTATCGTGCTTCGCGGAGAGGGATTCGAGCCGACGTTCGTAGCTGACGGCGATAAGGCGGTCGAGGCATTCAGGGATTTCCGGCCCGATCTGGTGCTGCTTGACCTGATGCTCCCGGGCTCCGACGGAATCGACGTGTGCCGTCAGATCCGCGCCGAGTCCGGGGTGCCGATCGTCATGCTGACGGCCAAGACCGACACCGTCGACGTGGTCCTGGGCCTGGAGTCGGGCGCCGACGACTACATCATCAAGCCGTTCAAGTCCAAGGAACTCGTGGCCCGGGTCCGGGCCCGGCTCCGCCGGACCGACGAACCCGCCCCCGAGATGCTCCAGATCGGCGACATCGTCATCGACGTGGCCGGCCACTCGGTGAAGCGCGACGGCGAGACCCTCAACCTCACCCCGCTGGAGTTCGACCTGCTCGTGGCGCTGGCCCGCAAACCCCGGCAGGTCTTCACCCGGGAGGTGCTGCTCGAGCAGGTCTGGGGCTACCGGCATGCGGCCGACACCCGGCTGGTCAACGTGCACGTGCAGCGGCTGCGGGCCAAGATCGAGAAGGACCCGGAGCATCCCGAGATCGTCGTGACGGTACGCGGTGTCGGTTACAAGGCGGGTCCTGGCTAAGTCGGGGTCAGTCACGGTGGCAGCGGCAGGCAGGGATAGGCAGCAGGACTGGATTACCGTCTTTGTCCGGTCGCCGTACGGCAAGGCGGTCATGCGCAGGCTGCCCGCGCGGATCCAGCACGGCCTGTTCACCGGGCGCCGCTGGCAGCGCCGGATCGTCGCGCAACTGCGCAGCCGCTGGCATCGCTCGCTGCAGCTGCGCGTGGTCTCGACCACGCTGGTGCTGTCCGCTCTGGTCATCGCCGTGCTCGGCTTCTTCCTGGTCCAGTCGATCGCCCAGGGCCTGCTCAGCAGCGCCGAGAACACCGACCGTAACCAGGTGCAGAGCGGCGCCAATTTCGCGTTTGACAACCAGACCACGCTGCACGTGCTGCAGCCGCAAGACCAGTTCGCCGCGCTGGCCACCGCGACGACCATTGCCACCGCGCTGCAGAAAACCGGCGGCAGTACCGGCAACTACCTGGTCTTCGTCCAGCTGACCGACGGCGGCCTGGCCGACCCGCTGCACGCCGACCGGCCCGCCCTGGGCGTGCAGTGGGTCGGCCAGCGCACGGTCAACATCACCACGACCATCCCGCAGGAGCTGATCGCCAAGGTCGGGGACGAGCAGAGTCTGCATCGCTCCAACAACGACTACACCGCCACGCCCTGGTCCGAACCGACCGTGCTGACCTACAACCCCGGCCCCGGGTACGCGGCCGCCGGTCCGGCGCTGGCCGTCGGCGAGCCGCTCGGCCCGTACTACCAGCTGTACTACGTGTTCCCCTTTACCCAGCAACAGTCCTTCATGGCCCTGATCCAGCGGATCCTGGTCGGCGTGGGGCTGGCCCTGGTCGTGCTGCTGGCCGCGATCGCGTCGCTGGTGACCCGGTGGGTGGTGCTGCCCGTCCGGCACGCGGCCCAGGCGGCGCAACGCTTGTCGGCCGGTCACCTCGAGGAGCGCATGCAGGTTCTCGGCGTGGATGACCTGGCCGCGCTGGCCACCTCGTTCAACGAGATGGCAGCCAGCCTGCAGGCCAAGCTCGCCGAGCTCGAGGACCTGTCGAGCGTACAGCGGCAGTTCGTCTCGGACGTCAGCCATGAGCTGAGGACTCCGTTGTCGACCATCAAGATGGCCGCCGACCTGCTGTTCGAGTCCCGCGAAGAGCTCGACGCGGCCGGCGGCCGGTCCGCCGAGCTGCTGCAGAGCCAGCTGGAGCGGTTCGAGGAGCTCCTGGTGGACCTGCTCGAGATCAGCAGGTACGACGCCGGGGCGGCCACCCTGGAGGCCGATCTGGTCGACGTGTGCGACCTGGTGCGCCGTTCGGCCGACGACGCCCAGCAGCTGGCCGAGCGCAAGGGCAGCCGGATCGAGTTCCGGCTGCCCGCGACCGGGTGCTTCGCCGAGGTGGACCGCCGCCGGGTGGAACGCATCCTGCGCAACGTCCTGGTCAACGCGGTCGAGCACGGCGAGGGCAAGGACGTGGTGGTCACCGCCGCGATGGACAGCGCCGCGGTGGCGGTCTCGGTCCGGGACTACGGCGTCGGGCTGCGCCCGGGCGAGCAGCAGCGGGTCTTCGAGCGGTTCTGGCGGGCCGACCCGGCCCGGGCCCGGACCTCCGGCGGCACCGGCCTCGGCCTGGCCATCTCGCTGGAAGACGCGCGGCTGCACGGCGGCTGGCTGCAGGCCTGGGGTGAGCGGGACAAGGGCTCGGTGTTCCGGCTGACCCTGCCCCGGATCGCCGGTCAGGAGCTGGCGGGCTCGCCGCTGCCACTCGGCCCGGACGAGACCGAGATCGCGACCGGCCTCGGGGCGGCCGAACCGTACCCGCCTGGCGAGGTCCAGGAGGTAACCTCCGGTGGTTAGTTCGCGCCCGCGTTCCCGCCTGCGCGGAGTCCGGCGGATCTGCGTGCTGGCCGCCGCCGTCGTCTCGGTGGCGGGCTGCGTGGGCATGCCGTCCAACGGCCCGGCTCAGGAGTTCAGCGCCAGCCCGCCGAGCAGCTGCGCCGGCCGTGAACCTGATCGGGTCCGTGCCCCTGGCCCCGCAGCCTGGCGAGAACCCGTCACAGATCGTGCAGGGGTTCCTGACCGCCGCGGCTAGCTATCCGACCTACAGCGCGGCCAGGCAGTACCTGACCGGCTCGGCCGTCAAGGGCTGGAAACCGGGCCTCGCGGTCAACGCGTACCAAGAGCTGAACATCCCTGCATCGGCGGTGCCCGTGAAGGCCAGCCCGCAGGTCTCCATCGACGTCACCGGCACCCTGCAGGCCAGCTTCAACGGCTCCGGCCAGTACATCTCGGCGCTGAACCCGGGCCCGGCGGCGGTGCCGAGCGACTACAACTTCACCTTGGCCAAGGTCGACGGCCAGTGGCGCATTACCAATCCGCCCAACTACCGGATGCTGCCGGTCAGTGACTTCCCCCAGTTCTATAAGCCACAGGATCTGTACTTCTTCGACCCGCAGGACGAGGTACTCGTCCCGGACTCGGTGTTCGTGCCGCTGGGCGCGACCGTCTCGCAGTTGCTGACCGACCTGGTGAACTCGCTTACCGCGGCCCCCAAGACCCCGTGGCTGGCCAACGCGGCCGATACCGCGCTTCCGGACGGCACCAGCGTTGAGCAGCAGGTCACGAACGACGCCTCGACCGTCACGGTGAATCTCACCTTCCGCAACTCGGTCACGCCGAGCCCGAGAGCGCTCGAGTTGTTCGCCGCGCAGCTGGTCTGGACGCTGACCGGCTCGCCGACCAGCCCGCCCAACATCCAGTCCGTCGTGCTTGAGCTCAACGGAAAACCGTGGGCACCGCCGTCGGCGCCGTGCGCGGGCGGCCCGAACCCCGGTCTGGATCAAACGCAGGCCGCCTACCAGTGCTTTGACCCGTACCCGTCGTCGCCAGCTAGCTTCTACTACATCGACCGCGGTCAGTCGTGGGCGCGCTGCGGTTCCGAGGAACTCGGCCTGTCCAGCCTCATCGGCCCGGTCGCGCCCGTGGTCGGCCAAACCGGCGTGTTCAGCACCCAGCACTGCATCTTCAATGAAGGAGTGCACGAGGGGGCCGAGGGCCTTCCCCCCGTTCAGCCCGCGTCACTGCCTGCCGTCACCAGGACGGCGGTGTCGCCCGACGGGCAGTACCTGGCTGTGGTCACGGCCGGCCAGGGCAACCTCCTGGTCGGGAAACTGTCGGGACCGGCCGCGTCATTCGCGAAAACGCCCCGGCTGACCGGCGGGGGCATCACCGCGCTGGACTGGGATCGCAACGACCGCCTCTGGGTGGTTCAGAACGGCGTCATCTACCGGCTGCCCGCTACCGGCGATTCCCAGATCCAGGAGACGTTCAACGGGACCGTCACCGACCTGGCCGTCGCGCCGGACGGCGTCCGGATCGCCTTCATCGCTCAGCCCCCCAATTCCTCGGCTTCCGAGCTCTACCTGGCCGCGGCTGGCGGCGGCCCGGAGTCCAGCAACGGTCAGCTGGGCTCGCCCGGCTCGCACGTGACCGTCCGGTCGTTCGCCTCGATCGGGACGGGCCTCGCCCACCCAGCCTCGGTCGCCTGGTACGACGCCGATAACCTGATCGTGGTCAACGACGCGGCCACCGGGAACACGCTGGCCGAGGTGCCCGTCGACGGCCAGCAGGTCCAGTACCTTGATGTCGGCCCCCCGGACCCGACCTCCATCACCGCCGACGGTGCCCAGAACGTCCTGGTGGCCGGCCTTTCCGACGGCGACCTGGAGGTCTCCACCGGCCTGGAGGGGCCCTGGGTTCAACTCGGCGAACCCGGCCAGAATCCCGCCTACCCCGGCTGAGCCGCCCCGCTCGGGGCCTGGCCCTGCGGCGGCTTCGTGCTGACCCAAACCCCTCGCCCCGGAAGCCGGACTATTTTGGTCCGGTTTCCCTCTTGACGGGACCGGGCATCTCGCCTATAGGGGATTAAAAGGGCGCATAGCGCAAGCCCATGAAACGTTATGCAGCCGTTATGTAACCATTTGTGATTGATCGCCTACATGTCCCACCTGACATTCACGCTCCGGCGAGCTAGCGTTCATGACATGGCACTCGCCCGGGCCCGTGGTTGCGCCGGGCGTGGCTCCCCTCGCGGGAATCACGTCCGGCAAGCCGATGCCAGCCGCAGGCGAAACGGCCCACGTAAGGCGACTTCTCGTCGACCGATCACGGTGCGGCTTAGGAGTAAGACCTGCCCCGCCGGGAGACACAGAGTTTCCCGGGCCGGGAGAAGGGCACCAGTGGCCATGAGGCCGCAACCCCCTCAGCAGGCGAATGTGGGGTCGAAGACCAGGTCGGCCGGGCGAGTGCCACCCGGCTCAATCGGACCCGGCTCAATCGGACCCAGCTCAATCGGACCCAGCTCAATCGGACACTGCGCCATGGCCCCTGGGTCGACCAGGTCGGGCGCAATCGGACTGGAAGGGGGATCGTGATGGAAATCATCGTCCGCGGACGCAGCATAACCGTCCCGTCGCGTTTCCGTCAGCACGCCGCCGCCAAGCTCGCCAAGCTCGAGAAGCTTGACCAGAAGGCGGTCCGGATCGATGTGGAGGTCTCCAAGGAACGCAACCCGAGGCAGTCTGATCGCCGCGAGCGCGTCGAACTGACCATCCGGTCCCGCGGCCCCGCGATCAGGGCCGAGGCCGCCGCCGACGACCGGTACACGGCGCTGGATCTCGCCTTCGCCAAACTCGAAAACCGCCTCCGCCGGGCCTCCGACCGGCGCAAGATCAACAAGACCGACAACGTGACGCTGCGCTCTCCCGCCCTGGTGGCCGACGAGGCGGCGGCGCCTCCGCTCCCGCCGCCCCCGCTCAACGGCCACGGCGTGGCCCGGCCGCGCACCGGCGAGCTTGACGACCAAGACGACCGGTTCGCCGGAACGGAAGCGGACAGCGGCATGGTCCCGATCCAGATGGAGGGCGACGGCCCCCTGGTGCTGCGCGAGAAGGTCCACGCGGCCCGGCCGATGACGATCGACCAGGCCCTGCTGGAGATGGAGCTCGTGGGTCACGACTTCTTCCTGTTCCACGACAGCGAGTGCGACCGGTTCAGCGTGGTCTACCGGCGCCGGGGTTACGACTACGGTGTCATCCGCCTGGTCGAGGAGTAGTTCACCGTCCACCGTAGTTGGCATGGTGCGAGCCGGGCCCGCTCCGAGAAAGCCCGGCTTGCATCATGGCCGTCCGTCGGCAAGAGTCTGATGGTGGCACCACAGGGAGGCAACGAATTGAGCGCTAGCGGCGACGCAGCGGTGACTGCTGCCCAGCGGCCGGGCGTCGGGCGAGGTCCCGAGCCGATCCGGGTGCTGATCGCCGACGATCATGCCCTGTTCCGGCGTGGTCTGGAGATGGTCCTGGACGAGGAGGACGATATCGACCTGGTCGGGCAGGCCAGCGACGGCGCCGAGGCGGTCACCGTGGCCGGCGAGTCGCTGCCCGACGTCGTGCTCATGGATATCCGGATGCCGAAGACCAGCGGGATCGAGGCCTGCCGGGCGACCAAGGAGGTCGCGCCCAGCGCGAAGATCGTGATGCTGACCATCAGCGACGAGGAAGAGGACCTGTTCGAGGCGATCCGGGCCGGCGCCAGCGGCTACCTGCTCAAGGACATCCCGCTCGACGAGGTGGCCGAGGCGGTCCGGTCCGTGCACGGCGGCCAGTCGCTGATCAACCCGTCGATGGCGGGCAAGCTGCTCACCGAGTTCGCCACCCTGGCCAACCGGGACACCAGCGAGGACCGGGCCCAGCACGTCGCCGCGCCCAAGCTCACCGACCGGGAGATGGAGGTGCTCAAGCTCGTGGCCCGCGGCATGAACAACCGCGACATCGCCAAGGAGCTGTTCATCTCCGAGAACACCGTCAAGAATCACGTCCGGAACATCCTGGAGAAGCTCCAGATCCACTCCCGCATGGAAGCCGTAATGATCGCCGTCCGCCAAAAGCTGATCGAATTCAGCTAACCCGCCCCGACCAGCTAACCCGCCCGCCAGGCCGCCAACCCGCCCGCCCAGGCCGGCCCCTCAGCTGACCCGCTCATCCCCAGCGGAACCCCAGCCCCAGCGCGACCCCAGCCCCAGCCGCCCCATGCTGGGGACCGAGTTTTCCGTGTCGATGGGCCGTTGTACCCGCTCTTACGTGTACAACGGCCCATCGACACGCTCCCGGGACGCCAGCCGACCGCGTCAGGCGAGCGCAGCGGCCAGGCGCGAGGCGTGCTCGGCGGGTTCGATCTGCTCCAGGCGCACGTCGTCGCAGCCGACCCAGCTGGCCGCCTCCCGGAGCGCCTGGGCCATCGGCTCGGCCGCGGAGGCTCGTTCCAGCGATACCTTCCGCGCGACCAGGGTCTTGCCCTCCCGGGCCGGGTCCACCCGGCCGGCCAGCCGCCCGCCGGCGAGCAGCGGCATCGTGAAGTAGCCGTGTATCCGCTTGTGCTTGGGCACGTAGGCCTCCAAGCTGTGCTCGAAGCCGAACATCCGCAGCGTTCGCTTCCGGTCCCACACCAGCGAGTCGAACGGCGAGAGCAGCGTGGTCCGGTGCCGCCCGCGGTCCGCGACCTGCTCCAGGGCGACCGGATCAGCCCACGCCGGAGCGACGCTCCCGGCGATGGCCACCGGAACCAGCCCGGCGACCTGCGCGGCCTCGGCGACCAGCCGTGTGTACTGACCCTTTTCGCCGGCCGGGAAGTTGAGCCGGTGATAGTCGACCAGGTCCGCGTAGGTCACCACGCCCAGCGCGCGGGCCGCCACCCCCGCCAGGTAGGCCACGCACGTCAGGTCGGTCGGGTCCGGGGCCAGCAGTTCGCCGGGCAGCACCCGTTCGGGCAGGTCGTAGACCCGGCGCCACCCGGTGCGCCGCACGCAGATGGCCTCGCCGGTGTCGAGCAGCCACTCGACCGCGATCTTGACGTCTGACCAGTCCCACCACGGGCCGCCGGCCTTGGCCCCGCCCAGCTGGGTCGCGGTCAGCGGGCCCTCGGCACGCAGCCGGGCCAGCACCTTGTCGCAGGTCTCCTGATGGCTCTGGTGCCAGCGCACCCCGCGGGCCCGGAACGCCCGGCGGCGGAAGGCGAAGTAAGGCCACTGCTCGAGCGGCAGCACGCAGGCCGCGTGGGCCCAGTACTCGAAGGCGATGGGCCTGGCCGGGTGCCAGTAGGCCTGCTCGACCTGCTCTCGCGGAACCGGCCCCAGCCGGGCGTAGGCCACCAGTTCGTGCGAGCGCGCCAGCACGCTGATCGTGTCCAGCTGCACCGCGCCGACCCGCCGGAGCATCGCCGCGACCCCGGACCGGGTCGGGCGCCACGGCGTGGCGCCCAGGAACCCCTGCGCCCGCAGCGTCATGCGGCGGGCTTCCTCACCGGTGATCGTCACCTCAGCCGCAGGACCATCCAGGCGCATCTGCCTACCCTAACCACGCCCCCCGACATTTCCGCCGCCCGCCGCCCGCCGCCCGCCGACAGCCGCCAGCCGCCAGCCGCCAGCCCGCGCCCCCGTGAACCACCGCCCCCGAAACTAAGCGCGCGTCTAGTACCAGTCGTCGAAGATGTGCACGGCGGCACCGAAGATGGCGCCGAGGACCACGATTCCGGTACCCAGCCAGAACAGCCACCAGACCGGCCCGATGGGCAGCGCGATCCCGCCGACGATGAAACCGGCGATGACGATGGCTGTCGTCACCCAGGAGGCGGGTCGGCCATGGTGCGCCGCGTGCTCATGCGGCACGCCGGGCAGCAGGTCAACCCCGCTTGTGCCGGTGTCTGCGTCGGCGCCCGTCACAGCTCCTGATGAAGCCTGATCGGCCACTCCTAGCTCCTCTCGGTAAGTACCGGTCCTATTATTCACTCCGAAGTGCGAGACTGATCAGCAGCCGGCCCTAACCCGCTCGCCGGGCGCCGGTGTCGTGGCAACCTGCCGGTCCTGCGCCGACTCGGCATGGTGCCTCATCTCGCCTACGATGACATGCGAGACGGTGAACCGGAACCAAATCCGGGTCACCGGCCATTGTGTGAGGTAAGACGATCCGCGAGGAGCGCGACCAGAAGTGGCACCCATCATCGATAATGTCCTTCGCGCCGGCGAAGGCAGGATCCTGCGCAAGCTCAAGCGGATCAGTGAGCAGATCAACTCGATCGAAGAAGACTTCATCGCGATGAGCGATGCCGAGCTGCGGGGCATGACCGACGAGTTCCGGCAGCGGTACGCGGACGGGGAGACGCTCGACGACTTGCTGCCGGAGGCCTTCGCCGCCGTCCGCGAGGCGGCCAAGCGCACCCTGGGCCAGCGTCACTTCGACGTCCAGCTGATGGGCGGCGCGGCGCTGCACCTGGGCAACATCGCCGAGATGAGGACCGGTGAGGGCAAGACGCTCACCGGGGTGCTCCCCGCCTACCTCAACGCCCTGACCGGCGAGGGCGTTCACGTCGTCACGGTCAACGACTACCTGGCCAAGCGCGACGCCGAGTGGATGGGCCGGATCCACCGCTTCCTCGGGCTCGAGGTGGGCGTGATCCTCGCGCAGATGTCCCCGGCCGAGCGCCGCGTCCAGTACGCGGCCGACATCACCTACGGCACCAACAACGAATTCGGCTTCGACTACCTCCGCGACAACATGGCCTGGACGCTGGACGAGTGCGTACAGCGCGGCCATCACTTCGCGGTCGTCGACGAGGTGGACTCGATCCTCATCGACGAGGCCAGGACCCCGCTGATCATCAGCGGCCCGGCCGAGCAGAGCGCGCGCTGGTACACCGAGTTCGCCAAGATCGCCCCCCGGCTGCGCCGCGGCGAGGACGGCGAGGGCGACTACGAGGTCGACGAGAAGAAGAAGACCGTCGGCATCATGGAGGCCGGCGTCGAGAAGGTCGAGGACTGGCTCGGCATCGACAACCTCTACGATCCGGTCAACACGCCCCTGGTCAGCTTCCTGAACAACTCGATCAAGGCCAAGGAGCTGTACAAGAAGGACAAGGACTACGTCGTGATGAACGGCGAGGTCCTGATCGTGGACGAGTTCACCGGCCGGATCCTGCACGGCCGGCGCTACAACGAGGGCATGCACCAGGCCATCGAGGCCAAGGAAGGCGTGGCCATCAAGGACGAGAACCAGACGCTGGCCACGATCACGCTGCAGAACTACTTCCGGCTGTACGACAAGCTGTCCGGCATGACCGGTACCGCGATGACCGAGGCCAGCGAGTTCCAGCAGATCTACAAGCTCGGCGTGATCCCGATCCCGACCAACATGCCGATGATCCGCGACGACCAGGCCGACGTCATCTACCAGACCGCGGAGGCCAAGTTCGAGGCGTGCGTGGAGGACATCGCCGAGCGGCATGAGGCCGGGCAGCCGGTCCTGGTCGGAACGGTCAGTGTCGAGAAGTCCGAGATCTTGTCCAAGATGCTCAAGCGGCGCGGTGTTCCGCACGAGGTGCTGAACGCCAAGTACCACGAGCGCGAGGCCATGATCATCGCCCAGGCCGGGCGGAAGGGCGCGGTCACCGTGGCCACCAACATGGCCGGCCGCGGTACCGACATCATGCTCGGCGGCAACCCGGAGTTCATCGCCGACCAGGAACTGCACCAGCGCGGCCTGTCCCCGGTCGAGACGCCGGAGGACTACGAGGCGGCCTGGCCGGAGGCGGTGGCCAAGGCCAAGCGCGCCGTGGCCGAGGAACACGAGCAGGTCGTCGAGGCGGGTGGCCTCTACGTGCTCGGCACCGAGCGGCACGAGTCCCGCCGCATCGACAACCAGCTGCGCGGCCGCTCCGGCCGTCAGGGCGACCCGGGCCTGAGCCGGTTCTACCTGTCCCTGGAAGACGACCTGATGCGGCTGTTCAACTCCGAGCGGGTCGCGGCGATCATGGAGCGGCTGAACATCCCCGGCGACGTGCCGGTGGAATCCAAGGTCGTCAGCCGGGCCATCAGGTCGGCGCAAACCCAGGTCGAGCAGCAGAACTTCGAGATCCGCAAGGACGTGCTCAAGTACGACGACGTGCTGAACCGGCAGCGCAAGGTCATCTACGGCGAGCGCCGTCAGGTGCTCGAGGGCGCCGACCTGCACGAGCAGATCCGCCAGATGGTCGACGAGGTGGTCGCCGGGTACGTCGCGGGCGAGACCGCCGACGGCTATCCCGAGGAGTGGGATCTGGACAAGCTGTGGCGGGCGTTCCGCCAGCTCTTCCCGATCAGCATCTCCGTCGACGACGTGATCGAGGAGGCGGGCGGCGACCGGGCCGGGCTGTCTGGTGAGTTCATCACCGAGGCGGCCATCGCCGACGCGCAGTCCGCCTACGAGCGGCGCGAGGAAGAGTTCGGCTCCGAGGTCATGCGTGAGCTCGAGCGCCGGGTGGTGCTGTCGGTCCTGGACCGCAAGTGGCGCGAGCACCTGTACGAGATGGACTACCTGCGCGAGGGCATCGGCCTGCGCGGCTACGGCCAGCGTGACCCGCTGGTGGAGTACCAGCGCGAAGGCTACGACATGTTCGGCGCCATGATGGACGGGATCAAGGAAGAGTCGGTCGGCAACCTGTTCAACCTCAAGGTCGAGGTCCAGGAGAACCCGATCGTCGAGGAGGCCGCCCCCGACGGCGGCGCGATTCCTGGTTCCGCCGACGCGCAGGCGGTCGAGGCCCCCGAAGCAGCGAGCCGCCCCGCCCCGGGTGTCCCGGGTCCCCGCCCCGGCGGCGCGCACGCCCGCGGCGCCACGCCGGCCCGCGGCGCCACGCCGGCCCGCGGCCAGACCGGCGGCGCGCACGCCAAGCCCGCGGCCGGCCAGGCCCCGGCGATCCCGGCCGGGCTGGCCCCGCGCCGCGCGCAGCGGCTGGAGTACTCGGCGCCGTCGGTCGACGGCGGGACGCACGTGGAGACGAGCCGGGGCGCGGCCGGCGGAGACGAGTACAGCCGGGTCGGCCGCAACGACCCGTGTCCGTGCGGATCGGGCCGCAAGTACAAGCGCTGCCACGGCGACCCGCGGAACATGCCCTGACGGGCGGCACGCAGCCAGCGTCAGCCCGCCTCCAGTGCGGTACATAGCCAGCGCGCGGGCCGGGCGGGCCAGCCCGGCGCCGCGGGTCGCGCGGCCGAGTGCTCGAAGCGCATGGCCAGGGCGCGCGAGCGCGCGCCGAAGTTGACGACCACGGTCATCTCCACGACCCGGTCCGCGGGCCGCGACATCACGATGCGCGCGATCCTGGGCCGCCGGCCCGCGGCCAGTAGCGGCGCCAGGTTCCCCACCCGTGCCCGGACCCGGTCGGTGGCCATGCAGACCAGTTGCCGGTCCGGCCGGACCCCGGCCAGCACCTCCACGATCACCACCGCCAGCTGACGCGGCCGTGCCCCCACCGGACCCGCCGGCAAGGCGCCGGAACCGGCAAGGCCGCCGGAACCGGCACGGCCGCCGGAACCGGCAAGGCGGCCGGAACCGGCGACACCGGCGCAACCGGCGACACCGCCGCCGCAGGCGCCTCCCCGGCCCCAGGCACGAGGTCTGCCGGGCAGCGCGCCCCATGAACCTGGCAGTCGTAAGGCGGCGCGGTAGCCGGCACCTTAACCAGGCGCGGGGATGACAGGTCGGGCATGGTCCGCCCTCCAGATCCGGTGAACGCTTCGTAAGCCGCGCACCCCCGTGGCGGGCCGCGTTCCACCAGGTTCCGGCTGCTCCGGTTGTACCTCGGGCCAGTGACATTCCCGGCCCGAACGACCCTAAAATCACAGCTGTGGATAACGGCGGGGAATTGCGTGGGGTGCGGCAGGTCTAACCTTGACCGCGTGCCGGACTATCCGCATCCCCTCAACGCGGGCCGGTCGGCCAACATGCGGGCCAACCGGCGGACGGATACCAAGCCCGAAATCGCCCTGCGCCACGCGCTGCACCGCCTCGGCTACCGCTACCGCAAGGACTACCGGCTGGACCTGGACGGCGGCCGGCGGATCCGGCCCGACGTCGTGTTCACCGCGCGCAAGGTGGCCGTCTTCGTGGACGGCTGCTTCTGGCACGCTTGCCCCGACCACGGCTCCAAGCCGCGCAACAACGAGTGGTACTGGGGCCCGAAGCTCCTGCGCAACGTCGAACGCGACCGGGCCAACGACGCGGCGCTGACCCTGGCCGGCTGGTCGGTGATCCGCCTGTGGGAGCACGTCCCCCTGGACGAGGCCATCACCACCGTCATCGCTGCGCTCAACGCCGAATAGTGGCAAACTCTTGGACCACCATGCGCGTCTTTCTCCCTTCAACCCTGCCCGCCGTGGCCCAGGCCTTGCAGGCCGGCCAGGTCGGGCCCGGTCCGCAGCCCGGTCCGCAGCCCGGTCTGCCGCCCGGCCCGCTGGCCGGTTTCGCGGTCACGCCCGCCCTGCGCGAGGCGTACGCCAGCGGCGACACCGAGGAACTGGAGTACGCCGCGCTGACCGAGGCGGCCCGCGCCTCGCTGCGGCTGCTGGCCGCCGACCCGGCCGCGCCGCCCCGCCGGGTGGTGCTGGCCGCCGACATCCCGGCCGAGCACGTCAAGCCAGACCCCCGCGACGGCGAGCCCGCTCGCGTCGCCATCACCATCACGGTAAAGCGAAAGGACCTGGCCGCCGCGCACGTGGACGCCCCGGACGCGGACACCGACGTGCGCAGCGCGGTCCAGGCGCTGCCCGCCGCCGACGCGGGCGACGAGGACGCCAGGTTCACCGTGGACGGCGCCGAGGGCCACGAACTCGGCTGGTACGCCACCCAGGAGCTGCCCTACCTGACCGGCTGAGTCAAGCAAGACGACAAATACGATAAGGAGCATGGACGCCGCCACACGAACCCCTGTACCGGCCAACGAGCCGGTCAGGCAGTACCAGCCGGGCAGCCACGAGCGAGCCGCGCTGGAAAGCAAGATCAAGGAACTCGCCGGCCAGCGGGCCGAGCTCACCATGACCATCGCCGGCCGCCAGCAGATGGCCGCCGGCGACACGATCAACGTCGTGCAGCCGCACAACAACAAACACGTCCTCGGCCAGCTGGGCAACGCCACCGACGTGGAGGTGGCCGCCGCGATCTACGCCGCCAAGCAGGCCGCCCCGGGCTGGCGCGCGCTGACCTTCGACGACCGGGCCGCGATCTTCCTCGAGGCCGCCGACCTGCTCGCCGGGCCGTGGCGCGCCACCGTGAACGCCGCGACCATCCTCGGCCAGTCCAAGTCGCCGTACCAGGCCGAGATCGACGCCGCCTGCGAGCTGATCGACTTCTGGCGCTACAACGTGCACTACGCGACCAAGATCCTCAGCGAACAGCCGGACTCGGGTCCAGGCGTGTGGAACCGGATGGAGTACCGCCCGCTCGAGGGGTTCGTGCTGGCCATCACGCCGTTCAACTTCACCTCGATCGCCGGGAACCTGCCCACCGCCCCGGCGCTGCTGGGCAACGTGGTGGTGTGGAAGCCGTCGCCGACCCAGCAGCTCGCGGCGCATTACCTGATGCGCCTGCTCGAGGCGGCCGGGCTGCCGCCCGGGGTGATCAACCTGGTCACCGGGGACGGCCAGGCCGTCTCCCAGGTCGCGCTGACCCACCCCGACCTGGCCGGCATCCACTTCACCGGCTCGACCGCCACCTTCCAGCACCTGTGGCGGACCGTGGGCGAGAACATCGCCCGCTACCGCAACTACCCCCGCGTAGTCGGCGAGACCGGCGGCAAGGACTTCGTCATCGTCCATCCCAGCGCCGACCCCGCCACGATAACGCCCGCCCTGATCCGCGGCGCGTTCGAGTACCAGGGCCAGAAGTGCTCCGCCGCCTCCCGCGCGTACGTCGCCGAATCGGTCTGGAACCGGACCCGCGACGACTTCCTGGCCCAGGTCGACTCGCTGACCATGGGCGACGTGGCCAGCGACCTGTCGCTGTTCATGGGCGCGGTCATCGACGACCGCGCCTTCGCCAAGCACGCCGCCGCGATCGAACGGGCCAAGCACACGGCCACGATCACCATCGCGGCGGGCGGCACGTACGACGACACGCAGGGCTTCTTCGTCCGGCCCACCGTGCTGGAGTGCACCGACCCGGCCGACGAGGTGTTCACCACCGAGTACTTCGGCCCGATCCTGGCCGTGCACGTCTACCCGGACGACGCCTATACAAAAATCCTCACCCAGGCCGCCGACGTCTCCCCGTACGCGCTGACCGGCGCGATCCTGGCCACAGACCGGTACGCGATCGCCGAGGCCACGGAGAAGCTCAGGTACTCGGCGGGCAACTTCTACATCAACGACAAGCCCACCGGCGCGGTCGTCGGCCAGCAGCCCTTCGGCGGCGCCCGCGCCAGCGGCACCGACGACAAGGCCGGCTCGGTGTTCAACTTGATCCGCTGGGTCTCGGCCCGCGCGATCAAGGAACTCTTCGTCCCCCCCTCGGACTACCGATACCCTCACATGGGGAATTGAGGGAGGACGCCATTCACCGCCTGGTTCTGTGGAACATCGACCTGACCCTGGTCGATGTGGCCCGGGTGAGCAGGGCGACCTACGCCGAGGCGTTCGCGGCCATCGCGGGCCGCCCGCTGGTCCAGCTGCCGCAGACCGCGGGCCGGTCGGAGTCGGAGATCTTCTTCGACGCGCTCGCGCTGAACGGCGTGGACATGCGCGCGGGCGGCGAGGCCGAGCACATGCTCGAGCCGTTCAGCGCCGAACTCGCCACCGCCCTCGCCGCCCGGCACGACGAACTGACCAGCCAGGGTCAGCTGCTGCCCGGCGCGACCGACGCGCTGGCCGCGGTGGCCAAGCTCGACGGCACCGTGCAGACCGTGCTGACCGGCAACAGCAGGCCGACCGCGATGCTCAAGCTGAGGGCGTTCGGCCTGGACGGCTTCGTCGACTTCGACATCGGCGGCTACGGCTCGGAGGCCTATCCCAAGGGCACCCTGCTCCGGGTGGCCCGCCAGCGCGCGGGGGACAAGCACGGCGTCACGTTCGGCGAGGACGCCGCGGTGTACGTCGCGGACTCGCCCCGGGACGTGGACGCGGCGCGGGTCGGCGGGGCCAGGTCGCTGGCGGTGGCCAGCGGCCGGGCCAGCGCGGCCGAACTGCGCGAGGCGGGCGCCGACGCGGTGCTGCCGGACCTGGCCGACACCGCGGCGCTAGTGAGCATTATCACCCGGCTCACCGGAACCCCAGAGCCCTGACGGGCGTTGCCAGGCGCGCCAGGATGGCACGATGCTGTGAGGATGGACACTTCCGACCTGACCAGCCGCGGTTACGGCGCGGTGCTCTGGGAGCCGGACCAGCGGACGGTCCACGACGCCCGGATCACCCGGTTCATGCGCTGGCTGGCCGGCTCCGGCCCCGATCTCACCAGCTACGACGAGCTGTGGCGGTGGTCGGTCACCGAGCCCGGGTCGTTCTGGGCGGCGATCTGGGACTACTTCGAGGTGCTCGGCCACCGCGGCCCGGGGCCGGTGCTGACCGGCGAGGTCATGCCCGACGTCCAGTGGTTCACGGGGTCCACTTTGAACTACGCCCGTAACGCGCTGAGGACCGCGTGGACCGATCCCGACCGTACGGCGATAATTTTTTCTTCCGAACGAACCAAGGGTGGCAGCCTCAGCTACTCCGAACTCGCCTCCGAGGTGGCGCGGGTCGCCAGGGGCCTGCGAGCCGAGGGCGTCGGTCGGGGCGACCGTGTGGCGGCGCTGCTGCCGAACGTGCCCGAGGCCATCATCGGCCTGCTCGCCACGGCCAGCCTGGGCGCGATCTGGTCGTCGTGCTCGCCCGATTTCGGCGCCCGCAGCGTGATCGACCGGTTCGCGCAGATCGAGCCGAAGGTGCTCATCGCCTGTGACGGCTATGTGTACGGCGGCAAGGAGTATTCCCGTGCCGTCATGGTGGACGAGGTGGCCAGGGCGCTGCCCGGCCTGTCCGCGGTGGTCATGGTGGACCTGATCGGCCAGGCGCATTCTCGGTCGGGTGCGACTGCGTGGGAGGTTCTTGGCACCGGGGGTTACCAGGAGCGCGAGCCCGAATTCGACGAGGTGCCGTTCGACCACCCCCTCTGGGTGGTCTACTCCTCGGGCACCACGGGCCTGCCCAAGCCGATCATGCACGGCCACGGCGGGATCGTGCTCGAGCACCTCAAGGCGCTCGCCTTCCACCAGGACCTGCGGCCCGGCGACGTCTTCACCTGGTACACCACGACCGGCTGGATGATGTGGAACTACCTGGCCGGCGGCCTGCTGGCCGGCCTGACCATCGTGCTGTACGACGGCAGCGCCACCTACCCGGCCACCGACCGGCTGTGGCGGCTGGCCGCCGAGCACGGCGTCACCTACCTGGGGGTCGGTGCGCCGTACCTGGTGGCGTGCATGAAGGCCGGGCTGCGGCCGGGGGACGAGACCGACCTGTCCGCGTTGCGGGCCATCGGCTCGACCGGGTCGCCGTTGCCGCCCGAGGCGTTCGGCTGGGTCTACGACCGGGTGTCCAAGGACCTGCTGCTTGGCTCCTTCTCCGGCGGCACCGACCTGTGCACCGGGTTCGTCGGGCCGTGCCCGCTGCTCCCGGTCCGGGCCGGCATCATCTCCGGCCGCTGCCTGGGCGCGGAGGTGGAGGCCTACGACGACGACGGCCATCCGGTCACCGGCCAGGTCGGCGAGCTGGTCATCACCCAGCCGATGCCGTCCATGCCGGTCGGCTTCTGGAACGATCCGGACCGCGCCCGGTACCGGGAAAGCTACTTCGACGTCTACCCCGGCGTCTGGCGGCACGGCGACTGGATCGAGATGCTGCCCGACGGCGGCTGCGTCATCTACGGCCGGTCCGACGCCACCCTCAACCGCGGCGGGGTCCGGATGGGCACCAGCGAGTTCTACCGGGTGGTCGAGGGCTTCGCCGAGGTCGCCGACAGCCTGGTGGTGGACACCGGCCGGCTCGGCGCCGAGGGACGGCTGATCTTGTACGTGGTACCCGCGGCGGGCGGCGAGCTCAACGACGACCTGGCCGCCCGGCTTCGCTCCGCGCTCCGGGCCCAGCTCTCGCCCCGGCACGTGCCCGACGAGATCCACCAGGTGCCGGGCATCCCTCGGACGCTGTCCGGGAAGAAGCTGGAAGTGCCAGTGCGTAAGATCCTGCTCGGCACCGACCCCGAGCGCGCCGTCGACCAGAACGCCCTGGCCAACCCCGAAGTCCTTGGCTACTTCCGCACGAACCCACAAAGGAGTGGATAGTGGACGCGATGCCGGACAGCGACGATCTCCAGAGCCGGGAAGCCCTGCTGGGCAAGGCGGCGCAGGCCTGGATGGACGATCCCGGGCTGGACCCGGGCCGGCTGGGCGGCGGCGACAGCGTCCTGTGTTACCTGCGCGCCTACTACCACCGGGTGGCCACCGAGGACCTGCCCTCGCCCTCCCGGCTGGCGGCCGTGGCGCAGGCCCACGCCGAGCTCGCCCTGCTCCGGCCGCAGGGCCGGGCGCTGATCAAGGTCCGGGAGCCCGGGCAGGCGCACCTGGACCCGGTCACCCCGGCCAGCCTGATCGTGGACATCGTCACCGATGACATGCCTTACCTGGTCGACTCGGTCACCACCCGGCTGAACCGGCACAAGGCCGAGATCTCGCTGCTCGTGCACCCGCTGCTGCGGGTGCGCCGGGACGTCACCGGCGCGCTGCGCGAAATCGTCGGGGTGTGCAGCGAGGCCGCGGCCCAGGACAAGGCGGGCGACGGCGCCGCCGCCACCGACGAGCTGATCGAATCGTGGATCCACGTGGAGCTCGAGCCGCCCGGGGACGGGGTCACCGCCGAGGGGCTGGAGTCGGACCTGCGGCACGTGCTCGAGGACGTCCGGGTGGCCGTCGAGGACGCCCAGCGGATGGCGGCCGCCGCCCGCGGGCTGGCCGACGACCTGGGCGGGGCGCCCGGCAGCGACGTGGCCGAGTTCGGCGACCTGCTGCGCTGGCTGGCGGCCGGCAACTTCACCTTCCTCGGCTACCGCGAGTACGACCTGGTCCGGGCCCATGACGGCGTCGGGCTGAGCCCGGTACCCGGCACCGGGCTCGGCATCTTGCGGCACGACCGGCGGGACGGGCACGCGCTGCGCAAGCTGTCCACCCAGGTCGCGCGGCGGGCCCAGGACCCGGGCGAGCGGATGGTGCTGGCCAAGGCCAACTCCCGGTCCACCGTCTACCGGGCCAACTACCTGGACTACGTCTCGGTCAAGAAGCTCGGCGCGGCCGGAGATGAACGCAGCACGGTCACCGGCGAGTACCGCTTCCTCGGCCTGTACTCGCACGCGGCGCACACCGCGCCCATCGCCAGCGTGCCGGTGATCCGGCGCAAGGTGGTCCACGTCCTGGCCGAAGCCGGGCTGTCCGCCGACAGCCACGACGGCAAGGACCTGGTCGAGATCCTGGAGGACTATCCGCGCGAGGAACTCTTCGAGATCTCCGCCACCGAGCTCACCCCGATCGCGCTGGGCGTGGTGCGGCTGAGCGAGCGCAAGCAGACCAGGCTGTTCCTGCGCCGGGACCGCTTCGGCCGGTACATGTCCTGCCTGGTGTACCTGCCCAGGGACCGGTACACCACCAAGGTCAGGCTGCGTGCGCAGGAGATCTTGCGCGAGGCCCTGAACGGGGCGTCGGTGGACTACAGCGCGACCATCGGCGACTCGGCCCTGGCCCGCCTGCACGTGGTGGTCAGGGCCCAGCGCGGCCAGGTGGTGCCGCAGGTGGACGCGGCCGCGCTGGAGCGCAAGCTGTCCGCCGCGGTCCGGTCCTGGGACGAGGACCTGTCCGCCGAGGCGATCCGGGTCCTGGGTGAGGAGCGGGCCCGGGTCCTGCTCGACCGGTTCGGCACTTCCATCCCCGAGACGTACAAGGCGGACGTCTCCGCGCCGGACGCGGTCGACGACCTGACCACCATGGCCGGGCTGCGCGAGGCGGGTCTGATGTTCGCGGTCCGGCTGGTCGAGCACCCGGAGCGGTGGACGCTGGTGGTCTACCGGTCGGGCTCGCCGATCACGCTGTCCGACGTGCTGCCGCAGCTGCAGCACATGGGGCTCGAGGTCGTCGACGAGCACCCGTACACGTTCGCCGGGAGCTCGAACGCCGCTTCGTTCTGGATATATGAATTTGGTCTCCGGCCGCCGGCCGCCGCGGCCGGCAGCGTGCGCCTGGTCTTCGAGGAGGCCCTGACCGCGCTGTGGCACGGCGAGACCGAAGACGACGGGTTCAACGCGCTGGTGCTGACCGCCGGGCTGACCTGGCGCGAGGTGACGCTGCTGCGCGCGACCGCGAAGTACCTGCGCCAGGGTGGCGTGCGGTTCAGCGAGGACTACGTGCAGCGGGTGCTGCGGTCCAACCCGGCCATCACCAGGCTCCTGGTCCGGCTGTTCGAGTCGCGGTTCGACCCGGCCAAGCAGGACGGCGCGGCCGAGCGCTGCGAGGCCATCACCGAGGAGATCCGCGGCCAGCTCGACGAGGTGGTGAGCCTGGATCACGACCGGATCCTGCGCTCGTACCTGGCCCTGATCGACGCGACGCTGCGCACCAACTACTACCGGACGCAGAGCCCGGGCGGTACCCAGGGGCCGCGCCCGCTGGTGCTCAAGCTCGACCCCGGCACCATCCCGGGGATCACCCAGCCGCGGCCGAAGTTCGAGATCTACGTCTTCTCGCCCCGGCTGGAGGCGGTGCACCTGCGGTTCGGCCGGGTGGCGCGCGGCGGGCTGCGCTGGTCGGACCGGCAGGAGGACTTCCGCACCGAGGTCCTGGGGCTGGTCAAGGCGCAGGAGGTGAAGAACGCGGTCATCGTCCCGTCCGGGGCCAAGGGCGGCTTCGTGTGCAAGCGGCTGCCCGATCCGTCCGACCGCGAGGCCTACCAGGCCGAGGTCCTGGCCTGCTACAAGACGTTCATCGCGGCCATGCTGGACGTGACCGACAACATCGAGGCCGACCAGGTGGTGCCGCCGCCGGACGTGGTCCGGCGCGACGGCGACGACCCGTACCTGGTGGTGGCGGCGGATAAGGGCACCGCGACCTTCTCCGACACGGCCAACGAGGTCGCGGCCCGGTACGGCTTCTGGCTGGGTGACGCGTTCGCCTCCGGCGGTTCTGAGGGCTATGACCACAAGAAGATGGGCATCACCGCGCGCGGCGCCTGGGAGTCGGTCAAGGTCCACTTCGCGGCGCTCGGCATGAACCCCGACACCGACGACTTCACCATGACCGGCATCGGCGACATGTCCGGCGACGTGTTCGGCAACGGCGTGCTGCTATCGGAGCACATCAAGCTGGTCGCCGCGTTCGACCACCGGCACCTGTTCATCGATCCCGACCCCGATCCGGCGGCCAGCTTCGCCGAACGGCAGCGGATGTTCGAGCTGCCCCGGTCCTCGTGGGCCGACTACGACGCGGCCCTGATCTCGCCCGGCGGCGGGGTCTGGCCGCGCAGCGTGAAGTCGGTGCCGGTCTCGCCGCAGGCTCGCGCGGTCCTCGGCCTGGACGCCGGGGTGAACGCGCTGCCGCCGGACGAGCTGATCTCCGCCATCCTGGCCGCCCCCGTCGACCTGCTGTGGAACGGCGGGATCGGCACCTACGTGAAGGCCAGCAACGAGTCGCACGCCGACGCCGGGGACCGGTCCAACGACGCGGTCCGGATCGACGCGCCCCGGCTGCGCACCCGGGTCATCGGCGAGGGCGGCAACCTCGGCCTGACCCAGGCCGCCCGGATCGAGTACTCGCTCGGCGGCGGCCTGGTGAACACCGACTTCATCGACAACTCGGCCGGGGTCGACACCTCCGACCACGAGGTCAACATCAAGATCCTGCTCGCCAACGCGATCCGGGCCGGGGTCATCCCGGCTTCCGCCCGGCACCAGCTGCTTGAGGGCATGACCGACGAGGTCGCCGCGCTCGTCTTGCGGCACAACTACGGGCAGAACATGGCCCTGGCCGCGTCCCGGGCCCAGGCTCCTTCCCTGCTGCACGTGCACGCCCGGTATCTGCGCAAGCTGGTCCGGGACAAGCGGCTCGACCCGGAGCAGGACGTGCTGCCGACCGACCGGGAGATCGCCGAGCGCCGGTCGGCCGGCGGCGGCCTGACCACGCCGGAGTTCGCCCTGCTGCTCGCGCACACCAAGATCTCGGCCGACGACGAGGTGCTCGCGTCCGACGTGCCCGATGACCCGTACCTGCGCGGGGTGCTTGACGCGTACTTCCCGGCCCCGCTGCGGGCTCAGTTCGCGGACCAGATGGAGTCACATCCGCTGCGCCGGGAGATCATCACCACCTCGGTGGTCAACGAGATGGCCGACACGTCGGGCATCACGTTCTTGTTCCGGCTGATCGAGGAGACCGGCGCCTCGGTGCCCAACTTGACCCGGGCCTGGCTGGTGGCCAGGGACGTGTTCGACATGCCGGCCTTCTGGCGCCAGGTCGAGGCGCTCGAGGGGCAGGTCAGCCTGGCCGCCCAGATCACCTTGCTGCTCGAGGGGCGCAAGCTCACCGAGCGCGCCGTCCGGTGGCTGCTGCACAACCGGCGCCCGCCGTTCGACATCTCGGCCACCGTGACCTTCTTCGGCGACGGGGTGCGGACCGTGCGGGCCGGCCTGCCCAAGCTGCTCACCGGCCGGGACCTGGCCGGGTTCGAGGAGCGCCGGGACTCCTACCTGGCCCTGGGCGTACCCCTGGACCTGGCCGAACGGGTCGCGGCCATGGTGCCGACCTACTCCGCCTTCGATATCGTGCAGGCCGCCGCGCTGACCGGCCGGGCCGTCGAGGAGACCGCCGACGTCTACTTCGACCTCGCCGACCGGCTGCAGATCACCCGGCTGCGGGACCGGATCACCGCGCTGCCCCGCGAGGACCGCTGGTCGACCATGGCCCGCGCGGCCCTGCGCGACGACCTGTACGCCGCGCACGCCTCGCTGACCCAGGACGTGCTCGGGGTCAGCGGGTCGCCGGTCCCGCGGACGCCGGAGGAGCGCCTCGTGGCCTGGGCGTCGGGCAACGAGGCGGCGGTCGCGATGGCGACCCAGATGCTCGGTGAGATCTGGGAGAGCGAGCGCTTCACGTTCACCACCTTGTCGGTGGCCCTGCGCGCCATCCGGACCCTGGTCGCGTCGAGCTCGCTACCGCAGGACTTAGCCCGCGCCGGTCAGTACCTGTGCCCGTAGGTCCGGTCAGTACCCGTGCCCGTAGGTCGGGGCGCCGCTGGCCCCGATGACCTCGGCCTTGGCCCCGTGGGCGGTCGCGGGCGGGTCCACCGTGGCGAACTCGTAGGTCCAGTTCGCGGCCACCCCGTGGTTGCCCTTGGTGCCCGCGGCCGAGCTGACGATCGGGGCGAAGCCGGCCGGTACCGCGATCGGGGCGCCGAACACGTTGCCCGGGTGCTCGATGGTGGTGTTCAGGTACATGGTGTAGATGACCAGGGCCCCGCCGTCGGCGGTGCGCAGGTCGAACTGCGGCACCGCGGCCCCCTCGAGCAGCCACAGGTAGGACAGGCCCTGCGCGTTGTAGGAGCTGTTTAGCGCGGACTGCGTGCTGTACATGCCGGTGGTCTGCGGTCCGCTGGCGATCGCCGCGGTGGCCGGCGCGGCGGGTCCCTCGTCGACCACGGCCGCCTGGGTCGCGCCCACCAGGTCCGGCGGCAGCAGCAGGCTCGTGTCCTTGGTGCTGACGTTGGTGGCGTAGCCGTCGCTGTCGCGGGCGATGGCCGGGAGCGGCTGATCGAGCACCGCGGACCCGTTCAGGGTCCACGGCGCGTCCGGGTCGGGCCGGTCGAAGGCCATGACCGTGTTGACCGCCGGCGTGCCGGCGGCCGTGGTGACCGGGACCGCCACCACGAACCACTGCGGGGAGCTGGACAGGGCCGGCACGTAGAACACCGGCGTGCCGTAGCCGTACTGCGGCACCGGCGTCCCGGAGCTGGCCAGGGCCCCGTACTGGGCGTGCGCGATGGACCACTGCCCGTCGGCGACGAGGGCGAGGCCGCGGGTCGCGTCGCCCTGCTTGGCGGCCATGGTGCTGGTCGTGACGTAGTACCGGTAGGCGGCCTGCGCCTGCGCGATGGTCAGGCTGTGCTCGGCGCTGGTGACCGCCTTGGCCGGGGCCGCCGCCGACGAACACCCCCCGAGCGCGACGGCCAGCGCCGCGGACCCCAGAACCCCCAGGCACGCAAGCCTGGTCCTGCCCCTTCCGAATGCCACGCTAAGGCAGAATACTGTATCTCCCGCTCGCCTCCGCCCGGCTTGACGGCGCTGTCTTGCCCCTGACTGATCTGCAGGTGCGGCTCGCGTAAACTTTCGGCGTGGCAGGTCTGGATCCCGCTGAGGAGATCGCGGCACTGAGGTCGACGCTGGCCAGCATAGAGGCGGTGCTCGACCCTGCCGCCATGCGGACCGAGGCGGAGAGCCTGCGCGAGCAGGCGGCCGATCCGGAGCTGTGGGCGGACCCGGCCCGGGGGCAGAAGGTGCACCGCCGGCTGTCCTACCTGGAGGCGGAGCTGACCCGGCTGACCGACCTGGCCCGACGGCTCGACGACACCCAGCTGCTGTTCGAGCTGGCCGAGAGCGAGGACGACGCGCCCACCCGCGACGAGGCGACGCACGAGCTGGCCGCCCTGCGCAAGGAGATCGACGGGCTCGAGGTGCGCACCCTGCTGAACGGCGAGTACGACGCCCGGGAGGCGCTGATCTCGATCAACGCCCAGGCCGGCGGCGCCGACGCGGCCGACTTCGCGGAGAACCTGCTGCGCATGTACCTGCGCTGGGCCGAGCGGCACAAGTACCCGACCGAGGTCTACGACACCTCCTACGCGGAGGAGGCCGGGATCAGGTCCACGACCTTCGCGGTGAACGCGCCGTACGCGTACGGGACCCTGCGCGGCGAGCACGGCACGCACCGGATGGTCCGCATCTCCAAGTACGACAACCAGGGCCGCAGGCAGACCTCGTTCGCGGGCGTCGACGTGATCCCGGTGGTCGAGCAGACCGACCACATCGAGATCCCCGAGGACGAGATCAGGGTCGACGTGTTCCGCTCCAGCGGGCCGGGCGGCCAGGGGGTCAACACCACCGACTCCGCGGTCCGCCTCACCCACATCCCCACCGGGATCGTGGTCTCCTGCCAGAACGAGCGCAGCCAGATCCAGAACCGCGCCTCGGCCATGGTCGTCCTGCAGGCCAAGCTGCTCGAGCGGCGGCGGCAGGAGGAGGCCGAGCAGATGCAGGCGCTGCGCGGCGACGGCGGCCGGGCGTGGGGGACCCAGATCCGCAACTACGTCCTGTACCCCTACCAGACGGTCAAGGACGTGCGGACCGGCATGGAGACGGGTAACGCAGTGGCCGTCCTGGACGGCGAGATCGACGACTTCATCGACGCCGAGATCCGCTGGATGCGCCAGAACGGCCGTTAACCGTGCAGGTGGGTGACCAGCAGGAGCACTACGGCCAGGGCCAGCAGGGCGGCCACGATGAGCTGCGGAGTGGCGCTGAAGTGCTGGTGGTGGACGTGATCCCGCGCGGCGCGACACGCCGGGCACCGGCCTTCGACCACCGGTCCGGCGCACTGAGCGCAGATCAGGTGTTCACAGCTCATCGGAACCCCTTCCGCCTGGCCCGTGCCCCGGCACTTGCCGCGATGTTACGGCCTAAGCTGCCAGTTTCCCTCTAGACTGTTCCCTGGCCTAACCCAGGTTACCCGCATGTCGCCCGAGTTGGCGGCGTCCGGCCCGTGAATCGCCCACCTACAGCGCTGTGATGGTTCCGTGATCAACTTCGATAACGTCACCAAGACCTACCCGAATCAGTCCCGGCCCGCGCTGGAGAGCGTGAACATTTCGGTGGCCAAGGGCGAGTTCGTGTTCCTGGTCGGCCCGTCCGGGTCGGGGAAGTCGACGTTCCTCCGGCTGGTGCTGAAGGAGGAGCGGCCCTCAGACGGCCGAATTCACGTGGCGGGCCGGGATCTCGCGCGGCTCACAAACTGGAAAGTGCCTTATCTGCGCCGGCGAATCGGCTGCGTGTTCCAGGATTTCCGGCTGCTGCCGAACAAGAGCGTCTATCAGAATGTGGCGTTCGCCCTGGAGGTCATCGGCAAGAACCGGCGTTTTATCCGCAAGGTCGTTCCCGAGGTGATCGACCTGGTCGGCCTGGAGGGCAAGCACGACCGCATGCCCGACGAACTGTCCGGCGGGGAGCAGCAGCGGGTCGCGATGGCCCGGGCCTTCGTCAACCGGCCGATGATCCTGCTCGCCGACGAGCCGACAGGAAACATCGACCCGGCGACGTCGATCGGCATCATGAAGGTTCTCGACCGGATCAACCGGACCGGGACGACCGTGGTGATGGCCACGCACGACGCGGCCATCGTCGACTCCATGCGCAAGCGGGTGATCGAGCTGGAATACGGCAAGGTCGTCCGCGACCAGTCACGCGGGGTGTACGGCCAGGCCTACTGACCCGTCATCGCCGTCTACGACCACAAGGGATCAGCGAGCATGCGTTCACAGTTCGTCCTCTCCGAAATCTGGATCGGGCTGCGCCGGAACCTCACCATGACGATGGCGCTCATCGTGGTCGTGGCCATCAGCTTGTCCCTGCTCGGTACCGGTCTGCTGTTCGTCAAGCAGGTGGACCGGACGCGGACCTACTGGCAGGGCAAGGTCGAGCTGTCGATCTACCTGTGCATCAAGACGAGCCCGGAACCGGCGTGCCAGAACGGGCCCGCGACCCCTGCCGAGCGGCAGCAACTGCAGCAGCGGCTGCAGTCCATGCCTCAGGTCCAGGCCGTGTACTACGTATCCCAGCAGCAGGCCTACTCCGAGTTCCGGCAGTACTTCTCCAACGAGCCGGGGCTGGTCCAGGACACCCAGGAAGGCGACATCCCCGACTCGTTCGAGGTCAAGCTCAAAAACCCCGAGGCCGACTACAACATCGTGGCCAGCGCCGTCACCGGCACGTCGGGCGTGGAAACCGTGGTCGACGAGATGACGATCCTGGACAAGTTCTACAAGCTGCTCGACGGCGCGCGGAACGCGGTGGTCGTCATCGCGTTGATCCTGATCGTGGCGGCGGTCCTGCTGGTGGCCAACACGATCAGGCTGTCCGCGTTCAACCGCCGCCGGGAGACCTCGATCATGCGGCTGGTCGGCGCGTCCAACTTCTATATCCAGCTGCCGTTCCTGCTGGAGGGGACCATTGCCGGGCTGATCGGCTGGGCCATCGCCGCCGGGCTGCTGGTGGCGGTCAAGTCGCTGATGCTAGATAGCCTGGGACAGTACTTCTCCTTCAACGTGGGTCTGTCCGTCGGCGACCTGATCGAGGTCATCTTGGTCTCGATGGCCGTCGGGGTACTGCTGTGCGGTGTGACGTCCTTCCTGACGCTGCGCCGCTACCTGCGGGTCTGAGCGGGAGTGACGAGCATGCTGACGGGAGGGACGTGGCTCGGGAACAGGGGCAGAAAGCTATCGCCCGTAACCGGCGTGCCTACCACGACTACTTCATCGAGGACACCTACGAGGCGGGCCTGGTCCTGACCGGCACCGAGGTGAAGTCGCTGCGCGCCGGGCGTGCGTCGCTGGCGGACGGTTTCGCGCAGATCACCGACGGTGAGGTGTGGCTGCACAACGTGCATATCCCCGAGTACACGCAGGGCACCTGGACCAATCACACGCCACGCCGGATCAGGAAGCTGCTACTGCACCGCAAGGAGATCGACCGCCTGGCGGCCAAGGTCTCTGAGCAGGGGCTGACGCTGATTCCGCTCTCGTTGTACTTCAAGGACGGCAACGTCAAGGTCGAGTTGGGCCTCGCCCGCGGCAAACGGACCTACGATAAGCGGCAGGACCTAGCAAAACGGGACGCAGCCAGGGAAATAGACCGCGCGCTGAAACGGCGAAGGTGACGGGCAGACCGATCGTGTCCGGGAGTTCGAGAGAGCGCGGCGGCCACGCCAGGCCGCAGGGTCCCGCCGTGCCCGGGCCCCGTCCACCCGACCCCTCCGCCCCCCGCCCCCCCTCCGGCCCCGATGCTCCCTCCGGCCCCTCCGGCCCCTCCGGACCCGATGCTCCCTCCGGCCCCTTCGACCCCTTCGGACCACTTGACCCCCTCACCCCGACCGGCCGCTCTAACCCGGTCATCCCTGCCAGCCCCGACGGTCCCGCCATCCCCGTCGTTCCCTCTGGCCCTGTCATTCCTGCTAGCCCCGTCAGCCCAAATGGCTCCGCGTCCCCTGGTCTGCCCCACCGGCCCCTTCCCGCCCGGCGTGGCTCCGGACGGCCGCCGGGCACCGGACGGTCGCCGGCCTCGGGTGGGTCATCCGGTTCCAGCCGCCGGCTCGCGCCGGCCAGCCGGCAGTCCAAGCGCGCGCGGCTCGCCGGGCTGGCTATCCTCGCCCTCGGGGTGCTGGTCATCGGCCTGGCCAGCGGCTTCGGCTCGGAGCCTTCCGCGGAGCCCACCGTGCAGGCGTTCCTCCTCGCCTGGCAACAGCAACGCTACGCCGCCGCGGGCTCGCTGACCTCGGCCGCGCCGGGTATCGCGGCCACGGGCCTGAAGAACGCCTTCGCGCAGCTCGACGCCAGCCAGTTGTTCCTGAACATGGACTCGATCACCCAGCACGGCGGTACCGCGGAAGCGTCGTTCACCGCCTCGGTCGATCTGGCCGAAGGACGGGTCTGGATGTACCACGGCCGGTTCGGCCTGAGCAAGGCCGGCGACACCTGGAAGGTCCAGTGGGCGCCGAGCGTGGTCTATCCGACTCTGGGCCCGGGGCAGCGCCTGGCCGTGGTGACCCAGTTCCCGGCCCGCGCCGCGGTGCTCGACGCCGAGGGACACCCGCTGCAGGTGCCGAGTTCGGTCGACGTGCTGGGCGTGATGCCGTCGGCCCTGACCAACCCGGCCACGACGGCCGCCCGCTTCGCCGCCGCCACCGGCCTGGACGCCGGGCAGGTCCTCGGCCAGATCACGGCCGCTCCGCCCAACCAGTTCCTCAAGCTCGCCTCGCTCGATCCCGCGACGTACTCGACCCTGCGCCCCAAGCTCCGCGACGTGCCGGGCCTGCGAGTTCAGCAGCAGCGATCCCGGTTGTTCCAGACCGAAGCCACCGGACTGGTGGGCGCGGTGGGCAACGAGACCAGCTCCGTGCTGCGCAACGAGGGCGCGTTCTACCTGCCCGGCACCACGGTCGGCCTGTCCGGCCTGGAACAGAAGTACCAGCGCCAGCTGCTTGGCGCGCCGACGACCGAGGTCGTCGCGGTAACCTCGGCCGGCCTCCAGGTCGGCGTGCTCGAAAGCTGGCCGGGCGCGGCCGGCACTCCGGTGCACACCACGATCAACTCCACCGTGCAGGGCGCGGCCCTGTCCGCGCTGAACGGAGTATCCGGCTCGGGTGAGATCGTCGCCGTCCAGGCGCAGACCGGAGCGGTGCTCGCGGTGGCGCAGCGCCACGTCTCCGGCCCGGCGGCCGCCGACGCGCTGAACGCCAAGCTGGCGCCGGGCAACGCGTTCACCATCGTGTCGGCCGCCGCGCTGCTGGGCACCGGGGTCAAGACCGGCACCCAGATCTCGTGCGAGAACTCCTTCACCGTCGGCGGGCAGACCTTCACCAGCGACGCGGCCGGCCCGGCCAAGTCCTTCAGCGACGACTTCGCCGAGGGCTGCGGCACGGCCTTCGCGGGGCTCTCCTATCGCCTCACCGCCACCCAGTTCGACCAGGTGGCGAAGGGTTTTGGCATCGGCGCCGACTGGTCCGCCCTGCCGGTGCCCGCCTTCTCCGGTTCGGTCCCGCCCGCGGCGGGCGTGGCCGGCCTCGCCGCCCAGACCATCGGCCAGGGCAACGTCCAGATGAGCCCGCTGTCCATGGCCATGGTCGCCGCGGCAGTGGACACGGGCACCTGGCACACCCCGCAGTTCCTCCAGAGCGCGCCAGACCCCTCGGGGACCGCGCTGAACGCCAGTGACATGTCCGAGCTGCGCGCTCTCATGCGCAACGCGGTCCGCTCGGGCGCGGCGCAGCCGGCCAGCCGGCCCGGAACGCCGGTCTACGGCCAGGTCGGCCTGGTCCACACCGGATCGACCTGGACCAGCTGGTTCGTCGGCTTCCGCGGCAACACCGCCTTCACCGTCATCGAGTCCGGCAAGACGTCGCAGCTATCCGCCGCCGCACTGGCCGGCGCCTTCCTCACCGCCCTCGCCAGCTGACCGCCCCGCCAGCCACCCCCCCGCCCGCCGACTGACCGCCCCGCCCACCGCCCGCCAGCCGTTCGCCCCGCCCGCCAGCTGCCCCCTCCCCGCCCGCCAACTGCCCCCTCCCCGCCCGCCGTGATGCCCAGCTCTGCAAGGACGAGCCCTACGTCAACCGGCCCCATGCTCGATCGTGCAGGTACAAACGACACCAATGTTCCTGCCGCCACAGCGTCACCGATGTTCCATGGGGTGCGTCCCCTCTGGAGTGAGTGTCAGGACTTCTCCGGCCACTTCTGTCCCGCTTGCCCCTCTGTCACCACTTGACTCGCCTCCGGCGGCCCGCCCAACGACATGATTGCCACAACCACGCGCACCTGGCGACATGATTGCCGCAACCACGTCGTTACCGCCAGCTTTCCAACTCTCGCCACCGGCGGGCTCCCCGCAAGAACCACACCCACGGGAACATTGATGCCGCACGGGCTGCTGCTATCCCGTCGCCAACCAGGAGGGGGCAACAGGGTCACTTTCAGTAAGGTCTGGTTACCAAACCGTAACTCAAAGTTACTGAGAACGAGCAACCGTGCCGCCGTTCGCGGGCGTCCTTAGCAGTGACTGGGGTTCGCTCGGGGGGTTGCGGCCCAGTCAGCGTTAAAGGTCCGGGTCTCATCTCGGGGGAGACCCGGCCGCTAGACCGGCTCCGACCCTGCCGGTCGGCCCCTGCGGGCGCGTTTCGGCCACCGCCAGCGCTCGCAGGGGCCATTTTCATGCGCGCCCCGGCGCCGACACCCGCGCCCCGGGGGACCGCCGCCGGGGGACCGCCGCCGGGGGACCGCCGCCGGGGGACCGCCCCGGGGACCGCACCCCCAGGGACCGCGGCACACCACCCGGGGAATCCAGGTTGGCGCTCACGGGTTATACGTGTACGGTCAAGTACGGCAGAGCGTACCGTGCTTGCCGCACAACTCAATAGGGGGTGAACGGTTTCGACTTTGGTGGTTGAACCAGGGGAAGCGGGCCGAGGGTTGCGGTTGTGACCTCGTAAATCCTGTGACCGCAAATTTATAAGTGCCAACACATCGCGCACTGACCTCGCTCTCGCCGCTTAAGACGAGTTAGAGGTCTGTCAGCCCGGGGATGCCTTCGACCCGGTGCCTGGCATCAGCTAGAGGGATTACTGCCTGACCCGGCCGCGGGACTAGGCGGGACATCGAACAGCGGCTGAGCCCGTCGGCGACTTGCTTGCGTGATCGCCGGGGCTGAGAAAAGCACAGCAAGCTGCGCCCGGAGAAGCCCTGGTGATGCACTGAAGGACGCGGGTTCGATTCCCGCCACCTCCAAGAGTGCTCAAGCTCACCCTTGAGCACTGTTGGAGGTGTCCGAAACCCCCGTATACAGAGCAAGTATTTCGCGCGCCCACGTGATGGCATCGCTCACCCGGATCCCGGCCGGTTGGGGTCGTGTCCAGAGTTCGAGATTCTCCGGTCGGTTGTCTTCGCGCACGCCGTTGCGGTGATGGACGGTCTCCTGAGCCAGCAGCTGACGGCCAAGGACTTGCTCCATGACCAGGATGTGTTCGAAGACGTACTGACCTTTGCCAGCTCTCGGATGGTCCGGCGCCCAGACCATGATGTACCCGGCCTTATGGCGGGTGCGGCCGCCTCTCCAGTGACCGTTCGATGCGCCGGCGACCGTCCGGCATCTGGCGCAAGGACGGATCAGCGCCGTCAATCGGTACCTGCGGCTGGGATTGCTCCGGCGTCCGCTGCTGACGGAAGCCTGGCAGCAGCCGGGCCAGCACCAGCGCGCCGGCGATACACCCCAGTCCGCCCGACACCACCGACACCGTGTCGCCGAACGCCGCCGCCACCGCTCCGGACTCCAGGTCCCCGATCCGGGGGCCGCCGGCCACCACCGCGATCTGCAGCCCGGACAGCCGGCCGCGCAGGGCGTCCGGCACGGCCACCTGGATGATCGTGTTGCGGAACACCGCCGAGATCACGTCGGCCCATCCGGCCACCGCCAGCAGAGCCAGGGCGCCGGGCAGCCAGGACACCAGCCCGAAGCAGGTGATGGCGACGCCCCAGGTCAGGACCGCGACGATGACGGCCAGGCCCTGACGGCGGATCCGGCTCACCCAGCCGGTGGTGAGCGCGCCGATCAGCGCGCCCGCGCCGGGCGCGGCGTACAGGAAGCCGAGCGTCGACGCCCCGCCGCCGAACAGCGTCGTGGCGAGCGCCGGGAACAGCGCGCGCGGCATGCCGAACACCATCGCGTTAATGTCGATCAGGTACGCGCCCTGGATGTTCTGGCGCCCCCGCACGAAACCGAGGCCCTCCACGATCGATCGCAGGCCCGGCCGGTGCCCCGCGGCCCCGGGCACCGGCGGCTGCGGCGAGAGCAGGGAGGCGGCCAGCAGCGCCGCCCCGAAGCTGGCCACGTCGAGCCAGTACACGAACCTGACCCCGGCCCCGGCCAGCAGCAGCCCGGCCACCGCCGGGCCCACCACCACGCCGAACTGGAACAGGGACTGGAAGATGGCGTTCGCGTTCGGTATCTCGGACCGGTCGACCAGGTTCGGGATGATCGCGCTGCGCCCGGCGTCGTCCAGCCCGCCGAACCCGGCCGCCAGGGCCGGGAGGACGAACAGCGGCCACAGCGACGTCCCCAGATCGGCGTTGACCGCCAGGCCCGCGCTGCACCCGGCCATCAGCACCTGCGCCAGCATCAGCATCCGGCGGCGGTCCATGGCGTCGACCACCGATCCGCCGAGCAACGCCCCGCCGATCAGCGGGAAGAGCTGGGCCAGCGATACCAGCCCGACGTCGAGGGACGAATGGGTCAGCTGGTACACCTGGTACGGCACCGCCACCGCGGTCAGCTGGGTGCCGAGCACGGACACCTGTTCCCCGAAGACGAGCAGGCGCAGGTCGCGTGACCGCCGCAGCGGACCCAGGTCGATCAGCACGCGAGCCCGCCGCCCCAACGCCACTTCCTCCCCGTGCCCGCGCGGGGGGCGCCACGAGGCCCCCGGCACACCCGATCACGCGACGCGCCGGCGCAATTCCTGAACGGCCAGCGCCGAACGGCCGGTAAAAAGGCCGATGCGCGCCCCCGGACGGCAGCGAGCATGGCCGATCATTACCATTCTGCTGCGGAACACGGGATAATAGGGCGACAGATAGAAACGATTGTGGCTGGCCGGTTCCGCCGAGGGCGCCCGGGATTGCGGCGTGCGGAGTGCCTGAGGGCGCGGTGCCTCGCGGCGGCGCAGTGCCATGCCGCGGCGCCTGCGCGGGACCGGGAGGAAGGGGATGGGAGAATGGCGGCGATGAAGCCGCGGACGGGTGACGGTCCGCTTGAGGTCACCAAGGAGGGCCGCGGCATCGTGATGCGGGTCCCGCTTGAGGGCGGCGGACGTCTGGTTGTTGAGCTGACGGCGGACGAGGCGGCTAAGCTTGGTGACGCCTTGAAGTCCGTGGTCGGGTGACCTGGTCTAGTCTCCCCTTTTGACCGCGGCCAGCAGGCCATCGCCCAGCGGTACCAGGACCGGGACCAGCCGGTCGTCTCCGCGGACCTGGTGGGCGACGTCGGACGCCTCGGGATCGTTCCGCTGGGTTCCGGTCGGCAGCGCGTTATTGAAAGCCACGACGCCGCCGGGCCGCAGCAGCCGCAGCGCGGCGGTCAGGTAATCGGGATAGTCGCGCACATCAGCGTCGCAGAAAACCATGTCGTAGGTGCCATCGGAGAGCCGGGGAAGCACGTCCAGCGCGCGGCCCAAGATAAGCCGGCATTGGTTTTGCGCGAAGCCGGCCTGGGTGAACGCTTTCCGCGCCATTCGCTGGTATTCGGGCTCGATATCAACGCTGGTGAGCGTGGAGCCGGGGCGCATTCCGCGCAGCAGCCAGATGCCGGAGCTGCCGCAGCCGGTGCCGATCTCGACCGCGGTCCTGGCCCCGACTGCGCAGGCCAGGAAGCGTAGCGTCGCGCCCACCGCCTGGTGCACCGGCTCGGTTCCGCCCAGGTCGGCGGCGTACGCCCGGGCGGCCAGCAACGGCTCGTCCTCGGGTACGTACTCAGCAGCATAAGCAAGTGGCCCCACTCGCAGCAGCCTAGCGCCAGCGGCGCAGGTCCGGGAACTCTCCCGGGTTCCGGGCCGTTACCTAGGCGATACCGGCGGTCTTCTGCGGCCTGCCATGGTCGCACCGGTCCCCAACTGGCGTAACGGAAGAATCCAGGGCACGATGGTTAGAGTCGCGGCGATCTGCGACCCCGAGGGCGGATTGTTCGAGGAGGCCCGAACTCTGGAATCCCCGTCGGCACAGCCTGCTGAGCCCGAGTGGAACCTCCCGACCTGGGAGGACATCGTCCGTACGCACTCCGCTCGGGTCTACCGGCTCGCCTACCGGCTGACCGGGAATCCGCACGACGCCGAGGACCTCACCCAGGAGGTCTTCGTCCGGGTCTTCCGGTCGCTGTCCAGCTATACCCCCGGCACATTCGAGGGCTGGCTGCACCGCATCACGACCAACCTGTTCCTGGACTGGGCCCGGCGCAAGCAGCGGATCAGGTTCGAGGGACTGGGCGACGAGATGGCGCACCGGCTGCCCGGTTCCGAGCCCACGCCTGCCGAGGCCTTTGACGACACTCACCTCGACGACGATGTCCAGGCCGCGCTGAAGGCCCTGCCCCCGGAGTACCGCGCGGCGGTCGTGCTCTGCGATATCGAGGGATTCTCCTACGAGGAGATCGCCGCCACCCTGGGCGTCAAGCTGGGCACGGTACGCAGCCGGATTCATCGCGGCCGAGCACAGCTGCGGACCGCACTCGAGCACCGCAGGCCGACCACCCTCCAGGCCACCAACAGCCAGGCCACCAACAGCCAGGCCACCAACAGCCAGGCCACCAACAGCCAGGCCACCAACGCCCAGGGGCGCCGCCGCCCGGGCCTGGTGCCCCGCCTGAAGCGGTCAGGTGGGTCATGAGCCATCTCGGTGACCGGCTGTCGGCCCTGATCGACGGCGAACTGGACGGTGCCGAACGCGATCGCGCGTCAGCTCACCTGGCCGGCTGCGAGCAGTGCCGGACCGAGGCCGCCGAACTCCGGGCGCTGAAGCAAAAACTCAGCACCCTGGTGTCCCGGGCCCCGGCCGAAGCGGCCATGACCCGCCGCCTGATCGCCATGACCGGCCCCGGCGGCCCGCTGCCGTCCCGGCGCCGGCGGCGGGAATCCACGCGCCCGGGTCCCAGGGGCCCGGTCCGCCGCCGCTACCTGGTGTTCGGCGCCGTGTCGCTCGTCGTCGGGCTGAGCACGGCCGCCTTCACCGCGGGCGGCGGTGGCGAGGCGACGCCCGGGCCCAGGATCACGCCACCGGTAGAGATGTACAGCGTCGAGCACGCCATCATCACCGGGCAAGTACCGTTCACCGGCCCGTCAGCCTGGGCAACGGCCACAAAAACGGCCGCAAACACGGCCACAAACACGGGCACCGCGAAACCGTGAGGTCGGTGTGTTCGCCTTCAACTGCCAGGTAAACCGCCGCCGCGACGCGCGGTCACCGGTACTGCTCACCGCCGTGCTCGCGGTGGCCGTGCCCGGCTTCCTGGTCACCGCGTGCAGCAGCCACACCGCGGTCAGCGCGTCACCACAGAAAACGACCGCCTCGTCGAAAGCCACAACGTCCCCGAATGCGCAAAAGGCGTCGCAAAAGGCCAGCGCCCTGCTGACCCAGGCGGCCCAGGCGGCGGTCCTGACCTCGTACCAGGGCGAGGAGATCATCTCGCACTGGGGTACCGCGAACGGCGGAAGCGTCCTGGTCTCGGACATCTGGCACGCCAGCGGCGGCCAGACCATCACCCAGACGCTGACCGCCGGAACGGCCTCCAGCAGCGAGCCCTACCTGTCCGCCGACACCGACGGGCAGTGGCCCGAAGGCGTGCTGGGCGTCACCACCCAGCTGGTGCGGCTGCTGGAAACGCACTACGTCGTGGTCTACGCCGGGGCGGGTTCGGCCGACAACCGCACGGCCCAGATCGTGGAGGCCTGGCGCGGGAACGGCAGCCTGGCCGCGAGGTTCTGGCTCGACGACGCGACCAAACTGCCGCTTGAGCGAGAGGTCTTCGACACCGCCGCGCACGTGATCAGCGAAGACGTGTTCATCAACGTCCGGTTCTCCAAGCTGGCCCCGGCCGCCGCGCCGGCCGGCGGTCCAGCCGACCCGCCGGGTCCGTGGACCGACCCGCTCCCGGCCGCCCAGCTTCTAGCCCTGCGCACCAGTGGCTGGCTGGTCCCCCCCGAACTCCCCGGCGGCCTGTCCCTGTTCACCGGCGTGCAGACCCAGACCAGCACCGGAGCCGTCCTGGACCTGGGCTATTCGGACGGCTTGTCGGTGGTCTCGCTGTTCGAGCAACGCGGCAACCTGGCCGCCAAGCTGGCCGGCTGGCAGAAGATCACCGTGGCCGGCCACGTGATTTACGCCGCGGAGCCCGATCAGCGGTCCCTGACCTGGGCTAGCCGCGGCATGGTGTACACCGTGATGGCCGACGCGCCCGCCCAGACCGTGGACAACGTGATCAGGGTGCTGCCGCACGACAAGCCGCCCGGGTTCTGGACGCGGATGTCCCGCGGCTTCGGCCGGCTGGCGTCCTGGGTCAACCCGTTCGGGTGACGGTATTGTTCAATGAAGAGTGCGTGACCTGACCAGCGCGACGGAGACCTGAGCGTGTTCGATCTTTCTATCGGCAAGATACTGATCCTGGCGGTGATCGCGCTCATTATCTTCGGCCCGAACGAGCTGCCGAAGATGGCCTCCCAAGCCGGGCGCGCCCTGAAGGACCTGCGCCGGATCGCCGAAGGCGCCAAGAATGACCTGCGGGAAGGGCTGGGACCGGAGTTCGCCAACCTGGAGCTCGAGGACCTGAACCCCAAGCGGTTCGTGGCCAAGCACCTGTTCGACGACGTGAACGGGGACCACCCGAGCTCCGCCGCGGCCCGCCCCCGGGCCAACGGCTCGCCCCTCGCCCCCGGCGAGCGCGCCCCCTACGACACGGACGCGACGTAAAAAGCGCTTAGCGCGGCGTGAGGCCGAGCTGACGCCCGGCCAGGCCCCGGCGGCGGGCGCCGAGTTCGTCCGCGATCTTGCTCAGCGCGAGCGCGGCGGGGGAGTCGGGGTCGCCGAGCACGAGCGGGATCCCGGCGTCGCCGCTTTCGCGGAGCCGGACATCGAGCGGCACCTGCCCGAGCAGCGGGACCTGCGTCCCGGTGATCCGGCTCAGGGCCTGCGCGACCGAAGCCCCGCCGCCCGACCCGAAGATCTCCGTCTGCTCCCCGCAGTGCGCGCAGACCAGGTAGGACATGTTCTCGATGACCCCGGCGATCCGCTGATGCGTCTGCGTCGCGATCGCCCCGGCCCGCTCGGCCACCTCCGCGGCGGCCAGCTGCGGGGTGGTCACCACCAGCAGTTCGGCCGTGGGGAGCATCTGGCCGACGGAGATGGCCACGTCACCGGTGCCGGGCGGCAGGTCGAGCAGCAGCACGTCCAGGTCGCCCCAGTACACGTCGGCCAGGAACTGCTGCAGGGCCCGGTGCAGCATCGGCCCGCGCCACACCACCGGGGTGTTGCCCTTGGTGAACATGCCGATCGAGATGACCTTCACGTCGTGCGCCGAGGGCGGCATGATCATGTTCTCGACCGGGGTCGGCCGGCCGGTGACGCCCAGCATCCGCGGCACCGAATGCCCGTAGATATCGGCGTCCACCACGCCGACCTTGTGACCCGAGGCGGTCAGCGCCGCGGCCAGGTTGACCGTGACCGACGACTTGCCCACCCCGCCCTTGCCGCTGGCCACCGCGTAGACCCTGGTCAGCGAGGCCGGCTGGGCGAACGGGATCTGCGGCTCGGGCCGCCCGCCGCGCAGCTGGGTCTGCAGCGCCTGACGCTGCTCGGCGCTCATCACGTCCAGGTCCACCGTGACCGAGGACACGCCGGGCAGCTTGCCGACCGCCGCGGTGACGTCGCGGATGATGGTGTCCCGCAGCGGGCAACCCGCGACGGTCAGCCACACCTGCACGCGCACGGCGCCGTCCGCGGCGATGTCGATGCCCTTGACCATGCCGAGCTCGGTGATGGGCCGCCGGATCTCCGGGTCGTGCACGCCTTCCAGGGCCTTGGACACCTGCTCGGGGCTGGGGGCTGAGCTCATGGCCTCATGCTACGAACCTGCGTGCTCATAAAGCTAATTTGGCCTAACGAAGCGTGGTACCCGCTGCCGTACTCCATCAGCTCACCCGGGCCCCCAGCTCGCCCGGCTAGGCTCCTGGGGATGGAGCAAGCGTTCCGAGCGCGGCGATCGTGCCTGGCCGTACCGGCCAGCAGCGAGCGGTTCATTTCCAAGGCGCGCGGCCTGCCCGCCGACGAGGTGTTCCTGGACCTGGAGGACGCGGTCGCGCCGGGCGCCAAGGCTCAGGCCCGGGCGAACGCGGTCGTCGCGGTCGGCGGTGACTGGGGTGGCCGTCTGGTCGCGGTCCGGGTCAACGACGCGGCCACCCAGTGGGCCCACCGTGACGTGCTGGACGTCGCCTCCGGCGGGCGGGTCGACGCCGTCATCTTGCCCAAGGTGACGTCGCCGGACCACGTGGTATGGCTGGACCTGCTGCTCGGCCAGGTCGAACGGGAGGCGGGCCTGCCGGTCGGGCGGACGGGGATCGAGGCGCAGATCGAGGACGCGCGGGGACTAGCCGCGGTGGACGCGATCGCGGCGGCCTCGCCACGCCTGCAGGCGCTGGTGTTCGGACCCGCCGACTTCATGGCCAGCGTCGGGATCAGGTCGCTGGACGTCGGCGGCCAGCCGGAGGGCTACGTCGGCGGTGACGCGTATCACTACGCGCTGATGCGGATCTTGATCGCGGCCCGCTCGCGGGGCCTGCAGGCCATCGACGGCCCGTACCTGAAGGTCCGCGACGCCGACGGCCTGCGGCGGTCGGCCGCCAGCTCGGCGGCGCTCGGCTTCGACGGCAAGTGGGCGCTGCACCCGGACCAGATCGAGGCCGTCAACCAGGCGTTCGCCCCCGCCGAAGCTGACTATGCGCGGGCCGCGGCGATCATCGAGGCCTACGCGCACGCCACCACGGTCCAGGCCCGCGGGGCGGTCATGCTCGGCGACGAGATGATCGACGAGGCCTCCCGCAAAATGGCCGAGGCCATCGTGGCCCGGGGCCAGGCGGCAGGCTATGCCAAAGACGGTAAAGCGCCGGAATGAGTTCCAATTGGTGCCGTTGAACATCGAAGGTGACGACCGGTCCGCAGGAATGCCGGAAAGGATTAAATAGGACGATCAATGCCGTCCGCGGCGCAGAACACCCCAACTGGTGAGTGCTTCGGCCAAACCTTCCGTAATCGGTAGTGACGCCAGTTCGCCGGCCGCCACCCAGCGCGCGTCGGCCGCGTCGTCCCCCGCGCGCAGCGTGCCGCCGGTGACCGTGGCCGCGTAATCCCTGATGTCGAGCACGGTGTCGCCCGGGACGGGTCGCCGCACGGTCCCGAGCAGCGGCCCGGCCTGCACCGTCAGGCCGGTTTCCTCCCGCGTTTCCCGCACCAGCGCCTCGGCGTCCGTCTCGCCCGGCTCGATCCGCCCGCCGGGCAGCGACCACAGCCCGGCGCCCGGCTCATGCCCGCGCTTGATGAGCAGCAGGCGCCCCTGATCATCTTTGATTACAGCTCCCACACAAGGGATTACAGAATCAGGCACGCGGTTAAGTATCGGCGCTCCGCATCTGGACGGCAAGCCCGGTGCCGTTCCGCTCGCCATATCGGGATGGCTGCTAGCGGGGTTCCGGAGTGGCTTTAAAAGTTGCGATTTGGTCACATCGGTGAATTATCACGATACATGCCCACGATTTGCCCGCATCCGCTGTCCCGGTATGGGATAAATGACGAGTGCTAGCGGGGATCACCGCAGACGGCGCCGGATCCGTGCCGTCACCGTGGTTGACCTGGCTAGCAGGAGACCGACACAGCTAGACGGCTTAGGCGGTCCCGGCCCGATGACCGCAACTCACCGGGCGGGACCTTGACCCCCGGCCTGCACAGGAGGGCGAGGATCTATGCACCATGCTAACCGCCGTATGCCTGGTTGGTCCCTATTGATTTCTGTCTGTAATCGAAGCATCACAATTCCGCTAATTTCTGCCTTCTTGACTGAGCTTTCCCGACCCGTTTAGGCCCCAAAGACTCCGGGCTTGCCCGGACTTTCCCTCTCCAAACTGCAAGACCGATCAGGTCAGCCGTTCCTGCCCTGGTCAGGCCACCGTCAGCCGGCAGCGTGCCGAGCCAGGCCGGACGCCATCCGGCCGTGCGTGCTGCGGGAGCCAGTTCGACGTAGCCGTGCGCAGGGCACAGCTGCGAGGTTTCACGAGAGGAACCATCCATGTCCATCAAGAGCAAAGTGCTCGCCGCTGCGGCGACGCTGACCCTGGTCGGCGGCGTCGGAGTAGCGGGCGCGCTCAGTGCAGGAACCGCCAGCGCGGCGACCCCGTCGTGCGGCAACTCCTGCATCAACATCTTCAGCCACCAGTTCGGCACGCACCGCGAGCCGAACTTCGTGGTTGACGTGCTGCGTCAGGGCGAGAGGGTCGGCCAGCCGATCATCTTGTTCCGTACCGCGAACTTCGACCCGGCGGAAGACTGGACCCTGGCGTTCCAGGGCACCACCGCCGACTTCTTCGCGGCCGGCCTGGTCTCCTCCGCGGTCGCGCTGCACTACGGCTGCATCCCGGGCGTCAACTTCCCGGACTGCTACGGGCAGACCACGATCGCCGTTAACGACCCGGCGTTCGAGATCGAGTACGCGCCCTTCGGCGTGGACTCCGGTCTGTGCATGGGCGTGGCCGCCACGGCCGTCCAGGGCGAGGGCGTTACGCTGCAGCCGTGTGGCGTGTCGTCCAAGACCGTGTGGATCGCGGACATCTTCGACTCGCCCAACACCCTGTTCAACGGGTACGTCCCGGCGATCAACGGCTCGGACACCAACTTCTCCCAGCCGTTCGTCCTGACCTACCCGAGCAGTGGCGTTCCGACCGACAAGCCGCGTCCGCAGCTTGAGGTCACCAACATCACCGGTTTCTCCAACGCCAGCCCGCCGTTCTTCATCCCCGGGCCGGAGCTCGGCACCGTGAACGTCAACCAGCTCTGGGGCGCCGACTTCGGGATCCTCAAGTAGGACCTGAGCTCGGACTCCGAGTGGTGACGAAGTGACAGCGACGCCGGCTCTCCGTCACGGGGAGCCGGTGTCGCCGCTTTCACTCTCGACAGGCCACTAGATCAGCACGACCGATCAGGCCAGCCCGTTCGTGGCCTGATCAAGCCCGTGGCCGGCAGCGTGCCGAGCAGACCGGAACCCATCCGGCCGTGCGCGCCGCGGGGGCCAGCTTTGACGCAGCCGCGCGCAGGGCGCGGCTGCGGGTTCCAAGAGAGGAATAATTCCTTATGTCCATCAAGAGCAAGGTGCTCGCCACCGCGGCGACGCTGACCCTGGTCGGCGGCGTTGGCGTGGCGGGCGCGGTCACCGCGGGTTCCGCGGCGGCGGCCACGCCGTCCTGCGGCAACTCCTGCATCAACGTCTTCAGCCACCAGTTCGGCACGCACCGCGAGCCGAACTTCGTGGTCGACGTGCTGCGCCAGGGCGAGAAGGTCGGCCAGCCGATCATCTTGTTCCGCACCGCGAACTTCGACCCGGCCGAGGACTGGACCGTGGCGTTCCAGGGCACGGTGGCCGACTTCTTCGCGGCCGGCCTGGTCTCCGCCGCGGTTAACCTGCACTACGGCGGCGGCGCGGCCGGCTTCCCGAACGACCCGGCCTTCGAGAACGAGTACGCGCCCTTCGGCGTGGACTCGGGCCTGTGCCTGGGCGTGGCCGCGACCGCGTTCAACGACGAGGGCGTGACGCTGCAGCCGTGTGGCGTGTCGTCCAAGACGGTGTGGATCCTGGACTTCCTGGACTCCTTCAACACCTTCATCACCGGCGGGTACGTGCCGCTGATCAACGGCTCGGACACGAACTTCTCCCAGCCGTTCGTGCTGACCTACCCGAACTTGTCCTTCCCGACCGACAAGCCGCGTCCGCAGCTCGTGGTCACCAACATCACCGGTTTCTCCAACGCCAGCCCGCCGACCTTCATCCCCGGGCCGGAGCTCGGCACCGTGAACGTCGACCAGCTCTGGGGCGCCGACTTCGGGATCCTCAAGTAGGAGCCTGAGCTCACACCCTGAGTAACCCGGTGACGCCGGTCCCCCAGCGCGGGGACCGGCGTCACTGATATGTGCGACTGCGCGTGAACCTTTTGCCCGCATCGCGCGTCCTTTCATGTGGGAAGGGCGAAAAGCCCCCCATGGAACTGCAAGACCGATCAGGCCGCGTTTGCGATCCTGGTCAGGCCGCCGTGCGCCGGCAGCGTGCCGAGCGGTCGGGAAAAATCCGACGTGCGCTACGGGGTCAGCTCGACGCAGCCGTGCGCAGGGTACGGCTGAGAGTTCCACGAGAGGAACCCATCCATGTCCATCAAGAGCAAGGTGCTCGCTACCGCGGCGACGCTGACCCTGGTCGGCGGCATCGGCACCGCGGGGGCGCTCACCGCGGGAACCGCCAGCGCGGCCACCCCGTCGTGCGGCCACTCCTGCATCGACGTCTTCAGCCACCAGTTCGGCACCCACAGGTCGCCGAACTTCGTGGTCGACGTGCTGCGCCAGGGCGAGAAGGTCGGCCAGCCGATCATCTTGTTCCGCACCGCCAACTTCGACCCGGCGGAAGACTTCACCGTGGCCTTCCAGGGCACCGTCGCCGACTTCTTCGCCGCCGGCCTGGTCTCGGCCGCGGTCAACCTGCACTACGGCGGCGGCGCGAAGGGCTTCCCGAACGATTTCGCGTTCGAGAACGAGTACGCGCCCTTCGGCGTGGACTCCGGCCTGTGCCTGGGCGTGGCCGCGACCGCGTTCAACGACGAGGGCGTGACGCTGCAGCCGTGTGGCGTGTCGTCCAAGACCGTGTGGATCGTGGACACCTTCGACTCCCCGACCACCCTGTTCAACGGGTACGTTCCGCTGATCAACGGCTCGGACACCAACTTCTCCCACCCGTTCGTGCTGACCTACCCGAACAACAGCTTCCCGACCGACATGCCGCGGCCGCAGCTCGTGGTCACCAACATCACCGGTTCCTCCAACGGTCCCGGCCCGGTGCTGGGCACCGTGAACGTCAACCAGCTCTGGGGCGCTGACTTCGGCATTCTCAAGTAGAAAACGCCGAATTCAGACACCAAGTAACAAAAGTGACGCCGGCCCCCCGCGGGGGGTCGGCGTCATTTGTTTGCCCACTCCGGTACACCCGGCTGTCAACCTTTTGGTTGCGCTGCGCGTCTTCTTGTGTGGGAAGAGTAACCAACTCCTCCCATGGAGACCTCCGGGCCTGCCCGGGTCTTTACCTCTCCAGACTGCCAGACCGGTCAGGACCGCGTTCCGGTCCTGATCAGGCCACCGCGAGCCGGCAGCGTGCCGAGCGATCGGGCATCGAATCCGACGCGCGCTGCGGGGGCCAGCTCGACGCGGCCGTGCGCAGGGCACGGCCGTGAGGTTTCACGAGAGGAACCATTCATGTCCATCAAGAGCAAGGTGCTCGCCGCTGCGGCGACGCTGACCCTGGTCGGCGGCGTCGGCGTGGCGGGCGCGCTCAGGCGGGCACCGCCAGCGCGGCCACCCCGTCGTGCGGCTGCTCCTGCATCAACATCTTCAGCCACCAGTTCGGCACCCACAAGTCGCCGAACTACGTGGTTGACGTGCTGCGTCAGGGCGAGAAGGTCGGCCAGCCGATCATCTTGTTCCGCACCGCCAACTTCGACCCGGCGGAAGACTGGACCGCTGGCGTTCCAGGGCACCGTCGCCGACTTCTACGCGGCCAACATGGTCTCGTCCGCGGTGGCGCTGCACTACGGCTGCATCCCGGACCCGCTAGCCGGGCGGGAACTTCCCGGACTGCTACGGGCAGCACCAGCTTCCCGGTGAATCGACCCGGCGTTCGAGATCGAGTACGCGCCCTTCGGCGTGGACTCGGGCCTGTGCATGGGCGTGGCCGCGACCGCGTTCAACGACGAGGGCGTGACGCTGCAGCGCTGTGGCGTGTCGTCCAAGACGGTGTGGATCGCGGACATCCTCGACTCGCCTGACACCCTGTTCAACGGGTACATCCCGCTGATCAACGGCTCGGACACCAACTTCTCCCACCCGTTCGTCCTGACCTACCCGAACGACTCGGTGCCCGACCGACAAGCCGCGTCCGCAGCTCGTCGTCACCAACATCACCGGCTTCTCCACACCAGCCCGCCGTTCAACATCCCCGGGCCGGAGCTGGGCACCGTTGATGTGAACCAGCTCTGGGGCGCCGACTTCGGGATCCTCAAGTAGGAACCTGAGCTCACACCCTGAGTAACCCGGTGACGCCGGTCCTCCGCGAGGGGGCCGGCGTCACTTTTTTAACGCTTTCGCACTGAGTTCACTCCGCCCAGCAACCATCTGGGCCGCATTGTGCGTCTCCCCTATGGGAAGGTGAACGCTCTTCCCGTACGGATCCCGGGCGCCCGGATCCGTGCCTCTCCAGACCGCAGGACCGGCAGGCCGCATTCCCGGCCTGGCCGGCCACCGCGAGCCGGCAGCGTACCGATCGATCGGGGAACAATCCGACGTGCGCCGCGGGGGGCGAGCTCGACGCAGCCGCGCGCAGGGCGCGGCTGTGAGTTCAAGAGAGGAACACCTATGTCCATCAAGAGCAAGGTGCTCGCCGCTGCGGCGACGCTGACCCTGGTCGGCGGCGTCGGCGCGGCGGGCGCGCTCACCGCGGGTACCGCCAGCGCGGCCACCCCGTCGTGCGGCTGGTCCTGCCTCGACCTGTTCAGCCACCAGTTCGGCACCCACAAGTCGCCGAACTTCGTGGTTGACGTGCTGCGCCAGGGCGAGAAGGTCGGCCAGCCGATCATCTTGTTCCGCACCGCCAACTTCGACCCGGCCGAGGACTTCACCTTCGCCTTCCAGGGCACCGTGGCCGACTTCTTTGCCGCGCAACATGGTGTCGGCCGCGGTCGACCTGCACTACGGCGGCGGCGCGGTCGGCTTCCCGAACGATTTCGCGTTCGAGAACGAGTACGCGCCGTTCGGCGTGGACTCCGGCCTGTGCGTGGGCGTGGCCACGACCGCGTTCAACGACGAGGGCGTGACGCTGCAGCCGTGTGGCGTGTCGTCCAAGACCGTGTGGATCGTGGACACCTTCGACTCCCCGGCCACGCTGAACCATGACGTATGTCCCGCTGATCAACGGCTCGGACACCAACTTCTCGCACCCGTTCGTGCTGACCTACCCGAACAACAGCTTCCCGACCGACATGCCGCGGCCGCAGCTGACGGTGACCAACATCACCGGTTCGCAGTCGCAACGGTCCCGGCCCGGTGCTGGGCACCGTGAACGTCAACCAGCTCTGGGGCGCCGACTTCGGGATCCTCAAGTAGAGGCCTGAGCTCCCACCCTGAGTAACCCCAGTGACGCCGGCTCCCTCAGGGGGCCGGCGTCACTGCTGTGCCCGGACACCAGGACACGAAATATGACAACCGAGTCAACACCTGCCGCGTCTATATCTTGCGAGCCATCGGGTCAGCCGCCCCTGCCCGGCTCAGCGGTCGTGCACGGGGCACGACCGCAGTCCCGAGGAGGAACAGGCACACATGTCCATCAAGAGCAAGATCTTCGCGGCCGCGGCCACGCTGACCATGGTCGGCGGGCTCGGAGCGGCGGGGACGCTCACCGCGAACGCGGCCACCCCGTCGTGCGGTCACCACTGCATCGACATCTTCAGCCGCGCGTTCGGCACCCACAAGCACCCGGCCTTCGTGCTCGACGTGTTCCAGCAGAAGGCCAGGGCCGGGCAGCCCATCATCTTGTGGGCCACCAGCAACCACGACGCGGGGGAAGACTTCACCGTCTCGAACCAGGGCACGGTCGCGGACTTCTTCAAGGCCGGCCTGGTGAGTTCCGCGCTGAACCTGCACTACTCCAAGCTCCACGCCTTTGAGTTCCAGTACGCGCCCTACGGTGCGGGCACCAACCTGTGCATCGGCGTCGGCACCACCGCCGCCACCGGCACCCCGGTCGCCCTCGAGCCGTGCGGCGTGTCCGCCAAGACCATCTGGGTGGTCGACTCCTTCGACACGATCAAGGGCCACTTCGTCCCGCTGATCAACGGCTCGGACACCAACTTCTCCCACCCGTACGTGCTCAACTACCCGGGCAACGGCGCGTTCCCGACCGACAACCCGCGCCCGCAGCTGACCACCTGGACGCTGTCCAAGTTCTCCAACGGCACCGTCTTCGACAACCAGATGTGGAGCGCCAACTACGGCATCCTGCCGTAGGCCTGATCTCCCCTAGTGGCGCCGGTCCCGCCTCGCGGGACCGGCGCCAGCCTGCATGCTCTGCCCGAGAACGGGGTAAGACGCCGCCGTGGGCCTGGAAAGCCACCGTCATTCGCCAGCCGCCTGCCCGCGGTGCGGCAAGCCCGTCCGGGAGCCGACCGCCTGGTCCAGCGCCTGGCGCTGTGACTGGCATGGCGAGGTCCACCCGCTGCTGCCCGCCTTCAACCCGTCCCGGGCCGGCCTGGACGGGCTGCTTCGCACCGCGGGCGTCCCGGCCTGGCTGCCCTGGCCGCTGCCGGCCGGCTGGCTGGTCACCGGGTTTGCCGGGGCGGGCGACGAACGGACCGGCACGCTGGCCTGCGCGGTGGCGCTGTCCGGCCCGAACCCGCTGGGCGGTCCCGCCGACATGCTGGTCGTGGCCGAGGAACCGGGCATCGGCCTGGGCGCGGCGGTGGCCGGACTGGACGCCGTCGACCCCGGGGCGGGCTTCGGGTCCGCGCCGCCCATCGCCACGGCGTCGTTCGGCAAACATGACTTCCCGCTCTGGCAGGTCGATTCGCCGGACCGTGCCGTGTTCGCCGGCGAGATCAAGGGTCACTGGCTGTGGGTCGTGCTCTGGCCCGAGACGGCCGGCATCTTGCTCATCGAGCCGATCGGGCTGCGTGACCTGCGTGATCCCGGCATGGATTACGACCTGCCGTACGGCGCCCCCTCACCCCGCCTGCCCGCCTGACGCAGTCTCTACACTGGGCCGGGTGCGCGCCGACCTGCATGTCCACAGCAACGCCTCCGACGGGACCGATCCTCCGGCCGAGGTGATGAGCCGCGCCGCCCGGGCCGGACTGGACGTGGTGGCGCTGACCGACCACGACACGGTGGCCGGGCACGCGCAGGCCCGCCGGGCGCTGCCCGGGTCCCTGATCCTGGTCCCGGGCATGGAGCTGTCGTGCCGGCTGGCCGGCACAGCATGCACCTGCTGGCCTACCTGTTCGACCCCGGCGACCCGGACCTGGCCGCGCAGACCCAGCGGATCCGCGATGACCGCGTGCTGCGCGCCCAGGCTATGGTGGACCGGCTGATCGACCTGGGCGTCCCCATCACCTGGGCTGATGTCGCCGCCATCGCCGGGTCGGCCGTGGTCGGCCGGCCGCATATCGCCCGCGCGATGGCGGCCAGCGGGGCCATTGCCTCCCCCGATCAGGCGTTCACCCGGGACTGGATCGCCGACGGCGGCCGGGCCTACGTCGACCGGTACGCGCTCGAACCCGCCCACGCGATCGGCCTGGTCCGCGCGGCCGGCGGCGTCGCCGTCGTCGCCCACCCCCGCGCCGATCGCGATCTGCTCGTCACCGACGAGCAGATCGCGAGCCTGGCCGCGGCCGGCCTGGCCGGGGTCGAGGTTTTCCACCCCGACCAGCCGGAGGCCGAGCAGGCCAGCCTGCTCGCCCTCACCCGCGACCTCGGCCTGATCGCCACCGGTGGCAGCGACGATCACGGCACCCTGACCGGCCACCGGATCGGCTCGCACACCGCGGCGACCGGCGCGTACGAGAGCCTGATCGCCCAGGCCACCGGCTCCCAGCCGATCCGAACCGGCTGAGACCCGACCGGTATGGCCGCGCGGCTGCTAGCCCTCCGCCGGCTCGCGCCGCGTGCGCCTGCGATACCAGTGGCGTATGCTCACGCGCAGCTTGGGCTTTTGAATTCCGAGTTCAGCGCGACGGGCGGAAGTCCTCGCCAGGTCCGTGTAGCGCTCGCGGCCAAGCTGCTCTGCATTGTGAATGTCTCGCTGAGGGGTCGGTGGTCCGAACATGGCGACCTCTTGATCCGCGCCGCACAGTTCTGCCGACGCCGTTGCGCTGTGTAGCGCTGATGATCTCATCGTAACAGCCATCGGCTATTCCTCCGCCCGCGACGTTCTGCGCTTCGCCCTGGTCGGCCCAGCTCGTCGCGAACTCTGCGATCGCCTTCTCCCACAGTGCTTTATTCATCGGGCCTGACCGCTCGTCCTCTTGTGGTAGGAAGGGTCGGCGGACCAGCCAGACAGGAAGGAATCGGCCGATGACCGCACGGATCGAACAGGTGCCGTCCGAAGGGACCAACGCCTGGATCATCGGCGATGACGAGGAGGTCATCGTCATCGACCCGGGCCGCGACCCGGCGGGCGTGCTCGACGCGGTGGGCGACCGCGAGGTGCTCGCCGTGATCTGCACGCACGGTCACCCCGACCACGTGGCCGCCGCGCTGGATGTAGCCGAGGGCGACGAGGCGCCGGTGGCGCTGCATCCCCGGGACCAGCTGTGGTGGCGTGACGCGTACCCGGAGGAGGACGCCGACATCGAGATGGCCGACGGCGGGGTCTTCGAGGTTGCCGACGTCCAGCTCGAGGTCATCCACGCCCCCGGTCACACGGCCGGCTCGGTCTGCCTGTACTGCGAGGACCTGGAGGCCGTGTTCACCGGGCACACCCTGACCGCCGACGGCCCGGTGCCGCACGACGGCGAGTACCCCGACTTCGCCAGCCAGCTGACCGCGATCGGCGAGTACCTGCTGACCCTGCCCGGCAGGACCCGGGTGCTGCCGGGCGAGGGCGAGGAGACCACGATCGCGGCCGCCGAGAAGCAGTTCGACGCGTGGGCGTCGGCGGCGAGACATTAGCCGCGAGGCCGGGGTGGAGCAGCTGGGCTTCGAGGGGATGCCGCGCCGGCTGTACCCGTGTACGCCCACGCGCCTTTCGGCCTGGCTGGACTGCCCCCGCCGGTACCGGATGACCTACCTGGACCGCCCGCCGCCGCCCAAGGGCGCGCCCTGGGCCCACAACAGCCTCGGCGCCGCCATCCACAACGCGCTGGCCGGCTGGTGGCGCCTGCCCCTGGCCGAACGCACCGTGGCCGCCGCGGGCCGGCTCGTCGACCGCGGCTGGATCGACGAGGGTTTCGCCGACGAAACCCAGTCGGTGCGCTGCCGGGAGCACGCCATTGAGATGGTGCAGGGGTACGTCGCCCACCTGGACCCGGCCGACGAGCCGCTCGGGGTGGAACGAACCGTGGCCACCCGCACGGACACGATCGCGTTCTCCGGCCGGATCGACCGGCTGGACGCCCGCCCCGCCGAGGACTCCGCGGGCACCGAACTGGTGGTCGTGGACTACAAGACCGGACGGCACCTGCTCACCGTGGACGACGCCCGCGGCTCGATGGCCCTGGCCCTGTACGCGCTGGCCGCCGGCCGCGTCCTGCGGCGCCCCTGCCACCGGGTCGAGCTGCACCACCTGCCGTCCGGCCAGGTGGTGGCCTGGTCGCACTCTGACACCTCGCTGGCCAGGCACCTGAGCCGGGCCGAGGACATCGCCCAGGAGTGCGCCGCGGCCGACGAGCAGCTGCGGGACGGCCTGCCCGCCGAACGGTACGACGAGGTGTTCCCGCCGCGCCCTAGCGCCTCCTGCGGCTGGTGTGACTACCTGCGCCACTGCCCGGAGGGCACCGCCGCCGCCGTCCCCCGCCGCCCCTGGGACGGCCTATCCGCCCCCTGAACCACCACACTCCCACGTCCCGTTGAGGCGGGGCCGCCGCTGACCTTTCCCGTACCACGGTTCCCACCACCAACGCCAGTCACTCACTCACCGCCGAAGGACCGCCGCCCAGTAAGCGCGCTACGCCATCCGCGCGCTGCCGGCGTGTGCCGCTGCCGCCTCGGCCGCGTCCCAGAACTTGGTCAGCGCGATCGCCGTGGTCGCGGGCGCCTCGACGGCGGGGGAGTGCGAGGCCCCGGGGATGCAGATCCGGCGCGCACCCAGTCGCCGGGCCATCGCCTCCTGCACGTCCGGTGACCAGGAATTGTCGTCCTCGCCGTAGATGACCAGCATGCCGAACCGGTCCAGCCGGGCCAGCTCGGAAGTGCGGTCCGGCGCGCTGAGCAGGTGGCGGGCCATCTGCACCAGGCCGTACGGGTCGTTGCTGGCCATCCGCCGGGCCAGGAACGCCACGATCGGGGCCGGAATCCCGTCCGCGACGGCCTGCGGTTCGAGGTATTCACGCCACAGGCCAGCGATCCCGGCCGCCAGCGTGCCCCGGTCCGGCAGGCCGCCATCAGCCCCGGATGCCCCGGATGCCCCGGATGCCACAGGTGCCACGCCGAGCGCGGCGAACATGGCGCGCAGTTCCTCGGCCCGCGGTCCGGTCAGCGCCGACGGGCCGGAGCTCATCAGCGTGAATGAGCCGATGTCGTCCTGGGACCTGGTTCTCAGCAGGGTCTCGCGGGTTACCAGCCCGCCGTAGGAGTGCCCGAGCAGGTGCCTCGCGCCGGTGGCCTGGATGACGGCGGCGATGTCAGCGGCCAGGGCGGCCGGCGCGTAACCGTCCGGATCGGCCGCGCCCGGCGTCTCGAACTGGCCGCGCATGTCGATCGCGACCACCTGGCGACCGTGGTCTGCGAGCTGGCCGAGAACGGCGAGGAAATCCTCTTTGCTGCCGGTGTAACCGGGGACGAGCAGAGCCGGTTCTCGCTCGCAGACCCCCGACACCGGAACGGCCTCCAGCGCCGCGAACGACCCGCGGCTCGTGCGCACCGTGGTCGGCCGCACTCCGTCGGGCAGCTCAAGAGAGGTTGGTGTGCTCACAGAGGCGAACCTTACCTGGCGACGTTGAACGGACGCGGTCAGCAGGCTCTGCGAGCAGCCTGACCCGCACGGGTCAGGAGGCCTTGCGCCTGGGCGTCTCCGGCTGGTCCTGGACCGGCCCGATATCCCGGCCCGCCCGGGTCCGGCGCCGCCGTCGGCCAGCGGCCTTCGGGGCCTCGTCGGCCACCCGCCCGGCCCCGCGACCAGAGCCATCGCCACGGCCAGCGCCATCACCGCGGCCAGAGACAGAGCCACCGCCAGAGACAGAGCCACCGCCAGAGACAGAGCCAAAAAAGCCGCCGCCGCCAGACGCGCAGCCCGGTCCGCCGACCCGCGCCCGCGCCGGGCACGCGCACCCCGCGGCGCCCGCGGGGTCCGGATCCGGCCGGTCTCGCCGATGTCCTCTTCCTCCTCGGCCTCGAGCCCGGCCCGGTCGCGCATCGCGCGCGGCAGCGTCCCGGTCGCCTCGCGCGGGATGTCGAGCTGGGTGTACAGGTGCTCGGAGGTGGAGTACGTCTCCTCGGGTTCGGGCTGGCCGAGGCCGAGGGCGTCGTTGATGAGCTTCCAGCGGTGCATGTCCCGCCAGTCGACGAACGTGACCGCGACGCCCGCTTTCCCGGCCCGGCCGGTCCGGCCGATCCGGTGCACGTAGGTCTTCTCGTCGTCCGGGCATTCGTAGTTCACCACGTGCGTGACGTCGTCCACGTCGAGCCCGCGGGCGGCCACCTCGGTGGCGGTGAGCACGTCTACCTTGCCGGTGCGGAACGCGCGCAGCGCGCGCTCCCGCTGACCCTGGCCCAGGTCCCCGTGCACGGTCGCGACCGCGAAACCCCGGCTGGCCAGCGCCGTCGCGACCTGGTCGGCGGCCCGCTTGGTCTGGCAGAACACCATGGTCAGTCCGCGCTCCCGGGCCTGCAGCACCCGGGCCAGCACCTCGATCTTGTCCATCTGGTGAGCCCGGAACACATACTGCCTGGTCAGCGGCGCGGGCACGGGCTCGTCGTCACCCTCGGCCCGCACGTTGGTCGCCTGCCGCATGTGACGGCGCGCCAGCGTGACGACCTCCGACGGCATCGTCGCGGAGAACAGCATGGTCTGCCGGCCGTCCGGGGTGAGCCGGATGATGCGCTCCACGTCGGGCAGGAAGCCGAGGTCGAGCATCTTGTCCGCCTCGTCGAGCACCAGGGCTCGCACCGAGCTCAGGTCCAGGTGCCGTCGCTGGGCCAGGTCGAGCAGCCGTCCCGGGGTGCCGACCACGATGTCGACCCCGGCGGTCAGCGCGTCGATCTGCGGCTCGTAGGCCCGGCCGCCGTACACGGTCACCACCTTGGCGCGCATGTTGACCGCGGCGGTCCGCAGGTCGTCCGCGACCTGGATGGCCAGTTCCCTGGTCGGCACCACGACGAGCGCCCGCGGGGCGCCCTTCGGGCCGTCGTCGACCAGTTCCAGCAGCGGGATGCCGAACGCCAGCGTCTTCCCGGTGCCGGTCCTCGCCTGTCCGATGATGTCCTGCCCGCGCAGGGCGAGCGGAAGGCTCAGCGCCTGGATGGGGAACGTGGTGAGGATGCCCGCGGCCGCCAGGCCCGAGCAGATCGCCTCACTGATGCCGAAATCGCTGAACGGGACCGCACGGGAGCCAGAAGAAGCCTCTGTCGTGTCCCCGGGTGAAGTCTGAGTGGTCAGGGGTTGCCGTCCTTCATCATGGCCCACCCGGCCTGTTCCGGAAGCGAGCCTGTCATGTCTGTAAGCTGCCTGCAGCGACCCGCCTCGATGCGAGCTACGACCAGGTGCCGCCATGCGCCGAGATCCGGCGCGGCGCGCGCCCGGGAGCCCGCTACCGTCGTGGGACGCTGCCGTTTACTTGGGTTCCCCCCAGGGAGGCCGGTAATGAAGCCCGGCGTAAACAGCAGCTGACTGGATAACACGACCTTTGGTTATGTCATTCCTTGATCAGTCGTTATCCACGATACCAGGGTCAGGCCCGGACCCCCCGTCAGGCCCGCCGGATACAACCAAGGACGCGAAAAAGGACGCAACACCGGAGATAACGCGATGTTGCCGAAACCGACCCGCCGCGCCTCGGCCCCGCCGAACTCCACGTAGGCGATCTTGCCCGCCGGCACCAGGACCCGCCCGCCCTTGGCGACCGAGAGCGCGAACACCGTGTCCTTCTCCAGTGCGGCCGACAGCAGGCGCTCGATTTCCGCCGCCGGAGTGTCGGTCTCCACCACCAGCTCCCGCGGCACCGAATGAATCCCGATCTTCACTTCCACGCTGTGTTCTCTCCGCTCGCCTCCGGGCGCCTTTGAGGCGCCCGCTAGTTCCGTGGCCAGCCGCTGATGCCGCGCCAGGCCAGCCTGGCCACGAGCTGCTCGGCGGCCTCCCGCGGGATGCACTGCCGGGTGGTGCTGAGCGTGGTGCTGAGCCAGTACCTGGCGGTGACCTGAGCCAGGCCGACCATGGCCACGCTCACCAGGTGGGCCTCGGCGTCGTCCAGGCCGGCGTCCTGCCGGATCATCGGGCTGATCATCTCGGCGCACTCGCGCTGACCGCGTTCCAGCCGGTCCCGGACCGCCTCTTCGTTGCCCAGGTCCGACTCGAACACCAGCCGGTAGGCCTGTCCCTGCCGTTCCACGTACTCGAAGTAGGCGCTGAACGTGGCGGCCACCCGCTGCTTGTTGTCGCTGGTCGAGCGGAGCGCCTCGCGGACGGCCTCGACCAGCTCGTCCACGCTCTGGTCGAGCAGGGCCAGGTACAGGTCGAGCTTGCCGGGGAAGTGCTGGTACAGGACGGGCTTGCTGACCCCGGCCCGCTCGGCGATCTCATCCATGGCCGCGGCGTGGTACCCCTGCGTGACGAATACCTCGAGCGCCGCGTCCAGGAGCTGCCGCCGCCGTTCGTGCCTGGGCAGCCGCGTGCTGCGTGGCCGTGCATCCGACGTAGCGGTCAAGGTTCGGTCTCCGGTGGTCGCCCGCGGCCGCATGCCGCGTTCGACCTATCCTAAGCCGCGATCAGCGGTAGTCGTCATCGTCGAAGCCGACCGCCCGGGCTTGCTCGGCCGCGTCCGCCTCGTTCACGTCGAACCAGGCGTCACGCCGCGGAACGGGCACGACCTCGTCCGGGACGAGTTCCCGGTGCTGCTCGACGGCGTCGTCTTCGGGTGTCTCCAGGCCCAGTTCGCTCAACGACCCGATCCCCTTTTCCTCCGTACCGGCGGGCCCCGTGCCGGCGGACCCAGTACTGGCGGGCCCGGTCCTGGCCAGCTCGCAGAACGCGGCCTGCAGCGCTTCCCCGTACGTGGGAAAGGCGTGCACCACGTCGGCCAGGACGGTCACCGGTATTTTTGCCCTGATGGCGAGGGTAACCTCCGCCATCCAGGCGGCCGCGTCCGGCCCCACCGCCACGGCGCCGACCAGCACCCCGTCGGCCGCGTACAGCTCGAGCCGGCCCAGGTCATCGCCACCCAGACGGCCCCGGGCGGTGTCGCTCAGCGGGACTCGCGCCACCGAAAGACCGGCCCGGGCCGGTTCGCCCACGGCGTAGACCGAAGGCGTGGTGTACACGCAGCGCGGGATCGCGGTGTAATCCGCCTCACGAGGCTGGCCGAGGAGGTTGGCCGCCACCACGCCGGCCTGGTACCGGCTGGCGTGGGTATGGGTGATCCCGGTCACGTCCCCGGCGGCCCACACCCGGCCAGGCCCGGCCGCACCGGCAAATCCGGAAGCACCGGCAAATCCGGAAGCACCGGCAACAACGCGGCACGAGGCGTCCGTGGGCAGCGCCTGGCCCGGCGTCACGCTGATCCCGAGCGCGTCCAGGCCGAGCCCGCTGAGCCGGGGCCGCCGGCCGGTGGCCAGCAGCAGCCGGTCCGCGTCGATGCGGGTGCCGTCCTCCAGCGCCAGGGTCAGGCCCTCCGGCGTCCGCTCGGCCTTGGTGGCCGGCGAGCCGAGGAAAATCTCGGCCCCGGCCCGGCGCAGCGCCGCGGCCAGGATCTCCCCGGCGAAGGCCGCCTCGCCGGACAGCAGCCCCGCGTCGGCCTCGATCAGCGTCACCTGGGAGCCGAACGCCGCGAAGATCTGCGCCAGCTCGCACCCGGCCGACCCGCCGCCCAGCACCAGCAGACGGCGCGGCAGGTCCGGTGAGCACAGCCCCTGCGCGGTGGTCCAGGCCGGGATGTCGGACAGCCCCTCGATGGGCGGCGCGACCGGCTCGCACCCCGTCGCGATGACCAGGTCGTCCCAGGTCAGCGACACGGGACCAGAATCAGTGGCACCGGACGCAGAAGCAACCGAGACCTCACCCGGGCCGGTAACCACCCCGGTCCCGCGGAACACCGTGACACCCGCAGCGGCCAGCCGCCCCTCGGCCCCGGAATCGTCCAGCCCGCCGGTCACCTCGTTGCGGCGCGCGACCGCGTCCTCCCAGGCCACGCCCCTACTCGCCGACAGCAGCAGCGAGTTCGACGGCACGCAGGCCAGGTAGGGGGATTCGCCGCCGATCAGCCCGGCCTCGACGAGCGCGACGGACTTGCCGCCCCGGACCACCTCCGTGGCGACGTGCACGCCCGCGGTGCCACCGCCGAGCACGACTACGTCGAAAGCGCCCATACCTCTCCGTTCCCCCTCGCCCTAGCATGTTCATCATCGCAGCCAGGCCGTAAGCTCGCTGGAAGAGTTGGGCTAAACAGCTAAATAGGAGAATCGACCCGCGCCGAACCCGGAATCGGTCTTCTCCAAACGGGGTAGGTGACAGATCATGCGCAGCATATGGGCGGGGGCCATCTCTTTCGGCCTGGTCGTCATCCCGGTGAAGCTCTACGCGGCGACCGAGCAGCGGGACATCGCCTTCCGGCAGGTCCACCGCAAGGACGGGGCCCGGATTCAGTTCCGCCGGTTCTGCACCCTGGACGGGGAGGAAGTCCCCTACTCCGACGTGGCCAAGGGCTTCGAACTGCCCACCGGCGACATGGTGGTGCTCACCGACGAGGATCTGGCCGACCTCCCGCTGGTCACCGCGCACCGGATCGAGGTCCTGCACTTCGCGCCGAGCGCCCAGGTCGAGCCGATCTACGCGGCCAAGAGCTACTACACCGAGCCCGATCCGGCCGGGGTCCGGGCCTACGTGCTGTTCCGCGACGCGCTGGAGAACTCGGGCAAGGTCGCGGTGGCCAAGGTGGCGCTGCGCCAGCGCGAGGCGCTGGCCGCGCTGCGGGTCCGGGAGGGGGTCATCACGCTGGAGACCCTGCTGTGGCCCGACGAGGTGCGCAAGCCCGACTTCGGCTTCCTGGACGAGGACATCGAGGTCCGGTCGCAGGAGCTGAAGATGGCCGCCTCGCTCATCGACACCATGACCGAGGACTTCGACCCCGACCAGTACCACGACTCCTACCGCGAGGCGCTCGAGGCCGTGGTCCGGGCCAAGGTCGAGGGCAACGACATCGTCCGCCCGGCCGGCCTGGACGAGCCCGCCCCCAAGGGCCAGCCCGCCGACCTGACCGAGATCCTGCGCGCCAGCGTGGCCGCGGTCAAGAGCGGCCGGGACAAGCAAGAGCCAGAAGCCGAGGAGGCCAAGCCCGCCAAGGCAAGGACCCGCCGCAAAGCCAGCGCATGACCCCGCAAGAACCCATCCCGCACTGGCCTGGCGAGCTGATCACCCTCGACCGGGGCCACCAGGTCTATGTCCGGAGAACGACAGAAAAGACCGGCGAGCCCGCCCAAAAAGAGCCGAGCAGCCCAAAAAGAGGCAGCACTGTGCATACACGGCCTGGCCGGCTCGTCGCGGAACTGGACCGACCTGATCGACCTGCTCCGGCCGCGGCTGGCCTGCGCGGCGCTCGACCTGCCCGGCTTCGGTGACTCCCCGCCCCGCCCCGACCGCCGCTACAGCATCGCCGCGCTCGCCCAGACCGTCGAAGCCCTCATCGAGAAACAAGCAAACAAGGTCCACCTGATCGCCAGCTCCCTCGGCGGCGCGGTCGCCGTGAAGCTGGCCGCCACCCGCCCGGACCTCATCAAGACGCTGACCCTGATCTCCCCGGCCCTGCCCGACCCCCGGCCGCACCTGGACCAGGTGCACTTCGCGGTGATCAGCCTGCCCGGGGTCGGCCCCCGCGTGCTGCGCAAGTACGACGCCCTGCCGCCGCGCGGCCGGGTGGCCGACGTCATCGCCACCTGCTTCGCCGATCCGGCACGCTTCCCGGCCGAGCGGTTCGCCGCCGAGGTCGCCGAACTCGCCCAGCGCGACACCCTCGACCACGCCACCGCCGCCCTGATCGGCACCATCCGGACCCTGACCGCCGACTTCTTCCGCAAGGGACGCCACACGGCCTGGCGCGACGCGGCCCGCATCACCGCGCCCACCCTGGTCATCTACGGCAGCCAGGACCGCGTGGTCGACCCGCGCCAGGCGGGCCGCGCCGCGCGCGCCTTCGCCAACTCCAAGATCGTGGTCCTGCCCCGCACCGGGCACCTGGCCCACATGGAACACCCCGCGCAGGTCGCCGCCGAGATCACCGCCCTGCTCGACGCCACCGCCGTCAAGACCCGGGAATTCCCGCTCACGCCGGCCGGTTGATCGTGGGGCAATCCCATATGTACAAGGAGAGCATCGTGTCGCTGCCCCCTCTGGTGGAGCCCGCCGAAGCGCTGACCGTCGACGAGGTCCGGCGTTACTCCCGTCACCTGATCATCCCCGACGTGGGCATGACCGGGCAGAAGCGGCTGAAGAACGCCAAGGTCCTGGTGGTCGGGGCCGGCGGCCTCGGCTCGCCCGCCCTGCTGTACCTGGCCGCGGCCGGCGTCGGCACGCTCGGCATCATCGACTTCGACGTGGTGGACGAGTCCAACCTGCAGCGCCAGATCATCCACGGCGTCTCCGACATCGGCAAGCCCAAGGCCGAATCCGCCCGGGACAGCATCCGCGAGATCAACCCGCTGGTCAACGTGGTGCTGCACGAGGTCCGGCTGGACTCAGACAACGCCCTGGAGATCTTCGCCGGCTACGACCTGATCGTCGACGGCACCGACAACTTCGCCACCAGGTACCTGGTCAACGACGCCTGCGTGCTGCTCGGCAAGCCGTACGTGTGGGGCTCGATCTACCGGTTCGACGGGCAGGCCAGCGTGTTCTGGGCCGACTACGGCCCGTGCTACCGGTGCCTGTACCCCGAGCCGCCGCCGCCCGGCATGGTGCCGTCCTGCGCCGAGGGCGGGGTCCTCGGCGTGCTGTGCGCCTCGATCGGGTCGATCCAGGTCAACGAGGCGATCAAGCTCATCACCGGGATCGGCGAGCCGCTGGCCGGCGCTGATGATCTACGACGCGCTGGAGATGAGCTACCACACGGTCCGCGTGCAGAAGGACCCGGAGTGCGCCGTCTGCGGCAAGAACCCGACCGTCACCGCGCTGATCGACTACGAGGAGTTCTGCGGCGCGGTCTCCGAGGAGGCCGCCGAGGCCGTCCAGGGCTCCACGATCAGCGCCAAGGACCTGGCCGCCATGCTGGAGGCGGGGGACGACATCTTCCTGGTCGACGTGCGCGAGCCCAACGAGTACGAGATCGTGTCCATCCCCGGCGCGACCCTCATCCCCAAGGGCGAGTTCATCTCCGGTGCCGCCCTGGAGCGCCTGCCCCAGGACAAGCGCGTCGTGCTGCACTGCAAGAGCGGCGCCCGCAGCGCCGAGGCGCTGGCCATCGTCAAGAACGCGGGCTTCACCGACGCGGTGCACGTCGGCGGCGGGGTACTGGCCTGGATCAACCAGGTGGACCCCTCACTGCCAACGTATTAAAAAACATTTTCAGCCGAACGGACCGTGGCCGGAGGATCCCATGAAGGGCGATCGCGTCGAGGTGGTGATCGACTCCGGTGATGGCACCCAGACCTACGAGATCAAGGCGACGAAGGCGGGACGGCGCGTCGACATCGCCAACCGGCGCGGGATCGTCGAGGTCAGCGAGGTGACCCGGACCGGGACCCCGGTCCGGACCGCCCGGTTCATGGCCAGCCGGGTCGTGGCCCTGGTCGAGTACCCCGCCGACACTGCTCCCCCGAGTGGGCCGAAGCCCGGTTAGCATGCCCGCATGGAGCTTCTCCAGCCGGTAATCCGCCCCTACGCGTGGGGCTCCAGGCATGGCATCGCCGAGCTTCAGGGCCGCCCGGTCCCGGCCCCAGGCCCGGAGGCCGAGCTGTGGATGGGCGCCCACCCCTCCGCCCCGTCCGGCGTGGCCGAGACCACCCTGGACGCCGTGATCGCTCGCCGACCCGGACCGCGAGCTCGGCCCCGCGGTCGTGGCCCGGTTCGGCCCCCGGCTGCCGTTCCTGCTCAAGGTGCTCTCCGCTGAGCAAGCGCTGTCCATCCAGCTGCACCCGTCCCGGGCCCAGGCGCAGGCCGGCTTCCGCGCCGAGCATCAACGCGGCGTGCCCCCCGCCGAGCGCAACTACGTCGACGACTGGCCCAAGCCCGAGCTGCTGTGCGCGCTGACCCCGTTCGAGGTCCTGGCCGGCCTGCGCTCCCCGTCCGACGCCGCCGCCCTGCTGCGCGCCCTGTCCGTCCCCCAGCTCGCCCCCTTGGCCGCCGAACTCGCCGCCGCGACCGCCCCCGAGGCCCTCAGCCGCGCCCTGGCCGCCATCCTGGAGTGGCCGCAAGCCTCCCGCGGCGAACTGGTCACCGCCGTCACCGCCGCCTGCGTCCCCCTAGCCTCCTCCGCATCCCCGGCCGCCTCCGCCAGCCCCTACGTCGCCGCCTGCGCCGCCGCCGTCCGCTCGGCCCGCGATCACCCCGGCGACCTCGGCGTGGTGGCCATGCTGCTCATGCGGCACGTGGTGCTGGCCCCCGGCCAGGCTGTGTTCATGCCCGCCGGCGGCCTGCACGCCTACCTGCACGGCACCGGCATCGAGACGCTGGCCAACTCCGACAACGTGATCCGGGCCGGCCTGACCGGCAAGCACATCGACGTCCCCGAGCTGCTCACCCTGCTCGACCCGGCCATCTCGGTCCCCGTCCTGACCCCCGCCCCCCTCGGCGACGGCGTCACCTGGTTCGACACCCCGGCCCCCGAGTTCCGCCTCTTCGTCGCCGACCTGGCCGAGCCCATGATCCCGCTGCCCGCCGCCGGCCCCCGGATCGCCCTGTGCACCGACGGCGCCGCCACCCTGCGCACCGGGTCCGGCGAGACGGTCAAGCTGCCCCGCGGCGACTCCTGCTTCATCCCCGCCGCCGACGGCCCCCTCCAAGCCGCCGGCCCCGCCCGCCTCTTCCTGGCCACCCCCGGCCAATAGCAGCAGGACCGCCCCGGCCCGGCCCGCCCCCGCCGACCCGCCGCGGCCCGTCCGGCCTGACCGCGATCGAGGCCCGTGAGCGTACGGGTTGGCCGCCGCGCGCGGAGTCCGCTAGACTGCGTGAGCGCACCCGGCCACCGGGTGCGATGCCATTGGGGTATGGGGTAATTGGCAGCCCGACAGGTTCTGGCCCTGTTAGTCTAGGTTCGAGTCCTGGTACCCCAGCCAGCTCAAACTGACAGCGCGGATGTCTCTCACGTCCGCGCTTGTTCGTCTCGTGAAGCGGAAGCCTCCGGAAGCGCCAGCCTCCGGTTGGCCTCACCGCGGCCGAGGCGGTAGTCTGTGCGCTGCCGGTGCTACCGGATCTCGGGCCCGGGCAGGAGTCCTGCCGGGGCATGCTCGGCCCCGTCGTCTAGAGGCCTAGGACGCCGCCCTCTCAAGGCGGTAACGCCGGTTCGAATCCGGTCGGGGCTACACCGCAAGACCTGCCGCGCCTCGCGCGCCCACCAACCCCACCGCCCCCATTCAGGTGTCGATGTTCGGGTTGCCGGCGGGCAGCGGCATCAGCCTGGCTGGCGCCTCGGGAAGCACCACCGACGAGCGCACGCTCAGGTCCGGCCCCACGTGCACCAGCTCTCCCGGAGCCAGCATCCGCCACCCCTCCTCCCCGTCCAGCTCCTCCGACGCCAGCACCACCGACGGGACGCTATCCAGCCCGGGCGCGTGCACCGACGACGTCGCGCTCCGCACGTGCAGGCCCCGCGCCCCCGCCTCGACCCGAGAAGTCCCGGCCGGACGCTCGAGGATGTGCAGCGCGTGCTGGGCCGGGTAGCGAAGCGCCCACAGCTCGCCGGGCGCCGCGACGATGGTGTTCAGCGACGAGAGCGGCAGGTGCGCGGCGATCCATCCCGCCGCGGCGGTGATGCCGGCCCCGACGTCACCGCCGTGCGCCTCGGTCTCCTTGATGATCAGCGCGAAGTACCGCTCGGAGTCGGTGTCCCCCTGCACGAGGGCGGCGTACGGGCCAAGCTGCTTCTCCAGAAGAGCCAGGTCGCCGAACCCCCCGTTGTGCGCCATGATCCGCCCGTGCATCGCGAACGGGTGGGTGTTCTGGACCGTCCGGCCGCCCGTGCTCGCCCAGCGGACGTGCGCGACGAACGCCGCGGCGGTGGCCTGCCGCGCCTCGCGGATGAAGTCCTGGTCGGCGAACGCCGGTTCCGGCTGCTTGTCCAGCACCGGGGCGCGAGCGGCGTCGAAGAAGCCGATCCCGGCGCCGTCGGCGTTGCGGTGGCTCTGTACCTCCAGCGAATCGGGCGCGTCCAGCAGCCAGAACGTCGTCCGCACCGCTGTCGTCCCCGCCGTCAGCCCGAACAACCGGCACATGGCATCCTCCTCAGTCCCGGGAATGGTCTCATGAGTGGCGCCCGAGGAGCAGTCCTCACTCCGTGTAACATGACCATCGCCCAGCCCGATGAGGGCTAGCGCGCGCCAGACGGGGGAGGGACCGAGGATGACCAATTCGCAGACCGAGCAGAACAGCCCGGCGCTCGACCAGGCCGCACGCGAACTCCAGGCCGCCCAGCACGACGCCCGGGTCGCCTTCGACTGCATCGCCCTGGGCGACCTCGACCGGGCCCACACGCACGCGCTGACCGCCCGGGTCGAGGTCGACGCCGCGGTCACCGCGCTCGTCGCCGCGCTCGCCGAGGCGGGCTGACCTTACCCGCACCGCCGGCCGCGCGCCCGGCCCCGGCCCGGTCCCCGCCAGCATGGCCGCGGTCAGGCTGAGCGCCGCCGTCCGTCCTGTAATCAAAACAATTACAAAAAGTGAACGACCGTGCCGCTTCTGTCCTTTTTTATGCCGAACGGACCGTGGCTCCACACCACGGTCGTTCGGTAAAAAAGCTCTTCCGTGGCGGCCGGCGGCTGACGGCGTTTAACGGGTAGACCTAGGTACACCCTGCTGTTCGGGTGCCAGCGTCACTTCGGGGCCGCGGGGTGGCCGGCCAGACTGGACCGGGGAAGGGAGGTGCGCCCTGATGGTCACTGACAGCCGGCCCGCTCGCCGCAGGCCCTCGCTCGGCCTCGGGTCGTCCCTGACCGCCGCGTACTACGGCCTGGGCTTGGCCGGGCTGGTGGTGGCCGAGGCCGGCCTGGTGCTGGTGCTGCTGGGATGGGTGCTGCTGGCCGTGGCCGCGATCGCGAGCGTCCCGGTGGGCCCCGGGGACGGCCACCAGCGGGACCTGCTGATCCTGCTCTTCCTGTGCGCCGGGGTCGCCATCGCCCGCTTCCTCGTGCCCCCCGTGCTGATGGCCCTGCGCCAGCTGGCCGGGCTGACCCGCCGGCTGGCCGGCGAGTGGTGCGGCGTGCCCATCGCCGAGTCGTATCAGCCGCCGCCCGCGGACCCGGCCACCCTGCCCTACACCGCGCGCCTGCGCTGGCTGCTCAGCGACACCGCGACCTGGCGGGACCTGCGCTGGGTGGTGGTGAACGCCGTGGTCGGGTGGATCCTGGCCGCCGCCTCCGCGGCACTCATCGTGGTGGGCGGGGTGGCGTTCCTGGTCCCGGTGATCTCGCGGGCGGTCCCGCCGCCCGCCTTCCCCGGGAACACCAAGCCGGTCCTGGCCCTCATCGGCGGCGCGATGGTGGCCACCGGGGTGGCGGCGGCGCCGTGGCTGCTGCGCGGTTACGGCCTGCTGGCCGCCCGCGTTCTCGCGCCGTCTGGCCAGGCCGAGCTGGCCCTGCGGGTCCGCCACCTGTCGCAGACCCGCACCGAGGCCCTGGACACCGGCGCGGCCGAGATCCGCCGCATCGAGCGGGACCTGCACGACGGGGCGCAGGCCCGGCTGGTGGCCATGGGCATGACCCTGGACGCCGCGGGGCAGATCATCGACACCAACCCGGACGCCGCCCGGGCGCTGCTGTACGAGGCGCGCGACTCCTCGGTCAAGGCCCTGGCCGAGCTGCGCGCCCTGGTCCGCGGCATCCACCCGCCGGTGCTCGCCGACCGCGGTCTGACCGACGCCGTGCAGGCCCTGACCCTGGACACGCCGCTGCGCATCCACCTGGCCAGCGACCTGTACGGCGGCCGCCCGCCCGCGCCGGTCGAGTCGGCCGCGTACTTCGCGGTCAGCGAGCTGCTCGCCAACGTCTCCAAACACGCGCAGGCCCGCGAGACCTGGATCGACATCCGGCACACCGACGGGATGCTGCGGATCGGGGTGACCGACAGCGGGCACGGCGGCGCCGACCCGGCCCGCGGCAGCGGGCTGCGCGGGATCGAGCGCCGGCTGGCTCCCTTCGATGGCATCCTGGCCATCAGCAGCCCGCCGGGCGGCCCGACCGCGGTAACCATGGAGATCCCGTGCGAGTTGTCATTGCCGAAGACCTCTTCCTCCTGAGGGACGGCCTGACCCGGATGCTGCAGGCCCACGGCCACCAGATCACCGCGGCCGTGGACAACGGGGCCGACCTGCTGGCCGCGGTGGCCAAGGACCGGCCGGACGTGGCCATCGTGGACGTGCGGCTGCCGCCGACCTTTACCGACGAGGGCATCCGGGCCGCGCTGGCCGCGCGGCGGGAGGTGCCGGGCCTGCCAGTGCTGGTCCTGTCCCAGTACGTCGAGCAGCTGTACGCCCGCGAGCTGCTGGCCAGCGGCAGCGGAGGCATCGGCTACCTGCTCAAGGACCGGGTGTTCGACAGCGCCCAGTTCGTGGACGCCGTCCGCCGGGTGGCCGGCGGCGGCACGGCCATGGACCCGGAGGTGATCGCCCGCTTGCTCGCCCGTAACACCGGCAACGTCAGCATCGGCGCGCTCAGCCCGCGCGAGCGCGAGGTGCTCGCCCTGATGGCCGAGGGCCGGTCCAACGCCGCCATCGCCCAGCGCATGGTCATCACCGAACGCGCCGTGGCCAAGCACACCGCCTCCATCTTCGGCAAGCTCGACCTGCAGCCCTCCGACGACGACAACCGGCGCGTGCTGGCCGTGCTCGCCTATCTCGGCGGCTGAGTCCGCGCATAACCCCGGCCCGGATGGGCAGTATGACCCCATCTACGCGATGGGGGTCGCCGTGAGTACAGAACCGCAGCCCAGCACGCAGAGGTCGGCTGCCCCCGACCCGCAGCTCGAGGCTCCGCCGGAGCAGCCCGCCCCGGTGGCGCCGCCGGAGCAGCCCGCCCCGGTGGCACCGCCGGAGCAGCCGGGCCCGGCCGCGCCGCCGCCGCTGCCGCAGCACAAGATCAGGCCCACCCGGCTCAGCGGCCTGTGGTTCGCGGTCGTCTTCTTCGCCGTGGTCCTGCTGTTCCTGCTCATCTTCATCCTGCAGAACGGCCGGGCCGTGGACGTCTCCTACCTCGGCGCGCACGGACACCTGCCGCTCGGCGTGGCCATGCTGTTCTCGGCCGTCTGCGGCGTGCTGCTCACCATCTTGGCCGGGGCCGCGCGCATCAGCCAGCTGCACGCGGTGGCCCGCCGCCACCGCCGCGCCGACGCCCGCCGCTCCGCGGCCCCGCCCCGCGCCCCCGCCGGTACCCCGTCCGATCCGGCCCGCTAACCCGTCACGGCCCGCGCGATGCGGCGGGCCGCCTCGCGCAGCTGGTCCGGCGTATGGGCCGCGTAACCAAGCACGAGCCCGGGCGGCCCGGGCCGCTGCCGGTGCCAGGACAGCGGGTGGACCAGCACCCCGGCCCGGTGGATGCGCTCGGCTAGGTCCCTGTCGTCCAGGGTCAGCGCGGGGAACGTGATGAGCAGGTGCAGCCCGGCCGGGATGCCCTGTACCCGGGCCTCGGGCAGGTGTTCGCGCAGCGCGCCGAGCAGCGCGTCGCGCCGGCTGCGCTGCCGTTTGCGGACGGTCCGGATGTGCTGTTCCAGCTCACCGGTGGCGATCAGCCGGGCCAGCACCAGCTGCGGCAGCGCGGGACTGCCCAGGTCGGCGGCGTGCTTGGCCTCGACCAGGTCCGCGTGCATCCGGGCCGGCGGAACCAGCCAGCCCAGCCGCATGCCCGGAGCCAGCGTCTTGGACGTGGTGCCGGCGTAGGCCACGTGACCGGGCGCGGCGGTCTGCAGGGCGGGCACCGGGGCCCGGTCGTAGCGGTACTCGGCGTCGTAGTCGTCCTCGACGATCAGCGCGTCCGCCGCGACGGCCCAGTCCAGCAGCTCGCGGCGGCGCTGCGGGGCGAGCACCACCCCGGTCGGGAACTGGTGCGCGGGGGTGAGCAGCGCGGCCCGCGGGCCGCTGCCCGCCAGATGGGCCGTCTGCAGCCCGTGCTCGTCGACCGGGACCGGCGCGGCGGTCAGGCCCCAGTAGGCGAGTTCCTCGCGTGATCCGAGCGAGCCGGGGTCCTCGACCGCGATCCGGGTGTGGCCGCGGGCCGTCAGCCACTGGGCCAGCAGGGCCAGGGCCTGGGCCACCCCGCTGACCACGATGATGTCGTCGGGCGCGGCCCGCAGCCCCCGGGTCCTGGTCAGCCAGCCCGCGAGCTCGCGGCGCAGCGATGGGTTGCCGCGCGGGTCGCCGTAGCCGAGCTCGGCCACGCTCGCCCGGTCCAGGACCGACCGCTCGGCGCGCAGCCAGGCGGCGCGCGGGAACCCGGACAGGTCCGGCACGCCGGGGGACAGGTCCAGCTCGGCCCGCGCCCGCCACGGCTGCGGCAGCAGCGACGGCACCGCCCGCACCGCCTCTCCCAAGCCCGTCTCTCCCAAGCCCGTCTCTCCCGCGACCGCCTCCCCGGTACCCGGCCGCGCCGCGATCCGCGGCAGCAGCCCGGAGACCTTGGTCCCCGTCCCCGGCCGCGCGCTGACCAGGCCCTCGTCGGCTAGCCGCTGGTAGGCCTCGACCACCACGCCGCGCGAGACCCCCAGGTCGTCGGCCAGCAGCCGGGTCGCGGGCAGCGACGTCCCGGTCCCCAGCCGCCCGTCGATGATGGCCGCCCGGATGGCGTCGGCCAGCCAGCCGGTCAATCCCCGCGCCGGCGCCGCCGCCGGACTCAGCTGCAGAAAGTCGGCCCCGGTCATTGGTCCACTATAGAGTCCCTTCGTTGGCCCTGTTCACTGGACCATCAACCTCCTAGCGTGGCGTCATGCCTGCCCCCGACCTCCTCCCCGCCACCACACCCCGAGCCGCCGCCTCGGCCACCGCGCCCGCCGCCGCCTCGGCCGCCGCGCCCGCCGCCTCGGCCACCGCGCCCGCCGCCGCCCGGCCCGCACTCGCGGGCGTCGCCACCGGAACCGGCGCCATGGTCTGCGTCGGCGGCAGCGTCGCGGTTTCCGGCGTGCTCGCGCACGCCCCGGTGTTCACCGCCGAGGCGCTGCGCTACGCGGTGGCGTGCGTGATCCTGGTGGTCCTGGCCCGGCTGACCGGCCGGCGGCTGGTCCGGCCGCGCGGGACCGAGTGGCTGTGGCTGGCCGGCATCGCCGCGACCGGGCTGGTCCTGTTCAACGTGGCGCTGGTGGCCGGGTCGCGGCACGCAGAGCCGGCCGTCCTGGGCGTGGCGGTGGCCTGCGTGCCCGCGGTGCTGGCCGTGATCGGGCCGCTGCTGGAAGGCTCGCGGCCGCACGCCGCCGGGGTCGCCGCCGCCCTGGTCGTGACGTGCGGCGCCGGGCTGGTCCAGGGCCTGGGCCGCACCGACGGCCTCGGGGTGGCCTGGGCCGCGGTGGTGTTCGGCTGCGAGGCCGCGTTCACCCTGCTGGCCATCCCGGTCCTGGGCCGGCACGGCCCGTGGGGCGTGTCGGTGCACACCACCTGGATCGCGGCGGTCGTCTTCGCCGTGATCGGCCTGGTGCACGAGGGCCCGGGCGCCGCGACCCGGCTGGGCCCCCGCGACTGGCTGGCCGTCCTCTACCTGGCCGTGGCGGTGACCGCGGTGGCGTTCGTCATGTGGTACTCCAGCGTCGGACGGCTGGGCGCCAGCCGGGCCGGCCTGCTCACCGGCGTGGCCCCCGTGGCCGCCGCCGCGGCCGGCGTCCTGCTCGGCGCCCCCGCCCCCCGCCCTCTGGTCTGGGCCGGCATCACGGTCGTCGCCGCCGGCCTAACCCTAGGCCTGCGCACTGCGAACCATAACCACGCCGGCACCTCTCATCACACGCATGCAGCCGACCCAACCTATGGTTGTGGCACCCTGATGCTCTTCCGGGTGGGCTGCCGTTTCTCGCGGGGATCGCGGGTCTCCTCTGGGGTGCGTGGGCCACAACCCCCGTGTATCGGGGCATGTGGGCCACAAGCCCCAGACGACTGCGGGCGGCCCGTGGGGCTTGTGGGCCACAACCCCCGCGTATCGGGGCATGTGGGCCACAAGCCCCAGATGGCCCGCCGGGCGGCTGTCCCCGTAGCGACGGGTCAGATCGTGAACGTGGCCTCGATCACCAGGCGGTGCGCTGAGCCGGGCGGACCGCTGCGGGATTTAGCCAAGACCTCTCTTCCCAGCAGGCTGCCACAACCATAGGTTCGGACGCGGGTCCGCGCCTCATGTCGGCCGACCGCGGAACGCATCAGGGTCCGCTCCATCCTCCCAGCCCCATGAAGCACTACGAGAAAGGACCCGATGGACTTCCAGCATTCGGCGCAGCTCTGGCAGGACTTCCCGGCCCTGGTCCCGGGCGTCCTGTACGCCGACGGCATCACCACCAGCCCCGCCGCCGCAAGCGGCCCCATCAGCCCCGCAGCCACCGACCGCTACGCGGCCATCGCCAAGACCCGCCTGGCCGCCGTCGCCACCGAGGGCGAACTGCCCGAGATCCAGGCCTGGCGTCGCGCCTTCGCGCAGCTGGGTCTCAAGCCGACCCAGTACCGCTGCGCCTCGGAGTCGCTGTTGCGCCGCTTCCGCAAGGAAGGCAGCCTGCCCGCGCTGCATCCCCTGGTCGACCTGTGCAACGCGATCTCGATGGCCTACGCCATCCCGGTCGCGGTCCTGGACGCCGCCCAGATCACCGGCTCGCTCGAGGTCCGCTACGCGACCGGCGACGAGGAGTACCTGACCTTCGCCGGGGATATCGAGCACCCCGCACCCGGCGAGGTGATCTTCGCCGATCAGGCCGGGCAGGCCCACGCCCGCCGCTGGACGAACCGCCAGAGCGGCCGCTCCGCGGTCCGCCCCACCACCAGCACCGCCCTGATCGTGGCCGAAGCCCTGCACGACTCCGCACCCAAGGACGTCCCCGATCTCATCGCCACCCTGGCCGCCGAGCTTCAGTCCCTAGACCCGCAAACCGCCATCCTGACCGCCGCCGCCCCCCGCTTCACCCCGGAAACGGCAAGCACCTCAGGCCAGCGCCCCGACGCCCAGTGAGCCGGTCCGCGCCATCGCCTCGTGCTCGGCCCGGGTCAGCCCTGACGCCAGGCGACCCACCCGTCGACCCGGTCGGTGAGCACCACCCGCCACCCGGCCGGCGCCGTCGGCCAGCTCGCCGCCGCGGGCTGGCCGCCCGGCCAGCCCACCTCGACCACGGTCGCGTCGGCCGGCGGCCCCGAAGACCCGGCCTGGAAGAACTGCAGCGGCGCCCACCAGACCTCGTACGCCTGCGGCATCCAGGTCACCCAGGACAGCCCCGTGCCGATGGCCAGGTGCTGTCCGGGCCGCAGCCCGGTCCCGCTCACGATGGCGGTGATGTTGCGCTCCTGGCCGGGCGTGCTGGCCTGGGAGATGTGGCTGGTCATCTGCAGCGTGGCGACCAGGCTGACCGCCCCGAGTCCGGCGAGCAGCACGCCATGCCCGCGGCGACCCCAACGTGACACAACCACCGCGCAAGCCAGCAGCACGAACGCCACCGCCGTGGCCAGCAGCACGCTGGCCTGCGTCCAGTTCTGGGTCAGCACCGCGGGCTCGGCGAACACGAACGCCGCGCCGAACCCGGACGTGGGCACCGACGAGCCCGCGTACACGGTGACCACCACCGCGGCCAGCAGCGTGGGCGGCACCACGCAGGCCGCGGCGATCAGCACCCGCCGCGGCGCGGCCCGCAGCAGCACCACCGCGCCGGCCAGGAAGAACGCCACCACCAGGCCGTCCAGGTAGCGCCCGGAGGCCCAGGCCTGCGGCTGGGTCGGGGGCAGCGCCGCGGGCGAGGTGACCGCGGTGACCAGCGCCACCCCGGCCGCGAGCGCGGCCACGATCCGCAGGTCCGACCGGAAATCGCGCCGCGCCACCACGAACACCGCGAACGCCAGCCCGAGCCCGCTCACCCCCCAGCCGTCCAGCACGAACCGCCACAACTGCCCGATGGCCATCTCCGCCACGAACACCACGCCGTGCACGCTGCGCAGCCGGATCAGCGCCTCGCCAGCCAGGGTGCGCGGCCCGCTGGGGTACATGACCGACGAGAGGTGCCGATTCAAAAACGACGCCGCGCCCAGCGGCACGCACAGCGCCACCGCCGCTGCCACCGCCGAAGCCCGCGGCACCAGCCGCCGCCAGAACACAAAAACGCCAACCACGCACAAACCCGGCCACCATGATCGCGCCCCGGGAGTGCACCGCGTACGCGTACCCGGCCAGCAGCGCCGAGCCGACGGCCGCAACATAAGAGGCAACATAAGACCGGGCCGTCAGCCAGCTGTGCACCGCGAGCAGCCAGCCGAGCACCAGGACCGGGAAGATCGCGTCGGTCATGGCGTACTCGCTGTAGAACAGCGCGGCGGGCAGCAGCGCCGCCGCCATCGCCACCCCGAACGCCCACGGCCGCTCCAGCCCCAGCCGGCGGCACGCCGCGTAGCCCAGCGGCATGACCAGGGCCGACAGCGGCGCGTTGATCCCGAGCAGCACGGCGCGGTACACGGTGACCGGGTTATGGGTGAACCAGAACACCGGCGTGATCAGCAGCGGATACCCGGCCGGGTACAGCGTGGAGTAGGAGAAGTTGGCCGCCACGCCGCCCGACATGATCCGCGCCGAGATCAGGTACGCGGACTCGTCCGGGGCGGCCAGCGGCACCATCTGCGCCCGGCTCAGCCAGGCCCGCAGTCCGGCCTGGACCAGCCACCCCGCCACCAGCAGCAGCACCCACCGCCGGCGCCGGTCGGCATGCGATGGCCGGGCCACGGGAGCCGCATTAGTGAGCTCTAGGGGGCGTACCACGGACAGCAAGCCTAATGGGTTACATCTCGTTTACAGTGCCGTTACCCGATCGCGGTCAGGCGTGCCGCCAGGCGACCCAGCCCGCCGCCTGGTTGGCGGCCACCATCCGCCATCCCGCCGGGTGGTCCGGCCAGCCGGCCGACGCGGGCTGGCCGGACGGCCAGCCGGTCTCCACCACGTCCACCCCGGCCGGCGGGGCCTGCGCCGGGTTGAAGAACTCCAGCTCGGTCCAGGACACCTCGAACGCCTGCGGGGCCCATAGGTAGTAGGCCACGTCGGTGGCCGGGATACTGTTGGTGCCGATGCTGAACGCGACCGCGATCTGGTCCGGCGGCTTGAGCCCGGCGGCGGCCAAGAACCCGCTCGTGCTGGCCGCCTGGGCCGGCGTGTTGGCCCGCGAGATGTGGCTGGTCATCTGGGTCACGGCCACCAGGCTCACCGCCGCCAGCCCGGCCACTGCCACGGCCCGCAGCAGCCGGGAGAGCCGGAACCGGGACCACACGAGCACGTCGCTCCAGCGCCGTGCGCCCAGCCCGATCAGCACCCAGATGCCGAGCAGGCCCAGCGCCGCCGCGGTCGAGACGAACACGTTGGCGCTGTTCCAGTTCTGGGCCAGCACGGCGGGCTCGCCGAAGCTGAAGCCGGTCGGGAACGACCCGGTGGGTATGGACGAGCCCGCGTAGACGGAGACGATAACGGCGGCCAGCCCGGTCAGCACCGCCGTGGTCCCCGCGCAGATCAGGATGAACCGCGGCCGGGCGCGCAGCAGGACCACCGCGCCGACCACGAAGTACGTGACGATCATGCCGTCCAGGTAGCGTCCCGAGGCCCAGGTCTGGGACTGGTCCGACGGCAGTGCCGCGGGCGCGGTGACGGCGGTGAGCAAGGTGACGGCCGCGCCCAGCGCGGCCATGATCCGCAGGTCGGTCCGGAACCGGGGGCGCACGATCACGGCCAGCGCGGCGATCAGGCCGATCCCGGCCAGGCCCCAGCTGTCCAGGACCAGCCGCCAGTACTGCCCGGCCGCCATCTCGAACACGTTGATCGCGCCGTTCACGCTGTGCAGCGTGGTCTTCAACTGGGCGGTCAGGTTACGGCTGCCCTCGGGGTACAGCACCGAGGACAGGTAGCGGTCAAGCAGCCAGCCGCCGCCTGCCGACGCGACCAGCGCCACCCCCGCCGCCAGCACCGTACGCCGCGGCGCCAGCCGCCGCCAGGCCACCAGCGCGCCCACCGCCACGTAGCCGAGCACCATAACGATGCCCCGGCTGTGCACCGCGTAGGAGTACCCGGCCAGCAGCGCGGAGCCGACGGCCGCGACATACTGCCACCGCAAAGACCGCGCGGTGAGCCAGCTGTGCACCGCGAGCAGCCAGCCGAGCACCAGGACCGGGTAGATCGCGTCGGTCAGCGCGTACTCGGAGTAGAACAGCCCGGCCGGGAGCAGCGCCGTGAGCATGGCCACGGCGTAGGCCGCCGGGCGGACCAGCCCGAGCCGCCGGCCCGTCACGTAGGCCAGCGGCATCAGCAGCGCGCTGACCGCCGCGTTGATCGCCAGCACCGCGTGGTACACGGTCACCGCGTTGCTGGTGAACCAGTACACCGGGGTGATCAGCAGCGGATAGCCGCCCTGGTACAAGGTGGAGTAGGAGAAGTCAGTGGCCAGCCCGCCGGCCAGGACCCGCGCCGCGATCAGGTAGGCGGACTCGTCGGGGTTGGCCAGCGGCACGCTCTGCCCGCGGCTGAACCAGGCCCGCACTCCCACCTGCAGCAGCCAGCCCACCGCGACCAGCAGCGCCCAGCGCCTCGCCGCCCGCCGCGGGGCCGGGTAGGCCTTGACCCCTGCGGCGTCGGGCCCGGCGCCGGTCGGATGGAGGACGCTGACGCTGTCCCGCCGCGCCGCGGCCAAGCCGCCGGGCGTGGTCTCGCCCGACCTGGTGAGCAGGCGTGCCAAGGCAAATGCCTCCCGCGATCGAAGGATGGCCCCGGCCTTGGCCCCGGGCGTCGGATGGAAACGACGACGACGCGCACGCCGAGGGCTGCGGCTACGCGCGTGCCACCAGAATGGCCGTTCAAACTGTGAACTGGTTTGGTGAATTATGTGTCTACGCTAAGAACTCGCTGGCGGCAAGGGGAACCGGGAGGTCTGGCCCCGAAATCCGGTCGTATGTCGCTCAGGGTGTAGCATCGGTCGCGTGTCGCGAGGCTCCCGGAGTGCGGGCCGCGGCTCGCCGGGGAGGAGACGCGCCTGATGCCGCGCACCAGGGATACCCGCATCACTGGCTACGAGCCGCTGCTGTCCCCGGCGGCCCTGCTCGACGAACTGCCGCTCGGTGACCGGCCCGCGGACACCGTCGAGCGCACCCGAGCCGAAGTCCGTGGCGTGCTCGACGGCTCCGATGACCGCCTGCTGGTCATCGCCGGGCCCTGCTCGGTGCACGACCCGGCCGCCGCGCTCGACTACGCCGGCCGCCTGGCCGCTCTCCGTGACCAGCACCACAACGACCTGCTCATCGTGATGCGCGTCTACTTCGAGAAGCCGCGCACCGTGACCGGCTGGAAGGGCCTGATCAACGACCCGGACATGGACGGCCGCCACGACGTGCACAGCGGCCTGCGCACCGCCCGGCGGCTGCTCATCGACATCGTCGAGGCCGGCCTCCCGGTGGGCTGCGAGTGGCTCGACCCGATCACCCCGCAGTACATCGCCGACACCGTGACCTGGGGCGCGATCGGCGCCCGGACCACCGAGAGCCAGGTCCACCGCCAGCTCGCCTCGGGCCTGTCGATGCCGGTCGGGTTCAAGAACGGCACCGACGGCGACGTCCAGGTGGCGGTCGACGCGTGCCGGGCCTCGGCCGAAGGCCACACGTTCTTCGGCGTGACCCACAACGGCGCGGCCGCGGTGGTGACCACGGCCGGCAACCCCGACACCCATGTGATCCTGCGCGGCGGCCGCGGCGGCCCCAACTACGAGCCCAGCCACGTGACCAAGGCCCTGGACCTGATCGAGGGCAACGGCCTGCCCCGCCGCCTGATGGTCGACGCCAGCCACGGCAACAGCGGCAAGGACCACCGCCGCCAGCCCCTCGTCTGCGCCAGCCTGGCCGAGCAGGTGACCGCCGGCGAGCACGGCCTGGCCGGCGTCATGCTGGAGAGCTTCCTGGTCGAGGGCCGCCAGCACCCCGGCCCCCCGGCCGACCTCACCTACGGCCAGAGCGTCACTGACGCCTGCATGAACCTGGAAACCACGGCCGCCGTACTGACCGATCTCTCCGCCGCCGTCCGGACCCGCCGTAATTCTCTTTTATCCGAACGGCCCCTCCCTCAGCCCCCGCCCTAGCCCCACGCATCCCCCGCCAGCCCGGCCCGTCCCTCAGCCCTCGCCCCCATCGCACGCATCCCACCAGCCCGGCCCGCCCCTCAAGCCCCCCGCCCCCGGCCGCCTCCCCGTCCCCAAACCGAATGAACCCCGGGTTTCACCACGCTCTGACGCGATGAACCCCGGGGTTCACTAGGTTCGGCTGCGTCAGCCGACCGCCGGCAGGTTGGCGATCGCGGCGTCGATACGCTCCTGGGGCAGCTCGAAGTCGGTCATCTCCCCGGACAGGTACGTCTCGTAGGCCACCATGTCGAAGTGCCCGTGCCCGCAGAGCGCGGTGAGGATCACCTTCGGTTCGCCGGACAGCGCGCACTGCTTGGCTTCCTCGATCGCCGAGGCCAGCGCGTGGGTCGGCTCCGGCGCCGGGATGATGCCCTCGGTCCTGGCGAACAGCACCGCGGCGGCGAAGCACTCCCGCTGCGACTTGGCCACCGCCTCGAACATCCCGAGCTCGTACATGTGCGACAGCAGCGGCGACATGCCGTGGTAGCGGAGCCCGCCCGCGTGCACCGGGTCCGGGATGAACTCATGGCCCAGGGTGTGCATCTTCAGCAGCGGGGTGAATCCGGCCGTGTCGCCGAAGTCGTAGGCGTACACCCCGCGGGTGAACGACGGGCAGGCCGAGGGCTCGACCGCGCGGAAGACGGGATTGGCCCGGCCCGCCAGCTTCTCCCGCAGGAACGGCAGGAACAGCCCGGCGAAGTTGGACCCGCCGCCGGTGCACCCCACGATCAGGTCCGGCATGTCCTCCCCGGCCACGGCGAACTGCTTGATCGCCTCCTGGCCGATCACCGTCTGGTGCATCAGCACGTGGTTGAGCACGCTGCCCAGCGCGTACCGGGTGTCGGCGCTGCCGCCGGCCGCCTCGACCGCCTCGCTGATCGCGATGCCCAGGCTGCCCGGCGAGTCCGGGTCGGCGGCCAGGATCTTCGCGCCCGCGGTGGTAGCCCGGGATGGGCTGGGGTGCACGGTGGCGCCCCAGGTCTGCATCATCGTGCGCCGGTACGGCTTCTGGTCGTAGGACGCGCGGACCATCCAGATCTCGCAGTCGATGCCGTACTGGGCGGACGCGAAGGCCAGCGCGCTGCCCCACTGCCCGGCGCCGGTCTCGGTGGTCAGCCGCTTGGTGCCCTCGGCCGCGTTGTAGTACGCCTGCGGGACCGCGGTGTTCGGCTTGTGCGACCCGGCCGGGGAGACTCCCTCGTACTTGTAGTAGATCCGCGCCGGGGTGTTGAGCGCCTTCTCCAGCCGGCGGGCCCGGTACAGCGGGGTGGGCCGCCACAGCCGGTAGACGTCGAGCACCTCGGCGGGCACGTCGATAAAGGAGTCGGCGGAGACCTCCTGGCGGATGAGCTCCATCGGGAACAACGGCGCCAGGTCTTCCGGGCCGACCGGCTGGAGCGTCCCCGGGTGCAGCGGCGGGGGCGGCGGAGCGGGCAGGTCGGGTATCACGTTGTACCACTGGCGCGGGATCTCGGACTCATCCAGCGTGATCTTCGTACGCTCGTCCACGACAGCCTCCGATCTTGAACAGCTTCTCCGAACAGTATCTTCCCGCTCGCTCTGTTGTCCCGCTCGCCTCCGGCGCCTCTTGACCCGCCGCCTTTGGCTCGCCGGGGGGGGGGCCTTCGGCGCCCACCGTTTCAGCTCACGAGGGGATCGTCAGGCCACCAGGGTCTTCACCGCGGCGGTGAGCTGGGCCATGGCCTTCTTCGCGTCGGCGAAGTACATGCTGGTCTTGGCGTCGAAGTACAGCTCGTTCTCCATGCCCGCGTACCCGGTCCCCATCGAGCGCTTGACCACGATGATCGACCTGGCCTGGTCCACGTCCAGGATCGGCATGCCGGAGATCTCGTTGCCCGGCCGGCGGGCCGCCGGGTTGGTCACGTCGTTGGCCCCGATGACCAGGGCCACGTCGGCCCGGCCGAACTCCGGGTTGATCTCCTCCATCTCCTTCAGCAGCGGGTAGGGCACGTTCGCCTCGGCCAGCAGCACGTTCATGTGGCCGGGCATCCGGCCCGCGACCGGGTGGATGGCGTAGCTGACCTCGATGCCGCGGTCCTCGAGCAGCTTGGCCAGCTCGGCCACCCCGTGCTGGGCCTGCGCCGCGGCCAGGCCGTAGCCGGGCACGATGATGACCTTGGACGCGTAGGCGAGCTGGATGGCCGCGTCGTCGGCCGCGATCGAGCGCACGTGGGCGTCGGCCGCCGCGCCCACCGCGACCGCGCTGTCCCCGGTGCCGAACCCGCCCACGATGATGTTGGTCAGCGACCGGTTCATCGCATCGGCCATCAGCTTGGTCAAGATGCCACCGGACGCGCCGACCAGCGCGCCGGCCACGATCAGGGCCCAGTTGCCGATGACGAAGCCGGCCATCGCCACCGCGGTGCCGGTGAACGCGTTCAGCAGCGAGATCACCACCGGCATGTCCGCGCCGCCGATCGGCAGCACCATCAGGACCCCGGACCCCAGCGCGGCCAGCACCACGATGAACAGCGCCGGCAGGCTGGCCGTGCTGAAGATGAAGGCCGCCGTGCCGACCGCCACCACGGCCAGCGTCACGTTGAGCAGGCGGCTGCCCCTGAAGACGATCGGCTGGCCGCCGATCCAGCCCTGCAGCTTGCCGGCCGCGATGATCGACCCGGAGAACGTCACCGAGCCGATCAGCACGTCGAGCACGGTGAACACCGAGGTGGTGCCGAGGACGGCGCCCTTGGCCTCAGCGTCGTAATAACCGTAGATCGCGACCAGCGCCGCGGCCCCGCCGCCGACCGAGTTGAACGCCGACACCAGCTGCGGCATGGCGGTCATCTGCACGGTCCGGGCCGCCCACAGGCCCACCGCGGAGCCCAGCAGCGATCCGACGATGATCACGGTCCAGCCGGCCGCGGTGACCGTGCCGTCGTGGATGAGCAGGATAAGCGTCGCGATGACGGCGATCACCATGCCGGTCAGCGCCACCTGGTTGCCCCGGCGGGCCGTGGCCGGGCTGTTCATCAGGTGCAGGCCGATCACGAACAACGCCGCGACCAGCACGTAGACGAGCTGGACGTACCCGGTGAACCCGCTCATACTGTGCTGCCCCGCTCGCCTACAGACCAAGGCTCGCTCATGACTGTGCCCTGCCCCCCGCCCTGCTCAAGATTCCCCGCAGGCCCCGGGGAGGGGCGCCGTGCCCGTTGAGCGCGGGATTGTGCTCCGCCGCGTTCTGCTCTGGCGCCTTCCGCCGGAACATCTTCAGCATCCGGCCGGTCACCGCGTACCCGCCGACCACGTTCGCGCTGGCAAAAAACGAGGCCACGAAGGCCAGGATGTAGCCGACCACGTTGTGCGCGCTCACCCCGATCAGGACCGCGCCGACCAGCACGATTCCGTGGATCGCGTTGGTCGCCGACATCAGCGGCGTGTGCAGCGTGGCCGGAACCTTCCCGATCACCTCGATGCCGACCAGCAGCGCGAGGATGAAAATGGTCAGGTCAGTCAGCAGGGCCGTTGACATCGGCGTCTCCCTCGGAATCTAGCTCTGCTGTACCTAGCTCTGCCGGATTCAGCTCTGCTGGATTTAGCAGGGCGGCCACGCCCTCGTGCACGACCCGGCCGCCGTGCGTGATGACCACGCCGGCCTGGACCTCGTCGCTGGTATCGATGGCCAGCGCGCCGTCGGCGCTGAGGTAGTCAAGCAGCGTGGCGATGTTCCGCGAGTAGGCGGCCGACGCCGCGGTCGGCATCGAGGACGGCAGGTTGTCCGCCCCGATGATCGTGATCCCGTTGCCGGTCACGACCGTCTCGCCGGGCCGGGACCCGGCCACGTTGCCGCCCAGTTCGCTGGCGCCCATGTCCACCAGGACCGACCCGGCGGTCATGGCCTTGATCGCGTCCTCGGTCACCAGCAGCGGCGGCCGGCGCCCTGGTACCTGCGCGGTGGTGATCACCACGTCGTGCCGCGCGATATGCCCGAGCAACTCGTCCTGCTGGGCCTGGCGCTCCTCGGCGGTCAGTTCGCGGGCGTAGCCGCCCTCGCCGGCCGCCGAGACCCCCGCGGTCAGCTCGATGAACGTGGCGCCGAGCGACTCGACCTCGGTCTTGGACGCGGGCCGGACGTCGTACCCGCTGACCACCGCGCCGAGCCGCCGGGCGGTCCCGATCGCCTGCAGGCCCGCCACCCCCGCCCCGAGCACCAGCACCTTGGCCGGGCGCGCGGTGCCCGCCGCGGTGATCAGCATCGGGAAGAACCGGCCGAACTCCGCCGCCGCGACCAGCGCCGCCTTGTATCCCGCCACGTTGGCCTGGGAGCTGAGCGCGTCCATCGGCTGGGTCCTGGTCAGCGTGCGCGGCATCCGGTCCAGGCTGATCGCGGTCACGTCCCGGGCGGCCAGCGCCGCGGCCAGTTCGGGGTGGACCAGCGGGGCCAGCATGCCGATCACCGCCTGCCCTGCTCGCAGCAGGCCGACCGCGTCGGCCGCCGGCTTGGTCACGGTGAGCAGGACGTCGGCGTCCCGGTACAGCTCGGCGGCGCTGACGATGGTCGCGCCCGCGTCGGCGTAGAGCGAGTCGCTCAGCCAGGCGCCCTCGCCCGCCCCGCGCTCGACCAGCACCTCGATCCCGGCCGCCCGGAGCTTGGCTACCGCCTCCGGCACCAGCGCCACCCGGCGCTCGCCCGGCGCGGTCTCCTTGACCACACCTGCCTTCATCAGCGCGACCTCGTATCCGTTCCCCGGTGGCGTCGTTTCCGTCCCGTCTCTATTTCCATAATTGCACATCCATCGAAGCACTAGTCCAGCCGGGCGGAGCGTCTCCCGCCATCAGGCAGGGTATCTCTGTTTTCCTCGGCTCGCCGCCGGGCGCAGTGTTGTCCCCGCTCGCCTCCGGGCGCCCTTAAGGCGCCTCCTTCCCTCCTCGCTCCTTCGTCGCTCGTCAGTCCAGTCGGCGCCGGCGCCCTTTGGCTCGCGGGGAGTGCGCCTTCGGCGCCTGCCCCTCAGCGCCGCTCAGTACTCGGCCCGGAGCAGCTTGCTGATCTTGTCGCCGGCGGCTACGACGGCGGGGGCGTGCAGGCGGCCGGGGGAGCGGGTCAGGCGCTCGATCGGGCCGGAGACCGAGACGGCGGCGATGACCCGGCCGCCGGGGCCGCGCACCGGGGCGGACACCGAGGCGACGCCGGGCTCGCGTTCGGCGGCGGTGGCGGCGCAGCCGCGCCGGCGCACCTGAGCCAAGGTGGTGGCGGTGAACTTCGCCCCGCGCAGCCCGCGGTGCATGCGGCTGGCTTCCTCCCAGGCCAGCAGGACCTGGGCCGCCGATCCGGCGGTCATCGGCAGGGCGGCGCCGACCGGGACGGTGTCCCGCAGTCCGCTGGTCCGCTCGGCGGCGGCCACGCAGATGCGTGTGTCGGCGTGCGGCCGGTAGAGCTGGGCGCTCTCCCCGGTGACGTCCCTGAGCTGGACCAGGATCGGCTGGGCGATGGCCAGCAGCCGGTCCTCCCCGGCCGCGGCGGCCAGCTCGCCGATCCGGGGGCCGAGCACGAACCGGCCCTGCGTGTCCCGGGCCAGCATGCGGTGCGTCTCCAGGGCGACCGCGATCCGGTGCGCGGTGGGCCGGGCCAGGCCGGTCGCCTTGACCAGCTGGGCCAGCGAGGCCGGGCCGTTCTCCAGGGCGGACAGTACAGAAACCGTCTTGTCGAGGACACCGACTCCGCTAGAGTTGTTCATGTTATGAATACTGCCGTCTCGAAATGCGAGACGCAAGGCTTGCCTAGCCGCCTGTGGCGGCGGGCGAAGGAGTAGGCGTGATGGGCCGTACGCTCGCCGAGAAGATCTGGGACGCCCACGTGGTGCGTAGCGCGGAAGGCGAGCCCGACCTGCTCTACATCGACCTCCACCTGATCCACGAGGTGACCAGCCCGCAGGCCTTCGACGGGCTGCGCGCGGCCGACCGCAAGGTACGCCGTCCCGACCTGACCATCGCCACCGAGGACCACAACGTGCCGACCACCGGCATCACCGGTCCCGGCGTTCCCCTGTCCGGACCCGGCAGCCCGGTCACCGACCCGGTGTCGCGGACCCAGGTCGAGGCGCTGCGCAAGAACTGCGCGGAGTTCGGCATCCGCCTGCATCCGATGGGCGACGCCGGGCAGGGCATCGTGCACGTCATCGGCCCGCAGCTCGGCCTGACCCAGCCGGGCCTGACCATCGTCTGCGGCGACTCGCATACCTCTACTCACGGCGCGTTCGGCGCGCTGGCCTTCGGCATCGGGACCAGCGAGGTCGAGCACGTGCTCGCCACCCAGACGCTGCCCCAGGCGCGGCCCAAGACGATGGCCATCACCGTGAACGGCGCGCTGCCCGACGGCGTGACGCCCAAGGACCTGATCCTGGCCATCATCGCCAAGATCGGCACCGGCGGCGGCCAGGGCTACGTGGTCGAGTACCGCGGTCCCGCGATCCGGGCGCTGTCCATGGAGGGCCGCCTGACCGTCTGCAACATGTCCATCGAGGCCGGCGCGCGGGCCGGGCTGATCGCCCCGGACGACGTGACGTTCGCGTACCTGGAGGGCCGGCCGCACGCGCCGTCCGGCGCGGACTGGGAGCGGGCCCTGGACTACTGGCGCTCGCTGCCCGGCGACGACGACGCGGCCTTCGACCACGAGGTGACGCTGGACGCCGGGACGCTGAGCCCGTACGTGACCTGGGGCACCAACCCCGGCCAGGCGCTGCCGCTGTCCGCCTCGGTGCCCGACCCGGATTCGCTGTCCGACCCCGGTCAGCGCGCCGCGGCGCAGCGCGCGCTGGCCTACATGGGTCTGACCCCCGGCACCGCGCTGCGCGACGTGACCGTGGACACCGTCTTCCTCGGGTCGTGCACCAACGGCAGGCTCGAGGACCTGCGCGCCGCCGCGGACGTCCTGCGCGGTCGCCGGATCGCCCCGTCCGTCCGGATGCTGGTCGTGCCCGGCTCCATGCAGGTCCGGGCCCAGGCCGAGCAGGAGGGCCTGGACACGGTGTTCACCGAGGCCGGCGCGCAGTGGCGCGCGGCCGGCTGCTCGATGTGCCTGGGCATGAACCCGGACAAGCTCGCCCCCGGCGAGCGCAGCGCGTCGACCTCCAACCGCAACTTCGAGGGCCGCCAGGGCAAGGGCGGGCGCACCCACCTGGTCTCGCCCGCGGTCGCCGCCGCCACCGCCGTCACCGGCCACCTCGCCGCCCCCGCCGACCTGTAGACCTGTAACAGGAGACCGCTCCCATGGAACCGTTCACCACCCACACCGGCCGCGCGGTGCCGCTGCGGCGGACCAACGTGGACACCGACCAGATCATCCCGGCCGAGTACCTCAAGCGGGTGAGCCGGGCCGGCTTCGGCGAGGGCCTGTTCGCCGCCTGGCGCGAGGACCCCGCGTTCGTGCTCAACCAGCCGCGGTACGCCGGCGCGACGATCCTGGTCGCCGGGACCGACTTCGGCATCGGCTCGTCCCGCGAGCACGCGGTCTGGGCCCTGACCGACTACGGCTTCCGCGCCGTGATCGCCTCCCGCTTCGGCGACATCTTCCGCACCAACGCGACCAAGGCCGGCCTGCTCCCGGTGATCCTGCCCGAGGCCGCCGTGGCCGCCCTGCAGGACGCGATCGAGGCCGACCCCGCCACCGAGATCACCGTGGACCTCGGCGCCCGCGTGGTCCTGGCCGGCGCGGCCGGCCTCAAGGCCCCCTTCGACCTGGACGACTACACCCGCTGGCGCCTGATGGAGGGCCTGGACGACATCGGCCTGACCCTCCGCCACACCGAAGACATCACGGCCTTCGAGCTCTCCCGCCCCGGCTGGCTCCCCGTCACCGCCTGACCAGCCATTTACCTCCAGCTGAGCCAGGCTCAACCTGAGCCCAGAGTCGCGTCGGGCGTGACGCCGTCGGCCAGCAGGATGGTGGCACCTTCCCCGCCCGCCGCCCCGATGTCAAGCGCAGCAGCGTCCCAGCACCAGCAGCCCCACTGCGTATCCGGAAAGTAGCATCAACCGGACAAATGACTACGTTCCGCACACGCGGTACGTCGGCGCCGGTGTGATCTTCGCCGACACGAGGCCTAATCTGGCCGATGTTATTGTGCAACGGCGCTGGATCGCCTACTTTCGGGCAGGTCAGAGGTCGCGGCCTCGCATCGGAGGATCGGAGCAAGCCCACGCGACCTGTGGGGGAAGCGCAGGAGTGAATATATGAACAAGCGTGATCTGATCGACGCGATCTCGGGACGGTTGGGGGACAAGAAGTCCGCGACCGAAGCCGTGAACGCGGTGCTCGAGACCATCCAGTCCGCCGTCGCGAGCGGCGACAAGGTGGCCATCACCGGGTTCGGCGTCTTCGAGAAGAGCGAGCGCCCGGCTCGCACGGCCCGCAACCCCGCCACCGGGGCCACCATCGAGGTGCCCAAGAGCTCGGTGCCGAAGTTCCGCGCCGGTGCCGACTTCAAGGCCCTCGTCAACGGCGACAAGCCAGGCGGCAAGAAGTAACACCCAGCGCGGGCGGCATCCGGGTTCTCGGCCCGGACGCCGCCCGCCGCCCCGCCGCAGCCTAGACGCGTAATATCTCGATATGTAGTATGTGGCTCATGTCGGATTTCACGGAGACGGTGGCCCGGGCGTGGGCCAGGACGGGGCGGATGGGCCTGCGGGCGCGCCTGGCCCTGGCTACGCGCGCGGCACCTTCGGGCCACACCACCCGCCCGGAAAGTCAGCGCGGGCCAGGCGGCTTGCGCAGCGCGGTCTGGATGATCCGGTCGATGAGCTGCGGCAGCGGCAGCCCCGTGGCCGCCCACATGAGCGGGAACGCCGAGGCGGGTGTCATCCCCGGCATGGTGTTGATCTCGTTGACCAGGATCTCCCCGGCCGGGGTGTAGAAGAAGTCCACCCGGGCCAGCCCCTCGCAGGAGATGGCATCGAACGCCGCGCAGGCCAGCGCCCGCACCCGCGACGTCACGGCGGCCGGCAGCGGCGCCGGGATGGTCATGTACGTGCCGGAGGCCAGGTACTTGGCCTCGAAGTCGTAGAACGCCGAGCCGGTGTCCACCACCACCTGCCCGGGCAAGCTGGCCTCGGGCGGCCCGCCGTCCACGCCCTCGAGCACCGCGCACTCGATCTCCAGCCCCTCCACCGCGGCCTCGACCAGCACCTTGGGATCGTGCACCCGGGCCGCCTCGACGGCATCCTCCAGATCGGAAGCAGAAGCAACCCGCGTGATCCCGATGCTCGACCCGCCACGGGCCGGCTTGACGAACACCGGCCAGCCCAGCTCCCCGATCTCGTCCAGAACCCGCTTCCGCTCAGCCAAGCCAGCCAAGCCGGCCGAGCCAGCCAAGCCGGCCGAGCCAGCCGAGCCAGCCGAGCCAGCCGAGCCGCCCGGACCGCACCAGTCCCGGTCGCGCACCACCACGTAGGGCCCGACCGGCAACCCGCGCGCGGTGAGGATCAGCTTCATGTACTCCTTGTCCATGCCGGCCGCGCTGGCGAACACCCCCGCGCCCGCGTACCGGGTCCCGGTCATCTCCAGCAGCCCCTGGATGGTGCCGTCCTCGCCGAACGTCCCGTGCAGCAGCGGCAGCACCACGTCCACCTCGCCGAGGTCCCGCGGCACCGAACCCGGCGAGCTCACCGACAGCGACCCGCCCAGGGGCACGACCGACGAGCCCGGCACCGCCACCGCCTCCACCGAGGGCGACGACCCGGAAGACAACGCCAGCCGACCCGGGTCGTCCGCGGTCAGCACCCATCGCCCGTCGGTGGCGATGCCGATCGGCACCACGTCGTAGCGGTCCCGGTCGATGGCCGAAAGCACCAGCCCCGCGCTCGCGCACGACACGGCGTGCTCCGTGCTGCGCCCGCCGAACACCACGGCCACCCGGACCTTCCGCGCCACCCGACCTCCCGGTAAACATAAAACCGATTACGGCCTGCTGAGCGACTCCAGGGCCACGTACGCGTCGGAGATCAGGTCCTCGGGGTCCTCCAGGCCAATGGAGAAGCGTACCGCTCCCGGGTCGATGCCGCCGGCCGCCAGCGCGCGATCGTCCAGCTGGCGGTGCGTGGTCGAGGCCACGTGGCTGACCACGGTGTGCGTCCCGCCCAGCGACGTGGCCACCTCGGACAGCCGTAGCTTGTCCGCGAACGCCATGCCCGCGTCCCGGCCGCCGTGCGGGGTCACGGTGACGATCGCGCCGAACCGCACGCCTTCCGGGCCGGCGTCGAAGAGACGGCGCGCCACCTGGTGCCCGGCATGCTCGGGCAGCCCCGGGTAGTCGATCCGCAGCACGGTCGGGTGCCGGGACAGCGCGGCGGCGAACACCGACGCGGTCGAGCAGGCCCGCCGGACCCGCAGCGGCAGCGTCTCCAGGCCCCGCCGCAGCAAGAACGCCTCATCCGGCGCCAGCGACCCGCCCGTGTCCACCCGCACGCTGCGGATGTTGCTGATCAGCTCGATGCGCCCGGTGACCACGCCGCCGGTGGTGTCGGAGTGCCCGCCGATGTATTTGGTCGCGGAGTGGATGACCAGGTCCGCGCCGTGCTCCAGGGGCCGGCAGATGACCGGCGGGGCCAGGGTGGAGTCGATCACCAGCAGCGCCCCGGCATCTTGCGCGACAGCAGCCAAGCCCCGCACGTCGGCCACGGCCGTGGTGGGGTTGGCGATCGTCTCCGCGTAGATGATCCGCGTCGCCGGGCGGACGGCAGCCCGCACCTGCTCCAGGTCGGTGATGTCCACGAAGTCGGTCTCGACCCCGAACCGGGACGCCACGTTGCGCAGGAACGAGTAGGTGCCGCCGTACAGCGCCGAGGACGCGACCACGTGCGCCCCGGCCCGGGCGAAGGTCCAGAACACCCCGCTGATCGCCGCCATCCCCGACGCGAACGCCTGGGCCGCGGGCCACCGCGGCAGGTTGACCCCTTCCAGCGCGGCGACCGCCCGGGCGAACGCGTCGACCGTCGGGTTGTCGATCCGGCTGTACGTGTAGCCGGGCATCTCGTCGTTCAGGACGGCGCGGTACTCCTCCGACGAGCCGAACGAGAACGCCGCGGTGCGGTACACCGGGGTGCCGAGCGGTTGCTGCGACGGCGTGGGCGGCGCCGGGAGATGCACCGCCCGCGTGTTCTCGCCGGCCTGCTTGCGCACTATGTCCACGAAGACACACCCCTAGAAAGCATCACGGCCCGTACCACTCCGGCTTGGCTGACCGCGACGTTAGCATCGACGCGGCCGCCTCGACGGGCAGTCCGTCCCGCATGACCGCCGCCGCGACCTCGGTGATCGGCATCTCCACGCCGCGCGACCTGGCCAGCTCGAGCACCGGCTCGCACGAGGCCACGCCCTCCGCGGTCGGGCTCATCGCGGTCGCCTGCGCCACCGACATCCCGCGGGCCAGGTTCTCGCCCAGCGTCCGGTTGCGGGACAGCGGCGAGGAACACGTCGCCACCAGGTCGCCCATGCCCGCCAGCCCGGCGAACGTCTGTGCCTGCGCGCCGAGTGCCGAGCCCAGCCGGGCCATCTCGGCCAGCCCGCGGGTGATCAGCGTGGCCTTGGTGTTATCGCCCTGCCCCATCGCGACCGCGATGCCGACCGCGATCGCGATGATGTTCTTCACCGCCCCGCCGAGCTCGCACCCGGTCACGTCGGTATTGGTGTAGGGCCGGAAGTACGGCGTGTGGCATGCGCCCTGCAGCGCCAAGCGCGCCCTCCTCCGCGGCGCACGCCACCACGGTCGCGGTGAACTGCCGCAGGATGATCTCGCCCGCCAGGTTCGGCCCGGCCACCACCGCCACCCGCGCCGCATCCGCGCCGAGCACCTCGGACACGACCTCGCTCATCCGCTGCCGCGTGCCCAGCTCGATCCCCTTGATCAGGCTGACCAGCAGCGCGCCGGACGGGATGAGCGGGGCCCACTCCAGCAAGTTAGAACGCAGCGACTGCGCGGGCACCGCGAACGCCACGATGTCCGCGCCGTCCAACGCGCAAGCCGCAGAAGACGTCGCCTCCAGAGCCGGCGTCAGCGTGACGCCCGGCAGGTAGTCCGGGTTCTCGTGCAGTTCGCCCAGCGCCTTGGCCAGCACCGGCCGGCGCGCGTACAGCACGGTGGAGGTTCCGGCGTCGCACAGCACCTGCGCGAACGTGGTGCCCCACGACCCAGCCCCCATGACCGCTGCCCTCATGCCGGGGCCGGCGAACCCGAGGCCGGCGTACCCGGGTCCGGGGCCGGAGCACCATCGTCCGTTCGGCCCAGTTCCGCGGGCCGGCCGCCCACGGCGGGATCCCACGGTACGGCGGGCGGTGTCTCGTTCCTGATCGTGGCCAGCACCGCGGTGATGGCGGCCATGATGTCGTCGGTCGCGGCCTGCAGCGTCGAGGCGCCCAGCCGCTGCCCCTCGTAGGCCGACAGGTCCACCGGCGGCCCGGCCACCATCTGCACCGTCTTGCGCGGGAACAGGTGCACCTTCTTGGTGCCGTAGGGCAGGATCTCCTGCGCGCCCCACTGCCCGATCGGGATCACCGGCGCCCCGGTGGTCAGGGCCAGCCGGGCCGCGCCGGTCTTGCCCGCCATCGGCCACAGGTCCGGGTCACGGCTGGCGGTCCCCTCCGGGTAGACGATCACCGCGTCGCCCTTGCGCAGCGCCCGCTCGGCCTGCTTGAGTACCAGGCCGGCGTCACCCCGGCCGCGGTACACCGGCAGCTGGCCGAACTTGTACAGCAGCCACCCGACCACCTTGACCTCGAAGATGCCCGACTTGATCATGAACACCGGGTACCGGTGCGCGTAGCCGTCGCTGAACAGCGCGATCGCGGGCCAGTCGGCGTAGGACAGGTGGTTCGGGGCCAGGATCAGGCCGCCGGTCTTCGGGATGTTCTCCTTGCCCGACCACTTGAACCTGATCAGCGCCCGCAATCCCGGGTGCAGGATGATCTGCGAGAACAGCCGCCAGCCTCGCGAGTAACTCCACTCGCGGCGGGCCGTAGGCTGGTCACCCGTGCTCATAGCGTCAGTCTCCTGGTTCAGGTGCTCTGGTGTCGAGGCAGGATCAACCATATGACCGATAACGCGCTGATCAGCTGGTCAGTGCTGATACCCGTCAAGGTACTGTCCGAGGCCAAGTCCCGCCTGGCCGGGCTGGCCGGCCCGCGCCGCGGCGAGCTGGCCCTGGCCGTAGCCTGGGACACGGTGACCGCGGTCATGGGCACCGATCAGGCCGCCCGGGCGATCGTCATCACCGACGACCCGGTCGCGGCGTCCGCCCTGCGCGAACTCGGCGCGCAGGTGATCCCCGACGAGCCGCGCGACGGCCTCAACGCGGCGCTGCGCCACGGCGCCGCCATCGCGGCGCGGTACTGGCCGCAGGACGGCACGGCCGCGCTCTCGGCCGACCTGCCCGCGCTGCGCCCCGCCGAGCTCGCCCGCGCCTTGTCCGCCGCCGCCCGCTGGCCGAACGCCTTCGTCGCCGACGCCGCCGGCGACGGCACCACGCTGTACACGGCGGCGCCGGGCGTGCCGTTCCGGCCGGCCTTCGGGCTGGCCAGCCGGGCCCGGCACGCGGCGGGCGGCGCTATCGAACTCGGCCTGACCGACGTCCCGGGCCTCCGCCGGGACGTGGACACGCCCGCCGACCTGCGCGGCGCCGTCGAACTCGGGCTCGGCCCGCGCACCGCTCCGCTCGCGACCGAACTGCTCAGATGTGCACCACGGGGCAGGTGAGCGTCCTGGTGATGCCAGGCACGGCCTGGATCTGCGTGGTGACCAGCCTGCCCAGGTCGTCCACGTTGTCCGACTGGGCGCGGACGATGACGTCGTACGGACCGGTGACGTCTTCGGCCTGCGTGACGCCGGTGATCTTGCCGATGTGCGAGGCCACGTCGGCGGCCTTGCCGACTTCGGTCTGGACGAGGATGTATGCCTCTACCATGAGGTCCTCCCAGGGCTGTTGCGGAAAGATGGCCCTGATGGATCACGCTACCGTAGTGGTGCAGACCAATGACACCTGCGGGAGGCGCCATCGCCGGCGATGAGCAGACCGTGGCCGCGCTGGGGGAGTTCGGCCTGATCGCGGCGCTGTCCGGGTGGCTGCGCTCTATATCTCCGGCCGATCCGCGCACGCTGGTCGGGATCGGCGACGACGCGGCGGTCCTGGCCGCCCCCGACGGCCGCGTGGTGGCCAGCACGGACTTCCTGCTGGAAGGGCGGCACTTCCGCCGGGACACCTCCAGCGGGGCCGACGTCGGTCACAAGGCCGCGGCGCGGAGCCTGATCGACGTCGCGGCCATGGGCGCGGTGCCGACCGGCCTGCTGGTCGCGCTGGCCGCCCCGCCCGACCTGCCGGTGACCTGGGCCCGCGACCTGACCGAAGGCCTCGCGGCCGAGTGCGCCCGGGCCGGCGCCACCGTGGTCGGCGGGGACACCGCCCGCGCCGGGTCCGTCCTGCTCGCCACCACCGTCCTGGGTGACCTGGCCGGCCGGGCCCCGGTCCTGCGCTCCGGCGCCGCCCCCGGCGACCTGGTCGCCGTGACCGGCCCGCTCGGCCACTCCGCCGCCGGCCTAGCCCTCCTGGAAGCCGGCCACACTGAAGGCCCCTTCGTCGCCGCCCACCGCAGGCCGCAACCGCCCTACGACGCGGGCCCGCAGGCGGCCGACCTGGGCGCCACCGCGATGATCGACATCAGCGACGGCCTGCTCGCCGACCTCGGTCACATCGCGTCGGCCAGCGGCGTCCGCATCGACCTCTCATCGGACCGGCTGAGCCCCGGCGAAGGCCTGCAGGCCGCAGCCCGCCTTTTTTTGGGCCGAACGGACCGTGGTTCGGGCCCCGAGCACACCCGCGCGCTCGCCTGGGTGCTGACCGGCGGCGAGGATCACGCCCTGGCCGCCACGTTCAAGCCGGACACGGCGTTGCCGCCGCGCTGGACCGTTGTCGGTCAGGTTAGCGAAGGCCTGGGCGTCCTAGTGGACGGCCAGGCCTGGGCCGGGGAAGCCGGCTGGGACCACTTCCGCGGTTAGCGGGGGAGCTTGCCCGCCTTGATGCAGGAGGTGCACACGTTCACCCGGCTGGGCGTGCCGCCCACGACGACGCGCCTGCGCTGGATGTTCGGGTTGAAGCGGCGCGGAGTGCGGCGGTGGGAGAACGAGACGTTTTTGCCGAAGCCCGGCCCCTTACCGCACACGTCGCAGACGGAAGCCACGGTTTGCTCCAGAGGAAGTAGGTACGGATCCGCTCCCTGCTTGCCACTAAGGGGCGGATCAGGCAGCCGTCGAAGACTACCCGATACCCCCGGCCGAGCGCGAACCAACCATGTTGTCGGTTCGCCTTGTCGGGCCGCCCTTCTATGCTGCCAGGTGTGAGCACGCTCCGCGAACCGCTGACCCGGGCGCTGGGTCCCAAGACCGGCAAGCTGCTCGAGAACGCGTTCGGCATGGCCACGGTCGGCGACCTGCTGCGGCACTACCCGCGGCGCTATTACTCCCGCGGCGAGCTGACCGACCTGTCCTCGCTCGCGCGAGGGTGACCACGTCACCGTGCTGGCCCGCATCGCCAACGTCAGCCGTGCACCCGATGCCTCAATGCAGCCCCCGCATGCGGGGCGAGGTGATCATCACCGACGACCGCGCCAAGCTGATGCTGACCTTCTTCTTCCGCAATCCCGGGCCGAGTACAAGTTCCGCGGGCTCAAGCCGGACCTGGTCGGCATGTTCGCCGGCACCGTGTCCAGCTTCCGCGGCCGGCTCCAGCTGGTCCACCCGGAGTACGAGCTGCTGCCCGGGGCCCCGCCCAACGCCGACCTCACTCCCGAGCTGGCCGCCGAGTTCGCCGCCGAGCTGATCCCGGTCTACCCGGCCAGCGCCAAGGCGAGTTCCTGGCTCATCGCCCGGTCGGTCAAGACCGTGCTGGACCCGCTCGACGCGGGGGAGGACCCGCTGCCCGCGCAGCTGCGGGAACGGTACGGGCTGTACGGGCGGGCCGAGGCCATCCGGGCCATCCACCGCCCGCTGGACTGGGCCGACCGCAAGCGTGCCGTCGAGCGGCTCAAGTGGGACGAGGCGTTCATGCTGCAGGCCGCGCTGGCCCAGCGGCGGATGGCGGCCGCCGCCCTGCCGGCCATGCCCCGGCCGCACGTGGCGGGCGGCATCGCCGACGAGTTCGACGCGCAGCTGCCGTTCACCCTCACCGCGGGCCAGGTGGCGGTGGGGGAGACCGTCGCGAACGACCTGGCCTGCGCCTACCCGATGCACCGGCTGCTGCAGGGCGAGGTCGGCTCGGGCAAGACGGTGATCGCGATCCGGGCCATGCTCCAGGTGGTCGACGCGGGCGGCCAGGCCGCGCTGCTGGCCCCGACCGAAGTCCTGGCCCAGCAGCACTACCGGTCGGTGTCCGCCATGCTCGGCCCGCTGGCCCGGCGCGGCCAGCTGGACGGCGCCGAGCACGCTACCGGGGTGGCGCTGCTCACCGGGTCGGTCAGCGCGGGCGCCAGGCGTTCGGCCCTGTCCGACGTGTTCACCGGCGACGCCGGGATCGTGATCGGCACCCACGCCCTGCTCGAGGAGCAGGTCCAGTTCGATGACCTGGGCCTGGTGGTCATCGACGAGCAGCACCGGTTCGGCGTCGAGCAGCGTGACGCGCTGCGGGCCAAGGCCGCGGACAACCGGCCGCACGTGCTGGTCATGACGGCCACGCCCATCCCCAGGACGGTGGCCATGACCGTCTACGGGGACCTGGAGACCTCGACCCTGACCGAGCTGCCCGCCGGGCGGTCGGCGATCGCCACCCACGTGGTGCCCGCGGCCGACAAGCCGCACTTCCTGGAGCGGGCCTGGGCCCGGGTCAAGGAGGAGGTCAGCCGCGGCCAGCAGGCCTACGTGGTCTGCCCGCGGATCGGCGACGGCCCCGATCCCGATGAGTCCGAGTACGCCGGCGAGGACGACTTCGCCGATATGGAGCCGGTCACCGTCGACCTGAGCCACGGGGTTCCGCGCAGCATCACCAACGTCGGCCGGCGCCAGCCCCTGTCGGTCCTCGACGTGGCCGCCACCCTGGACGCGGGCCCGCTGGCGGGGCTGCGGCTGGGCATCCTGCACGGCCGGCTGCACCCGGAGGAGAAGGACCGGGTGATGCGCGCGTTCGCCGCGGGTGAGATCGACGTCCTGGTCGCGACGACCGTGATCGAGGTCGGCGTCGACGTCCCGAACGCGACCGTGATGGTCATCATGGACGCCGAGCGGTTCGGCGTGTCCCAGCTGCACCAGCTGCGCGGCCGGGTCGGCCGCGGCGCCGCGCCGGGTCTGTGCCTGCTGGTCAGCGAGGCGCCGCCCGCCACCCCGTCCCGCGAGCGCCTCGAGGCGGTGGCCGCCACCCTGGACGGGTTCCAGCTGTCCCGCCTGGACCTGGAGCAGCGCCGCGAGGGCGACGTGCTCGGCGCGGCCCAGGCCGGCCGCCGCTCCAGCCTGCGCCTGCTCCAGCTGCTCAAGGACGAGGACCTGATCGGCCAGGCCCGGACCGAAGCCACCGAGGTCGTCTCCGCCGACCCCGCCCTCACCCGCCACCCCGCCCTCCACGAGGCCATCGAAGAGCTCCTCGGCCCCCAAGCCGAATACCTAGACAAGACCTAGCCACCGGCCAGCTCGCCCGCACCGGCCGTATCTGGCCCCAAAGCGGGCTAATGAACTTTACCGGTCAAATGACCTTAATTTCCTAATGCGGCGCTAAAGGTCCGGTGCGCCCTAAGAAAGTTAAGCAATTTGCTGGCTGACCTTCGCGCCAGGTGATCCCAACTGCGGCGATGCGCGTCATGTAGGTATACGAGAGCGTTTTCACCAGGCACGAGGCGAGGTAATGTCACTAGTTCTGTGTTCGTATTCAGGTAATGACGGACTACTGGTCGAGTAGTCCGGAATTGCCTCGTTTACCCGAGATTCACACGGCGAGCTCGGGGCACAGGGGGAAGAGGGCGACATGAACGATACATGGCAGCGTAACGCCTACGGCACCGCGGATGGCAGGTTCGGCGTAGCTGGCGCAGGCGGGACCGCCGGTCCCTGGCCGGCTGAGGTGGTGGACGGATTGGCCGCCGCCGCGCTGGCCTCCCCGTCCCGGCCGGCGGCGGCCCCGATCAGGTCGGCAATCCCCCCGCCCGCTCAGCGCCGCGCCTCAGATGGTGCTGAGCCGCTCCGCCTGGTGCAGGTGTACCTGACGCCGGTGATCGACGAATTCCTCCGGCAGGCGCGGTCCATGGCGATCATGCAGGGCCTCGACGTGTCCGCCAGTGCGATCGTCCGGCACGCCATGGAGCAGCTCCTGGCCGCCGTGAGTCCCGCCGAAATGGTCGCCCTGCTGGGTAGCCCGAAGGGACAGAGCTACCGCAAGCGCGGCCGCCCGCGCAGATTAATTGCCTGCGCTATGCGCTAATTTCTACATGCATAATTCAGAAAAGTGTCATGCGTTACTTTAGTGTAACTCGATTAGCCTTGCGTGTTCTTATATGGCCTTGTAACGTCAGTGACGCGGGCGCGATTCGAGGGGGGTTGCGTGGGATACCGCGTGTTGGCATGTTTGCCAGAATGCCGAAGTGCAGGGCAAAGCGGGCACAGCCGCCGTAATCGCGGGCGGGGATTCTCTAGGCCGCCGACGTCACAGCGTATCTTCGTGTCATTTTCCCGGGCCTGCAGTTGCGGTATCCGTAATTCTGCGGATACCGGGAACCCAAGGAGAAGGAGAATCACCATGTCCGAACTCAGCATCGCCGAACTAGAGTCTGAGCACATCGAGCTGCTCCCCGAGCGCGAGACGCTGTTCCTCAACACCTACATCCACCAGCACGCCTTCGCGGTGGCGGCCTTTGGCTTCGTAAACGTGGCCAACGCGACCAACGTCGTCATCATTGGCTGACATGCACTGAGCTCGCAAGCTGCTCCTGTACTGAATATGCCTGCCGGGGGAACTGCCCGGCACGGGTGGTCCCCGGCCGGCATGTTCCCAAAAAAGGAATAGTTTCCGCGGGTCGGCCACAATCGCGAGGGGGGCGGTAGGTCGTGCCGTACGTCGGAATGGATCCGTCCAGGACACCCGGCAGTGGTACCTGCCCCGTTTATCAGCACGGACCGAGCCATGAGGGCGACGGGGTTCTGGCCGATCGTGTCGTCAGCCACGCGGAGTTGGTCCCGCGGCTGGCCGCCGGGGTGGAATTGCTGGGGGAGTACCGGGGGTCGGGCCTGGGCGAGGTGACGTTTCTGGCGCGTAACGCGTCGGGTCGGACCGTACACCTGTCCCGGTTGTTGTGGCTGGTGCTGTCGGGGGTGGATGGCTGCCGGTCGGTCGTTGAGATCGCGGCCCGGGTAAGTGTGGGATCCGGCCGGTCGGTCAGCGCGGGGAATGTGGAGTATCTCCTGGCCAACAAGCTGGCCCCGCAGGGGCTGGTGGCCGGACAGGGCGCGCGCCAGCCGGACGCGCGGCCGGATCCGATGATCTTGGCCTTGAAGCTGCACCGGACGTTGCTGCCCGAGGCCGGGGTCCAGGTGGTGGCGCGGCTGCTGGGCCCGTTGTTCAGCCCGCTGGTGGTGGTCGCGGTGCTGGGCGCGCTAGCCGGCGTGGATCTATGGCTGGTGCGGTCGGGGGGGATGCTGGCCGGGTTCCGCGAGGTGCTGGCCCACCCGCTGCTGCTGCTGGTGGTGCTGGGCTTGTCGCTGGTGTCGATGCTGTTCCATGAGTGCGGGCATGCGGCGGCGTGCCGGTACGGCGGGGCCCGGCCGGGCCGGATCGGCGTAGGCCTGTACGTGCTGTGGCCGGCCCTGTTCACCAACGTCACCGACTCCTACCGGCTGGGGCGGGCCGGGCTCCGGACCGACCTGGGCGGGGTGTACTTCAACGCCGTCTTCGCGGTGGTGCTCGCGGGGGCCTACCGGGCCACCGGCTACCTGCCGCTCCTGGTGACCGCGGGGCTGACCCAGGTGGAGCTGGTTGAACAGCTGATGCCCTCGCTGCGGCTGGACGGGTATTTCATCTTGACCGACCTGATCGGGGTACCCGATCTGTTCCAGCGGATCGGGCCGGTGCTGCGCAGCCTGGTCCCGGGCCAGCCGGCCGATCCGAGGCTGGGCGTGCTGAAACGGCCGGCCCGGGTCGCACTGACCGCCTGGGTGCTGGCCATGGTCCCGCTGCTGGGCGGCGAGCTGCTGCTGATCGTGCTGGGCATCCCCAAGCTGGCCGTCGGGTTCGCCCGGTCCCTGGCTGCCAACGCCGACGCGGTGACGGCGCACTTCGGCCGGGGCGAGATCGCGGCCGGGCTGGTGAGCGTGATCTCAGTCGTGCTGCTGATCTTCCCGGTGGCCGGGCTCGGCTACCTGCTGGTGCTGACCGGGCGGGCGGCCGTCCGGCTGGCCGCGTCCGCTACCCGCAAACACCGGATGCTGCGCCTGCCCGTCGCGGTCACCGCCGCGCTGGCCGCCGCCGCGCTGGCCTACGCCTGGGGGCTGCTGCCGCTGCCCGGCCAGCCGGCCCCCGGTCCCGCCCCTGGCCTCGCCGCCACCGCTACCCTGCACCCCACCCTGGCCCCGGGCCAGCCTGTCCACGCGGCCCGCCCGCAGCACCTGCTCCCGAGCCAGAGCCGCGGCAGTGTGCCTAACGCCGTCCCGGTCAATCAGCCCCCGGCCGCGTCGCCTGCCGCCTCGCCTCCGGTCTCGCTTCTCGGCGTGCCGTCGACGGCGCGGACCCCAATCTCGCCCGAGCCGTCAGGCTCATCCTCGTCACCGGGCTCATCCTCGTCACCGGGCTCACCCGCGTCGTCCGGGTCGTCCCCGTCGTCCTCCCCGTCACCCGATCCGTCCGGCTCGTCGTCCCCGTCGTCGCCCCCGCCCTCTTCGCCCTCTCAGCCGCCCTCGCCGTCGCCCTCGCCGTCACCGTCGCCGTCGGACTCGTCGTCTTCCTCTGCCTCGCCTTCCCCATCGCCCTCACCGTCGCCGTCGGTGTCGTCTTCCTCGTGCTCCGCGTCTTCCTCGTCTTCCGCGTCTTGCTCTGCCTCGTTTTCCGCGTCTGCCTCGCCGTCACCGTCGGCGACTGGCTAACGGCCGAGAAAGGGCTCGTCAGCGACCTGTTTGTCCGCTACCAAAAGGAGAGATATTAATGTCGATCAAAATAAGAGGCGGCGCCTCATGGCTGCGCGGCGGGGCGATCGCGGCCGTGGTGATGATCGTGCCGCTCGCCATCCCGGCCGCCGCGTCAGCCGCGGGCGGCCCGAGCGCGACCTCGAACTCCATCCAGTTCGTCGGGGTCACGGTCAACCCGCCGTCGGGTTCCCAGAGTGCCGAGTTCGACAATTCGGTATCCGCGGCCACCGCGGCTAACCGGCGCGCACCCTTTAAGTTCGACTTCAGGCTGTCCGTGACCGGGGCCCCGCTGGTCACCGCCAATAATTACGCCCAGGCAGACGTAAACAGTTGCAGCCACTGCCGCGCTACCGCGATCGCCTTCCAGGTGGTGCTCGTATCGAAGCACACCCTCGCCCAGCTCAGCGCGACCGATACCGCCCTGGCGACCACCGAGAACTGCACCACCTGCAACAGCCTGGCCGAGGCGTTCCAGATCGTTTACGCCACGGACAAGTGGTCGGCGGTGCGGTTCGAGGTGCAGTCCGCCGCCTACGGAGTGGCCTTCCAGCTCAGGTGGCTGCAGTACTCCGGCCTCAGCACCGGCCAGGTCCAGGCCAGGTCCACCCAGATCATCAACAACTTCATCTCCTGGCTGGAGGGTAACTCCGAGAGTTCGACGGGCTGGTCTCCTTCGATCGACGGCGCCGGCCAGACCACCCAGCTGACCGGAAGCACTCAGCCCTTCATCGGCCTGCTGACCACCATCCAGCACTAACCCGCCCTCACCTAGCGGTCCACCCATGATCATGGCCAGTTCGGGCCAAATACGGCCCGATCCTGGCCATGATCATGGTTCGCACCCCGAAACGCCCGCCGGCCGGGCCGGACGTGCACACTTAAGGCATGGCACGCGTGATCGCCGGCGAGGCGGGCGGCCGGCGGCTGGCCGTCCCGGACGGCCGGAACACCCGCCCGACCAGCGACCGCGCCCGGGAAGCGCTGTTCGCCACGATCGTCTCGCTGACCGGCTCACTGGACGGCGCGCGCGTGCTCGACCTGTACGCGGGGTCGGGCGCGGTCGGCCTGGAGGCCCTGTCCCGGGGTGCCGAGCACGTGCTGCTGGTGGAATCGGGCTCCCGGGCGGCTCGTGTCATCCGGGACAACATCCAAGCGATCGGCTTGCCCGGCGCCGAGCTGGTCACCGACCGGGTCGAACGCCTCCTAGCCCGAGAGCCCGGCACAGGCCCGTACGACGTCGTCTTCGCCGACCCGCCCTACGCGCTGCCCGGCGACGAGGTCACCGCCATGCTCCAGACCCTGGACAAAAACGGCTGGCTGGCACCGGGCGCACTGGTGATCGTCGAGCGCGCCACCCGGTCCGGGCCGGTCACCTGGCCGGCCGGCCTGCAGCCCGACCGGGCGCGCCGGTACGGGGAGGCAACCTTCTGGTATGCCAGGGGGGTCTGGGGGGATGGAGTCCCCCCAGGAACAGATGGAGCCCCCGTATAACCTGCTCGCTGAAGCGTGAAAGGGGTGGCATCGCGTGCAACGCGTCGTCTGTCCGGGTTCCTTTGACCCCGTCACCAACGGGCACCTCGATATCATCGGCCGCGCGTCCGGGCTGTACGACGAGGTGGTCGTGGCCGTGCTGATCAACGTGACCAAGCAGAGCCTGTTCACGGTGGACGAGCGGGTCGAGATGCTCACCGATGTGACCGCCCGGTACGGCAACGTCAAGATCGACCGGTTCCACGGCCTGCTGGTGGACTTCTGCGCGGCCAACGGGATCACCGCCGTGATCAAGGGCCTGCGGGCGGTCAGCGACTTCGAGTACGAGATGCAGATGGCCCAGATGAACTACCGCATGGCCAAGGTCGAGACCTTGTTCATGACCACCAACCCGCTGTATTCCTTCCTCAGCTCAAGCCTGGTCAAGGAGATCGCGAGGTACGGCGGGGACGTCAGCGGGCTGGTCCCCGAGCCCGTCCTGGCCCCGCTGCGGGCCCGCCTGGCGGAAGAGTGAGCGGAAGAGCAAGGAGGAGTAAGCCGGGCCCGGGAATCGGCCGGGGCGCCGCCAAGTTGGGATTACTGCGCGCCGCCGGTAGGCTAAGCGCTCGTTCCGCAATCGCTACATACGCGAGTACATTGTCATGCCCCACACACGCACGAACGCGCCTCGCGGCGCGCTTGTTTTTGATACGCGCACGCTCGGCCGTCAGGCCGGTTCCGCGCGGACTCAGCAGCTGACCGTGCCAGCCCCGGACGACCTGCGTCTGGAGCTCGCCAGGGTACCGGTCGGCGCCGATATGCAACTGGACGTCAGGTTCGAGGCCGTGACCGAAGGCGTGCTGGTCACCGGGTCGGCGACCGCGCCGCTGGCGGGCGAGTGCGCTCGCTGCCTGAGGCCGCTGACGACTTCGGTGACGGCCGATTTCACCGAGCTCTACCTGTACGCCGACGGCCGCCGGACGCACGACAAGCACGGCACGCACGACAAGCACGACAAGCACGACAAGCACGACCGGCGTAACAGCCGGGAATGGTTTGACGAGGACACCGAGCAGGACGACGAGGAGCGTTACCTCGACGGCGACCTGCTCGACCTGGAGCCGGTCCTGCGGGACGCGGTGGTGCTCGCGCTGCCGATGTCACCGCTGTGTCTGGAGGACTGCCCGGGGTTGTGCGTCGAGTGCGGCGTGCCGCTGGCCGACGCGGGCCCGGGGCACGGGCACGATGAAGCACCGGACCCGCGCTGGGCCGCCCTCGAGCAGCTCGGTGACCAACCAACACGGCGCAGCGGCGCCGTCGACCTACAGGAGGGCTGACGTGGCGGTTCCCAAGCGGAGGATGTCCCGTAGCAACACCCGATCACGACGCTCGAACTGGAAGACCACCGCGCCGACGCTGGTGAGCTGCCCGCAGTGCCACGAGCCGAAGCTGCCGCACGTGGCCTGCCCGACCTGCGGCACGTACCGTCGCCGTCAGGTCCTCAACCCGTCCTGAGCCGGGCGCGGTGGGCGTGGTGAGCCGGGCCTGGGATGCGGGCAGCGCCGGACGGGATCCGGCCGAGCTGCGGCATGCCCTCGGCGTGCCCATCATGCCCAAGTCGCTGGAGCGGGCGCTGACCCACCGCTCGTTCGCCTACGAGAACGCCAACCCGCCCACCAACGAGCGGCTGGAGTTCCTCGGCGACTCGGTCCTCGGGCTGGTGGTCACCGACGCGCTGTTCCGCAGCTATCCGAGCCTGCCCGAGGGACAGCTGGCCAAGCTGCGCGCGGCCGTGGTCCAGATGCGCGCGCTGGCCGACGTGGCGCGGGAGCTGAGCCTGGGCTCCTACGTCAGGCTCGGCCGGGGCGAGGAGGTAACCGGCGGCCGCAACAAGTCCTCGATCCTGGCCGACACGCTGGAGGCCATCATCGGGGCGGTCTACATCGACTGCGGGCTGGCCGAGGCCAGCGCGCTGGTCCATCGCCTGTTCGACCCGGTCATCGCCAAGTCGGCCGGGCTGGGTGCCGGGCTGGACTGGAAGACCTCGCTCCAGGAGCTGACCGCGGCCCGCATGCTCGGGGTGCCGGATTACCAGGTCGAGGAGAGCGGGCCGGACCACCAGAAGTCGTTCCGGGCCGTGGTCCGGGTCGCCGGGCGCGTGCTCGGCTCCGGCCAGGGCCGCACCAAGAAGGAGGCCGAGCAGCACGCGGCCGAGGCGGCCTGGACCGCGATCAACGCGGAGTCCACCCCGCCCGGGGACGCCGGGGACGCCGGGGACGCCGGGGACGACGACGGACCATCACCAGACCCCGCCCCGGACAGCTGACCGCGTGCCCGAACTCCCCGAGGTCGAAACCGTCCGCCGCGGCCTGGAGCACCACGTCTCCGGCCGGGCCATCGACGCCGTCCGCGTCCTGCACCCGCGCTCCGTGCGCCGCCACCTGGCGGGCGCGGCCGACTTCGAGGCCGCGCTGACCGGACGCAGCCTGGACACCGTCAAGCGCCGCGGCAAGTACCTGTGGCTGTCGGTGGGCGAGGACGCCCTGCTCGCGCACCTGGGCATGAGCGGCCAGCTGCTGGTCGGCGAGCCAGGCCGGCCACTGGATCCGCACGTCCGGATCTGGTTCACGTTCAAAGACGACGGTCCCGACCTGCGCTTCACCGACCAGCGGACATTCGGCCACATGTGCTTCGTGCCCGGCGGCGCCGAACTCCCCGGCCCCATCGCCCACATCGCCCCCGATCCCTTCGAGCCCTCGTTCGACCCCACGGAACTGGCCCGCCGGCTCCGCCGCAAGCACACCGGGGTCAAACGCGCCCTGCTCGACCAGTCGCTGATCAGCGGGGTCGGCAACATCTACGCCGACGAGGCGCTGTGGCGGGCGGGCCTGCACTGGGCCCGGCCCACCGATACGCTCAACGGCCCTGAGGTCAGCAAGCTGCTGGCCGCGGTCCGCGAGGTCCTGGGCGAGGCCCTGACCGCGGGCGGGACGAGCTTCGACAGCCTGTACGTCGACGTCAACGGGGAGAGCGGCTACTTCGACCGCTCGCTGGCCGTGTACGGCCGCGAGGGCCTGCCGTGCCCCAGGTGCGGCTCCCCGGTCCGGCGCGACCCGTTCATGAACCGGTCGGCCTACAGCTGCCCGCAGTGCCAGCCCCGGCCCCGCCGGGCTCGATGGTGAGCCGGCGAACTCCCTTGTTGCGGATGATATGGTATTTAACCGGGCCGGTAACGGCTCTCAACTTGACCAGCAAACGCCTGAGTGGGAAACTAGAAAACGTTGATTGCGCGCGCCACTTCGCGCGTGTTGAGTATGTGCCCACTCTGGTCACTCAGCGTGGAGGACCTTTTACAATGGCGAAGGCTCTATTCGGCCACGTCGGCGGTCCCGACCCCCGCATCGTTTCCGAGATGCGCCGCCTCCAGCAGCGAGTACGCGACCTGGAAGCCGAGCTAGTCCGGCTTCAGGAAGAGAACGAGTCGCTCACGGTGGAGGCAGCCCACCCGGACATGCTGGTGCCGGACCGCGAACCTGCGCTCGCCTGAGCGCCGGTCGGCGAGGAAAACGACAAAGACGAACCAGGGGCGCCGATCGCGGCAATGCTGTCGCGGCGCCCCTCTTCGTTGTTATTTCCCCGTGATATGCCATTAATCCGGTAGGCAATGGGGTGTCCAGCATGATCATTTGCGAACCCCCGCTGGCCACGTGAGTCACAGTGTTGTCCCCGGGAACGGCCCCTTCGGCCCGGTTCCCGGTTTGGCGTGCCCCGGGACGGTAGGGTGCGTGGAGCGAGAGGAGGGGGTTCGTGTACCTGAAGAGCCTCACTCTGCGCGGCTTCAAGTCGTTCGCCTCCGCCACCACGCTGCGCCTGGAACCCGGCATCACCTGCGTGGTCGGCCCGAACGGCTCGGGCAAGTCCAACATCGTCGACGCCTTGTCCTGGGTCATGGGCGAGCAGGGCGTCAAGTCCCTGCGCGGCGGCAAGATGGAGGACGTCGTCTTCGCCGGCACCACCTCCCGCCCGCCGCTGGGCCGGGCCGAGGTCACGCTCACCATCGACAACACCGACGGCGCCCTGCCCATCGACTACGCCGAAGTCACCATCAGCCGCCTGATGTTCCGGTCCGGGCAGAGCGAGTACGCGATCAACGGCGACCACTGCCGGCTGCTCGACGTCGCCGAGCTGCTGTCCGACTCCGGCATGGGCCGCGAGATGCACGTGATCGTCGGCCAGGGCCAGCTCGACGACATCCTGCACGCGGGCCCCGAGGCCCGGCGCGCGCTGATCGAGGAAGCGGCCGGCGTGCTCAAGCATCGCAGGCGCAAGGAAAAAGCGCTGCGCAAGCTGGAGGCCATGCAGGCCAACCTGACCCGGCTGGTCGACCTGACCGCTGAGCTTGGCCGCCGGCTCAAGCCGCTCGGCCGGCAGGCCGAGATGGCCAAGAAGGCGGCCGTGATCGCGGCCGACCTGCGCGATGCGCGGCTGCGGCTGCTGGCCGACGACTACGTGACGCTGGCCGCCGAACTGCAGCGCGACGAGGCCGACGAGGCGGCCGCGGTGGCCCGCCGCACCGCCCTGGAGCAGGAGGTGGCCCGGGCCCGGGCCACCGAGGCCGACCTGGACCAGGCCGCCCAGCAGGCCTCGGCCACCCTGGCCCGCGCCCAGGAGACCTGGTTCGCGCTGTCTTCGCTGGCCGAGCGGCTGCGCTCGACCCAGAACCTGGCCGCCCAGCGGCACACCCTGCTGACCGAGCAGACCGACCCCGAGCGCCCCGGCCGCGACCCCGACGAACTGGACCGGCAGGCCGCCGAGCTGCGCGACGAGGAAGCGGCACTCACCACCCGGCTCGCGGCGGGCCGCGAGGTGCTGGCCGCCGCCATGGCCGAACGCACCGCCGCCGAGGCCCAGCTCGCCGCGGCCGAACGCCGGCAGGCCGAGGGCGCCCGCGCCGCCGCCGCCCGGTCCACCCGGCTGGCCCGGCTGCGCGAGCAGGTCGGCGCGGCCGACAGCCGCGTCGCGGCCGCGCAGGAGGAGATGGACCGCCTGGCCGTCTCCGCCGAGCAGGCCGCCGAACGGGCCGAGCTGGCTCAGGCCTCCTACGACCAGGTGCAGGAACTGGGTGGCGGGCCGCGGGAGGACCGTAGCGAGCTGGCCGCCGCACATCAGCAGGCCGCCGAGACCTTGACCGAATTGTCCGAACGGACCGTGGTTCTCCGCACCGCGGAACGTGAATCCGTCCGCGAGCTGGCCGCTCTCCGGGCCCGGGCCGAGACGCTGGCCGAGGCGGCCCGGCGCGGCGCGGACGCGTCCGCGGCGCTGCTGGCCGACCCGGACCGGTTCGCCGGCGTGCTTGGTTCGTTCGCGGCTCAGCTGCGGGTCACGGACGGCTACGAAGTGGCCATCGCGGCCGCCCTGGGTGCCGCCGCCGAGGCCATCGCCGTGACCAGCCTGGACGCCGCCGCCGAGATCCTGTCCGCGCTCCGCCAGTCCGACGCCGGCAGCGCCGCCCTGGTCATCGCCCACGATCTCGCCGCATCAGTCACATCAGTCACACCGGTCACACCGGTCACGGCAGCCCCCGGTGTCACCATGGCCAGCGACCTGGTGCAGGCGCCCGCCGAGCTGGCTCAGGCCACCGCCGAGCTCCTGCACGGCGTCGTCGTGGCCGATGACCTGCCGCAGGCCCGCCGGATCGTTCGGGATAATCCCGCCCTTAAGGCGGTGACGCTGACCGGTGACCTGCTCGGGGCGCACTGGGCCCAGGGTGGCGGCGCGCGGCAGCAGAGCCTGTTCGAGGTGCGGGCGGCGGCGGACGAGGCGGCCGCCGGGCTGGCCGCGGCCGAGTGGGCCTGCGAGGCGGCGGCGCAGGATCTGGCGGTGGCCGCGGAAGCCGAGGAAGCCGCCCGGGAGGCGGTGGCGCAGACCCTGACCCGCAGGCACGAAGCCGACGCCGCGGCGGCCGAGATCTCCGGCCGGCTGGGCCGGCTGGCGGGTGCGGCCCGGGCAGCCAAGGACGAGGCGGGCCGGGTCGAGGCCGCCATCACCGCGGCCCGGCTGGCCGCCGAGAAGGACCTGTCCAAGCTGGAGCAGCTCCAGGCCGAGCTGGCCGAGGCCGAAGCCGGGGCGGATCTCGCGGAGGACGCGCCGGAGGACGAGACCGACACCGAGGACCTGGCCGGGCGGTGCGCGTCGGCCCGGGACGCCGAGATGGAGGCCCGGCTCGAGGTCCGCACCGCCGAGGAGCGGCTGCGCGCCATCGACGGCCGGGCCGACTCGCTGACCGCGACCGCGGCCGCCGAGCGGCAGGCCCGCGAGCGCGCCACGCAGCGCCGCGCCCGGCGCGCCGAGCAGGCCGCCGTGGCCGGGGCCGTCGCCCTGGGCGCCCGCTACGCGGTCGAGGCGGCCGAACGCTCGGTGGCGCAAGCCCAGGCCCGCCGGGCGGAGGCGCAGGCGGCCAGCGCGGGCGGGGCCGGCGAGCTCAAGGCCGTCCGGGCCCGGGTCCGCGACCTGGCCGCCGACCTGGACACGGTGGTGAACACCGCGCACGGTACCGAGATCGCGCGCGCCGAGCACCGGCTGCGGCTGGCCCAGCTGTCCGATCACGCGCTGGAGGAGTTCGGCATCGAGGCCGACGCCCTGGTCGCCGAGTACGGCCCGGAGGTCCCGGTGCCGGTGCCCGGTGACGATTCGGCGCTCCCGTCCCGCTACGACCGGACCGAGATCGAGCGCCGGGCCGCCGACGCCCAGCGCCAGCTCGACCGGCTGGGCAAGGTCAACCCGCTGGCCCTGGAGGAGTACGCCGCCCTGACCGAACGCCACCAGTTCCTCGCCACCCAGCTGGAAGACCTGCGCAAGACCCGCCGCGACCTGCTCACCGTGGTCAAGGAGGTCGACGACCGGGTCCAGGAGGTGTTCGCCTCCGCCTACGCCGACACCGCCCGGGAGTTCGAGCAGCTGTTCTCCCGGCTGTTCCCCGGCGGCCAGGGCAACCTGGTCCTGACCGAGCCGGACGACATGCTGGCCACCGGGATCGAGATCGAGGCCCGGCCGCCGGGCAAGAAGGTCAAGCGGCTCTCGCTGCTGTCCGGCGGGGAGCGGTCGCTGACCGCCATCGCCTACCTGTTCGCCATCTTCAAGGCCCGCCCCTCCCCGTTCTACGTGCTGGACGAGGTCGAGGCCGCCCTGGACGACACCAACCTGCAGCGCCTGCTCGGCGTCTTCGAGGAGCTGCGCGAGAGTTCCCAGCTGATCGTCATCACCCACCAGCGACGCACCATGGAAGCCGCCGACGCCCTCTACGGCATCAGCATGCGCGGCGACGGCGTCTCCGCCGTGATCAGCCAGCAACTAGCCACCCGCCAGCCCGCCTGACCCCGCGCCCGTCCGCCCCCGACCCCGCGCCCGTCCGCCCCCGACCCCGCGCCCGTCCGCCCGACCCCGCGCCCATCCGCCCCCGACCCCGCGCCCCGCCCGAGCCCCAGCCAGGCCCCGCACTCACCGCCGTGCGCCCCTTATAGGGCTTGTGTGCCACAACCCCCGTCTATCGGGGCCTGTGTGCCACAACCCCCAAACGTCGGCGCGAACCGTTCGGGGCCCGTGTGCCACAACCCCCGTCTATCGGGGCCTGTGTGCCACGAGCCCCGATGGATGCGGCACCTGACGAGGTCTGGGAGACTGTGAGCCTGATGGAATACGTAATCCTGATCATCGTCATCGCGGTCCTGGCCCTCGGAACCGGCGGCTGGCTGCTGTTCGTCCGGCCCCGCCGCGGCCGCGTCTCGGCCCCGCCCGCGCAGCCGTCGCTGCCGACGACGCCCGCCAAACCGAGCCAAGCCGAGCAAGCCGAGCAAGCAGCGGCCGAGCCCGGGGAGCCCCAGGCCACCGCGGCCGTGATCGAGGTCGAGCGCCCGCCGCCGTCCGCGGGCCGGATGGTGCGGCTGCGGGCCCGGCTGGCCCGCTCCCAGAGCTCGGTGGGCTCGGCGCTGCTGAACCTGCTCTCCCGGGACAAGCTCGACGACGCTACCTGGGACGAGATAGAAGAGGTGCTCATCACCGCCGACGTGGGCGTGGTGCCCGCGCGGCTGATGGTGGACGACCTGAAGACCAAGGTCAAGGTGCTCGGCGTCCGCGGCCCGGCCGAGGTCAAGAACCTGCTCCGTGAAGAGCTGCTCTACCAGCTCGGCGACGAGGACCGCTCGCTTCGCACGGCGAAGCACGGCGGCACGCCCGCGGTGGTCCTCATGGTCGGCGTGAACGGCACCGGCAAGACCACGACCTGCGGCAAGCTGGCCCGGGCCCTGATCGGGGACGGGGAGACCGTGCTGCTGGGCGCGGCCGACACGTTCCGCGCGGCCGCCGCCGACCAGCTGCAGACCTGGGGCGAGCGGGTCGGGGCCAGGACCGTGCGCGCCGACCGGGACGGCGCCGACCCGGCCAGCGTGGCCTTCGAGGCGGTCAGCGAGGGCATCGAGACCGGCGTCGACGCGGTCATCATCGACACCGCCGGGCGGCTGCACACCAAGGTCGGGCTGATGGACGAGCTCGGCAAGGTCAAGCGCGTGGTCGAGAAGAAGGCCCCGGTGGACGAGGTGCTGCTGGTGCTGGACGCCACCACCGGGCAGAACGGGCTGCGGCAGGCGCGGGTGTTCGGCGAGGTGGTCGACGTCACCGGCATCGTGCTGACCAAGCTCGACGGGACGGCCAAGGGCGGCATCGTCATCGCCGTGCAGCGCGAGCTGGGCGTTCCGGTCAAGCTGGTCGGCCTCGGCGAGGGACCGGACGACCTGGCCCCGTTCGACCCGGCCGCCTTCGTCGACGCCATCCTCGGCTAGACCGCCAAACAAGAACAACGAAACACGGATGTAACACGCCAGCGGCGTCTTTCACCTCGCCGACACACGCCGACAGGCCCGGCGAAACCTCCGCGGCCGAAGGTCAGGTACAGCACTGGCGAAGGGACACCCGACGATGAAGCTCATCACCGCTGTCATCAAGCCGTTCAAGCTGGACGACGTCAAGGCCGCGCTGCAGGCGTTCGGCGTCCACGGCCTGACCGTCACCGAAGCGAGCGGATACGGCAGGCAGCGCGGCCACACCGAGGTGTACCGCGGCGCCGAGTACCAGGTCGACCTGGTCCCGAAGGTCCGCGTCGAGGTCCTGTGCGAGGACGAGGACGCCGACGACCTGATCGGGGTGGTGGTCAAGGCGGCGCAGACCGGCCGGATCGGCGACGGGAAGGTCTGGTCGGTGCCGGTGGAAACCGTGGTCCGGGTGCGCACCGGAGAGCGCGGACCAGACGCCATCTGAGCCGCAAAACAAACCCATGAGCGTCCCGGGAACCGTGACCTCGTTCGCCGCGGACCGGGCCCGCCGCACCACTGCGGTCGACCGGTGGCTGGCCGGGCTCCTGGGTGCCGAACCGGGCGTGGCCCTGGTGGCCGTCGGCGGGTACGGGCGCCGGGAACTGCTGCCCCGCAGCGACCTGGACGTGGTGCTGCTGCACGGCGGGCGGGACGACATCGCGGGCATCGCGGACCGGATCTGGTATCCGGTCTGGGACTCCGGCGCCGAGCTCGACCACGCGGTCCGCACCGTGCCGCAGGCCCGGCGGGTGGCCCGCACCGACCTGAAGGTCGCGCTCGGGCTGCTGTCCGCGCGGCACGTGGCCGGCGATCCCGACCTCACCGAACGCCTGCGCGCCGGCGCCCTGGAGGACTGGCGCGCCGCCGCGCCGGCCCGGCTGGCCGAGCTGCACGCCGCCCGCGACGAACGCACCAGGATCAGCGGCGAGCTCGCCTTCCTGCTGGAACCGGACCTGAAGGAGGCCCGGGGCGGGCTGCGGGACGTGCACGCGATCCAGGCCGTGGCCGCCGCGTGGGTGGCGCCCGCGCCCGGGCCCAAGGTGCGCACCGCCTACGACCAGATCCTCGACACAAGGCACGCGCTGCACGAGATCACCGGGCGCCGCCTGGACCGGCTCGTGCTCGAGGAGCAGGACGAGGTGGCCCGGGCCCTCGGCCTGCTCGACGGTGACGTGCTGCTGCGCATGCTGGCCGGCGCCGCGCGGACCGTCGCCTACGCCGTCGACCACACCTTCCGCCAGGCCGACCGCCTTCGTCAGCGCCGCCCGCGGACCCGCCGCCCGGCCGACCGCCTGCCGCTGGCCGACGGCGTGGTGGAGCAGGACGGCGAGGTCGTCCTGGCCCGGGCGGCCGACCCGGCCGGCGACCCGGTCCTGGTCCTGCGGGCCGCGGCAGCCGCCGCGCAGGCCGGGCTGCCGCTGTCGCCGCGCACCCTGGACCGGCTCACCGAATGCCCGCCGTTGCCCGTCCCGTGGCCGGCCCCGGCCCGTGACGCCCTGCTGGCCCTGCTCGGGGCCGGCCCGTCCGCGGTCAGCGTATGGGAGGCGCTGGATACGGCCGGGAATAAGCAGGGCCTGATCACCTCGCTGATCCCGGACTGGGAACGGGTCAGGAACCGGCCGCAGCGCAACCCGCTGCACACGTTCACCGTGGACCGGCACCTGGTCGAGGCGGCCAGCCACGCGGCCGCGCTGACCCGCGAGGTCGCCCGGCCCGACCTGCTGCTGCTGACCGCCCTGCTGCACGACATCGGCAAGGGCTGGCCCGGTGACCACAGCGTCACCGGCGAGGTCGTGGCCCGCGACGTGAGCCGGCGGATGGGGCTGCCCGAGGCCGATGTCGGCCTGGTCGCCTCGGCCGTCCGGCACCACCTGCTGCTGCCCATGGTCGCCACCCGGCGCGACCTGGATGACCCGGTGACGGTCAAGCAGGTGGCGGCGCTGGTGCCCAGCCGGGCGCTGCTCGAGCTGCTGCACGCGCTGGCCATCTCCGACGGCCTGGCCACCGGGCCCGCCGCGTGGAACGACTGGAAGGCCACGCTCGTCGCCGACCTGGTCCGGCGGGTCGCGGCGGTGCTGGCCGGCCAGCCCCGGCCCGAGCCGGCCCCGCTCCGCGACGATCAGCTCACGCTGGCCGCGGGCGGCGGCCCGGCCGCGACCGTATGCGGCGCCGAGGTGACCGTGGTCGCGCCCGACCGGCCCGGCCTGCTGTGGCGCGCGGCCGGCGTGCTGGCCGCGCACCGCCTGGCGGTCCGCAGCGCCAACGCCACCTCGGTCGGGGAGACCGCGGTCACCGTGTTCGACGTGGAGCCCGAGTTCGGCGAGCCGCCCGACCCGACCCTGGTGGCCGGGGACCTGCGCCGGATGCTGCTCGGCCGGCTGGACGTGGCGGACCGGCTGGAACGCCGGGCGCGGGCCGGCCCGCCGCGCGGCGCCGCGGTCCCCGCGCCCAAGGTCACCCTGGTCGACGACGCCTCGGAAACCGCCACCATCGTGGAGGTCCGCGCGCACGACGCGCCCGGGCTGCTCTGGCGGGTGGGCCGGGCCCTGGGCGAATGCGGCCTCAACGTCCGCGCGGCCCGGGTCGAGACGCTGGGCGCCGAGGTGGTCGACGTGTTCTACGTGACCGGTGAGGACGGCCAGCCGCTGGCCGACCGGGAGCAGCGCCTGGCCACCGTTCACTGCGTCCTGGCGGCACTGGCCGGCTGAGGGTCCGCCTACCGGTAGCCTGGACAACGTGTTTGAGACCCTATCTGACCGGTTGACGCAGGTCTTTTCGGCGCTGCGCGGCCGGGGACGGCTGACCGCTGCCGACATCGACGCGACCACGCGCGAGATCCGCATCGCCCTGCTCGAGGCGGACGTCGCGCTCCCGGTGGTCAGGCAGTTCATCGCCCGGGTCAAGGAGCGGGCCGGCGGCGAGGAAGTCTCCGCCGCGCTGAACCCCGCGCAGCAGGTCATCAAGATCGTGCACGAGGAACTGATCGGCATCCTGGGCGGCGAGGCCCGGCGGCTGCGCTTCGCCAAGGTGCCGCCGACCGTCATCATGCTGGCCGGCCTGCAGGGCGCAGGTAAGACCTCGCTGGCGGCCAGGCTCGCGCTGTGGCTCAAGGAGCAGGGCAACACGCCGGTCATGGTCGCGGCCGACCTGCAGCGCCCGAACGCCGTCCAGCAGCTCCAGGTCCTCGGCGAGCGCGCCGGGGTTCCGGTGTACGCCCCGGAGCCGGGCAACGGCGTCGGCGACCCGGTACAGGTCGCGCGGCAGTCGCTGGACGAGGCCCGGCGCCGTCAGTACAACATGGTCATCATCGACACCGCCGGCCGGACCGGCGTCGACGAGGACATGATGGCCCAGGCCCGGGCGATCAGGGACGCCACCGACCCGGACGAGATCTTGTTCGTGGTCGACGCGATGATCGGCCAGGACGCGGTGGCCACCGCGCAGGCCTTCCTGGACGGGGTCGGCTACGACGCCGTCGTGCTGACCAAGCTCGACGGCGACGCCCGCGGCGGCGCCGCGCTGTCCATCGTGCAGCTGACCGGCCGGCCGATCATGTTCGCCTCCTCGGGGGAGAAGCTCGAGGACTTCGACCTGTTCCACCCGGACCGGATGGCGTCGCGGATCCTCGACCTGGGCGACATCCTGACCCTGATCGAGCAGGCTGAGAAGGCCTTCGACGCCGATCAGACGGCTAACCTGGCCGGCCGGATCGCCTCCGGCGAAGGCTTCACGCTCGAGGACTTCGTCGAGCAGCTGTCCATGGTCCGCAAGCTCGGCCCGATCGGGAACCTGCTCGGCATGCTGCCCGGCGCGGCCAAGAACCGCGAGCTGCTCTCCCAGGTCAACGACAAGGACCTGGACCGCGCCGAGGCCATCGTCCGGTCCATGACCCCCGAGGAACGGCGCAACCCCAAGATCATCAACGGCTCGCGCCGGGCGCGCATCGCCCGGGGCTCCGGGGTCGCCATCGGTGAGGTCGCCCAGCTGGTCACGAACTTCTTCGAGGGCCAGAAGCAGATGCGGGCCATGTTCAGCGGCGGCATCCCCGGCATGCCCCCGGGCATGAGCGCGATGGCCCGGCGGGCGGCCACCAAGTCCGCCCGTGGCGGCAAGAAGGGCAAGAAGAAGCCGGCCCGCAGCGGCGACCCCCGCCGCGCCGCGGAACTCGACCGCGCCGCGGCCGCCCAGGACCAAAGCGGCCAGACCCCCGCAAGCCCGGGAACGGGCCTGGGCGCCCTGCCCGAAGGCTTCCCGCAGAGCCTCGCCGACGGCCTGGCCAACCTGCCGCCCGGCCTGAACTTCCCGCCGCCCGCTCAGGACAACATCCCCGCCGCGTTCAAGCGCCGCGACAAGAAGAAATAACGGAGCCAGCGCCCGGACCATGTCAATCGTGTCGGCCTCGGCGGCCGGCTTGTCCGACCGGTAGCGCAGCACCCGGGCGAAGCGCAGCGCCAGCCCGCCGGGGTAGCGCGGGCTGCGCTGCACGCCGTCGAAGGCGATCTCCACCACCAGCTCCGGCCGAACGTACACCGTGTAAGCGTCCCGCCGGGATTCCAGCTCAAGCAGCCGCGACGTCTGCCAGGTCAGCAGCTCGTCGGTCAGGCCCTTGAACGTCTTGCCGAGCATCACGAACCCCCCGGTGGCCGGGTCGCGCGCGCCCAGGTGCAGGTTGGACAGCCAGCCGCGCCGCCGCCCGTGCCCCCACTCGACGGCCAGCACGACCAGGTCCAGCGTGTGCCGCGGCTTGACCTTGATCCACCCGGCGCCGCGCCGCCCCGCCGCGTACACCGTGTCCAGCGACTTGACCACCACGCCCTCGTGCCCGCGGGCCACCGCGTCGCGGAAGAACTCCGACGCCTCGGCAGCGCAGGACGTCACCAGCCGCGGCATGAGCAGCGCCGGCGGCACCGCCGAGGCCAGCGAAGCGTGCCGCTCGGCATCCGGCAGGTCGATCAGGTCGACGCCGTCCAGGTGCAGCACGTCGAACAGGAACACCGACAACGGCGGCCCGTCCAAGCTCGCCGCCCGCGACGAGGTGTCCTGGAACGGCATCGGCCGCCCGTCCGCGCGCAGCGCGATCAGCTCGCCGTCGAACACCGCCGCGCGCACCGGCAGCTGGCTCAGGACCGCGACCACCTCGGGCAGCCGCCCGGTGATCTCATCCAGGGTCCGGGTGAACAACCGCACGGATCCCGCAGACACGTGCGCCTGGATCCGGATCCCGTCCAGCTTCCATTCCGCCGCCGCCGCCGCGCCGTCGCCGACCCGCGAAAACGCCTCCGAAATGCTCGACGCGCTGGCCGCGAGCATCGGCCGCACCGGGCGCCCGACCTCCAGCCCGAACGCCGCCAGCGCGGCGCTCCCGCCCGCCAGCGCCGCCGCCGCCACCGCGCCCAGCGAGCCGCGCAGCATCATCGCCCGGCGCACCTCCGCCACCGGCACCGACGCGGCCCGGGCCACCGCGTCGGTCATCACCCCTTCCAGCGCCCCCTGCCGCAGCTCACCCGAGAGCAACCCGACCAGGAAGCGCTGCTCGTCCGCGGTGGCCCGGCCGAACAGCTCCCCGACCAGCGCCTTGCGCGCCGCCGCCGAACCCTTCCCGCTCACCGCCCCGATCGCGGAAAACCCCGCGTCTACCTCGCTCAGCGACAGAGTGGAAATCGCGGCCGCCGGGAACCCGTCCCGCAGCGCCGCCCAGCCCACCCCGATCTGCCGCTGCGGCAGCTCCCCGGACAGGTACGCAACGGCGATCGGCACCTCCAGCGGCCCGGCCTCGCGCAGCGCGCCCGCCAGCGACTCCACCTTCGCCAGCCGCGCGCTGGTCGCGCCGACGGCCTGCGATACCTCGGCGATCTCAGCGAGCAGCATGCACCCAACCTAGCTGTGCCGGCCGCCCCGGCGCCGGGCCAGGCCGCGACCGCGCGAGTCCGGATCCCACAGCCAGTACCCGACCGGGAACAGCCGGACGTGCAGGTGGTCGTCGACCAGGCCCCACAGCCCGCGCCGCGCGAAGATCGCCACGGCCATCGCGACCAGGCCCAAGATGATCAGGTACCAGACGTTGTAGGACTGCAGCGTCTGCTGCAGGACCATGTACACGATCGTGCCCAGGATCGGCCCCTCGATCGTGCCCAGCCCGCCGATGATCACCGCGAACGCCATGTACGCCGTCCACTGCACGTTGAACACCGCGTTGGGCTGGATGATCAGCTGGCTGACGGCCAGCAGCGCGCCGGCCGCGCCGCACCCGACCCCGGCCACCACGAAGACCAGCATCCGGGCCACGCCCACCCGCGCGCCCGAGCTGCGCGCGGCCACTTCGTCATCTCTGACCGCGGTGAGCACCAGCCCCAGCCTGCTGCGCAGCAGCAGGTACACGCCGGCCAGGGCGAGCACCGTGACGGCCAGCCCGATCCAGTACGTGTACGCCTCCAGCACCGCCGAACTGAGGTCGGGCGTGTGCGGCAGCGACAGGCCGGTCCCGCCGCCGATGGAGGGGAACTTCTGGATGATCAGCGAGACGGTCGTCGCGAGCACCCAGGTGGCGATCGCGAAGTATCCGCTGCGCAGCCGCGCGACCAGCCACCACATCGGCACGGCGGCCACGCCGCAGCCGATGGCCGCGATCGGCAGCGCGGTGAACATCGACAGGTTGTGGATGTTCAGGATCAGCACGAAGTACGCCCCGAGCCCCACGAACGCCTGCTGTCCCACCGATACCAGGCCCGCGTACCCGGCCAGCAGGTTCCACATGCTGGCCAGGGTCAAGATGATGAACGCCTGCACCAGGATGGTTTCGGTGCCGGCCCCCACCAGGTACGGGAACAGCGCGAGCACCACCACGACCACCAGGGCGCCGAGCCCGGTCCAGGCCACGTTCCTACGTGACCGGGTCACCCGGTATTTTTCGGCCGAACGGGCCGTGGTTTCAGCCACCGCGGTCACGACTGCGCCCCCCGGGCGATGAGCCCCTGCGGGCGCACGACCAGCACGACCAGGAAGACGATGTACCCGGCCAGGAGCTCGTCAGAACCGTTGATCTGGGCACCGATGGCCTGGGCCACGCCGAGGATCACGCCGCCGAGCAGCGTGCCCCACAGCGAGCCGAGCCCGCCGATGACCACCGCGGCGAACGCGAACAGCAAGATCGTGTCGGTTCCCGTGCTCGGCGCGAACTGGCTGGTCATGCCGTACGCGATGCCAGCCAGCGCCACCGTGCCGAACGCGATGGCCGCCGCGATGCCGAACACGTGCCGGTAGTCGATCCCGGACAGCTGGGCCGCCTCCTTGTCGTCGGCCACGGCCCGGATCATCCGCCCGTATCTCGACCGGGACAAGAAGTACTGCAGGCCGGTCAGGACCACCACCGCCACGGCGAAGATCAGCAGCCCCAGGTAGGCGATGCTGATCTGCGAGCCGATCGAGAACGAGCTGGTGATGATCGCGTTGCCGACCCCGAGCGAGTGGCTGCCGGCGGTGAAGAACTCCAGCAGCGCGTTCTCGATCACCACCGACAACCCGAACGTGACCAGCAGCGTGGTCAGCACGCTGCGGTCGAGCGCGGCCTGGATCACGGTCCGCTGCAGCACGTAGCCCAGCACCGCCATCAGCGGCACCACGATCACGAACGACCACAGCACCGGGACGTGGGTGACCGTGATGACGCCGACCGCGACGTAGCCGCCGACGATCGCCAGGTCGCCGTGCGCCAGGTTGACCACCTTCATGACCCCGAACATCAGCGAGAGCCCGCACGCGAACAGCGCGTACAGGCCGCCGGTCAAGATCCCCTGGATGACTTGGTTGACCCAGACCATTAGGCCTCCGTTTCCTCGGCCGGCGCGGACCGCAATCCGAAGTACGCGGCCTCGACCTCGGCCGCGGTGACGTCCGACGGCTTGCCTTCCAGCGTGGTCCGCCCCTCCAGCAGGCACTGCAGGTGCGAGGCCACCCGCAGCGCCTGGCTCACGTCCTGCTCGACCAGCAGCACGGTCAGCCCGCTGGCCAGGATCTGGGGCATCATGCCGTAGATCCGCTGCACGACCACCGGCGCCAGGCCCAGGGACAGCTCGTCGAGCAGCAGCACCCGCGGGTTGGCCACCAGCGCCCGGCCGATGGCCACCGCCTGCTGCTCGCCGCCGGAAAGCTGCTCGGTGCGCTGGGCCCGCCGGTCCCTCATCCAGGAGAACAGCTCGTAGACCCGGTCGATCGTCCACGGGTCCCTTCCGCGCGTAGGTCGCGCCGATCTGCAGGTTCTCCTCGACCGTGAGCGATCCGAACAGGCGCCGGCCCTCCGGCACCATGGCGATCCCGCTGGTGGCCCGGCGTTCGGGCCGGATCCTGGTCACGTCCTGGCCGTCGTAGCGGATCGAGCCCTCGGTGGGGTGGTGCAGGCCGGCGATCGTGCGCAGCAGCGTCGACTTGCCCGCCCCGTTGGCGCCGATGATGGCGTACACCTCGCCCGGCAGCACCCGCAGCGAGATCCGGTCCAGCGCGCGCAGCTGCCCGTGATGCACGGTCAGGTCGCGAACCTCCAGTATCGGCTGGCTCGCTTCGCCCCGCGCCTCGCTCACTGCGGCTCTCCCGGGCTGACGTCCTCGCTCAGCGTGCCGGCGGTGAGGGAGGCGGTGACCTCGGAGCCGAGGAAGACCTCGCGGACCGCCGGGTTGGCCAGCACCTGCGCCGGGTCGCCGTCCCCCACGAACTGCCCGCCGGCCAGGCAGATCAGCCTGGTCACCACGGCCACCAGCGCCCGCACCACGTGCTCGATCCAGATCACCGTGATGCCCTCGGCGTTCACCCCGCGGACGATCTCGACCAGCTGCGCGACCTCCGGGTCGGTCAGGCCGCCGGCCACCTCGTCGAGCAGCAGCAGCTTCGGCTGCGACGCGAGCGCGCGGGCGAGTTCCAGCCGCTTGCGCTGCAGCAGGCCGAGCCGTTCGGCGGGCAGGTTCGCCTCGCCGGTCATGTCGGCCCGCTCCAGGGCCTCCCCGGCCGCCACGTAGCTGGCCCGGCGCCGCAGCCCGGCGCCTTGCTGCGCGGCGACCAGCACGTTCTCGAACACGGTCATGTCCCCGAAGGGCCGCGGCACCTGATACGTGCGGCCGATGCCGAGCCTGCACCGGGCCGCCGCGTCCAGCTTGGTGACCGGGCGCCCGGCGAAGGAGACGCTTCCCGCCCCGGGCGACAGGTCACCCGAGATGAGGCCGAACAGGCTGGTCTTGCCCGCTCCGTTCGGCCCCACGATCCCGACCGTGTCCCCGGATCCGACCGCGAACGACAGGTCCTCGGCGATGACGACCCGGCCGAACCGTTTCGTCACGTGGTGCAGTTCAAGCAGTGGTTCGGCCATCCGGTTATTTGTTCGTCGGCTCGAGCGTCGCGGTGAGGGGCACGTTCGGCATCAGCGTATTGTCGACGACCTCCATTGACCAGCCGTACTTGCTGTTCGGCTTCCACTGCACGCCGACGCAGGGCGTGTCCACCACACCAGGCGCCGGGTTCTTGCTTGAGGTCCAGTCGAGCTGCCCGGCGACGCCCTCGATGTTCACCTTGAACAGCGCCGCGGCCACCTCGGCCTTGTCGTGCGGGTTGTTCACCGAGGTCATGGCCGCGTACGCGACCTCGAAGAGGCTGTAGTTGGACAGCGACTGGACCCACTGCGATCCGGTGGCCGAGGTGAACGCGGCGGCGATCTGCGCGCAGGTTTCCCCGGTGAGCGAGGACTTCCACGGCATGTTCGGCGTCCACCAGGCGTCGGTGGCGACGTTGTTGACCAGCGAGCCGAGCGCGGTCACGTCCGCCGGGAACAGCAGCACCTTGGCCACGGTGGCCAGCTTCGGCTTGTAGCCCTGCTGGGCGGCCTGCTTCCACATCGTGTTGAAGTCGGGCGGCAGCGGCACGTTGGTGAAGAACTCGCAGTTCTTCGACTTGAACTGGCTGATGAACGAGGAGTAGCTGGTCAGCCCGTCGGTGTAGGCGGGCGGGTCGATCAGTGTGTAGCCTGGCCCGGCGAACAGCGGCCACGCCCCGCGGAAGGCGTTGCCGTCCGAGTCGTTGGGGAACATGCACGCGGCGACCTTGTCCGTGCCCAGCTGGGCGTGGATCTTGTTCCACATCGGGATGAAGGAGTTGCACAGGTCGTTGACGCCCAGGAAGTACATCGTCGTCCAGGTGGGCTTGAACGTCGACTTGCCCGGGGTCGGGTTGCCGCCCAGGTTCACGTACCAGGATTGCCACGGGACGTTGCCGCAGACCAGCGGGCAGCCCAGCTTCTCGGCCTGGGTCGCGACCGGGTTGACCGTCTCGGGCGTGGAGGACGTGAGGAGCAGGTCCACCTTGTCGGTGAGGATCGCCTGGCTGGCCAGCTGACCCGCCTTGGTGGGGTCGGACTGGGTGTCGTAGGACTTGATCGTGACCGGGTAGCTCTTCCCGCCGATCTTGAACCCGTTCTTGTACTGCGACGTGGCCAGGATCGTGTTGACGATCCAGTTGTCGGAGGTGCCGAATTCCCCCAGCGGGCCGGTGAGCGGGTGGATGAAGCCGATCACGATGGGCTGCGTGCTGCCGCCCGCGGTGGACGAGGACGAGGACGACGACGACGACGAAGAAGAAGAAGAAGAGGCACCCTTGATGCTGGAGCTGCAGGCCTCGAGCAGTCCGCCGCCGCCCACGACGGCCGCGCCGGCCCCGGCCGCGCGCAGCAGGCCGCGTCGGGTCACCCCGGTGGACACGACCCCTCCGCTTACGGGCTGGCTGTCCGGCCCCCCGTAGCCCCCTGACCCCTGGGCTGTCTGGTCACTCATGTGCATCGATCTCCCTTTGAGGTCGCGCCAAGGCGCGGGACCGCTTTATGAAGTGACACCGTGACACCATGATCCCCGCCGGGACCCCGGATGCCTGGTGTGCGGGCTCCTATCGCTATCTGGAGTTCGTTTCGCGGTAGCTGCGCGCCCGTCCCAGATCCGTGCGCCCACCCTTCGTGCGCTGTGCGAACGGCCGTGCATATAAAGAACAGTATGGCAACGCTAGGATGTCATTTTGCGGATAGTCAACGCACGTTATGTAACTGTTTCAATCCGTGACACCGCCCGCCCCGACCCCCGTGGCCAGTGCGAATGTGATCTGTTATCCCCCCACTCGCCTCCGGGCGCTCTTGACCCGCCTCCTTCCCTCGTCGCTCCTTCGTCGCTCCTCAGTCCAGTCGGCGGCGCGCCCTTCGGCTCGCGGGGCCCCGGACACCCCCATCCGTCTCGTGAGCGCCGCATGACTTACTGTTCCCATCCGAGGTGACGATTACTAGTCAGCGGCGGTTGTCTGGCACAATGTGAGGCTGACCGTCAGGCCATGCGACGCCCTCTCACCGTTTGCCCGGCCTGGCTCATCTGAGTGGTCCCCTCGGCTGGTCCCCGGCCGGTGCGGGGCCGCCGCTTCGCATCTATCGCTGGGAGAAGACCACAGCCGTGGCTGTCAAGATCAAGCTGAAGCGCCTGGGCAAAATCCGGGAGCCCTACTACCGGATCGTCGTCGCCGATTCGCGCACCAAGCGCGACGGGCGCGCCATCGAGGAGATCGGCAAGTACCACCCCAAGGCCGAGCCCTCCCTCATCGAAGTGAACTCCGAGCGGGTTCAGCACTGGCTGTCGGTGGGCGCCCAGCCCACGGACCCGGTCCGCGTCCTGCTCAAGGTCACCGGGGACTGGCAGAAGTTCACCGGCGAGCCGGGGAGCGAAGGCACCCTCCGGACCGCCGCGCCGCGCGGGGACAAGAAGGAAGCCTTCGAGGCCGCCGCCAAGGCCAGCCAGGCCAGCAAGGAAAAGGACGAGAAGGCCTCGGCCAAGGGCGGCCCGCGGGCCAAGTCCGCGGCCGGCGGTAAGGCCAAGGCCACGTCAGCCAAGGCCGAGACCGCGCCCGCCGAGGACGCACCGGCCAAGGCCGAGGACGCCACCGCCAAGGCCGAGGACGCCACCGCCAAGGCCGAGGCAGCGCCCGCGTCCGCCAAGGCCGAGGCAGCGCCCGCCGAGGCAGCGCCCGCCAAGGCCGAGGCTGAGGCAGCGCCCGCCGAGGCAGCGCCGGCCGAGGAGGCCCCCGCCGCGTCCGCCGAGCCGCCCGCCAAGGCTGCCGCTGACGCAGGGACTGAGGCCTGACGTGCTTGAGGAGGCCCTCGAGCACCTGGTCCGGGGCATCGTCCAGTTTCCGGATGACGTCCGCGTCCGCAGCCGTGCGCTGCGGCGGGGCAACGTCCTGGAGGTGCGGGTGCATCCCGACGACCTCGGCAAGGTCATCGGCCGGGGCGGGCGTACCGCCCGGGCCCTGCGCACGGTGATCGGCGCCCTGGCGTCGGGTCGCTACGTGCGCATCGACCTGCTGGACGCGAACGAGGTCCGCTTACCCGGTGCGGGTCATCGTCGGCCGCATCGGCCGCCCGCACGGGATCCGCGGCGAGGTCGTGGTCGGGGTCAGGACTGACGAGCCTGACCTCCGCTTCGCCGTGGGCGCCAGCCTGGACGCCGGGCCTACCGCCGACGGCGGTACCCAGCCGGACCAGGTCCTCCGGGTCGCCGCCAAGCGCTGGCACTCCGGGCAGCTCCTGGTCGCGTTCGACGGGATCACCGACCGGACGGCGGCCGGGGAGCTGACCGGCCGCTGGCTGAGCGTGGATTCCAGCCAGCTGCCGCCGACCGCCGACCCGGACGAGTTCCGCGACCACGAGCTGATCGGGCTCTGCGTGCGGACGTCGGCCGGCGAGGCGGTCGGGGTGGTCACCGACGTGCTGCATCACGGCCAGGACCTGCTCGTGGTTCAGCGTGCTCCCGGCCAGGAGCACCTGGTGCCGTTCGTGAAGGCGATCGTGCCGGAGGTCGACGTGGCCGCCGGCGTGCTCGTCATCGACCCGCCGGCCGGCCTGCTCGACCCCGAGAACCACGGCCCGGCCTGATGCGCATCGACATCGTCACGATCTTTCCCGAGTACTTCGACGGCCCGCTGCGGGTCTCGCTGATCGGGAAGGCGGCGGCCCGGGGGGACATCGGGTTCGGGGTGCACGACCTGCGGTCCTGGGCTACCGACGTGCACCACACCGTCGACGACGTGCCGTTCGGCGGCGGCCCGGGCATGGTCATGAAGCCGGACGTCTGGGGCGACGCGCTGGACGCGATCCTGGCCGGCCCGCCCGGCGCCCGGCGGCCCGGGGCCCGGCTGCCCGGGGCCCGGCTCGTGGTGCCGACGCCCAGCGGGGTGCCGTTCACCCAGGACCTGGCCGCCCGGTACGCGGCCGAGCCGTGGCTGGTGTTCGCCTGCGGCCGGTACGAGGGCATCGACGGGCGGGTGGTACCGGCCATGCGGGCCCGGCTGCCGGTCGACGAGGTGAGCATCGGCGACTACGTGCTGGCCGGCGGCGAGGCGGCGGTGCTGGTCATGGTCGAGGCCGTCGGGCGGCTGCTGCCCGGCGTGCTCGGCAACGCGTCCTCCGCCACCGACGACTCGTTCGGCGGCGATCAGGACCCGGGCATGCGCGGGCTGCTGGAGGGGCCCGTCTACACCCGGCCGCGCGAATGGCGGGGCCTGGAGGTGCCGGAGGTCCTGCTTTCCGGCCACCACGCCGCGATCGCGCGCTGGCGCCGCGACATGGCCCTGCGGCGCACGGCGGCCCGCCGTCCCGACCTCATCGCGGCCCTGCGCGACCTGGACCGCCGCGACCAGCAGGTTCTGGCCGAGGCCGGATGGGCGGCCGAGGAGGGCCCTGGGTCGCGTTCCGGTTAGCGGTCAAGATATGGCACACTGAAGTCCGCTGTCTTTTCAAGGCTGCGGCCGGGGGCCCATGGTGCCCTGGCGCGAGCCGGCTGCCGCCGGGCCGTGCGGAACCGACCACCACCGAGGAAATCGCTGTCATGCATACCGCCATCGCCGAAATCGAGCAGGCCCAGACCCGGTTCTGACATCCCGGCCTTCCGGCCCGGGGACACGCTGAAGGTCCATGTCCGGGTCACTGAGGGCAACCGCTCGCGGATCCAGGTGTTCCAGGGCGTGGTGATCAGGCGTCAGGGCAGCGGGGCTCGCGAGACGTTCACCGTCCGCAAGATCAGCTACGGCGTCGGCGTGGAGCGGACCTTCCCGGTGCACAGCCCGTCGATCGACAAGATCGAGCCGGTCAGCCGCGGCAAGGTCCGCCGGGCCAAGCTCTACTACCTGAGGGACCTGCGCGGAAAGGCGGCGCGGATCAAGGAGCGCCGCGACCGACCCGGCAGCTGACCGGTGGGGCCGGGCGGGGAACAGGGTATGGACGATCCGCACGATCAGGACACCTTTGCCTGGCCGCGCGTCGAGTCCGCCCCGCCGCTGGACCGCCCCGGACCTGATCCGGGATATCAGGCCCCCGAGCCCCAGCCGCAGGACCAGGACGCGCCGGATGAGCCCGCGAGCGCCCCGGTACGCAAGCGGCGCAAGCACTTCTGGCGCGAGTTGCTGGTCATCGTGGTGGTCGCCGCGGCCCTGACCCTGGTGGTGAAGGCGTTCGTCGCGCAGGTGTACAAGATCCCGACCGGATCGATGGAGAATACGCTCCAGGTCGGTGACCGGGTCCTGGTGAACAAGCTCGTCTACCACACCCGCGGCGTCGCCCGCGGCGACATCGTCGTGTTCAGCGGGCAGGATTCGTGGGGGCCCAACGCGCCGCCCCCCGCCGACAACGGGTTCGTCCGGCTCTGGGACGAGGTGCTGTCCGGCATCGGCCTGCAGAGCAGCCAGACCTACTACATCAAGCGGGTCATCGGCCTGCCCGGCGACAAGGTGGCGTGCTGCACCGACGGGAAGGTGACGGTCAACGGGGTACCGCTGACCGAGACGTCGTACCTGTACCCGGGCGACGCGCCGTCGTTCCCGTTCAAGACGGTCACCGTTCCGCCCGGCCACCTGTGGGTGATGGGCGATCACCGCGGGGACTCCGACGACTCCCGCTACCACACCATCGACCCGGGCGGCGGAGCCATCCCGGAGAACGAGGTCGTGGGCCGGGCGTTCCTGATCATCTGGCCGGTCTCCCAGCTCCGCGACGTGCCCATCCCGTCCACCTTCAGCCAGGCCGCGCTGCACGCGGGCCCGGCGGGAGCGGCGCTGATCGGTGCCGCGGACGTCGGCGGGACCGCGGTGGCCGCGGTGGCCGCCGTCCCGGTGGCCGGGGCCGCCGCCGGCGCGGGAGTGCTCGGCGCACCCTGGCTCCTGCTCCGCCGCCGCCGGCGCTAGCGTCCGCGAAATAGCGCGAACCGCGCATAAGCCCCGCCAATTGCGCTGCTTATCGCGGCCGCGCCGTTTCGGCCCCCTCGTGCGGCCGGTCCTGCCATCGAGTAATGGCGCTAAGCTCACTGGGTGACGGTGAGGGTCGACGAGGGGTGTGGGTCTAGGTGAGCGGTCCGCAGGACAGCGCCGCGTCCGAAGCGCGGGATTCCGGATCCGCGGTCAGGTCGGCCGCGGACTCCCAGGCGGCCGCCGACCAGACCACCCCGAACCCGCAGGCCGGAAACACGCAGGCTGACAACGCGCACGCTGAGAACACCCAGACCGGGAACGCGCAGGCCGAGACCGATGACGCGGCCGAGGCGACCGCGGCGGCGCCCGGCGACACCCCCGACGAAGGTCCCGGCGGCCCGCGCCGCGGCCACCGCCGCAAGCGCAAGCAGCGGTCGTTCTGGCGGGAGCTGCCGATCCTGGTCGCGGTCGCGCTGCTGCTCGCCGTGGTGATCAAGACCTTCGCGATCCAGGCCTTCTGGATTCCGTCCGGGTCGATGGAGAATACGCTCGAGATCAATGACCGCGTGCTGGTCAACAAGATCGTGTACCACACCCGCGATATTCACCGCGGCGACATTGTGGTCTTCAATGGCGACGGCTCCTGGGACCCGGGCGCGATCCCGGCTAATGGCAATATCTTCCAGCAGTTCGGAGCCGGCTTTGCCAGCATGTTCGGCTTCGGGCACAACGCAGACATCCTCATCAAGCGGGTCATCGGGATCCCCGGCGACCGGGTGGCCTGCTGCGACGCGCAGGGCCGGGCTCACCGTCAACGGCGTTCCGCTCACCGAGCAGTCGTACCTGTACCCGGGCTCGGCTCCGTCGCAGATGCGGTTCAACATCGTGGTGCCGCCGGGGCGCCTGTGGGTCATGGGCGACAACCGGCTCTTCTCCGAGGACTCCCGGGCCCACATGGGCGATCCCGGCGGCGGGACGGTCCCGGAGAGCGCGGTGATCGGCCGGGCCTTCGTCATCATCTGGCCGATCAGCCGCTGGCGGATCCTGCCCATCCCGGCCACCTTCAACACCCAAGCGCTGAACAGCTCGCACGCCGCGGGACCGTCCGCCGCGGGCCCGTCCGCGGCCGGCGGCGACCTGCTGACCGCGCGCGCCGAGCCCACCGGTCAGGTCGTCCCGCTGGCCCTCGGGTTCGTCGGCGCCCTCCCGCTGACCTGGCTGCAGCGCCGCGTCCGGATGCGAGTCGCCAGCCGCCGCCGCCGGGGACCGCCGCGCGGTTAGCCCGCGGCTCGCGGCGTTGGCCGCGACACCGGGCCAACTGGCGTACCCTCTGCAGTGTCATGACCCGCGATCCCGGGCCGCTGACCGTCAGCGACCCACAACCTCTGGCCGCTCCGCCCCGGTACGTCGGCTATACGCCCCGGCGCGACGGGGGACTGGGAGCCTATGAGACCGTGCTCGCCAAGGCCGGCTTCGCCCCGGTGGCAGGCATCGACGAGGCGGGCCGCGGGGCCTGCGCGGGGCCGCTGGTGGTGGCGGCCGTGGTCCTGGACCCGGCGCACATCAAGCGCGTGCGCGGCCTGGCCGATTCCAAGCTGCTGACCGCCGCGGCCCGCGAGGACGTCTACGCCGAGGTCCTGCGCTGGGCGCTGGACTGGCACGTGGTGGTGATCGGCAACGACCAGATCGACGCGCTGGGCCTGCACGTATGCAACGTGGCCGGCATGCGCCGTGCGTGCGCCGGGCTGCGCTGCCGCCCTGGGTACGTGCTGACCGACGGGTTCCCGGTCCGCGGCCTGGGCGCGCCCGCCCTCGCCGTCTGGAAGGGCGACCGGGTCACCGCGTCGGTGGCCGCGGCTTCGGTCGTGGCCAAGGTCAGCCGGGACCGGATGATGCGAGACCTGCACGAACGTTATCCCTGGTATGGGTTTGACCGGCACAAGGGATACAACACCGACGAGCACGAACGGGCCCTGGCCGAGCACGGCCCGTCCCCGGTCCACCGGTATTCGTTCGTGAACGTGAACCGGGTAGCGGTCCAGGCGGGTCCCGGCCCCTTGGCCCTGATAGCTCCCGTGGATCCGGCGGAGCTCATGGCCGGCGTGGATCCGGGGGAGGCCACGGACCTGGTCCTGACGGGTGCATTCGGGGAGAACGAGAGGAGAATGAACTCATGAGCGCGGAGGACCTTGAGAAGTACGAGGCCGAGATGGAGCTTCAGCTCTACCGCGAGTACCGCGATGTGGTCGGGCTGTTCACTCACGTGGTCGAGACCGAGCGCCGTTTCTATCTCACCAATGACGTTGAGCTGAACGTACGGTCAAGCGACAACGGTGAGGTCTTCTTCGAGGTTACGATGCGAGACGCGTGGGTGTGGGATATGTACCGTCCCGCCAGGTTCGTCAAGAATGTACGTGTAGTCACCTTCAAGGACGTCAACATCGAGGAACTGGCCAAGGCGGACCTGGAGGTTCCAGCGGACAAGCCGGACTTCCCGGCCTAACTTTCTGCGGAGGGGCGATGTTGGGGCTTCCTGACGGCGTTTTGGCCTGCCTGTTTGACATGGACGGCGTTGTGACCCAGACCGCCACGGTGCACGCCGCGGCGTGGAAGGAAATGTTCGACGAGTTCCTCTCCGAACGCGCGAAGGCCACCGGAACCACGTTCGTCCCCTTCGACTCGGGCCATGAGTACGACGCCTACGTCGACGGCAAGCCGCGGCTGGACGGAACCCGGTCGTTCCTGGAGTCCCGCGGCATCGACCTGCCCGAGGGCACCCCGGACGACCCGCCGGGGACGCCCACCGTGTACGGGCTGAGCAACCGCAAGAACGAGATGGTCCTGGCCAAGATCGCGGCCGGCGGGGTCCAGGTGTACGACGGGACCATCGCCTACATCAAGGCCGTGCGCGAGCACGGCATCCGCACCGCGGTCGTCTCGGCCAGCGCCAACACCGTCCAGGTCCTGCAGTCGGCGGGCATCGAGGACCTGTTCGACACCAGGATCGACGGGGTCATCGCCAAGGAGCGCGGCCTGCGCGGCAAGCCGGCCCCGGACACGTTCCTGGCCGCGGCCCAGGCGCTCAACGCGCCCGCCGATCACGCGGTGGTCTTCGAGGATGCCCAGGCCGGCGTGGCGGCCGGCCATGCGGGCCACTTCGCCCTGGTCGTCGGCGTGGACCGGGTTGGCCAGGCCGCCGAGCTCAAGGCGCACGGGGCCGACATCGTGGTCAAGGACCTCTCGGAGCTTCTCGGGGACGACAAATGATCAAGCAGGCCGCGTACGGGACCGAGCCCTGGCGGCTGGTCGAGAAGGAACTGGACCTGGACCTGCTGGCCCAGAGCGAGTCGATCTTCGCCCTGTCCAACGGGCACATCGGGCTGCGCGGCAACCTGGACGAGGGCGACCCGCACGGGCTGCCCGGCACCTACCTCAACTCCATGTACGAGGTCCGGCCGTTGCCCTACGCCGAGGCCGGCTACGGCTTCCCCGACAACGGGCAGACCGTCATCAACGTCACCAACGGCAAGATCATCCGGCTGCTGGTCGACGACGAGCCGTTCGACATCAGGTACGGCACCCTGCATTCCCACGAGCGCGTCCTGGACCTGCGGGCGGGCACGCTGACCAGGACCGTGGACTGGTCCTCCCCGGCCGGGGCCCGGATCAAGGTCACCTCGGTGCGCATGGTGTCGCTGACCCAGCGCGCGATCGCGGCCATCAGCTACACGGTCGAGCCGGTCGACTCCAAGCTACGGGTCGTGCTCCAGTCCGAGCTGGTCACCAACGAGGAGATGCCCAGGCGGGGCAACGACCCCCGGCTGGCCGCCATCCTGGAGGCGCCGCTGGTCAGCGAGGAACACCAGACCTACGACGGCACCCCGTCCCGGGTCGTGCTGGTCCACCGGACGCGGGCCAGCGAGCTGCGGATGGCGGCCGGGATGTCGCACGTGGTCACCGGCCCGGAGAAGATGGGCGGCCGCACCGAGTCCTATCCGGATCTGGGCCGGACCACGGTGGCCACCGAACTGGCCCCCGGCCAGCCGCTGCAGATCGTGAAGTTCGTCAGCTACGGGTGGTCGAGCCAGCGGTCCCGGCCCGCGCTGATCGACCAGATCGTGGGCGCGCTGTCCGGTGCTCACCTGACCGGCTGGGATGGCCTGCTGGCCGAGCAGCGCGAGTACCTGGACGAGTTCTGGGCCGGCGCCGACGTCGAGGTGGACGGCGACGCCGAGGTCCAGCAGGCGGTGCGCTTCGGGTTGTTCCACATCCTGCAGGCCGGCGCGCGGGCCGAGTACCGGCCGATCGCGGCCAAGGGGCTGACCGGCAGCGGCTACGACGGGCACACGTTCTGGGACACCGAGACCTACGTGCTGCCCGTGCTCACCTACACCCAGCCGTCCGCCGCGGGCGACGTATTGCGCTGGCGGCATCTGACCCTCGACGTGGCCCGGCAGCACGCCACCGAGCTGGGCCTGGAGGGCGCGGCGTTCCCGTGGCGGACGATCCGCGGCCAGGAGTGCTCGGGCTACTGGCCCGCCGGGACCGCCGCGTTCCACATCAACGCCGACATCGCCGACGCGGTCAGCCGTTACCTGGACGCCACCGAAGACGCCAAGTTCGAGACCGAGGTCGGCCTGGACCTGCTGGTGGAGACCGCGCGGCTGTGGCGCTCGCTGGGCCAGCACGACGCCATGGGCCACTTCCGGATCGAGGGCGTGACCGGCCCGGATGAGTACAGCGCGGTCAAGGACAACAACGTCTACACCAACCTCATGGCCCAGCGGAACCTGCTCTGCGCCGCGGACGCGACCGTCCGGCTGCCCGCCGAGGCCGAGGCGCTCGGCGTGACCACCGAGGAGGCCGCGTCCTGGCGCGACGCGGCGCACGCGATGTACATCCCGTTTGACGAGCGCCTGGGCGTGCACCCGCAGCACGAGGGGTTCACCGACTACGCGCGGTGGGACTTCAAGAACACCCCCGGGGAGGAGTACCCGCTGCTGCTGCACTTCCCGTACTTCCAGCTGTACCGCAAGCAGGTGGTCAAGCAGGCCGACCTGGTGCTGGCCATGTTCCTGCGGTCCGAGGCGTTCACCGCCGAGGAGAAGGCGGCCAACTTCGCCTACTACGAGCCGCTCACCGTGCGCGACTCCTCGCTGTCGGCGTGCACCCAGGCGGTGATGGCGGCCGAGGTCGGCCAGCTGGAGCTGGCCCACGACTACCTGGCCGAGGCCGCGCTCATGGACCTGCGGGACGTCGAGCACAACACCTCAGACGGCGTGCACATGGCCTCCCTGGCCGGGGCGTGGCTGGCCCTGGTGGCCGGGTTCGGCGGGATGCGCGCGGGCAGCGGCACGCTGGCCTTCAGCCCCCGGCTGCCCGACGGCATCTCCCGGCTCATGTTCCGGATGCGCTACCGGGGCCGTGTGCTGAGCGTCGAGATCCAGGGCCAGCGGGCCAAGTACGCGCTGGTGGACGGCGACCCGCTGCCGGTCACCCACCACGGGGAGGAGTTCGAGCTCGGGCGCAGGACCGTGGAGCGCAAGATACCGCCGGTCAAGGCCGGGCCGCGTCCGGAGCAGCCGTTCGGGCGCCCGCCCTACAGCCGCGGCGCCAGCTGAACCTGTAAAACCCTAGACCGGCCCGCCGCGGAACGGGCGCTCGGCCTGCGCGCGCCGCTCGTTGTCCCGCACGCGCGGCTCGTAATGCGCGAAGAACACCTGGCCGGTCAGCTCGCGCCTGCTCCGCACTCCGGTCTTGTCGAAGATCGCCTTGAGGTGCTGCTGGACGGTCTGCGGCGAGATGAACAGCCGCCCCGCGATCCCGGTCGTGGTCTCGCCCTGCAGCACCAGGTGGGTCACGTCCTTCTCGCGGTCGGTCAGCCCGTACGCCGCCATCAGCAGCGGCGCCAGCCGGTCCGGATCGCCGCGCTCGATGATCACCGCCACCCGCCGCGTCCCCTCGCTCAGCAGCGGCGCGCCGTGCACGATCATCCACTGGCCGGTCCGGGCGCGCACCCGGGCGACCGCCACCTCACCTGTCGTCTCCGGCCCCTCCAGGCTCGCCAGCGCGCGCCCGGCCACCGATAGCACGCTCGCGGGCAGCTCGCCCCCGCCGGGCAGGTCGGCCAGCAGTTCCCGCGCGCCCGGCGTCATCGAGTGCACGTCCCAGTTCTCGTCAAGCACGATCAGGCTCGGCGCGTTGGGCCCCTCCGGGTCGGCCGCCTGCCGACCAGCAGCCCGCGCCTGGCCCCCTCGGCCAGCGCGTCGGACACCTCGGCCAGGAACCCGATCTCCTCCCGGCCGAACTCCCGCTGCCCGCCCTCCCGGTACAGCGCCAGCAACCCCCAGGCCTCGCCCGGCTTGGTGCGCAGCGCGACCATGAGCTGCGATCGCCTCCGTAGGGCTGGACGTAGGCGCGCCAGCCCGGGCTGCGGCTCGGATCACCGCCCGTCGCCTCGTGGATGGTGGCCACGCCGCTGCTCAGCCGGGTGACGTCGGCCATCTTCAGCACGTCGTCCTGCCCGTACTCGTGGGTCAGGAAACCGGCCGAGATCTCCGGGATGACCGGGTTGTAGTGGCTGGTGACCAGCAGCGAGACCGGGTTGAAGGTGAACCAGCAGGGCGCCAGGTAGTGCGGCACGGCGGTGGTCAGCACCTCGTTGCACTCGCGCCAGAGGCGGCCACGTCGAGCCCCGCCCGGCCAGCCGCCTGATCCGCCCGGCGGCGCGCTCGCGCGCATCAGCGGTCATGTCCGCCATCCTGGCGGAACCGGCGACCTGCGGAAATACCAGGTTTGTGGTATGGCCGCCCGGCCGCCGCGCCTAGCGTCGCGGCATGCGACTAGCAGTGTTCGGGGCCACCGGCCGGGCCGGCGGCGCCATCGCGGCTCAGGCCCGTGCCGCCGGCCACGAGGTCCGGATCCTGGCGCGCCCGGCCGACGACGTCCGGGACGAGGCCGCGGTCGAGCGGGTGGTCAAGGACACGGACGCCGTGTCAGTGCCATCGGTGGCACCGGGCGCGACAATCCTGCCCTTCTTTTCGACGGAACGGCCACCGTACTTGCCGCCGCCCATCGCCACCAGGTGTCCCGGCTGATCGTCATCCAGGGCTTCCACCTGCCCTTTCCCGGCGACCCGCGTACCGTCGGCCGTCCGCTGATGGCGGCCATGCTGCGAGCGTGGAACCCTGCCCTGAGCGCGGACACCTACCGGATGGCCGGGCTGCTGCGAGCCAGCGACCTGGACTGGACCCTGATCCGGATGCCGCGGCTGGTTCCCGGCCCGCCCGACGACGGGTACCGGACCGGGCGCCTCGCGCTCGGGCCGTGGAGCACGGTGACCACCGGCCAGGTCGCCCGCTTCACCCTGGCCTGCCTGGACCACGGTGGCTTCTCCCGCGACGCCCCCATGATCTGCTCCGCCCGCAAACCAGGAAACCAGAGACGAGGACACGATGACCGACACGCGTGACATGGTGCTGGTCCACCGGGTGTTCCGCCGCGAGTTCGGCCTCCTGCCGCGCACGGTCCGCGGCATCGCGGACGGCGACGTCCGCGCGGCCGCCCGGGTGGCCAGGCACGCCCGGGAAATGACCGATGCCCTGCACCATCACCACCACAACGAGGACGAGCTGCTCTGGCCGCGGCTCCTGGAGCGCGCGCCGCTCGACGCCGACCTGGTGATCCGGATGGAGGCCCAGCACGCCGCCCTCGCCGAGATCCTGCGGCGGGTCGAAACCGCCCTGCCGGCCTGGCAGCGCACCGCCCGCTCCCGCGACGCCAGCCGCCTGGCTGACGCGTTCACGGAGCTGGCCGCTGGCCTGGGTGAGCATCTCGACTCCGAAGAGCAGCAGGTCCTGCCGATCGTCGCGCGGACGATCACGCCCCCCGAATGGGGCGAGCTCGCCCAGCGCGGCTTCGCCGCCATGCCCAAGCGCCGCGCCCTGGTCTTCCTCGGCCACATCCTGTCCTCGGCCAGCCCGCCGGAGCAGACCCGGTTCCTGCGCCGCGTGCCCGCCTCAATGTGCGCCTGGCCTATCACCTGATCGGCCGCCGCGCCTTCACCCGCGAGACCGCCGCCCTGCGCGGCCCTGGCCTCCCCGTCCCGTCACCCGCCACCCGCGAGTCCGCCCCCTCACCCGCCACTGCCATCAAGGAGTTACCCATGGCCACCTTGCACATCGAGCACCCCGTCACCGACTTCGGCACCTGGAGCGAGGCCTTCGCCCGCTTCGCCGACGCCCGCCGCCAGGGCGGCGTCCGCAGCGCCCGCGTCCAGCAGCCGGTCGACGACCCGGCCTACGTGGTCCTCGACCTGGACTTCGACACCGTCCCGGAAGCGGAAAAGTTCCTCGCCTTCCTCCAGGAAAACGTCTGGCCCTCCAGCCAGAACGCCCCCGCCCTGGCCGGCACTCCCGCAGACCCGGATCCTCCAGCCCGCCCCGTCCCGATAACCGCCGGGCCCGGATCCTCCAGCCCGCACCCGCCCGGCAGCGCCGCGCCCTCACCCGATCCTGCGTCCGGCCAGATGTGCGCGCCGCGCCGCCGCCGACCCGAACCAGGAGACCCGGGTCGGCCGCGGATGAGACTGCGAACCACTCGATCAGCTCGGGCGAGGCGTACTTGCGCACGCGCGACTCCGGTCCCGCGAACAGCGACCGTTCATCGATTCCCTCACGTAGGCCGGTCCGGTTGAGCATGTAGCCGTTCGTGGCCGCCTCGGCGGCTCGCCACTGCCGGTACACCTCGTCCCGGTACTCCTGCTCCGCATCCTGCGTCGACGCCGCGCCCGTTCCCCGCGCGCAGCCGCCGTGCGCGCGGACTCGCCCCGGTCGATCGCCCTCCGCCTCTGCGATGGTCCTCAGTCGATGTCGGCACAACAAAACGATATCAATCGAATACTAGTTCTCCGCTAGTGGTTACGCCCGATCCTGCGCGCCGGCTCTGCCCTGACTCGTCCCGCCCTTGGCGCAGCGCTGGTCATGCCCATCTCTGAGATCCGGCCTCGCCGCGCCGACGCAACCCATCCCGCGCGAATCTAACCATCCGGCACTGACATTTCCGCTTCGTTATCCACACTTCCGGCACCGCCTTCCGGGTTTTCCACAGCAACGAGACCGTCCTGCAGGTCGCCCCCGGCCGCGGCGATCGTCGAAGCCGGAGGTGATGGCCATGCGGGCCAAGGACGCGCTGGGCAAGGCCGGCGAGCAGGAGGCGGCGAAGTACCTGGAGTCGCACGGCTTGCGGATCCTGGACCGGAACTGGCGCAGCGCGGACGGCGAGATCGACATCGTCGCGGTCGAACGCCAGGTGCTGGTCGTGTGCGAGGTGAAGTCCCGCACGTCGGTGCGCTACGGCAGCCCGCTGGAGGCCGTCAGCCGGGCCAAGCGTGCCCGGCTGCGCAGGCTGGCCGTGCAGTGGCTGAACGCCCATGGCGTCCGCTTCGATCAGGTCCGGATCGACGTGGTCGGCCTGGTCTACGAGGGCACCGGCGGATTCACCATCGAGCACGTCAGGGGAGTGGGCTAGCCGTGCCGCTGGCCCGCACGTCTTCGGTCGCCCTGGTCGGCGTGACCGGCCACGTGGTCGAGGTCGAGGTCGACATCGCCAACGGCCTGGTCGGGATGATCCTCGTCGGCCTGCCCGACACCGCCCTCCGCGAGGCACGGGACCGGATCCGCGCCGCGATCACGAACAGCCGCGAGAAATGGCCGCAGCGCAAGATCACGGTAGGACTGTCCCCGGCGAGCCTGCCCAAGCGCGGCAGCTGGTTCGATCTCGCCATCGCGGTCGGCGTACTCTCCGCGGCCGGCACGGTACCGCGGCGCAGCCTGTGACGGAGTGATGTTCTTCGGCGAGCTTGGCCTCGACGGACGGCTGCGGCCGGTCCGCGGCGTCCTCCCCGCGGTGGTCGCGGCGGCCGACGACGGCCGGTTCGGCACGGTCATGGTGGCCGAGCAGAACGCCCCCGAGGCTGCCCTGGTCCCGGGTATCCGCGTCATCGCCGCCACCAGCTTGACCGCGGTCACAGACTGGCTGCGCGGCACCCCGGGCCTGCGCGCCGACCCGCCCGCCGCCGAGTTCCACGCCGACCGGGACCACCCGGCATCCAGCCCGGCGGCCGGGCCAGCGCCCGACCTGGCCGAGATGCTCGGCCAGGCCCTGGCCCGCCGCGCCGCCGAGGTGAGCGCGGCGGGCGGGCATCACCTGTCCTGCTGGGACCGCCCGGGGCAGGCAAGACCATGCTGGCCGAGCGCATCCCGACCATCCTGCCGCGCCTGGACCGCGGGGCCGCGCTGGAGGTTACGGCCATCCACTCGGTGGCCGGGACCTTGCCTGCCAAAGTTCCGCTGCTCACCGCCCCGCCGTTTATGGCCCCGCACCACACCGCGACCAAGGCGGCGATCGTGGGCGGCGGCAGCGGCATCATCCGCCCGGGCTCGGCCTCCCTGGCCCACCACGGCGTGCTGTTCCTCGATGAGGCGCCCGAGTTCGCCCGGGACGTACTGGACGCGCTGCGCCAGCCACTCGAAGCAGGCGAGGTCGTGGTGGCCCGGTCCGGGGTCACCACCCGGTTCCCGGCCCGGTTCACCCTGGTCCTGGCCGCGAACCCGTGCCCGTGCGCCCAGCGCCGCCGGGGCCGCCGACGGCTGCTCCTGCAGCCCGGCCACCCGCCGCCGCTACCTGGGCCGGATCTCGGGTCCGTTGCTCGACCGGGTCGACGTGAAGATCGAGCTCGAACCGGTAGGCCGTAAGGAACTGCTGAACGACCGGAACTTCGCCGAGTCCAGCCGGACCGTGGCGCTGCGGGTGGCCAGGCCAGGGACCGGGCCGCCCGCCGGCTGCGCGGCACTCCCTGGCGGCTGAACGGCGAGGTGCCCGGCTCGGAGCTGCGCCGCACCTGGCCGCCCGCGCCGGGCGCGCTGACGGTCATCGAACGCTCCCTGGAACGCGGTCAGATCAGCGCCCGCGGCGTGGTCAAGGTCATCCGCGTGGCCTGGACCGTTGCCGACCTGGCCGGTAAGCCACGTCCGACTAAGGACGAATGCAATGCCGCGCTGGGCCTGTGGCTCGGGGTCCGGCGATGAGCCCGGACCGCCAGGCCCGGGCCGCGCTCACCTACCTGGCCGAGCCCGGCGATCCCGCGCTCGGCGCGCTGCTCGAGGTCTGCGAACCCGCCGAGGTCCTGGCCGCCATCAAGAGCGGCACCCTGCCCGTGACCGACCTCACTGACCTCACCGACCAGCCAGCCCGTCGCCGCGCGCTGCAGGCCGCAGTCAACCGCTGGCGGCTCCGCCTGCCCTGGCTGCCCGACGACGCCGGCCTCGCGGACGCCCGCCGTGACGGCATCCGCCTGGTCTGTCCCGCCGATCCGCAGTGGCCCGGCCGGCTGGATGAGCTCGGCGCCGCCCGGCCGTACGCGCTGTGGCTGCGCGGCCAGGCCGACCTGCGCCAGGCCTGCCTGCGCTCGGTCGCGATGGTAGGGTCGCGGGCCGCCACCGGGTACGGCGCGCACGTGGCCGGCGAGATCGCCGCCGACCTCGGTGAGCAGGGCTGGGCGGTCGTCTCGGGTGGCGCCTACGGCATCGACGCCGCCGCCCACCGCGGCGCGCTGGCCACCGGGGCGGTCACCATCGCGGTGCTGGCCTGCGGCGTCGACTACCCCTACCCGGCTGGCCACGCGGACCTGTTCGCGACCATCGCCGAGCATGGCCTGGTGATCAGCGAATGGCCGCCCGGCCGTCAGCCCGCCCGGCTCCGGTTCCTGGTCCGCAACCGGACCATCGCCGCGCTGAGTTGCGGCACGGTGGTCGTCGAGGCCGGAGAGCGCAGCGGCGCGCTGAACACCGCGCGGCACGCGGCCCAGCTCGGCAGGCCGCTGATGGCCGTCCCCGGCCCGGTGACCTCGGCGCAGTCGGCCGGGTGCCACCGGATCATCCGGGAATGGGACGCCACCTGCGTCACCCGCGCCGACCACATCATCGAGATGCTCTCCCCGCTGGGCACCCCCGAGACGCCGACCGGAGCCGGTGCCCCGACGGGACCCGGAGCCGCGACCGGAACCGGGGCCGCGCCCTCCCGGGACGAGCTCGACCTCGACAGCGCCCGGGTCCTGGACGCGCTGCCCGCCCGCGGCGCCGCCGGGACCTCGACGATCGCCGCCGAAGCGGGCGTGGACCTGGACACGGTACTGCGCTGCCTCGGGATGCTGGCCGGCTCCGGCTTCATCGAACGCTGCGACCGCGGCTGGCGCCTGCGCAAGCCGTTATACCGAGACTTGAGCCTGGCCTGCAACGCTCGTCGTCGGAGTCTGTCCTCCTACGAAGGCGCGTGTGATGCGAGGCTATGACCTGGCTGACTGGGAGCCGTTCTTCAACGTGATCGTCGCCGCCGCCGCGGCGCTGACCGGCTTGCTGTTCGTCGCGGTCTCCATCAACTTGGCTCACATCCTCAAGATCGGCCGGTTTCTCCCGGCCCGCGCGGCCGAGACGCTGGCCACCTTGCTGCTCGTGGTGGCCAGCTCCGCGCTCACCCTCGTCCCGCAAGGGGTCAGGCTCGTCGGTGCCGCCTACAACGCCTGGGTTCTCCTGGTCGAGATCGTCCGCTGAGGCCGGACCTCTACCCGGCCGCGACCGCGCGCTCCTCCTCCTCCAAGTCGAACTCGAGCTCCGCCGTGCGGTCCCGGGCGGACTCCTGCAGGCCGTAACGCTCGACGTGGTCCGGGTCGGCCATGCTGATCGTCCGCAGCCCCTGGCTGGCCAGGCGCTGGTTGATCTCGTCGAGATGATCGCGGACCAGCTGCTTCTCGGTGTCGGTGACCTTGCCCTTGTGCGGCTTGCCGGCGTGCTCCAGGGTCCCGTAGTCGGGCCGGTCTCCGCGCGACCCGTTGCTCACCGAGGTCCGCGGGCCGCGCCGGATCGGCCGGGCGGCGATCAGCAGCTGATCCATCGGGTTTTCCGTGGCCAGCTTGTCGAAGGCGTCGGCTTCCAGGACGATGCGGCGCGGCTCCAGGTCGTCGGGCAGGTACAGGTCGATGACCGCGACCCGCAGGGAGGACTGCTCGATGGCCTCGGCCTCGTCGGTCAGTGCCTCGATCTCGACCGGGCCGTCGACCAGCTCGGGGTGTTCGTGGACCACGATGCGTGCCAGTGCGTCGTCGTGCGTGATGAGCTGACCGCTCAGGTCGCTGAACCGGACAGTCTTCTGACCCATGCTCGATCCCTCTCTAGGCGCTACTTCGAGCGCGTTCCGCGGTCCGTCTCGCAAGACCGCTCGTGGATGAACGCATGGATCACCCTGCCGCACCCGCCACCTCATGTCAAACTTCAGTTCGATCGGCGTGTCGCTATACGAAATTAATCGCGACCGCCGTGTCACCTGGCCCGTTGCCGTCCGCGCGCCGGTCAAAGGTGCACACTGGCCCCATGACCGCCGCGGAGAAAGCCGGCCAGAACGCCGGTAAGAAAGCCAGTAAGAAAGCGGGGAAGCAAGCCGCGGAGCAAGAAAACCCGCTGCCGCCCGAGATGACCGCGGCCCTGGCCGCCTTCGAGCGCCACCTGCGGGCCGAACGCTCCCTGTCTCCGCACACGGTCCGGGCCTACCTAGGCGACGTGAGTTCGCTGCTGGAGCACGCGCACCGGGCCGGCGTCCAGGCGCCCGAGGATCTGCAGGCAACCCACCTGCGCGGCTGGCTGGCCAGCCAGCACTCCTCCGGCGCGGCGCGCACCACCCTGGCCCGGCGCGGCGCGGCGGCGCGGACGTTCACCGCCTTCGCGCACCGCCGCGGCTGGCTGGCTACCGACCCCGGCCCGCAGCTCGGCACCCTGAAGACCCGCCGGACCCTGCCCCACGTCCTGCGCCAGGACGAGATGCGCACCGTCCTGGACACCGCCAACCGCGCCGCCCAGGCCGGAACGCCTCCGGCCGGCAAGGCCGTCGCCCTGCGCGACGCCGCGGTGCTCGAACTCCTCTACGCGACCGGCATCCGGGTCAGCGAGCTGTGCGGGCTGACCCCGGACAGCTTCGACCACGCCCGCAGGACCGTCCGCGTCCGGGGCAAGGGCGACAAGGAACGCACCGTCCCGGTCGGGGTGCCGGCCCTGCGCGCGGTCACCGCCTGGCTCGACCAGGGCCGGCCCGCGCTTGCCACCGCGACCAGCGGGCCGGCCCTGTTTCTCGGTGCGCGCGGCGGTCGCCTGGACCCGCGGACCGCTCGCCGGATCGTCCACCAGCGCCTGCGCGAGGGCGGGTCGACCCGCGACACGGGCCCGCACGGCCTGCGCCACAGCGCGGCCACTCACCTGCTCGAGGGCGGCGCTGACCTGCGCAGCGTCCAGGAGATCCTCGGCCATTCCTCGCCCGCGACCACCCAGATCTACACCCACGTGTCCATCGAGCGCCTCAAGTCCAGCTACCGCCAGGCTCATCCCCGCGCCTAGCGGCCCGAGACAAGAGAGATACCGGTTTTCTCGCGTTCCCACTTGCGCCACTCGGCCCGCGATGTCATAAATCGGTATCAGGCTCGAAATCGCCGCGGGCGAGGATGTGGCCTTCTTGATGACCGCGAGGAGCGTCTGGATGACCAACACCCTGGCCGAACTGACCGTCGCCGATGTCGAACGGCAGAAGCTGCAGAAGCACTTCGGCCGCTTCGACATCCTGTTCTTCCTCATCTGCACCATCGTCGGCGTGGACACCATCGCCACCGTGGCGAGAGCGGCGGCGAGGCCTTCACCTGGATGATGGTCTACGCGGTCGTCTTCTTCATCCCGCAGGCCCTGTTGTTCTCTGAGCTCGGCACCGCCTTCCCGCAGGAGGGCGGGCCCTACTACTGGACCCGGCTGGCCTTCGGCCACCTGGCCGGGGCGGTGAACAACTTCCTGTACTGGATCACCAACCCGGTCTGGATCGGCGGCACGCTCGCGATCAGCTGTATCGGCGCCATCGAGGTGTTCTTCAACAACGGCAACGCGTTGCCTACGGCGGTCTGGTACATCGTGGCGCTGGTGTTCGTCTGGACCTCGATCATCGCCGCCATCACCTCGTTCAGCGTCGGCAAGTGGGTGCCGACGGCGGGCGCCTACGCCCGGTTCCTGCTGCTCGGCCTGTTCGTCATCTCGGTTGCCATCTACGCGGCCAAGCACGGCGTGCACGGCCTGGGCGCGGGCAGTTACTCGCCGACGGCCGGCGGCTTCGTGGTCCTGGTCGGCGTGCTGCTGTTCAACTTCGTCGGCTTCGAACTGCCGAACAGCGCGGGCGAGGAGATGACCAACCCGCAGCGCGACGTGCCGTTCGGCATCGCCCGCTCCACCGTGGCCAGCGTGGTGCTCTACGCCCTGCCGGTGCTCGGCATCCTGATCGTCCTGCCCACCAGCGCGATCACCAACTTCAGCGGGTTCATCAGCGCCATCCAGACGGTCTTCACCGTGTACGGCGGGAGCGTGTCGGCCAGCGGCGTGGCCAGCTTGTCCGGGGCCGGGCTGGTGCTCGGCGACGCCTGTGCCCTGCTGTTCATCGTGTGCCTGCTCACCTCGGGCGCGACCTGGATCATGGGCGCGGACCGGGCCCTGGCCGTGTCCTGCTACGACGGCGCGGGGCCGCGCACGCTCGGCGTGATCAACGCCAGGTTCGGCACGCCGGTGCGGGTCAACGTGTTCAGCGGCGTCGTGGCCACGATCGTCGTCATCCTGGCGCAGCAGATCACCAGCGGCAACGCGGCCAAGTACTTCGACGCCGTGCTCGGCGTGACGATCTCGACCACCCTGATCAGCTACCTGCTCATCTACCCGGCGCTGTGGAAGCTGCGCCGCAGCCACCCGGACACGCCCCGGCCGTTCAAGATGCCGGCCTTCCGGCCGCTGACGGTCGTGCTGATGATCCTGGTCGCCATCGCGTCCGTCCAGCTCATCGCCCCCGGCCTGGGCAAGGACTGGTTCGGCGCCGACTTCAGGCCGGAGGGCTGGGCTTACGCCGAACGGTTCAAGTACTTGTGGACCGAACTGATCCCCGTGCTCTGCTTCATCGTGATCGGGGTGCTCTTCTGGTGGCGGGGCCGCCGGACCCGGGAGTGGGCCGCCCGGCTGGCCGCCGAGGTGGACTCGCCGGCTACCTGACGCCCACCGACCACGGCCGGGCACCCCTGCCGCCCGCCTCCCCGTCACCACCTGACCCGGATGGGCCAGGCAGTGAGCCTGCTGAAACTCTCGCTCTCGAGTTCCCATTGATGTCTCCGGAAAGGCCTCTGCCCACCGGCCGCTCCCCAGCAGCGCGGCCGCGGCAGTCGCGGCCCAGCCGCCCCGCACCGTGCGACCCGGCCACCCCCGTGTTATTGCAAGACGCACCCCGACGACGTGGGTGACGCAACGACGTCGTTACCGCCAGCCCGCCAGCCCGCCAGCCCTCGCCACCGGCAGCCGGACCGCACCACAGGCCACTCCGGCACCGCCCCCGAGCCCTCCGCAGAGCCCCAAACGGAATGAAACCGGGCTTTCACCGCGTTCTAGCGTGGTGAACCTGGGGTTTCACCCCGTTCCCAAGCGCCTGCACCCCCGCCGCGAAAGCCAAGCAGGCAGTGCACGGGCGACCGGGAACGTCAAGTATCCTTAGTGACGGTCGCCGTAGCCGCGCTGAATAAGCGCGCGCTTGGCGGCTAAATCGCGTGCCCGCTTGCTCACCGGGGCAACGACTTGCTCACCAGGGCAAACGAGTTGTTCATCAGGGCAACAAGCTCGCGCCGCTCGGTCCGTCGGCCACCAGGCCGGCCGCAGGCGCGTCAGATCACGGGCACCAGGAACCAACCGAGCAGCGCCCTGCACCAAACGCAAAACGGGCAGGCGCACGAACGAAGGGACCGTGCCAGTGGCTCAGGTCGTCAGCATGAAGCAGCTCCTGGAGAGCGGTGTCCATTTCGGGCACCAGACCAGGCGCTGGAACCCGAAGATGAAGCGCTACATCTTCACCGAGCGCAACGGCATCTACATCATCGACCTCCAGCAGTCGCTGGACTACATCGACCGTGCGTACGAGTTCATCAAGGAGACCGTCGCGCACGGCGGCACGATCTTGTATGTCGGGACCAAGAAGCAGGCCCAGGAGGCGATCGCCGAGCAGGCCCGCCGGGTCGGGATGCCGTTCGTGAACCAGCGCTGGCTGGGCGGGATGCTGACCAACTTCTCCACCGTGTACAAGCGGCTGCAGCGGCTCAAGGAGCTCGAGGAGATCGACTTCGGCGACGTGGCCGGCTCCGGGATGACCAAGAAGGAACTCCTGCACCTGCGGCGCGAGCACGACAAGCTTGACCGAACCCTCGGCGGTATCAGGGACATGGCCCGGGTGCCGAGCGCGATCTGGGTGGTCGACACCAAGAAGGAACACATCGCGGTCAACGAGGCGCGCAAGCTCGGCATCCCCGTGGTGGCCATCCTGGACACCAACTGCGACCCGGACGAGGTCAACTACCCGATCCCCGGGAACGACGACGCGATCCGCAGCGTCGCCCTGCTGACCCGGGTGGTGGCCGACGCGGTCGCCGAAGGCCTGATCGCGCGGGCCGGCGCGTCCAGCACGGATGAGAAGCCGGCCGGCAGCCCGATCGGCACCGAGGAGCCGCTCGCCGAGTGGGAGCGCGAGCTCCTCCAGGGAGCCCGAACTCCAGTCGACGCGCCGATCGTCGCCGCGGCCGAGGCCGAGGGAGCCGATGACCTGGCCATCGACGCCGGATCGTCACCGAGCAGCGAAGCCGACGCGGCGGCCGACCAGGCCGACGACCTCGAGGGCCTGGCCGAAGCCGCCGGCGAGATCAAGGGCGACGCAGAAGCCGCGGAAGCCGCCGACGCGCAGGCCCCGGCAGCCGCCAACGCCGAGGCAGACGCAGCACCCGCGGCAGAGGCAGACGCAGCACCCGCGGCAGAGGCAGACGCAGCACCCGCGGCAGAGGCAGCACCCGCGGCAGAGGCAGAGGCCCCGGCGGCAGAGGCAGCCACCACCGGCGAGAACGAGTAAAGACGTAAAGACGAGAGACGAGGACATGGCGAACTTCACTGCCACTGACGTCAAGCGGCTCCGGGACCAGACCGGCGCCGGCATGATGGACTGCAAGAACGCGCTCGCCGAGACCGATGGCGACTTCGAGAACGCGGTCGAGCTGCTCCGGGTCAAGGGCGTCAAGGACGCGGGCAAGCGGGCCACCCGCACCGCGGCCAACGGCCTGGTCACCGCCGAGCTGGACGGCACCGACGCGGGCGTCCTGGTCGAGCTGAACTGCGAGACCGACTTCGTGGCCAAGACCCCCCTGTTCCAGGAGACCGCCAAGCAGATCGCCGACGCGGCCATCAAGAGCAAGGCGGCCGACCGCCTGACCCTGCTGAGCACCGAGGCCAGGCCCGGCGCCACCGTCGAGCAGCTCATCGAGGAGGCGGGCTCGAGCCTGAAGGAGAAGCTCGAGCTCGGCCGGTTCGTCCGCTTCGAGGGCGGCTACGTCAAGGCCTACCTGCACCGCAGCGACGCCGCCCTGCCGCCGACCCTCGGCGTCCTGGTCCAGCTCAACCAGGAGAACAGCCAGATCGCCACCGACCTGGCCCAGCAGGTCGCCGCCATGCGCCCGCTGTACACCACCCGCGAGGACGTCCCCGCCGACGTGGTGGAGAAGGAGCGCCGGATCGCCGAGCAGATCACCCGCGAAGAGGGCAAGCCCGAGCAGGCCATCCCCATGATCGTGGAAGGCCGGCTGAACGCGTACTTCAAGGACGCCGTGCTCACCGAGCAGGTCTACGTGAAGGACAACAAGACCGCGATCAAGCAGCTCCTCGCGCAGAACAACCTCACCGTCACCGGCTTCGCCCGCTTCCAAGTGGGCCAGGCCTAAAACAAAGCACATGACGGACACCGCGGGCACACTGCACCCGAGCTGGCATCGGGTGGTGCTGAAGCTTTCCGGCGGGCTGTTCGCGGGCCAAGAGCCCCTGGGCATCTCGCCGGACGTGGTGGCCCACCTGGCGACCGAGATCATCGCCGCGGTGAAGGATGGCGTGCAGGTCGCCGCGGTGGTCGGCGGCGGCAACATGTTCCGCGGCGCGGCCCTGGCCGAACGAGGCATCGACCGGGCCCGCGCCGACTACATGGGCATGCTCAGCACGGTCATCAACTGCCTGGCCCTGCAGGACGTGCTGGAGAAGAACGGCGTCGACACCCGGGTCCAGACCGCCATCACCATGGGCCAGGTGGCCGAGCCCTACATCCCGAGAAGGGCCATCCGGCACCTGGAGAAGGGCCGGGTGGTGATCTTCGGGGCCGGGCTCGGCGCGCCGTACTTCTCCACCGACACCGCCGCCGCGCAGCGGGCCCTGGAGATCGGCGCCGACGCCGTGCTCAAGGGCACCAAGGTGGACGGCGTGTACGACGCCGACCCGCACACCACGCCGGACGCGGTGCGCTTCGGCCGGCTGGACTACACCGAGTACCTGAGCCGCGGGCTGAAGGTCATGGACACCACCGCGGTCACCCTGTGCATGGACAACCGGCTGCCGATCGTGGTCTTCGCCCTCATGGGCGAGGGCAACGTGGTCCGCGCCATCCGCGGCGAGCAGGTCGGCACGCTGATCAGCCGGACCACCACGCGGGAGGACCCGGAGGACCCGCTCGGACCGTGAAAAGCGGTCAGGACAGCTAAGCTCCATAGGCACAGTATTTTTGCAAGAGTTCGCGTTATGCAAAGAACCCGCTGTGGTTACTGGCCGCTCATGGGCACCGATCGCTCGCGCAGGCCCCAGGGCCTGCACTCGCGAGTCGGTATTTGCATAACGCTCGGGCGCATAACGGAGCCGAACATGATCGATGACACGCTCCTCGAAGCCGAGGAGAAGATGGACAAGGCCGTCACGGTGGCCAAGGAGGAGTTCGCCGTCATCCGGACCGGCCGCGCCCACCCGGCCATGTTCAACAAGATCACGGTTGAGTACTACGGGACGCAGACCCCGGTGAACCAGCTGGCCTCGTTCCACGTCCCGGAGCCGCGGATGGTGGTCATCCAGCCGTTCGACAAGAACTCGCTGGCCGCCATCGAGCGGGCGATCAGGAACAGCGACCTGAGCGTCAACCCCGCCAACGACGGCACCATCATCCGGATCGTCCTGCCGGAACTGACCCAGGAGCGCCGCCGCGAGTACATCAAGACCGCGCGGCACAAGGCCGAGGACGGCCGCGTCGCGATCCGGAACATCCGGCGGCACGCCAAGGACACCCTGAACAAGATGATCAAGAGCGGGGACGCGGGCGAGGACGACGTGCACCGCGCCGAGCGTGAACTCGACGACCTCACCCACACCTACGAGGCGCAGGTCGACGAGTTGCTCAAGCACAAGGAAGCCGAGCTCCTCGAGGTCTAGGTGACCACCGCCGCCGAGGAAGCCGAGGAAAAGCCCAAGGGACGCGCAGGACGTAACCTCCCCGTCGCCATCGGCGTCGGCGTGGTCCTGGGCGGCCTGGTCATCCTCACGCTGTTCACCGTCAAGGCCACGTTCCTGCTGTACATGGGGATCGCCCTGGCCTTCGCGCTGACCGAGCTGACCAGCGCGCTGGCCAAGCGCGACGTCAACATCCCGGCCATCCCGGTCGCGGCCGGCGGCGCCGCGATCATCACCTGTACGTACTGGCTGAAACCACAAGACGCGCTGGCCGCCCTCGGCCTGACCGTGGTCGCCATCTTCGCCTGGCGGCTGCCCGGCGGGGCCGCCGGCTACGTCAAGGACATGACCGCGGGCGTGTTCGCCGCCGCGTACCTGCCCTTCCTGGCCTCGTTCGTGGCCGCGCTGCTCGCCCCCGCCGACGGCCCGCGCCGGGTGCTGACCTTCGTCATCCTCACCATCTCCAGCGACATCGGCGGCTACTTCGCCGGCATCACCGCCGGCCGTCACAAGATGGCCCCGTCGATCAGCCCGAAGAAGACCTGGGAAGGCTTCGCGGGCTCGACCGCGGCCTGCCTGATCGCGGGCTGGCTCTGCGTGACCTACCTGCTGCACGGCCATCCCTGGCAGGGCGTGCTCACCGGCGCCGCCGCGGTGCTCGCCGCCACGGTCGGCGACCTGGTCGAATCGGTGATCAAGCGCGACCTGGAGATCAAGGACATGGGTGCCCTGCTGCCCGGTCACGGCGGCGTCCTGGAGCGGCTCGACTCCCTGCTCGTCGCCGCCCCCGTGGTCTGGTTCCTGCTCTACGTGTTCATCCCGCCGCGCTAGTCACGGCCCCACGATCCAGCTCTTATGCTGCGCCGCCAGCCGGCTGACCAGCGCCGACGAGCCGCGCTCCTTGGCCAGGTGCCGGTCCCGTTCGGAGATCGGGATGATCCACAGCCAGCGCACCGGATCCCCGCCGAACGCGAACCCCGACAGGTCCGGCGGCTCCGGCCCGACCAGCCCGGCGACCCCGTCGAGCAGCAGCACCGCCTCGGCCGAACCACCGAGCGGGAACGTCGACGGCTCGTGGTACCAGCGCACGCTGTGTCCGGGCCCGAACCAGGTGACCGCGTGCCACGGGTAGGTGGCCAGCCACAAGAACACCCGGGCCGCCTGCGCGCTCGGCAGCGTGGTCGCCAGGGCCAGCTCGATCCGGGCGTACCCGCTCGGGTCGTCCAGGACCTGCTCCACCACCGGCATCCGCTGCGCGCTCATGCCCACCGTGGACAGCACCGTATACGGACGGCGCGCCGAAGACGGCCGTTCGCTGACCCCGACCAGCGGCTGCTTGCCCGCCGAGGCGTCCCAGTAGTGCCCGCCCGGCCCCAGCCGCGCCTGCAGGTGCCCGAGCAGCGCCTGCTGGAACTGGCTCCACCCGGACTGCCGCCACCGCCAGTAGGCCCGGGACCGCTCCAGCCGGGGCGCGAACCCCTCCATGGCGTCGTCCAGCGACCAGCCGAACGGCGTCTGGCCGATCACGTCGGCGCTGTAGCCGGGCATGCCCCGGTCCATGTCGGACCACCCGGCCATCACCGCGAGCGGCCGCCCGCTCTCCAGGATCGCGACCCCGTCGCCCTCCTCGAACCACAGCGCCTCCAGCGCGTCGGCCTGCAGCGGCGGCCGCCCGGCCGGGTACTTGGTCCGCGCGGCGGGCATCAGCGGCGCGCGCCCCGCGTCCAGCCGCGCCTGGTCGGTGGCCTGCGGCGCGGGCTGGTGGTTCGCGATCCACGTCGCGGTGATCGCCGCCGTGTCGTCGTGCAGGTAGGCGGCGGTGACCAGCCCGTCGTACTCGACGGTGACCTTGCGGCTGCCGTAGGGGCTGAAGCTCTCCAGCAGCGTGACGGGACCCATGAACGAAATGTACTGACTTAACCGCGACGCTGAAACCCCGCCCCGGCCCGGCGGGCCGCCGCAGCCAATCCTCCGTCCTATCCTGGTGAAAACCCTTTTTCTGCCGAACGGAGCTCGGTGTCACCCGCCCGTCCCCCCGCCAGCGATGCCGTGGCCGTGCCGCCCCGCGCGCTCCCGGCCCCGCTCACGCTGGCCGGCCGCGTCGCGGCAAGCCGCCCCGCCACCTCGCCGACCTGGACCTGGCCGGCCGCCGCGCGGCGGTGGCCGACCTGGGCGAGCCGCCGTTCCGCGCCGCCCAGCTGTCCCAGCACTACTTCGGCCGGTACACCCAGCACCCCGACGACATGACCGACCTGCCCCCCAGCCTCCCGCGCCGCGCTGGCCGGCGCCCTGCTGCCCCCGCTGCTGACCGCCGAGCGCGAGCTGACCTGCGACGACGGGACCACGCGCAAGACGCTGTGGCGGGCCTTCGACGGGGCCCTGGTCGAGTCGGTGCTGATGCGCTACCCGGACCGGGTCACGATGTGCGTGTCGTCGCAGGCGGGCTGCGGCATGGCCTGCCCGTTCTGCGCCACCGGCCAGGCGGGCCTGACCCGCAACCTGTCCACCGCCGAGATCGTGGCCCAGGTCGTGGCCGGCGCCCGCCTGCTCGCCGACGGCCAGATCCCCGGCGGACCGGGCCGGGTCTCCAACGTCGTGTTCATGGGCATGGGCGAGCCGCTGGCCAACTACGCCAGCGTGCGTGGCCGCGGTCCGCCGGCTGACCGAGCCGGTGCCCGAGGGCATGGGCATCTCCCAGCGCTCGGTCACCGTCTCCACCGTCGGCCTGGTCCCGGCCATCGCCAAGCTGGCCGCCGAGGGCCTCTCGGTGACCCTGGCGGTGTCCTTGCACGCCCCCGACGACGAGCTGCGCGACACGCTGGTCCCGGTCAACCAGCGCTGGCGGGTGGCCAAGGTCCTGGACGCCGCGTGGGACTACGCGGCCGTCACCGGCCGCCGCGTCTCGATCGAGTACGCCCTGATCAAGGACATCAACGACCAGGCCTGGCGGGCCGACCTGCTGGGCTCGCTGCTGGCCGGCCGGCTCGCCCACGTCAACCTGATCCCGCTCAACCCGACCCCCGGCTCGAAGTGGACCGCCTCCCGCCCCGGCGCGCAGCGCGAGTTCGTCCGCCGCCTGGAGTCCCACGGCGTGCCGGTCACCGTCCGGGACACCCGCGGCCGCGAGATCGACGGCGCCTGCGGCCAGCTCGCCGCCTCCGTCTCCGCTCCCGCCCCGGCCCCCTCGTGACCCAGATCCTGGCCCGGCTGCGCTGGCAGGTGGTCCACCGGGCCTGGGACGCCGCCCAGCGCGCCGGGGCGATCACCGCCGGCACCCCGGCCGGGCGCCGGTTCGCCGCGTTCGGTCCCGGATCGATGGCGGCGTTCCCCCCGGGCTCGGTGTTCGGCGAGCGCTGGATCGCCATCGGCGCCGACACGCTGATCGGCGCGCTGGTCTCCCTGTCGGCCGGGATGGTGCCCGGCCAGGACCTCGGCCCGGTCCCGGTGCTGCGCATCGGGGACCGCTGCGTGATCGGCCGCGGCTCGCACATCGTCGCCCACCAGTCGCTGGTCATCGGCGACGACGTGTTCACCGGCCCCTACGTCTACATCACCGACCAGAACCATGGTTACGACGACCCGGACCAGCCGATCGGCAGGCAGATGCCGCGCAACGCGGCCGTCCAGATCGGCTCCGGCAGCTGGCTGGGCGCCGGGGCGGTGGTCCTGCCCGGCGCCTGCATCGGCCGCAACGTCGTGGTCGCGGCCGGCTCGGTGGTCCGCGGCGAGGTCCCCGACCGCTGCGTGGTGGCCGGCGTCCCCGCCCGCGTGGTCAGGCAGTACGTCCCCAGCGACGGCTGGCCCCGATGGTCAGCTAGCCCCGCGCCCGAACGCCTCCAGGGCGTCGCGGAGGCGCCCGACCCGCCCGGCTAGCTGGGCCGCGATCTCCCTGGCCTCGGCGTCCCGCAGCACCGCGGGCAGCTTGCGCAGCAGGGCCAGCGTCTCCTCCACCGCCCCCAGCCCCGCCGACAGCTGGTCAACTACCGGGCGCGGCCCGCCTCCCGCCTCCCGCTTGAGGTACAGGTCCACGAACACCGACACCTTGGACTTCAGCACCCAGGGATCGAACGGCTTGGCCAGGTAGTCGACCGCGCCCGCCGCGTACCCGCGGAAGGCCTGCTCGGGCTGCATGGTCGCGGCGGTCAGGAAGATGATCGGCACGTCCCGGCTCTTGGCGTGCCGCTTGATCTGCGTCGCGGTCTCGAAGCCGTCCATCCCCGGCATCATGATGTCCAGCAGCACGACCGCGTACTCGTCGGCCAGCACGGCCGCGATGGCCTGTTCCCCGGACCGGACGGGCACCAGGATCTGGCCCAGCGAGGACAGGATCGCCTCGAGCGCGACCAGGTTCTCCGGTCGGTCGTCAACCAGGAGGATCCGGGCCTGCCGTGCCACTGGACCACTTCCCTCTCGCTGCCCCAGCCTGCAGCCGCCCCCGGGCTAGATTGAGACCATAATCTCACATTGTGATCCCCCGTCGCGACCGGTCCACCCCCTCAACGGGCCCGCCGCTTCCTTACCTCGCGGCCCGCTTGTCCTGCATCTTCGGCGAGAACACCTCCCCGCGCAGCGCCCGCTCGACCAGCCCGACCGCGCGGGCGGTGGCGGCCAGCCGCGCCCCCTCCTTGCGGTAGGCGGTCAGCACCGTGTCGATGGCGTGCGGCGGGAGCGCTCCGCCCAGCTCCGTCCGCGCCGTGCGGTAACCCTCGCGCGCGCCCTCCACGCACGCCTTGGTGTGGTACCTGGCCATGGCGGCCAGCGCCACCGGATACCGGCGCAGCACCCCGTGCAGCCGGTAGTCGGGTGGCACCACGTCCAGCAGCCAGGTGACCGCGGTGGACTCGAACTCCTCGCTGTCCGGGGGATGCACCCCGGCCGGCCATCCTGGCGGCGTATACCCGGTCATCCCGACAGCATAGCCGACTATCGAACTACTATTCTAGCATACGTCGGGCTGCGGTTCACCCGGCGCGTAATGCGTCCAGTCTGCCTTGGTCGGCGGCCCGACATCGGCGCACAGTGCCGCGTACGGGTTAGTGAACAGCGGCATCTGCCACATCCGGACCGTGCCGTCCGTGTCCGCGGTGGCCAGGAACGTGCCGTCCGGGCTGAAGGCCACGCCGGACACGCTGCCCGCCGAGCCGGTGCCGGACGGAGGGGAACGGCGACCGCCTGCCCGGTGGCCGGGTTCCACAGCCGCGCTCGCCGTCGCTGTAGCCGGCGGCCAGCGCTGCCGTCCGGGTGCGCCACCGCGTTCACACCGCCGCTGGTGGCGCCACGCCAGCGCCGAGGCCTGCCCGGTGGCCGGTTCCAGAGCCGCACGGTGCCGTCGCCGTCCGCACTGGCCAGGAGCCTGCCGTCCGGGCTGAACGCCACCGCGTTCACGCTGCCCCAGGGTCGCCCGGCGGCGGAGCGCCGACGGCTCTCGGTGGCCAGGTCCCACAGCCGCACGTACCCGTCCGTGTCGGTGGTGGCCGCGCGTGCCTCCGGGCTGCGCGCCCGGTCACGCTGCCCTTGGTCCCGGGGGGGGCGCCGGTGTCCTGCCGGGTGCCAGTCCCACGTACGCACGGTGCCGTCGAACTCGGGACGCCGCACCTTGCCGTCCGGGCTGAACGCCACCGCGTTCCGGCCGGAAAAGCCGCCCGCGCCTGCCCGGTGGCCGGGTCCACAGCCTCACCGTGCCGTCGCCGTCGGCGCTGGCCAGCAGCCTGCCGTCCGGGCTGAGCGCCACCGCGTCCCGCTGCTCCCCGGCCCCGTTTCAGCCGGGATGACGCCGCGAGTCGCTCGCTGGCCTCCCACAGCCGCACGTCGCCGTCGCCCCCGGCGCTGGCCAGCAGCCTGCCGTCCGCGCTGAACGCCACCCCCTTCACCCGCCGGTGACCGGCGTGAGGTCGCGCCGGGAGCTGCCGGGTGCCCGATCCCACAGCCGCACGCTGCCGTCGCCGCCGGCCGTGGCCAGCAGCTTTCCGTCCGGGCTGACGCCACCCGTTCAGGCCACCGCTGGCGGCGGCGAGGATCCAGCGCCGACGGCTCGCGGTGGCCGTCCCACACCGCACGCTGCCGTCGCGCCGGCGGTGGCCAGCAGCTGCCGTCCGGGCTGAACGCCACCGCGTTCACGCCTCCGCTGGCGGCGGCGAGGAAGGGAGCGCCGACGGCTCGCTGGTGGCCGGATCCCACAGCCGCACGCTGCCGTCGCCGCCGCGTGGCCAGCAGCTTCCGTCCGGGCTGAACGCCACCCCGTTCAGGCCGCCGTCGGTGACCGCGAGGATCGGAACGCCGACGGCTGCCGGGTGGCCGCGTTCCAGATCCGCACGTACCCGGCCGCGGCTGCGGTGGCCAGCAGCTTTCCGTCCGGGCTGAACGCCACCCCGTTCAGCCGCCGTAGCCGTTGAGACATCGGGAGAGGCGCGCCGGCGGCTGCCGGTGCCGGATCCCACAGCCGCACGTGCCCTCCACGCCCGCCGTGGCCAGCAGTTCGCCGTCCGGGCTGAACGCCATCGATTTCACGCCCGCTACGTCGGTGTCAGCCGCGAGGAGCGCCGACGGCCTGCTGGGTGAGCGGATTCCATAGCCGGACATACCCGTGACGTCGGCGGTGGCGACCAGGTGGCCGTCCGGGCTCAACGCTACCCCGTAACTACTCCCCGAGCGGATCGCCGGGAGAGGAGCGCCGACGCCTGCTGGGTGACCGGATTCCACAACCGCGCCTGCCGTCGCCGTAGCGGCGGCCAGCAGCTTGCCGTCCGCTGACTCACGTCGACCACGCCGGTGCTGGATTACCAGGCAGGATGCCGCCTTGCTGCTGTTCCATCAGCAAGCTCGCCAGCGCGCGCCGCCTGTCTCTCGGGAAGACCCGCCGGCGCCACGGCCAGCCGCCGCGCGGTGAGCGGCTGGTGGAGTCCGCGCCAGGCTTTCTGCGGCTCGCGGACGCCATGGCGGCTGCCGGAGCGCTGGCGGCGTCGCGGACGCGAGCCCCGCGCGCTGACGCGATCACGTCAGCGCCAGCAGCCCGCGAGCACGCCGCGCCGCCGCCGGTGCGCGGCGCGCGCACGGCGCGCGCCCAGGAACGCCCGCCGATGCAGCAGCGCGTAGCCGGCGCCCGCCACCGGCGCGCGCGTCGATTCCCCCCCGCCGTACATACCTATCCCCCGCTGCTTCCCACTTCCCTCTTCATGCTGTACAGCGCCCGGTCGAGCTGGTCATCTCCCAGCCAGTCCCGGAGCTGTTTCCAGGCCTGCAGCAGCGCGTCATGGGCGATCTCGACGGTGTCCGTCCCGAGGACCAGCAGACGCTGCGCGCTGAAGGCGTCGATGACCGCGTCGATGTCGGCGGCCATCGGTGACCCCGGCGGACGCAGATCGGCCCGGCGGCACCGGCGCCGCGCGAACTCGCCGTTCGCCGTGATGATCGTCAGCTGGGTGAACACCAGACGGGCAGCGTCCTGCTGGCCGCTGGTCAGGGCGTCGTAGGCGGCCTGGGCGCCGCGGTTGACCGCGTCGGCGACCCCGCCCGCGCGGCGGTAACCGCGCAGCGTCAGCTCGTCCCCCTCACGGCATTCCCAGGTGGCGGCCATCGCCTGGGACATCAGCGGCAGCACCCCCCGGCCCAGCCCGCCCCCGCCCTCGCCGCGCAGCTCCGCGACCACCGCCTCCACCATGTCCGGCGCCACGACCAGGCCCGCCTCCGCGGCAGGCCCGGTCACCGCCAGCCGCAACTCGGCCTCGCTCATCGGCCCCACGGTGAACAGCCCGGCATCCAGCGTCGCCTTCAACGGCGGGTACGCGATGAGGCGGCCCAGGTAATCCGCGCGCACCGCCGCGACCACCAGCGCCGGCGGGGCTGTGCGCGGCCCGGCCGGAAGCGTCGCCATCGCGTGCAGGGCCGCGACGAACGCATCCCGCTCCGCCGTGTCGACGTCTCCGTCCTCACCCGCGGTGAACAACTCCTCGAACTGGTCGACCACCAGCACCACGCGGGCCGGCGCCCCGCCCGCGGCACCGGTCGCGGTTCGCGCCGCCTGCTCGGCCAGCATCGGCGCCTCATGAGGCACCGCGCACAGCGACCGGTACACCGACACCGGATCCGTGCCGGCCAGCTCGGCCAGGTGCATCGCCAGCTCCCGCAGCGGGCTCCCGGTGGGCCTGATCACCCGCCGCGGCCACCGCTCCGACCCCGGCCCCAGTGCGCCCGACGCCAGCCGCGGCAGCAATCCCGCCCGCAACAGCGAGGACTTGCCCGACCCCGACTCCCCGGCCACCAGCAGGATCCCCGCCCCGTCCGGCCGCTCCGCCAGCCGCCGCACGAGCCGATCCGCCAGCTCGTCGCGTCCGAAAAACAGCTGGGCGTCCCGCTCCTCGAACGGCACGAGGCCCAGGTACGGGCCGCCCGGCCAGGCCGGGCCCTGCTGGCGCCGCGGCGTCGCGCCGGCCGCCAGCACCTCCTCGGCCGGGACCCGGCCGCGGGCCGCCGCCACGAACACCGACCGGGCCGGCTCGGCCAGGTCCAGCGCGCCGGCCAGCAGCTCGGCGGTGTCTTTGCGGGCGGTGCGGTTGATGCCCCGCTCCAGGTCACTGACCGAGCGCCGGCTCAGGCTCGCCGCCTCGGCCAGCTCCTCCTGGGTCAGGCCGGCCTCGGCTCGCAGCTGCCGCAGCAGGCCGCCGAACCCCAGCGCATGCTGCTCCGCCATGACCTGGCATCCCCTCCGCAGGTCCGCACCGGACCTATACCCAGGTTAACCCGGCCACGAGCCGCCGGATCCTGTGGGTCGTCCTGTGGCCGTCCTGTGGGCGCGCATGTGTGGTGGCCGGCCGGGCCGCCGGACACCGTGAGACCAGTCAGCCGCGCACGCCCGCGCGGACCAGGAGGGGAAAGGAAACTCTCACCATGTTCGACCGCCTCGCCCACCGCCGCGGTGATCCCCGCGCTGCTCATCGGCGTGCTCGCCGGCACCCACCCGGCCGCGCCGCACGATAGCGGCCTCGTCGCCTGCGCGTACCCGTTGACCACGCAAGACGTCCCCGCGGCCGACTACTCCAAGCTCCGCGCCGAGTTCGCCGGCTCGCGCTGGCCGGACCTGCGCGACGCCGGGACGGCCTACGTCGATCTGGCCGTGCAGCTACTCCATGCGCGGGGCACCGACGGATACCAGACCGTCTGGTTCTACCAGCGGCTGTCCGCCGCCTGCGCGAAGCACGCACCGTGAACGCCGCATCCGACCAGCTCCGCGACCTGGACCGCCATGACCCCACCAGACTCATGCGCCCCACGGGTTACCCGCCGCCGAGTCCTTCCCGAACACCTGCCGCTGCAGCGCCGACGCCGTCACCGTCGTGCCGCACACCGGCACGGGCAGCTTGTCGTTGGCCGCCGCCCACTGGGCCCACTGCGATAGCGTCATGCCCGCCACGCTGATCCCGGAGTTGGCCCGGAACCAGGAGTTGAACTTCGCCTCCGTGGCCGCCGTGATGACCACGTTCCCGTCGCGCAGCCAGCTCGGCGGCCCGGAGAAGATCGAATCCGAACGCCCCAGGGTTCCCTGGCTGAGCATGCACTCGACGAGCAGCGCCGGAGCATCCGAGCTCCGGAACTGCCCCGCCTGGCTGCTGGTCGGCGACGGAACCGGCGGCGGCCCCGACGAGCACGCCGTCACCGCGCAGCCCAGAAGGATGACGGCTGCCGCCCAGCTACCGGGCTGCCCTCGCTGCCGCACGTACGGCTCCCTGAAGTGTGATCGGCCCTACTACCGTGACGGCCAACGGCGCGATCCGGTTCGAGGCGAAAGACCCGGTAAGTCTAGCCATCGCCGCCGCGCGAGAAAGATCCCGCGCCTGACATCGGCCGTCTCGGCGTGGTGTTCCCAGAAATGTCGTAGCCATAATCTAGAATCGAACTAGAGATCGACAGAGCTCAGAGGAGGTGAGAACCGGTGGGCGTCCCTGATCCCGCTGACGACGCTGAGGCGATGGCCATGGTCCTGACCGGGCTGAGGCACCTGGCCGCTGCCGACCCGACCGCGCTGGCCGCCGCCGCGCAGGCTGAGTGCCTGCGGACACGCCCAAGCGATCCGCCCCGGCAGCGCACCTCAGCGCGGTTCACCGCCAGACAGGCGCGTCGACCGGATTCAGCGCGGATGGATGGCTGCGAGGTCCACCGGACCCGGGTGACGAAGGGCGCGGGAGCGGCTGGCCGCTCGCGCCGCGCACACCCCACCCGGGTCCGTCAAACGCCCACTTGGCCGCGGCACTGATGTCCGAGTCGTGGGGCTATCGCGGGATGGCATGCTGGGAGGCTAACGCTCAGCAGGGAGATCAGCGATGACCCACCCATTCGGCGCGCAGCCCGCGTACCGGCGCTATCCCGCTCAGCGCGGAGGAGAAGGCGCGGGGCTGAGGCGAACCTGGCCCCCGTCGTCGCCCAGCTGCTGGTCGCCCGCGCGCGGTTCAGGGTGAGCGCCGATACGCCCGACCAGGTGGATTTTCACCGGGGGTTGCCCGCAGGGTAGGTGACATGCTCGGGCGGCCGGTGGTCAGCTACGCCAACGGCCGGGAGATCGTGATCACCTTCGGCCAGCAGGAGGCCCAGGCCCTTCCCAGATTCCCTGATGCCGCTGCGGGCCGCCGCAGCAGTCGCCGTGAGTCGGCCGCGGGATCCGGCCCGAAGGCCCGATAATGGCGCCATGCGGGGCGAACTGACGCGCGGCACGCTGACCGCGATCCTGGCCATGGGCGCCGTCGCGTTCGGGGCGGGGGCGTGGCTGCTGCTCGGGCCGGTGTGGGCCATCGCCGGGGCGCTCCTCGGCCCGCTCGTCGCCGTCGTGGTGGTGGCCAGCGTGCGCGCGTTCACCGCGCCCGACGCGGCCACCCTGCTGGACAACGACCAGCCCGGTGAGGCCATCGCGCGGCTCCGTAACGAGATGCCGAGCTGGCGGGCCCTGGCCCGGATCTGGCCCGGCCAGTTCCGTGACGCGCTGGCCAACCGGCTGATCGTGCAGTCGGGCGCGCTGCAGGCCATGAACCGGGGCGAAGAGGCGCTCCGCACCGCCGACGAGGCGGTGGCGATCTACCAGGACCTGGCCGCCGAACGTCCCGGCAAGTACGGCCCGGACCTGGCCGACGCGCTGGACCACCAGGCGCGCCTGCTGGCCGCCGACGACCGGCTGGCCGAGGCGCTGGCCGCCCTGCAGGTGGCGGTGCGGTTGTACCGCAACCTGGCCGCCGCCGAACCCGCGCGGTACCTGCCGCCGCTCGCCGAGTGCCTGACCTGCGAGGCGGGCTGGCTGGCCGAGATCGAGCTGGCCGGCGACGCGCTGGCCGCCGTCCACGAGGCCACCGACATCTGCCAGGACAAGCTGCCCTGGCAGCAGCTTCCGCCCTGCGCGGCCCGGGCCATGCTGCTGGAGGGCGAACTCCTGTGCGGGCAGGCCCGCTACCGCGAGGCGGCCCGCCTGCTGGCCACGGGCTGGCGCATGGCCGCCGGCCAGCACGCCGGCCAGCAGCAGCAAGATCTCCTCCGGGACGCGATACCCGCGATCCGGTCCGCCTACCGCGCCGACCCCGAGCACTTCACCGCCATATGGCAAGCAGAAACCGGCGCCGAACCCCCGGACTGGCTGAGTACCTAAAGCGAGCGGAAACTAGGCCGGATCAACCAGCCGGAGCGCGTGCGCCCTGGCCGCCGCCTCACCGCGGCTGGCCGCGCCCAGCTTGCCCAAGATGTTGGACACGTGCACGCTCGCCGTCTTGGGCGAGATGAACAGCTGGTTGGCGATGTCCCGGTTGCTCCGCCCGGCCGCCACCAGCGCAAGTACCTCCAGCTCGCGCCCGGTCAGCCCCGCCCCGGCCCCGCCCGCTCCGGCCCCGCTCCCGGGGTCGAGGACGATCCGGGCCCGCCGGGCCAGCACCGAGATCTCCGCGGCCAGCGGCTCCGCGCCCAGCCCGGCCGCCAGCGCCGCGGCCTCGCGCAGCCGCTCGGCGGCGCCGTCCCGGTCGCCCCCCGCCAGCGCGGCCTCGGCCGCGTGCAGCAGCGCCCGGGCCCGCGGGTACGGCTGGCTGACCGCCGCCCAGGCCGCCGCGGCCGCGTCCCACGCCTGCGCCGAGTCCGCCGGCGTCCCCGACAGCAGCCCTTCGGTCTGCGCGTCGGCCGCGGCGAAGCTCAGCCGGTGGGCCTGCTGGGCCGGGCCGAACGTGTCCAGCTTCTCCGCGATCGTGCGCAGCCGTCCGGCCAGCGCGGCCACGCCGGGCCGCAGCCGCTCGTCCCGCGCGGCGGCGACGCAGACCTCGGCCGCGGCCGTGACCAGGGGCCAGGCGTACCTCGGGCTGCCGCCGGCCAGCTCGAACCCCTCGATGGCGTGCCCCGCGCTGTCCACCGCGGCGGCCGGCCCGGCCGTGGCCAGCCGCAGCGAGATCTCCAGCACCCCGAGCGACAGGTGGTGCTCGTCCTCGTACGGCGTGCTGCGCAGCAGCTCGGCCGCGGTCGCCCTGGCCTGCGCCGCGGCCTCGGTGTGGCCCCGGGCCACCGCGATGTACCCGGCCAGGATGGCCAGGGTGGACCGGTGCATCGGCAGCGAGGTGAACTGGAACTCACGCACCCCGTCGGCGACCGCGGTGGCCTCGTCCCACCGGCCCAGCTGGTACAGCGGCTCCACCTGGTTGATCACCAGCAGGCTGCGCGAGCTGGCGCCGATGTAGCAGCCCGCCTGCTGGCCCGCGATGCCGCGCCGGGCCGCCTCGGCGGCCAGCTCGTGCTCCCCGGCCCCCTCGAGCAGGTGCGAGCCGTTGATCGCGGCCTTGACCATCAGCGTGTGCGCGCCGACCCGCTCGGCCATGGCCCGGCCCTGCCCGATCAGCTCCATGGGGTCGCTGCCGGGGCCGGCCTGCTGACCGGGGCCCGCCTGGAACATGGCCAGCGTCAGCAGCGCGTCCGCCTCGTTCGCCTGATCGCCTGCCTCGCGGGCCAGCGTGAGCGCCTCCTGCGCGTAGGAGCGTTCCATGGCCGCCACCGGCACGCAGCGCGCCGCGGCCAGCAGGATCGGGATCCGCGCGGCGGGCGCGTCCGCGGGCACGATCCGCAGCGCGGCGGAGAAGTCGTCGGCGAAGTCCTTGCGGCCCAGGTGCTTCTTGAAGTGCCCGCGGTCCTCGAGCAGCTTCGCCACCCGGACCGGCGAAGCCGACGGGTCCAGTTCCTTCAGCGCCGAGCTGGCCAGCGCGACGCCCCGCTCCAGCTCCCCGGCGTCGGCCGCGGCGCAGACCGCTTCCTCCAGGACGCGGGCGTGATCGGCCTCGATCCGCCCGGCCGCGTCCGGCACCTGGTCCCACAGCTCGAGCACCCGGGCCAGCAGCGACAGCCGCTCGGCCGGGCCGACCGCGTGGCCCGCCTGGGCCGCCGCGCGCCACGCGCTGGTCAGTGCCCACGCCGAGTCGTGCGCCGCGTGCCAGTGGTGGGCCATCTCGATCGCGGCCCGGCCCGGCGGCACCAGCGCCGGGTCGGCGTCGATGGCCTCGGCGAACCGGCTGTGCAGCCGCCCGTGCTCGCCGGGCAGCAGGTCCTCGTGCACCGCCTCGCGGATCAGCTCGTGCCGGAACGTGTACCCGCCGGCGTGCGCGCGCAGCACGTTGGCCGTCACCGCCGGGCGCAGCGCACCGGTCAGCGCGGCGTCATCCAGCCCGGTGACCGCCGCGAGCAGGGCGTGCCCGGTGGTCTCGGCGCCCGCGCTGGCCACCCGCAGCACCTCCTGGGTGTCCTCGGGCAGCCGCCGAACGCCGTCAAGCAGCAGGTCACGCAGCGACTCGGGCAGCTCGCAGTACAGCTCCCCGTCACAGCCCAGCAGCGTCTCCACGAACAGGGGGTTGCCCTCGGTGCGCCGGTACAGCGTGTCGGCCAGGTCCGCGGCCAGCTGGCGGCCGAGGATGCCCGCGGCCAGCTCGGCGGTGTCGTGGCTGGTCAGCCGGGGGAGATCGATCCGCTCGACCCAGGCGATCCGGTCCAGCGCGGCCAGCAGCGGGCGCAGCGGGTGGGTCCGGTGCAGCTCGTCAGAGCGGAACGTGACGATGATCAGCAGCCCGCTGATGGCCCGCTGGTTGCCGATCAGGAAGGTCAGCAGGTCCCGGCTCGACCGGTCGGCCCAGTGCGCGTCCTCAATCACCAGCACCACCGGCGAGTGCCGGGTCAGGTGATCCAGCGCGCTGAGCACCTCCTCGAACAGCCGCGCCCGCGCCTCGCCCGGATCCCGGAAAAAGTCAGAGCGGGTGTCCGGCTCACCGAGCTCGGGCAGCAGCCGGGCCAGCCCCCGTGTGGTCCGGCCGGGCAGCATCGCGGCCACCGCGTCCGCGCCCAGCTCGTGGACCAGGTTGCGCAGCACCGCGGTGAACGGCGCGAAGGGCAGCCCGTCGGTGCCCAGTTCCAGGCAGCCGCCGGTCAGCACCCGGGCCCCGGCCGCCGTCGCGGCCTGGCCGAACTCGCTGACCAGGCGGGACTTGCCCACCCCGGCCTCACCGCCGAGCAGCACAGCCGTCGGACCGCCCTGGCGCACGCTGTCGAACGCGGCGTCCAGGGCGGCCATCGGCTCGTCCCGCCCGACCAGGACGGGACTGGCGGCTCGCCCGCTCATCTCTGCTGTCAGCGTGTCATAAGCCCCTGAAATTCCAGGCCCTGACATTCCAGACAGAGCCATTCCTGCAGCGGGCGCTGGGCCGGTCACGATCGCCTCAGGCGGCGTGCCGCGCGGCGGGCACCCGGTCCTCGGCGGACCGGAACGTCCCGTCCACGTAGTCCGGGATGGCGGGGACGACGAACGCGTCGGCCTCGTTCGGGTGCCGGGCGTTGCGCCGGATGGCACGCCGCCCCTGGCTCGCGGTCCGGGCCAGCTGCGCCCGATGTGCCCGTTCCCGCAGGTCACGGCCGTGCTGCGCGTTCAGTTCACGCAGAATCTCGGGATGCATGGTTCCTCCTTGACCCCCGTGGGAACCGCTCTGGTTCTCACATCCTCAAGATTCGTCGTAAGGCCCTACCCCCGGCATCGGACGAATGCCTTATCTTCCCGACGCAAACAGGCTTAGGCCCGGCGTCCGCCCCCCAGCCTCCGTCTAAGCCGGCTTAGGCCAGGTCAAAAGGCATTTTGGCGGAACGTACCATGGTGCCCGCGGCCGTGACCCGGCCAGCTTGGCCTGGCCACTAAACTAGAAGTGAGCCGCCCGGTCGGCGGCAGCTCCCGACGCCGAACAAACGAGAACTCACGCATGCCCGCTCCACATCAGACCGCCCCACATCAAACAGCAGCGCACGACATCACGATCCAGCAGGACGTCCTGGCCACCCGCGACGACCTGCGCAACGTCGCCATCGTCGCGCACGTCGACCACGGCAAGACCACGCTGGTCGACGCGATGCTGTGGCAGTCGGGGGCGTTCCGGGCCAACGCCAACGTGGCCGAGCGGGTGCTCGACTCCGGCGACCTGGAGCGGGAGAAGGGCATCACGATCCTGGCCAAGAACACCGCGGTGCACCACGGCGGGCTGACCATCAACATCGTGGACACGCCCGGCCACGCGGACTTCGGCGGCGAGGTGGAGCGCGGCCTGTCCATGGTCGACGGGGTGCTGCTGCTGGTCGACGCCAGCGAGGGGCCGCTGCCGCAGACCAGGTTCGTGCTGCGCAAGACGCTGGCCGCCGGGCTGCCGGTGATCCTGGTCATCAACAAGGTCGACCGGCCCGACGCGCGCATCGCCGAGGTCGTGGACGCCTGCTACGAGCTGTTCATCGACCTGGACGCCAGCGAGGAGCAGATCGAGTTCCCCATCGTGTACGCCTCCGCGCGGGCCGGGCGGGCCTCGCTCAACCGCCCCGGCGACGGCGAGCAGCCCGATTCACCGGACCTGGAGCCGCTGTTCGAGACGCTGAAGGCCACCGTCCCGGCCCCCGTCTACGAGGTCGGCGCGCCGCTGCAGGCCCACGTGACCAACCTGGACGCCAGCTCCTACCTGGGCCGGATCGCGCTGTGCCGGATCCGCAACGGCACCATGTCGCGCGGCCAGCAGGCCGCCTGGTGCCGCCGGGACGGCTCGATCGAGCGGGTCAAGATCTCCGAGCTGTACCTGACCGACGCGCTGGAGCGGGTCCAGGCCGACTCGGCCGGCCCCGGGGACATCGTGGCCATCGCCGGCATCCCGGAGATCATGATCGGCGAGACCCTGGCCGACGTGGACGACCCGCGCCCGCTGCCGCTGATCACCGTCGACGAGCCCGCCATCTCGATGACGATCGGGGTGAACACCGCGCCGCTGGCCGGGCAGAGCGCCGGGGCCAAGGTCACCGCGCGGCTGGTCCGGGACCGGCTGGAGCGCGAGCTGGTCGGCAACGTCTCGCTGGCCGTGCTGCCCACCGAGCGCCCCGACACCTGGGAGGTCCGCGGGCGCGGCGAGCTCGCGCTGGCCGTCCTGGTCGAGACCATGCGGCGGGAGGGATACGAGCTGACCGTGGGCCGGCCCGCCGCCGTGACCAAGGACATCGACGGCATCACCTTCGAGCCGGTCGAGCGGCTCAGCGTGGACGTGCCCGAGGAGTACCTGGGCACGGTCACCTCGCAGATCGCGGTGCGCCGCGGCCGGATGGAGTCGATGACCAACCACGGCACCGGCTGGGTCCGGATCGAGTTCGTGGTGCCCGCGCGCGGGCTGATCGGCTTCCGCACCCAGTTCCTGACCGAGACCCGCGGCACCGGCATCATGCACCACGTCTTCGAGGGCTACGAGCCCTGGGCCGGGCCCATGCGCGGCCGGGCCACCGGTTCGCTGGTCGCCGACCGGTCCGGCAGCGCGTCCGCCTACGCCATGTTCAACCTGCAAGAACGCGGCTCGCTGTTCGTCACCCCGGGCACCGAGGTGTACGAGGGCATGATCGTGGGGGAGAACTCCCGCCTCGACGACATGGACGTCAACATCACCCGCGAACGCAAGGTCACCAACGTCCGCCAGTCGACCGGGGAGGAGCTCGAGCGGCTGGTGCCGCCGCGGCTGCTCAGCCTGGAGCAGGCGCTGGAGTTCTGCGCCGACGACGAGTGCGTGGAGGTCACCATCCCCGCGGTGCGCCTGCGTAAGACCGTCCTGGACGCGCGCGGGCGCTTCCGTGAGCGGGCCCGCGCCTCCCGGGCCTGACCCGGGCCGGGCGCTCGCGGTCCGTGGCTCGTTCCGCGGCTGTGTGCACGCCTAGCGGTTCTGCTTGAGCAGGAGCTGGGTGAGGGATGGCGTGAGCCAGGCTTCGGCTTCGTCGAAGGTCCACCCGGCGCGGTGGGTGAGCTGCCGCCAGCTGGCCGGCGACGTCATCATCGAGAAAACTGCGCTGGCCCGTTCGGGCGTGGTGCCGGCTCGCAGTGCGCCGAGCGCCGCTAGCCGCCGGGCGAGCTGGTCGGAGCCGTGCTCGTGCCGGCGCATCCCGTCGGCGACAACGGCGGCAGCTTCCGGTTCGGCCTGGCTCAGCAGAGAGCAGCGCCTGGATGAGGTCCCCGCAGCGCTCGTTCAGCTGGCGGGTGAGATGCACGCCTTTGGCGATCAGCTGGGGCGGGCCGGTCTCCTGCAGCAGCTCTGCGGTGAGCCCGGCGACGTCGGCCTCCTCGTCGATCAGATCGTTGAGGGCCAGGAGCAGCGCGGACTTGGAGCCGACGCTCGAGTAGATCGTCTGCACCGCCACGCCCGCCTGCTCGGCGATCTGCTGCACCGACGTGCTGGCGAAGCCGTGCTCGGCGAACAGCCGCCGCGCGGCACGCAGGATCTCGCGGCGAGTGTCCGCCGCGGCCACCTCACGCCTGCTGGGACGTTTCGTGCTCATATCCTTGACACCCCAGTCACTAGAATGGTCTTATAATCAGAAGATATTCGTTCTACTCATGAGATATCCAGTCTAGCAAGGAGCGCGGCGTGAGCGTCAGCACAGCCATCGGCCAGCAGAACCGAACCCGAGGGAAAGAGCCCGCCGCCTTCGAGCGCCTGGCGGGAACCGGCGGCCTGGTCTTCGCGGCAACTCTCCTGGCGCAGAACATCATCCGGGCCAGCGCTCCGGGCTTCGGCGCCGGGCCCGCCCAGGTCACCGCCTACTTCCTGCATCATCGCGCCGCCGTCCTGGTGCCGCTCGGCCTGTTCCCGGTCGAGATGATCGCCCTGTTCGCGTTCGTCGCCGCAGTGTGGGCCAGGGCGGACCGCGAAGAAGGCCGGTGGCAGGCCAGCATGGGGACACTGGGAGCGGCGACCATCGCCGCCCTGTTCGCTGTCGTGAACATCACCGAGATCGTCCTCGCCGCCAAGGCCGGACAGCTGGCCGCCTCCCCGGCCGTCGTCCAGGCGCTCTGGGCGGTGCACGCCGCCGCCTTCGGCCTGGACCTGGCGGCCATCGCGGTCGCGCTCATCGGGCTCAGCTATGCGGCAGCCTCGGTGCGGCTCATCCCTGCGTGGCTCACCGTCGCTGCCTGGCCGGGAGCAGCATGCCTGCTCACCGCGGCCGTGTTCACCGTCGCCCTGGCCAACGGCGGTCCCTGGGGTGCGGTCGGCCTGGCCGGGTTCATCATCTGGCTCGTGTTCGTCACCACCGCCAGCGTCTCCCTGCTCCGCAACCGCCCGATCCCATGAGCCGCGCCCCGTCCAAGCCCGACCTGACCTTCGTCACCCTGATCCACCAGTCACTCAGGGCCGATTCGGCGCGGCTGGCAGCCGCTCTCGCCGAGCTGGGCCCCAGCGACCGGCAGGGCCGGCTACCGGGCATCCTGGCTTTCTTCGGCCATTACCGCGAGCAGCTCGCCCTGCACCACAGCCACGAGGACGAGCTGTTCTTTCCCGCCCTGGCGGCCAGGGCCGGGGCCAGCACGATGCACCTGAGCGAGCTGGCGGCCCAGCATGAGGCGCTGGACGCCGCCCTCCTGGCCGTCGGCGACCGGCTTGCCGCCCTGGCCGACCCGGCCAGCGACTTCGCAACCGACCGCGCCACAGCAGCCAGCGCCCTATCCGCGATGGCCCGCATACTTGACGCGCACCTCACGCTAGAGGAGCAGACCGCCCTGCCTCTCTTCGAGTCAGACATGCCCGCGGCGGACTACAAAAAGCTCGAGGCCAGGGCCCGCAAGGCGACCCCGCGGCCCCAGGCGCAATTCCTGATCCCCTGGATCATCGCGCATGCCACACCAGATCAGCGCAACGCACTGTTCAGGTCGGCTCCCCCTCTGCGGCTCGCCTACCGGCTCAACCACCGTCGTTACCGCCGCCTCGACCAGGCGCTCGCTCGTGCTGCCTAAACGGCTACGGCGAAACAGAATCCGCCGCCAGCGGCTCGCAACCCCAGCTTGTCGGCCATTTGCGGAGCACCGTCCCGGCAGCGGCCGGTGGCCGGCACCGTAACGACATTCTGTGACGCTCGCGAACAACGATCCGTTGACAGCCGGCGCGCACGGATTGGGCAGGGAGCGCGAGCATCCGCCTGCCGCCTTCGCCCGGGTGCTCACCTCCGTAACGGCGACCGTCCGCCGGGTCTCGTGCTCGGCGTGCTCTCGTGCCCGCGTACCCGATCACCGGCCCGACCGGCACCCGGCCACGCCGGCCCGCTGCAGTTCAGCGAAGAAGGTGGCGTTCGGCACCGCGGTCATGTTCGAGCAGATCATGTTCGACACGATCACGGTCTGCGCCTTGGTCTGCGCCGAGGCGGAGTCCATGGAAAACGAGGCGATCAGCGGGACCGCGAAGGCTCCGCCCGCGACGGGGCCTATTACTTGTCGCGGTCCTTGCGCAACCGGTCCAGGACCCGGTTGGGATGGTCCGCGGTGACCCGGATCATGGCCCGCACCGCGTCGGCCAGCGACACCCGCGGCACGCCCAGGGCGATCGCGGCGTCGTCGGCCCAGCCGGTCAGTTCCCGGTACAGCTCCGGGCTCAGGTCCAGGGTGATCCGGACCGGCTTGGACCGGATCGCGGTCTTGCCCGCGGGGCCGGCGTCGGGCTCGGCCCGCCGGCCGGCCGCGGCCGCATACTGCGCCTTGCGCAGCTCGCGGTCCTTCTGCGCGGTCATGACCGGACGCCGCAGAGCGGGGCGCAGCGCTCGATGAGGTCGCGGGCCACCTGGCGCCACACGTCGCAGCCGGCCTGCTTGATCGGCACGCCGAAACTCTGCGCGTAGACCTCGCGCCTGGGCACCACCGTGCTCAGCACGTCGTAGCCGAGGTCAACCAGTGCCTCCCGGGCGTCGGTGGTGGAGTGCGCCCGGGCCACGCAGCGGTTCAGCAGGACCGCCGAGCGCACCGGTTTGTCCCGCACCTCCCGGACCTCGGCGATCTCGTCCCGGACCGGCGTGGTCCGGTTGATCTCGATCGGGCTGGGCGCGCACGGGATCAAGATCTCGTCGGCGTACCGCAGCGCCGACCGGGCGATGGCCGCGTGGTCCTCGATCTGCGGCGTGTCGATGATCACCACGTCGTCGTGCTTGGCGATCTCGGGCAGCCGGCGGTGCAGCTCGCGCGAGGGCAGGGCCACGATCCGGAACGGGAACGCCGCCTGCTCCGGCGCGAGCCCGGGATACATGGCGGCCAGGTCGGACCATTCCAGCGCGCTGCCGGCCGGGTCGGCGTCGACCAAGAGCACGCTGTTGCCAGCCTGAGCGAACACATGGGCCAGCCAGACCGCAGATGTGGTTTTGCCCGTGCCCGGCTTCAGGTTGGCCAGGGCCAGGCGCAGCCCTGTCATCCAGGCATTATCGCAGCGTCGGAGAGGTTACGGTACCCAGTCCGCCGCAACGCCTCCGCCCGCCCCCCGCCCGCCGCCCCCGCGAGTGCATCCCGCCGTCCCCCCGTACCCCCCCGACCAGGCGATTCAGCCGCCCCGCCGCACCCCGCGCCCCCGCACCCCGCCCAACGGGATTCAGCCGCCCCGCCGCACCCCGCGCCCCGCCCAACGGGATTCAGCCGCTCCCCGATTCAGCCGCCCCCGCCCACCGAGCTCAGCAATGCAGTATTTCCTGCATTACTGCAAGTTGAGCCGGGGCGGTCAGCTGACGGTGGACCGGCTCGCGGCGAACCGCTGATGGCGGGCGTGGTCCTGCTGACCGAGGAAGGCCCGGAACGGGCCCAGCCGGTAGGCCGGGTCGTCGCGGACCCCATCGGTCTGCGGGGCCATTTCCAGCTCGAAGTCGCCGCTGAGGTGGCGCAGGTGTTCCAGCACCTGCGCCGGGCCCAGCCGGGCCCCGGCGGGCAGCAGGGCGGCGATCTGCCGCGCGGTGAGGAAGTCCCCCCGCGCCCGCAGCACGCGGAACACCGGGTCGTGCACGTACGCGGTGGCCCGGCCCATCTCCGGGTCCGCCTCCGGCGGGCCCGCGTGCTCCAGGGCCCGGCGGATGGCCGTCCCGACCGCCTCGGCGACCGGCGGCGGGAACACGTTGCCGACCTGCCGGTAGCGCGCGGTCTTGCGGCCGCTGAAGCGCCAGCCCCACTCGTCCTGCCAGCCCTGCAGCCTGATCACCATCTCGCAGGTCAGCCTGGGCGTCAGCGCCGGGTCCGCGTCCGGCCCGGGCGCGGCATCCGCGATCCCGATGCCGTCCACGCCGAGCTCAGCCCAGGCGCGCTTGGCCCGGGTCGGGCCCAGGTCGGCGCCGCCGTGCTTCTTGGACCCGCCGACGATCGTGGGCGCGATCCGGTTGGCGCGCCGGGCCCAGGCGGCCGCGCCGGGCCAGCCGCGCGCGGCCATCAGGTCGCCCAGGGTCTCACCCACGGTGGCGGGCGGCCGGGGCGACGGCGCCGGCCAGCGGAACCACGGTGCGTCGCCCGGCCGCAGCGCGACCAGGACGGTCCGCGGCCGCAGCTGCGGCACGCCGTAATCCGACGCGTTCAGCAGCCGCCAGCCCGGCACGTACCCCAGGTCGCGGAGCCGGTCCGCCGCGTGCTGCCGGTACGCGCTGAACCGGCTGGTGCTCAGGCCCCGGACGTTCTCCAGCAGCAGGGCCCGGGGCCGGATGATCCCGCACAGCTCCACGGCCCAGGCGTACAGGTCACGCTCGTCATCCGCGCCGAGCTGCCGGCCCGCCACGGTGAACGGCGGGCACGGGACCCCGCCCGCCAGCAGGGCCACCCCCCGGTAGTCGCTCGGCCGCCACAGCGCCGGGTCGGCCACGTCGCCCTCGGCCACCTTCCAGGCGGGCCGGTTGGCGCGCAGCGTCGCGCACGCGGCCGTATCGAGTTCGACCGCCAGGGCGTGCTCGAAGCCGGCCCGCTCCAGCCCGAGGGCCTGCCCGCCCGCCCCGGCACAGATCTCGACCACCTCAAGATCCGCCACCCCGGCCTCCTGTAGTCGATGGGCCTCGCCGACCTAGTTTCCCGCAGCCCAGGCGCATCGCGCCGCAGGACGAAGCCGTGTCGCAGGACTCTAGCGGGATCCGCCGACATTCGCCGTATTTACCCGGGGGAACCTATCCCCCCGGCCCCCCCTGGGCCCGGGCGGCGTGCCGGGGGGAGCGGCCGCGCGTGCGCGGCGCGAGCTGCTTGCGGGCCAGTTCCTCGGGCAGCGGCAGCAGCGGGTTGGACGTGCTGTCCACCACCGCCTCGGCGATCTCGTTGACCTTCTGGCCGCGGGACCTGGCCACGTTCCTGAGCAGATCGAAGGCCTGCCGCGGCCGGAGCCGGTGCCGCTCGGCGAGCACCCCGATGGCCTGCTCGACCCGGACCCGGGCCGTCAGCGCGTGCTCGAGCTGGGCCACGGTCACGGCCAGCCGCGCCGCCTCGTCGGCCTCGGGCGCGGGCGCCGCCAGCGGGCCGGATGGGGGCGCCGCGGGCGACCGGAGGTCCGCGGCCAGCAGGTCGGCGAGCACCATGGCGCTGGTCAGGTCGGCGGTCTCCTCCGCCCCGACCCGCCAGCCCTGCCCGGACCGGCGCACCACCACCGGTTCCCCGGCGGCGTCATCGCGCTGCGTCGTCTCCGCGTCCATGTCGGTCCTGTCTGCAGGCGTGTTACCACGCTTCGTTCGGCAGAATTGTTTACCCCGCGCTGACCGCGGCCAGTCGCGCGCGGACCTGTGCCGCCGACGGGTTGACCATGACCGTGCCGTCCGGGAACAGCACCGTCGGTACCGTCTGGTTGCCCCCGTTGACCGACATCACGAACTCGCACGCTTCCGGGTCCCGCTCGATGTCGACCTCGGCCATCTCGATACCCTCGCGGGCGAGCTGCTTCTTCAAGTTCCGGCAGAAGCCGCACCATGGAGTGGTGTACATAATCAGCTGGCCGGACACCCGCCGCCTCCTTCAGGGTTGGTGAATTACCGGATCGTGTAACACCAGCAAGGCTGGTTGCGTTCCCGAGGGGAGAGTGCCCAGGTGAGGATGCAGTGACGGAGGTCGCGGCCGACGCGCTGCTGGACGGGCTGGATCCCGAGCAGCGTGAGGTGGCCCTGGCCACCCGCGGCGCGGTCTGCGTGCTGGCCGGGGCGGGCACCGGCAAGACGCGCGCGATCACGCACCGGATCGCGTACGCCGCCGCCATCGGGGTGGTGAACCCGGCCCACGTGCTGGCCCTGACCTTCACCGTGCGCGCGGCCGGGGAGATGCGCGGCCGGCTCCGCCAGCTCGGCGCCGGGCAGGTGCGCGCGTCCACCTTTCACGCGGCCGCGCTGCGCCAGCTGAACTACTTCTGGCCGCGGGTCGTCGGCGGCCTGCCGCCGAAGGTCATCGACGCCAAGGCGGCCCTGATCCGCGAGGCGGCCACGCAGGCCCGGGTCCGGCTGGACGGCCCCGGGCTGGCCGACGCGGCCAGCGAGATCGAGTGGGCCAAGACGACCCAGATCCGTCCGGATTCCTACGCTCCGGCCGCGGCCGCCGCGGGCCGCTCGCCGGCCGCGGGAACGGAGGTCATGGCGTTCGTGTACGACGGCTACGAGCGCCTGCGGCGCGAGCGGCACCTGATCGACTTCGAGTCGGTCCTGGAGCTGACCGCGGGCATCGTGCTCGAGCACCGCGGCGCGGCCGACCAGGTGCGCGACACGTTCCGGTACTTCGTGGTCGACGAGTACCAGGACGTGAACCCGCTGCAGAAGCTGCTCCTTGACGCCTGGCTCGGCGACCGCGACGAGCTGTGCGTGGTCGGGGACCCGCACCAGGTGATCTACTCCTTCACCGGCGCCACGCCGGACTACCTGACCGGCTTCACCGCCGAGTTCCCCGGCGCCACGCTGGTCCGGCTGGTCCGCGACTACCGGTCGACGCCGCAGGTGGTCACCGTGGCCAACCAGCTGATGCGGTCCGGGCAGGCGCTGGTGGCCCAGCGGCCGCCCGGCCCGCAGCCGGTGCTCACCCGGTACGGCGACGACGCCAGCGAGGCGGCCGGGGCGGTGGTGCAGATCCAGGGGCTGATCGCGGCGGGCGTTCCGGTGGGGGAGATCGCGGTGCTGGTCCGGATCAACGCCGACACCGAGCGCTTCGAGCAGGCGCTGACGCAGGCCAATCTGCCCTACGTGGTGCGCGGCGCCGAGCGGTTCTACGACCGGCCGGTGGTCCGCCAGGCGCTGGTGCTGTTCCGCGGCGCGGCCCGCGGCGAGGCGGCCTCGGGCTCGGGTCCCCTGCCGGCCGCGGTCCGGGACGTGCTGACCGGCATCGGGTTCACCGGCGGCCCGCCCGCGGGCGGCTCGGCGGCCCGCGAGCGCTGGGAGTCGCTGGCCGCCATCGCCGAACTGGCCGACGACATGCACGCCACCCGGCCCCAGGCCACCCTGGTTGACTTCGCCGCCGAGCTGACCCAGCGGGCCGAGCTCGGCCACGCGCCCGCGGTCCGGGGCGTGACGCTGGCCTCGATGCACGCGGCCAAGGGACTGGAGTGGGACGCCGTGCTGCTGCCCGGTCTGGTCGAGGGGCTGATGCCGATCGTGCACGCCAGGACGCCCAGTGCGATCGAGGAGGAGAGGCGGCTACTGTATGTGGCGGTGACCAGGGCGCGCGAGCACCTGTACCTGTCCTGGTCCCAGGCCCGCGCGCCGGCTAGCCCCAGAGATGGACACGGCCGCGTCGCGGCACGGGAGCGGTCGCGGTTCCTCGATGACGTCCGCCTGGGTCGGGCGAGGAGGTCGGAAGGGAGGGCGGGTGGGTAGCAGAAAAGCTCTGGACGGCCTGCTCGAGCTGCTCGACCTGGAGCAGATCGAGCTGGACATCTTCCGCGGCCGCAGCCCGGACGAGCAGCGGCAGCGGGTGTTCGGCGGGCAGGTGGCCGGCCAGGCGCTGGTCGCCGCCGGGCGGACCGTGCCCCCGGACCGGCCGGTGCACTCCCTGCACGCCTACTTCATCCGGCCCGGCGACACCGCGGTGCCGCTGGTGTACACGGTGGACCGGACCCGGGACGGGCGGTCGTTCACCACCCGCCGGGTGTCCGCGATCCAGCACGGCCAGACCATCTTCACGCTGTCCGCGTCGTTCCACCACGCCGAGCCCGGACCCGAGCACGCCGACCCGATGCCCGAGGTGCCGCCGCCCGACCAGGTCGAGCCGAACTCCGAGCGCTGGTTCCGGGCCCTCGGCCAGGAGCACCCCCGGCTGTTCGAGAGCCCCTTCGACCTGCGCTCGGTCGGCCCGATCTCCATCGAGGCCCTCCGCGACCCGTCCCTGCGCACGACCAGGAACCTGGTCTGGCTGCGGGTGGACGGGGACCTGCCCGACGACCCGCTGCTGCACGTGTGCCTGATGACCTACGTCTCGGACATGACGCTGCTCGACACGGTGCTGCTCGGGCACGGCCTGTCCTGGGCGGACGGCCGCACATCGGGCGCGAGCCTGGACCACGCCATGTGGTTCCACCGGTCGTTCCGGGCCGACCGCTGGCTGCTGTACGCGCAGGAATCACCCGTGTCCTACGGCGGCCGGGGGCTGGCCCGGGGGCAGGTATTCACCGCCGACGGCAAGCTCGTGGTGTCCGTGATGCAAGAGGGCCTGATCCGTCCGGCCCAGCTAGCCGGTGCCCGCCAGTCGACCGCCGTAGCCCTGTCCTAGAAAACCGCAGGTTAGCTCGGCTAGCCCGGGGGACAACCCCCGGAACCCCCGGGCCCCGCCAGTCGACCGCCGTAGCTCCTGTCCCTAGTTGAAAACCGCAGGTTAAAAAAGTGTTGCCCCCTAAAGGGGCCATTACGTAGGCTGCCTACATGTCCGTGGGCTAGCTGTCGACACTCCTGGAGGGAGGTGCCCAACGTGACCGAGATCAACTTTGACGTCCTGACGCCAGGTGTCATAACGGCTGAGCTTTGGCGTGCGCGTCCGGGCGCCTTCAGCCCGCGTTCGGCGTTCCCGGGGACAGGTGTGTCTGGTGCCGGTATCGGCACTGGGCCGTGTGTCGTCGTTCGGCCGCTTCCGCGCTTCCGGGACAAGGCCGCCCTGGCCATCCCGGCCCCGCAGTCCGCCGTCGGCGCGCAGCTCGGGCAGGTCAATAACTCCAACCACATGACCAGCGTTTACGCCGTCGGCGAAGGCGCATCGGGTCCGCCTCCATATAGGGAACCGGTCTAGAAAGACCGGCCACAAACCCCCTTGAGGCCGCGGATCCGCACACAGGGTCCGCGGCCTTAGCTATCACAAGGCCTAGGTCCCAAGAACGAGCGAGAAATCGCATGGGCGACAACTAGGACCGGTTAGCGAGAGGGGATGGCACCGATGCAGTGGCGCGCTGCCACCGTCGGAGGCGAGGACACGACGGGGTTCACGGCGTTCGGCTCTCAGACACGGCAGGAGCCGGACGTCAGGCAGGTCCAGGTCGGCAACATCGGCCAGACCAGCGAGGTCAGTGTGGCGAATCAGCTCATGGTGGCGAGCCCGGCCACCGCATTTCCGGCAGGTACCGAATTTCCGGTGGGCCTGGATCTTCCGTGCACGGAGGACCCAGAGCTGTTCTTCGCTGAGTCTCCGCAGGACCTGGAGCAGGCGAAGGCGATGTGCCGGGATTGCCGGGCCCGGATCGCGTGCCTGACGGGGGCACTCGAGCGCCGGGAGCCCTGGGGCGTCTGGGGCGGAGAGCTGCTCATGCGGGGCGCGATCGTGCCTCGCAAGCGGCCTCGCGGACGTCCGCGCAAGACCGAAGTGGCCGCCTAGCCGGTCACCGGAGAACGGGGAAGGGCCGCGCGGCCGACGGGGGCCGCGCGGCCGGCCAGCACACGATGCACACAACGGAGTGATCAGCATGTCTCTGGTAGAGGATCTGGCGACCGAGGAAAGCCGCCACAAAGTAGAACTGGCCGAGCAATTGCGCCCGGCGCGCCGGCAGCTCACCCTGCGCCGGGCCCGCCGGATGGAGCAAAAGGCCGAGCGCCGGATGTTCCGGGCGTGGCACCGCGCGGCGGAACTGCGCGGCACGCTCGAATCCGCGGATTACTGACCGCCCAACCCGAGGCCGAGACGACCGGGCCACCCCCGGTCGCCTCGGCCTCGGCCTTTCTCATCGGCCGGAGGGAAACTTCCCGGAACAGGTCGCCCGGTAATTCAGCAAACGCGCGGCTCGGTCGTCTTATTGACATGACGTTCAGCCAGCCGCACGCGGCGCGGGCAAGCGACCCGATCGAGGAGCTGTACCAGGCCCACGCGCTGACCCTGACCAGGTTCGCCCTGCTGCTGGTCGGGGACAAGGCGACCGCCGAGGACGTGGTACAGGACGCCTTCCTCGGCCTGTACCGCAACTGGGACGGGTTGCGGGAGCAGTCGGGCGTATTCGCGTACCTGCGGACCGCCGTCCTCAACGGCAGCAGGTCTGTGCTGCGTACCCGGGCCCGGCGGCTCCGGCATGTCCAGCATGAACCGCCGGCCTGGTCAGCGGAGGCGGCGGTGCTGGATCGCGAAGACCAGCGCGAGGTGCTGGTCGCGGTGGCCGGGCTGCCGCGCCGTCAGCGCGAGGTGCTCGCGCTGAAGTTCTACCTGGATCTGGGCGAGGAAGAGATCGCGCGCACCCTGCGGGTGAGCAGGGGCACGGTCTCGTCGACAGCTTCCCGGGCGCTGACCGCGCTTGCCCGTCTACTTGAGGAGGAGCAATGACCGAGCCACCAGTCAGCGGGACCAGCGACCGGCTCCGCGACGCGTACCACGCGGTCGTCGAGGCCGTCCAGCCGGAGGACATCGGCGACCTGCGCAGCCCCCGGCCGCTGCCGCGGACCGCCGGCTCCGCACGCTGGACCCGCCGGCTAACCCCGCTCGCCGCGGCGGCGGCCGTCGTCCTGGCGGTCGGCGCCGCCGTCGCCATCCCGCGCCTGGCCGGCGAGGGCACGGCCGCCGTCACCGCACCACAAACCGCAGGTGCGAGCGGCGGCCAGCCGCCGTTCCTGGTAGATCTCGTTCGTGGCACCTACCTCCAGGTACGGAACGCCGCCACCGGCCGCGTCCTGACCCAGCTGAAGCCTCCGGAAGGAGGGGGCCGCTGGGCCGCGGTCGCGGCTACCGGGAACCCAGCCAGGTTCGTGGTGGGGGCAACCTACCTGAGGACGCCAATCGCGATGTACTGCACATCGAGCCAGAACTACACGCAGTTGTACACGCTCACGCTAACCGCCGCGGGCGGGCTGGCCAGCCTGAGCCCGCTGTACCGGATCCCCGTCCAGTTCGACACGAGCGTGATTGCCAGTGGTAGCGCCCTCGCGGTCAGCGCCGATGGCCGCACGGTCGCCTATGCCACCGCTCCCTGCGGAGACCGGATCAGCAAGACTCCGATGTCGATAGTGGTGCTCCGCGACGGCGTATCCAGAACCTGGACCACACCGTGGCAGGCGGGCCCGAGCAGCTTCTCGCTGTCCGCGGACGGCAGCGAACTCGGCTACGTAGACGTAACGCAGTATCAGTGGCCCATCAGCCCTCTTGGCTCGGCATGGATCCTGCCCACCGGCTCCCCGCCGGGCAGCGCGGCACGGTGGAGCCGCAAGCTGCTCTCGAACGTGCCGGACGCCGGGATCCAGATCACCGATGAGGAACTCAGCCCGGACGGCACGATCATGTACGTCGTCACCTCCACCGAGCCCGGCGATAATCCGAACAAGTCGGCGACCGAGGCGCTGTACGCCTACAGCACGGCCACCGGCGCGAGGCTGCGCACCCTGCACAGCTGGAGCGGCACCACCTCTGGCCCGCCGAGCCTGACCATCGGCGGCGACGAGGCACTGCTCTGGGGCATGTACAACTGGGTCGACGAGGTCAACCTGACGACCGGCTCGGAACGGACGTTCACCCAGCTTCCGCACGGTGGCCCTAACGCCGTCCGAGTCTTCGACGTCGCCTGGTAACCGGCCGTACCGCTCGGCGAGCCAGCCGTCCGGTCGCCCTTAGGTTCGTCCCTCACCTAGTAGCGCTGCGAGCCCGTCCAGGATCGCGGTAAGGCCGAACTCGAAGCTGTCTTCTGGCCCGGACGCGTAATCCGCGGCGGGCGTCTCAAGGCGGGCCTTCAAACGCGGGAAAGACCTGGCCACCTGGTGGGCTTGTTCCAGCCGGTCACGCATCGCCTGCTCGGGATCACGATGCGTCTTGGCCAGCTTTCGCCGCAGGGAGACGGGGGCCGCCGTACCGAGCGCGTGACCGAGCACGAAGGTGTACATCGTGGTGACGGCCTGGTCGGCCTGAGCGCCGGTGAGTCCGGCCGTCTCATAGATCGCCAGGTTGGCGTCGTCGTAGCGGGCCTTGCCGTACCCGTAGGTCAGGTACGACCCGAAGGTGTGCAGCACCCACGGGTGGCGCGCCAGCATGGCATGGAGTTCGGTGGCCATGGCCCGCGCGGCCTCTTGCCAGCCCATGGCCAGGGGGTCGGGCAGCGCGATCTCGTGCCACGCCGAGTCGACAGCGAGGTTCACCAGGTCGTCCTTGCTTCCGACGTGCCAGTAAACGGCGGTCGCCGCCGACTCCAGGCGTTTCCCGAGGGCGCGCATATTCAGTCCGTCGAGGCCGTCCTCGTCGAGGAGCCCGACCGCGCTCTCCACGATCTGGTCTCGGGTCAGGGTGTCGCGAGCCATAGCAGCATCCTACTTGAACTAAGTGAAAGTCCGGTGATACCTTCACTTGTACTAAGTTCAAGACGGGAGTCAGACATGCGCAAGTCACCCATGGCGGGGTTTGTCGAGCAGCTAGCGGCTCAGTACGAGATCCCCGGTGTCGCGGTTGCGATCCGGACAAAGGGCAAGGAGTACCTCACCTGCCACGGGGTTACCGATCTCGATCGCCCGGAACCGATCGAACCGGACACTCCCTTCCTGGTCGCCTCAGTCACCAAGACCTTCACCGCCACGGCGATGATGTGCCTCGTCGCGAGCCGGCAGGTGGACCTAGCCGCCCCGGTCCGGCGGTACTTGCCCGACTTCGCAGTTGCCGACGTGTCCGCGTCGGCCGAGATCACAGTGCTCAACCTGCTCAACCACACAGCCGGACTGGATTGGCGATCACCCGATCAGCCCGATGACAGCGACGGCGCGCTCGCCCGCTACGTGTCGGCCTTGGCGCGACCAGCAACTCATTGCGGCTCCCGGTGAGCGCGTGTCTTACAGCCAGAGCGGATACAACGTCGCGGGGCGGATCATCGAAGTCGTCACCGGCATGACCTACGAGCAGGCCATCGCGGACCTGCTGCTTGAGCCCCTGGCCCTGCGGCACAGCACGTTCGCGCCCCTGCCAGCCGTCACCGAGCCTGTCGCGATGGGCCACAATGTGTCGGCCGACGGTGCTCTTGCCGTCGTCCAGCAGTGGAAGGACACCAGAGCCAACAACCCCGGCGGCGGACTCGCCGCTTCGATCTCGGACCTTCTGGCCTGGGCTAGGTTCCACCTAAGTGACGGCGGCTCCGTGCTGCCAGCTAAGTACCTTCACGTGATGCGGAAACCGACCGCGACCCTGTCCGGCAGCTCACTCGGTGACGCGGTCGGGATCGGCTGGTTCCTGCGCACCATCGAAGGCGTTCACGCGTTCGGTCATGCCGGCTCGGCGAACGGTCAGTTCGCCGAGATCCTGCTCGTCCCGGAAAAGGACTTCGCGGTAATCACGCTGGCCAACAGCGGCCCGGAAAATGGCCTCGCCTTCAATGCGGACGTGGTCCGGGCCGGATTGGAGAGCGTTGCGGGACTGCACGAACGTAAGACGAAGCTGATTCGCTACCAGCGACGCCAGGCCGACGAATACGCGGGCGTCTATGAAAACGAGACCATGCAAGCCGTCTTCGCAAACACCGGCCAGGCCCTCACGGCCGCGTTTGCCATCAAGCCGGCCGTGCGGGCGAACGCCACGGCCGAGCTACCCCCCGACCTGCCCGCCGCCCCGATCGCCCTGATCCAGGGCGAGCAAGACCACTACATGATTACCGACGGCGGCCTGAAAGGGCAGCGCGGATACTTCAGCCGAGACGCATCCGGCAAGGTCACCTCCGTCGACATGGCCGGCCGGGTCTTCTTCCGGTCGTGAACCACGCCGTTTACACCTGACTTCGCACCAAGATCAACTCCGGAAGGTAGCCGAAGAACAGGTCACCGTGATGGCCAGCCATATCCCCGCGCCGGCCAGCGGCAGCTCGGCGAAGATCGCCTCACCGGCCCACGGACGCGAGCGCTGGTGGCGCATCATCCCGTCGACCACCGCGAGCCCGACTACGACACCCTCAGCCCGGAGCCCGGCTCATGCAGCTCCGCATGTTCTACATTCCCGACGAACCAGATGAGCAGCACTCTTGACCGGCGGGGCGGCAAATCATTTCCCGGACAGACCGGGGTCTGCGAAAGTAGGCCAGATGCCGGCCAGCGAAGACGGGGCCGAGGAGCGGATCTGGCGGGCCATGCCCGCCGGTACCCGGGAGGCACTGACCCGCGACCTGTCGCCCACCGATCTGCAGACGCTGCTGATCGCGGTGGCCCGGGCCCGGGCTGACCGGGCCGCGCCTGCCGACGTGATGCGCCGATGGCAGCACGACAGGTTCGTCCGGCCCGCAGCCTGCGACCCGCGGCGCGTCGCTGCCGTCGAGGCCCGGCTGTGGCAATTGCTCCCGGCCGGGTACACCGGGATCGAGCTATCCCCGGTGACTCCGCTGGGCACCTGCACCGCCGTCGCACCGGTCAGCCAGAACCGCGTGGTCGCAACCGTCCGCAACACCGAGGTGGTCAGCGACTCCACCAACACGCTCGCCGTCGAGGCAGCAACCCGGCGACGCGCCCAGCCCAAGGACAGCCAGGTCGACGTGGCGGCTTGCCACCGCCAGCTGCGCGCCCAGGTCTTCGCCCCGGGGGCAGCGGCCCACTTCCGGCTGTTCGCCCTGGTCTCCAGCGCCCGCGACAGCGGGTCGGGCCGCACCGAGGCCAGGCTGCTGACCCGGCACCTGGCCTATTGGCTGGACGTGCTCGAAACTCTGCTTCCGCACCGGCAGCCGCACATCGAGCTATCCGTGTTCGACAACCCGGTGCTCGCCGAACGGCTCACCGACACCATCCGCCCCGGCCTGGCCGGGCGCACGGCGTTCCTGATCGACAAGCCCGACCGCACTCGCGGCCGCGGTTATTACACCGGCTTCGCGCTGCGGATCGCCGCGGACCAGGGCGAAACCGAACTCGGCGACGGCGGGCTCACCACCTGGACCGCCCAGCTGACCAGCGACGTCAAAGAACGCTGCCTCGTATCCTGCATCGCCACCGAACGGCTCACCGCCCTAGCCGACGAGGCCAGGTAACGCACGGCCGGGAGTCGGGATGTCCCGTGGCTCGAGCAGGTCGGTGATGGCCTCGCGGAACAGCTCACCGTAGGTCGCGGGGCCGAGATCTTCGAGTTCGCCGACGGACATCAGGCCGCTCAGCAGCGCCCCCAGGGCGCAGCTCAGCCGGACCCGGTCGCGGGCGGAGATCGCGGGGTTGCCCAGGATCTGGCGGAACTGCTGTTCCATGTCCTCGTGGTCGCCGTCGTGTCCCTTATGTGCAAGCCCGAGAGGGCGGTCTGGTTACGCCGGTGGAGGATGAACAGCTTGCGGTTGGCGAGCATCGTGTCGGCGAGCCCGCGCAGCACGGCGGCCCATCCTGACGGCCCTGCCTCCGGGGCCAGCTGCCCGAGAACGGGCCGGGCCAGTTCGTGCAGGCGCAGGTGCAGCGCGACCAGGATGTCCTCTTTGGCGGCGAAGTGATAGTAGATCGCCACGGGCTGCGCCGCCGCCAGGCGCGGGCGCGGGCGGCCGACCTCCTCGACCAGTTCGATCTCGCCGATGCCGCCGACCGGATGCTCAGGAAGTATTCGGGCGGGATGCGTCGGCGCCTCGACCTTGCCGCCGGCCTGGTGACCCGGCCGCCGGTGCTCTTCCTCGGCCAGAGGTTTCCGCGCCCGCATGTGGTCGTGCGAGCCTCTACGACGGACGGACCCAGCCTCTCCGCCAGGACGGTGAGAGGTCATCACCGAATCCTGGTGATTCAGCTCTTCGAGAAAACGCGCGCTGGCCTCGACGTCGGTCCACGGGCGGCTGTCCTTCTGCGTGAGCGTCGAGACTTCTCTGGGCACCCCTGCCCTGCCCGCCTCCCATTACCGCCTGACCGGACTGGCCGGACAGTGATCCTGTTGATTTCCATGATCACGAAGACTTTTCTTTGCTATGTCGTATAAAAGTCTTCGCGATCATGAAACTCTCGTTCACGAGTTCCCATTGATGCCTCCGGAAAGGGCCTCTGCCCGCCGGCCGCTCGCCAGCAGCGGCCGCTGCAGCCACGGCTCAGCCGCCCGCACCGTGCGACCCGCCCACCCCGGTGGTATTGCCAGACGCGCCCCCACGACATGGGTGCCGCCACCCCCCGTTCTCGCCACTGAGGTTGTCCGGCTCGCCGCTGCGCGGGCGGACTTAATCACCAGAATCGAGCGATGCCGGCTCGTCTGGTTGTACGCCAGGCTGACTCCACATCGGCACGCAGCGACGACCGAGAAAAGAAGTGGTGATTTCGATGCCTGATGCCACGACGGCCGGGGGCGGCTGGGATCGGCGGCGATGGCTGATCCTGGGCGTGATCGCCCTGGCACAGCTGATGGTGGTCCTGGACCTGACGGTGATGAACGTCGCGCTGCCGTCTTCTCGGCGGCAGGCTCGGACGACCTGCTGGGCCGGAAGGTCACCTTCCTGGCCGGGCTGGCCGTCGTTTCGCCGTCGTCTCGGCCATTGGCGTCGCCTCGGTCTACTTCGCCTTGCTGGTCACCGCGCGGGCCTGCCAGGGCGCGTTCGCCGCGCTGCTGGTGCCATCGGCGCTGTCGCTACTGACCACCACGTTCACCAGCCGCACACCGGCTACGCCGCCGGCGTGCTCGGCCCGATCATCCTGGCCGCGGTCGGCCTGGGCCTGGTGATCGCGCCGGTGATCAACACCGGCACCTTCGGCGTGGCCCCCCAGGACGCGGGCGTGGCCTCCGCCACCGTCACCGTCGGCCAGCAGCTCGGCGCCTCGGTCGGCACCTCGCTGCTGAACACCATCTTCGCCGCCGCCGTCACCTCCTACCTCGCCGCGCACCTCGCCGCGGCCCGGCTCATCGGCCGCCCGGCCCTGACCGGGCTGGCACTGGCGCACGGCTACGACACCGCGTTCTGGTGGACCGCCGGCATCTTCGCCGCCGGCGCGGTCACCGCCGGCGCCCTGCTCCGCCCCGGGCCGCTCCGCCCGCCGAGTACGCCGCCCCCGGCCCACACCGAGGCGACCACCGCACAAGCCCCACGTCCGGCGTGACTGACTCCGACGAACTGCACCAGAACCTGCACGGCCTGGCCCGGAGGGAGACCTGTCCCCTCCGGGCACTTGACGGGACTGGAATGCTCGGCCTAGGCGTCCTCGAGGACCTCCGCGAAGGCGATCATTACGCCTCCGGTGGCGTTCTCGACGGTAGCGGCGACCAGGGGGCCCGCCTCCGCGGCGGCGGCGCTGGCCGCCGCGTAGTCGGCGAAGTACAGGTCCAGCAGCCGGTACGCCGGGGCCGGGCTGCCGTCTTCCTTGGGCCAGACCTTCGACGTTTGCAGCCGGGTCAGGCCGGGGAGCTTGCGCGCGAGCGCGATCTGGTCGGCGTAAGCCGTCTCGAAGGCGTCCGGGTCGGTGGGGTTGGAATAGACGAAGCTGATCTTGGTCGGCTTGCCTTGTCCGGTCATGGCTGATCTCCTGGTTGTTAGTCTCGGTTGATACACGCGAGCGGACCCGGACCCGCCCGATGATGATCTGTCTGTCGACTGTAGTCAGAGGAATGGGCAGCGACCATGACCGATTCGCCGGGACATCTTGCCGATCGTCCAGCGATGCCAGCCGGCTTGCCCCAAACGCCGCAAGAGTTTGCCGATCCGCCAGCGCTTGAGGAAGCCGTGCTCGGCCTCGACGCAGACAGCCAGTCGCACGACTTGCTCTCGGAGCTGCTCCGGAGCGTCCGGCTGAGCGGAGAACGGATCGTGGCGTACGCTCCGCTGCGGACCTTCTCGATCGGCTTCGCCGATGTCGGCAGCCTGCACATCATCGAAGCCGGCGAACTCGTGCTCCGGATCGAAGGAAACCGGCACGTCGAGCACGTAAGCCGCGGCGATGTCGTCCTGCTCCCGCGCGGCGACCCGCACCACCTCAGCGACGCAGGCAACCGCGGGCACGCGATCGTGCGGGACGGCACAGCCGGGAACAGCGCAGCCGAGCCGGCGCGCTGGCTCTGCGGAACGTTCACGATCGGCGACCCGCAGGCCAGCCACCTGCTCGCGAGCCTCCCGGCCGTGATCATCCTGCGCGGCGCCCGCGGCCCAGCGCTCGAAGGGCTCGAAGTGGCCCGCCGGATGCTCGTCTTCGAGATGCAATCGCCCTCGCAAGGGTCGGCGGTGATGGTCGCCCGCATCCTCGATCTGATCTTCATCCAGATTCTGCGCGCCTGGGCCGCTGGCCAGGACGCCGAGCCGAACTGGCTGGCCGGCGCGCTCGACCCGCAGATCGGCCCGGCCCTGAGCGCTATCCACCGCGACCCCGGCCACGACTGGACGGTCGAGGAACTGGCCCGAGCGTGCAACCTGTCACGGTCGGCGTTCGCCGCGCGGTTCGTCGCTCGCGTCGGCAAGCCGCCGGCCACCTATCTGGTGCACGTACGCCTGGACGCCGCCACCGGCCTGCTCCGCGACACCGCCGTTCCGGTCACGCTCATCGCGAAGAACGTCGGCTACGCCTCGGAGGCGGCATTCAGCCGCGCGTTCAAGAACCGCTACGGCACGCCGCCGGCTCACTGGCGACGAGGCAAACGAGCGAAACAGCCGTAAGCGACCTCCGCTCTGCGACCTCCGCTCCGCTTGGCATATTAAGCAAGCGCTTGACAAGTCAAGCCTTGTGCGTACTATAGTAAGCACAAGAGATGCCGGGAGAGGAAGAAACAATGATCGACATCAGCACCGCCCAGGACGAGATCCTGAAGCTGGTCCGCACGTCCCAGGACACCATGGTGGACGCCCTGCAGACGTGGACCGCGACCGTTCAGTCCGTCACCCCGAACCTGCCCAAGCTGAACCTGCCCTACACCGATCTGCTGCCGAAGCCGGAGACGCTGGTCAACGGCGCGTATGACTTCGCCGAGCAGCTGCTCTCGACCCAGCGCAAGTTCGCCAACGACGTCCTTCAGGTCGCCGCGCCCCTCACCGCCCAGCGCGACGGCGCCTGACCCGCAGGGCCCCTGACCGAGCCCGCCTGGCCAGCTCTGGTCAGTTCGGCTAGGCAGCCGGCCGGTCAGGCACGATTGCGCGGCAGGTCCAGCGGACCGGCCGCGCAATCGCTTTTGATTGGCATAGTTAGCAAACACTCACCCAACAGACCTGCCGATGAGCGCGCCGAACCCGTCGAGGATGACCTGCAGGCCGAACTCGTAGGCGTGTGCCGGGCTGTAGGCCGCGCGGTGCGCGGTCCCCGCCGCCGTTCCCACCCGGACCGCCAGCGGGTAAGCCGCCGGGTCCAGCACGCTGGCCAGCACCGGCGCATTGGCCGCCCACCACTGCTCGTCGTCCAGCGGGAAGGTCGAGGCGTCCGCGGCGGCCCGCGCCCAGGCCTGCACGAAGCCGAGCAGGTGGGTCAGGGCGGCGTCCATCTGGATGTCGTCGAGGCCGAGGCCGTCGAGCGCGGTCAGTTCGTGCTCGTACTTGGCCATCTGCCCGGGCCCGAGCGGAGGCCGGGCGGTGGAGATGGCCGCGGCCCACGGATGGGCCTGGAACAGGGCCCGGTTCTCCGCCGCGATCGCGGTGAGCCGCTGCCGCCAGGGCTGACCGGTCGTGTCGGCCCGGGGCATCCGCAGGTAGGCGGCGTCCAGCATCAGATCAAGCAACTCGGCCTTGCCGGGCACGTAGGTGTACAAGGACATTGCCGCCACGCCGAGGCGCTGCGCGATCCGCCGCATGGTGACCGCCTCCAGGCCCTCCGCGTCGGCCAGGGTCGTGGCCGCCGCGACGACCTGGTCGACGCTCAGCTGCTGGCTCGGCCCGTGCCGCGGCACGGCGGCCGGGTCACGCCACAGCAGCCGCAGCGTCCGCGCCGGGTCGCCGGCGCCGGTCCGGGGCGACGGGATCGGGAACACCTCCTCCATCTCTGTACGTTGTACTCTGTACAGAGTACAGAAAGCGTCGAATCCGGAGGACCCATGAGAATCACCGCCTCGGCCGTGTCGCTGAACGTCGACGACGTGGCCGCCTCCGCCCAGTTCCTGACCAGGCATTTCGGCTTCCGGGAGCAGATGGCCGCGGACGGTTTCGCCGCCCTGACCCGCGACGACGCGGGCATGGGGGTGGTGTTCTTGCGTCGCGGCCTGGATATGCTGCCCGAAGATCAGCGTGACGATCACGCTTGCGGGCTGATCCTCGCCTTCGAGGTCGACGACCTAGAGGGCGAACTGGCCCGCCTGCAGGCCGAGGGCGTGGAAATCACCATGCCGCTGCGGTCCGAGGACTGGGGCGAGCGCGCCTTCCAGGTGCGCGACCCGAACGGCGTCATCGTCGAGCTCCTGGACTGGAACGCTTGATCAGTCCCCGGATTCAGCTCGTGCGCTGCAGCGTGTAGCGGACCGTCTGCAGCCGGATCAGGCCGTCGCCGAACACGAAGGTGGCGCAAGCCGGTCAGCTTGGTGGTCGCGCTCCGCGCTGCGCGCCCCAGAAATAGGACTTCTGTAACGCTGTCACCGCCAGCATCGCATTCCGTGTCCTCCGGACCCGCCCGAACCGAATGAACCCCGGGTTTCACCGCGCTCTGACAAGGTGGAAGCCCAGGTTCACCTCGTTCAGGCGCCGGGCCGAGCCTCATGATCAAGCTCAAGCGATGCCTGCACCGACGGCACCCAGGCCCGCGCAGACCAAAGCGCAGACCAAAGCGGCGGACCGGCCCGCGGCCCGAGGCCGCAAACCAAAGCCGAGGCCCGCGGCCCGAGGCCGCAAACCAAAGCCGAGGCCCGCGGCCCGCGGGCCGCGGCGACGACGTCAGCCGTCTACCTCGAACTGGACCCGCACGATGTCCTGGCAGACCTTCGCGAAGGTCTCGCGGCGCAACCGGCTATGTTCGGCGTCCGCGTCGTAGACCCGGTAGGCGTCGGCGTCCCGCCAGTCATTGGTAATCGCGAAACTCCATCCGCCCTCGCGCAGCCCGAGATCGAGTCCCACGTCCATCGCCACCAACCCGTCAAACCGGAGCGCGGCGATACCCGCGAGGCCCTCGCGAAGAAGCGCGGCGTCTGCCGCCTGCTGGGCGGGATCTTCGGCTGCCCGCAGCCGCCCGACCACCACGTTGCGGATCACCAGTAACTCCAAACGCGAGCGGACCGGGACGGGTAGCCAGAAGGCGCCCAGCCCGGTCCGCTGGCGATTAAATTAGAGCGGGCGGACTTCCTCTGCCTGGGGGCCCTTCTGTCCCCGCCCAGCGGTGTAGGTAACCCGCTGGTTCTCCTGGAGGCTACGGAAACCGTCAGCCTGGATAGCAGAGTGGTGGACGAACACGTCGGCGGTTCCGTCGTCGGGGGCGATGAAACCATAGCCCTTGTCGGCGTTGAACCACTTGACAGTGCCTTCAGCCATGTACTTCTCCTGTAGACCATCGTTCGGGAGGCACGTATGTGCACCCCGGGTTATCGCGACCGCTAGCCTGCCGGGAAGACCTGGCCGTGTACTCGCGGCGCCCGTTGTCAGAAGTTCGCAGGCGCAGGTACACGTAACGAATTTCGACCACAACCACCACCTATTAAACACCATGCCCGACACCCGGCTGACCAGCCGCGCCCGTGCCGCCCTTCGAGGCCGGGTTCAGCTCAGCCCTTCGGCGCGCAGACCATTACACCACCCGCACGCCGAGACGGCCACTCGCCGCGCGAAATGCAGCAGCGAGGGACGGGCGAGATCATGGTCTGATGCGGGTTCTGGTCACGGGGGATAGGGGCAGCATCGGTGTCCCGGTCGCGGCTTTCTTGCGGCGGGCCGGGTGGGAGGTGGGCGGGTTTGACCAGGTCGACGGGGCGGACGTGCTGGACCTGCCGGCCCTGCGCCGCGCGGCCCGGGGCTGTGCGGCGATCGTGCACCTGGCGGCGCTGGCCCACGACAGCGCCGGAAGCCCGGAGCAGATCATGGCGGTCAACGTGCTGGGTACCTGGCACGTGCTGCTGGCCGCCGAGGCGGCGGGGGTGAAAAGGGTGATCAGCTTTTCCAGCGCGCAGGTGTTCGGGATCGCCGAGGGGGAGCGGCTGCCGGATTACTTCCCGGTCGATGACGCTCATCCCCGCCGGGCGGTGCGTCCCTACGGCCTGTCCAAGCGGCTGGGCGAGGACCTGTGCGCGGGGTTCACCAGCCGGACCGGCATCGCCACGGTCTGCCTGCGGCCGGTGGCGGTCTGGGACCAGGCCCGGTACGGCCAGGTCCGGGACCAGTGGCGCGCCCGGCCGCGGTCGGAATGGGAGCCGTACTGGGAGTACGGCGCGTTCGTGGACGTCCGCGACGTCGCCGCCGCCGTCGGCCAGGCCTGACCGTCCCGCTGGCCGGGCATCACCGGGTCCTGCTGTGCGCGGCTCGCATCGCCGCAACCGCGCCCAGCCTCGAGCTGACCGCCCGGCTCGCCCCGCACGTGCCGGTCACCGACACCGGCCGTTACCGCGCCGATCCCTGGGCCGCCCTCATCGATTGCGCAGCCGCCGCCACCGCGCTCGGCTGGCGGGCCGCCCACCAGTGGTCACCACGAGCCTGAGCTTGACGGTGCCGGACCATGACCTGAAGCACGACATGATCATCGCCTACAAGCTCTGCGCGACCGGCAAGCTCCCCGACACCGTAGGCCCATGAAGCTACGCCAGCCCGCGCACCGCGTAAGCAGGCGGGATATCACCACGGATGGCCGAGACCATGCGCAGCGCCCGCCGTGTCTCCCGCACCCGCCCCACCCGGAACACCCGTGCTCCCTGCCACGCGAAAACCGCCGCCCGCGCCAGGTCCGGGTCCGGGAGCAACACCAACACCGCCGGAATATCACCACGGATGGCCGAGACCATGCGCAGCGCCCGCCGTGTCTCCCGCACCCGCCCCACCCGGAACACCCGTGCTCCCTGCCACGCGAAAACCGCCGCCCGCGCCAGGTCCGGGTCCGGGAGCGACACCAGCACCGGCCATCCCGAAGCCACCAGATCCGCCACCGGCCGCGAGTCCTCGACGATGACCTGCTCCGCCGCCACCGCCCGTGCCGCCTCAGCCAGCGAGCCCACCACGCCCACCCCCAGCTCAGCCGCGACCCCGAACCGCAAGCCGTCACAAAACAGCAGATCAGCCCCGGCCGCGCAAACCTCCCGCGCCACCTCACCGGAACCGGTCCGCACCCCGATGACCAGCTCCGGATACGCGTCCCGCACCGCCGCCACCAGCGGAGCAGGCAGCTCAATGATGTCCGCCCCCTCGGCCACCGCCGCATGCACCCGGTCGATCCCGGGCGCAACCGCCATGACCAGCAACTCCCACGGCTCGAACCGCCGGCCCCCCAGCCGCAGCACCCCCGCCGCCCGAACGCCCATTTTCACCCCCGCCCGTACACCGGAATCGCCGCCCCCGAGATCAGCACCGCGTCGTCGGAGACCAGGAACGACAGCACCGCCGCCAGCTCGGACGGCTTCGGCCACTTGTGGTGCGCCGCACCGGGCATCGCCGCGCGGTTGGCCGGCGTGTCGATGATGCTGGGCAGGATGCAGTTGACCCGCACCCCGTCCTCGCGCCCCTCCGCCGCGGCCGCCTCGACCAGGCGCACCACGCCGAGCTTGCTCACGCTGTAGGAGAACGCGCTCTCCCACTTCTCCCGCGCGACCCGGCTCGACACGTGCACGATCGCGCCGCCGCCCCGCGCGGCCAGCAGCGGCATCGCGTACTTGGTCACGATCGCCGCGCTGACCAGGTTCAGCTCGAACTGCTGGCGGAGCACGCCGATGTCGAGCATGGCCAGGCCCTGCGGCGGGGTGTACCCGCCGATCAGGTTGACCACCGCCGCGGCCGCCGGCACCCGCGCGAACGCCGCCGACACGCTGCCCTCGTCCAGCGCGTCCACGGCCACGTACTCCACGCCGTCCTGCCGCTCCCCGGCCGCCGGGATCCGCGCGTCCAGCGCCAGCACCGACGCGCCGCCGGCCCGGAACCGCTGCGTGACCGCCCGCCCGAGCCCGCCGCCCGCACCCAGCACGACGATCGTCATCTCTTCCTCCATGGGGTGGTCACGGACCGTTTCGGCGTCCGATCATGGATCAAATTCTTTTTATGCCGAACGGACCAGGCGGTCAGCGCCCGCCAATGGATACCGCCACTCGATTCAACCAGGAGCAGCCGATATGCGCATCGCGGTACTGGGCGCGGGATCGTGGGGCACGACCGTGGCGTCGCTGCTGGCGGGCCGGCACGACTGCACCATCTGGGCCCGGGACCCCGAGCTGGCCCGGGAGATCTACGAGCGCGACGCGAACTCGCGCTACCTGGCCGGGTTCTCGCTGCCGTCCGCGCTGAAGGCCACCGCGGACCTGGAGAAGGCCGTCCACGACGTCGACCTGCTGGTGGTCGGCGTGCCGACCCACGGGTTCCGGGCCATCCTGGTCGACGCCCGCCCGTACCTGCGGCCCTGGATCCCGGTGGTCAGCTTGTCCAAGGGCTTCGAGCGCGGCTCGCTGCTCCGGATGACCCAGCTCATCGGGGACGAACTCCCCGGCCATCCCGCGGCCGCCCTGACCGGGCCCAACCTGGCCAAGGAGATCATGGCCGGGCAGGCCGCGGCCAGCGTCATCGCCACCGACGACCTGGCCGTGGCCCGCGCCCTGCAGTCGGTGATGCAGCGCGGGCTGTTCCGGATCTACATCAACCACGACGTGACCGGCTGCGAGCTCGGCGGGGCGCTGAAGAACGTGGTGGCCATCGCCACCGGCGTCGCGCAGGGGCTGGGCGTGGGGGACAACACCCGGGCCGCGGTGGTGACCCGCGGCCTGGCCGAGATCACCCGGCTCGGCATCGCCATGGGCGGCGAGGCGATGACCTTCTCCGGCCTGGCCGGCATGGGCGACCTGATCGCCACGTGCATGAGCCCGCAGAGCCGCAACCGGACGCTCGGCGAGCAGCTCGGCGCGGGCCGGACGCTGGAAGAGATCACCGCGGCCACCCGCACCGTGGCCGAGGGCGTCGGCACCGCCTACACCGTCCACGAACTGGCCGAACGCCACGGCGTCGAGATGCCCGTCTGCGAGGAGGTCTACCGGGTCCTGGCCGGGGACATCCCGGCCTCGGAGGCCTACCGCGGCCTGAACCCCAAAGCCCCCTACTACCAAGCTGGCCACGAGCGCGAGCCCGGGTAACCTGAGGGCATGGCGGAGCGCTGGCCGTTCGATGAGTGGAAGCGGAGCCTGGCCGACGTCCTGTCGTTCACCTCCGCCGCGGCCGCCTCGTTCGGCCTGCCCGCGGCCGGCCTGCTGGCCGGCGACCCGTTCACCGCGATCGTCGATACCGCCAGGAACTGGCTGACCGGCCGGAAGCGGACGTTCGCCTTCGCCGGCCACGACCTGACCCTGACCCTGGAGGACCTGTCCGTCGAGGGTTCGGACCTGGCCCGGGCCGTGGGCCAGTACGGCCAGCTCAGCATCCTGGCCCGGGACGTCGACTGGGGCGAGTACCGGTTCGAGCGGGTCGAGGTGCAGGCCAGGAACGTGCACCTGCGGCCCGGCACCAAGCCGGTCCTGGTGGCCGCGCCGATCCGCTGCGAGGCGTTCCTGTCCGCCCGGGCCGCGACGCGCTGGCTGGCCGCGGTGTCGCCGCGGCTGGAACTGGCCATGCACGAGGGCGTCCCGCAGGTCGGCGTGGCGGGCGCGCCGTGGCTGCGCCTGGAGATCGAGCCGGGCGCGGGCGGGCAGTCGATCCGGGTCGTGCCCCGCGCGCTGCACCTGCTCGACCGGCGGCTGTCGCTGCGCGTCCCGGCCTTTCACGTGCCCCTGCCCGCGCTGCCCTTCGACGTCATCCTCACCGCCATGGAGCCCGCGCCGGGCGGCTTCGTCATGCGCGGCGTGCTCCCCGAATGGCAGCGGTCGCTGTCCCGGGCCGGCATCGAGCGGCTGCTGGCCACCATGCGAGATCAGCCCGAGGCCTAGCGCGGGCCCATCCGGATCGCGCCGTCCAGCCGGATCGTCTCCCCGTTGAGCATCGGGTTCTCCACGATGTGGGCCACCAGCGCGGCGTACTCCCGCGGGTCACCGAGCCGTGCCGGATGCGGCACCTGCGCGCCCAGCGACGCGATCGCCTCGTCGGACAGGTTGCCCAGCAGCGGCGTGTTGAACAGGCCGGGCGCGATCGTCATGACCCGGATCTTCAGCCGGGCCAGGTCGCGGGCGATCGGCAGCGTCATGCCGACGATGCCGCCCTTGGACGCGGAGTAGGCCGCCTGGCCGATCTGCCCCTCGAACGCGGCGACCGACGCGGTGTTGACGATCACGCCCCGCTCGCCTTCCTCCTCCGCGGCCTGGCTCATCCGGTACGCGGCCAGCCGGATCACGTTGAACGTCCCGATCAGGTTGACCTGGATCACCCGGGTGAAGGACTCCAGCGGGAACGGGCCGTCCTTGCCCGTGGTCCGGGCCGCGGTGCCGATGCCCGCGCAGTTGACCACGATCCGGGGCACCCCGCCGGCCAGCGCCCCGGCGGCGTCCAGCGCGCCGTCCACGTCCGCCGGGCTGGTCACGTCGCCGGGCGCGAACGCGACCCGCGGGCCCAGGTCTTGCGCCACCGCCAGCCCGTTCGAGCCGGGCAGGTCACAGATGACCACCGACGCGCCCGCCTCGTGCAGCCGGATCGTCGTGGCCAGGCCCAGGCCCGACGCTCCGCCGGTGACCAGGGCAATGCTTCCCGAGATGTTCATGAGCACCTACGGTACCGATATGAGCTCATCTGGCGCAGGGCCGCTGACCGGGGTACGGGTGCTCGAACTCGCGGGCATCGGGCCCGGCCCGTTCTGCGCCATGATGCTCGCCGACTCCGGCGCGACCGTCCTGCGGATCGACCGGCCAGGTCCCGGCCCCAAGCACCCCGAACGGGAGTTCCTGAACCGCGGCCGTCAGTCCGCCGTCCTCGACCTCAAGCACCCGCGCGCGGTCGACGCCCTGCTCCGCCTGGTCGATACCGCCGATGTCCTGCTCGAGGGCTTCCGCCCCGGCGTGACCGAGCGGATGGGCGTCGGGCCCGAGGTCTGCCTGCAACGCAACCCGCGGCTGATCTACGCCCGGATGACCGGCTGGGGCCAGGACGGCCCGCTGGCCGCCACGGCCGGGCACGACATCGGCTACATCGCGCGCACCGGCGCCCTGCACGCCCTGGGCCGCGCGGGCGGCCGGCCCGAGTTCCCCGCCAACCTGCTCGGCGACTTCGGCGGCGGCGGCATGGTCATGGCCTACGGCATCTGCGCCGCCCTGGTCGAGCGGGCCACCTCCGGCCGGGGCCAGGTGGTCGACACCGCCATCGTGGACGGCGTGGCGAGCCTGCTGGCCATGCCCCTCATGCTGATGGCCCAGGGGCTGTGGCGCGACGAGCGCGGGGTCAACCTCCTCGACGGCGGCGTCCCCTGGTACGACGTCTACGAGACCGCCGACGCCCAGTGGCTGGCCGTCGGCGCCCTGGAGCCCCGCTTCTACGCCGCCCTCCTGGCCGGCCTCGGCCTGACCGACCCCCCCGACCGCGCCGACCCCCGCAACTGGCCCGCCCTCCGCGACCTCCTGGCCGCCCGCTTCAAGACCCGTACCCGAGACGAGTGGACCACGGTCTTCCAAGGCACCGACGCCTGCGTAGCACCCGTCCTGTCCCTCCGCGAAGCCGCCGCCGACGAGCACCTGCTCGCCCGCGAAACCTACGTCACCCCCGGCGGCATCACCCAGCCCGCCCCCTCCCCCCGCTTCTCCCGCACCCCCGCCCGCCTGCCCGTCCCCGCCCCCGCCCCCGGCCAGCACACCCGGGAGGCCCTCACCGCCTGGGGCCTGGACGACGCCGAAGGCCTGATCGCCTCCGGCGCCGCCCTCCAGGCCTAGACCCCGCGGCCTTGCCCGAGGCGCCGGACATGACGGCAACGACGTCGTTGTGCCGATCGCCGAAGTGGGTCAGGTGGTCACGGGGAGCCGGATGGGACAGCAGCAAAAATATGCCTTGAGTTCCCCGTGGCCCTGCTCGCCTGTCTAGGCCCAGGACCAGCATCTTCTCGTGGGGTGGCATCCGCCTGCCCCGTGCAGGAGCGCGCCGGCTCACCTACCCGATCAAGTGGGTGGACGGCCAGATCGTCCACAACTCCAGTGGCAACGTGGCCCTCCGGCCGGCAGGTCACGCAGGCGATCCGGCCAGCACCGAGAACGGGCGCATCTACTACCGGTTCTGGGCTGAGATTCCCGAGCAGCTGTTTCAGCCGTTTCCTATCGTCGGGTTCGTCGACCAGCACGGGAACCTCTACTACGGCCTCAGAGGGCACACCTGGCGGTTCCCCAGAGCACCGATCCGGCAAGTGCCGCCGTTCAGATCGACAAGTGGATCAGGACCGGTCCCATGCCTGACGGGCCGGACGCATGAGCACCGCGACGGCCGTCGTCGCTCAGCCCGGCGGCCGGGTTGAGTGTGCTGGCCCGGCGTCTTCAGGCTGGCCCTTCTCAGGCGGGGCGTGCCTCCGACAGTTGCTGTCTGAGCCGTGCCAGCGCTTCGGTTGCCCGTGCGCGGAGGTTGCCTGGGTCCGGCAGGGCGCCGGGTTGCGCGGTGATCCGGATGATGCGCTGGACCTGGTGGGGCAGGCGCAGTGTTTCGGCCTGGACGGTGGCGGCCGCCAGCATCCGCGCCGCGGTGTGTTCGTCGCCGGCGGCTGCCAGCACGCCCGCGGTGGTGATGCGCTCGATGACGCGCCATTGCGGGGTGGGCGGCTCATCGTCATCAGCGGTCGTCTCGGCCAGTTCGACGGCCTGGCGGGCGCGGCCGGTGGCCAGCAGCCCGCGCAGCCTGACCTCCCGGACGGTGAATGTGCTGAACAGGACTTCGGGGCCTGCCCGGGGCACCGGCAGGCGAGTGCTCTGGCCGGTGACGGTGTCGAACAGGCCCGCCTGGCCTGAGCCGGCGGCCGCGCGTGCGAGCAGGACCAGGCCGGAACCGGTGCGGGCGGGATCGGTTTCGAGTTCCAGGGACTGGCGGAGCCGGATGATCGCCGCGGCGGAGTGCCCGGCCTTGCGCAGCTCGTTGCCGTGCATGCGCAGCACCGAGGCCAGCAGGCCGGTGTCACCGAGGTCCCAGGCGATGCGCAGGGCCCGGCCGGTCCAGCGGGCGGCGGTGGCCACCCGTTCCTCGGGCAGCAGGTGGCCGAGCGCCACCCCGAAGGACAGCCGGGCCAGGGTCAGGAGCCGCATCACCTCCAGGTCGGCGTGCCCGGCGGTGACCCGTGCCTCAAGCCGGGTGATCAGCGGCCATAGCTCACTGACCGCGTCGGCGGGCCGGCCGCTGCCACGGCCGAGGTCGGCCAGCCGGACGACAGACGCGCCGAACTCGAGCATGGCCTTGTAGCTGGCGTTCTCCGGGTCGGTGATGCCGAGCAGGTGCGGCGGGATGGCCAGCGTGCGGGCGATGTAGGCGAGGGTGCCGCGGTCGGTGACGTTGCGGCGACCCGATTCGATCATCGAGATGTAGGTGCGGTCGTAGCCGACCATGTCCGCCACATCCTGCTGGAACAGGCCGTTGGCCTTGCGGTAGCTCCGCAGCACATCGCCCAGGCGGCGCCCGGGCCCCGGGTCACCCTGGGCGGGAAGCCATGTCGCGGCGGCCACCAGCGCGGTGGGCGCGGCCGGCGGCTGGCAGGCCGGGCACGAGGCGGCCCGCCCGGACGGCGAGCCCGGCGCCCCGCAGTGATCGCACAGGCTGGCCATCGCGCCCCTAACCGGGTGAGGCCCTGCCCGCCGCCGCGGGCGAGCCACGTCGCAATGGAACGCTTATACCCGTCAGGCATGTTCAGGCCGGGCACCTGCGCGGCGGTGAACAGCCCTGCGCGCTTGTGCTCGCTGCTGACCACCGGAGGCTCGGAGCTGAGCACCTGGCAGCCATAGGTGACGATCAGGACATCGACCCCGGGCCGGATATGGTACTGCCAGCAGTCCAGCAACGGGCCGGTGATGACTTTCCAGCCGGATTCCTCGCTGATCTCCCGTGCCACGCATCCGGCCGGGTCCTCGCCGAGCTCGAGTTTCCCGCCGGGCAGCTCCCACTCGGCCCGCTCGTTCTCCAGCAGCAGGACTTTCCCGTTCTGGACCGCGACGCCCTTGACCGACACCGGGAACGCGTGCACCGCCCCGTCCGGCGACTGCCCAGCCATCAGCCCGGCTCCCTTCCTGTGCGGCCGTGGCCTGACCCTAACACGCACCCGCGCACCACCCGATGTGACGGTTTGTCACTAGCCATAACACAGCGGCGCGGCCACCCTTGGGGTTACCACTTACCCGCTGGAGAGCAAATGGAGATCTTCCGCGCCTACGACGCCGGCCCGGACTCGCTGCCCGCGATCGCGGCGCAGTTGCGCGAGCACGGGCTGGCGGTCCTCACCGGCCTTGCCGGCCGGGCCGAGCTGTCGGTGCTCGCAGCACGGCTGATGACCGTGCGGCCGCACCGGGATGCGGCACCTGACGGGATCACCGAGATAACCGACACCGGGGCCACCGGGTCCGGGTACGCGGCCTTCACCGGGGCCGGGCTGGTCCCGCACACCGACGGGACCGCCGTGGCCGACCCGCCACAGCTCATGCTGCTGGCCTGCATCCGGCCTGCCGACGACGGCGGCGCGACGCTGGTCGCCGACGGCGCCCGGGTCATCGCCGCGCTCGCCGGGCAGCATCCCGGCGCGCTGCGTGCCCTGTCCGCGCCCAGGGCCGCCTGGTTCGGGACAGCCGCCGACGGACACCTCGGGGCAGTGTTCGGGCCAGCCGGGCCCGGGCGGGCGGGAATCCGGCTGCGCCTCGATGAGCTTGCCCGCTTCTCACCTGACGCTGCCGCCGCGGTCCCGGCGCTGCGCGAGGTGATCGAACGTCACACCGCCGCCGTGCACCTGCGGCCGGGGAACGGCATCGCGGTGTGCAACACCCGGTGGCTACACGGCCGCCAGCCCTACACCGGCCGCCGCGTCATGCTCCGCATTCTCGGCGACCCGCTGCCCGGCGCCGGCGTCCTGCCCGGCTTCCCCGCGCCGCCCGCAGCGCAGGCCAGCACGGAAGAAGCGCACGCCCAGTGAGCCAGAGCCGAGCCGTCCAGATCGAGCGCCTTGAGCGCACCGGGGTGATGACCCGCCGCCGCGAGCAACTGCGCGCCTGGTTCCAGGCACATCCGCGCGGGACCGCGCAGCAGGCCGTCCGGGACCTGGGCTACACCCACGCCGATCACATGTACGTCATCGCCGACTCGATCCGGATCGACCTGACCCGCGAGCGGGCCGCCGCAGCGTCCGGCGGACCGCAGGTCCAGCCCGAAGGAGAAAGGCGATCATGAACGCCGCCGGCGACGGACCGCAGACATCGCCCGACATGTCCGCGAGGCTGCCGGCCTGGGCCCAGGCAATGGCCCACCAGTACCCCGCCTACGCCTTCGCCCGCTGCGACGTGTACCGGGGCCAGGCGGTAGCCGCAGTCCGGATGCAGCCGGGAACCGGGCCCCGTGTGGTGATCACCTCCAGGGAAAAGGAAATGCGCGCCGCACTCGGCAGACCCGCCCTGCGCACCCGCGCGGACGCAGCTGAGTAAGCCGGCCCGTTGCCGCAGGAAATACCGGATTCCCCGCGACAACACCTGGATGGCGAACGCGGGGACGC
>CAWGJL010000003.1:0-28259 GCA_963822765.1 uncultured Actinomycetes bacterium | reverse complement strand
ACACCCCCAGGCCTGCTGCGCCCAGCAGACGATCACCGTCCCCCCCGACGTGCCTCGCCAAGACCGCGCAGAAACACGACTACCCCTCTGCGGCCTGGCGCCGCTCCTACGCCCGGCGCACCGGCGCCGAACGCGGCTTCGCCACCGCCAAGGACCCCGCCACCAACGACATCAGCCGCGGCTGGTGCCGCCTCATGGGCCTCGCACGCTGATGCTGCGCGCCACCGACCCTGCTCATCGTCCGCAACCAGCGCATCCTGGCAGCATGGAACGCCCGGCAAGACGAAAACCCCGCCGCGCCGCCAAAGGCCTGCCGCCCGAGAACCCGCCGGCGGCGCCGCAAGACCCTCACCGCCCCCGCCGCCACCGGATGCCGCCGTAGACGCCCGCACCCCAGCACAGGCAGCCCCAGCAAGCACCGCCAGCACACGCCCCCGGCCCAGGCACGCAGAGCAAAACCACCTGCCCGAAGCCCCAAGCCGCAACCAGCAAGCCCACGGAACAGCATCGACGCAGCACGGGCAGCCGCGCCAGAAATGTCAGACCCGGATGGAAAATCACCAAGGCCCAAACGTGAACAAGGCCCCCACCGAAACGTGAAGACCTCTTGGTGACGTCTTCACGTTTAGGGCTGGCCTGGGAGGATGGGCTCTGGCTTGGGGGCTGGTCACAGGTTAAGCGGGCGTGGACCACGTTTTCCGGAGTTCATGGCTCCGGTTGGCTGCTTTCATGGCGTCTGGCTGCTGGGTGCCTCGATGATGTCGAGGGTGAGGTCCTGCAGTTCGCTGAGCAGGGCGCGGAGTTTCCTGGCGTTGTCGAACAGGGGCTGGTATTCGGCGAGTTCGGCGGGGGTGAGCCGTCTGGTGATGGTCTTGCCGCCGATCTTGCGGGTCCATTCGGCGTAGGGGCCGTGCAGCCGGGGCGGGTCGGCGTGGCAGCGGCAGCCCGGCTTGCCGCAGGCGTAGGCGCGGACGGTGAGGGTGCCGGGCAGGGCGTAGCCTGCGGCGGCCAGGCCGGCGGCGATCCGGTCCCGGGCCGCGCGCTGGGCTGCGGTTGGTTCCATGCGACACACCGTCTCAGATCCGCGGGCCTGGCTGGTGTCCACAGTATAGTCCTGTGGACATGTCATGCCGGGAGGCCTGATGAGCGAGGCGGGACCGGAGGTGGCCGGCTACATCGCGGCCTGGCGGCCGGTCTCGGTGCCTGCGCCGGCCGCCGCGCTGGCCCGGCTGGTGGTGGAGCGGGCCGCGCCGGGTGGCCGGAAGCGGGCGAACGCGCTGTTGTGGTCAGCGGCCCGGCTGGCGGATTTCGCCGCGTCGCTGGGGCTGGAGCTGGTGCCGGAGGTGGTGTTCCACCCGTCGGTGATCGAGCGGTTCGCGCTGGCCGCGCCGGGGCTGTCTGACCCGGCGCGCCGCGTGCTGCGGACCAACCAGCGGTTCATCGCCCGCCGGGTGGTCCCGCAGCTGCACCCGGCGGATGCGGCGCTGCCCAGGGAGCGGGCCAAGGCCCCGTACAGCGCGGCGGAGATCGCCGGCTACCTGGCGCTGGCGGACGCGCAGCCCACGGCTGCGCGGCGGGCGCGGGCGGCGGGGCTGGTCTGCCTGGGCGCGGGTGCCGGGGTGATCCGCGGTGACCTGCGGCAGGTCCGCGGCGCCGACGTGATCGCCCGGTCCGGCGGCGTGATCGTCGCCGTGCGCGGCGCGCGGCCGCGGGCAGTGCCGGTGCTGGCCCGCTACCATGGCCCGCTGCTGGCAGCGGCGGCGTTCGCCGGGCCGGCCTGGTCACCGGCGGCGCCGAGACCGGCCGCAAGAACGTGACCGCCCGGCTGAACTCCTCGCTGGGCGGCGGGGGCGGGCTGCCCCGGCTGGACACCAGCCGGCTGCGGGCCACCTGGCTGCGTGATACCGCGGACCTGCTCGGCCTGGCCACGTTCATGGCAGCGGCCGGGATCAGCTGCTCCCAGCGGCTCGGCGACCTGGTCGCCGGGCTCGAGCCGGCCGGGGAGGCCGACGCAGTCCGGCTGCTCGGGGGCACCGGGCGGCGATGACCCTGCTGGCGGCGTTCGAGGAGATCATCGACGCCTGCGGCGTCGCGCCGCAGATCGAGGCCCTGCTGCCGACCGGGGTGCGGCACCGGCAGCTGCGCGTCCGCACCCTGCTGGCCGGGATGATGCTCACCCAAGCCGACTGCAGGCCCGCGCACCTGACCCGGGTCCGCGACACGCTGATCGCCCTGCCCGCCGATGACCAGGTGCGGCTCGGCGTGACCGAAGACTGGGCCGGCGGCCCGCACCTGCTGACCTACCGGCAGACCGAGCGGACCTTCGGCCTGGTCGCCGGCGCGCTCGGCGGCGACAGCCCCGGCGGGCTGCCGCCGGACCGGCTGCAGCGCATCTGCGATGCCCTGCTCGAGGCATCCATCCCAGCCGGATTCAAAAACGCCAGCCGGTCGCTGGCGGTGGACTGGACCGACCTGGAATCCTTCTCCCGGCCCCCGCCGCACGGCACCAGCGACTGCGCCGACCCCGAAGCATCCTGGGGACACCGCAAGAACAACCTGCTCCGCACCCAAGATGAGCTGTTCTACGGCTACTACCTATCCGCGGGGGTCATGATGCCCGACGAGAACGGGCCCGCCGTCCCCGAGTTCGCCCGCCGCGCCGCGATCTCGTCGTGCCGGCACGACCCGGTCCGCGCCTTCGCTCCCGTGCTGACCGCGATGCCCGGCCAGCAGATCCCGCTCGGCGACATCCTCGACGACTCCGGCTACGCCCACCGCGACGCCACCGCCTGGGCCATCCCGCTCAGGGTCGCCGGCGCCCAGCTCGTCCAGGACCTCCATCCCCATGACCGCGGCCCGAAGGGCACCCACCACGGCGCCATCATCGCCAACGGCAACCTGTACTGCCCCCAGACACCCCGCCCGCTGCTGGAACTCGGGCCGCTGGCCCGCACCGCCACCACAGAGCAGGCCGCGGACCACGACCGGCAGACCGCCGAGCTGGCCCGCTACAAGCTCGGCCGCCTCACCGCCGACGACCCCGGCGGCTACCACCGCGTCGCCTGCCCCGCCGCCATGGGCAAGATCCGCTGCCCGCTCCGGCCCGCATCGATGCGGCTGGACCGCAGCCGGCCCGAAATCCTGCAGCCCCCCGAACACCCCCAGGCCTGCTGCGCCCAGCAGACGATCACCGTCCCCCCCGACGTGCTCGCCAAGACCGCGCAGAAACACGACTACCCCTCTGCGGCCTGGCGCCGCTCCTACGCCCGGCGCACCGGCGCCGAACGCGGCTTCGCCACCGCCAAGGACCCCGCCACCAACGACATCAGCCGCGGCTGGTGCCGCCTCATGGGCCTCACCCCCCTGATGCTGTGCATCACGACCCTGCTCATCGTCCGCAACCAGCGCATCCTGGCAGCATGGAACGCCCGGCAGGAAGAAAACCAGCGCCGCGCCGCCAAAGGCCTGCCGCCCAGAACCCGCCGCCGGCGCCGCAAGACCCTCACCGCGCTCACCGCCACCGCCATGCCGCCATAGACACCCGCACCCCAGCACAGGCATCCCCAGCGCAGGCACCGCCAGCACACGCCCCAGGCCCAGGCACGGAGAGCAAAACCACCTGCCCGAACCCCAAGCCGCAGCCAGCCAGCCCACGGAACGGCATCAACCCAGCACGGACAGCCGCGCCAGCAGAATGTCAGACCCGGCTGCGAAAATCACCAAGGCCCAAACGTGAACAAGGCCCCCACGGAAACGTGAAGACCTCTCGGTGGAGCTGAGGGGATTTGAACCCCTGACCCCCTCGATGCGAACGAGGTGCGCTACCGGACTGCGCTACAGCCCCGAGAACCTGAGACAGCCTAGCAAACCGCGGCCGTGGTGCGCGCATCGCCGCTCGCGGCCGAACCCCCGCCAGGTGACATCATGGGCATGCGGCACCCCGCTACCACGCCGCGCAGGAGGTCCGCGATGACGACTGCCGCCGGTCCCGGCTGTCCCGTCGACGAGTCGTTCGACCCGCTCTCGCCCGAGTTCCTCGCCGACCCGTTCGCCGTCATGGCCCAGGCGCAAGCCCCGGTCTTCTTCGCCCCCTCGATCGGCTACTACGTCGTCACCCGGTACCAGGACATCGAGCAGGTCTTCAAGGACCCCGGCACCTACTCCGCCGCGGCCGCCCAGGCCCCGCTCGTGCCGCTGACCCCCGAAGCCCAGCAGATCCTGCTGGCCGGCGGGCACAAGCCGCAGCCGTCGATGTCGGCCTTGGACGAACAGGCGCACGCCCGGCTCCGCAAGCCCGCTGCCCGCGCGTTCAGCATGAAACGCGTCACCGCGATGGTCCCGGCCATCCAGGCCACCGCCGCCCAGCTGCTCGACGCGGTCCGCACGGAGCCGGAATTCGACCTGGTGGCCGCGCTGGCCTTCCCGCTGCCCGCCAACATCGTGTTCTCCCTGATGGGCGTGCCCGAGCAGGATTACGCCCAGCTGAAGCAGTGGTGCGGGTACCGGGCCGCGCTGAGCTGGGGCCGCCCCGCCCCGGAGGATCAGCTGGAGATCGTCACCAGCATGGCCGCCTACCGCCGCTACATGCGCAGCCTGGTCGACCTCAAGGTCCGGACCCCGGGCGACGACCTGGCCAGCGACCTGATCGCCATCCACGACGAAGCCCCGGACCGGCTCACCCTGGACGAGATCGCCTCGATCCTGTTCTCGCTGTCGTTCGCCGGCCACGAGACCACCACCGGGCTGATCAGCAACACCGTCTGCCGCCTGCTCGAGGATCCGGACCGCTGGGACGAGGTCGCCGCCGAGCCCGGCCTGATTCCCGGGGCGGTGGAGGAGACGCTTCGCTTCGACCCGTCGGTTGCCGTCTGGCGGCGGGTCACCACCCGGCCGGTCACGCTGGCCGGAGTCGACCTGCCCCAGGGCGCCCGGCTGTACCTGTGGCTGGCCTCCGCGGGCCGGGACCAGGCCGCGTTCGCCGACCCCGACCGGTTCGACCTGCACCGTCCCGACGCCGAACGCCACCTGGCCTTCGGCAAGGGCGTGCACTTCTGCCTCGGTGCTAACTTCGGCCGCCTGGAGGCGCAGATCGCCATCGCCGAACTAGCCCGCCGCTACCCTCGCCTGCGCCTCGTGCCCGGCCAGCACCTCACCTTCCACCCCAACATCTCCTTCCGTGGCCCGCAGACCCTCAAGGTCCGCCGCCAGTAGCCGCTCCTGCCTCCCCAGCCACACCCGCCCCGCCGGCGGCGGGAGCCTGAGGCGGCAGTAACGACGTGATTGCGGCAACCATGCCGGCGGGTGCGCATGATTGCGGCAATCATGTCGTTGCGCGGGTCACCGCGGACGGGTCAGGCGGTAACCGGGAGGAGGACGGGGCAGGAGGGCCCGGAGAAGTCCTGACGCTCCCCAGGGACACCCGCTTAAGGAGCCGCACTCTGGTGGCAACGAGCGGGTCACCGGAGGCGGGTCCAGTGGTGACGGAACCCCTTCCTCCTCGTCCTTCTGGTCGTGGTGATCACGGCGGCCGGCCCGGCGAGGCGGTTTCGGGCACGTGCCCAGGTATCGGTCAGTCGCCGACCGCGCGCCGCTTGGCGTCGGTGTACTGGTCGTAGATCTGCTCCTCAGGCGGCGGCAGGAAGGCGATAATCTTCGCCGCCGGAGCCACCGGAGCCACCGGAGCCACCGGAGCCAGCCGGCAGCCACCGGACCAGCCACAACAGGCGCCACGTGAGCCACCGGCGCCAACGAACGCCGTTCCGCGGCCTCGCGATCCATCCGGTACCGCGCCATCTCCCGCCGCTCGGCATCGGCCTTGGCCGCCTCCCGCAGCAGGAGCAGGTAGCCGAGCAGCATCACCGAGGGCGGCACGATCACCCACCACGCCGCCATCCGCGTCTCCGCCAGCACCCCGGACGCAACGCTCAGCGTGAGCGAGCATGATCAGCAACCGCCGCCGCGCCGCCAGCACCCGCCGGTGCCCCGGGTCGCCCGCAAGCGGGTCGGCCGCAACCGGGTCACCCGCAACCGGGTCGCCCGCAAAAGGCTCGTCCGGAACAGGCTCCCGACGACGCCGGGCCCCAGGCCCCGGCACTCGCGCCGGCTCCACGCCCGAATCGCCCGAGTCCGCCGCAGCGGAACCAGGACCGGCGCCCGAAGCGGACTCCGCAGCAAACTCCAGCGCGGCGGCCGCCTCGGCTTCGGCTCGTTCGGCAGCCGCGGCCGCGGTATCGGAGGAGTCGCGCCGGAGCCAGCGGGGGATGAGCACGCCCGCCCAGATGACGACGATCGCGACGTACAGGATCGCGCTGCTCAACAATCCTCCCCTCGCTGAGCGAGCCGGGTCACGGGCACGGTGTCACAGGCACAGTGCTCCCGTCGCGCCTGCCTACGTAACGCAAAGTAATAGCTGGCGCAACCACACACGAGCACCCCACCCGGTGTGTCGCGAGAAAGCGAGAAAGCGAGACAGCGAGACAGCGAGAAAAAAAGAGCGAGAACAGCGAGAAAGCGAGAAAGCAAATAACCTCAGGCGCGCTCTGACCGTGACGCCAGGACCATGCTCCGCCACCGCGGCATCAGCCCCTGCGGCAATTCCTCGGCCGTCAGCGCGTAACAAACGTGGTCTCGCCAGGCCCCGTTGATGTGCAACTGGCGCACCCGGACGCCCTCCTCGCGGAATCCGAGCTTCTCCACCACCCGGCGCGACGCGTGGTTCTCCGGCCGGATGGACGCCTCGAGCCGGTGCAGGCCGATCACGCCGAAGCAGTGGTCCACGGCCATGGCCAGCACGGTGGGGGTGATGCCGCGCCCGGCGTACGCCTCGTCGATCCAGTACCCGACCTGCCCGGACCGGGCCGAACCCCACGTGATCGACCCCACGGTCAGCTGCCCCACGAACGTCCCGCCGTAGCACACCACCCACGGGATGGCCTGCCCCTGCCGCGCTTCGCGGCGCATGGCCCGGACCATCGAGATGTACGGCCCCAGGCTGGACCGGTACAGCGGGGTCTCCGGGTTGGTCGGCTCCCAGGGCCGCAGCCACGGCGCGTTGCGCACGCGGATCTCGCGCCAGGTGCGGGCGTCGCTCACCCGGACCGGGCGCAACTCGACCGGCTCCCCGAGCAGATGAGGCTCGGTGAGGGTGACCGGCCAGCCACGCATACGTCCCACAATCCCATCATTCCCTGGTCTGGCGGCTGGCGCCACGCGGGGCCGCATAACCCTTCGGCAGCAGCCCGCACGTGATCGCCGCCGTGGATCTGCGACACCGCGTGCCCCAGCACGGGTGCCAGCACCGCCATCCCGTCCCGCACCCCGCCCGTCGACCCGGGCAGGTTGACGATCAGCGTCCGGCCCGCCACCCCGGCCACCCCCCGGGACAAGATCGCCGCGGGCACCCCGGCCGCGGCCCCGGCCGCGCGCAGCGCCTCGGCGATCCCCGGGATCTCCCGGTCCAGCACCTGCCGGGTCATCTCCGGCGTCAGGTCCAGCGGCGTCAGCCCCGTCCCGCCGGTCGTCACTACCACGTCGTAAGCCGAAGCGACCGCGGAACGCAGAGCCACCGCGACCGGAGATCCGTCCGCCACCACCACCGGCCCGTCCACCGCGCACCCGGCCGCCTCAAGCAACGAGACCAGCACCGGCCCCGACCGGTCCTCGTACACCCCCGCCGCCGCCCGGTTCGAGACCGTCACCGCCAAGGCGCGCATCAAGCTCGAGACCATGGCCCGGTTCGACCGCCTTCCTTCCACTCCACCCGCACGTCGGTGATCACCGCGGCCGGGTCGATGGCCTTGACCATGTCGATCAGCGCCAGCCCCGCCACCGCCACCGCGGTCAGCGCCTCCATCTCCACCCCGGTCCGGTCCGCGGTCCGCGCCACCGCAAAAACCGACACCCCCTCATCGGCCACGGTCAGCTCGACGCTCACCCCGTGCAGCCCGATCGGGTGGCACAGCGGGATCAGGTCCGGCGTCCGCTTGGCCCCGGTGATCCCCGCGATCCGCGCCACGGCCAGCGCGTCGCCCTTGGGCACGGTCCCGGTCCGCAGCGCCGCGACCGCCTCGGCCGACAGCAGCACCCGCCCGGACGCGCCGGCGGCGCGGGCCGTCACGTCCTTGCCCGACACGTCCACCATGCGCGCGTGACCCGCGTCATCCACGTGGGTAAGCCTGGTTCCCGTCATAAGTTCACATTCTTTTCTTCCGAACGGACCGTGGTACACGACCCCCTCACGGCAGAACCAGCACGTCGGCCGTCTCGCCCGCCGCCATCTTCACCGCCCACTCCGGGACCATGATGAGCGCGTTGGCCTTGCCCAGCGTTGCTATCTGGTGCGATCCCTGCCCGGTGAGCGGCACCACGCGCCCCGCCGAGCGGTCAAGCACCCCGCGCAGGAACGAACGCCGGCCTGGCGGCGACCGCAGCGGCCCGGTCACCTCGGCCCGGACCGTCTCCAGGCCCAGCCCGTCGTAGCCCTGCAGCGCGCCGATCGCCGGCCGGACGAACACCTGGAATGACACGTACGCGCTGACCGGGTTGCCGGGCAGGGTGAAGATCGGCACCCGGTCGTGCTCGCCCTGCCGGACCGAGGTCTCCGCCACCTCGCCGCGGTCCGCGAGCCGCGACAGCAAGCCACCGCGGGTCCGGCCCTCGGGCGCAGCCGAAGCAGGCAGCGCCACCGTCCCGAACCCCTGTGGCATCCCCGGCTGCATCGCCACCTTGCGGAACGCGATGGTGCCGAGCGAGCGCAGGGCCGCCTTCACCACGTCGTGCTCGCCGCCCATGCTGACCCCGCCGGTGGTGATCAGCAGGTCGGCCCGGGCCAGCTGGTCCTCGATCGCGGGCAGCACCTGCTCCGGGTTGTCGGGCACGATGGCCTGCCGGTAGGCCAGGCAGCCCGCCTCGCGGGCCGCCGCGGCGATCATGAAGCTGTTGGAGTCCCAGATCCGCCCGGGGATGATCGGTGTCCCCGGTTCGGCCAGCTCGCTGCCGGTGGACAGAACGACCACCCGCGGCCGCGGCCGGACCAGGACCGTGCCGCGCCCGGCCGCCGCGATGACCGCGATGTGCATCGGCCGCAGCCGGGTGCCCGCCGTGACCAGCACCTCGCCGGCCTTGGCGTCCCCGCCCGCCAGCCGCACCGAGGTCCCGAAGTCCGCCTTGCCGCGGATGGCGACCCGCGCCTGGCCGCCGTCGGTCCACTCGACCGGCACCACGGCCTCGGTCCCGTGCGGCAGCATCGCGCCGGTCATGATCCGGATGCTGGTGCCCGGCTGCAGCGCGTATGCCCCGGTGTCGCCCGCCGCGACCTCGGCCACCACCGGCAGCGTGACCGGGTTCTCCGGCGACGCCGCCGCCACGTCGTCGACCCGGACCGCGTAGCCGTCCATGGCTGAGTTGTCGAACGACGGCAGCGGGCTGGCCGCCGCCACGTCCTCGGCCAGGACCAGGCCGTACGCGTCGTTGACGCCGAGTTCGGTGGGCGCCAGCGGGCGGATCGTGGCCAGGATGCCGGCCAGGTGGTCCTCGACGGAGGTCAGGTCCTCGGCCGCCAGGATCTCGCTCATGGCAGGCTGTCCAGGTACTTGCGCAGCCAGGGCACGATCTCCTCGGCCAGGTCGGACCGCTCGCAGGCGAACTGGACCAGGGTGCGCAGGTAGTCCAGCTTGTTGCCGGTGTCGTAGCGGCGGCCGTGGAACAGCACGCCGTGCACCTGGCCGCCGTCGGCCGGGCTCATCTTGGCCATGGTCAGCAGCGCGTCGGTGAGCTGGATCTCCCCGCCCCGGCCGGGCGGGGTGTGCCGGAGCACCTCGAAGATCGCCGGGTCGCAGACGTAGCGCCCGATCAGGATCCAGTTGCTCGGCGCCGAGCCCGGCACCGGCTTCTCGACCATGTCGGTGACCGTGACCACGTCCTCCTCGGCGGTCGGGGTGATCGCGGCCGCCCCGTACTGCGAGACCTGCTCCGGGTCGACCTCCATCAGCGCCACCACGCTGCCGCCGTAGCGCCGGCGCACCTCGATCATCCGCTCCAGGAGCGGGTTGCGGCTGTCGATGAGGTCGTCGCCGAGCAGCACCGCGAACGGCTCGTGGCCGACGTGCTGGGCCGCGCAGAGCACGGCGTGACCGAGTCCCTTGGGGTCGCCCTGGCGCACGTAATGCACCGTGGCCAGCTCGCTGGACTCTCGCACCTGGGCCAGCCGTTCGTACTCTTCCTTGGCGGCCAGCGCCTCTTCCAGCTCGTAGTTCCGGTCGAAGTGGTCTTCGATGGAGTGCTTGCTACGGCCGGTAATGAGCAACACGTCGTTCAGGCCGGCCGCAACGGCTTCCTCCACGACATACTGGATGGCCGGCTTGTCGATGACCGGCAGCATCTCCTTGGGCGTCGCCTTGGTCGCAGGCAAGAACCTGGTGCCCAGCCCGGCCGCGGGAATCACGGCCTTGGTCACATCAGCCATGCCAAGAACACTAGCGAATCCCCAGGACGACCCAGGCCACGGTACGGTGGCGACGTGCCCGGGCTTCAGCAGGATAAGGCCGCCCTGCGGAAACAACTGCTCAAAGCCCGGTCCGCCCTAACCCCCGATGCCCGCCGCGAGGCCGCCCGCCTCATCCGCGACGCGCTCCTGTCCAGGCCCGAACTCCAGATGGCCGGCACCGTCGCCGCCTACTATTCGGTCGGCGCCGAGCCCGGCACCCGCGCCCTGGTCTACGCCCTGTGGAAGCGCGGCACCTACGTCCTGCTGCCGCGCCTGCAACCCGACGGCGACCTGGACTGGGCCTCCTACGAGGGCCCGGACTCACTCGCGGCAGGCCCGCGCGGCCTGCAGGAACCAGCAGAAAAGCCCCGCGGCATCGACACCATCGCCCGCGCCGACGTCGTGCTGGTCCCCGCGCTGGCCGTAGACCAGGCCGGGAACCGCCTGGGCCGCGGCGGCGGCAGCTACGATCGGGCGCTGGCCCGGGTCGGCCCGCTGATCCCGGTCATCGCGCTGCTCTACGACGCCGAACTCCTCAGCCACCTCCCAGTCGAGCCCCACGACACGCCGGTCCGCGCGGTCGCCCGCCCCGAAGCGGGGATCACCTGGCTAGGAATCTAAAGCGGCGCTGCGTGGTTGGATATGCTTAGCAGTCGGATACCGCGAGTGCTAACCTGAGGCCCGCGTCGAGGAGGGTCCGTGCCCACATATCAGTACACCTGCACCGATTGCGGTGAGCCGGTCGAGGCTGTGCAGAAGTTCACCGACGACCCGCTGACCGTGTGCGCCGCGTGCGGCGGCAGGCTCCGCAAGGTGTTCTCCCCGGTCGGGATCGTGTTCAAGGGCTCGGGCTTCTACCGCACGGACAGCCGGAACAGCTCGGTGGCCGCCGACGCCAAGAAGGACAAGCAGGACAGCAAGGCCGCCGAGTCGGCCAAGTCCGGCGAGTCAAGCAACGGCTCGAAGGACAAGGCGGACAAGGCGGACAAGGCAGATAAGCCAGCCGCCAAGAAGTCCGAGCCGGTGAGCACCGCGTCCAGGTCCTCCGGCGAGAAGGTCGCCTGACCAGCATGACCGGCACGACCGGAACGCGCGGCCTGGCGGACATCGCCGTCGTCGGCGGCTCCGGCTTCTACGAGTTCCTGCAGAACGCCGAAGAGGTCAAGACCGACACCCCGTTCGGCCCGCCCAGCGACCCGATCGCGGTCGGCGAGGTGGGCGGCAAGCGGGTCGCGTTCCTGCCCCGGCACGGCCGTGACCACCGGTTCCCGCCGCACAAGATCCCCTACCGGGCTAACCTGTGGGCGCTGCGCTCGCTCGGCGTGCGCCGCGTCCTGGCCCCCAGCGCGGTCGGCTCCCTGACCCCGTCCTACGGCCCCGGCACCCTGGTCATCCCCGACCAGCTGGTCGACCGGACCCGCACCCGCGAGCAGACCTACTTCGACGAGGGCGCCTGCCACGTGCCGTTCGCCGACCCGTACTGCCCGTCGCTGCGCCCGGCCGCGATCGCGACGGCGCGCGAGTCCGGCTGGATCCCCGCCGGGTCCGGGACGCTGGTCGTCATCGAGGGGCCGAGGTTCTCCACCCGCGCCGAGTCGCTGTGGTTCGCCGCCCAGGGCTGGACCCTGGTCGGGATGACCGGCCACCCCGAGGCGGTCCTGGCCCGCGAGCTCGCCCTGTGCTACGTGCCGCTGGCCCTGGTCACCGACACCGACGCCGGGGTCGAGGAGGGCGAGGGCGTCACCCAGGCCGAGGTGTTCGAGGTCTTCGCGGCCAACATCAAGCGCCTCCGCGACCTGGTCGCCAAGATCATCGCCGAGCTCCCCGATGACCGCGAAGAGGACCTCTGCGCGCGCGCCGTGGACGGCCTCCCCCTCCCCTTCGACCTCCCCTAACCCGTAAGGTCAGCACCGTGACTGACCTGAACCTGACCCCGGGCGGAACCGCCACCGTGCACGTCCTGCACGACGGCTACGTCGGCCGCGACGGCGACGACGAGCGGGTGGCCGGCACGGTCACCTTGATCATGGACGGCGACGCGATCATCGTCGTCGACCCCGGCATGGTCGCCTCCCGCGAGGCTCTGCTGGCCAAGCTGGCCGAGCACGGCCCGTCCGCCGCCGACGTGACCGACGTGGTGTTCAGCCACCACCACCCCGATCACACGGTGAACGCCGCGCTGTTCCCCGCGGCCCGGATCCACGACCACTGGGCCACCTACGCCGGCGACCGCTGGATCGACCGCGACGCCGACGGCCTGGAGCTCGCGCCCTCGGTCCGCCTGCTGCGCACCCCCGGCCACACCGCCGAGGACATCTCCACCGTCGCCTCCACCGCCAGCGACCTGGTCGTGTGCACGCACGCCTGGTGGGCCGCCTTCGGCCCGCCCGAGGACCCCCTCGGCGCCGACGCCGCCCAGCTGCACGCCAGCCGCGCCGCGCTGCTCGGCTTCGCCACCCTCATCATCCCCGGCCACGGCGCCTCGTTCCGCCCCGACCAGGACACCCCCCGATAAAAAGAAGGGTCCGCGCGAATAAGGCTGCAGGGTTGCCTCATCAACGCGGACCCTTCCATGTCCTGCACGGCCGCGGCAGGGACTTTGGCCGTGTAGAGCAAGGAACTCTGATAGAGATCATGCCCAATGACTTACTAAGGACCTGCCCTCGAAGAAGTTCAGGTTTGGCTAAGACTTCCGCACCACCCGGGCCCGCGACGGCACCCCACCAGATCACCCCTGATCACCGTAATCCTTAAAAAACACTTTCGGCCGAACGATTCGTGGTCCCCGCACCCCGTCCCCTCCTCCGCTTCCCCGGCCCCGAGCCGCCGCCCGGCTGCGCCCGACCTCACCCGCCGGTAAGCTAACCTCCGGGCCCCGATAGCTCAGCGGATAGAGCGACTGCCTCCTAAGCAGTAGGTCCCGCGTTCGAGTCGCGGTCGGGGCGCAGGTCGTGAATATATTTCGATTTCATGTTCAGCTGTGGTGAGCCGTATGGGGAGCCTAACGCCTGAACGTGATCCCACAAAGCGCTGCTGGAATGCGCTAGGAAGGTGAGCCAGGCTAAGCATCGGCGGCAAGCTGCTGCACGCTCAGTGGTTCGCGCGAGTGGTAGCGACTGCTGGATCTGGCCGCTCTGTTGCGTAGCGTGACCATCGCCCGGGCGACGGCCACGTCCTCCGATCCACAGTCTCCCTGCCGAATATTTTTCTGCCGCCAGCTCCGAAGTCCGTGTCAGCCGTGCATGCAGATAGGCCCGATCTGGGCGCCGAGGTCGATGATCACCGAGGAACAATGAGCCGCGCCCCACGACGGCCAGCGCCGTTGCGAGAGCCGCCCTCGCTGTCACGGTGGGTTGCCATTCGGTCGCCGCTGGGGCGGCGTGCCGGGGCTGGCCGGGATGCTGAGGTAGCGGGCGAGCTGGCGGGTGATTTGCTCCGGGTCGTTGCCGAGTTGCTGCGGGAGGTTCCCGTTCAGCCATAGCGTGGCGAGTCCGTGCACCAGCGCCCAGGCCGCCGCCCCGGCGGCCAGCTGCCCGGTGTCGGGACTGGCGGTGCCGTAGAGGAGCGCCGCGGTGCCGGCCCGCGCCTCGCGGATCTCGTCGTCGTCGCCGTGGTACAGCTCGGGCTGGTACATGACCTCGAAGTGGGCGCGGTGGCTGACCGCGAACCGCACGTAGGCCACGCCCATCTCGAGGAATCCGCTGCGGGCATCGCGTGCGCTGCGGAGTTCCTCGGTGAGGATGCGGTATCCCTGCGCGGCGACCGCCGTGAGGAGCCCGGCCTTGTCGCCGAAGTGATATGCCGCCGCCGCGTGGGTGACCCCGGCCCGCCGCGCAACCTCCCGCAGGCTCATGGCCGCAGGGCCGGCTTGCCCGATCACCTCCACCGCCGCGCGCAGCAGGGCAGGCCGCAGGTCCCCGTGATGGTAGGGACGGGCCGGCTCCGCAGGCATCCTCCCATCCTAGTTGACATCTAACCATTGGTCAGATTATCTTTCCGATGGTTAGATAACGACTTTTGGAGGAGATCCGATGCCTGCCCTGCCCTGGACCCAGCGACAGCCGGTCGACCCGGGCCGCACGTACCTGGCGATGGCCTCGCGGCTGCCGCTCAGGCACCGCCGCACGATCCCCGGCTTCCTGCGTGATGCCATGGCCATCCGCCGCCAGCTCGCGCGGGCCGGCGGGATGATCGGGTACGCGCTTGATGCCGAGCTCGCCCGCAGGACGTTCTGGACCTTCTCGGTGTGGGAAGACCGAGCCAGCCTCGACGCCTTCGCCGCGTCCGACCCGCACCAGGCGATCACCCGCCGGCTGACGGCCGCTGATGGCGCAGACCCGCTTCGAGTTCTTCCAGGTCCCAGGTTCGGACCTCCCCATGACCTGGGACCAGATGAAAGCACCGGTACGCGGCCAGCGCAGCCCCGACGGCGCCCGGTAGAGGACGGCCGGGGACCGCGGAACGGACGCTCATGGCGTCCAGGTGAAAGGGAGACAGTGTCGATGACAGCAGAGGATTACGGGCTGGCGCGGCGGATGTGGCACCAGCTGGAGCCGGTGCACGCGGTGTTCTGGTACGCGCCGGAGGTGTTCGCCGAGGCGGCCGCCCTGGGGTATGAGGTCACGACCAGGTGGCCGAGCTACTTCGCGTGGCGGCTGGCTCCGCTGGGCACGGCACGCCCGCGGCTGGCCGCGTCGGCCTGCTACAGCTTCAGCCCGGACACGGTGACCGCCCACGTGCCTGCCGCGTGGGCGGTGGCCCCGCCGCCGAAGATCCTGGCGGCGCGGGAGCGGGCCGTCGACCAGATGTACTGGGCGCTGCTGGGCGATCAGATAGGCTCGCCCGGCCTGGCCGAAGCGGCGGAACTGGCCCGCGAGGCGGCGCTGGGAGCCGGCACCGCCGGCCGCCCGCTCGCCGCCGCCAACGCCGACCTGCCCTGGCCCGGCGAGCCGCACCTGGTGCTCTGGCACGCCATCAACGTGCTCCGCGAGCAGCGCGGCGACGGGCACATCGCCGCGCTGCAAGTGGCCGGGCTCGACCCGTGCGAGGCGCTGGTATCGTTCGCCGCCATCGGCGCCGCGCCGGCGGACGCCTTCGCCAGCCGCGGCTGGAGCGCAACGGAATGGTCGGCGGCCCGGGACCGGCTGGCCGCCCGCGGGTGGGTCGATGCGGAGGGCAAGGCAACCGAGCGTGGCCGGGAAGGCCGGGACGAGATCGAATGGCGCACCGACCGGCTGGCCGACGCCCCCTGGCGCGCGCTGGGCGCTGACCGCGCCCAGCGGCTCGCCGAGCTGACCGGCCCGCTCCTCGGCGCCGTCTTCGAATCCGGGCTGCTCCCGCTCCAATCCACCCTGGGAATCGCGGCCGTACCGGCACCAGCCCCTCACCCCTGAACCCCCGCTGAGCCAAGCGCGGGAGCGTCCATTCAAGGACGTCCTTAAGAAAGGAGACATCAGTGAGTAACTACGGTAGCGAGATCCGCCCGTTCCGGGTGGAGATCCCGCACGAGGCCCTAGATGACCTGCGGGACCGGCTGGACCGGGTGCGCTGGACGACCGAGGTCCCCGGGCTGGCCCCGGAGGCGTACGGGGTGCCGCTGGCCGAAGTCCGCAGGCTGGCCGGGTACTGGCGGGACGGCTTCGACTGGCCTGCGGCCCAGTCCAGGCTGAACCAGCACCCGCAGTTCGTCACCGAGATCGACGGCCAGGACATCCACTTCCTGCACGTCAGGTCGCCCGAGCCGGACGCGCTCCCGCTGATCCTGACGCATGGCTGGCCGGGCTCGGTCGTCGAGTTCCTCAATGTGATCGGCCGCTGACCGACCCGCGGGCCCACGGCGCCGACCCGGCGGACGCGTTCGACCTGGTGATCCCGTCGCTGCCCGGATTCGCGTTCTCGGCCCCGCTCACCAGCCGCGGCTGGAGCACCCAGCGGACCGCCGCCACCTGGGCCGCGCTGATGGACCGCCTCGGCTACCAGCGTTACGGCGCAGCCGGCAACCACGCCGGCTCGATGATCTCCCCGGAGATCGGGCGGATCGATCCCGAGCATGTCGTGGGCGTGCATGTGACCCAGGTATTCTCATTCCCCTCCGGCGACCCCGCGGAATTCGAGGGGATGCTCGCCGAAGACGGCGCCGCGATGGGCAAGCTGCAGTGGTTCATCGACCACAAGATCTCGTTCAACCAGCTGCATTCGCAGCAGCCGCAGACGCTGGCGCACGCGCTCGCCGACTCCCCGGCCGCCCTTCTCGGCTGGAACGCCCAGCTCATGACACCTGATGCGATGGGCGGCAAGCACCTCGACGACGACTTCATCCTCACCAACGCCGCGCTGTACTGGTTCACCAACACCGGCGGGTCGGCGATCCGGTTCTACTACGAAGACGCGCACGGGCCGCGGCAGGCCGAGCCGACGACCGTCCCGCTCGGGGTGGCCGGCTTCGCCGGCGACTTCTCCGGCGTCCGCCGCCTCGCCGAGCGCGACCACAAGAACCTGGTGCAGTGGACCCTGCACCCCGAGCCAGGCGGCCACTACGCCGCGCACCTCGAACCGCAAGTCCTGGCCGACGACATCCGCGGCTTCTACCGCCAGTACCGGTAAGCGAAGCACCAAGCACGGCCGCGCATCTCAGCGCGGACCACAACATAGATCTCGGCAGAGCGCTTCCTGGTGGCGCCAGAACCATCTGTTCGGCGTGACGTCGATGGCCATGGCCGCGGCGTCTCACACGATACCGAACGGCGGTTCCCGAACACGCGGACGTAGTGGTCAACTACATGCAGGAACGGCGTGCCCGGATGGCGCGCCTCTACGGGTGGGCGCATGCCCACCGTCGAAGCAGTGGCGACGACAAGTACTCCACGGTCAAGCGCCTGATGGTGGGTAGACTGCTGCGCGCGGGTCCAGACCTCATCGGATTCCGACTTAGCAGATACCGGAACCAGCAAGGTCGCCATAACGATGAACACTGCCTAGGCAATCGGCGAGTTGCAGACCTTTATTGCGCGATGCCAGGAGCACACGAGTGCGTGGAACGCCAACCGCCAGGGAGCACATCGCGACCCCGCTGTTAGAGCCATGCACGACGACGTCATCGGACGCATGCCGATCGTCGAGCAGATTGCGCAGGAGACCTGGCCGGACTGGCGGAACCACCTGCCGCCCCGGACAGGCGGCATGAGCTGGCAGTACGATCCCTTGCTCCAGATCGCCAGGCAGGTCCTAGTGATGCTGAATCGCAAAGATGAGCTGGAACAGAATCTTGGGGTCCGCTCAGCCGACGGCCTTGGTACCACAGGCCGTTCTGCATCCGCTTATCGACCTGCAAGCAAGCCCGCAGTTCCAGATCGGCAAACCCGATCAGGCGGTCTTCGCGTCGATGAAGGCTATAGAGGTACGGGTCCGCAAGCTCGCCGGATCCGGCGACGAGATCTTCGGCGTCGACCTAATGAACAAAGCGTTCGGACCGAATGCCCGCACGAGGCGCTGCTGGGCATCCTGGCCCTGCTGCACGGCGCCTCCAGCAGCGAGGTCCGCCACCTGCACGTCAGTCACGTCGACGCCGGCGACCGGACGATCCGGCTCGGCAAACGCCCGCAGCCGGTGCCGCTGGACCCGGCCAGCTGGCAGGTGCTGCAACGCTGCCTGGCGCTCCGCGGCGGCCAGCGCACCGCCAACCCGCACGTGATCGTCACCAAGGGCACCAAGGCCGGGCGGGCAGCCGCGTCGACCGCCTATATGAGCCACGTCCTGGACCCCTGCAGCGTCCCGCCCCGGAGGCTGCGCTGCACCCGGCTGGCCGGCCTGGTCAACACCTTGGACCCCAAACTCGTCGCCGCCGCGTTCGGCATGAACCCCGAAGGCGTCATGATCTACCTTGCCGACCACGTGGACCCGGCCCGGCTGCCTTCCCCCTGACCGGCTGCTGGCGTGCCTGGCCGCTAGGTCTGCCGAACGACAACCACAGCAGCTGGAATGCGCGGCTGCTATGCCGGTCGCTGCCGTACAACGCAGTGAAGACGACGGCCAGCACAACCGCCACTTCCGAGACGCTGATGATCGTTCCGAACAGGGGCACGACCAGCCAGGCAGCCGCCGGGGCACTGAAGATCGTGGCACTCACGCCAATACGGGGAAGACGCTGCATGCTGCTCATGAACTGGTTCCGGTCGGCTAGATAGGCGGTCACCGTCAAGCGCAGGACCTGCCAGCGGTGCGCGAACATCTGCCTGTAAGTTGCTCAGAAAGGAAACTAACGAGCGACTCGGCTACCGTCGTGCTGTCATACCTCGGGATTCCTCTCGAAACCTCAAGCTCTCCTGGGCATTACGTCAACGACGATAGCTCATGGAGAGGTACAACTGCTTGGTTCCAATGGTTGGGATGGCCATGACAGCCGTCCTGGACGCGAGGCTTCCGAACCGTGCCACCATCCTTGCCTAGCCATAAACCGTGAGCTAGCGCGAACTTGTGATACTTCAGCTGCTGCCTTGCACATGTTGCCGCGAACATGTGCGCTTTGCTGAAGCTCTCGTTGGAGGCGATGGCGACGCTGGCTTTCTCCTCGCGCTCGGTCAGGACCTGGAACAGCAGCTCGGCGCCGCGGCGGTCGAGTTCCATGTAGCCGAGCTCGTCGAGGCAGAGCAGGTCGGCGCGGCCGTAGCGGGCGATGGTCTTGGTGAGCTGCCTGTCGTCGGCGGCCTCGGCGAGCTCGTTGGCGAGCTTGGAGGCCAGGGTGTAACGGACCCGGAACCCGGCCATGGCCGCGGCGGTGCCCAGCGCAATGAGCAGGTGGGACTTGCCGGTGCCGGAGTCGCCGATCAGGCAGAGCGGCGGCCCGGCCGGCCACCCAGTTGCAGGTGGCCAGGGTATCGATCAGGCGGCGGGCGATGCCGGGGTTGGCGTCGAAGTCGAAGTCGGCCAGCCATTTGGCGCGGGGGAACCCGGCGCCGCGGACCTGCCGCTCGGCGCGGCGGCGGTCCGCGGTCCTCGCATTCGACCATGAGCAGCTCGGCGAGGAACCCGCGGTAGGCGAGCTGCTCCCGCTCGGCCTTGTCGGCGGCGATCTCGCCGTGCCGGCCGCGGATGGTCGGCAGCCGCAGCACCCGGCAGGCCGGTGTCGACCGCGGCGTCGGCGGCTTCCTCGGTCAGCCTCGCGGGCGCCCGGGTCATCACTGGCCTCCTGCTCGGCTGCGGGGCCGGCCAGCAGCTGGTCGTAGGCCGCCACCGCGGCAGCGGGCGGGTATCCGGCGGCAGCGCGGCCAGCCGGCGCAGTGTCAGGCTGGTGACCGCCGCCCGCGAGCGCCGCGGCCGCATGGCCGGCGAGCCGGGCTCGCGGCGGCGCGGGCGTCGGCGGCCCCTTGCGGGCCTCGACCGCGACCACGTCGGCGCGTGCGCGCCGACGGACAGCGCCGCCTCGATCCCGGTGATGACGTCGGCGGCGGCCATGTGCCGGTGCAGCAGCAGGACCTCGACCAGGACGCGTGTCGCGGCGGGCTCACCGTCCGCGCGCCGGGCCGCGGACCACAGCGCCTCGTGGGCGCCGGTGAACGCCCCGGCGGCGCGGGCCTGGTCCAGCGCGACCGACCCGGGCAGCGCTCCGGGCTTGCGGATCAGCGCCTCCAGGTAGTGATCCAGGACGAGCGTCTCGCCGCCCGCTGGCGGTCAGCCGCTCGTGGCGGGCGGCCTGTGCCGTCCGTCGAAGATGACCAGCTCGAGAGCGCAGCACACCCGCACCTGCCGACCGATCAGCCGGACCGGAACCGAGTACCGGTTCATCCGCGACGGTGATCCTGGCTTACCGGTCGACGCGGGGCGTCAGCATGCAGCCCGGTCTCGAACGGCTCGGCCGGCAGCGGCATCAGCCGGGCCGCCTCGGCGGCGAAGTCCTGGCCGATGGTGGCCGCTCCGCGCCCGCGATCACGGCGGGCGTCCTCGGCCTGCTCGGCCGCGGCGATCCGCGCGTTCAGCTCCGCCAGCGACCCGACCTGCGGCACCGGGACCAAGTAGCGGCGGCGGAACCGGCCGATCTCCCCCTCGATCCCGCCCTTCTCGTGCGCTCCCTGCGATGCCGGGCTGGCAGTAGAACGCCTCGAACCCGGTCTCCCGGGAGTTCAGCAATTCTGAAGGGCGGTAAGCCGCGGACCCACGGGCGGATGGCGGTCACCAGGGCCGGTCACCCGCGGGTTCATGTGTGCCAGGCGCTGCGGCACCGGAGATGGTCTCCGGTTCGCTATGTGATCGGGGACATGACACTCAGCCAGGAAACTGTCGGCTCCGCCGGCGCTACCAATGCCGGCGGAGCCGAGGGCAGGTTACCGGCGCCACCAGCGCGCTAGTGCCTCCACTACTCGTGGGATGTCCTCGCGTCGCGCTCGCAGCAGCGCGACAAGTGCGAGCACAGGCAGCGGGAGGATGATCAGGCACCACGCCAGTATCATGAGCAGGGACACGACGGCCTCCGTATTACTTGGCCGTGGGCCACCTGCGCCCGGCGCACGACTACGGAAGACCGCTAATGATGCCGTATCCGCGCAGATTATTGTCGCCTCTGCGGTGGCCTAGCTGGGTTTTCGCGGCGCAGCGCTTAACCAGCATTCCCTACGGCTGGGAAGTCTCAGCTACTATGCCGCTGAGCAGGCGCATCCCGGACGGGATGATCGGTCAGGTCCTAGTTTAGCGGTTTCCGGCCGCCCTTTCGCGCGTGACGCCTGAACAAGGACAGCCGGCGGTCAGCCTGGGCCGCCGCCTCCAGATAGATCCTGGCGGGAACCGCCATCTGCGGTGTTGAACGCCGCTTGCGCGTAGCGGAGCCCGGTGCGGGGGCCGAAGCCGAAGACGGCGGCTAGGTGCAGCGGGTCGGCCCGGCCGGCCAGGGCTTCTTCGACGATCCGGTCGTCGCGGAGCTGTCCTGCGGTGACGGGCAGGCCGCGGAACAGCGTGTCCATCCAGTACCGGCTGACGGGTTCGCCGGTGTGCGCGGTTTGCTGGGTGACCAGCAGGAACGGATTGGCGGTGGCGGGCCACCGCCGGTTGCGCAAGCCGAGGTAGCTGCGGATCGCGGTGGCGGTGAACTCATCAAGCGGGCGGTCCAGCCCGCCGGGGTCGAGTCTGCAGCCGGGCAGGTCGATCTGGTCCAGCCGCAGGTGCCGGATCTGGCCGGGCAGCAGCGCGTGAACGCTGGCCAGCGCGACCGCCACCTGCAGCGCGGGATTGTCCTTCGCCGCGGCTGCGGCCGCGGTGAGCAGGTGCGCCGGCAGCGGGGCGGGCACGGACGGGTTGCGCCTGCTGACGCGGACGCCGCGGACCGGGTTGGCGAAGATCAGCCGCTCTGCCTTCAAGGTGCCGAACAGGCTGCGCAGCGTGCTGGCATCCTGCGGCCGGGACCGGCCTGGCCGCCCGGCCAGCCAGGTCGTTATGTCGTCGTGGGTGACCTGCCGCAACGTGCAGTACCGGCCGCCGACGTCGGCGAGGAATGTCTGGATGCTGTAGATGTTGCCTGCGATCGTCGCGCGGTTGCGCGGCTTGCGGCGGGGTCCGCCGTGACGGCGCAGGCCGAGCCAGGTGTCCAGCTCGGCGCGGATCTCGGCCGGCAGCCCGGCGAGCTGCTCATCCAGCCAGAGGGCCAGCGTGTCGGGCCGGTCATCCTCCAGCACGCCGACGGCAGCGAGGACGTCGATGACGTGCGGGAACGGCATGTTCCGGGCGGTCAGCTGGCGGATGGTGCCAGCCCGCACCGGCTCGCCCGGCCCGTGGACGGCCATGAGGATCCGCAGGGCCCGCTGCACGAGCGACAGCGTGCGCGGTGACCAGCCGCGCAGCCCGGCCAGCCGGGCAGCCTCAGCGTGCAGCCGCTCAGACAGGGGATCATCGATGGGCGGGAGCTGGGCGCTGGCGCGGGACAAGTCGCGCGGCGCGTCACAGAGCAGCAGCTGAGCCCAGCGGGACCGGAGCCTGGCCGGGCGTGGCGGTGCTGTCGCCGGCGTGACATCGGCCTGCCTGCACTCGCCGCGGGCGAGCTGGCCGATATGAAACCGCAGCTGATGACCGGTGACGGCCGCGACGGACAGGTCCAGCGCGGCTTTATATCCAGGGCCGGCGATCAGGCTGGCCTGCTTGCGGCAGGGACGGCATACGCTCGCATCCACCGGCAGGTCCCGGCCGCAGGTCACGCACTGTCCAATCGCATGCGTGCTGGCGAAGCCGCGGCAGGCCTTGCAGAGCCGTTCGGTAAGCACGCCCCAGGCCAGGCAGTGATCGCAGCTGCGCAGCCGGGACGCCCGCGGTCGGCAGCAGCTGGCCGCGGCGCTCACACCGGCGGGCCGGATCGTCCGGCGTGCCTGCGCCGGATCACCGCACCGCCGCCCGCGGCGGCCTGGGTGTCGTCGTGTTCTGGCTGGTTGCGGCGGATCTTGCCGGGCTCACGGATCAGCAGGTCGCCGGGCTCGCAGCCGAGGACTTCGCAGATGACTTCCAGGTCATCAAGGCGGATGGTGACCGGCTGCCCGGACCACAGGTTCGACATCTTCCCGGCACTGATCACCAGGCCGGCCTCGGCGAGCATACGCTGCAGCTCCGAGGCCTTCCAGATATCGCGCTGGGCAGCGGCCAGCCGCAGGTTCCACCTCACCGCCGCTCACCTCCGAGCCGCCCTGCTGCCCGGTGCCCGGCCTGGACCCATGCATTCTCTACATGACTGCGGTGAACATGCACGTAAATCATCGTGGTGTTGATCCATTCGTGCCCGAGTACCTCCTGAACTGCGAAAACATCCATGCCGTTGCGGTAAAGCTCGGAGGCGGCGTAGTGCCGCAGCAGGTGCGGGGTCAGCCGCCCTGCCTGCCCGGGCAGGTGCGCGGCTACCGCCTCGGCCAGGCCGTCGCGCAGCGCGTCGTCGGTGACCGGGCGGCTGGATCCGTCTCCGTGCCGGCGCTCGGAGGGGAACAGCGGCGCTGCCGGGTCGTTGATGCGGTCGTCGAACTCCCACCGCGGCCCGCCAGCCCACCACTCCAGCAGGTCCCGCGACCCGTTGATGAGCGGCACCAGCCGGTCCTTCTTCCCCCGGCCGCGGCTGCCCTTGCCATGCAGCAGGATCTTCCCGAACCGGCCCAGCTCCCAGCACACGTCCCGCATCGACAGCAGGCACAGCTCCGACACCCGCGGGCCGATCAGGCTGGTCAGCCGCATCGCCGTGTAGTTCCGGGCGGCCGGGGCGTACTTGCGGGCAGCGAGCATGTCCGTCCGCCAGCCGGTGAACAGCCGCTCCACCTCCCGCTCAGCCGGAGGGATCCGCAGCCGCGAGCTCGTGCCGCCGCGGGGCCGGTTCACCTCATCCAGCGGGGACTCGACAACGAAGCCTGTCGCCGCGTGGATGGCCGGCTGGTGACGGAGCTCCAGGAACTCGTACCAGACGGCGAACGCCGCCGCCTTGCGGACCTTGGTGCCCGCGGCCATGCCGCGCTGGTCACGGCCGAAGAACCGGTCCAGGTCCGTGGCCGCCAGCTCCCACAATGGCCGGCCGAACCATTCCCGCAGCCCGACGACCGCCGCGACGTCACAGCTGATCGTCGTGTCGGTGATCCCCGCCGACGCCCGGGCCAGCACGAACTCCGCGAGCAGATCCTGCTCGAAGGCCTCTACCTCATCGGCGGTCTGAAGCCGCAGCTGCGGCCGGAGATCACGCACCGCGGCCAGCCCCACCCAAGCCTCCTCTTCAGTTATCAGCTAAGACACCACTGATATCAGAAGAGATCTCAGGAATCACGAAGAAACACCACAGATGCGTCAATCGATACCGAGATGCGGCCGGCTGCAGCTCAGGCCGCTGCCAGCAGTAACCCGGGAACCAGGCAGCCGGGGGAACCCGCGGGAACAGGTTCATAGTGCGCCCGGAACGACAGCCACCGGGTGGTCTCGGTGCGGCTGCGGCCGGCCAGCACCTTGGCCACTGCCGGGGATAGGTTGTCATACCGGATCTGCCGCCACGGCACCCCGCCGACCTCCTCGAACGCGGCCACGTGCCCTTCCAGGAACGCCTCCTGCGCCTGGCTGGCATAGACCCGGTGACAGGCCCTGCCCGAGCACGACAGCCGGAACGCGAACAAGAAGCACCGGGTCAGCTGCCCGGCCAGCTCGACCGTCACGTCACCGAAGTCGACCTCGGCCTCGGCGCCCGGCTCCCGCACCTGCGGCACGAACCCGTCCAGGCCCCCGTCCCGCCCCCGGTCCTCCGCGGCGAGCTCGGCCCGGCGGCGCGCCACGTACTTGGCCACATAGGAATACGACACCTGCGCGTCGTGCTCATCGGCCAGCCGCTCGAAGACCCGCCGGGCGGTATGCCGCTGCTTGCGCGGCGCGGCCAGGTCCTCCCGCAGCATCTCATCGATCCACCCCGCCACCGCCTCGCGGACCGGCGCGGCCCGCTCCGGCACCTTACGATCCGGCGGCACCGGCGACGCGATCGCCTGCCGCACCGTGCGGCGATGCACGTCATACTTGCGCGCCAGCGCCCGGACCGGCATCCGGTGCCGTTGCCAGTCAAAGCGGATCGCCGCGAACAGCTCCACTCTCCGCTCCATCCCGCCCCACCTGACCAGGACGAACACCCGATACAGCCACGATCAGCCCAGCCGCCGCAAATGTCCCGTAACACGCCCGGCGTGTCGTCAGCCACTCCCGCCCGGCGGGGCCAGATCAGAAGAGAACCACCGCCCCCTCGCTGCTCCCGGTGGGGCCAGATCAAAGGAGAACAGTGGGGCCATTTCAGAGTGCTACGGCCAACGGATGGCCGTGTCACGCCCGGTTGGGGGTTCTGTGGCTCTTGGCTGGGAGTTCGTGCTCGGCGGTAACGTTCCCGGAACGGTCCGGGCGTACCGTTGGCTGCGTGGGTCAGGCGCAGCCAGCAGCGGGACATGGACCGGCGGCACCGGAGGTCACCGCGCGCCACGTCCGCGCGGCATCGCCGGCACTGGCGTGGGTGCTGGGCGGCGCAGTGCTGGTGCTGGCGGCGGCCGCCGTCGTGCTGTCGGCCTTTGCCGGTCAGCTGTCGATAAACATCACCGTTGGCGTGGTCATCGTCCTGAGTTTTGCCGGGGTGGGGCTGGTGATCGCGCGGCGCCAGCCGGGCAACCCCATCGGCTGGATCATGGTCGCGTTCACGCTGGTGTACCTTCTCGGCGCCGTCGCCAGTGACTACGCGGTGCTGTATTACCGCCTCGGACACCGCGGACTTCCGCTGGCTCCGCTGGCCCTGCTGCTGAGCGCGGTGCAGGCGCCGTCGTTCGCCATGTTCCCGGTGGTCATCTTGCTGTTCCCGGACGGCAGGGTGCCGGGGCGCCGGTGGCGTTGGGCGGTGCGGGCCTATGCCGGGCTGGTGGCCCTGGCGCTGGCCCTCATCCTGGCCACGGCGGCGGCCGCGCTGGCCGGTCACGACGTCCGCCTCGACTCCCGCGGCAATCTCACCAGCAGCGGTCATCTGGCCGGGCGGCTGGCCAACCCGCCGGGCTGGCTGATCATCCCGGTCATCGCCGCGATCGTGATCATCGGCCTGTCGTTCGTCGGGCACCAGGTGCTCAGCTGGCGGGCAGCCGAAGGTGACTGCCGCCAGCAGCTGAAGTGGCTGGCCTGCGGCGGGGCAGTCGCCGCCGCGTCGCTGATCCTGGCCGCGGTGCTCGGCGTGGCCGGGCTGCTGGCCGGGCTGGCCGCCCTCCCGGTCAGCATCGGCGTCGGGATCCTGCGGTACCGGCTGTATGACATCGACCGCATCATCAGCCGCACCCTGGCCTACGCGCTGGTGACCGGCCTGCTGGCCGGGGTGTACGCGGGCCTGGTCCTGCTGGCCACCCGGGTCCTGTCGTTGCATACCCCGGTGGCGGTAGCGGCGGCCACGCTGGCCGCAGCGGCGCTGTTCAACCCGCTGCGCGTGCGGGTGCAGCGGGTGGTGGACCGGCGGTTCAACCGGGCCCGCTACGACGCGGACCAGACCGTGGCCGCGTTCGCGGCCCGGCTCAAAGACGCCGTTGATCTCGACTCGATCCGGGATGACCTGGCCGGTGTCATCCGCCAGGCCCTCGAACCCGCGCACGTGTCGGTGTGGGTCAGTCACCGCGACTGAGGCGGGGCTCCTGCCGGCACGGCCGCATCATCAGGCCCGGGTGCGCGGCCATCCCGGGGCGCCTCTCGCCTGCCCCGGCTCCGGCAGGGGAGACCGGGATCACGACGTGCGGCTGTAGGCCAGGTCCTTCCCGGTTGATGTCAGATGACACGGGCGGCTTTGAGGCGGGCGTGGTAGTGGTGCCATCGGGCGCGGGCCTGGTGGCGGCGCCGCCATCGTGACCAGCCGTGGCCGAGGTCGCGGGCGGCGCGGCTCATGGGCGCGGTGGCCAGGCGGGCCAGGCGGCGGGCCTCGGGGACGCTGACCTTGACCAGGCCGGGGTCATCGCCGGGCGGCTGGTCGTCTGCGGTGGCGGGCAGTTTCCCGGTGTCGTGCCAGGCTGCGGGCTGGGCGGCGGCGGCCGGGTCATCGCCGCCGGTTCCGGGCGGGGCCGGGCGGGTGGCAGCGACGGCCAGCAGCGCCTGGGCGCACATGGACAGCACGGTGTGCCGGTGGAAGGAGTGCCAGGTCCGGACCTGGTGCTGGTCCAGGCCGGCCTGCCCCTTTCCCTGTTGCAGGCATTCCTCTCCACCGGCCATCTCTTCCCGGCGACCCGGATCAGCATCGGCAGCGACACCGGCCGGCCCGCCGGTGCGTGGCAGTAGAAAAACGCCAGGTCAGAACGATCGGACAGGCTGCGGCGGATCAGCACCCCAGTGCCGCGGCGAGGCTGTCGCGGCCCAGGCCCACCATAGTCACGGTGGCCCTTGCAGCCGGGCCCGCACGAGCGGGTCTCCCACGCCGCGGCCGGCACCAGCCGGGCCACCGCGGCCACGGTGGTCTTCCGCCCGGAGGGCAGCGTGACGGCGAAGTTGACCGGGACCTCGACGACGTAGCCCTTCCCGGCCCTCTCGCAGGCTTCGCGCAGCTTGGCGCTGCGGCCGTAGACCTCGTCGGCGGCCACCCAGGCGAACGGGACGCCCGCGCTGGCCCGCGCCCGTGACCATCGCGGTGCCCAGCGCGGGCTTGGTGGTGAACTCCGCCGCCTCCGGGACGTGCGCCCGCTCCCGCCGCCCGGTGTCCTGGCACCAGGCCTTCGGCAGGTAGAGCCGGAAATCGAACAGGGCATGCGCGCGGGCGGTCACGTACGCCATGAACACGACCGTCTGGCAGTTCTCCACCTGCCCGGTGATCCCGGCATGCTGGCGGGCGACCCCAACCGTCATGGTGCCGTGCTTGAGCTCGGCCGTCTCGTCCAGCACCACGATCGCCTCCGCGTTACCCAGGTGCGCGGCGATGAACCGCTGCAGCGCGGCCAGCGCCGCCGCCCAGTCCCAGGCGTGCTCGCCCAGCAGCGCCTGCATCCGCCGCGGCGTGGGATGCCCGGCAGCCTCCGCCAGCTGCCAGCACGACTTGCGGTCCCCGCGCTCGGCCAGCAGCGCGCCGAGGTACGCGAACGCCGTGAACCGCGACCTGGCCTGCGCGAACACCGGCGCGAGCAGGCCGCACAGCTCACCGTGAAGTTTCTCCAGCCATGCCCGGTCTTCTACGATGGCCCCGGCGGCCACCTCGCTGTCTTGTCTTGTCACGAAGCATGATCATGGGGTGGCCGTCACGCATCGCAAAGGCCAACGCCGGGAACACCGGGATCAACCTGCCTAGATCACAAACCCGGACTGTAGT
>CAWGJL010000002.1:0-21145 GCA_963822765.1 uncultured Actinomycetes bacterium | reverse complement strand
TGACGGGGAATCATCACCACCCGCTGACACCTCAACCGTCCCGCTATCCCTCCGGTGTGCTGGCCGCGGGATCTGCGTGGTCGGGATGCTGGTCGATGCCACGATGTACCTGCAGCGCGTCTCGCAATAACACGCTGGTTCGCGAGAGGGCTCTTGTGATATGCGCCGCGGCGGCCTGCGGGTGCCGCATGGCCTGGACCCGCTGCCCTCTCCAGAGGCATCAATTAGAATCCGTGAGCGAAAGTTCCATGATCGCGAAGACTTTTACGGCCTAGGAAGTAACTGTATTTAACTCTGAGCATGTCGTATTTTCTGGCTGCTTGTGTGCGTGGTTTGGTGTTGTCTGTGATGGCCCAGGGATTTCGAGGGTGATTCCGGCTGCTCCGGCGTGGTCGCGTAGCTCTGCGAGGGTTGAGATGCGGGTGCCTGCCGGGGCGGTGGTGATGCCGTGGTCTTCCAGGACCGGGGTGATGCGGCGGGCGGCCAGGCTGATGGTGGACTCGTGGACGCCGAGGATCTCGCTGAGCAGGCGGTAGGGCATGCGCAGCCGCAGGTGGCAGGCGGCGGCGGTCACGATGGCCTCGAACGGGAGCTTTTTGGGGCCGCCGCCGCTGGCCTTGCGGCGGGCCTGGCCGCGGTCCAGGTACAGGCGCTGCTCGCGGGCCGCGGCCAGCGGGACGGTCACCGCGGCGAGCAGGGCGGGCAGGTCGGCGACGCCGGCCATGGCGGCGAGGGCGGCCAGGTCAGGGCCGGGATCCGGCGGCAGGGCCGTGCTGGCGTTCTCCGGGTCCGGGTCCGGGGCCGGCCCGGAGGACGCCAGCACGGTGTAGTTCCACTCGCCGTGGAAGGCGTGCCGGGCCAGGACGCGCTCTTCCAGCTCACGCATCCGCTCGTCGCTGACCGTGACCCCCTCGGGGTAGGTGCCGCCGTCCAGCATGGCCTGCACCGTCAGCCCGGTCCTGGTGGTGACCGCGGCGATGGTCTCCAGGATGACCTGGTGGCTGGTCAGCGGCCGGGCCCGCCAGGTGCGGGTGATCTGGCAGAACAGCCGGTGCTCGATCTTGTTCCACTTGGAGGTGCCCGGCGGGAAGTGGCATACCGTGATCTGCAGGCCCGTCCCGGCGGCCAGGTCCGCCAGCCCGGCCTTCCAGGCCCGGGTCCGGTACCCGTTGGAGCCGCCCGCGTCGGCGGTGACCAGCAGCCGCCCCGCGGCCGGGTACCGGCCCCTGCCCTCAGACTGCCACCAGCGGCGCAGCGACTCCACCGCGAACGCGGCGGTGTCATGATCGGTGCCCACGTTCACGAACCCGGCGTTCGCGCCGATGTCATACACCCCGTACGGGGTCACCTTCCCCAGCTCCTTGTCCGGGAAGTCATGATCACGGACCCGCACCGGGTCCCCCTTCGGCCGCCACTCCCGGCCCTGCTGCGCGTACGGCCCGACCTGCTCCTTCTTCTTGGCATCCACGCTGACCACCGGGTCGCCCGCGGCCAGGAACTCCCTGGCCCGCTCATTGATGTACCGGAACTGGGCGTCCCGGTCCGGGTGCCGCTTCCCCTCGATCGTCATCGAGTTGCCCTGCGTGCTGTACCCCTGCCGGTGCAGCAGCCGCAGCACCGCGTCCTTCCCGCACCGGTGCCCCCGCGCGGTCAGCTCCCCGGCCAGGTTCACCGCCGATTTCGTCGTCCACCTCAGCGGCGAGACCGGATCTCCCCGGGTGGAGTCCTCCACCAGCTCCTCCAGCGCCGCGGTTAACCCCGGATCGATGTCCTCCGCCTTCTTGCGTCCCCCGCCCGCCCGCCGCGCCCGGCCCGGCATCGGCTCCGCCCCCGCCTCCAGCTCCGCCACCCCCGCGGCCACCGTGACCTCGGCCACCCCCGCCGCCCGCGCCACCGCCACGATCCCCCCGTGATCCAGCACTCGCGCCTCCGACCCCAGGTACAGCCGCCACTGCCGCTCATCCAGATGCGGTCTCATCACCGCGAACTTCGCCGCCAGCGCTTCGGTAACATCCCGCGGAATCGCCATACCACATCCTGACACGTAAAACCCGAAACCAAAGAATTAAAAGCCGCTGACGCCCTAGCACGTAAAAGTCTTCGTGATCATGGAAATCAGCGGCCTTACTGCCCGCCAGGCCTGGCTGGCCGCGCCTGCCCTTCCCGCGCGGCAGCACATCGGCGCCGGGACGAGGCCATCGCTCAACGCCGGTCAGCGTGACGGGCCGCGGTCAGCGCCGCGGGCCCCGGAAACAGGACTTCAGACACGCTGGGGAACGCGACGGCCGTGATGACCAGACCGGTCACGATCCGGCCGGACTGATGATTGAGGGCCCCGCGGAGACGGTGACCGGCCTGGAGGCGGGTCGGACACCGAGTCCGTGCTCGCCGCGGCGTTCGGCGCGATGTCCCGGGCCGCCGGCGAGGTCACGCCCGCCGCCGCCCTGCGCGGCCGGATGATGCTTTACGTACTCGGCCATCCGGGCCGGCTGACCGAGTTCCTCGGCGACGACGTTGCCCCGCCGGTAGCGGCAACCGCCGCGGTGCTGGCGCAGGGCCAGTTGCGCGGAGAGATCAGAGCCGATGAGCCACCGGAGGCGCTGGCCGTCATCCTCCTGTACGCGGTGCTGTTCGGGGCGCGGCGAGGTGCCACCATTGGCCGGCCGCCCGGTTCGACGCCGCTGGGGCGCCTGGCCCTGGCCGTAGTGCTGCGCGGCATGCGCCCGCAGGACGCTCAGCTAGAGGGGGCGTAGCCGAGCCGGCGGAGTTCCGCGCCGGCCACCTTGTCGATCTGGGCGGCGTCCTCCTTGCTGACCGAGGGTCCCGCCGGCCGGCGGGACCGGCCGCGCTGCCGGGCCGTGCGGGCCACATCGCGGATCTCGGCCGCCGGCACTGTGGTGCCGGTGAAGCGGGAGAGCTCGGCCAGCGCCTCGTCGGGCTTGCTCAGCAGGTCCTCGTACCTGATCGTCTTCAGCTGGTCGGCGGGCAGGCTGTGGTGCAGTCTGGCGGCCAGGCGGACACACCAGCGCCAGCGCAGGGCGCATCGTGCCGCGGGCGACAACTTGGGCCACAGCTCCCGGTCCTCCTCGGTCTCGACGCCGAAGAACGGGTTGGGAAACTCGGTGTCGACGTTCACGAAGCTCGGCCGGAACCAGGCCATGACCACGGGATCGGCGAGCATGCTGGGCACCACGTCCTGGCCGTCCCTGATGACCTGGATGATCCGGGCGTCGGGAAACGCGTAAGTGAGGGCCTCCGCGCAGTAGATGAGGTCCGGGCTCGCGTCGCCGAACCGCTCCAGGCCCCGCACTTCCACGCACGGGCCGACGGCGTCGGAGGCGAGCCCGGCGGCGGCCCGGCATTCGCGGGTGCATTCCAGGCAGCTGTGCGGGGTGACCTGCCAGCCCTGCGCGAAGGCATCCCTGATGACCGTGGCGGCGGCCTGCGTCCGGCCCTGGTACATGGACGGACGCCGGGCGAAGGCGTAGACCACCCGCAGCACGCTGGGCTGGCCGATGGTGACGTGAAAGCTCGGGGACGTCTTCAGCGCGCGGCCGATGAGGTCCGCTCCCGAATGCGGGGCGCCGACCACGAACACCGGCTGGTGGACGCTGCGGGAGTTGACGATGAGGATGTGACGGGCGGAGGGCATGGATCTGTCGTCCGGGTCTTCTTAGCCCGGCACGCTTCGGCGCTCATCCCACGGTCCGCGCCGGCATTCCTCGGCATGTCCCTCGAGGTTGAGGGCCGTCTGCACCAGCGGCACGTGACTGAACGCCTGCGGCATGTTGCCGACCAGCCTGCCGTAGCGGGGATCGTACTCCTCGCTGAGCAGGCCAACATCGTTACGCAGGGCGAGCAGCCGCTCGAACAACTCGATTGCCTCCTCGTGCCTGCCGCTCAGCTCGAGCGCGTTCGCCAGCCAGAAACTGCAGGCCAGGAAGGCTCCCTCCGATCCCGCCAGCCCGTCCACGGCCGACGTCCCGCCCGCTGGCAGCTCGTACCGGCGCAGGAAGCCGTCCTGGACGAGATCCCGCTGCAGCACCTTCATGGTCGAGACCACTCTAGGGTCATCCGCGGGCAGGAATCCCACATCGGTGATGAGCAGGACAGAGGCGTCGAGCTCGGCCGCGCCGTAGTACTGCATGAACGCTCCGCGTGCGGAGTCGTAGCCCTTCGCGCACACCTCCTTGTTGATGTCGTCGCGGATGCCCCGCCATTTGACCGCCAGAGCCGTTTGGCCCGCGTTCTCGGCGTAGGTCGCCGCGCGGTCGAAGGCGACCCAGGCCATCACCTTGGAGTGCACGAAGTGGCGCCGCGGGCCGCGGACCTCCCACAGTCCTTCGTCGGGTTCGGCCCAGTGCCGTTCGAGGAAGCCCAGCAGGGACCGCTGCAGCGACCAGGTGTGCATGTCGTCGTGCAGCCCTGACTTGCAGCTCAGCTGCAGGGCGTCGATGACCTCGCCGTACACGTCCAGCTGCAGCTGGCCGGCTGCCGCGTTGCCGATGCGGACCGGGGCCGAGTTCTCGTATCCGGGCAGCCAGTTCGCCTCCCACTCGGCCAGCCGGCGCTCGCCGGCCACGCCGTACATGATCTGGATGTCCTCCGGATCCCCGGCGACCGCGCGGCCCAGCCAGAGCCGCCAGGCCTTGGCCTCCTCGAGGTACCCGGTACGCAGGAGCGCTTCGAGGGTGATGGTGGCGTCGCGGAGCCAGCAGAACCGGTAGTCCCAGTTGCGTACCCCGCCGATGTCCTCGGGCAGTGAGGTCGTGGCGGCGGCGACGATGCCACCGGTCGGCCGGTAGGTGAGCGCCTTCAAGGTGATCAGCGACCGGATGACGGCGTCGCGGTAGGTGCCCTGGTAGGTGCACCGCGACACCCACTCGTCCCAGAACTTCCTGGTCTCGGCCAGGGATCGCGAGGCATCCAGGTGCGCCGGGTCACTTTGGTGCGATGGAATATAGGTGAGCACGAAGGGAACGGACTGGCCCGCGGCCACGGAGAACGTCGCCGTGTGCGCCAGGCCCCGGCCGGTCAGGTTCACCGGCGTGCGCAGCCAGACCGAGTCCGGGCCCGCGGTGGCCCTGATGCCGCTCTTGGTCTTGGTCACCCAGGGCACGATGGACCCGTAGCCGAAGCGCAGCGTCAGCCGGACGCCCATGTCGACGGTCCCGCTCACGCCTTCCACCAGGCGGATCAGCACCGGCGGGTCGCCGTCTGCGCGCGGCGGCATGAAGTCGGTCACCTCGGCGACACCGCCCGCCGTTTCCCACCGGGTCTGCAGGATGAGGGTGTCGCCGGCGTACCGCCTGCTGGCCGTGGCCCGGCCAGCGCCCTCGAGCTGATCGGCCGGCGCGATCAGCCAGTGACCGTGATCGGCGTTGCCGAGCAGGGCCGCGAAACAGGCCTCGGAGTCGAAGCGCGGCAGGCACAGCCAGTCCACCGAACCGTCCGCGCCGACCAGCGCGGCCGACTGCATATCCCCGACGATGGCATAGTCCTCGATCCGGCCTGCCACGTTTCCTCCTGGCTGGGTGGTCCCTGCCGATACCGTACTAGGCACCCGTAGCCCGTAGGCTGGCATCATGCGGGTACTACCCGATGTAGTCGGTATCCGGTCGCGAAGCCGGGGCCGGCGACTGCTCGCCGCCGGGACGATGATCGCCGCCGCCGCGGCGCTGGCTGGCTGTTCCCAGTTCGACGCCGCGCTCGGGCAGCGGGAGGCCGTCGTGAGCTTTACCGGCAGCGCTACGCTGGCGCAGCGCATGGCCGTGCGCACAGCCTGCGCCAAGCCGCCGAACGTGGTCCCGCAGCCCCTGCCGTCCAATATGAACGCGCCCTATGCGCTCGCGCAGGTGATCTACAAGATCAACCAGGCCAGCGACGCGGACGTGGCCGTGCTGGAGACGTGCCTGTCCAAGTTCCCCGCGGTGCAAGGCATCTCGCTGCAGGACTCCAGCGACGAGGGCAACTAACTCGGATCCCCGGACGACCCTGTCTCCCGGCGGCGGAATCCCGGGCAAATTCCCTATTTTGCCGACTGTATGTATAGTGAACCGAGCACGGTTTCCTATGTAAACGATAGAGATTAATGGGTTTAGGAGTGTGGGATGCGACGTGTCACGGTCGCCGCGATAACCGGCGCTGCCCTGATGCTGGCGGCAGGGTGCTCTTCCTCGTCGGCGGGCCCGACAAGTTCGGGCAGCGGCTCCGGGAACGCGGATCCGGCGCCGGTGACGGTCCGGCTGGGCTTCCTGGAGAACATCACGCACGCCTCCGCGCTGGTCGGGCTCAAGGAGGGCTTCTTCACCAAGGCCCTGGGCTCGGCCGGGACGCTGAAGCCGACCGCGTTCAGCACCGGGACCCAGGAGACGACGGCGATCCTGGCCGGCCAGCTTGACGCCGCCTATGTCGGCCCCAACCCGGCCATCAACGCGTGGCAGAAGTCCGGCGGCACCGCGATCAAGGTCGTCTCCGGGGCCGCCACCGGCGGCGCGTCGGTGGTCGTCGCGAAGGGGATCACCTCGGCGGCTCAGCTCAAGGGCAAGACGCTGGCCACGCCGTCGCTCGGGAACACCCAGGACGTCGCGCTGCGCTACTGGCTGAAGCAGAACGGGCTCACCACCACCTCGACCGGCGGGGGCGACGCGTTCGTCAAGCCGACCACCCCCAACTCGGCCGCCGTGCTGGAGTTCAAGTCCGGGCAGATCGCCGGCGGCTCCGAGCCCGCGCCTTACGACATCGAGATGGTCAGCGACGGCGGCACGGTGCTGGTCAGCGAGCCCGGCGTCACCACCTTGCTGGTCGTTACGCAGAGCTTCTTGTCCGCCCACCCGGCGATCGTCGCGGACCTGATCAAGGCCCAGATACAGGCGAACGACTTCATCAAGTCCAACCTGACCGCGGCCGAGGCGGACGCGAACGCCGAACTCGCCAGCTATACCGACAAGCCGCTCAAGTCGAGCCTGGTCGCGGCCTCGTTCAAGGAGATCACCTTCACCGATGACCCCGACGAGTCTTCGCTGACCACCGACGCGTCGCAGGCCGTCTCGCTCGGCCTGCTCAAGCCGGTCACCCTGAGCGGCATCTTCGATCTCGGGCCGCTCAACCAGGCCCTCACCGCGGCAGGCGAACCGCAGGTCAGCTCGTAAGCGAGAGGAGGGTCCATGGCCAGGCAGGGGAACGCCATGACGGTCACCGGCCAGCGGCCGGCGGTCGATGGGGTAACCGGGGCGGTCCAGCTGAGGGCCGTGTCCAAGGTGTTCGGGCGCGGCCGCTCGGCGATCCGGGCGCTGGACCAGATCTCGCTTGAGGTCCCGCCGGGGGAATTCACCTGCCTGATCGGGGCCTCGGGCTGCGGCAAGTCCACGCTGCTCAATCTGGTCGCCGGGCTGGAGCAGCCGACGTCCGGCGAGGTATCGGTGTCTGGCCGGGTGGCGCTCATGTTCCAGGAGCCCGCGCTGTTCCCCTGGCTCACCGCCGCCGGCAATGTGGAGCTTGCCCTCAAGGCCGGCGGCGTCGGCCGGGCCGAGCGCCGCCAGCGGACCGCGGAACTCCTGGACACGGTGAACCTGGCCGGCTTCGGCGGGAAACGGCCGCACGAGCTGTCCGGCGGCATGCGGCAGCGGGTGGCGCTGGCCCGCGCGCTGGCCCAGGAAGCCGACGTGCTGCTGATGGACGAGCCGTTCGGCGCGCTGGACGCGATGACCAGGGACCTGCTGCACGACGAGCTCGACCGGGTCTGCGCCGGCCGTCGGCTGACCATCATCTTCGTGACGCACAACGTCCGGGAGGCCGTCCGGCTGGGCGACCGGGTGATCGTGCTGAGCAGCCGCCCGGGCCGGGTGATCGACGAGTTCGCGGTGCCCATCGAGCATCCCCGGCGGATCGACTCGGCGCCGGTCGCGGAGCTGGCCGGGCGGATCACCGACCGGCTGCGGGAGGAGATGAGCCATGGCCCTCAATGAGGGGCGGGACCTGGTGCCGGCCTACGCGGAACGGCTGGCCTGGCTCGAGGCCCAGGAAGCGGAGACACCGCCGGAGCAGCGCGGGCGCCGCCTGGCGGTCCGCGGCTGGGCGGCCCTGTGGCCCAAGGTGCTCGCGATCGCCATCGTGCTGGCCATCTGGCAGCTGATCCACGTCAGCGGCTGGAAGAAGCTGATCTTCCCCGGGCCCTCCGGGACCCTTTCTGACCTGTGGAGTCAGCTCCAGACCGGCCTCTTGTGGCGCGCCATCGGCATCACCTCCGAGCGCGCCGTTATCGGGTTCGCGCTGGCGGTCGTGATCGGCGCGGCCATCGGCGCCCTGGTCTCGGGGATCGCGCCCCTGCGGGCGGCGGTCGGCTCCCTGATCACCGGGCTGCAGACGATGCCGTCGATCGCCTGGTTCCCGTTCGCGATCATCTTGTTCGGCATCAGCACCACCACCATCTTGTTCGTCATCGTGCTGGGCGCGGCGCCGTCGATCGCCAACGGCCTGATCGCGGGCGTGGACTACACCCCGCCGCTCCTGCTGCGGGCGGGCAAGATGATGGGGCTGCGCAGGCTCTCCCTGTACCGGTACCTGATCCTGCCGGCCTCGCTGCCCGCGTTCGTGGCCGGGCTGAAGCAGGGCTGGGCGTTCTCCTGGCGCAGCCTGGTGGCTGGCGAACTGCTGGTCATCATCGCGAACCAGCCGTCTTTGGGCGCTCTGCTTTCTGCCGACCAGGACCAGGCCGATATGCAGGGTGCCACCTCGATCATCATCGTGATCCTGATCCTGGGCATCATCGTCGACATGCTGTTCGGCGTGGCCGACCGGGCCATCCGGCGCCGCTGGGGCCTGACCGGCACCGCCTAGGCCGCGGGCTCGCCAGCCACGGCGAGCCGATCACCGGTCACTGCCAGGAGATCGACGCTTCGTTCAGCAAAAATTTAAGAGCCGAAGCGGCGCGGACGAAGCCCTCCGGGCCGCTGAAGCCGCCGAAGCGTCCCGCCTGCGCCAGGTGCGGTTCGAGCGACATGAAGCCCGCGAAGCCCGAGTCCCGCAGTGCGGCCAGCGTCTCGCGCAGCTCCCCGTCACCCTGCCCGGCCGGGACGACCTCGCCGGTCGCGGCCAGCGCGTCCTTGACCTGCAGGTAGACCAGGTGCGGCCGGATCAGGGCGTACGCCTCGGCGAAGGGCCGGACGCCGCACTGGACGAAGTTCGCCGGGTCGAACGTCGCCCGCAGGGCGGGCGAGCCGACGGCGGTGATCAGGTCGGCGCACCGGTCCGGGGTGTCGCCGTAGATCTCCTTCTCGTTCTCGTGCGCGAGGACCAGCCCGTGCTCCTCGGCGATCCGGGCCAGGGCACCCATGCGGTCGACGACCTGGCCCCGGTACCGCCGCGGCGGCTCGCCCGCGGGGATGAAGAAGGAGAAGACGCGCACGATCGTGGTACCGAGCTCGGCGGCGATGCCGGCCACCCGGCGCATCCGGTCCAGCTCCGGGCCGAACGGCGCGTCGACCGGGATCTTGCCGATGGGGGAGCCGATCGCGGAGACCCGCACCCCGGCACCGTCGGTCGCGGCGCGGAACGCGGCCAGTTGCTCGCCGGTGAAGTCGGCGACGTTCACCGACCACGCGCTGCGCAGCTCGAGATGCGAGATGGACTCGGCGGCCAGGGTCGCGAGCTGGGCCTGCGGGTCGGGTGAGATCTCGTCGGCGAACCCGCTCAGGATGACGGTCATCGGCCCAGCCGCACCGGCCTGCCGGCGCGGGAGGACTCGTACACGGCGAGCACGATCTCCAGCGCGTCGCGGCCGTCCCGCCCGCTGACCGCGGGCTCGCGTCCGGCGTCGATGGCATCGAGCAGGTCGGCGAGCTGTGCGGCGTGGCTCGCTACATCCAGCGCCGCCGGGTCCGCGGCCGCCGAACGGTCAGCATCGGCGGCACCGTCCGGGCTCGCCGGGCCGGGATCCGCGGCCAGGGCCCGGCCGACGATCCGGCCGTCCGCCACCGTCACGGTGCCGTTGGTGCCGGTGATCTCCAGGCGCTGCGGGAAACCAGGGAAGGCCGCCGTGCTGGACAAGATGGTGCCGACGGCGCCCGAGGCGAACCTGACGATGCCCAGCGCGGTGTCCTCCACCTCGATCTGGTGTGCCTGCGTAGCGCACATCGCGGTGACCTCGGCAGCCGGGCCCATGCACCAGCGGAGCAGGTCGACGTAGTGCACGCCCTGGTTCATCAGTGACCCGCCGTCCATCGCGTACGTGCCGCGCCACGCGGCGCTGTCGTAGTACGCCTGCGCGCGGTACCACTTCGTGCTGGCCTCCCCGAGCACGAGCCGGCCGAGGGCACCGTCGTCGAGCAGGCGTCTCAGCTCGACCAGGCCCGGGTCGAAACGATGCTGGGAGATCACGGTCAGGGCCACCCCGGCCGCGCGCGCCGCGTCGATGAGCCGGTCCGCGGCCTCCAGGCTGACGTCGATCGGCTTCTCCACGACCAGGTGCTTGCCCGCCTGCGCGGCCTGGATCCCGATGGCCGCGTGCAGGCCGCTTGGCACGCACACGCAGACCACCTCGACGTCGGGCCGGGCCAGCAGCGAGCCGAGGTCGGGCTCGGCCGGGCAGCCATGAGCGGCGGCGAAGGCCGCGGCGGCGCCGGCGGCCACGTCAGTGACCGCCACCAGCCGGGCGCCCGGCAGCAGGCTGATCGCGTCGGCGTGAATCGCGGCGATCACCCCGGTGCCGACGATCCCGAAAGCGCGGGTCACAGTCCCTCCTCCATCCATCCGGCGAGCACCCTGAGGTGCTGCGGCAACGCGACCTCGGGCGCGGCGATCTCGGGATGCCAGCGCTTCTCCCACTCCACCGAGATCCAGCCCCGGTAGCCGCCCGCCGCGAGCAGGCCGAGCATCTGCCTGACCGGCACCTCGCCCTCGCCGAGCAGGACCAGCTCCCAGTCACCGCCGGGTCTGCGGCGGGCATCCTTGACCTGCGCGAGCAGGATACGCCGGCCGAGGTTGGCGTAGACCTCGGCGGGCGACTCGCCCACGCGGTGCGGGTGGTGACTGTCCCACACCGCGCCTGCCCAGTCCGGGTCGGCCAGCGCCAGCAGCGAGGCCACCACGGACGAGGCGGAGAAGTCGTCATGAGTCTCGACGCCGATGGCGACGCCGAGCCGCCGGGCCAGCGGCACGCACGACTCGAGCACCCGGGCCGCGGCCGCGAGCTGCTCCTGGCGTTCGGTCCGGCCGGCGGCCAGCGCACCGCCGAACACGCGGACCAGCGGAGCCTCCCAGTCGCTGGCCAGCTCGAGGAACCGGCGCAGGTCGGGACCTGGATCCTCACCGGTCAGGCGGATCGAGCTGTCCACCGCGACGACCGGCAGCCCGGCCGCGGTCACGGTCCGCTTGACCTGAGCGCGGGCGGCCGCGGGCATCCGCGGGTCGATGAGCTCGCCGTCGATGAGCCGCAATTCGACGCCGGCGTAGCCCCACTGGCGGCCGAGCGAGACCGCTGAGGCCAGGCTGGCATCGGGGAACGCCAGCGTGCTGAAGGCGATGCGCGCCGGCGGGTCCGGGGGACCGCCGGTCTCCGTGGTCACTATGGACACATGTGCCCCATGATGTTCACGAGGAACATGAATAGATACCTTGCGCCGTGGCTCCCTGTTACTAGCTGGGCTAATGTGATGGTGGGGTGAGGCCCGTTCCTGACCGAGCGAAACGGCCAGGAACGGGCCCGCTTGTTGTTCTGTGACCGCCGGCGAGGGCTACCGCGGACGCAGGTGCAGGATTACTACCTCATCGGTGCCGGAGCCGGGACCGTTGTTCGTTCCCGACGGCTGGCCGCTGTCGTAGGGGTTCTGCTGGGTCGGCCAGCCGGTGTAGTTCTGCGAGTTGTACTCGAACCACTCCGGCGCGGTGGTGACCGGGATGATCGGCAGGTTGGCCGCGATGTACTGCTCGAGCGGGACGAGGGCGGTGGCCTGTTGCGCGACCGTCGTCGCCCCGGCCAGCGTGGCCAGGTTGGCGTTGACCGCCTGGTCGTTCAGCCGCTCGTAGTCGCCGACGGCGGCCGAGCCGGAGGCGAGCGTACTGTTCAGCCAGCCGTTGTACTCGTTGTACGGGCTGATCCCGCCGTTCGACCAGTGCTCGGTTACCGAGAAGTCGCCGCTGGCGACGTCTTGGTTCCAGGCGTCGACGGACAGGCCCTCGAACGTCGCGTCGATCCCGGCCGCCTTCATTTCCTGGGCGGCGATGGCGTCGACCTGAGACATGTCCGTGTACGCGGTCGGGGCGATGATCGTCACCGTGACTTCCTTGCCGCCCTTCTGGAAGAAGCCGTTGCTTCCCTTGGTGAAGCCGGCCTTGGTCAGCACCTGCTCGGCCGCGGCCGTGTTGGCGGTGCTCGGCATGGTCGCCGACGATACCGGTCCGGCCCAGGCCTGGAAGGTCGGCAGCGTCAGCCCGCCCGCTTCGGTGACCGGGCTCGCCAGACCGGCTTCGCCCTCGGAGGCGAGCAGGGTGCGGTCGACCGCGAGGCTCATCGCCTGCCGCACGGCCAGCTGGTTGGTCGGCCACTTGGTCAGGTTCGGCTCGAGGCTCTCGTCGCCGCCGGCTGCCTCCCAGTAGTTGTGGTGGGCCGGGTCGGTGGCGACGAAGTTCTTCTGCAGGCCGGGGATGTAGTTCCCGGTCCAGTCGATCTGGTTGTTGAACAGTGCGTTGAGCGCGCCGGTGTTGGAGGTGTAGGCCGGGAAGTCGACGGTCGGGACCTGGACGTCGGCGGGCTGCCAGTAGTAGGGGTTCTTCTTCAGCGTGAAGCCTTGCGGCGTGAAGCTGCCGAGCATGTACGGCCCGGTACCGACCGGGTTCGCGTCCGCGAAGGTCCCTGGGTTGACGCCGTTCCACTGCGACTTCGGCACGATCGACTGCCCGGCGATCTCCTCCAGGTTGGTGTACTGGGAGGTCGGGAACGTGAGGGTCACGGTGTTGCCGGACGAACTCACGCTGGAGAGGTTCAGGCCGCCGCTGTTGATCGACGCGTTGGCCTTCACCATATTGAAGGTGAACGCCACGTCGGCCGGGGTCAGCGGAGTGCCGTTGTTCCACTTCACACCCTGGCGGATGGTGAAGGTGATCGTCTTGTCGCCGTTAGACCACGCGTAGGACGTCGCGAGCCACGGGTAGGTGATGGTCGGCGAGGCGAGGTCGAACTGGATCAGCGGCTCGTAGATGAGCCCGGTCGCGCCCATGCCGTAGGCGGCCTGGGTGGGGACGAACGGGTTGAACGCCTGGGTGATGGTGGTTTCCGGCGAGCTCTCCATGACCAGGGTCTTTCCTGTGGTCGTCGCGGTGCTGCCGCCGGAGCTCGTACTCGAACCTGAACTCGACGAACAGGCGGCGAGCCCGGCCGTGAGCAGGCCGGCGGCCGCCAGCGCAATGAGCCTTCTTCGGCTATGCAATCTCCTCATCAGTGTCGTCCTTCTCTCGGGGTTTCATCGGTTGTGGATTATGTGGTCGTCGTGTCCCCGGCTCGTCCCGGGCCGGAAACGAGCTCCGGCGCGGCGGCGTCCAGGTGCCAGCAGGCCGCACCCCGCGTGTCCGTGATCTGCGTCAGGGCCGGGTCCTCCCGCCGGCATAGGTCATCGGCGAACGGGCACCTCGGATTGAACGGGCAGCCCTGCGTGGCCGCGCTGCCGTCCAGGTTCTGCGGCCTTCCGGATGCGGTCGCGAGCCCCTGGCGCCGGCGGCCAGCGCGAAGCGCGCTGCCGAGGTTGTCCGGGTCCGGCGCGGAGGCGACCAGCAGCTGCGTGTAGGGATGCGCCGGCGCCTGGGTGAGCTCCTCGGCCGGGCCTCGCTCGACGATCTGTCCGGCGTACATGACCAGGATCTCGTCCGCGAAGTAGCGGGCCGAGGCGATGTCGTGGGTGATATAGAGCATCGCGAGGCTGAAGCGCCGGCGGAGGTCGTCGAGCAGGTTCAGCATCTCCAGCCGGATCGAGACGTCCAGCATGGACACCGGTTCGTCGGCGAGCAGCACGCTGGGCCGGGCGGCCAGCGCACGGGCGAAGGAGACCCGCTGGCGCTGGCCGCCGGACAGCTCGTGCGGGTACTTGGCCAGGAACTGCTTGGCCGGCGTGAGCCGGACCTGCTCCATCAGGCTGACGACCTCCTGGCCGACCTTCGCGTCCTGGCCCTGATGAAGCTTCACCGGGCGTTCGAGGTGATAGCGCACGGTATGTATCGGGTTGAGCGAGGAGAACGGGTCCTGGAACACGAGCTGGACCTCGCTCTTGTACCGGCGGAAGTCCCCGCGGCTGGACACCTCCACCTGCTTGCCGTCCAGCCGGATCGTGCCGGAAGTGAGCCGTTCCTGCCCGGCCAGGAGCCTGGCCGCGGTGGACTTGCCCGAACCGCTCTCCCCGACGAGCGCGACGACGGCGCCGCGGTACAGGTTGAAGGAGACGTCGCGCACCGCGTGCAGCGTGTGGCCGCGGCCGATCCGGAAGTCCTTGCTGACCGAGATCGCCTCCATGGCGAGCGGCCCGCGCGCGGCGGCCGCGGACGTCAGGGTCTGTTCGCTCATGTTCCCGGCTCCCCGGCTGGGTGCGACGGCACGGGCGGCGCCGGCGTATCCGGGAGCACGAACGGGCAGGCCGTCACGTGGTCCGGATCCCCGGACGTGGCGACCGGCAGCAGCCGCATGTCCACGTCCTGGCACTCTGGTCTGGCGTATCCGCAGCGGGGCGCGAACGGGCAGCCGGGGGGCGGGTTACGCAAATCAGGCGGCGAGCCGGGGATGCCGACCAGCTCGCGGCGGGCTCCGCGCAGCGACGGGAACGAGTTGAGCAGTCCCTTGGTGTAGGGGTGGGCGGCCTCACGGTGGATCTCGTCCGAGGTGGCGATCTCGACGAACTGGCCGGCGTACATCACGGCGATCCGGTCGGCCAGTTCGAGCAGGAGCGAGAGGTCGTGGGTGATGAACAGGATCGAGAACCCCAGGCGGTCTTTGAGCTCGATGATCTGGGCCAGGATGTCCCGCTGCACCACCACGTCGAGCGCGGTGGTCGGCTCGTCCATGATGATGATCTCCGGTTCGGCGGCCAGCGCCATGGCGATCATCACCCGCTGGCGCATGCCGCCGGACAGCTCGTGAGGATAGCTGCGCAGCCGGGACCGCGGGATGCCGACCAGGTCGAGCAGGGATGCGGCCCTGGAGTGGGCCTCGTCCCTCGGCATCTTCAGGTGGGCGTGGATGGCGTCGAGCAGCTGGTCGCGGACGTTGAGCACCGGGTTGAGCGCGTTCATCGCACTCTGGAAGACGATGGCGATCTCGCGCCAGCGCAGCCGCCGCAACTCATCCGGGCGCATTTTCAGTACGTCGGCGGGCCTGGACACGCGCCGGCCGCGGTAGATGACGCTCCCGGTCGTGACCAGGGCGGGGGCGCGCAGCAGGCGGCAGGCGCCGTAGGCCAGCGTCGACTTGCCCGACCCGCTCTCGCCGGCCAGCCCGACGACCTCGCCGGCCCCGAGGGCGAGGTTCACGTGGTCCACGGCGCGTACATCGCCACCCGGGGTGCGGTACACCACCGACAGGTCGCGGATGTCGAGCACCGGACTGGAGCTCGGGGCGGCGGCGTCGGCCAGGGACGAGCCGGCGGCGGGACCGGCCGCCGGGTCCGCGCTCAACGGCGCTCACCCGCTTCGGCCTTGTTGAGCAGCGAACTTCGTGAGAACGAGTGCAGGAAGCCGGCCAACCCCGTGCGGCGCTGCGAGATTTCGCTCAGCACGGGTGTGGGGTCGGCGGGCCTGAGCCAATGCCCGGCGATCCGGCTGGCACTGCTCGCGTCGCGCAGGCGGGGGTTGCCGAGCTCGTCGATGCCCGTGTTCAGCAGCACCAGGGCGGTGCCCATGAGCGCCACGGCCAGGCCCGGCGGCACGAACCACCACCAGGCCCCGAGCTGCAGGGCCTGCTGGCTCTGGGCCCAGTAGAGGATGGTGCCCAGGCTCCAGCTGTTCAGGTCGGCGACCCCGATGAAGGCCAGGGCGACCGAGGCCCCGATGGCGTACAGCACCGTGTTCACGAAGCTCGCCGCGATCAGGCTCACCTCGTTGGGGACGATCTCGAAGGTGATGATCCGCCAGGTTCTCTCCCCGGTCTCCCGGGACGCGGCCACGAAGTCGCGATTGCGGATGGCCAGGGTCTGGGCCCGCATCACCCGGGCCCCCCACGGCCAGCCGAGCAGGGCGAGCACGATGATGGTCGGCGCCTCTCCCCGATTCGGAAAGTAGCCGAGCAGGACGATGAGCAGAGGCAGCGCCGGAATCACCAGGAATACGTTGGTGAGCAGCGACAGCAGTTCGTCCCAGAAGCCGCCGAGGAAGGCGGCCGTGACGCCCACGATCACGGCGAGCACCGTGGCCACCACGCCGACGATGATCCCCAGTTCCAGGGTGAGGCGAATCCCGACCAGGAGCTGGGACAGCACGTCCTGCCCGCTCTGCGTGGTGCCGAGCAGATGCGCCGCGCTGGGCGCGTTCATCGATGCGCTCGGATTGGGGTTCTGGTACGACGGGTCGTACGGGGTGACAAGCGGCCCGATGATGGCCGTGAGCACGAACAGGCCGAACAGGACGACGCCTACCTTGGCCTTGGCCGGCAACCGGCGCCACCAGCCGGGCTGGGGGGCTTCCTGGATGGTGGCCGTGAGTTCGGTGCTGATGGCCGGTGCGATAGTCATCGCGTGGCCTCCCGGGCTCGGGCGCGGGGATCGACGAACACGATGATGAGGTCGACGATCAGGTTGGCAAGCAGGACAGCGAGGGTGATGACCAGGAAGATCCCCTGCGTCAGCGCATAGTCGTTCGAGGTGACCGCGTTGACCAGCAGCAGGCCGATCCCCGGGTAGGAGAAGACGATCTCCATGACCAGGGCGCCGGATACCACGAAGCCGATCGCCAGGCCGAAGCCCTGCAGCTGCGGCAAGATCGCGTTGCGCGCGGCGTAGGTGAAGACGACCCTGCGGTTGTGCAGGCCCTTGGCCTGGGCGGCGATCACGTAGTCCTCGCCGATGGTCGTGATCATGACGTTGCGCATCTGCAGCATCCAGCCGGCGATCGAGGTGAGCACGATGGTGAGGGCCGGGAGCAGCGAGTGGTCGACGGCGCTGCTGATGAACGCCCAATTCCAGCCCGGGACCAGGCCCTGGCCGTAGCCCTGGGCGATCGGGAAGACGTGGACCTTGACCGCGAAGAGTTCGAGCAGGATCAGCGCGAAGAAGAAGTAGGGGATCGCCTGCAGAAACATGAGCCCGGGCAGCACCCGGTCCAGCCCTCCGCCGTGCCGCCAGCCAGCCGCGATGCCGAGGGCGGTACCTACACCGAAGGCGATCACGGTCGCGCTGCCCACCAGGACGATCGTCCAGGGCAGCGCCTCACCGAGCAGGGTCGAGACCTGGGCCGGGAATTCGCTGGTGCTGGTGCCGAGGTTGAAGTGGAACACGTCGACGAGATAGGCCCAGTACTGATGCCAGATCGAGCCCGGATGTCCCACGCCGAGCATCGCCTCGAGCGCGTGGTAGGCCGAGGGCTGCAGGCTGGTGGGGAACTTCGACATGATGCTCTCGACCGCGTTCCCCGGCACCAGTCGCGGGATAAAGAAGTTGATCGTGAGCGCCACCCAGGCCGCGACGACGTAGAAGATCAGTCGGCGGACGATGAATGACATGGCGCCTCCTAAGCCTTCGCCGAAGTCCGGCCCGCGGGGATTCTGCCCCGCCGGGAGGCCCGCTTTCTGGGCGTGGCGCCGTCCCGGTCGGCCCGCAGCGGTAGTACCGGCCGACGGGTCACGGCCTCGCCGGAACACCCGCAGCTAGCCCGCAGCACCAGTTCGGTCGGCAGCAGTTCCGCGGCGGGGCTTCGGTCCGGCTCGGCGATCCGGTCCAGGAGCAGGGCGCAGGCGCGTTCGCCCAGCATCCGCATCGGCTGGTGGACGGTGGTCAGCGCCGGGTCGTACAGGCTGCCCAGGGCGATGTCGTCGAAGCCCACCACGGCCACGTCCTCGGGGACCCGCACGCCGCCGGCCGCGAACGCCCGCAGGACGCCGATCGCCATCTGGTCGTTGGCGCACACCACCGCGTCGGGCAGCGCCGTGCCGTATCTCGCCAGCAGGTTTTCCCCGGCTAGTTCGCCGCTGCGCACGCTCAGGATTCCTTGCGCGGAGCCGATGAGCTGGCACTGCGGATTGCTGTGCAGCACGTATTCCAGGGCTTGCCGGCGCTGGCTCGCGTCAGGCGAGTTCGACGGGCCATCGAGGTGGAACAGGCGCCGCTTGCCGTGCTCGGCGATGAGGTGGGTGATGATCGCGGCCGAGCCGGAGAAGTTGTCCGCCGCCACGACGTCGGCCGCCCGCTCGCCAGGGGTCCCGGCGATGACCACCACGGGAACCCGCGCGGCCAGGCGCTCGATGATGCTGGAGGCGACGAAGCCCTCGCCGATGAGGATCCCGTCGACCTTGCCGGACAGGGCGTCCATCCGGGAGAAATCGGGCCGGTCGCCCTGCATGAAGGTGATCAGCAGCGACCAGTTGTTGCGGCGCCGGATGCACGCCTCGACTCCGCGCAAGATCTCGTCGTAGTACAGCAGGCCGACGTTCTCGATGTCGATGTGGTCGACCTCGCGCTCGACGCACACCAGGCCGATCACGTCCTTACGGCGGCGGGACAGGCTCTGGGCGGCGCCGTCCGGGACGTAGCCGAGTTCCTCGATGGCCTGCCGGACCCGGGACCGGGTGGATTCGCGCACCCGGTCCTGGCCGTGCACCACCCGGGACACGGTGGCCGTGGACACGCCGGCCAGGCGTGCCACGTCGTAGAGAGTTACCACTTTTTCCCGATCAGCGACATTGCGGTTGTTCCTCACTTACCGGGATGTAAGCGTTTACAAGCGGAAATCTAAGCGCTTACACTAACCCTCAGCACTGGGGCCGTCAAGGTCCGTAGCCATGCATGAGGAGAGCCTGATGACTACTGCCAACGGCGCCCTGGGATTCCCCGAACGGTTCGTCTGGGGGTCGGCGACGGCCGCCTACCAGATCGAGGGGGCGGCGAGCCTGGACGGCAAGGGCCCGTCGGTGTGGGACACGTTCAGCCACGCGCCGGGCAACGTCCGCGGCGGTGACACCGGCGACATCGCCTGCGACGCCTACCACCGCTACCGCGAGGACGTCGCGCTGATGGCCTCGCTTGGCCTGAAGGCCTACCGGTTCTCGATCTCCTGGCCCCGGGTTCAGCCCGGCGGCCGTGGCCCGGCCAACTCCAAGGGCCTGGATTACTACCGCGCGCTGCTGGACGAACTCGCCGGGCACGGCATCGCGGCCACGGTCACGCTCTACCACTGGGATCTGCCCCAGGAACTGCAGAACGACGGCGGCTGGGCGGTGCGCGACACCGCCGAGCGGTTCGCCGAGTACGCCGCGATCTGCGCCGAGGCCCTCGGTGACCGGGTGGCCCGGTGGATCACGCTGAACGAGCCGCAGGTGGTAGCCAACAACGGCTACCGGCACGGGCAGCATGCCCCCGGACTGCGCGACGCCGACGCCGCGGCCGCGGCCACGCATCACCTGCTGCTCGGTCACGGACTCGCCACCCAGGCGCTGCGGGCGCGGGGCGCGGCCGAGGTCGGCATCACCTTGGACCTGCACCCGGTCCAGGTGCTCGGCGACAGCCGGGCGGGCGACGTGGAAGGCGCCCGGCTGATCACCGAGGCGATGGTGAACGGCCTGTACCTGGAGCCGGTGCTGCAGGGCCGGTACCCGGCACACGCGCCGGCCGTCATGCTCCCGCCGCCCGCGCTGGTCGCCAGCGGCGATCTGGCCACGATCAGCCAGCGGCTGGACTTCCTGGGCGTCAACTACTACTCGCCGATCTTCCTGCGGGCCGGCGATCCAGCCGACCTGCGGCGGAACGAGGAGCCTGCCCGCAGCGGGGTGCCGGGCGTGGTCGAGTACCGGCCGGATGAGCTGGAGCGGACCACGATGGGCTGGCTCGTCGACGCCGACGGGCTCTACGAGATCCTGCAGGAGGTGTCCAAGCAGGCACCCGGGCTGCCGCTGTACATCACCGAGAACGGCCGCGCGGCCGAGGACTACGTGAACCCGCACGGTGAGGTGGACGACATCGAGCGGGTCAGGTACCTGAATACGCACCTGGAGGCGGCCGCGCGCGCGATCAAGGACGGGGTCAGCCTGGCCGGCTACTTTGTCTGGTCGCTGCTGGACAACTTCGAGTGGGCCTGGGGTTACCAGAAGCGGTTCGGGATCATCTACGTCGACTTCGCCACTCAGCGCCGCATCCCCAAGTCCAGCGCCCGCTTCTACTCTGACGTGGTGCGGGCCAACGCCGTGCCTCGGTCGGCCGCCTCGGCCTGACCGGGCTAACCGCGGTCAGGCCGGGACGACCTCGAGCTGGGCCAGGTGCTCGGGATCGGCGATCATCTCGATGGCCACGATCTTGCCGCCGCTGATGATGAAGTCGAACACGACGCGGACCTGGCCGCCCGTGGCCCACATCATCCCGGGAACGCCGTCGATGAGCGCCAGGCGGGCTCCCTTCGCACGCCCGGAGAAGGTAGCCGCCGCGGCCGCCGCCCCGCGTACCTCGCTGATCCCGCCCATCTGTACGACGAAGGCGTCGGGCCGCACCACGATGTCGGGGTCGAGCAAGGCCAGCAGCGCGTCGAAGTCGCCGCCGCGGGAGGCGGCCAGGAAGGCGCCGACGATCTCCCGCCGCCTGGCGGCCTCGGCTCCGGGCGGGGCGTCGGCGTGCTGGACCCGGCGGCGAGCCCGGCTGGCCAGCTGGCGGGCCGCCGCGGGGGAGCGGTCCACGATCGGGGCGATCTCGTCGAAGGGCATGGCGAACATGTCGTGGAGCACGAACGCGAGCCGTTCGGCCGGGGTCAGTCTGTCCAGCACCACGAGCAGGGCCAGGCCGACCGAGTTGGCCAGCACCGCCTCGTGTTCGGGGCCCGTCCCGCCCGCGACCCCGTGGCCGACGCCCGCGTCGATCGGGTCCTCGCGGCGCAGCCTGCGGGACTGCAGCATGTTCAGTGACACCCGGGCCACGATCGTGGTCAGCCAGCCGCCCAGGTTTTCCACCTGGTCGGCCCCGGCCCGGCTGAACCGCAG
>CAWGJL010000001.1:0-307678 GCA_963822765.1 uncultured Actinomycetes bacterium | reverse complement strand
CTCGCGCCAGAGCGTGTCGAGCAGGCCGATGATCTCGTCGCGGGTGTCCTCGTCCAGGTTCCCGGTCGGCTCGTCGGCCAGCAGGACCCGGGGCTCCTTGACCAGGGCCCGGGCGATGGCCACCCGCTGCTGCTGGCCGCCGGACAGCTCGCCGGGCAGGTGCTGCGCCCGGTCGGCGAGCCCCACGCTGTCCAGGGCGGCCGTCACCCGTTCTCGCCGCTGGGGGTGATGCACGCCGAGCGGGATCAGCGCGGCCTCGACGTTCTCGTGGGCGGTGAGCGTGGGGACCAGGTTGAAGGTCTGGAAGATAAAGCCGAACGAGCTGGCCCGCACCTGGCGGACCCGGGATTCTGGCGCGGTGGCCAGGTCCTGCCCGGCGAAGGTGATCCGGCCCCGGGTCGGCCGGTCCAGGCCGCCCAGCAGCTGGAGCAGCGTGGTCTTGCCGTGCCCGGTCTTGCCCTGGACGGCGAGCCACTCCCCCGCTCTGATCTCCAAGTCGAGCTCGCGGACGGCGAGGATCTCGCGGCCGCTCTTGCGGTAGGTCTTGCCGACCCCGGTCAGCTGGTAGATGTCGTCGCTGGGATCCATGACGGTCCTCCTTATCCGACCCGGACCAGCGCGGCGGCCGGCCGTAGCCGGGCGGCCCGCCAGCCGCCGAACGATCCGGCCAGCAGCCCGCCGGCGATGGCGAGCACCACCGCGAGCGCGATCGCGCCGATGGTCACCGACGCGGACATGGGCACCGCGACGGTGCTGTGACCGGTGGCCGGGCCGCCGATCAGCGTCCCGCTGGCCGCGCCGCCGGGCCCGGTCACGGTCTGCGGGGTGCCGAACGCGCCGCTGGCCGACGGGACGGTGGCGGACAGCTTGGGCGCGATCTTGTCGATGATGGCCACCCCGGCGAAGCCCAGGCCGACGCCGGCCAGGCCGCCGGCGATGCCGGTGGTCACCGACTCCCCGAGGACCTGGCTGACGATCCGGCTGCTGCGCCAGCCCAGGGCCTTCAGCGTGCCGAACTCGGGGACCCGGCGGGCCACGGCGGCCATGGTCAGCAGGCTGGCCACGGCGAACGCCGCGATCAGGACCAGGACCGCGAGCCACGTGCCGAGCGAGCCCGCCAGCTTGGCGGCACTGGCCGCCGACCCGGTGATCTCGCTGGCCAGGTCGGCGGAGCTGGTCACGGTGGCCTGCGGCAGCAGGTGCTGGATCTCCTGCTGGACCGTGGCGATGTCGGACGCGCTGGCCGCGGTCACGTAGACGGTGTCGATCTTGCCGCTCATCGACTGGCCCGTGCCGGGGTCGGTGGCCAGGGCCTGGGCGCGGGCCAGCGGGATGTAGATGTCCGGCGGGCTGCTTGACTGCGGCTGGCTGACCAGGCCGATGACCGTGAACTTGGCGCCGGCCACGGTGGTCGTCGAGCCGGGCTTGATGTGGTGGGACGCCGCGTAACCGGCGTCGACCAGGGCCACGTCGGAGTTCTCGTCGGCTGCGGTAAAGGCCCGGCCGCTGGTCAGCCGGGCGTTGCTCAGCGGGCCCAGGCGTGGCGCTTTGATGTCCGTCCCGTCCACGGTGAACGAGGTGGGCGGCTGGATGTCGGGGTTCGACGCGGACGGGAGCGTGACCCGGTTGTCGGTGAGCACCAGGCCGCCCGCGGCGGCGGACACGTCGTGCAGCCCGGCGATCCGGGCCACCTGCGCCGCGCTGATCGCCCCGGCGTCGCCGGGGACGAGCGTGTCGACCGTGCCGCTGGTGTAGCACTTGCCGTTGAGGCAGATCTCGGCGCGAGGGCCGCTCCCGCCCTGGCCAGGGCCGCCGCTGGTCGCGTTTCCGCCGCCCAGGGGTGCGCCGGCGGCCCGGCCCGGCGGGGGGTTCGGCTTGGTGGTGACGGTGACGTCGGTGCCGATGCCGTACAGGGCCCGGAGCACCTTGGCCTGCGCGGCCTTCACTCCGGACGAGGCTCCGATCACGGTGATGACCAGGCCGATTCCGATAGCCAGGCCGATCGAGATGAACACGGCCTGGCGCATTCTGCGGCGCAGCTCGCGCCCGAGATAGGTGAGGAAGAACATGCCGGAAGGTCTACGCGGGTCGCAGTTGCGCGACGGTTACACGCGATGTAACCGGCGTGCAACCGCGGCCGGGGCAGGGTGGACACGGGATCCCGGGACCGGGGGGCGCCTCGGGGTTCCGTCAGCTCGTTCTGAGGCCTCGTTCAGGCGGCGCGCAAAGACTTGACGGGATTGACGGAGGTGCGGCCGTGCGGGTTCTGGTCATCGAGGACGACGAGGAACTGGCCGAGGCGATCGCGGCGGGCCTGCGGCAGGAGCAGATGGCCGTCGACGTGGCCTTCGACGGCGCCGCGGGCCTGGAGCGCGCGCTGTTCACCGACTACGACGTGATCGTGCTCGACCGGGACCTGCCCGGGCGGCACGGCGACGAGGTGTGCGCGGAACTGGTCCGGGCGGGCGGGCGCAGCCGGGTGCTGATGCTGACCGCGGCGGCCACCGTCGAGGACCGGGTCGACGGCCTGGGGCTCGGCGCCGATGACTACCTGCCCAAGCCGTTCGCGTTCGCCGAGCTGGTGGCCCGGCTGCGGGCGCTGCTGCGACGGGCTCAGCCGCCGCTGGCCCCGGTGCTGACCAGCGGCGACTTGCGCCTCGATCCGGCACGGCGGAGCGCCAGCCGGGGCGGGCAGGCGCTGGACCTGGGTCCCAAGGAGTTCGGCGTCCTGGAGTTGCTGCTGGCCGCTCGCGGCCGGGTGGTGTCCGCCGAGGAACTGCTCGAGCGCGCGTGGGACGAGATGGCCGACCCGTTCACCAGCGCGGTCAAGGTGACGGTCAGCCGGCTGCGGCGCAAGCTCGGCGAGCCGCCGGTCATCGAGACCCTGGCCCAGGCCGGGTACCGGATCCCCTGATGAGACGGGCGAGCGTGCGGATGCGGCTCACGCTGCTGTACGTGGGTTTGTTCCTGGCTTCGGCGGCGGTCCTGCTGACCATCACGTATCTCCTGGTCGACCAGCAGCTGCCGCAGGTCACGACCAGCAGCGGCGTGATCGCCATCGAGGGCCAGGACGCCGGGTTCGGCGCGGACGCGGGCACCGGCACCGTGACCGGCTGCGGCCCGTCGACGGCCGGGGGGCCGCAGGCGTGCCAGCTCCAGGAGGTGGCGATCAGGGCGGGCCAGGACACGCTGGACCAGCTGCTCATCGAGTCCGGGATCGCGCTCGGCATCATGGCGGTGGCGTCGGTGGGCCTGGGCTGGCTGATGGCCGGGCGGGTACTGCGCCCGCTGCGCACGATCACCGCCACCGCGCGCCGCATCTCGGCCCGCAGCCTGCACCAGCGGATCGCGATGACCGGTCCCGACGACGAGCTCAAGGAGCTCGGCGACACCTTCGATCAGCTGCTCGGCCGGCTGGACGCCTCGTTCCGGGCCCAGCGCCAGTTCGTCGCGAACGCCTCGCACGAACTGCGCACGCCGCTGGCCCGCCAGCGGACCCTGCTCGAGGTCGCGCTGCGCGACCGCGAGGCGACCAGCGCCTCGCTGCGGGCGGCCTGCGAGCGGGCGCTGGTCGCCGGTGAGCAGCAGGAACGACTGATCGCCTGCCTGCTCACGCTGGCCCGCGGCGAGCGCGGCCTGGACCGGTTCGAGCCGCTCGACCTGGCCGCGCTGGCGGCCGCGGCGGCGGCCGCCCGCCGGGACGACGCGGACGACGCGCAGGTCAGCCTGGCGACCCGCATGTCGGCGGCCATGACGGCCGGGGACCCAGGACTCGCCGAACGCCTGGTGGCGAACCTGGTCGACAACGCGATCAGGTACAACGCGGCGGGCGGCCGGGTGGAGATCGGGACCGGCACCCGCGCGGGCCGCCCGTACCTGACCGTGGTCAACACCGGACCGGTGATCCCGCCCGATCAGCTCGGCCGGCTGTTCCGCCCCTTCCAGCGGATGGACCCGGCCCGGCGGGCGCCCGGCGGGCTGGGGCTGGGCCTGGCCATCGTCAGCGCGATCGCCGCGGCGCACGGCGCCGACCTGCGCGCGGTGACCCGGGCCGGGGGCGGGCTGGTCATCGAGGTGGTGTTCCCGGCGCCGCTGGGGGGAGTCGCGGGGCACGCAGCAGGGTCCGTTCGGAATAATGATTTAAGTGCCGGAGGCGGCGGATGACGGTCACGAGGTAACGGCGGGGACCTGGCAGGCCGGGCTGGGCACCGTGCTGCGCGAGTGGGGGCGGGTCGGGGTCACCGGGTTCGGCGGGCCGCCGGCGCACATCGCGCTGCTGCGCCGGCTGTGCGTCGATTCGCGGGGCGGTGCTGGCCGGGGCCGCGGTGCTGCTGCTGGCGCTGCGGCGCGGGGTGGTGCTGACCTTGCTCAGCGCGGCCGCGGCGGGCCTGATCGTGGCGTTCGCGGGCAGCCCGCTGCCGCGCTAGCTGAGGTCGATGCCGAGGGCGCGGAGGCGGCCGCCGTTCTGCTCGTCGAGGGTCGCGTAGGCGCGGATCTCGTCGGGGTAGGGCTCGCGGTTTCCTCGGGCTAGGTTTCGCGGGTCGATGTCGGCGCGGTAGACGAAGGTGGCGTTGCCCTGCAGGACGGGGAACCACCGGCCGTCGCGGACGCGCAGCGACGCGGTGGCCATCCCGCCCGCGTTGCGGACGAGGACGTCGTGCTCGGGGTCGGAGCGGCCGATGCGGGAGTAGACCGCGCGCGCGGCGGCCATGCCGGAGCCGCAGGAGGCGGTCAGCCCGGCGCCGCGCTCGAAGGTGCGGACGAAGACCTCGTCGGTTGTGATGGGGAGCAGGACCGACAGGTTGGCCCCGGCGGGGAACAGGTCACGCCGCGCGGCGACCCGCTCCCCCATCGCGACCAGGTTGGATTCGACGTACTTGTCGATCACGGCGACCAGGTGGGGGTTCGGGATGGTGACGGCGGTGAAGGTCAGGGCGGGGTCGAGTTCGGGCAGGGGGGCCTGAATGGCGGGGCTGCGGTTTGCTATCACGGGGTCTGCTGGATCGAAGTCGACCGCGGGGTGCTCGAGCCTGACCTGGCGCACGCCCTCGGGGGTGGTGGCGCCCCGGCGGACGGTGTAGTCACGGGTGCCGCTGCGGATCTCGGCGGTGTCGGTCCCGCGCCGGTCGAGGATGACCCGGCCCAGGCAGCGCATGCCGTTGCCGCAGAACTCGGCGGCCGAGCCGTCCGGGTTGAAGAACCACGCCTGCGGCACGGCCGGGGCCGCGTCGTAGAAGTAGACGCCGTCGCCGCCGAACGGGCCGTCGCGGTCGCACAGGTTCCTGACGAACGCGCGCAGGTCCGTCTCGGACGCGAAATCACCAGGGGTGAGCTCGGCGACGAAGATGTCGTTCAGCGAGCCGTGCGCGTTCAGGATCTCGGCCATCGCCGGCCAGCCTATCCGAACGCGGCGGCCGCTAAGCTGGCCCGGGCGTGCTGGCCAGCACCGCCGTGATGGCCTTGGTTACGCGGAGCGGCGTGCCGGCCGGCGCGGCGCCGGTCCGGAGCGGCCGGGTCCGCGGCGGCCAGGGTGGCCGGGGGCTGTGACGGCCACGATGCCGTCGGCCCGTCAGCCTCGTCAGCCCAGAAGGCGGCCCCCGCAGGCTTGGATTCGTCGCGATGGAGATCCATTCCGCGGCGCTCGCCCTTTGGTCTCAGAAACGCCATTAGCCCCATGTGACTCACCAGTCCCAAATAGCCCATTGATAGTGTCGGACTCGCCAAAAGACCCGTTCAGCACGGCGGAACCGTCGAAGCCGTTGGTTCCGCCCGCGGTCGCGGCCGTTAGGCCCGTGCCCGCGGGCACGAACGCCGGGTAGGTGGAGAAGCGCATCCCGTCGGCATAGTTGCGCAGCGCCACCCGGGCCCGGTCGAGCATGTTCGTCGGCAGGTCCCCGACCGGAAACCAGCACACGTCGGGCGACGCGGGCTGGCCGGTCCAGCCGGACACGGACAGGAAGAACGCGATGCGCCCGCCGCCGGAGACGTCGTGCATGACGTGGGCCAGCGAGACGTTCTCGCCGCCGACCGCGATCCCGGCCACCGAGGCGACCCGGATCGCCGTCTCCACGATCGTTTCCCGGTCGGCGAGCTCGCCCGACGGCGGCTCGTACGCGCCGTCACCGTAACCGGTGTTGGCCCGCTCCCGGAGCAGGATGCGCCCGTTCCTCATCAGCAGGAGGATGACGTCCACGACGACCCTGCGACGTGGCACCACGTCAGCAGCGATCGAAGTGTCGCCCGCTCTGCTCATCATGATCGCCTCGCCGCGCCCACCCCAACCGAGACCTAGGCCCCTGCCCGGCGCATATCGATTTCATACGCACTGCCCAGGAAAGAGCACGCTACCTCCGGCAGGTTGTGGATCGCCATGTGCGCAAGGGCGGCCAACCTGTGGACGACGGCCGGGAAACGACCCGCGGGCTGTGGACACCGGCGGCCGCGAGCCTTGGCGGGACGGCAAGTCCGGCTGTGGAGAACCGTTCCACCCTTGTGGACGACCGGGCGGGAGATTACTTGCGATCGTTACCCGGCTCGCGGGAGCCGTTTAGGGTGAGCAGTGTGGACTGGAACCTCCAACTGGCCGAGCAGCTGGACTGGCACTGGCGCGAGCAGCTGCGGCCGCGGCTGGACGGGCTGACCGACGCGGAGTACCGCTGGGAACCGGTGCCGGGCGCGTGGAACGTGCGGCCGCGCGGGACCGGAACGGCCCCCATCGAGGTGGGCGCGGGTGAGTTTGTCTTCGACTACGCGTTCCCCCCGCCGGTTCCGCCGCCGGTGACCACGATCGCCTGGCGGCTCGGGCATATGATCGTCGGGGTGCTCGGCATGCGGGTGGCCTCCCATTTCGGCGGGCCGCCGTTCGATTACGACACGCATCGCTATCCCGGTGACGCGGCGACGGCGCTGGCCCAGCTCGACGCCGCGTACGCCGGCTGGATGGCCGGCGTGCGCGGGTTGGACGCCGACGGGCTGGCCCGGGCCTGCGGGCCGGCGGAGGGCCCGTATGCCGAGGCGTCGATGGCCGAACTCGTGCTGCACATCAACCGGGAGATGCTGCACCACGGGGCCGAGGTCGCGCTGCTGCGTGATCTGTACCTGTGGCGCTTTGAGGGAGCGTGAGCATGTACACCAAGATCCAGGTGACCTTCGACGCCGCCGAGCCGGAGAAGCTGGCCGAATTCTGGGGGCTGGCCCTGGGCTACGTGGTCGAGCCGCCGCCGGAGGGCTTCGCGAGCTGGGAGGACTTCGCCGGATCGGCCGGGATCCCGGAAGCGGACTGGGGTGAGGTGGCCTCCCGGATCGACCCGGCCGGCGAGGGCCCGCGGCTGTACTTCCAGCGCGTGCCCGAGGGCAAGACGGCCAAGAACCGCGTTCACCTCGACGTCCGGGTGGCCGGGCGCGAGGTCCGCGGCGAGGCGCGCAAGCGGCTGGTCAGCGAGCACGTGGAACGGCTGGTCCAGGCGGGCGCCTCGCTGGCCTGGCGGACCGACGACGTGCGCGGTAGTTCGGTCACGCTGTACGACCCGGAAGGCAACGAGTTCTGCGTGACCTGAGGACGCTTGCCTGGGTCGGTCGGTGCTACGCGTGGCTCCGGGTTGCGGCTCGGGCGGTTTCATGATCACGGGTCAAAGTGGGCGATATTTGCCGGTTTTGACCCGTGATCGTGGTCGTGCTCGCGACAGGAGAGGCGTGCCGGGGCGGGCTACGGTACGGGGTGGCCTGGCGGAGGTAGGTGTCGAGGGCGGCCAGGTAGGGGGCGCGGTCGGCGGGGGTGAGCCAGGCGATCTGGAAGGAGTTGCGGGCCAGCTGGGCTAGTTCGGCGACGGTCAGGGCGGCGGCCTGCTGGGCGGCGATCAGGTTCTGGTTCACGTAGGCGCCGAAGTAGGCCGGGTCGTCGGAATTGACCGTGGCTCGCAGCGACCGGTCGAGCATGGTCTTGAGCTCGCCGGCCTTGAGGCCGTCGGTGACCCAGCGGTTGGAGACCGGGCACACGGTCAGGCCGATGCCGTCCCGGGCCAGGCGGGCGACCAGCGCGTCGTCCTCCAGGCAGTTGACGCCGTGGTCGATCCGCTCGACCCCGATGTCGTCCAGGCACTGCCAGATGTGCCCGACCGAATCGGCCTGGTCGACGTCGCAGTGCATGGTGAGGCGGTAACCCTCGGCGCGGGCGCGCGCGAAGACCTCGCGGAACTTCACCGGGGGGTTGTCCCGCTCGTCGGAGTCGAGCCCCACGCCGATGATCTTGTCCCGGTGCGGCAGCGACTGCTCGAGGGTGGCCAGGGCGGACTCCGCGGACATGTCCCGCAGGAAGCACATGATGAGCTGGACGCGCAGGCCGAGCTCGGCCTGCGCGTCCAGCCGGGCCCGGTGCAGGCCGGCGATGACGGTGTCGAAGCCGATCCCGCGGCTGGTGTGTGCCTGGGGATCGAAGAAGACCTCGGCGTACACGACGTGCTGGGCGTGGGCGGTGCGGAAGTAGGCCATGGCCAGGTCGTAGAAGTCCTGCTCGCCGCGCAGCACCGACATGCCCTCGTAGTACGCGCCCAGGAACGAGGTCAGGTCCCCGAAGGCGTACCCGGCGCGCAGCTGCGCGGCCGAGCCGTAGGGCAGGGCGATGTCGTTGCGCGCGGCGAGCTCGAACTTCAGCTCCGGCTCCAGGGTGCCCTCGAGGTGCAGGTGCAGCTCCGCCTTGGGCAGCCCGTCGATGAACGCCGCGACCTCGGTCATGCCCGGGCCGTCTGGGCCGCCTCCCGCCGTACCCCGCGCGCGGCCAGCGCCCAGTAGACCAGCGCGCCGACCGCGATGCCGATCGCCCAGCTGAAGTCTCCGCCGGTCAGGCCGGGGAAGTGGTTAGAGATCGGGCCCGTGTAGGCCGGGAACGCGGTGGCCGCGTTGATCCACAGCAGCGCGGCGACCATGCCGGCCACCTGGGCGATCACGGCCGGCCAGTGGATGCCGCCGTTACGCCAGTACAGCCCGTCGCGCGCAGACCGCAGGGACAGCGGGTCGTACCTGCGCCCGCGCAATAGCCAGTCGGTGATCAAGATGCCGAACCACGGCGCCAGCCACACCACGATGTACAGCAGGAACCCGGCGAAGTCCTTGCTGAAGTTCCCGTGGAACAAGATGATGCCGGTGATCACCGCGCACACCACGGTGTCGATGATGACCGCGCCCCACCGCCGGACCGGCACGCCCAGTGCCTGCAGCGTGACGCCGGAGGAGTACATGTCGATGGTGTTGATCGCCAGGAGCTGGAAGATCGCGAAGATGAGGAACGGGGTCACGAACCAGTCAGGGAAGGACTGCGGCACGCCGATCTGGGTGATGCCGACGAAGTTCTTCTGCGTGATCGTGAAGGCGAACACGCCCAGGAGTTCCAGGATGATCGACGGGATCGCGCCGCCCAGGGCCGCGGCCCAGAACGTCCGCGACAGCGCGGTGTTGCGCGGCAGGTAGCGGGAGTAGTCGTTGCCGTTCTCGGTCCAGCCCAGGCCGCCGACCGAGATGAGCACCACCAGCGCCGTGGTCCACACCGCGAACGACACGGGCTTGGAGTGGAACGTCGACAGGTGCAGCCGGTTGAAGGTAAACCCGGCCAGCACCGCGAAGAACACGATGAACACGTACGCCAGCCAGCGCAGGACCTTGGTGATCGTGGCGTGCCCCAGCAGCGGCACGATCATCTGCAGCAGCGCGGCGATGATGATGACGACGATCTTGGCCGGGCCGTTCAGATTGGTCCCGTGCAGCGAGAACAGCAGGATCACGGTGGCGACGACGAAGAAGATGCCCTCGATCTCGAAGCCGACCTGGGTGACCCAGTTAAACAGCGCGACCATCCGGTTCCCGTTCTGGCCGAACGGTGCCCGGCTGACCATGAACGCGGTCGTGCCCGTCTTCGGGCCCTGCAGGCTCGCCAGCCCGAGCAGCGCGTAGAACAGGTTGCCGATGAGGATGGCGGCCACGGCCTGGGGCACGCTCCAGGCCGAAGAACATGATCAGTGTGCCGTAGAAGAAGAACTCTACGTTGAACACGGCTCCCGACCACAGCCAGAACAGTCCGGACGGGCGCATCTTCCGCTCGGCGTCGGGGATCAGGTCGATCCCGCGTTGCTCGATCTTGAATGCGGCGTATTCCTGGGGGATCTCCTCCAACGGCTGCCGCGGTCTGCCGTGTCTGCCTGCGACGACGTCGCCACTCATCCTTCACTCCAGGGGGGCTTGGGGTTCCGGGGGATGATGTCTGGGCCTGATCATGCACGTCCCCAGTAAAGATACGGTTTCGAAGCCGTAATGAACAGGTGCGTCCCGGTAGTATCTGCGAGCTCCGATTTGCCGCGAAAGTACTGGTCAAAGACTTACGGCCGGACAAAGGACCACGTCAGGAAGAACCGGCGGCAAACCCGTCCGCAGACCGTCAGGCCACGGAAAGCAGTCGTATCGCTACAGATCATCGCTATTTGGCCGAATGGGTCAAAAGTAATCCTTGTCATTGCCCTCGCGGCATTTTCAAACAATCAACTAAAGACGTCCGGAGGGAGGCCGGGTCGCGTGGCAATCGATTGCGCTAATGGGGCGGCATGGAGTTACCCGCCGGATCGGGACCGGCCCGGAAGCACCGGCCCGGCATGGCCCGGAGCATCGCCGAACCGGTGTGAGAGGGGCCGGCCGGGGGGTGCGAGGCGGGCCGGCCGGGGGTGCGAGGCAGGGTGGGACGCCGGGCGGCGTGGGGGCCTGGACTGGGGCCGGGACGGATGATACGGACGCTGGCGGCGACGGAGCGTAGTGCCCGTGGGGCGGGCATGACGTTGCGTATTCGAGGGTGATACCGGCGGGGCTGGTTTGCGATTCACGAGGGTGGAATCGATTGCAGGAAACCCTTTTGCTTACACTATTCCCGGCTTTCCTCAACTTTTCGCAACGCATAGCCAGGGGCGGGAATCGCCACTAACATGCCCTTAAGACCGGACTGCGCTGCACGTGCAGAATGGTGGCCCCCAGTGACTTAGTAAACACGGTGCGTACCAGGCGGAGCCGGCGGGCCGGGCTCGAGCATCGCGGACGGCCATGACCCGGAGGGGAGCGGCCGCTCGCACTGGAGGAGTTGGCCGCGGCCGCGGCAGGGACACCCTGCCGGCCGCCCGGGTACCGCGGGAGAGGCTGTCAACGTGGTCGCGCAGCGTGCCGGAGCGCCGCCGCCTCCGGAGCTGCTGGTGTCGGGGATCATCCCGCCGCTGGCCGACGCCTACTTCCAGCGCCTGGAGACCGGGATCGACCTGAAGTCGGGCCTGTTTCCCGGCGAAACCGTGGTGCTGGTGCACGGCGGTGACAGTGATGCTGTGTCGGTGGCCATGGGCGGCACCGGCAAGACCCAGCTGGCCGTCGAGTTCACTCAGGCGTTGCGGAACGCCCGGGCCGTCGACGTCCTGATCTGGGTCACCGCGAGCAGCCGGGACACGATCTGCGCCGGGTTCGCGCGGGCGGCAGGCGCGGTCGGCGCGGGCGCCCAGGAGGCCGACGCGCGCGACGCCGCGGTCCGCTTCACCGCCTGGCTCGCGCGCACCGAACGGCCCTGGGCACTGATCCTCGATGACCTGGCCGACCTGGCCGACCTGGACGGACTGTGGCCGGCCGGGCCGAACGGCCAGATCGTCATCACCACCCGGCTGCCCGCCACGGCCTTCGGCGTCGGTGCGCACGCCGCGGCCAGCGGTCTGCGGATCGCGCCGGTGGGCAGGTTCAGCCGCCGGGAGGCGCTGTCCTACCTCAGCTCCCGGCTCACCGAGTACTCCGACCAGCGGGTCGAGGCGCTCGACCTCGCCGAGGATCTCGAGGGCCTGCCGATCGGCCTGGCCCAGGCGGCGGCGGTGATGAACGCGAACCGGATGAGCTGCCAGGAGTACCGCGCTCAGTTCGGGGAACGGCGCGCGTACATGTCCGGCCGGCCGGTCGAGGGGGTCACCCCGGCGGTCCTGGCCACCTGGTCGCTGGCCGCCGAGTGCGCGCACCAGCTCGTGCCCGCCGGGCTGGCCTGGCCGGCGCTGGCCCTGGCGGCCATGCTTGATCCGCACGGGATCCCGGGCGCGGTGCTGACCAGCCCGGCGGCGTGCGGCTTCATCGCGGGCCGGCCGAGCAGCGCCACGAGCGCGGATCAGAATCTGGCCCGGACGGCCATCACCAACCTGGCGGTGGCCGGGCTGGTCAGCATCGACCCCGCGAACGCGATCCGGACCGTGCGGATGCACCGCTGCGTGCAGGCCGCGGTGCGCGCCTACCTGCCGCCCGCGGACAGCGACCAGGTCCAGGTGGCCGCGGCGGACGCCTTGGTCCAGACCTGGCCGGACCCGGGGAACGGCCGGGACGGGGAGCTGGAGCTGGACCAGGCCCTGCGCGACTGCGCGGTCAGCCTGCGCACGGCCGGGCGAGCCGGGGGGTGCCGTGCCGTGGAATGCCGGGCCGCAGAATACGGGCCCGCAGAATACCGGGCCGCAGAATACCGGGCCGCAGAGTACCGGCCCGCGGAGTCCAAGCCCGGGCCGGATGCCGCGCTCGGGCCCGACGCGCTGTGGCTGCCCGAGGCCCATCCGCTGCTGTTCCGCCTGGGCCGGAGTCTGGAGGACAACCAGCTCGGCGGTTCAGCGATGGCCTACTGGCAGTTCATGGTGGCCGCCACCACCCGGCGGCTGGGACCGGTGCACGCCGACTCGCTCACGGCCAAGGAGCGGCTGGCCGTCGCGTACGAGTCGGCAGGCCGCTTCGGCGACGCCATCGCCATGTTCGCTGGCGCGCTGGGCGACCGGGAACGCAGCCATGGCCCCGACCACCCGGACACCATCGCGGCGCGCGGGCGCCTCGCGCACGCGTATTCCGGCGCGGGCCTGCCCGCCGAGGCGGTGGCGCTGTACGAGCACATGGTGGCGGACTCGAGCCGGCAGCTCGGCCTCGGGCACCCGATCACGTTGACCGCGCGGGCCGGGCTGGCCGACGCGTACGCCGAGGCCGGACGGACCCGGGAGTCGCTCACCACCTTCCAGATGCTCAGCGTCGACACCGAGCGGCTGCTCGGCCCGCGGCATCCGACCGCGCTGGCCTCGCGGGACGACCTGGCCGCCGCGTTCCTGGCCAACGGGCAGACCCGCGAGGCGGTGGACCGCTACAAGAGCCTGCTGGCCGACTACGAGGCGATCGGCGGCCGAGATCACCCCGACACGATCTCGGCCCGGGCCGCCCTGGCCTCGGCCTACCGCCGGAGCGGGCGGTCCAAGGACGCGATCGCGCAGTACAAGCGGGTCCTGGCCGACCGGGAGCGGACCGTCGGGCCCGAGCATCCGGACACCATCGCGGCCCGGGCTAACCTGGCCTTCGCCTACCGCAGCGCCGGCCAGCTGCGCGAGGCGATTCCCGAGTACGAGCGCACGCTCGGCGACCGGGAGCGAGTGCAGGGACCCGATCACGGCGACACCCGCACCGCGCGCGCCAATCTGGCCGCCGCCTACCAGCAGGCCGGCCGGGTGAACGAGGCCATCCAGCACTACGAGCGCGTGCTGGCCGACGGCGAGCGGATGCTCGGCCCGGGCGACACCGAGACGCTGACCACCAGGGTCAGCCTGGCCTCGGCGCTGTACGCGGGCGGGCGCCTGATGGAGGGCGTGGCGGTGCTGCAGCGCGCGCTGGCCGACGCCGAGCGCTACCTCGGCCCGGATCACCCGATGACCCAGACCGTGCGCGGCAGCCTCGACGCCGCCACGCAAACCTGACCCGGCCGGAAGGCGCGCGCTTATCACCTACTGAGATCCTGCCTTGGTATTTGAAAGACGGAAGAAGAAGAAATGGCAATGGACCAGTGGGGCGGTTGGGTAGTAAAGGGCGATTAAAACCCTATGAATAGCTAACTAACCGTACGGCCTGGGAGAAGTCGCTAGACTCGGCCAGCAAGAGGCGAGTACGGACGGTGCGCAGCAGGATACGGTTCGGATGGCCAAACGCATAACGTGACTTATCACGACCTATGATCACGGCGCGGCGATCCTTATTATCATGCGAGATGAGTCCGCCTGGTGAGAGAGGCTATCGAAAGTGGCCGCGCAGCAACCCGGAACGTCGACGCACCCGGGGATACTGCTGTCCGGGATCATCCCGCCGCTCGCGGACCCCTACCACGCCCGGACCGAGACCGGACCGGATCTAGCCAGTAGCCTGCAGGCCGGGGAGACGGTCGTGCTGGTGCCCGGCGACGAGGCGGGCGACGATCCGGCGGTGGCCACGGGGGGTACGGGCAAGACGCAGCTCGCGATCGAGTTCGCCCACGCCATGTGGAACGGCCGGCTGGTCGAGATCCTGGTCTGGGTGACCGCGACCAACGCTGAAGCGGTGCTCACCGGCTTCGCGCAGGCGGCGAACATCGTCGACGCCGGCGTGCCGGGCGAGGGCGCGGAGGCGGCGGCGGCGCGGTTCGGATCCTGGCTGGCGCATACCAAGCGCCCGTGGGCCCTGATCATCGACGACCTGAACGACGTGGCCGACGTGGCGCACCTGTGGCCGGGCGGCGCGTCCGGCCGGATCCTGATCACCACCAGGCTGCCCGCCGAAGCATTCGAGGCCCTGGACGTCAGGGTCGTCCCGGTGCCCGGACTGAGCCGGCGGGAGGCGCTGTCCTACCTCAGCTCCCGGCTCACCGATCATCCCGACCAGCGGATCGAGGCGCCGGACCTGGGCGAGGACCTGGCCGGCCTGCCGCTCGCGCTCAGCCAGGCCACCGCGGTGATCAACGCCCGCCAGCAAGGCTGCCGGGAGTACCGGGCGGCGCTGGCCCAGCGGCGCAAGCACATGTCCGGGGTGGACGGAGCGTCGGCCACGGTGCTGGCCACCTGGTCGCTGGCCGCCGAGTGCGCGGACGAGCTGCCGCCGGGCGGGCTGGCCTGGCCCGCGCTGGTGCTGGCCGCCATGATGGACCACCACGGGATCCCCGGCGCCGTCATGACCAGCCCGTCGGCGTGCAGCTACATCGCGGGCCGGCCGAGCACGGCGGGCGGGGCGGACCAGAACATGGTCCGGGCCGCGATCAACAACCTGGCCGCGGTGGGCCTGGTGACCATCGACCCGGTCAGCACGGTGCGCACCGTGCAGATGCATTCGGCCGTCCAGGCCGCGGTGCGGTCCTACCTGGCGCAGGCCGACCTGGAGCAGGTCGCGCTGGCCGCCGCGGACGCGCTGCTTGAGACCTGGCCCGAGGGGGAGGGCGGGCCCCAGCTCGATCAGGCCCTGCGCGACTGCGCCGCGGCGCTGCGGGCCAACGACGGCGGCATGCTGTGGAAGGCCGAGGCCCATCCGCTGCTGTTCCGGGCCGGGCTGTCGCTGGAGAACAGCAGGCTGTCCGACGCGGCGATCACCTACTGGCAGTCCATGCTGAACACCAGCACCCGGCTGCTCGGGCCCGCGCACGCCAACGCGGTGGTGGCCAGGGACCGGCTGGCCGCGGCGTACGAGTCGGCCGGGCGTTCGGCCGAGGCGATCTCGGTGTCCCAGACCGCGCTGGCCGACCGGGAGCGCAACCAGGGACCAGACCACCCGGAGACCATCGCGGCCCGCGGGCACCTGGCCCACGCCTACCAGAGCGCCGGACGGCCCGCGGACGCCGTCGGCCTGTACGAGCGCATGGTGGCCGACTCCGAGCGGCTGCTCGGCCCCGGCCACCCGGTCACCCTGGCCAGACGGGCCAGCCTGGCCGACGCGTACGCCAAGGCCGGCCAGTCCCGGGACGGGATATCTGGCTACGAGCAACTGCTGGGCGACGCCGAGCGGGTGCTCGGTGCGGGGCACCCCACCACGCTGAGCGCGCGGGCCAGCCTGGCCGCCGCCTACGCGGCCAGCGGGCAGGCCAAGGCCGCCATCGAGCAGTACGAGCGGACGCTGGCCGACCAGGAGCGGATGCACGGGCGCGACCACCCGGACGCCATCGCGGCCCGGGCCAGCCTGGCCTCGGCGTACCGCTCGGCCGGGAAGCTGAAGGACGCCCTGGCGCAGTACGAGCGGGTCCTGGCCGACCGGCAGCGGGTGCAGGGCGCCGATCACCCGGACACGATCGCGGCGCGGGCCAACCTGGCCTACGCGTACCGCGGCGGGGGCCGGCTCAAAGAAGCGATCCCGGTGTACGAGCGCACCCTGGCCGACCGGGAGCGGGTCCAGGGGCGCGATCACCGGGACACGCTCACCGCCCGCTCGAACCTGGCCGGGTGCTACCAGCAGGCACGCCGGCTGACCGACGCGATCCCGCAGTACGAGCGGGCGCTGGCCGACAGCGAGCGGATGCTCGGGGCCGGCGACATGGAGACGCTGACCACCCGGTGCAACCTCGCCTCGGCGTACTACACGGTGGGGCGGCTGTCCGACGTCGTCTCGGTCCTGCAGCGCGCCCTGACTGACTGCGAGCGCTACCTGGGACCGGACCACGAGATGACCCAGACCGTGCGCGAGAACCTGGACGCCGCGACCCAGGCGTAACATCACAGGAAAATTGGGACGCGCGGAGTTCGGAGGCCTTGATGGGAACCTACGACTTTGTCATCGTCGGGGGCGGGTCGGCCGGTAGCGCGCTGGCCAACCGCCTGTCGGCCGACCCCGGCACCCGGGTCCTGGTGCTCGAGGCCGGGCGGCCGGACTACATCTGGGACCCGTTCATCCACATGCCCGCCGCGCTCACCATCCCCATCGGCAACCGCTTCTACGACTGGAAGTACTCCAGCGAGCCCGAGCCGCACATGAACGGGCGCCGCGTCTACCATGCCCGGGGCAAGGTCCTGGGCGGGTCGAGCAGCATCAACGGGATGATCTTCCAGCGCGGCAACCCGCTGGACTACGAGCGCTGGGCGGCCGACGACGGCATGGCCGAGTGGGACTACGCGCACTGTCTGCCCTACTTCAAGCGGATGGAGAACTGCCTGGCCGCGGACGACACCGATCCGTTCCGCGGCCGCAGCGGGCCGCTGGTGCTCGAGCGGGGCCCGGCCACCAACCCGCTGTTCGGCGCGTTCTTCGCGGCCGTGCAGCAAGCCGGCTACCAGCTCACCGACGACGTCAACGGCTACCGGCAGGAGGGCTTCGCCGCCTTCGACCGCAACGTCCACCGGGGCCGGCGGCTGTCCGCGGCGCGGGCCTACCTGTATCCGGTGATGGACCGGCCGAACCTCACCGTGGCCACCCGCGCCTATGCCACCAAGATCATCTTCGACGGGACGCGCGCGGTCGGCGTCGAGTTCCGGCACCAGGGCAAGGTCAAGCGGGTCCGGTCCGCCGAGCTCATCTTGTCCGGCGGGGCGATCAACTCCCCGCAGCTGCTCCAGCTATCCGGCGTCGGCAACGCGGCGGAACTGTCCGGGCTCGGCATCGACGCGGTCGCCGACCTGCCCGGCGTCGGCGAGAACCTGCAGGACCACCTGGAGGTGTACGTCCAGTACGGGTCGAAGCTGCCGGTCTCGGTCGCGCCCGCGCTCAAGTGGCGCAACCGGCCCATGGTCGGCGCCAGATGGCTGTTCCTGCGCAGCGGCCCCGGCGCCACCAACCACTTCGAGGGCGGCGGCTTCGCGTGCAGCAACGACGACGTGGCCTACCCGAACCTGATGTTCCACTTCCTGCCCATCGCGATCCGCTACGACGGATCCCAGCCCGCGGGCGGGCACGGCTACCAGGTGCACATCGGCCCGATGTACTCCGACTCCCGCGGCACCTGCAAGATCACCTCGACCGACCCGGACGTGCACCCCGCGCTGCGGTTCAACTACCTGTCCACGCCGACCGACCAGCGGGAGTGGGTGGAGGCGATTCAGGTGGCCAGGAAGATCTTGACCCAGCCGGCCATGGACGAGTTCAACGCGGGCGAGCTGTCCCCCGGCCCCGAGGTCCAGACCGACGAGGAGGTCCTGGCCTGGGTGGCCCGCGACGCCGAGACCGCGCTGCACCCGTCGTGCACGGCCAAGATGGGCACCGACGAGATGGCGGTGACCGACCCCGGCTCGCTCCGGGTCCGCGGCCTGGACGGGCTGCGGGTGGTCGACGCGTCGGTCATGCCGTACGTCACCAACGGCAACATCTACGCGCCGGTCATGATGGTCGCGGAAAAGGCCGCTGACCTGATCTTGGGCAATACCCCGATGCCCGCCGAACGGGTCGAGTTCTACCGCCGCGGGCACGAATCCGGGGCGGCCGCACGAACCACGGTCCGTTCGGAAGATTCTTTATCTTGAAACTAGACAGACCGGCTCTCACGTCATCATGATCGAATTGCACCGGTGGCATGCGGCATCGGTGCGCGCACAGCGAGGAGCGAACCGGGCATGACCACACCGAACGGGCCCGCGGCCGATCCGCTGCCCGAGGCCATGACGCTGGTCCGGGGCGCGTCGGAGGCGGGCTACCAGCTCAAGATCCTGGGCGGTCTCGGGGTCCGTGTGCTGTGCCCCGACTTCCCGCCGCGGCAGCGCGCGGGCCAGGACATCGACCTGGCCTGCCTGGGCAAGTCCCGCCGGCAGGTGGCCAACCACCTCGAGCAGGCCGGCTGCACGCCCGACAAGCGGTTCAACAACCTCAACGGCGACCGGCAGATGTACTTCAACGCCCCGTCCGGACGGCCCGTCGACGTCATGGTGGACCGGCTGACGATGTGCCACACGCTGGACTTCCGCCCGTCGTTCAGCTCGTCGTCCGGCTCTGTGTCGGCCACCTTGGACCCCGCCGACCTGCTGCTGTCCAAGCTGCAGATCGTCGAGCTCAACGCCAAGGACGCGCACGACATCTTCCACCTGCTGTCCGGGGTCCGGGTCGGTCCCGACGGCACCCGGCCGTTCATCGACCCCGACCGGTTCGGCTCGGTGCTGTCCGGCGACTGGGGCTGGTGGCGCACCGTGACCGGCAGCCTGGCCAAGCTGCCCGGCCTGCATTCCGAGCAGCCGGGCCTGGCCCCGCCGGACCCGAAGTACGACCCGCTGACCCAGGCCAAGCAGCTGCTCGAGGTCGCCGAGACGGTGCCGAAGGGGCTGAAGTGGAAGACCCGGGCCAGGGTCGGCGACCGGGTCCGCTGGTACGAGCTACCCGAAGAAGTCGACCATTAGGCATTACCGGAAGGCACGGGCATCACGATGAAAGTCTTCTTCGCCACGGACATTCACGGCTCCGAGACCTGCTGGCGAAAATTCCTGAACGCCGCCGCCTTCTACAAAGCCAACATGGTCATCCTGGGCGGGGACGTGACCGGAAAGGTCATGGTGCCGATCGTGGCCACCGCGCCGGGCCACTGGGAGGTCACGTTCGGCGGCCAGCGGATCCAGCTGGACACCGAGGCCGAGCTGGACACCATCAAGCGCAAGATCCGGGACCGCGGGTACTACCCGGCGGTGATGTCCGGTGACGAGCTCGACGCCCTCAACTCCGAGGACGGCTCGGTCGACCGCCGGTTCACCCAGGAGATGACCAAGGGCCTGGAGGCCTGGCTGGACATGGCCGACGCCAAGCTGCGCGGCGGCGAGATCCCGTGCATCCTGAACGGCGGCAACGACGACATCTGGGAGATCGACGACATCATCGAGCAGTCCCCGTCGGTCAGCTTCGCCGAGAGCAAGGTGCTCGACATCGGCGGCTTCTACCTGGCCTCGATGGGCTGGACCAACCCGACGCCATGGAACACGTTCCGGGAGGCTCCCGAGGACGTGCTGGCCGGCAAGATCGACGCCGTGGTGGCCTCGATCCCGGACATGAGCCGGGCGGTGTTCAACTTCCACGCGCCGCCCTACGCCACCGGGCTCGACGAGGCGCCGGCCCTGGACGAGAACATGCGGCCGATCCACGGCGGCGCGGTGATGAAGCCGGTGGGATCCACCGCGGTCAAGGCGGCCATCCAGAAATACCAGCCGATCCTGTCGGTGCACGGGCACATCCACGAGAGCAAGGGAGTCCTGCGGCTGGGCCGGACCCTGAGCATGAACCCGGGCAGTTCCTACAGCGACGGCGTCCTGCAGGGCGCCGTGCTGGACCTGAATGAGAAGAAGGGCAAGGTCACGAGGTACATCCTGGTAAACGGCTGAAATCATACGCAGTTAGATGTAACCCTCTCATCATCATCGCGACACCGGAGGCTACATATGACGGCAGGGGCACTGGGAGAAGAGAGACCGACCCTCTTCCTCCGTAACGCGACGGGCCTGGTCCGGGGCTGGTCCGTCAGGGACTCGATGATCTACGCCTGCCTGTCCACCAACGTGGTGACGCTGGGCATGGTGGAGTGGACCGTGCAGTCGTCCTTCCCGCACGGCAACCTGCTGTACTCGATCCTGCTCTCCGGGGTATGGGTCTCGTTCCTGGTCGTGGCCTACACCGGGCTGGTGACGACGATCCCGCGGGCCGGCGGGGACTACGTGTGGCAGAGCCGCATCCTGGGCAGCGGGATCGGCTTCGTGATGGCCGCCACCGGGTGGTGGTTCATCTTGTGGCTGTGGGCGCCGATCTACGGAGCCGTGCTGTCCGAGGAGTTCTTCCAGCCGATCTGGGCCACGCTCGGCTACCACGGGACGTTCTTCGTCAGCGACACCGGGAAGTTCGTGGTCACGCTGATCACCATCGCGCTGGCCGGCATCCTGGTCTCGGTCGGCATGGCGGGCTACGCCCGGATCCAGAAGTGGTGCTTCTACGGCGGGCTGCTCGGCGTCCTGGTGCTGGTCATCCTGCTCCTGACGGCCAGCCACGCCACCTTCATCTCCTCGTTCAACCTGGAGACGCACAAGCTGTTCGGGCTCAACAACGCCTACCAGGCGGTGAACAAGTCGGCGGCCACGGCCGGTTACGTCGCGCCGACGTTCGGCGGCGGCACGTTCGGCTCGAGCCTGCTGCTGGTGCCGTTCATGATGTTCTACCTGCTGTGGCCGAACTGGGGCACCACCTTGTACGGCGAGATCCGCGGGGCCAGCGACTTCCGCCGGGTGTTCAGCGGCATGTTCATCGGGCTGTGGACCACGGTGGCGCTGTCGGTGGTGTTCCTGCTGCTGTTCGCCAAGACGTTCGGCTGGGCGTTCTACATGAACGTCAACTCGGGACAGAACCTGGTCAGCAAGGCGGTGCTGCCGGTCTTCCCGTACCCGGTGATGATGGCGGCCTGGCTGGTGCACAACTCCGCGTTCCAGGTCATCGTGCTCCTGCTGATGAGCCTGTGGTTCTTCGGCTGGGTGGGGACGCTGTTCCTGTCCTCGACCCGGGTCATCTTCGCCGCCGCCTTCGACCGGGTGCTGCCGGACGCGGCCGCCCAGGTCTCGGAGAAGCGCCGGGTGCCGATCGCCTCGCTGGTGCTGATGCTGCTGCCCGCGGTGGGGTTCGGCGCGCTGTACGCGTTCAACTCCACGTTCGCGTCGTACACGCTGGACGCCACGCTGGTCATCGCGGTGACGTACCTGTTCAGCGCGATCGCGGTGGTGATCTTGCCGCTGCGCAAACCGGACCTGTGGTTCGCCTCGCCGGCTTCGAAGGTGAAGCTGTTCGGCGTGCCGGTGGTGCCGGTGGCGGGCGTGGTGACCATCGGGCTGCTGGTATTCAACCTGTACGAGTGGCTGTCCAACGACACCTACTTCGTCAACAACCACGACTCGCTGTACTACATGGGCGGCATGTACGTGCTGGCCATCCTCATTTACGTGGCCGCGCGCGTCATCCGCGCCCGCCAGGGCATCGACCTCGGCCTGATCAACAAGGAAATCCCGGTCGAGTAGGTACCGCTTTCGTGATCGTGGACAGTTACTGGGGCTATGACACCAGTAACTGTCCACGGTCCTTGCTGGAGCTAGTTTGGGAGGCGCGCTGCGGTGGGTGAGCGCACTGTCGTGGTTACTGGGGCGAATACCGGGATCGGGCTGGCCACGGCGAGCGCTCTGGCGGGGCGGGGGTGGCGGGTTTGGGTGGCGGCCGGTCGGAGGCCAAGGGGGCGGCGGCGGTTGCGGGTATCAAGGCGGCGACCGGGAACGACGCGGTGTTCTTGCTGCTGCTTGATCTGGCGGATCTTGGGTCGGTGCGGGACTGTGCCACGTCGTTCCTGGAGCCGTATGAGCCGCTGCACGTGCTGATCAACAATGCTGGGGTGGGCGGGGTGCGGGGGGTGACCAAGCAGGGGTTTGAGCTGATGTTCGGGGTGAACCATCTGGGGCACTTCCTGCTGACGCGGTTGCTGCTGGAGCGGCTGGTTTCGAGCGGGCCTGCGCGGGTGGTGACGGTGTCGAGCGACGCGCACTACAACGCGGCCGGGATCGACTGGGATGCGCTGCGGCGGCCCGCGCGGGGCATCACCGGGCTGGGCGGGTACGCGGTGTCCAAGCTGTGCAACGTGCTGTTCTCGCAGGAGCTGGCGCGGCGGACGGCGGGAACCGGGGTCACGACCTACGCGCTGCACCCGGGGGTGGTGGCGTCGGACATCTGGCGGCGGGTGCCGTGGCCGGTGCGGCCGCTGGTCACCCGGCGCATGCTGACCGTGGATCAGGGCGCGCAGACGCCGCTGTACTGCGCGACGTCGGCTGCGGTGGCCGCGGACACCGGGCTGTTCTACGACAAGTGCGCGGTGCGGACGGCCAGCCCGGTGGCCACGCCCGGGCTTGGCCGGGCACTATGGGAGCGAAGCGAGGCGTGGACCACCGTTTAAGCTGGGGCAATGGACCTTCCCGTCAACCCGCCGGTGGCGCCGATGCTGGCCAAGCCGGTGGACGGCATCCCCGATGGGGACTACGTGTTCGAGCCGAAGTGGGACGGCTTCCGGTCGATCGTGTTCCGCGACGGCGACGAGATCGAGATCGGCAGCCGCAACGAGCGGCCGATGACGCGGTACTTTCCCGAGCTAGTCGCCGCGGTTCGCGCGGAGCTGCCGGAACGCTGCGTGATCGACGGGGAGATCGTGGTCCCGGACGCCGAAGGCCGGCGGCTGGACTTCGAGGCGCTGCAGCTGCGCATCCACCCGGCGGCCAGCCGGGTGGCGCTGCTCGCGGAGCAGACCCCGGCCCACTTCATCGCGTTCGACCTGCTCGCGCTCGGCGCGGAGAACTACATGGAGCGGCCGTTCGCGCAGCGCCGGGCGCTGCTCGAGGACGTCCTGGCCAAGGCGGGTCCCTCCGTTCACCTGACGCTGGCCACCACGGACCGTTCGGTGGCGACCGGGTGGTTCAGCCAGTTCGAGGGGGCCGGCCTGGACGGGCTGATCGCCAAGCCCGCTGACGGGATATACGAGCCGGACAAGCGGGTGATGAAGAAGATCAAGCACGAGCGCACCGCGGACTGCGTGGTCGCGGGCTACCGGGTGCACAAGAGCGGCGAGGACCGCATCGGGTCGCTGCTGCTCGGGCTGTACTCCGGCGACCGCCTGGCCAGCGTGGGCGTGGTCGGCGCGCTCCCGATGGAGCAGCGGATCGCGCTGTTCGCCGAGCTGCAGCCGCTGGTCACCGGGTTCGAGGGGCACCCGTGGGACTGGGCCTCGCACGCCGCCGGGCAGCGGACCCCGCAGGCGGCCATGGCCAGCCGGTGGAACGCGAGCAAGGACCTGTCGTTCGTCCCGCTGCGTCCCGAGCGGGTGCTCGAGGTCCGCTACGACCACATGGAAGGGCCGCGGTTCCGGCACACCGCCCAGTTCGTCCGGTGGCGGCCGGACCGTGAGCCCCGGTCGTGCACCTACGAGCAGCTGGAGGAGCCGGTCAGCTTCAACCTGGCCGAGATCTTGCGCGGAGGATCCGATGGCTGAGCCGAAGCAGGTATTCGAGCTCGCGGGGCGAGAGGTCGCGGTCAGCAACCCGAGCAAGGTGTTCTTCCCGCGCGCCGGGGTCACCAAGCTGGACATGGTGCGCTACTACCTCTCGGTCGCCCCCGGAGCGCTGGGCGGGGTAGCCGGACGGCCGATGGCGCTCAAGCGGTTCGTGAACGGGGCCGAGAGCGAGCCGTTCTTCCAGAAGCGGGCCCCGGACAAGCGCCCGGACTGGATCGAGACCGTCGAGCTGCGGTTTCCCTCCGGCCGCACCGCCGACGAGGTGGTGGTCAGCGACGAGGCCGCGCTGGCCTGGGTGATCAACCTGGGCTGCATCGACCTGAACCCGCACCCGGTGCGCGCTCGCGACCTGGACCACCCGGACGAGCTCCGGGTCGACCTGGACCCGGTGCCCGGGGTGCAGTGGCCGCAGATCCGGGACGTGGCCCTGGTGGCCAGGGACGTGCTGGCCGACTTCGGGCTGACCGGCTGGCCGAAGACCTCGGGGTCGCGCGGCATCCACATCTACGCGCGGATCGAGCCGCGCTGGGCGTTCGGCGAGGTGCGGCTGGCGGCGGTCGCGGTGGCGCGCGAGATCGAGCGGCGGGCGCCGGACCTGGCCACCTCCAAGTGGTGGAAGGAGGAGCGGCACGGCGTGTTCGTCGACTACAACCAGAACGCCAAGGACCGGACGGTCGCGTCGGCGTACTCCATCCGCCCGGTCCCGGACGCCCGGGTGTCCGCGCCGCTGACCTGGGACGAGGTGCCCGAGTGCGATCCGGCCGCGTACACCGTCTTCACCATGCCGGAGCGGTTCGCGGCGCTGGGCGATCCGTGGGCCGGCATGGACGAGGCGGCCGGGTCGCTGGCCGCGCTGCTTGAGCAGGCGGCCCGGGACGAGGCGGCGGGACTGCCCGACGCGCCGTGGCCGCCGATGTACGACAAGCAGGCCGGTGAGGCCCCCCGGGTCCAGCCGTCCAAGCGGCGGATGCCCGAGGCTCCCGCGCCGGCGCCGGGGAAGAGCGCCGGGCCGACCGGCCGGCGGCGCAGCACGATGCCGCTGATCGAGATCGCCCGCGCGGAGACCAAGGCGCAGGCCATGGCGGGCCTGGAACGGTGGAAGGAAAGGCACCCGTCGGTGTGGCCGCAGCTCGAGCCGCGCGACGTGCTGGTCGACGCGATGCGCGGGCGCAGCTCGGCCTGGTACCGGATCCGGGTCAACCTGCAGCACGTGCCGGAGGCGGAGCGCCCGGCGCAGGAGGAGCTGGAAGTGGACTACGACCCCTGGGCCGGGTTCCAGCCCTGAGGTGAGCGGGCGGCACGCAGCATGGTCCGTTCGGCACAAATTTTCTTTAATCGACCTCCACCCAGTCCAGCGTGCGCTGGACCGCCTTACGCCAGCCGGCGTAACCGCCCGCGCGCCGGTCGTCGGTCCACGACGGATGCCAGCGCCTGGATTCGTGCCAGTTGGCGCGCAGCTCGCCGGTGTCCCGCCAGAACCCGGCGGCCAGGCCGGCCGCGTAGGCGGCGCCCAGCGCGGTGGTCTCGGCCACGACCGGGCGGCTGACCGGGACGCCGAGAATGTCGGCCTGCAGCTGCATGGCCAGGTCGTTGGCGGTCACCCCGCCGTCCACCTTGAGCACCTCGAGCCGGACCCCGGAATCGCGCTCCATGGCCTCGGCCACGTCCCGGGACTGGTAGCCGATGGCCTCCAGGGTCGCGCGGGCCAGGTGCGCGCTGGTGTGGTACCGGGACAGGCCCACGATCGCGCCGCGCGCGTCGGCCCGCCAGTACGGTGCGAACAGGCCGGAGAAGGCCGGCACGAAGTAGACGCCGTCGGTGTCGGTGACCTGCGCGGCGAGGGTCTCGCTCTGCGCCGCGCCGCTGATGATGCCGAGCTGGTCGCGCAGCCACTGCACCGCGGCGCCGGTGACCGCGATCGACCCCTCCAGCGCGAAGGTGGCGGGCTCGGCGCCGAACTTGAAGCACACGGTGGTGAGCAGGCCGCTGCGGCTGCGGACAATGTCGGTGCCGGTGTTGAGCAGCAGGAAGTTGCCGGTACCGTACGTGTTCTTGGCCTCGCCGGGAGCGAAGCACACCTGCCCGGCCATGGCGGCCTGCTGATCGCCCAGCATGCCGGTAATCGGGAGTTTGCGGCCGAACGGGCCGTTTGCTGTCGTGTGGCCGTACGGGTCGGGGGTGGCCGACGGCATGATCTCGGGCAGCATGTTGCGCGGGACGGTGAACAGGTCCAGCAGCTCGTCGTCCCAGTCCAGGGTGGCCAGGTCCATCAGCATGGTGCGGCTGGCGTTGGTCACGTCGGTGGCGTGGACGCCGCCCTCGGTGCCGCCGGTGAGGTTCCACAGCAGCCAGGTGTCGACCGTGCCGAAGATCGCCTCGCCGCGCTCGGCGTCCTTACGCAAGCCGGTCACGTTGTCCAGCAGCCAGCGCAGCTTGCCGCCGGAGAAGTAAGTGGCGGGCGGCAGGCCCGCCTTGTGCCGGATGAGGTTGCCGCTTTCCGTGCGGTCGAGGGCGGCGGCGATGGCGTCGGTGCGGGTGTCCTGCCACACGATCGCGTTGGCGTACGGGCGGCCGGTGCGCCGGTTCCACACCACCGTGGTCTCACGCTGGTTGGTCAGGCCCAGCGCGGCGAGGTCACCGGGTTTCAGGCTGGTGGTGTTCAGCACGGTCTGGATGACCGCGCTGGTCCGCTCCCAGATCTCCACCGGGTTGTGCTCGACCCAGCCGGGCCGCGGCAGCACCTGGGTGTGCTCCAGCTGGTGCCGGGCCACCTCGGCGCCGGAGTGATCGAAGACCATGAACCGGGTGCTCGGTGGTGCCCTGGTCCACCGCGCCGACGAATTCCGCCACGCTGTGCCTCCCCGTTTTCCGCTGTTCACCGGCGTGTCGTGGTTTGCCACTAGATTGACGACGTACATACCCTAGAGGTAAGCAGCACAGGCTGATCGGGGAATGGGTGATGGCTAGTAACGGCGTCCTTGACGCCCGCGAGCGGAGCGCGACGCTCAGCCGCCTGGCGTCCGAGCGGTTCGACGTGCTGGTCATCGGGGGCGGCATCACCGGGGCCGGGGCGGCCCTGGACGCCGCGTCCCGGGGGCTGCGGGTGGCCCTGGTCGAGGCCCGCGACCTGGCCTCGGGCACCTCCAGCCGGTCGAGCAAGCTGATCCACGGCGGCCTGCGGTACCTGGAGCAGCTCGACTTCAAGCTGGTCTACGAGGCGCTGCGCGAGCGCGACCTGCTGGTCTCCAAGCTGGCCCCGCACCTGGTCAAGCCGGTCTCCTTCCTGTATCCGCTGTACAAGAAGGTGGTCGAGCGGCCGTACGTCGGAGCCGGCCTGGCCCTGTACGACGCGATGGAGGGCACCCGCCGGCCGGTGCCGCACCACCGGCACCTGACCGCCCGCGGCGCGCTCCGCCTGGCTCCGGCGCTGTCCCCGGAGCGGCTGGCCGGCGCGATGCGGTACTACGACGCGCAGGTCGACGACGCGCGGCACACGCTCACCGTAGCCCGGACCGCGGCCGCGCACAGCGCGGTGGTCGCGACCCGGGTCAGCGCCGTCTCCGCTGGTGCGCGGACCCGACGGGGTCCGGGTGGCCGGGGCGCGGGTGCGGGACGAGGAGACCGGGCGCTCGTTCGACGTGCACGCCGAGGTCGTGGTGGTCTGCGCCGGGGTGTGGACGGACCTGGTGCACGAGCTGGCGGGGGTTCGGGCCGGGTACCGGGTCCGGATGTCCAAGGGCGTGCACATCGTGGTGCCGCGTTCGGCGGTGCAGGCCGATACCGGGATGATCTTGCGCACCGAGAAGAGCGTGCTGTTCTTCATCCCGTGGGGGGAGCGCTGGATCGTCGGCACCACCGACACCGACTTCACCGGCGACCGGGCCGAGCCCAGGGTTTGCGCGGAGGACGTCGACTACATCCTGAACGCCGCGAACCGGGTGCTGGTCCGCCCGCTCACCCGCGCCGACGTCATCGCCGTGTACGCGGGCCTGCGGCCGCTGGTCGAGCCCGTCGGCGACGGGTCCGCTAAGGGGGGCAAGCCCACGACCAAGGTGTCCCGTGAGCATGTGGTGGACGTGCCGGTGCCGGGGCTGGCCAGCATCGCGGGCGGCAAGTTCACCACCTACCGGCTGATGGCCAGGGACGTGGTGGACGCGGCGGTGGCCGACTTCGACCGCTCCGTGCCGGCCTCGGTCACCGAGCAGCTGCCGCTGCTCGGCGCGGACGGCCTGGCCGCGCGTCCAGGCCGGGCGCGGGACGGCTGGCCGAGGACTACCGGGTGCCGCGGGCCTTGGTGGAGCACCTGCTCAGCCGGTACGGGACGCTCGCGGGCGAGGTGCTGGACCTGATCCGCGCGGACCCGGCGCTGGCCCGGCCGCTTTGCGAGGGTTTTCCTTACCTGCGGGCCGAGGTCGTCTACGCGGTCACCCACGAGGACGCGCTGCACGTCGAGGACGTGCTGATGCGGCGGATGCGGCTGTCCATCGAGTCCGCCGACTCCGGTACCGAGGTAGCGGCCGAGGTGGCGTTGATCATGGGCCGGCAGCTGGGCTGGAGCCGGCGCCGGCGCGCGGCCGAGACGCGGCGTTACCTGGAGCTGATCGCGGCCGAGCAGACGACTCCGGCCGTCGGCGCTTTCGTGATGGGCGCTGACGCGGCGGATGCGGCGCTGGCCGGGGTGGCCGCGGCGGGATGAGCGCGAAGAGCCTGCTGCTGACGTTCCGTCTTGACCAGGAGCAACGACAGCGGCTGAGGGCCCGCCTGGCCCGCGAGGGGCGGACCATGTCCGAGGTCGTGACCCACGGCCTGCGGCAGTACGTGCAGCGCGCGCGGCACGCTCCGGTGGTACCGGATCCCGGGGGCCCGGTGCTGCCCGAGCGGATAGCCGGCCGGCTGCGCGAGCTGCGCTCGTCGGGGCGCAGCGACCTGCTGTCGGCCACGCTGGCCGCGCTGAACGAGGCGGGCTGGCCGCTGCGCCCGCTGGCCGAGGCGCTCGGCATCAGCAAGCAGGCCGTGCAGCGGCGCATCCGCCGCCGGATCCCGGCCGAGTTGCGCGGCCGGGTCACGAACTGCGAGCCCCCGCCGCCGTTCCCGCACCGCCGTGAGGCCAGCGCGAACGGGCTCCGCCCGCACCTGACGATCAAGATCGACCATGCCTTGCGTTCGGCCGCGCACCAGGCGGCCGCGCACGAGGGCAGCTCGCTGAGCCAGGTGGTGGAGACCATCCTGGACCGCTACCTCCGGCACGGCATGCCCGGCGAGGATCAGCCGGAGCCGCGTCCATCAGCGGCCGCGCCGAGGCCCTCGCTGGCCGCGCCGAGGCTTGGCCTCGCTGGCCGCGCCGCGGCCGGCGCGGCGCTCGCGGTAGGCCGCCACGTGCTGCCGGTTGCCGCAGTTGCCGGTGTCGCAGTAGCGGCGCGACCGGTTCTTGGACAGGTCCACGAACACCGCGTCGCAGGCCGGCGCCTCGCAGCGCCGCAGCCGGCTCGTCTCCCGCAGGCGGACCAGATCGGCCAGGGCGAACCCGGCCTGGGCGGCGAGCCGGTGCTCCAGGGACGCGTCGGGCCCGGTGACGTGCAGGTGCCAGCCCCAGCCGCCGCCGTGATCGGTCAACCGGGGCCGGGCGCCTGAATCGCGGAGCAGGTCGTTGACCAGTTCCGCGAGCGGCTGGCCGGGCGAGGCCTGCCAGAGCGCCCGCAGCCGGGGCCGCAATGCGTGCACCGCGCCGAGGTCAGCCGCGGTAGCGGGCCGGCGCGGCTCGACCTGGTGCTTGTCCAGGAAGACGTCGAGGGCCGCGACGTCGGTCAGCTCCTCGGAGTTGACCAGATCGGCCGCGAGCACGAGCGCGGCCGTCGTGTCATGAGCGAAAAGCATGTTGACTCCTGAACACGGCACAGGCTAGCGTCATCACCATAACTCAGCTTTGGTCATGACATCACGTTGTGGCGGGGAGGACGGCGCGCGATGCCCATCCGGACCATGCCGCCGACCGCCGCAGCCACCGCGGGAGCCGTCTGCATCTCCAGCTCGGCGGTGCTGATGAAGCTGGCCCACGCCTCGCCCAGCATCACGGCGCTGGGCCGGTGCGCGTTCGCCCTGCCCCTGCTCGGCGCCCTGGCCTGGGCCGAACGGCGGCGCGGGGCGCCGCCCCTGCCCGCGCCGCAGCCGCTGGCTGGCCCGGCTGGCGGGCCTGTTCCTGGCCGGGGACCTCATCGTGTGGAGCCACGCGATCGACGCGATCGGCGCCGGGCTCAGCACCGTGCTTGGCAACCTGCAGGTCCTGATCATCGCGGTGCTGGCGTGGATCCTCCTCGGCGAGCGCCCGCGTCGCTCGCTGGTGCTGGCCTCGCCGGTGATGCTGGCCGGGCTGGTGCTGGTGGGCGGGCTGGCCGACGTGGGGGGCTCGCGGGCGTACGGCACCGACCCCGCGCTCGGCGCGGTGTTCGGCGTGGCGGTCGCGGTCATCTACGCGGTGTACATCCTTACCCTGCGGCAGGCCACCTCGGTCCCGGGTGCTCGCTCCGCGGTGGCCGCGGTGCTGTTCGAGGCGACGGCCGGCGCGACGGTCGCCTCGGCGGTGCTCGGACTGGCGCTGAACGACTACCGGGTCGGGCCGACCTGGGCGGCGCTCGGCTGGCTGGCCCTGCTCGCCCTGACCTCGCAGGTCATCGGCTGGCTGCTGATCACGGTGTCCATGCCCCGGCTGCCGGCCGGGATGATCGGCACGCTGCTGCTGATCCAGCCGGCCGGCTCGATCGCGCTCAGCTACGTCTTCCTGGGTGAGCGGCCCTCGGCCCTTCAGCTGGTCGGCGTGGTGCTGATCCTGGCCGGGGTGGTGGTCGCGGTGGGCGGCGCGGGGTCTTCGGGCTCCTCACGGTCTTCGCGGCGCAGCACGAGGATCATGCGCCAGGCGTCCGGAGCCTCCACCGCGGTGTCGGCGTCGAAGTCCCCGTAGCGGGCCGCGACGGCGAAGCCGCCGGCCAGGCGGATCGCGGCGGTCAGCTCGGTGGCGGTCCAGAACCGGTTGGGCACCACGTCGGTGACGGTACGCACGCCCGCGCCGCCCCGCTTGGTGTAGGTGACCCTGACGTGCTCCCTGGTGATCTGCGTGATCGGATCGATCTCGTCCGACCCGCCGCCCCAGCGCACGCTGACCGTCCCGCCGTCGACCTCGCTGCTCCACTCGCTGCTGGTCCGGCGCTCGGCGGCGAGGAAGTCGGCCGGATGCGCGAGCTCGATGATGTACAGCCCGCCGGGGGTCACGTGACGCGCCAGGCAGGCCAGGTGGCGGAGCAGGTCGTCGAGGGTGAGCAGGTGGCACAGGGAGTTCAGCATGGTGATGGCCAGGTCGAACTGGCGGGGGATGGCGAAGTCACGCATGTCGGCCTGCACGACGGTCAGGGCGATGTTATCCGCGGCCGCTAGCTCCCGGGCGCGGGCGCACATTGCCGGGCTGAGGTCCACGGTGGTGGCGTCCAGGCCGCGGCGGGCGAGCTCGCGGGAGTGTTCGGCCGGGCCGGCCGCGAGTTCCAGGACGCTGTGGTTGCCGTGCCCGCCGTGCTTTCCGTGCTTTTCCGACCACCGGAGGAGCGCGCTCACCTCGCCCGGAACGTCGCGGTAGGCGCATGCGGCCTCGTAGAGCTCCGGTTCGTCATAGATTCCTGGCACCCGACCATGATGCCCGACCGGGCTACCCGGCTGGTCCCCGCCGGGTGGGCCCCGCCACATCGCCGGCGGGCCAGGGCAGTAGTGCACGCACTAGCCGTGCGCAGCGGGGCTGCGGCAGACTGTCCGTCATGATGACAGAGAGCCAGGCGTTGGAGACCCTGACGCGCGAGGATCCGGAAGCAGCCGGAGACGCGAAGGCGGCCTTGGCCTGGCTGACCGGCGACGAGGGGCTGGAGACCATCTCGCTCCTGCGCCTGCAGGAGTTCCTCTGGTACGCGCTCCCGGTCAAGTGGCCGATGTCCACGCCGGGCCGGGTCGGGGTGGCCAAGGCGCTCGGCCGCCTGTTCTTGCTCGCGGGCCTGGACCGTTACGCCGGAGTCTGCTCGGCGGCGCGCACCGAGCGGATCATCACGGCCTACGCGGCCGGGCACGAGGAGGGCATCGCCGCCTATACCGAGGCGATCGAGGCGTCGAACGCGGCCCCGCCGGACACTGATCTGCTGGCCTGGGGTTCGGTCATGGGGCCGCAGGAACGCGCGGCGTACGACGCCTGCGCGGCCGCGATCGAGCTGGCCTTCGCCTCCGGCGAGCTGAGCGTGGGGACCCGCGGCTGGCGGACCAAGCGGGTGGACCTGGTCAACCGCTGGCTGACCGGGCGCAGCGAAGCCAGCACTACCCGCGTGGCTCCTGAGCCTTCCTTGGCGGACGGCTCGCTCGGGACGGACACCTGGCTCGGCCGCATCAGCACCGAGCGGATCGACGCGTGGGCGCACGGCCGCCCCGGCGAGCGGTCGCGGCTGGCCCGCTCGCTCATCCCCCGCCTGCTCGAGCCGCCGACCCTGCCCGACGACCCGCTGCCCACCCTGCGCTGGCTGCTGGGTCACGCGGACGAAGGGCTGCGCCTCACCGCCCGGCACTACATCGCGCCCGCGCTGGTCACCGAGGCGGTCGACACGTTCGGCTGGCGGGACCAGTTGGTCGGCACGCTGCGCCAGGAGCTCGACGTGTTCCCGCTGCATACCCTGCGCGGGATGGCGCAGGCCGAGATGGGCGCCATCCGGCGCAGCCGCACCAGCCTGGTGCTGACCAAGACGGGCAAGCTGATGACGGCCGACCCGGCCGCCCGGTGGCACATCGGCACGGCCGCGCTGATCGGCCCCGACGACGGGCCGCAGCCGGACTTCTCGGTCGCGGTGCGCGAGGCCGCACTGCTCGTCATCCTCACCAGCGGGCCGACCGGGTACGACGAGCTGACCCGGTTGCTGACCGACATCCACGGCGTGGAGGGCTGGGCCGCGGGCAGCAGCACCGGGCTGGCCAGCGCCGTGCGCACCGAGCTCTACACCCTGCGGCACCGGCTGTGGGCGCTGCACCTGCTGGGCAGCGAGCGCAGCTTCACCGCGCCGCTCTCGCTCACCGACGTCGGAGTCGCCGCCGCGCTATCGGCCCTGCTCTCCCGCGCCCTGCGCCCCCGCCACCACCTGGGCCTCGGCTGACCGGAGACGCCGGCACCGCCGTCGACCTGGCCGCCGGATCAACCTCGCCGCGATCACCGTCACCGAACGGAAAGCCAGCCTGCTGATCGACGTCGCCCGGGCGTTCTTCCAGTGGGGCCGCTACGAGCAGGCCACGCGGCGCTGCGCGCCGCGGAACAGACTGCACCCGAAGAGGTCGCCGCGCGGCCTGCGGTCTGCGCGCTCGCCCGTAACCTTGCCGCGCTGGCCCCGCCAGGCATCCGGCGGGACGTCGAGCAGTTCGCCAGCCGGATCGGTGCCGCCCGGTGATAACCGATGGCCGCGTGCCGCGCACCGGGGGCGACCTGATCGACAGCTATCCCTGGCACCTCGGCCTAGACGAAGCCGAGCGGCTGCTCAGCTCCGCGGCCGAGCACCCGTAGTATCTGCGAGACTGCCGCCGGACTGTAGTGAGTCGTTCTGAGCAAGGTAGAAACCCGCCGGTAGAAACGGTGCGAGGGCAGGCGTGCGGCTAGGGCCAGTGGAGGGGGTAGTAGCCGGTGTAGTTCTCGGCGAGGGTGGTGGCGGCGGCGCGGGAGGAGGTGACGTAGCGGAGCTGGGCGAGCTGCAGCTCGGGGCCGAACGGGTCCGGGCCCGGCTCGACGTGCAGCATGGACGTCATCCACCAGGAGAAGTGCGTGGCGCGCCAGACCCGGCGCAGGCTGGCGTCGGAGTAGGCGTCGGCCAGGCCGGGATCGCCGTCGCCCAGCAAGCTGGTCAGGGCGGTGGCCAGGACGGTGACGTCGGCCATGGCCAGGTTGAGGCCCTTGGCCCCGGTGGGGGGGACGATGTGCGCCGCGTCGCCGGCCAGGAACAGGCGCCGGTAGCGCATGGGTGAGGCGACGAAGCTGCGCATCGGGGAGATGGCCTTCTCGGTGATCGGGCCGTCCTTCAGCGCCCAGCCCGGGAGCTCCAGCCGGTGCCGCAGCTCGGCCCAGATCCGGTCGTCCGGCCAGCGCTCGATGTCCTCGTCCGAGGGAACCTGGAGGTAGAGCCGGCTGACCTGCGGGGTGCGCATGGTGTGCAGCGCGAAGCCGTCCTGGTGACGTGAATAGATGAGTTCGTCGGTGGACGGCGGGACGGTGGCCAGGATGCCGAGCCAGGAGTACGGGTAGCCGCGCTCGGCCACCTGGATCAGGCCGGGCGGCATCGAGTCGCGGCAGATGCCGTGGAATCCGTCGCAGCCGGCGATCGCGTCGCAGCGGACCTCGTGCCGGGTCCCGCCGGCGTCGGTGTAGCGGAGCAGGGGCCGGTCCTGGTCGAGGTCGGCGACCTCGGTGCCTGAGACCTCGAACTCGACCTGGGCGCCGGCGGCCAGCCGGGCCGCGATCAGGTCCTTGACGATCTCGGTCTGGGCCCAGATCGTCACCCAGCGGCCGCCGGTCAGGTCGCGGAAGTCCAGGTGATGCCGCTCCCCCGCGAACTGCAGGTAAATGCCGCCGTGCTCGAGGCCCTCGGCGTCCATGCGCTTGCCCAGGCCGACCGCGCGGAGCAGTTCGGTGGTGCCGGCCTCCAGCAGGCCGGCCCGCTGCCGGGCCTCGCAGTAGGCCCGGCTGCGGTTCTCCACCACGACCGAGTCAATGCCGCGCAGCGCCAGCAGGTGCGACAGCAGCAGGCCGGCCCGGCGCCGACGATTCCGACCTGGGTCGCTGACGGTCATATTCACAGATTAAAACGGATATGTAGCGATGTCACTACGTATAGTGACCCAGCGGGTATCGGTGAACGCTTCCAGGTTGGAGGTGCCGCCGAACCGGGCGCCGGTGCCTGAGGCGCCGAGCCCGCCGAACGGGATGTTCGGCTCGTCGTCCACGGTCTGCTCGTTGATGTGCACGATCCCGGTCGGGATCTGCCGGGCCAGGTCCAGGCCGCGCATGACGTCCCTGGTCAAGATGCCCAGCGACAGGCCGTACTCGCTGTCGGCGGCGAGCTTGGCCGCGTCCTCGGCGGTGGCGAACCGGATCACCGGGGCCACCGGGCCGAACACCTCATCGGCGTAGGCCGGCATCTCAGCGGATACGTCGGCCAGCACGGTGGGCCGGTAGAACAGCCGGTCGTAGCTGCCGCCCGCGGCCAGCCGGGCCCCGGCCGCCACACTGTCCTTGACCAGGCCGTGGACCTTGTCGCGCTGGCGTTCGTCGATGATCGGACCGAGCGCCACCTGCTCGGTGGCCGGGTCCCCAACCGGGAGGTGGCCAGCCAAGGCCGACCGCTCGGTATGCGGCGTGGCCGCCCAGGCCGGCTGCGCGGCCGCGGCGAGCTGGGCCGCGCGGGCCACGTCGGCGGGGGCGGCGATCCCGGCCCGGCCGAGCTCGGCGCCGGTCGCGGGCTCGGTCACCGGGGCGTCGCCGCCGCCCCCGTCGACCCAGCCGCCGGAGTAGATCTTCCCGCGCCAGAGCGCCTCGTCCATGAGTGCCATGACTGCTCCCAATCTCAGCAAACGTACGTAGGACGAACGATAGTTCAGAAAGCGAACGGGCGGTGCCCAGGTCTATGATGTCATCGACCGAGCAGGAGGCCCGATTGACTGACAGCCAGGAACAGGGTCATGACGGGGACTTCGTGCAGTCACTCGAGCGAGGTTTGTCGGTCATCCGTGCCTTCGACGCGGATCACCCGAAGCTGACCCTGAGCGAGGTGGCCACGGCCACCGGGCTGAGCCGGGCCGCGGCCCGGCGGTTCCTGCGCACCCTGGTCCAGCTCGGCTACATGCGCAGCGACGGCAGCCGGTTCGCGCTCCGGCCGAAGATCCTCGAGCTCGGCTACGCGTACCTGTCCAGCCTGACCCTGCCCGAGGTCGCGATGCCGCACCTGGAGCAGCTGGTCGAGCAGGTACATGAGTCGTCCTCAGTCTCCGAGCTGGACGGCGACGACGTGATCTACATCGCCCGGGTCCCGACCAAGCGGATCATGACCGTGACGATCAGCGTGGGAACCAGGTTCCCCGCGTACGCCACGTCGATGGGCCGGGTAATGCTGGCCGCGCAGCCCGACGAGCGGCTGGATGAGTACCTGGAGTCGACCAGCCTGCGCGGCCTGACCGGGCACACCATCACCAGCGCGACCGCCCTGCGCCGGGAGCTGCGCAAGATCAGGACCCAGGGCTGGGCGCTGGTGGATCAGGAGCTTGAGGAGGGGCTGCGGTCCATCGCCGCGCCCATCCGTGACGCGGACGGGCAGGTCATCGCGGCGATCAATATCTCCACGCACGCCGGCCGGCGCACCCTGAACACCATCGTCGAGGAGTTCTTGCAGCCCCTGCTCTCGACCGCGCACCGCATCGAGACCGACCTGGCCCGTTCCCGCGCCAGCGCCCGCGCCAAGCCCGAGGCTTAGAACCAGGCTGCGTGCGCAGATCCCAACGACGTGGTTGCGGCAATCACGTCGCCCTGACGACATGGATGTGGCAACCACGTCGTTGGCGGGGCCCCGCGAGCCGGAGGGCGCCGGCGCCGCCTGGACTGACGAGCGACGAAGGAGCGAGGAGGGAAGGAGGCGTCTTTAGAGGCGCTCGGAGGCGAGTGGGGGGAAGATAGAGCTATGCGCACGCTCGTCGTTGATCATCCTCTGGTTACCCATAAGCTCACCGCGCTGCGCGACGTCGCCAGCGATACGGCCACGTTCCGCAGCCTGACCGCCGAGCTGGTGACGCTGCTGGCCTACGAGGCGACCCGGGAGATACGGGTGCAGCCGACCTCGGTCACCACGCCCGTCGGCGTGGCCCGCGGCGTCAAGCTGGCCCGGCCGGTCCCGCTCGTCGTGCCGGTGCTGCGGGCCGGCATCGGCATGCTGGACGGCATGATCCAGCTGCTGCCCATGGCCGACGTCGGCTTCGTCGGGCTGCGCCGGGACGAGGAGTCGCTGATGGCCGAGACCTACGCGAACCGGCTGCCCAGCGACCTGACCGACCGGGACACGTTCGTGCTCGACCCGATGCTGGCCACCGGCGGGACGCTGGCCACCGTGATCAGCATGCTGCTGGACCGGGGTGCGGCGTCGGTGACCGCGATCTGCCTGCTCGCGGCGCCGGAGGGCCTGCGGCACGTGGAGGAGACGTTCGCCGGCGAGGCGGGCCCGGGCGAGGAGGCCGGGGTCCGGGTCGTGGTGGTCACCGCGGCCGTGGACGAGCGGCTGAACGAGCGCGGGTACATCGTGCCCGGTCTTGGCGACGCGGGCGACCGCCTGTTCGGTACGGTCTAGCCCACCCGACGAGGTTCGGGCGGGGCGCCGGGCCTGCCGCGGGAGACCAGCGGCAACGATCGGTCCGCGGATAATAGGCCCCCCCACACCCGAGGGCGGACGTCGCCACCACCGCGAGCAGAACCCGGCACCCTGCCGCTAGTAGCCAATCAGGGCAATTCACCCGCCGGTATCCCCGAATCCGGGGGCCGGCCCCAGGACGAGGAAATGTGAGAGGCTGGCGTCATGGCCGTGAGCGCGCGCGTGTGCACCGCCTCGGGTCAGGAGATGCGCGTCGGCGAGGGAAACCAGCTGGTCTTCGGGCGGGGGCCGGAGGTGGACCTGGCCGTGGCAGCCGGGCCGGGGCTGTCTCGCCGGGCCGGCATCGTGACCGCGATGCCGGCCGGCGCGTGGATCACCAACATCAGCCACACCCACGCGCTGTACGTGGAGGGTGAGGGGTACCGGATCCGGCTGCCGCGGCTGGAAGACGGCGGGGAGCCGGCCGGCGGCTGGCTGCTGCACTCGGGGACCGCGCGGGTCGGCTCGCGCGCCATGCTCGACGACGGGCTCCCGCTCCAGATAACGGTCACCGGCCAGCGGGCCGCGGACGGGGCCGCCGACGACCGCCAGCCGGACGGCGAGGGCACGATCCTGCCCCTCTACCTGGACCCGATGACCAAGCTGTTCCTGGTCGCGCTGATCTGGTGCCGGCCGTGGCTGCTCGACCCGAGCGCCACCACGCCGCTGCCCCGGACGCCGGAGATCGCGCGCGGCGCGCTGGAGGTGACCGGCGCCTACCACGAGCTTGAGCGGTTCGAGACCGACGCCGAGTTCCGCGACCTGCTCTCGGCCCGGGTGGCCGAGCACATCAAGGTGCTGCGGCGCAAGATCAGCGACCGCGGGCTGGCCGGCCAGCACGTCCGGCTGTCGGACGAGGTAGCGGTCCGGGTCCTGATCGAGCACGGCATCATCACCTCGGCCGACCTGGGTAAGCTGGCCGACCCGGTATGGCGCTCCCGCCAGGAAGACCTGTGGTGGACCGAGGCCTGAGGGTAAATACGGGTCACGGCGCGGGCGGCGCGCCGGACGGGAGGACCATGAACTGCGTCTGGGCCTGGATGCCGCCGGGCGCGGTCACCCGGACGGTGAACAGCCCCAGCTTCAGCGAGCCGGAGTAGAGCTGGCTGACCCGCACCTTGAACGTGCCGTTCGCGGCGGTGACCGGCTTGAACGTCGAGGTGACGTCGATCAGCGGCTGGTTCTGCGGGTCGAGTTCGGACAGCGAGACGGTCACCGGCTGGCCCGGCGGGAAGTCCTGGCCCTCGACGACGAACGTGGCGTTCGGGTCGCCTTGGCTCTGGTTCATGCACAGCATGTGGCTGGCCACGTCCTGGCTGCCGCATACGGTCTGCGGCGGCGGGGGCGGCTGCCCGAGTCCGCCGACCGGGGGACTGCCCGAGCTCGACAGCGAGGCGCCGAGGATGACGCCGGTCACGACCAGGGCGGCGCCGACCGAGACCCAGCCGACCCAGGCCAGGTGCTCCTTGACCCACCGCCGCCAGCCGGCCGGCGGGGGGCCCGCTGGTGACGGGGCCGGGGCTGGTAGGAGGCGGGGAGTTCGGTGTAGGAGGCGGAGGTGGCGTCCGCCGTGCTGTCCTCCGGGCGGGGCTGGCCGGCCGCGAGCAGCGGGTTGCGCTGGTACTGCGCGATCAGGGCCATGGCCGGGTCGGGCAGGTAGGAGTGCTCCCCGGCCGCGCCCGGCCGGGTCTCGGTGAACTGCCCGAGGCGGGCCAGCATCGCGGACGCCGTCGGCCGATCCCGCGGGACGCGCTGCAGGCAGGCCGCGATCAGCTCGGTGAGCTCGCCGGGCAGGCCGGACAGGTCCGGCTCCTCGGTGGCCAGCCGGGCCAGCACGTCCATGACCGTATCGCCCTGGTAGGGCGGGCGCCCGGTGGCCGCGAACACCAGCGTGGCCCCGAGCGCGTACACATCACTGGCCGCCGAGGCCTGGTGGGTGTCGCGGGCCTGCTCGGGCGCCATATAGGCGGGGGTGCCGACGGTACCGCGGGATGTGGTCACGCCCATGCGTTCGGCCGCCCGGGCCACGCCGAAGTCGATGACCCGCGGGCCGTCCGGCGCGACCAGCACGTTGGACGGCTTGAGGTCCCGGTGCACCAGGCCGACGCCGTGGATCGATTCCAGCGCCTCCGCGCACCCCGCGGCCAGCCACCGGACCGCCCCGACCGGCAGCGGGCCGCACGCCTTGACCAGCCGGGCCAGCGACGGCGCCGGCACGTAGGCCGTGGCCAGCCAGGGCAGGTCGGCCTCGGGATCGGCCTCGACCACGGCGGCGGTGAAGAACCCGCTGACCCGGCCCGCGGCCGCCACCTCCTGCGCGAACCGGGTCCGGAAGCCGGCCTCCTCGGCCAGGTCCACCTTGATCGTCTTCACCGCGACCAGCCGGCCAGCGGCCGAGCGGCCCAGGTACACCTGGCCCATCGCCCCGGCCCCGAGACGGCCGAGAATCACATACGGCCCGATCCGCTCCGGGTCCCACCTGCGCAGTGCCTCTCCCCGGGCCTCTCCCCGGTCCCCGGCCCCCGACTGCGGTTCCGTCATGTCCCTCCTGACCCCACCCTCTCAGAACCCGCGGTCAGCTTCCATAATGCCGAATCACAGTTAGTGAATGCCACGTCTCGGCGGGGACTGTTGCGGGTGGGAGGAAAGTGAAACCGCGGCTCGTTCGGCCAAAAGTCTTTACCCGGTGGGACGGGGTCCCAGGATACTGACCGGAACCACCGCATCGCTGAGCGCGCGGGCGGTGGCGAAGCCGGGCTTGATCACCGTGTTGATCAGCCGGAGCCGTTCGTCGAACCCGGCGAACGCGCTCTTCATCGCGTTGATCGTGAGCCACTCGACGTCCGACCAGCCGTAGCCGAACTCCTCGGCCAGCTTGTGGAACTCCGAGCTGAGCGTGACCTGGCTCATCAGCCGGTTGTCGGTGTTCACCGTGACCCGGAACTGCAGCTGGCGCAGAATCCGGATCGGGTGCTCGGCGATCGACCGCGCGGCGCCGGTCTGCACGTTGGAGGTCGGGCACATCTCCAGCGGGATCCGGCGGTCCCTGATGTAGGCGGCCAGCCGGCCGAGCCGGACCGCCCCCGCCGGGCTGATCTCGATGTCGTCCACGATGCGGACGCCGTGGCCTAGCCGTTCGGTGCCGCACCACTGCACGGCCTCCCAGATGGACGGCAGCCCGAACGCCTCACCCGCGTGGATCGTGATGTGGAAGTTCTCCCGCTTGAGGTACTGGAACGCGTCCAGGTGGCGGCTCGGCGGCCAGCCCGCCTCGGCGCCGGCGATGTCGAAGCCGACCACGCCCTCATCGCGGTGGCGGACGGCCAGCTCGGCGATCTCCAGCGACCTGGCCGCCGTGCGCATCGCGGTGAGCAGCGCGTACACCGTGATCCCGCGCCCTTTGCTGCCCTCGCGGAAACCCTCGAGGACCGCCTCGACCACCTCGTCCAGACTCAGCCCGCGTTCGGTGTGCAGCTCGGGCGCGAACCTGACCTCGGCGTAGACCACGCCGTCGGCGGCCAGGTCCGCGGCGCACTCGGCGGCGACCCGGCGCAGCGCGTCCGGGGTCTGCATGACCGCGACCGTGTGCCGGAACGCGTCCAGGTAGATCTCGAGGTGGCCGCGGTGCGCGCCTTCGGTCAGCCTCTGGGTCAGCTCCTGGACATTATCGCCGGGCAGGTCGCGATAGCCGATCTCGCGGGCCAGCTCGAGAACGGTCTGCGGGCGCAGGCCGCCGTCCAGGTGATCGTGCAGCAGGACCTTGGGGACAGCCCGGATCTGATCAAGGGTGAGCATCTGCTCATTGTGCTGCCTAGGGGGGTCCGGGGGGATAGGTCCCCCCGGGGATTAGCTGGTGATGTACTCGATGATGGGGGACGGGGGTGTCGGGGGCGGTTCCTGGCCGACCTCCACGGCGCCGCCGAGCGCGGCCAGGGCCGCGCCGAAGCGGTCCGGATCGCCGGCGCGCAGTTCCAGGAGGGGCTGGCCTTTTTGCACCTCGTCGCCCGGCTTGGCCAGGCAGATCACGCCGGCGGCGGCGCTGACCGGGTCTTCCTTGCGGGCCCGGCCCGCGCCGAGGCGCCAGGCCGCGGTCCCCACCTGGAGGGCGTCGAGGCGGGTCAGCCAGCCATCCGCCGGGGCCGGGAGGGCCTTTTGGATATGCGGCGCCTGGGGCAGCGGGGCGTCCGGGTCGCCGCCCTGGGCGCGGACCATCGCTTTGTAGGCGGCCAGGGCCCGGCCGTCTGCTATGGCCGCGGCCGGGTCCTCGTCGATGCCAGCCAGGGCGAGCATCTCGCGGGCCAGGGCGAGGGTGACCTCCATCAGGTCGGACGGGCCCTGGCCGTTGAGCGCGGCGACCGACTCCTGCACCTCGACGGCGTTGCCCGCCGCGCGGCCCAGCGGGGTGTCCATCGTGGTCAGCAGGGCCCGGGTCCGCACCCCGTGCTCCTCGCCCAGGGCGACCATGGTCCGGGCCAGCTCGCGGGCCCGGTCGCGGGTCTTCATGAACGCGCCGGTGCCGACCTTGACGTCCAGGACCAGCGCGCTGGTGCCCTCGGCGATCTTCTTCGACATGATCGAGCTGGCGATGAGCGGGATGGACTCGACCGTGCCGGTCACGTCGCGCAGCGCGTACAGCCGGCGGTCGGCCGGGGCCAGGCCCGAGCCCGCGGCGCAGATCACGCACCCGACCTGCTTGAGCACGTCGATGGTCTGCGCATTGGTCAAGGAGGTGCGGAAGCCGGGGATGGATTCCAGCTTGTCCAGCGTGCCGCCGGTGTGGCCGAGCCCGCGCCCGGACAGCTGCGGGACGGCGGCGCCGCAGGCGGCGACCAGCGGCGCGAGGATCAGGCTGACCTTGTCCCCCACCCCGCCGGTGGAGTGCTTGTCGACGGTCGGGCGTGGTATCGCGGACAGGTCGAGGCGGTCGCCGGAGGCGATCATCGCCGCGGTCCAGGTCCGCAGCTCCGCGCCGTCCAGGCCCTGGAAGTAGATGGCCATCAGCAGCGCGGACATCTGCTCGTCGGCGACCTCGCCCTTCGCGTACGCCTCGAACAGCCACCCGATGTCGTCGTCGGAGAGCCGGCGCCCGTCCCGTTTGGCGGTGATTACGGTGACCGCGTCCGTCACGTTGTCTCCCGCGTCTCGCGCTCGCGCCGTTCGGCCAGGTCGGTGGTGGTGAAGGCGGCGGGGAGCAGGACCTTCAGCTCCACCGGGCCGTCCGCGGTGTCGACCAGCAGGCTGCCGCCGCCCGCTTCGAGCAGGAGCTGCCGGCAGCGGCCGCAGGGCAGCAGCGGGTCCCCGTCGCCCGCGACCACCGCCACCGCGACCAGGCTCTGGTCGGCCTGGGCGCCTTGCGGGCCTGCCCCGTGCAGGGCGCCGACCAGGCTGCACTCCGCGCACAGGGTCAGGCCGAACGAGGCGTTCTCCACGTTGGCGCCGACGATGATCCGCCCGTCATCGGTCAGGCCCGCCGCGCCCACCCGCAGCCCGGAGTAGGGAGCGTAGGCGTGGCGCGCGGCGGCGGTCGCGGCCGCGCGCAACGCCGGCCAGTCGGTACTCACGTGTGGGAGGCCTGGAAACCGCTAAGGTTCGAGAGGTCTCGGGGGTCCCTGGGATCCTGGGGTCCGAGTGGATAAGGCTGCAGGGTTGCCTTATCCACTCGGACCCTCCCATGTCATCCGCGCGACGGCGGCAGGGGGGCCGTCGTGCTGGAGCAAGGAACTCTGTCATTAATCATGCCCACCGACTTCCTAGGACCCACCCTGGAAGAAGTTCAGGTTTGGTTAAGATCTTGGCCCGATTCGGCGCGCGCGGGTTTCGTGCTTAGCGTGGAGGTCGTGAACGCACGTCTGGGCCGGGTCCTCGTCGTCGAAGACGACCCCGGCATCGCACTTCAGCTGGTCCGCGGCCTGACCCGGGCCGGCTACGAAACCGGGAGCGTCACCACCGGCCAGGCGGCGCTCGACTGGCCGGTCCCGGACGTGGTGCTGCTCGATCTCGGACTGCCGGACATCGACGGCATCGAGGTCTGCCGCCGGCTCCGCCAGGCCTGCGACGCGGCCATCATCGTGGTGACCGCGCGCGGTGAGGAATCGGACCGGGTGCTGGCCCTGGACGAGGGGGCCGACGACTACCTGATCAAGCCGTTCGGGCTGCAGGAGCTGCTGGCCAGGATCAGGGCGGTGCTGCGCCGCAGCCGTCAGCCCGCCGGGCAGGTGCTGCAGCACGGCGCGCTCACCGTGGACCTGCGCACGCACAAGGTCAGCGTGTCCGGGCAGCAGATCGCGGTGACCCCGAAGGAGTTCGCGATCCTGGAGTGCCTGGCCAGCGACCCCGGACGGGTGGTCAGCCGCCAGGAGATGCTCGAGCGCGCCTGGGACGAGCACTGGTACGGCCCGACCAAGGTGCTGGACGTGCACATGGCGGCGCTGCGGCGCAAGCTGGGCGACCCCGGCATCATCGAGACCGTGTACGGCCACGGCTTCCGGCTCGGCGACCCGGACGGTCACCAGTGACCAGACGCATCCTGTTCATGCTGGTGGCCTTTACCGCCATCATCCTGGTCGGCGCGGTGGTCCCGCTGACCCTCAACGCGACCTCACACGACCGGAACTCGTTCATCCAGGCCGCGGCGGGCACGGCCCGCACGGACGCGGTCCTGGCCCAGGCCGAGCTCGGCCTGGACGCCGCCCAGGCCGCCGCCGACAAGGCCGGCTCGCCGAAGCACTACCATCCTTCGGCCAGCGTGGCCGCCGAGGCCGAATTCTCCATTCTCACGATCGTCAAGGAGGCGCGGCAGGCCGGTGACAGCCTGCTCGTGCTGGCCAGCAGCGGCAAGCACGAGATCAACGTGGCTATGCCGCCGGTTAACTGGGATCAGCTCGTCAGCCAGGCGAACCAGCAGGCCGGGTCCGCGCTGCTGGCGAACCAGCCGGTCCAGCCCGCGTCGGAGATCGCGGGATCGTACGTGATCGTGGCGCTGCCCGTCGCCGGGCAGGGCGCCCTGGACCTCACGGTGACCGGCACGGTGATCCTGGCCAGGTCGACCAAGCCGCTGGACAACGAGATCCTCGCCCTGTGGGCCATCCTCGGGTCGGTCGCGGCGGTGGGCTTGATCGCCGCCGCGCTGGTGGCGTTCGGCCTGGCCCGCTGGGTGAGCCGGCCGCTGAAGGGCCTGGACGCCGCGGCCCGCATGCTGGCCGACGGCGATCTCGCGAGCCGGGCCAAGGTCGAATCGGGACCGCCGGAGCTGCGCCGCCTGGGCACCACCTTCAACACGATGGCCGGACGGCTCGAGGCGCTGGTGCACGGAAACCGGGCGGTCATCGCGGACGTGTCGCACCAGCTGCGCACCCCGCTGGCCGCGCTGCGGCTGCGGCTGGACCTGCTCGCCGCCGACACCTCGCACTCCGACCCGGAGACCGCTCAGGAGCTGGCCGGGGCACTGGACGAGCTGGCCCGGCTGTCCCGGCTGGTCGACGGGCTGCTGACCGTGGCCCGGGCAGAGAACGTGGTGCCGGTGCCCACGGCGGTGGACGTGGCCGAGGTGGCCCGGGAGCGGGTCGTGGCCTGGCATCCGGTGGCGGACGACCGGAGCATCGTCCTGGTCGGCACGTCGGCGGGCGCCGGCGGCGGGCTGGGCGGCGCGCTGGGCGTGGGACGTTCGGCGGCCGGGCCGGTGCTGGCCTGGATCGGCGAGGGGCACCTGGAACAGATCCTGGACAACCTGATCGCCAACGCCCTGGACGCGCTGAGCCCGGGCCACCTGGTGCGGCTCACCACGTCGGCCACCGCGGCCGGGGTGCGGATCACGGTCGCCGACGACGGGCCCGGCATGAGCGCCGTGGACCGCGAACGGGCCTTCCTGCGCTTCACCACCTCCAGCCCGAACGGCACCGGGCTGGGCCTGGCCATCGTGCACCGGCTGGCCACCTCGAACGGCGGCACGGCCCGGCTGGACGAGACACCTGGCGGCGGCCTCACCGTCACCCTTGACTTCCCCGGCGCCTCGGTGCCTACCGGCAATGGCCTCACCGGCACTTCGGTCCACGACGAAATCAGCATGTAGGAAAGCACGAAGACACCTGGCGGGAATGGCAGCTGTATGTCTGGCAGGCCAGGAATGTCATCATCCTCGGGTTCCGATTCGGCAACGAGCAGGCCAGATCAACGCGTGTCCCCTTCCCAGGCGGGACAACCGGGCATAGCCTGCGGGACAACCCAGGACGAATGCGAGGCCAGGCGCTGCTAGTGCCTGGCCCAGTGGAGGTAAGCGTGAAACACAGCGCATGGGCCACGGCGGCGCTGGCCGTGTCGGCGACGCTGGTCGTCGCCGCGTGCGGCAGCAGCACCAGCTCGGCCTCGTCGTCGAACAGCAGCAGCAGCAGCTCATCGAGCACATCGACCAGCTCCGCGGCGGCCACAGGCAAGTTCACCGGTTGCATGGTCAGCGACACCGGCGGGGTCGACGACAGGTCGTTCAACGCCGCGGCGTGGGCGGGCATGCAGGCGGCCGTGGCGGCCAACAGCAACATCACCGTCAAGTTCTCGACGTCGACGTCGACGTCGGACTACACACCCATCATCAGCACGTTCCTGAGCCAGAAGTGCAACATCATCGTCACCCTCGGGTTCGCGATGGGCGACGCGACGAAGGCGGCGGCCACGGCAAACCCCAGCCAGAAGTTCTCGATCGTAGACAACAGCTACACCCCGACGCTGCCGAACGTGGACGCGCTGGTGTTCAACACGGTGCAGGATGCCTTCCTGGGCGGCTACCTGGCCGCCGGCATGACCAAGACCGGCAAGGTCGCGACGTTCGGCGGGCAGGAGTTTCCGACCGTGACGATCTACATGGACGGCTACTGGGACGGCGTGCAGTACTACAACTCCAAGCATGGCACGCACGTGCAGGTGCTCGGCTGGAACGAGCGTACTCAGAAGGGCTCGTTCACCGGCGACTTCACCAACCAGACGAAGGGCCAGACGCTGACCCAGACGTTCATCAGCGAGGGCGCGGACATCATCTTCCCGGTCGCGGGTAACGTCGGGCTCGGCGCCGCCAAGGCGGTACAGCAGGCGGACGCCGCGGCCGGCAGCCAGAAGGTGAACATGGAGTGGGTGGACCTCGACGGCTGCGTCAGCTCGCCGCAGTACTGCAAGTACTTCATCACCAGCGTGGAGAAGGGCGAGACGTTGGCGGTGAAGACCGCGGTGCTGGCCGCGGCCGGTGGCTCGTTCAAGGGCGGCAACTACATCGGCACGCTGGCCAACGGCGGCGTGACGCTGGCCCCGTTCCACGACTTCGACAGCGCGGTGCCTGCCTCGCTGAAGGCGGAGCTCCAGCAGATCAGCACGGGCATCCAGAACGGCTCGATCCAGACACCGACCAAGAGCCCGGTGTAAGTTCCCGGTAAGAGTACCTGTGGCAGCGGTGCGGCGCGACGCGCACCGCTGCCACATCGGCGCTGACGGATTCAAGGGCTCCTAAGGGTCGACGTGGAACTTGAGCTAAAGGGCATCACCAAGCGGTTCGGCTCGCTGGTGGCCAACGACCGGATCGATCTGTCCGTGTCCCCGGGCCAGGTGCACGCCCTGCTCGGCGAGAACGGCGCCGGCAAGACGACCCTGATGAACGTCCTGTACGGGCTGCTGCAGCCCGACGAGGGCGATATCCTGCTGGACGGGAAGACGGTCCACTTCGCCTCGCCCAAGGACGCCATCGCGGCCGGCATCGGGATGGTGCACCAGCACTTCATGCTCGTGCCCGTGTTCACGGTCGCGGAGAACGTCACCCTCGGCATGGAGGAAACCCGCCCTTCTGGCCTGCTCGACCGGCGCAAGGCCCGCCGCGACGTGCGCGAGCTGTCCCGGCGCTACGGGCTCGCGGTCGACCCGGACGCGCTGGTGGAGAACCTGCCGGTCGGCATCCAGCAGCGGGTCGAGATCATCAAGGCGCTGGTCCGGGAGGCGTCCGTGCTGATCCTCGACGAGCCGACCGCGGTGCTCACCCCGGCCGAGACCGAAGACCTGTTCCGCATCATCAGGCAGCTGAAGGAAGCCGGGACGTCCGTCGTCTTCATCTCGCACAAGCTCAAGGAAGTCCAGGCCATCGCGGACACCATCACCGTGCTGCGGCGGGGCGCGGTGGTCGGCGAGAAGCCGCCGTCCGCCAGCGAGGACGAGCTCGCCGCGATGATGGTCGGCCGCAGCGTGCAGCTGACGGTCAGCAAGGAGGCGGCCCAGCCGGGCGACGTGGTGCTCGACGTCGAGGACCTGACGGTCGCGGACGAGACCGGACGGGTCTGGGTCAACGAGATGTCGTTCCAGGTCCGCGCGGGCGAGATCCTCGGCCTGGCGGGCGTGCAGGGCAACGGGCAGACCGAGCTGTGCGAGGCGCTGCTCGGGCTGCGGCCCATCGCGTCCGGGCACGTCCGGCTGAACGGCCGCGACCTCACCCACAGCACGCCAAGGCAGCGGCTGCACGCGGGGGTCGCCTACATCCCCGAGGACCGGCAGGAAGACGGGCTGGTCAGCGGCTTCTCGGTGGCCGACAACATGATCCTGGACAGCTACGACCGGCCGCCGTTCTCCTCGGGCATCAACCTCGACCTGGGCGTCATCGCCAGCAACGCGGCCGAGATGGTGCAGGAGTTCGACGTCCGCACCAGCTCCGCGGAAGCCCCGGTAGGCACGCTGTCCGGCGGCAACCAGCAGAAGGTCATCCTGGCCAGGGAACTCGGGCGGGAGCACAAGGTGCTGGTGGCCAGCCAGCCGACCCGGGGCCTCGATGTCGGTTCGATCGAGTTCGTGCACCGCCGCATCGTGCAGCAGCGCGATCACGGCGTGGCCGTGCTCATCGTCTCGTCCGAACTGGACGAGATCTACGCGCTCGCGGACCGGATCGCGGTCATGTACGAGGGCCGGATCACCGGCTTCCGGCCACCCTCGGTGCCGGTGGAAGAACTCGGCCTGCTTATGGCGGGATCGGAAGTCCCCGGAGCTCCGGAAGCTAAGGCTCCGGAAGCGGAGCAGGCAGGAGCGGGAGAGAGCTTATGAGCGACCAGGTGCCGCTAGGTCCCCCCGAGTCTCCGGCTTCTGGCGGGCCGGCCACCGCGACGAAGCAGGAAGAGAAGAGCGAGGCGGACCGCAGGTCGTTCGGCCAGATCCTCAGGGAATCGATCCTCGAGGGCAACTCGGTCACGGTGATCTTCCTGGCCATCTTCACCGCCATCGTGATCGGCGGCCTGCTGAACGCGTTCACCAGCACGAAGGTGCTGCACGCGTGGGGCAACCTCTTCTCCGCGCCCGGCGCCGCCATCGCCCAGGCCTGGAACACGGCCATCGGCGCCTACGTGGCGCTGTTCGAGGGCTCGATCTTCAACCCGCACACGGTGGCGGCGCTGTTCCAGCAGGCCTCGCTTGGCACCGCAATTCACGACGGCTCACTGGCCGCCGTGTTCAACCCGCTGTCGGAGACCTGCGTACAGGCCACGCCGCTGCTGCTGGCCGGGCTCGCGGTCGCGCTGCCCTACCAGGCCGGGATGTTCAACATCGGCGCGCAGAGCCAGTTCATCGGCGGCGCGATCCTGGCCACTTACCTTGGCTACGGGGTCAGCCTGCCGCCCGTGGTGCACGTGATCGTCTGCCTGCTCGGCGGCTTCGTCGGCGGCGCCGTGCTCGGCTGGGTGGTCGGCGAGCTCAAGGCCCGGACGGGCGCGCACGAGGTGATCACCACGATCATGCTCAACTACATCATGGCCTACCTGCTCTCGTTCCTGCTCGGCAACGTCATGCAGCGGCCGGGCCGGACCGACCTGATCAGCCCGTTCATCGCCGGCGACGCGCACCTGCCGCACCTGTTCGGATCGACGCTGCGGATCAACGCGGGGTTCCTCGTCGCGCTGGCCTGCGCGTTCGGCGTGTGGTGGCTGCTGTACCGGACCACGACCGGGTTCGAGTTCCGGGCCATCGGCAAGAACCCGAGCGCGGCCCGGGTGGCGGGCATGAACGTGGAACGCTCCTGGGTGCTGGTGATGCTGATCGCCGGAGGGCTGGCCGGCGTGGCGGCTTCGGCGGTGATCCAGGGCACCGAATCCAGCCTCAATTTCCAGACCTACGGCACCTACGGCTTCGACGCGATCACGGTCGCGCTGCTCGGCCTGGGCCGGCCGCTCGGGGTGGTGCTCGCGGCGCTACTGTTCGGCGCGTTCCACGCCGGCGCGCCGCTGATGCAGGCCCAGACGAACACCCCGGTGGACATCGTGGGGGTGCTGGAGGCGCTGATCGTGCTGTTCGTGGCGGCGCCACCGCTGGTCCGGTCCATCTACCGGCTGCGCGCGGCCCGGGCCGCGGGCGTCGCGGGCCTTTCCGGGAAGGGGCTGGCATGACCATCACCGAGCACGCCCCCGTGGTGAAGGCGGAGGCCGCCCCGGTCAGTCCCTGGCGCCGCTGGCTGGCGCCGGCGACGTTCGCGGTGTTCGGGCTGGTGGACATCTTCGTGTTCGGCCTGTTGGCGCACCACGGCGACGTGACCTTCGCGTTCTCCCCGCCGTTCGCCAAGGTGTCGATACCGAACCTCTCGCTGCCCGCCGCCGAGACCTGCTACGCGTGCGGCGCGCTGACGCTGGTGCTGACGGCGCTCCGGGCCGTGGTGAAGCTGAGCGCCCTCTGGCGGCGGGTGAGCATCGCCGTCGTGGTGTTCCTGTTCGTCGTGGCCCTGCTGTGCTGGGCGGGGGCCGGCCAGACCACGGCGTTCAACGTGGTGAACCTGCTGCAGGGCACGCTCAGCCAGTCCATCCCGATCATGCTGGGCGCGCTCACCGGCGTGATCTGCTCGCGGTCCGGGGTGGTGAACATCGGCATCGAGGGCCAGCTGCTGCTCGGCGCGTTCGTCGCCGCCATGGTGGCCAGCGTCTCCGGGTCGCTGTGGCTGGGCCTGATCAGCGGCGCGGCGGCCGGCTGCCTGGTCGGGGCGCTGCTCGCGGTGTTCGCCATCCAGTACACCGTCGACCAGATCATCCTCGGCGTGGTCCTGAACGCCCTCATCATCGGCCTCACCGGGTACCTGTACGACGACCTCATGGTGCCCTACGCCAACACGCTGAACTCCCCGCCGACCTTCAGCGCGGTCAAGATCCCGCTGCTGGCCGACATCCCGATCATCGGACCGGTGTTCTTCCAGGCGACGATCTTCCTCTACCTGACCGCCCTGGCCCTGGCCCTGGTCCAGGTGGGCCTGTTCAACACCCGGTGGGGGCTGCGCACCCGCGCGGTCGGCGAGCATCCCGTGGCCGCGGATACGGTCGGCATCCGGGTGTTCGCCACCCGGTACCGCAACGTCATCGCGGCGGGCGTACTGGCCGGCATCGGCGGTGCCTACCTGACCATCGGGTCGGTCGGGAGCTTCGCCAAGGGCATGTCGTCCGGTGAGGGCTACATCGCGCTCGCCGCGATGATCTTCGGACGGTACACGCCGTTCGGCGCGATCGCGGCGGCACTGCTGTTCGGCTTCTCCACCCAGCTGCAGTCGATCCTGTCCACCGTGAACGTGCCCATCCAGTCCAACCTGCTGCTAGCGACCCCGTACGTGGTGACGATCATCGTGGTGGCCGGGCTGGTCGGCAAGGTCCGTCCGCCCAAGGCCGAGGGCGTCCCCTACATCAAGGCATGAATCATGCCGAACCGGTGGTGGCCTCACGCTGACGCGCCGGCTGTACCCGCCCGTCACGGATGAGGGCGAATTGAGATGAGTGGGGCAAGTGACGGGTGAGGGTGAGCTGCAGGCCGCGGTGGAGGCCTGGATTGCGGACGATCCGGATCCGGGAGACCGGGCCGAGTTGCAGGCGCTGTTCGACCGGGCCTATGCGTCCGCGGCCGCGGCGGGTGACTCGGAGACGCAGGCGCTCGCGGAGCTGAGGGACCGGTTCGCGGGGCGGCTGGAGTTCGGGACGGCCGGGCTGCGTGGCGTGGTCACGGCGGGACCGAACCGGATGAACCGGGCAGTGGTGCGGGCGGCGACCGCCGCGGTGGCGGGCTGGCTGCTCGGCTGGGTAGGCTCCGGGGCCAGCGTCGTGGTCGGCTGCGACGCCAGGCATCGGTCGGCGGAGTTCGCGGACGAGGCGGCGCGGGTGCTGGCGGGGGCCGGTATCGCGGTGCACATGCTGCCGCAGCCCGGGCCCACTCCCCTGCTCGCGTTCGCGGTCCGGCACCTGGGGGCATCGGCCGGGGTGATGATCACCGCCAGCCACAACCCGGCGGCGGATAACGGGTACAAGCTGTACCTGAGCGACGGCGCCCAGGTCATCCCGCCGGTCGACGCCGAGGTCGAGGCGCGGATCGCCGCGCTCGGGCCGCTCTCGCAGGTCCCGGTGGCGGACCCGGGCAGCGCGCTCATCACCCGGCACGGCGACGAGATCGCCAAGGCCTACCTGGACGCGGTGGTGGCCACGGCGGCCGGCTCCGGGTTGGACGGGCCGCCGCTGAACGTGGTCTACACCCCGATGCACGGGGTGGCGGGTGATCTCATGCTCCGGGCCATGGCCCAGGCGGGCTTCGCGGCACCCCATGTGGTCGCGGCCCAGGCCCGGCCCGATCCGGACTTCCCGACGGTCGCCTTCCCCAACCCGGAGGAGCCCGGGGCGCTGGACCTGGCCCTGGCCGACGCGGTGCAGCTCGGGGCCGACCTGGTGGTGGCGAGCGATCCCGACGGCGACCGGCTGGCGGTGGCGGTTCGCCGCCCGGGCCAGGGACTGGCCGGCTGGGTGGTGCTGACCGGCGACCAGGTCGGGGCCCTGCTGGGCGCCAGCCTGCTGGACCGGTCGGCGGGCGACCCCGACCCCGGGAACCGGCTGGTGGCCTCCACGATCGTCTCCTCGACGCTGCTGTCCAAGATCGCGGCGACGGCGGGGGCCCGCTACGCGGAGACCCTGACCGGGTTCAAGTGGATCGTGCGGGCAGGCGACGGCGTGCCGGGCGCGCGGTTCGTGTTCGGCTACGAGGAGGCGCTTGGCTACGCGGTCGGTGAGGTGGTGCGGGACAAGGACGGGATCGGCGCCGCGCTGGCCATGCTCCGGCTGGCCACCGAGGCGAAGGCCGCGGGACGTTCGGTGCTCGACCGCTACGACGCGCTGGAGAGCGCGCACGGCGTGCACCTGACCTCCCAGGTGACGCTGCGCACCACGGACCAGGCCCAGGTCATGCGGCGGCTGCGGGCCGATCCCCCGGCCGAGCTCGGCGGCCGGCCGGTGACCGAGCTGACCGACCTGGCCGCCAGTCCGGCGGGCAGCACCGTGCCGAGGGCTGACGTCCTGATCCTGCGGCTGGCGGGTGCCCGGGTGGTGCTGCGGCCGAGCGGCACCGAGCCGAAGATCAAGTGCTACATCGAGATCACCGAACCGCTGGCCGGGCGGTCGCTCCCGGCCGCTCGCGGGTCGGCCGCCGAGCGTCTGGCGCCGCTGCGGCACGCCCTGGAGGCCTTGCTAGCCGACACCTGACCGGCAGGCGAACCGGCGCGCTCAACTCCCGGCGCCGGCTGCCTGGCTGATCGCTCGTTCGTCGTAGTCGACCCGCAATCTCACCGGGGCAGGCAGAGCCGGAGCCGTGCCTCATCCGCGGGCACGCTCGAGCCTGACAGCGGGGATGCCCGACGGCGGTGTCGCCTGCTGTTCCCAGATCACGAGCGATTCCATCATTATTGACACTGTAATAGTTACAGTGTCAGAATTGCCGTATGGAAGAACCCTGGACGATCCTGGAACTGGCGGAGCTCGCGGCCGATGCGCTGGCCGCTGCTCCGCCGACCGCGTTGTCGGGTGAGGCTGGGTCGTCGGGTGAGGCTGGGTCGTCGGGCTGGGCGCTGGGTGGGGCTGGGTCGCTGGGTGGGGCTGGGTCGCTGGGTGGGGCTGGGTTGGCGGCTGGGCGGCGGGCGGGATCGTCTTCCGGGGGCGGGATGGCATCCAGCGCGGCTCGGCCGGCTCCGGTGCGGGCGAACGGGCGGGTCCGTGATGTGCCGAACGAGCGGCTGGTTCGCTGGTACGTCACCGTCGGCCTGGTGGATCCGCCGCTGAGCAGGCGAGGCCGGGTGGCGCGGTACGGGCGACGGCACCTGCTGCAGCTGGTGGCGGTCAAGCGCCGCCAGGCGGAGGGGCGGTCGCTGGCCGAGATCCAGGCCGAGCTGGCGGGTGCGACCGACGAAGCTCTGGCCGCGGTCGCCCGCGTCCCGGACATGGCACCCGCACCGGGCGTGTTCCCGGCGGCTCCGGCCCGGTTCTGGGCACGCTCGGCGGGGCATCGGGACCCGGCCGGGGAGGAGCACGGGGAGCGGGACCCGGCCGGGGAGGAGCCTGGGGGGCGGGGGCGGCTTGTGCACGGGGTCAGGCTGGCGCCGGGAGTGACGCTGCTGCTTGAGGGGGCGGCGCGGGAGCCGGGGCCGGACGATGTGACCGCCATTCTGAACGCCGCGCGGGCGCTGCTGGCGGAACTGGCCAGCAGGCGGCTGCGCGAACCCGGCCCGGAGCATCCGGCTGATGTCCCGGGGCCACCACCAGGAGCAGGGAGCCGGACATGACTACTGAGATCGCGCCGCTGGATGGCGCGTACCCCGCCGAGCCGGACGCCGGCCTGGGCACGCTCGCGACCAGCCGGGGCAACCTGCCGCTGGACGCGGTCGACGTCCGCGCCGCCATCGCCGGGACCTCGGCCCGGGTGGAACTGACCCAGGATTTCCGTAACCCCTTCGACGTCCCGCTGGAAGCGACGTACATCTTCCCGCTGCCGGACCGGGCCGCGGTCACCGCGATGCGGATGGAGTGCGCCGGGCACGTCGTCGAGGGAGTGCTGAGGGAACGCTCCCAGGCTCGGGAGGAGTACGACCAGGCGATCGCGGAGGGGCGCCGGGCGGCGATCGCCGAGGAGGACCGGCCGGACGTGTTCACCATGCAGGTCGGCAACATAGCTCCCGGCGAGCGGGTCACGGTCCGGCTGGTGCTGGCTCAGCGGCTGCCGTACTGCGACGGTGAGGTGACGTTCCGGTTCCCGCTGGTGGTCGCGCCGCGCTACATCCCGGGCCACCCGCTGCCGGGCGCTCCGGCGGGCAGCGGCGTATCCGCTGATACCGGCGCCGTCCCCGATGCTTCGCGGATCAGCCCGCCGGTGCTGCTGCCCGGGTTCCCGAACCCGGTCCGGCTCACGCTGAGCGCCGACATCGACCCGGCCGGGCTGCCGCTGGCCGGGATCCGCAGCAGCTTGCACGCCACCGCGGAGCAGGCCGGCCCCGGCGGCCACACGATCGTCGCGCTGCACCCGGGCGAGCGGCTGGACCGCGATTTCATCCTCCGGCTGGCCGTGGCGAGCCAGGACCAGCTGGCCACGTCGCTGATGCTGACCCCGGACCCGGAGGCGGACTCCGACCAGGGCACGTTCACCCTGACCCTGGTGCCGCCGGACGGCGACGGCAGGCCCCGGCCCCGGGACGTGGTGCTGGTCCTGGACCGTTCCGGCAGCATGAGCGGCTGGAAGATGGTGGCGGCGCGCCGGGCCGCGGCCCGGATCACGGACACGCTGACCGAGGCCGACCGGTTCGCGGTGCTGTGCTTCGACAACGTGGTCGAGCGGCCGCCGGACCTGCCGGACGGCCTGGCCGGGGCAACAGACCGGAACCGGTTCCGCGCCGTCGAGTGGCTGGCCCGGACCGACGCCCGGGGCGGCACCGAGATGCTCGCACCGCTGGAGGAGGCGGTGCGGCTGCTGACCGGCGACGATCCAGGCCGGGACCGGGTGCTGGTCCTGGTCACCGACGGGCAGGTCGGCAACGAGGACCAGATCCTGGAGCGGACCGGAACGCGGCTGGCCGGGATGCGGGTGCACGTGGTGGGCATCGACCGGGCCGTCAACGCCGGGTTCCTGTCCCGGCTCGCCGCGGCCGGGCGCGGCCGCTGCGAGCTGGTGGAGTCCGAGGACCGGCTCGACGAGGCGGCCGCGCGCATCCACCGCCGGATCGGCGCGCCGCTGGTCACCGGGCTCGCGCTGGCCGGGGACGGCGTGGCCATCGTGCCCGGGACGGTGGCACCGGGGCTGCTGCCGGACCTGTTCCCTGGCGTGGTGGTCACCCTGAGCGGACGCTGGCGCGGGGAGCCCGGCGGAGCGATCACGGTGACGGGCACGGCAGCGGACGGCACGCCGTTCGAGACCAAGGTCAGCGCGGTCACCGGCGGCAACCCGGCCAGCATGGCGGCCTGGGCCCGCGCTCACGTGCGGGACCTGGAGGACCGGTACGCCAGCGGGGCCGGTCACGACACGGCCGGGCTGGCCCGGCTTGAACAGCAGATCACCGGCGTCTCGTTGCGCTACGGCGTGCTGTGCCGGTTCACGGCGTTCGTGGCCGTCGACTCCCGGGTCGTCACGGACGGGACGGGACCGCACCGGGTAACCCAGCCGGTCGAGCTGCCCGCCGGATGGGATCCGGCGGGTGTGAGCCCGCCGCCCGGGGTCGGATGGGTGGCCGCGGCCGCGCCGCCGGGGCCCGCGATGCCCATGTCCGCGCGGTCAGGACGCGGCCGCGCGTCGTCCAAGCGGGCCAGTAAGGCGGTCCCCTTTGCGGCGACCAGCCCCCCGCCCCTCGCGGTGACCGCGGCCGGCTGTACCGCTGAGGCGCCCCGGCTGCCGCGGGCTCGCCGCCAGGCGGGCGAGGAGGCCGCCGCGCTGCGGGCGGCGCGGGGCGCGCCGGATGCCGAACGGGCGCAGCTGCTGGCCGACCTGGCGACCCGGATCGAGGCGCTGCTGGCCGCGCTGGGCCCGGCTCCGGCGGGGGCCGGGACCGGGGAGCTGGCCGGGCTGGCCGAACTGGCTCGCGAGCTGCATGCCTGCGACGGGCCCGGCTGGCCGGGCGGTGCCCGGCTCGACGCGCTGTGGCAGGAGGCGATCCGCGTGCTGACCGGGTTCGCCGGGGAGACGGGCGGGGACACCGGACCCGGAGCCGCGTCCCGGGCGTTCTGGAAGCGGTCCTAGCGCGGGGCGCGCCCGGCCCGGCATCGCGGATGGCGGGCCGGGCGGGGGGACCACGGACCGTTCGGCCGAAAAGAAAGGACGGTCATGGGTGCGGCGGTCAGCCTGCGGTCAGGGCCCGGGCGGCCGCGACGTCCTCGCGCATCTGGGCGACCAGGGCCGCCACCGAGTCGAACTTGGTGTTGCCGCGCAGGCGGGCGGTGAACTCGATGGCCGCGTGGGTGCCGTACAGGTCCAGGTCGTCGCGGTCCAGCGCGTAGGCCTCGACGGTGCGGTCGGTGCCGGCGAAGGTCGGGTTGGTGCCGATCGAGATCGCGGCGGGCCAGCGGGTCACCTCGGCGCCGTCCAGGTCCAGGCTGATCAGCGCGCCGGCGTACACGCCGTCGGCGGGCGTCGCGGTGTGCGGCGGGGTCTCCAGGTTCGCGGTCGGGAAACCCAGGGCGCGGCCTCGCTGGTGACCGCGGACGACCACGCCTTGCACCCGGTGCGGGCGGCCGAGGGCGGTCGCGGCCCCGGCCACGTCCCCGGCGGCCAGCCGCCCCCGGATGTAGGTCGAGGACATCGTGATGCCGTCCGCCGCGAGCAGCGGGACGCCCTCGACGGTGAAGTCGTACTTCTCGCCCAGCTGGGCGAGCAGCGGGACGTCGCCCGCGGCCTTACGGCCGAACCGGAAGTCCTCGCCGACCACGACGGCGGCGGCGTGCAGCCGGTCGGACAGCACGATGCGGACGAACTCATCCGGGCTCAGCCGGGAGAACTCGACGCTGAACGGGAGCACGAAGACGGCGTCGGCTCCTAGGCCAGCCAGGAGTTCGGCCTGACGGCGGGGGGTGGTCAGGAACGGCGGGTGCGAGCCGGGCCTGATGACCTCGTCCGGGTGCGGATCGAAGGTGATCACGACCAGCGGCAGGCCTTTTTCCTGTGCCACCTGCTCGGCCCGGGCCACGACGCGCTGGTGGCCGCGGTGCACGCCGTCGAACACGCCGATCGTGGCCACGCACCCGGCCCAGTCGGCGGGCACATCGTCCAGGCCGTACCAGCGGTACACGATCCCCGTTCCTCCTTCATCCGCGTCGTCCGCGGCGAGCACCAGCCTAGCCTTCGGCGAACACCGCCAGCGGACGCGCCTGGCCGTCCTGCTCGGCCAGCAGCGCCACCAGCGAGCCGTCGGGGGCGAAGGCGGCCGTCGGGCCGGAGGCGCCGGGGCCGGCGGGGAGACGGCCGCCGTGGGCCACGCGGCGGGCCTCGTCCGCGGACAGGTCCCGGCGGGCGAAGGCGGCCGCGGCGGCCAGGGCCAGGGGCACGACCTCGAACCGTTCGGCCAGCTGGTCCAGGGTTTTCGCGGTATCGAGGCCGTACCCGCCGACGCGGGTGCGGCGCAGGGCGGTCAGGTGCCCGCCGGTGCCCAGGCTGTTCCCCAGATCACGGGCCAGGGCCCTGATGTAGGTGCCGCTGGAGCAGCGCACGGTGGCGTCGATGTCGGTGAGGTCACCGTCGCCGGCCGGGCGGATGGCGGTGACGGTGAACTCGTAGACGGTGACCGGGCGGGGCTTGAGCTCGGGCGCGGCTCCGGCCCTGGTCAGCTTGTAGGCGCGCTGGCCGTCGACCTTGATCGCGCTGACCGCGGGCGGGACCTGCTGGATCTCGCCGGTCAGATCGGCGACGGCCTTGCTGATCGTTTCTGGGGTGAGGCCGGTGGCCGGCGCGGTGCCGGTGATCTCACCCTCCGCGTCGTCGGTGCTGGTCGACTGGCCGAGCCGGATCGTGGCGTCGTACTGCTTCTCGGTCAGGGTCAGGTGGCCGAGCAGGCGGGTGGCCTTCTCGACCCCGACCACCAGGACGCCGGTCGCCATCGGGTCCAGGGTGCCCGCGTGACCCACCCGCCTGGTGCCGGCCAGCCGGCGGATCCGCGCCACCACGTCGTGCGAGGTCAGGCCGCCGGGCTTGTCGACGATGACCAGGCCGTCTTTGCCGTCCGTCATTCCTCGTCGTCTTCGTCTTCTTCGTCGTCCGCCGCGGGCTTGCGGTAGGGATCGGGGTCACCGGCGGGGACGGCGCCCTCGCTCCGGCGGGCGAGTTCGGCGTCGGCGTTGCGGGCCTGGGTGACCAGTTCCTCGATGCGCTGGGCGGTTTCCGGCACCGCGTCGGCCACGAAGGCCAGCGACGGGGTGTGCCGCAGCCCCAGCTGCCGGCCAACCTCGGACCGGATGATGCCGGTCGCGCTGGCCAGGGCCATGGCGGTGTCGGCGCGTTCGGCGTCGGTGCCGAGCACGGTGTAGTACACGGTGGCCTCACGCAGGTCGTTGGTCAGCCGGGCCTCGGTGATGGTCGCGAAGCCGAGCCGCGGGTCCTTGATCCGCCGTTCCAGCATCTCCGCGACGATCTGGCTGATCCGGTCGGCCAGCTTGCGCGCCCTCGCGGCATCCATGCTGTCAGTCCTCCTCGTTGAACAACCGCTGCCGGGCCGACAGCAGCTCGATCTCGGGGTGCCCGGCCACCAGGCGCTCGCACTCGGTGAGCACGCTCATCGCGTTGGCGGCCGTCGCGGACACCACGGCCACGCCGATCTCGGCCCGGCGGTGCAGATCCAGGTGACCGGTTTCGGCCACCGCGACGCCGGGGTGCCGTCTTCGTAGCTCGGCGACGAGCGGCCGGACGACGGCACGTTTGCCTTTCAGCGAGTGCACGTCGCCCAGCAGCACGTCCAGGGTCAGCGCCGCGACGTACACGGTGCTTGATCCTCGGCGCTACGCCCTCGGCTTCTCCCTCATCTCGAAGGTCTCGATCGTGTCCTCGATGCGCAGGTCGCTGTAGCCGACGCCGATACCGCACTCGAAGCCCTCGCGGACCTCGGTCGCGTCGTCCTTGAACCGGCGCAGCGAATCGACCGTGAGGTTGTCGGAGATGACAATGCCGTCCCGGATCAGCCGCGCCTTGCTGTTGCGGTGGATCGATCCGGTGCGGACGATGCACCCGGCGATGTTCCCGACCCGCGGCACCCGGAAGACCTCCCTGATCTCCGCCGTGCCGAGCTGGATCTCCTCGAACTCGGGCTTGAGCATGCCCTTGAGCGCGGCCTCGACCTCCTCGATCGCCTGGTAGATGATCGAGTAGTAGCGGATGTCCACGCCCTCGCGCTGGGCCAGCTCGCCCGCCCGGCCGGCCGGCCGGACGTTGAAGCCGATGATCACCGCGTCCGAGGCGATGGCCAGGTTCACGTCGTCCTGGGTGATCGCGCCGACGCCGCGGCCGATCACGCGCAGGCTGACTTCCTCGCCGACATCGAGCTTGAGCAGCGCGTCCTCCAGGGCCTCGACCGAGCCGGACACGTCGCCCTTGATGATGAGCAGCAGTTCCTCGCGTTCGCCGGCCTTGAACGCCGACTCCAGGCCCTCGAGCGTGACCCGCCGCGGCTGGGCGAACTGGGCATTGCGCTCGCGAGTCTCACGGCGTTCGGCGATCTGGCGGGCGATCCGGTCGTCGGAGACGACCAGGAAGTTGTCGCCCGCCCCGGGGACGGCGGTCAGGCCGAGCACCATAACCGGCCGGGACGGCAGCGCCTCGCTGATCGTGTCGCCGTTCTCGTCGATCATGGCGCGCACCCGGCCGAACGCCTCGCCGCAGACGATCGAGTCGCCGACGCGCAGCGTGCCGCGCTGCACCAGCACCGTGGCCACCGGGCCCCGGCCCTTGTCCAGGTGCGCCTCCAGGGCCACGCCCTGGGCGTCCTGGTCCGGGTTGGCCCGCAGGTCGAGCGAGGCGTCGGCGGTCAAGATGATCGCCTCGAGCAGGCTGGCCAGGCCGGTCCGCTGGGTGGCGGACACGTCCACGAACTGCGTGTCGCCGCCGAACTCCTCGGCGACCAGCCCGTACTCGGTGAGCTGGGCCCGCACCCGCTGCGGGTCGGCGCCCTCCTTGTCGACCTTGTTGACCGCCACCACGATCGGCACGCTGGCCGCCAGCGCGTGGTTCAGCGCCTCGGTGGTCTGCGGCTTCACGCCGTCGTCGGCCGCCACCACGAGCACCACGAGGTCGGTGGTCTCGGCGCCGCGGGCGCGCATGGCGGTGAACGCCTCGTGGCCCGGGGTGTCGATGAAGGTGATCTTCCGCTCGTCGCCGTCGACCTCGGTGATCACCTGGTAGGCGCCGATGTGCTGGGTGATGCCGCCGGCCTCGCGGGCCACCACGTTGGTGTGCCTGATCGCGTCGAGCAGCTTGGTCTTGCCGTGGTCGACATGACCCATCACCGTGACCACCGGCGGCCGGGCGATCAGGTCGGTGTCCTCGCCCTCGTCCTCGCCGAACTCGATGTCGAAGGACTCGAGCAGCTCGCGGTCCTCCTCCTCGGGCGAGACGACCTGGACGGTGTAGTTCAGCTCCGCGCCGAGCAGCTGCAGCGTCTCGTCGTTGACCGACTGGGTCGCGGTCACCATCTCGCCGAGGACCAGCAGCACCTGGACCAGCGACGACGGGTTGGCGCCGATCTTGTCCGCGAAGTCGCTCAGGCTGGCGCCCCGGCTGAGCCGGACCACCTGGCCGTTGCCGCGCGGGACCTGCACGCCGCCGATCGACGGCGCCTGCATGTTGTCGAACTCTTGACGGCGCTGCTTCTTGGACTTGCGGCCCCGGGACGGACGCCCGCCGGGACGCCCGAAGGCGCCCTGGGTGCCGCTTCGCCCGCGACCGCCGCCGCCCGGACGCGGCGGACCGCCGCCCGCGCCAGCGCGCGGCGGAGCGCCCGTACCGCCGGGTGCGCCGCCACCGCGCGGGCCACCCGTGCCTGCGCCGCGGCCGCCACCGGGGCCGCCGCCGGGCCGGGTGCCTGCTCCGGCACCGGGACCGCGGCCGCCTGGCCCGCCGGGGCCACCACGACCGCCGCCGGACGGCGCCGGACGGGACGGCATGTTCATCGGGCTCGGCCGGGGCCCGCCGGGACGCGGACCGCCGCCCGAGAACCCGCCGGGACGCGGGCCGCCGTCACCACCGGGACGGCCGGGACCACCGGGCCCGCCGGGGCCGCGTCCGCCGGGACGCGGGCCGCCTTCGGGCCTGGGGCCGCGGTCGCCGCGGTCCGGCTGACCGGGACGACCCGGCTGACCGGGGACCGCACTCGGACCCTGGGGCCGGACCGGCGGCGCGGAGCCCATGCCGGTCGCGGTCGAGCTGAACGGGTTGTTTCCGGGCCTGGGGCCCGGACGCGGGGCGCCGGAACGCGGACCGCCCGGGCGCGGGGCGCCGGGACGCGACGCGCCGGGACCGGACGGCCCGGACGTGCGCGGGGCGCCCGGACGTGCGCCCTGGGTGCCCTGGGTGCCCTGGCCGCCACCTTGGCCGCCGCCTTGGGTGCTTCCCGGGCGCGGGGCGCCGGGACCTGCGGTGGAGCCTGCCTGGCCTGACTGGCCTGCTGGGCCGGCCTGGCCTGCTGGCCGGGGGGCCTGGGGGCGAGCCGTTCCTGGCCCGCTCGCGGATCCGGCGCCTGGCCCGCGGAAGTCCGCGGGAGTGGCCGGGGTCCGCGGCGGTTCCGGGACCCGCGGCGCGGTGCCCGGCGCATGTGAATCGCCCGCTGCACGCGAGTCGCCTGATCCTGACCCTGATCCGGGGCGGGACAGGGGTGACGGCGGGACCGGCGGGAGCCGGCGCGCGGCATCGTCGGCCGGTCCTGCGGCGCTCCCGGTTGACGTCCCGGGGCTGGCCCCGTCGGGCGCGACCGCGCCCGCCTGGTCCGCGGTGCGGCCGGTCACGCCCGCAACGCCGTCGGCCACGCTGGCCGGTGCGCCGCCCGGCGCTGCGCCCGAGGCTCCGTCTGGAGCGACCCGGGGTGCGGGCGCCGCTGCGTCCGGCCGGCCGTCGGTGCGGGCTGGCCCGCCGCCGGGGCGTGGCCCGGGCTGCGAGCGGCCGCTGTCCGTTCCGTTACGGGGCGCGGACGGGCCCGCAGGCCTGGACCGCGCTTGCTGATCTTGGGGGGCCGCCGTCGCGGAAAAAGCTTCCTTGAGCCGCCGGACCACAGGTGCCTCTATCGTCGAGGATGCCGACCGCACGAACTCGCCCATTTCCTTGAGCTGGTCCATGACGGCCTTGCTCTCGACACCGAACTCTTTCGCGAGTTCGTAAACCCGGACCTTCGCCACTACGCTCCTTCTCGGCCCAGTCCCCTGGACCCTATACCGGACCCCGGCCCGGGCAGAGCGTGCTCCGGGCGGGCCTCAGCCTATGGTCATCATCGCCGCGTGCTCATCGAGCGCTCATCAGCTTCTCGACCCGCTTTCCGACAGGTGTTCCTTCTCGCTGTTACAGCATGCTGCCCAGCCAGGTTGTTCCGCCGCGAGCAATGCTATGCCGGACCGTCCGCGCCGCAAAGATACTCAGCCAGTGGTTCGAGGCTGAGCGATCCCGCGGTGCGTAGTGCCCGGGGGAACGTCCGGCGCCGGCGCGCAAGGTCCAGGCACTCCAGGCTGGGGTGCAGGTACGCACCCCGGCCGGGGAGCCGGGCTTGCGGGTCGGGCTGGATGACGTCCCCAGCCGCCACGAGGCGAAGCAGGCTGGACTTCTCCGCACGTTCCTTGCAGCCTACACAGGTACGCGTCACGGGCATACCTGAGTTGTGCCGCTCGGTTCGTACGGCCATTCCGGCTACAAGTCTACCGTGTCCGTACGTCCCTGGCACCAGGCGAAACCCGCGCCGACGAGTCGGCCCCGTCCGCCGCCGCTTGCGTGGCTGGCGCGGGTGCCCCGGTTTCGGCGGTTTCCGTGGTTTCCGCGGCTTCTGCGGCTTCTGCGGCTTCTGCGGCCCGCGCGGCGTCTGCGGCGTCTGCGGCTTCTGCGGCTTCTGCGGCCGGCGCGGCGTCTGACCTGATGTCGATCCGCCAGCCGGTGAGCCGGGCGGCGAGCCGGGCGTTCTGCCCTTCCTTGCCGATGGCCAGGGAGAGCTGGTAGTCGGGCACGATGACCTGGGCCTCCCGGGCGGCCAGATCGACCACGTGCACGCGGTTGACCCGGGCCGGGGACAGGGCGTTGGCCACGAAATGGGCCGGGTCGTCGGCGTAGTCGACGATGTCGATCTTCTCGCCGTGCAGCTCGTTCATCACGTTCCGCACGCGGCTGCCCATCGGGCCGATGCAGGCGCCCTTGGCGTTGACCCCGGGCTGGTGGGACCGGACCGCGATCTTGGTCCGGTGGCCCGCCTCGCGGGCGATCGCGACGATCTCCACCGCGCCCTCGGCGATCTCGGGCACCTCCAGGGCGAACAGCTTCTTGACCAGGCCCGGGTGGGTGCGGGACAGGGTGACCGAAGGGCCGCGGTGCCCCTTGCGCACGTGCAGCACGTAGCACTTGAGCCGCTCGCCGTGGATGTAGCGCTCGCCGGGCACCTGCTCGGCGGGCGGCAGCACCGCCTCGAGCTTGCCCAGATCGACCAGCACGGTCCGCGGGTCCTTGCCCTGCTGGATGACCCCGGCCACGATGTCGCCCTCGCGGCCCGCGTACTCGCCGAAGGTCAGCTCGTCCTCGACGTCGCGCAGGCGCTGCAGGATGACCTGGCGGGCGGTGGTGGCGGCGATCCGGCCGAACCCGGCCGGGGTGTCGTCGTACTCCTGGACCACCGCGCCGTCCGGGCCGGTCTGAATGGCCCAGACGGTGACGTGGCCGCTCTTGCGGTCCACCTCGACCCGCGCGGCCACCGACGCGCCCTCGGACTTGTGGTACGCGACGAGCAGCGCGTCCTCGATGGCCTTGATGGCCTGGTCCAGCGAGATGTCTTTCTCGCTCTCCAGACTGCGCAGCACGCTCAGGTCAATGTCCATCGCCGGTCGCTCCAAGCTCGCTAGGCGGATGCCCGAACTCCAGCTGGATCGCCCCCGGGCCCAGGACGGCGTAAGGGAAGCGGCGGCGGGCACCCTCGACGTCCAGGGTCACCCCGTCGGCGTCGGCCGCGGCGACCCGGCCGGACACGGGCCGGGCACCGCCTGAATCGGTCACCGCGACCTGGACCAGCCGTCCCACCGCGCGGCGCCAGTGCCGGTGGTCGGTCAGCGGGCGGTCCACGCCGGGCGAGGAGACCTCGAGCGTGTACGGGAAATCTCCCATCACGGCCACCGTGTCGAGCGCGGCGGACAACTCGCGGCTAACCGTCGCGGCGTCGTCCAGGCTCACGCCCCGGTCGCTGTCCACCACCACGCGCAGCAACCTGCGCCGGCCCGCGGCGGTCACCCGCACCGATTCCAGGTCCATTCCGGCCGCGGCGATCACGGGCCGGATGACATCCGCGATCCGGCCCTCGTCGACCGAGGCCCCGCCCGGTTTTACGTTCTGGCGCGGAGCGGTTTGGGAGGATCGTCCCCCTTCGGCCGCGCCCCGAGGCTTGGGTGCATGCCGGGAACCACCGGGCATCACGACCTCCTCGTCCACGACCTGCGGGATTGGCTCCTAGCCTATCCGCAGCGAGGCCGTCACGCGGATAGACCGGGCCGACGCTTCGTGGTGAAGCTCATTCCGATCGGGTAGCTTGCCCGTGTGCCAGACATCCTGCCCAGGCGGCGCGTGCTGGCCGCCTCGGCGGCGGCGCTGCCTGCGCTGCTGGCCACCGCCGGCTGCCGGTCCTCCGACGTGTTCGCCGGGCCCGATCCGCTGGCTGGCCGGCCGCCGCTGTCACCGGACGTGATCACGCTGCAGGAGGTCATCGCGGCCGAACGGGCCATGATCGCGCTGTACCAGGCCGCGGTGGACGCCGGCGCGCGGCCCGCGCGCGGTCTGGCGGGGCTGCTGGCCCAGCACCGGCAGCATCTGAGCCGGCTTCAGGCCAGTCTGGTGCTGCCCCCGGGATCGGCTTCCGCGTCGCCTTCGCCTTCGGTCTCGCCTTCGTCCTCGCGGGTGACGGTCGCCCAGCTGCGCGCGGCCGAGCGCGCGTCGGCCGCCGACCTGGTCCGGCGGCTGGACAGCGTGCCGCCCGCGCTGGCCCAGTTGTTCGCCAGCATCGCGGCCTCCGACGCCACGCACGTGGCAGCGCTGGGCGGTTAGGCGATGGCGGCGGGTTCGGTGTCGCTGGTACAGGCCATGCAGGCCGCGCTGGCGGCGAGAACGCGGCCATCTTCGGCTACGCAGTGGCGGGCGCCCACCTGTCCGGGGCACGCAAGACGGCCGCCGAGCAGGACTGGACCGGGCACACCGAGGCCCGCGACACGCTGGCCACGATGATCTCCGCGCTCGGCGTGACCCCGGCCGCGGCGCAGGCGTACTACCGGCTGCCGTTCGCGGTGCATAACGCGACGACCGCGACGGCCCTGGCCGCTTACCTGGAGGACGGGGTGACGCGGGCCTACCTGGGCTTGGTGGCGGTGAGCGGCGAGAAGTGGCGGACGTTCGGCGCGCTGGCCATGCAGACTTCCGCGCAGCGAGCCGCCTTCTGGCGCGGCGCCACCCAGGCGTTCCCGGGCCTGCAGTCCAGCTAGACCTCGCTACCCCCGGAGCCACCCCAGTCACACGCAGTGGCCGCGGGCTCGAGCTGAGCGGGAGGTGTGGTGCTGGGGAGGGTGGTGTTACGGGAGGGGGCCCGGGGGTTACGGGGCCGAGGAGCTCGGTGATCGCGGCGGCGATTTCCAGCAGGCGGCGGTCGGCGCCGTAGGGGCCGACGAGCTGGAGGCCGACAGGCAGGCCGGGCGGGGGCGAGGCCGGCAGGGACGAGCCGGGCGGGGTCGAGGCGAGCGGGGGCGAGGCGGGCTTGGTCAGGCCTGCGGGGAGGGAGATGGCGGGGTGGGCGCTTACCGTGATCCGGGAACAGGAGCGCATCCAGTCGATATAGGTGGCCATCGGCTCGCCGTTGATCTCGCGGACCCACTCGGTGTCCACGTCGAACGGGACGACCTGCACGGTGGGCAGGGCGAGCACGTCATAGCGCCCGTCGGACAGGAACGAGCGGACGCGTTCGAAGATCGCGGCGTGCCCGGCCCGGGCGGCGGCGATCTGCTCGCCGGTCAGCGCGATGCCCTTTTCGATGTTCCAGGCCAGGGTGGCCTTGATCTGGTCACGGTGGGCGTCAAGCACCGGCGCCATGGCGGCCATCCGCGCGGCCCGCAGGACCTGGAATACCTCGTCCGCGTCGGACAGGTCGGGCGCGTGGTCGGCGACCTGGCAGCCGGCCTGCTCGAGCCGGTCGCGGGCCGCGCGCAGGACCGCGCGCACCGCGGGCTGCACCGGCAGGTCGCCAAGGTCGAACGTCCAGGCCACCCGCAGCCCGGACAGCGACGCGGGGCGCAGGTCCAGGAAGTCGCCGGGCCGGTCCGGCCGGGCCAGCGGCAGGCCGGCATCGGGCCCGCACATCCCGGCCAGCAGCAGCGCGGCGTCGGGCGCGGTGCGCGCGATCGGGCCGACCACGCCCAGCGGGTCGAACGGGTCGGCGGGCACCAGGCCGGGCGTGGTCCGCAGCCCGACCAGCCCGCAGAACGCGGCCGGGTTCCGGACGCTGGCCGCGAGGTCGGAACCGTCCGCGAACGGGATCATCGCGGTGGCCACGGCCGCGGCGGCCCCGCCGCTGCTGCCGCCCGGGGTCAGCCGGGTGTCATACGGGTTGCGGGTGGCGCCGAAGACCGGGTTGAACGTCTGCGACCCGGCACCGAACTCCGGCGTGTTCGTCTTCCCGATCACCACCGCGCCGGCTCGCTTGAGCAACGCGACGTGCGGCGCGTCGAAGGACGGCACGTGGCCGGCGAAGATCGGCGACCCGTACGTGGTCCTGATCCCGGCCGTCTCGGCCAGGTCCTTGATCGCGATCGGCAGCCCGTGCAGCGGGCCGGCGAACTCGCCGCGGGCGGCCCGCGCGTCCAGGCCGGCCGCGACGGCCCGGGCCTGCTCGGCGGCGAGCGTGACAATCGCGTTGACCGAGGGGTTGACCGCGTCGATCCGGGCCAGCGCGGCCTCGAGCAGCTCGGCGGCCGACAGCCGCCGGGACCGGATCAGCCGGGCCAGGTCGGCGGCCGGGGTCGCGTACAGCTCCACCCGGCCATCACATCACGGCGCTAATCCTGATGACGCAGGGAAGCGAGCACCCGCACGATCGTGCTGGTCGCCTGGTCAACGTCGTCGGCCACGGCGATCCGCTCCGCCCAGGACCACCAGAACCACCAGATCCCGTCCTTACCGCAACCCACGTAAACGTTTTCCTCAAGGGCCCGCGCAGACGGATTCACCACGTACAAGCTCGGCCGCCGCCCCGGCGGCGCCATCAGCCACGCCTCAAGCCCGCGATGGGACAGCTCGTCGGCCAGCTTCTCAAGATAGACAGCCTGCGTGTGATCCGGATCGCGGGTCTTCTGGGCTTCCACCGTCATCTCCGTCGTAACGTTTAGGAGTCAACCGAAAACTAAATGTCGCCGTGTCTCCAGGATGCCGCCGCGCTGCCAGCCGCGCAACGCACATCAAGAAATTCGCAGCTCAGGAAATCGGCGGGCACGCCCCCATATTTCCCCTACCAAAGCAGACGCGCCGTAGCGCGCATCGGTTCACGAACGCTCCATTGAACCGGACGAACACCGCGAAACTTTACCCGGCGGCCAGCGGTTCGGGCAGCGGTTCGGCGTACAGGACGGTCAGCCGCGACACGGCCCGGGTGAGCGCCACGTAGAGCCGCTGCAGGCCCCGGGCCTCGGCCTGCGCGATCCGGGCGGGCTCGACCACGATGACGTGGTCGTACTCCAGGCCCTTGGCCAAGGTGACCGGCACCAGGGTCAGCCGGGCGTCCGAGCCCGGCGCGCCGTGCTCGAGCCCGGCCGCGTCGAACGCGCAGGCCAGGGAGCGGACCTGCGGATCGGCGGCGATGACGGCCACCGACCCGGGCCGGGCGCAGGCCTGGGTGGCCGCCGCCACCACCTCGCGGGCCAGCGCGGCGGATGGCACCCTCAGTACCGATAGCGCGCCGGGGTCGGCCCGCAGCGAGGAGGCGGGCCGCAGCTCGGGAGCGATGACAGCGAGCAGGGAGGAGGCGTAATCCAGGATCTGGCGCGGGACGCGATAGCCCACCGACAGCTCCCGCACGTCGGTTTCCGGCTTGCCCAGGTTGGACAGCAGCGAGGCCCAGGAGGAGGTCGCCCACGGCGTGGTGCCCTGGGCCAGGTCGCCGAGCACGGTGGCCGCGCCGGTGGAGCACCGCCGGCCCAGGGCCCGGCATTCCATCGGCGACAGGTCCTGCGCCTCGTCCACCACCACGTGGGCCAGGCTCGGGGTCCGGGTGATCAGGTCGCGCGCCTCGTCGATGAGCACCACGTCGGCCGGGGACCAGCGGGCCGACCCGGGCGCACGGGGCGCCGGCGACCACACGATCTCGGCCTGCTCGGCCGGGGTCAGCAGGTCCCCCGCCGCCTCGGCGAGCGCCTGCGCAGAGGCCAGCAGCCCGAACACGACCCGGACCGGATCCAGCTTGGGCCAGATCGCATCGACCGCCGCGCGGACCGGCCGGGACCGCCGGACCGCCTCGTGCGTGCGGTCGTCGCAGGCCTCCCCGGCCGCCTCCATCTGGGTCAAGATCACGTGCGCGATCCGGTGCTCGAGCAGCTCGCGGGCGGCGCCGTACCGCACGCCGCGGTGCCGCAGCTCGTGCACAAGCTCCTCGGTTTCCCACGCGGCGACCCGCCAGCGCCGGGTCCCGCGGGCCAGGACCACGGCCTGCTCCGGGCGGCGTACCGACGCCCACACCGCCCGCCGGAGCACCTCGGCCATCCGCGCGTCGCCCTTGAGCACCGCGGCCGCCTCGGTGTCGGACCCGCGGACCGGCACCGGCCCCAGGGACTGGACGAGCTCGCCCACCGTGGTCTGGGTGACGTCGAGCTCGCCGAGGGCGGGCAGCACGTTGCGGATGTAGGACAGGAAGGCCTGGTTCGGCCCGACCATGACCACGCCGCGCCGCCGGACCTGCTCCCGGTACGCGTACAGCAGGTAGGCGACCCGGTGCAGCCCGACGGCGGTCTTCCCGGTGCCCGGCGCGCCCTGGACGCAGACGGTCTGCGCGGCGTCGGCCCGCACGATGTCGTCCTGGTCGGGCTGGATGGTCGCGACGATGTCCCGCATCGGCCCGGATCGCGGGCGTTCGATCTCATCGATCAGGATCTGGCTGGGCTTCTGGCTTTCACCGCGGGGGGTTCCGGGCCCACGGGGTCCGGGGTGTCCCCGAGGGGCAGAGTGTCCCCCCGGGCTGACACTGCTTTCGGCCGAACGGTCCGTGGTGAACGGCTCGTCTTCATAGGCGGTCAGCTCGCCGCCGGAGAAGCCGAACCGGCGCCGCAGCGCCAGGTTCATCGGGTCCGCGCCGCTGGCCCGGTAGAACGGCCGGGACACCGGGGCCCGCCAGTCGATCACGGCAGGCGTGCCGTCCGGGGCGTGCACGTGCCGGCGGCCGATGTGGAAGCTGTGCCCTGCTACCCCGTCCTGGGATACCCCGTCGTCGGATATTCCAGTTTCGGAATATCCGGTCTCGGGATATCCGGTGTCGGGGGGTTGGGCGTAGTCGAGGCGGCCGAAGAACAGCGGGGTGTCCGGGAGGTCCTTGAGGGCTTCGGCGCGGTGGTAGAGCTCGGCCTTGAGGTACTCCTCGGAGACCCGGTCGCCGGCCATGGCCTCGAGCGACAGCACGTCGTCGCGCATGAGGCTGAGATAGTCCCGGGAGCGTCGCAACTGCTCGCGTTCAGCGGTCAGGACCGGATCAGCCACGGTCCGTTCGGCAGAAATATTTTCGGGCACAAGGTCGGAAACTTACCATCCGGCCGTACCGAAGTCACGCGGTTTTTCGCTCTGTTTTCTGCGCTGTATTCTCCTGCAGCGCAGGCCAGGCGGACAGGCCGCGCGGGGTGAGGAAGGCGTCGAAGACCAGCTCGGACGCGCCGGTCAGCGCGCCCAGGTCGCCCAGCGTGGACGGCAGCAGGACGGGCGGGTCGCCCCGGCGGAACCGCATCAGCGTGGACAGGTAGCCGGACGTGACCGCGCCCGGGTCCGCCAGGTACAGCAAGGCGGCCAGGCCGGACAGCCCGACCGCCTCGGGGTCCTGCGCGTTGACCAGCGCGCCGATGCCGCGCCCGAGGGCCCTGGCCACCAGGCCCAGGGCCCGCCCGCAGTGCGGGTCGGTGCCCGCGGCGGCGATGACCTGCTCGGCCTGGAGCATCCGGTCGCCCTCCTCGGGCCGCCCGGCCGCGCGGAGCAGCCCGCGGGCCCCGGCGTCGAGCTCCCAGCAGCCGACCGATCCGCACCGGCACGGCTCGTCGCTCCCGGTCAGCGGCATGTGCCCGAACTCCCCCGCCGAGCCGTGCGCCCCGGGCACCGGGAGGCCGTTCGCCAGCAGGACCCCGCCGATTCCGGTCGCGACGTGCAGGTGCAGGGCGACCGGCACGCCCCGGAGCACGCCCCGGCGGGACTCGGCCAGCCCGGCCAGCGTCGCGTCGTTGCCGGTCAGGACGGGCCCGCACGCCAGCGACGGCCCGAGCGCCGCGGCCACGTCCACGTCCTGCCACTCGGTCAGCGTCGGCTGGACCATCGTGCTGCCCCGGACCGGCGACGGCACCGCGACGCCCACCCCGATCACCCGGTCGCCGAACTGGCGGCCGCGGATCTCCAGCCGGTCCGCGACATCGGCCAGCACCCCGGTGCCCGAGCCGGCGTCCCGCTCCTGACGGTCGAGCACCGTGCAGCGCCCGGTCAGTTCGAAGGCGGCCACGGTAAAGGAGTCGTCCCGCAGGTCCACGGCGAGCGCGACCGGCCCCCGGACGTGCGCCGACGGCACGCCGGTCGGGCGTCCCCTGGCGCGCTGCACGGTGGCGTCGACCGGGCCGCTCAGCTCCTCGATCAGGCGGCGCCCGGCCAGGTCCCTGACCAGTACGGTGGCGGTCCCCCGGGCCAGGCTGAGCTGCCTGGTGAGTTCGGCCCGGGTGAGCTGGCCGCCGCCGTAGTGAATGGCGCGCAGCAGCCGGGCGAGATTGTGTGCGCGCAACTCGGCACTCGTGGTCGCCGCGCCGTCGTCCCTTCGCACACCTACGATCGTGTCACGCCCTTCCGTACGGGACCGCTACCAGTCCCAGTGAAAGCCGACCGCCGTCTGCTCGGCCAGGCGCAGGTACCGGTGCACCGCGAACTGAGTATCCAGGGCGACGGGTTCGCGTTCCACGATGGGTCCGTCCATGCCGTCCCACACCGCCCATTCGACCTTGGCCGGCAGCTTTTCCGGATGAAACTCGATGCGGATATCGAGGTTCTCGACGAAGAATTGCACCACCCGGCGGAACTCCGGTGGCGGGGGCACCGCGTAGTGGAAACCGCACGAGTACTCCAGCGTCGCCGTGTCCCCGGCCTGCAGCGGCTTGGCCAGGAGCATATCGACGACGAAGAGTTCGGCGATGGGCTGGTATACCGGGCAGGCCAGCCCGCTGAATCCCTGCCCGGCCTCGATGGTCAGCGCGTTCGTATCGGCCCGGTACGGAAGGCGGTCGACGCCGTCGGCAATGGCCTCGATCACGTGGATGACGCGGTGCTTGACCGGCAATCCGTCGGGGCCGAGATAGTGATGATCGTGCAGGGAGAGCGTCTTGACCCGGCGGCTGCCGAGCATGACCGCCTTGTCGTCGCGGATCGCCCGCGGCCCGGACAGCACGCGGACGTGCGCGGACCCTTCCCACAGCTTGAGAAGCTGCTCGCGCTCACCGGCGCCGAGCCCGAAGGCGTCCATGAACAGGACCAGCGTGGCCTTGCTGAGCAGCTTGCCCGAGAGCGCGCGGGAGGCGGTGTCCTTGAGCTGGCGGGGCAGCACGTCCAGGTCGCCCTGGGCCCGCGGATGCTGCCACAGGTAATGCGCGAGGACCTCGGCCACCGCGAGCTGGTTGACCTGGCCGGCCCGGCTGCGCTCGGCATACTGCTCCCACTTGCGCCGGTACCGGCCCGGGCGCAGCAACAGCTCACGTATGTACGACGCGGCGGCCTGCACGCCGGTGGGCACGGCAGAGTCTTCCGGCATCACCTCGGTCGCGGTCTCCTCGTCGGTGAGAACTAAGCGCGACATTCGTCAGCTATGGTACGACCCAACTCGCGTACCGGGCGAGTTCATCGTGGTGCGGAAATTTAATGACTGCGCGGCGGATGAAGGACATCGCAACAGGCCGAGGGCTGCCTGACCACGCAGGAGTGCCGCTTAACCCTGGACACCCAGGTAGCCTCCGCTGCACGGCCGGCGGCCTAGCCGTCAGCCCCGCCGCCGCAGGCGGCCAGGTCAGCCCTGTTACCGCCGGGTAGGGGGTAAGTTCGGGGTATGCCCGGTACAAACGGACAGCCGAACTGGCTGACCGATGAGGAACAACAGGCCTGGCGGGCTACTGTCCAGTTGAGCCAGCTGCTCCTGCGCCAGCTCGACCGCGACCTGATCGCGCACGGGCTGAACGGCCGCGACTACGAGATCCTGGTCGATTTGTCCGAGGCGCCGGAACACCGGCTGCGGATGACCGATCTCGCCGACGCCACCAGCCAGTCCCGGAGCCGGCTGTCGCACCAGATCTCGCGGATGGAAAAGCGCGGCCTGGTCCGGCGCGACGACTGCGAGGGTGACAAGCGCGGCACGTTCGCCGTGCTGACCAAGGCCGGGTTCGAGGCTATCGAGCGGGTCGCGCCGTACCACGTGGAGAACGTCCGCCGTCACTTCATCGACCGGCTTTCCGCGCAGCAGCAGGAGGAGATCCGGTCCTCGTTCCAGCCGATCGTCGACTACCTGCGCAAGATCCGCGACCGCGATTAGCTCAGAAAGCGACGGCGAAGCCGTCGCAGCGGGGGCTCCGGGGGGTCGCCCCCCCGGGCTAGAACAGCACCGACATGAACCGGCCGGTCTCGGCGAAACCGGCTCGCAGGTAGGCCGCGCGGGCCGGCGCGTTGTAGTCGTTGACGTACAGCGAGACCACCGGGGCGATCGACCGGGCCGCCTCGACCACGACCGCGGCCATGCCGGGGGCGGCCAGGCCCTGGCCGCGGCATTCCGGCCGGACCCAGACGCCCTGGACCTGGCAGGCCTGCGGGGTCACGGCCCCGATCTCGGCCTTGAAGATCACCCTGCCGCCCTCGATCCGGGCGAAGGCGCGGCCGCTGCGGATCAGCTGTTCCAGGCGGGCCCGGTACGAGGCGCCGCCGTCCCCGCTGGTCGGCGAGACGCCCACCTCCTCGGTGAACATCGCCACGCAGGCGGGCCAGAGGGCGTCGAAGTCCTGCATGCGGACCCGGCGGACCAGCGGGTCGGGCGCCACCTGCGGCGGCCCGTTGATGGCCATGACCGGCTGCACGGGGCGGACGTCCCTGGCCGGTCCCCACCGGGGCCGCAGCAGAGCCCACAGCGCTTGGACCTCGTCGGCCGGCCCGACCACCGATGAGCACCGCCGCCCCTGCTTCAGCGCCCGGTCCGCGAAGGCCACGACCGCATCGGGCGTGGCCGCGACCGGAACCAGGTTGGCACCGGAATAGCACAGCGACTGCAGCCGGCCGCCGGGGCCATGGCCCCACATCTGGGCGCCGAGGCGACCGGGTTCCAGGCCGAGGGCGCGGACCCGGGAGCTGACGAAGACGTTGGTCACCGGATCGCGATCGCAGATCGCGAGCACCGCGCCCCGGTCCCGCTCATCGAGCAGCCGCACCGCGGACGACGGCGGTTTTACCCGCAACATACAGCCAGCCTACACGGGGCAATAGGGCCGAATTCAGCTTCCCGGCGTCGGGGTTCAGCTTCCTGGCGTCGGGTTGGCCAGGGCCGGGCAGGTGGCGTTGACCAGGCCGGCGCTCCGCGGCAGCGCTCCGGTGGCGAGATAGCCGTTCAGGTAGCCCTGGACGCAGTTGTTCGGCGGCTGGGAGAACGACTGACCGTGGTTGCCGCCGCCCGTCACCACCACCATCCGGGCCGAGGGCAGCAGCTTGTGCGCGTCCTGGGCGCCCGGGTACGGCGTGGCCGGGTCCAGCGTGCCCTGCAGCATCAAGATGCCGGGCAGGCCGGTGCCGGTGATCTGCAGCGGTTCGGACGACCCGTGCACCGGCCAGAACGCGCACGCGGCGTTGTACCAGGCGTTGCCCCACGCGTAGAACGGCGCGGTCTTGTAGACCTGCTCGGTGTCGGAGGTCCAGGACGAGAAGCTGCTCGGCCAGCTGGTGTCGGCGCACTCCACCGCGTTGTAGACCGCGAACTCGTTCTCGTTCTGGACGCCGTAGGACTGGTACTGGCCGATCAGGCCCGCGGCGTCGCCCTGGTTGAGGTAGTCCGACAGGGCCTGGGCCAGGCCGGGCCAGAGCTGGTCGTCATACCCGCCCTCGATGTAGGTGTCGTCGAGCTCGTCGGCGCCGACCACCCCGTTGGCCGGGTGAGCGAGCAGCTGGTTGCGGGCCCGGTACCAGGCGCTCCTGACCTGGGCCGCGGTGCTGCCGAGGTTGTAGGTGCTGGCGTACTGGGCCACCCAGGCGTAGAACGCGTTCATCCGGCCCTGGAAGGCGTAGTCCTGGTCGACGTTGTCGGTGTACCAGACCCCGGTGGGATCGACGGTGCTGTCCAGCACCATCCGGCGGACGCGCCGCGGGAACAGCGTCGCGTACACCTGGCCGAGATAGGTGCCGTAGGAGAACGCGAAGTAGTTGATCGTCGCCACGCCGAACGCGGCGCGGATGGAGTCCAGGTCGCGGGCCACGTTCTCGGTGGTCATGTACGGGAGCAGCCAGCCGAACTTCTGCTCGCAGTCGCTGGCGTACGTTTTCGCCCGGTTGATGTTGACCTGTTCGGCGGCGGGGCTGGCCGGAATGTAGTTCGGGCGCGGGCCGGCGGAGAAGAAGGACGGGTCACAGCTCAGCTCGGGCACCGACGACCCGACACCGCGCGGGTCGAACCCGATGATGTCGTAGTCCCGGGCCACGCCGGGGCTGAGCCCTCCGGCCAGTTCGGCGGGCAGGGACAGCCCGCTGCCGCCGGGGCCGCCGGGGTTGACCAGCAAGATCCCCTGCTGCTGGCTCACCGGGGCGGTGGCCGGGATCATGTCCAGGGCCAGGCTGATGCGCCGCCCGTTGGGCTGGGAGTAGTTCAGCGGCACGTTCAGCATCGTGCAGTCCCTGATGCCCATCTGGGCGATCAGGCCGCTGCAGGAATGCCAGCGCAGCGTGCTGTTCGTCGGCACGATCGGCCCGGGGTCGCGGCCCGCGGCCGGACCGGGCGTCGTGCCCGGCCCGGTGTTCTGCGTGTTCTGCGGGGCGACCGCCGTGGGTGCGGGCGAGGTGCAGGCGGTGACCATGAGCAGCGCGGCCAAGGCGACGGTCAGCGCCACCGCGCCGCCCCGCATCGCGCTTGGGTCCCGGCTCCGGCTCAGGCCCCGGCCCCGGCGAGGCATCGACATGCACCCCATGATGCCCCATCGTTGCTCGGGGCCGGTCAGGCTCGCTCGCCTACGACGCGGCGCGCTGGCGTTCTTCGAGCGCCTTACGGTATTCCGCGACCACTACCTCGGTCAGTTCCTCGGCCGAGGTCTCGTCGGCGCGTTTGTCGAGGGTAATTTTGCCATCCTGAATCATGTTCACCCGGTCGCACACCTGCAGGACCTGGCCGTAGTTGTGCGCGATGATGATGATCGAGACGTTGCCCTGCTGCTTCAGCTTGGTGACCAGGTCGAGGATGATCGCGCCTTCCTTGACGCCCATGGCGGCAAGCGGCTCGTCGAGCAGCAGGATCTTCGGGTTGGAGAACACCGACCGCGCCACCGCGATCGCCTGCCGCTGCCCGCCGGAAAGCTTGGCCACCGGTACGTTCACCGACGGGATGTTCACGCCCATCTCATCCAGGTGCTCCCTGGCCTCCCGCCGCATGGCCCGGTTCCGGACCAGCGGCCAGCTGATCTTCTCCCGGTTGAGGAACATGTTCTGGAACACCGTGAGCTGGTTGATCAGCGCGAGATCCTGATAGACGGCATCGATGCCGAGCGACCTGGCGTGGTCGACCGACTTCAGCACGACCTCCCGCCCGTCCAGGAAGATCGCGCCCGAGGTGGGCGGCTGGAAACCGCAGAGGATCTTGAGCAGCGTGGACTTGCCCGCGCCGTTGTCACCGATCAGCCCGAGCACCTCGCCGCGAGCCAGCCGCAGGTTCACGTCGGTCAGCGCGGTCACCATACCGTAGCTCTTGGAGATGTGCTCGACGCGGAGGACATCCCCGTCCTGACTCGCGAGCTCGGCCTGGCCCTGTGGTGTCATCGAGGCCATGTCAGCCGTGCCCCCTTTCCCGCACTCTCGTGAGCTGGACGTTCGCGACCATGGCGGCGAGGATGGCGGCACCGAAGACGATGTTCAGCGGGTCGGCGCCGATCCCGACGAGCGGGAACCCGTCCAGCAGGATGCCCAGCGCCACCGCGCCGAGGAACGCGCCGATGATGGTCCCGACGCCGCCCAGCATCGCGGTGCCGCCGATCACCGCCGCGGTGACCGCGTAGAACATCCACTGGTACGAGCCCGCCGTGGGCGCGATGATGTTGCTGAAGTACATGGTCTGCAGGCCGACGAGCGACCCCAGCAGCCCGGTGAGCATGAAGTTGCCGTACTTGATCCGGTTCACGTGGATGCCGGCCTCCCGCGCCCCGAGCTGGTTCCCGCCCACGGAAACCGTGTGCAGGCCCCAGCGGGTACGGGTCAGCAGGATCTGGAAGATCGCGGTGAGCACGATCGCCCAGACGATCGGCGCCCACGCGTAGGTGGCGATCCACTTGCCGATGCCCAGGACCTGAGCCGGGATGTTCGCCGGCTGGTCGTGCGAGGTCGTGTTGATGAGGCCCAGCAGGACGAACCCGGTGCCCAGCGTGGTGATGAACGAGGGCACGCCGATCGTGACCGTGAAGAATCCGTTCACCCAGCCGACCACCAGCCCCAGGAGCAGCGCGAAGAGCAGCGCCAGCAGGCCGGGGAAATGGTAGAAGCTGATCAGGAAGTACATCAGGTAGGGGGCGAACCCGACGACGAAGCCCACCGACAGGTCGATCTCGCCGCAGATCAGCAGCATGACCTCGCCCAGCGCGATGATCGCGTACGGCGCCACGTTGTCGGAAAACACGGTGACCAGGTTCGCCTTCGAGGTGAAGTCCGACCCCTTGTCAATCGCGAAGTAGAGGAACAGCGCCGCGGCGACCACGAACACCGTCGCCTCGCGTTGCCGCCCGAACATGCGCAGGACGCCCCACAGGGCGGTACCGACGCCGCCCGGGCCCGCCGGCCCGCCCCGGTGGGCGCCGGTTGCCACTGCGGCTTGCTCGGCCGTCTCACTCACTTGGACCCACTTCCGTTCTTCACCGTCTCCACTGCCGGTTAGACCGGTCCCGTCGGCTGCCGTGTCCCTGCCGGTTCTGCGTCCGTGACGGCACGATCCGCCGCCCGCGGACCTGTCTAGGCTACGACCGCGGCGGCGGGGCAGACCAGGTCGGCCCGCCCCGCCGCTGGCGGGCTCGTGGTCAGGTGCTCGTCGTCGCCGGCGGCTGGCTGATGGCGCCCGAGGGCCGCGGCAGGTACTGCTGGGCCGACGATCCGCCCTGGAAACGGCTGTTCTTCAGGACCTGGCTGACGTTGCTCGGGGTCAGCACGGTCAGGCCGGTGTCCGTGTCCGGCGGCGCGATCTGCGTGCCGGACAGGTTGTACAGGTACAGGTACAGGACGGGCAGGAAGCCCTGCAGGTAGGGGTCCTGGAAGATGGAGAACTTCAGCTTGCCGCTGGACAGCGCGGCCAGCGTCCGCGGGTCGGTGTCGAAGCCGCCGGCCGGAATGGACAGGCCGGCCCCGGACAGGGCCGCGGCGAGGTTGGCGGTGGACCCGGAGTCCACCGCGAACGCGCCCTTGAGGGTGCCCTTGTGCCCGAGCATGTAAGACTTCTCGGTCGACAGCTCGGTCGCGTCGACCGTGCTGGTCGCGACCTCGTCTATCTGGTAGCTGCTGCCGAGCACCACCTTCGCGCCGTCGAAGCGGGGCTGGATGTTGCCGGTGCCCACGGTCGCGATGAAGATCGCGATGTGCCCGCCGCCCGGCACGAGCGTCTTGATCTGCTCGCCCATGGCCTGTCCGGACAGGTAGAGCGCCTGCCCGACGTAGGCCAGCCGGTTGCTGCCGATCTCGGCCACGCCGTTGCTGTAGATCCCGTCGGCGTTGTAGGTGAGCACCGGGATGCCGCCGCTCATCGCGTTCGACACCACGCCGGTGAAGGCGGTGTTCGATATCTGCGCCAGCGCGATCCCGTCCGCCTTGGCGGAGATCGCGGTGTTCATGAAGCTGATCATCTCGGTGAAGCTCGAGCTGGCCGAACCGCCCCACTGCGGCGTCGGCAGGCCGAGCAGCGCCGCCGCGTCGGAATACCCGTACTTCGTCGGGGTGAAGAACTGGTTCGTGTCGGCGTGGTTGACGAACCAGAACTTCCAGGCCGGGGTCTTCGGGAAGACTCCCCCGGTCGGGTTCCCCGACGACGTTGAACTGGCGCTGCTCGAACTGGACGAGGTGCAGGCCGCGATCAGCGCGGAGGCCGCCGCGGTGGCGCTGAACAGCCCGGCCCCTTCGATCAGCCGACGACGAGTGGGCCCTTCCTTCATATTCAGGGTCTCAATCGCTTCGTCGACTACCGGGTCGACCTTTTTCTTCATCTAAGGACCTCCATGGAATTTCCCGGGACGGGGATACTCTCCGGGCCGAGCCCGCTGTCGCGCGGCGAGTCCCGTCGACTTCGTCGCAAGAGAGATAACGCGAAGACACACCTATTCCGGCGGTTCATCTTGGAGTAACCCGCAGCATCTCGAAAAGGCATCATGCAGGGCCCGATAAGGACCGCGCCCGTGTCGATATCAGGCTCTACATGCCAGGTTAGCAAAATGCGCATTCGCTTCCATAGCCTCGGTCTGACAGGCCCTCCCCTCGCCGACTCGACGATGTTAGCGTTAACAAGTCACTATACGGCAACAACCGCGAAACACCATCGACACGCTGCCACGAATCTGCCGACCGCCGTCCCCGCCGACGCCAGACCGCGCGGCGCCCGGATCAGCACGCCTGAACCCCGGGTTTCACTTCGCAAGAGCGTGGTGAACCCCGGGGTTCACCCTGTTGCGTCGCCCTTGTTGCGTCGGCTCCGGGGCGAGTGAAGGGTTTTAGCCGGCGCGAGCGATCCGGGATACCAGCGGGGATAGCAAGACCGGTGGAGCCCTGCGGGCGGGACGGCATCTACGGCGTGACCTGGGCAAAGGCCGTGACGGTTGAGGCTGGGTAAGGGGTAGGGACCGCGGTCTCGCGGACCACGACGGGCTCGCGGGCAACGTGGAGCACAGAAATCCCTCCGCTTCGGACATCCACCCCCGGAACCGAACACCGGCCAAAAACGTCTCACTTGGGACGGATGACGCTATCCAGGGCCACCGCACGGGTCCGGGTGTCATCCCCTAACGACGAGGGGAAGACGGATGCTAGCCAGACACCGCCAGTCGCTCATCCTGCAGGCCGTCAGGAGCGATGGCAGCGCCAGGGTCAGTGATCTCACTCAGCGACTCGGGGTCTCGGACATGACCATCCGCAGAGACCTTGAGGTACTCGCCCGCGACGGGCTGGTGGAAAAGGTGCACGGCGGCGCCGTGCTCCCGGGTACGCCCTCGAGCCATGAGCCGGGCTTCGAAGCAAAGCTCGTGCTCGAGAGACCAGAGAAGACCGCGATCGCCCGGGCGGCGGCGAGAATGGTCACGCCCGGCACGGCGGTCGCGCTGGCCGCCGGGACCACTACTTTCGCCCTGGCGCAATGCTTGCTGGACGTGCCGGGGCTCACCATCGTGACCAACTCGCTGCGCGTGACGAGCGTGTTCAGCGGAATGCGCGGCGGGCTGGACGGCACGGCCGACTCGGTGGTGCTGACCGGCGGCGTCCGCACCCCGTCGGACGCGCTGGTCGGCCCGATCGCGGACCTGACCATCCGCTCGCTGCACTTCGACGTCCTCTTCCTCGGCTGCCACGGCTTCGACGCCGACGCGGGGCTGACCACGCCCAACCTCGCCGAGGCCGAGACCAACCGGACCTTCATCCGGGTGGCGCGCCGGGTGGTCGTGCTAGCCGACCACACCAAGTGGGGCCTGACCAGCCTGAGCTCGTTCGCGCGGCTGAGCGAGGTCGACGTGCTCGTCACCGACGACATGCTGCCCGCCGACGCGCGGGCGGTAGCCGCCGAGCACGTCGGCGAGGTGGTCTACGCGGACACCATGCTCGCCAGCCACACGCACCGCCAGGCCGGCTAGGCCGGCGGTTAGTAGGCGGTGACGACGGGTTTGCCGGCGGCGGAGGGGTCGGGGTCGTCGGCGGAGGAGGCGGGCATCTGTTCGGCTAGGCGCATGGCCTCTTCGATCAAGGTTTCCACGATCTGCGACTCGGGAACGGTGGCGATGACCTTGCCGCGGACGAAGATCTGGCCCTTGCCGTTACCCGAGGCCACGCCCAGGTCGGCCTCGCGGGCCTCGCCGGGGCCGTTGACCACGCAGCCCATGACCGCGACGCGCAGCGGGACCTCCATGCCGTCCAGGCCGGCGGTCACCTCCTCGGCCAGCTTGTACACGTCGACCTGGGCCCGGCCGCAGGACGGGCAGGACACGATCTCCAGGCGCCGCTGGCGCATGCCGAGCGACTCCAGGATCGAGATGCCGACCTTGACCTCTTCCACGGGGGGCGCGGACAGGGAGACCCGGATGGTGTCGCCGATGCCTTCGGCCAGCAGGGCGCCGAACGCCACGGCGGACTTGATCGTGCCCTGGAAGGTGGGCCCGGCCTCGGTCACGCCCAGGTGCAGGGGGTAGTCGCACTGCTGCGCGAGCAGCCGGTAGGCGTTGATCATCACCACCGGGTCGTGGTGCTTGACCGAGATCTTGATGTCGCGGAAGCCGTGCTCCTCGAACAGGGAGCACTCCCACAGCGCGGACTCGACCAGCGCCTCGGGGGTGGCCTTGCCGTACTTGGCCAGCAGTCGCTTGTCCAGCGAGCCCGCGTTGACGCCGATCCGGATCGGGATCCCGGCTCCGGCGGCGGCCTTGGCGATCTCGGCCACCTTGTCGTCGAACTGCTTGATGTTGCCCGGGTTGACCCGGACCGCGGCGCAGCCCGCGTCGATCGCGGCGAACACGTACTTGGGCTGGAAGTGGATGTCGGCGATGACCGGGATCTGGGACTTGCGCGCGATGGCGGGCAGCGCGTCGGCGTCGTCCTGGGACGGGACCGCGACCCGGACGATCTGGCAGCCGGAGGCGGTCAGCTCGGCGATCTGCTGCAGGGTGGCGTTCACGTCGGCGGTCAGCGTGGTGGTCATCGACTGCACGGTTACCGGCGCTCCCCCGCCGACCGGCACCGGGCCCACCATGATCTGGCGGGAGTTCCGGCGTTCGGCCAGCGGCGCGGGCGGCGCCTGCGGCATACCGAGGTCAATACTCATGAGCCCCATCCACTAGTTAGGCATCCCCGAATCCCTCGACGTGCCCCATTGAACCACCCCTCAGGTAACGGGAGCTTACAGAGGCTGACAGCGCTGTCATCCGGGAGCGCGATCAGCCGCCGATGAGGTTGACCGGGTTGAAGATGTCGGCCGCGACCAGGGTGAGGCTGAGGAGAATCAGGATGACGAACAGGCCGAAGCTGACCGGGACGAACTTGGCCATGTCGGCCAGGCCGGGGTCGGGGCGACCGCGCAGCCGGGCCAGCCAGGCGCGGATCCGCTCGTAGATGATCACCGCGATGTGACCGCCGTCCAGCGGAAGCAGCGGGAGCATGTTGAACGCGCCCACGAAGATGTTCAGCGAGACGATGATCAGCAGCACGAAGGTGACCTTGTACTGCCAGCCCGCGTTGGAGGCCACCTCGGTGCCGGTCGCCTCGGCCGCGCCGACGATGCTGCTGACCTGGCCCGCGGCGGTCTTCGAGCGGTTCGGGCTGAACAGGTCGTGCAGCCCCCCGGGCAGCTGCGCGACGGCCTGCGCCGAGCCGGCCAGGACCTGGCCGAAGGTGGTGCCCGAGTATTCGATGGCGCCTAGCGGACTGGGCACCTGGAACACCAGCCCGCTGGGCGCGATGCCCAGGTAGGAGCCGCTGCGGCCCTTGACGTTGGCCAGCGTGGCGTGCAGGGTGATCGGCTTCCCGTTGCGGCGGACGCTGAGGGTGACCGTCGTCCCGGGCCGCTGGGGTTGGATCATGTCGGTGAGCTGGGTGAAGTTGGTCACCGGCCGGCCGTCGATGGCGGTCACCACGTCGCCGAGCCGCAGCCCGGCCAGCTTGGCCGGGGACTGCTGGTGGGACCCGGCGCACGAGTTGTTGTCGTAGGCGGTCAGGCTGGCCGGCAGGCAGGAGCTGAGCGTGCCCACCTGGGTGTTGTCGTTGGCGATGCCGACGGTCAGGGCCAGCCCGAAGGCCAGGAACAGCGCCAGCAGGAAGTGCATGGCCGAGCCGGCGCACAGGACCAGGATCCGCTGCCAGGCCGGGTGCGAGCGGAACGCCCGCGGCTCGTCCTCCGGGTCTTCGGGATCGTCCAGCGAGTGCATGCCGACGATCTTGACGAAACCCCCGAGGGGCAGGGCCTTGATCCCGTACTCGGTCTCGCCGCGCCAGGTGGACCAGATCGTCGGGCCGAAGCCGACGAAGTAGCGGGTCACCTTCATGCCGAACTTCTTGGCCACCACGAAGTGGCCGGTCTCGTGCAGCATGACGGAGACGAGCAGGGCGACGATGAAGATGGCCCAGCCGATCAGGTCCATCCGGTCGTCCTCCCCGTCATCAGGCCAAAAGCTCGGCGGCCCGGCTCCGGGCCCAGGCGTCCACGGCGAGCACGTCCGCCACGGTGGTGACGGCGGCGCACGCGGCGTCGTGCTCTGAGACTATCCGGGCGACGGTGTCGACGATCCGCGTGAAGCCGATCTGGCCGGACAAGAAGGCGGCCACGCAGGCCTCGTTGGCGGCGTTGTAGACGGCCGGCATGGTGCCGCCCGCCGCCGCCGCCTCGCGGGCCAGCGCGACGGCGGGGAACGCGGCGTCGTCCAGCGGCTCGAAGGTCCAGGTCGCGGCGGCCGACCAGTCCAGCCCCGGCGCGGCGTCGGGCACCCGGTCGGGCCAGCCCAGGCTGAGCGAGATCGGCAGCCGCATGTCCGGCGGCGAGGCCATGATCACGGTGGCGCCGTCGGCGTACTCCACCATCGAGTGCACGATCGACTGAGGGTGCACCACGACGTCGATCTGGTCCAGCCCGAACCCGAACAGCAGGTGCGCCTCGATCACCTCCAGGCCCTTGTTCACCAAGGTGGCGGAGTTGACCGTGACCAGCGGGCCCATTTTCCAGGTGGGATGGGCCAGGGCTTGTCCGGGCGTGACGTCGGCCAGGGCGTCGCGGCGCCAGCCGCGGAAGGGCCCGCCGCTGGCGGTCAGCACCAGCCGCCGGACCTCGGATCCGCGCCCGGCGCGCAGGCACTGGGCAATGGTGGAGTGTTCGGAGTCGACCGGGATGATCTGCCCGGGCTTGGCCCGGCTGGTGACCAGCGGGCCGCCGATGATCAGCGACTCCTTGTTGGCCAGGGCCAGGGTCCGCCCGGCGTCCAGCGCGGCCAGCGTGGCCTGCAGCCCGGCCGCGCCGGTCACCCCGTTCAGCACCACGTCAGCTGGCCACGCGGCGACCTCGGAGATCGCGTCCGGGCCGGTCAGCACGTCGGGGGGCGCGGGGGACGCACCACGTTCCGTTCGGCCCACATCAAAAACAGAGCGGAGTACGGTCTGTAGCTGCGCGGCGGCGGCCGGGGTGGCTACGGCGACGGCCGCCGCCCCGAATTCGACCGCCTGGCGGGCCAGCAGGTCCAGGTTCCCGCCGCCGGCCGCGAGCGCCGCGACCCGGAAGCGGCCGGGGTTGCGCCGGATGATGTCGAGGGCCTGGGTGCCGATCGAGCCGGTCGAGCCGAGGATCACCACGTCGCGGGGCGGGCCGGAGAAGGTCACCGCCCCATTGTGCCGTGGGCCGGCACCCCAGGCTAGCCAGGGTGCCGGCCCACGTCTGTGATCAGGCGCTATGGGCTAGGGCGGCGGCCGACCTGATGATCGCGTCGCAGGCGAACGTCTCGGCCCCGGCCGCGAAGATCGGCTGGTTGCCGAAGGCGGCCGCTTCGAGCTGGGCCTTGATCTTCAGGGCGATCGCGTCCCGGATCTTGTCCAGCACCACGAGGGCCTTGTCGGTGGTCAGGTACCTGAAGTCACCCGGCGAACTGCTCTCGATCGCCTTGGTGTCGGCCTCCAGGGTGAAGGCGCCGAACTGCCCCACGCTGGAGTTGAGCTGCTTGTAGCAGGCGCCGAGCGCGGCCACCGCCGAGCCGCCGAGCGCGCGGTTCGGCGCGGACAGGACCTGGGTGATGACCCGGCCGTCGTGCTCGTAGTCGTCCGTGAGCCCGGTCAGGTACATCATGGTCGGGCGGACGTCGGTCTCGTCGGCCCAGGTGCCGGTGGTGCCGCTGTTGACCACCTCGATCTGCCCGCTGTTCGGGCCGGCCGAGTTCGGGCCGTCGGCCGGGCCCGAGCCGTCCAGGCCCAGGTGCTTGACCCCGGGACCGGCGAGGCCGATGTAGTTGGTGTTGATCTCCGCCGCGTAGTCGCCGTGGTCCCAGGCGAACCCGGTGTTCTGCGCCACGCACGAGGTGCCGCAGGACGCGGCGCCGCTGCTCAGGAAGTAGTCCGGCTTGGCGAACAGGGCGAGCGTCGGGGTCCGGGCCGGGTCGGCGTTGACCATGTGCAGGATCGCCTCTTCGGCCGGGTCGGCCATGAAGTTCGCGATGTCCTGGGTGCCGCCCGCGTACGGGTTGGTGGCGGTCAGCCCGGCCACGTCATGCTCCAGCGTTCGCACCGCCGGGGTATCCGGGCCGGGATCGCCGGTCACGTAGAACTCTGGCGCGGTGTCGTTCTCCAGGGTGAACGGGGTGGTGTTGCCCTTCTCGGTGGCCAGCAGGCCGGTCATGTTGCCGGCCAGTTCGCCGAAGGAGCCCGCGGGGTAGGTGCACAGCACGTCCGGGGTCACGGTGTCGCCGGAGACGGTCGCGCCGTCGCAGTTGGCCGGCGTGGGCTGGATGGCGCGGCCCACGTTGGCGCCCGCCTCGTGGTCGCCCTCGTCGGAGCTCAGCACGAACAGCGTGTTGGCCGGCGTGATGCCGTCGGCGGCCAGCCGCTGGAAGAACGTGCCGAAGGCCTGGTTGTAGTACTGCGCCTGGGCGATGTAGCAGGCGCTGCCGCTGCCGAGCGCGGCCGGGACACCCTTGCACGCCGCGGACAGGGCGGGGATGCCCTCGTTGCCGTGGATGTCGGCCATGTAGCCGTTCACCACCGGCACGCCCGACTCGAGCATGTCGGCCAGGTAGGCCAGCGTCTGCGAGGCGTTGATTCCGCCGAACCCGGGGAAGCCGGGGTGGTTGGACAGGAACGCGCCGTTGATCTGGTTGCCGTTCTCGTCGACCAGGTTCCCGGCCGCGTTCGTGACCTCGAACCCGTTGCGGCTGAGGTTGTGGGTGCCCGCGCCGAGCTGCGGCGCGACGTACCTGTGGCCGAACAGGGCCTGGAAGCCGTTGTACCCGCCCGGCTCGCTCGGCAGCAGGTCCGGCGAGGCGGACGCGGACGGCGCGGTCTGGCCGAACTTCACCGCCTGGGCGGAGGAGCAGAAGGCGTTGCCCGAGGCGCAGTGCACGGCGACACCGACGTAGTCCGCGGTCTCGGCGTCCTTGAACGAGTCGGGGTCGGCGTTGAGCTGCGCGACCTCGGGCGAGTTAGCGCCGAACACCTTGGGGATGTCGACGCCGGTGTTCTCCAGCTCCTGGTTGGCCGTGGACACGTCGCCCACGTCGCAGCCGGCCCGGGTGAACGGCACCCACGGCGCGGGGGTGATCGTGTTCGGCGTCACCGGGTGCGCGGCGGTGGCCGGCGGCACCGGGGCGTAGACCATGTTCGGGTTGGTGTCCCCGCCGGCCGGCACGCCGTGCGAGTAGAAGACCGGGTCGGTCCAGTAGGCGAACGAGCCGGCGATGGTGGCGGTGTTGAAGGCGCCGTTCGTGCCGTCGGTGTTGTAGGCCCCGTAGCTGTTGGAGACCGGCATGCCCTGCCGGTCGCCGTACAGCCCGGTGTTCGTGGTCAGGATGTCATCGGCGGTGTGCGCGATCAGCGGCGTGTGGCTGTTGCTCAGGAAGGTGCCGTTGTTCTCGAAGAAGTTCAGCAGGTTAGGCATCATTTCCAGGTCGGACGGGACGTTGGGGTTGTCCCGGAAGAAGTGCACATTGTCGAACGTGAGCTGCACCACGTGCTTGACCCCGTGGCCGAGATGGCATGAGCTGTCATCGGTGAGCGCCGCCGCCTTGGCGGTGTTCGCCGCGTGTGCCGCGGTCGCCGCGTGTGACGTTCCCGCCAGGCCCAGCGTGCCGAGCAGCGCTGCCGAGCTGGCCGCTACGGTGACGCGCAACCACGTCCCGGGCCGGCCGGTCAGACCCGCCTTCCGACGTCTGTCCATGAGCTTTTCCTCTCGGAGCTTTTCATCAGGCGCTTTTCATCAGGCCGAAGCGCGGTCCGCCCACATGGCACCGCGGGTGCCCACGATGCCACGCTTCGGCCCGCCGGATAAAGAGGCTTATTGGTGCGGTTTTGTGCAAATCTGGTAAATCTTCGGCAACGTTCCGGTATCGGCTACGGAAACACGCGGGCGGACCAGCGGGTATCGGTTGGGTTAGACAGCGTTACTTTGGGTAGTGAATACTTACTCACCGTGAGTCTGCCCACTTCGCGACGTGTTGCGGTCGCGGTTCTCGTGCTGCTTGGCTGCTGCGCTCTGGCCGGTCCCGGTCCTGCTCCTGGTCCTGGTCCGCTGGCCGGTGCCGCGCCGGTGCCGCGTCCGTCTTTTGTCGTGACCGAACGGGCCGTGGTGCCCGCGCCCGGGTACTGGACCCGGGCGCGGATGGCGGCCGCGGCCCGCGCCAGGGCCGGCACCCGTGCGTCCGGGCTGCCGTGGGCCGGGGGCGGGGCGGTGGCCCGGACCACCGGGCGGGTGTTCTTCACCCTGGGCAACGTCCAGTACTCGTGCTCCGGGTCGGCGGTGGCCAGCAAGCACCAGGACGTGGTGATGACGGCGGCGCACTGCGTGTCCGACGGGGCCGGGCACTGGGCCACGCACTGGACGTTCGTGCCCGGCTACGCCGACGGCCACGAGCCGTACGGCAGCTACCCGGCCCGGACGTACTACGTACCCGCCCAGTGGTCGGCCGGCGCGGACGAGGACGACGACGTCGCGTTCGTGGTCGTGGGTACCGCTGGCGGGCACGAGGTCGGGGCGGCGGTCGGCGGGCAGCCGATCGAGTTCGGGCACCGGGCCGCGGCCGAGGCCGTGTTCGGGTACCCCTCCGAGCCGCCCTACAACGGGCAGGGCCTGGACTACTGCGAGGGCACGTTGCAGGCCGACCCGTTCGGCACCCAGGACGAGGGCATCACCTGCGCGATGACCGAGGGCGGCAGCGGCGGGCCGTGGCTGTCGGGCTTCGACCCGCGGACCGGGCTGGGCGTCATCACCGGGGTGACGACGTTCCGCTACTCCGGGCAGGACCGCATCCTGTACTCGGCCGACCTGGGCCCGGTCGCGCAGGCGCTGTACAAGCGGGCCGCCGCGTCGTCGTTATGCCGTGGTGTTCAGGACAGCGCCGAGATCTGGCGGGCCAGGGTGAAGTCGTTGGCGGTCAGGCCGCCCGCGGAGTGGGTGCTGAGGGTCAGCGTCACCTGGTTCCAGGAGATCGCGACGTCGGGATGGTGGCCGGCGGTCTCGGCCAGGTAGGCGACGGCCCCGACGTACAGCAGGGCGTCGCGGAAATCTTTGCGCGTGGTCACCGTGGTGATCGAGTTGCCGTCGCGGGTCCAGGCCGGGACGGCGGTCAGCTCGGCGTTGATCTGGTCATCGGTCAGAAGTTCCATGGTTCCGGAATACCATTCCCAGGTGACGTCATCGCGGCAGACTCCATTGTTCGCCGAGCACGAGCGGCTCGGGGCGGTCATGACCTCGTTCGCGGGCTGGCAGATGCCGCTGCGCTACGGCAGCGAGACCGGCGAGCACCAGGCCGTGCGGCACGCGGCCGGGCTTTTCGACCTGTCGCACATGGGCGAGATCAGGGTTGCCGGGGCTGACGCCGGGGCGGCGCTTGACTACGCGCTGACCGGGTTTATCTCCGGCTTGCGGCCCGGCCGGGCGCGGTACACGATGATCTGCGCGGCCGACGGCGGCGTGCTCGACGACCTGGTCGTCTACCGCCAGGGCGAGCAGGAGTACCTGGTCATCGCGAACGCGTCCAACACGTCCGTGGTCTTTGAATCGCTGCGCGCCCGGGCCTCGGGGTTCGACGCGGTGGTGGCCGACGCGACCGATGACTACGCGCTGATCGCGGTGCAGGGGCCGGCGGCGGCCGGGATTCTGGGGGATCTCACCGACCTCGACCTGGCGGCGATGAAGTACTACGCGGGTGCCTTCGGGTCGGTCGCGGGACGTCCGTGCTGGGTGGCCAGGACGGGGTACACCGGGGAGGACGGCTTCGAGGTGTACTGCCGTCCTTCTGACGCGGTGAGTGTGTGGGAGGCGGTTCTTTCTTCTGGGGCCCCGGCGGGGCTGGTCCCGGCGGGTCTGGCCGCCCGCGATACGCTCCGGCTCGAGGCCGGCATGCCGCTGTACGGCAACGAGCTCGGCCCGGACATGACGCCGTTCGAGGCGGGCCTGGGGCGGGTGGTGAAGTTCGACAAGCCGGGTGATTTCGTGGGGCGTTCGGCGCTTTCGGCTGCGGCCTCGGCTGCGCCGGCTCGCCGGCTGGTCGGGCTGACCATCGAGTCCCGCCGGGTGGCGCGGCACGGCTATCCGGTGCTCGCGGACGGGGTCGCGTGCGGCGTCGTGACCAGCGGCGCGCCGTCCCCTACCCTGGGCCATCCGATCGCTATGGCCTACCTGAACGCTGACGCCGACGCCGGTGATGCTGTACTTGCTGTCGGCATCCGGGGTGAGACCGTCCCGGCCCAGCTGACGGATTTGCCGTTTTACTCCAGGAGTCGATAACGATGAGCATCCCCGCCGAACTGCGCTACACGGCCGAGCACGAATGGGTGTCCGTGGAGGGCACCGTGATCTCGGTCGGCATCACCGAGTATGCGGCGCAGCAGCTTGGTGACGTGGTCTACATATCCCTGCCCGCGGCAGGAACGGCCGTGACGGCCGGCGAGCCGTGCGGCGAGGTGGAATCGGTCAAGTCGGTCAGCGACCTGTACTCGCCGGTGGACGGCGAGGTGACGGAGGTTAACTCCGAGCTGGATGACGACCCGTCGCTGGTCAACGCCGAGCCGTACACGGCTGGATGGATGTTCCGGGTGCGGGTGGCGCAAGACGGCAACGGGGACGCGGCCCTGCCGCCGGACCTGCTGTCCGCGGCCGAGTACGAGGAACTGACCAAGAGCGCTTCGTAGCGTTTTGTTGTCCTAGCTTTTGGGGCTAGTGCTTGGCTTTGGGGGCTAGTGCTTGGCTTTGGGGGCTAGTGCTTGGCTTTTTGGGGCTAGTGCTTGCGGCGGCGGAGCAGGAGCAGGACGGTCACGCCGATCACGACCGCGCCCACCGCGGCGCCCGCCATCACCGGGTCGATCTGGCCGGCCCGCTCGCGGAGCTGCTCGGTGACCCGCTGGACGTTCTTCTTCGGGCTCACCCGGTCGGAGATGGCGTCGATGGTGCGCGCCAGCTCCGTGCGGGTGCGGTCGATGTCCGCCACCAGCGCGTCCTGATCGACAGGCTTCGATTCGGTCTCCGCGTCAGCCATTGCGTGCTCCGTTCCGGTTCCCGGCCAGGCTCGTTCTGGTCAGGCCGCTATTTTGTCAGATCGACGGTGACCGTGGCATCGCCCCCCGCCGGCGGCTGACGCCGCGCACCATGACCAGGGCGGCCGGCAGGGCCGCGGCGGACAGCGCGGCCAGCCACACGGCCGTGCCAGCCATCGCCGTGGCCGGGTGTGTCGCCGCGAGGTGTGCCGTGGCCCGGTGTGTCGCCGCGAGGTGTGTCGTGGCGCGGGTTAGGTAGACCGAGCCGAGGATGGCCACGCCCATCAGCTGGCCGAGCTGCACGGTGGTGGTGAGCAGGCCGGACGCGTCGGCGGCGCGGGCCGGGGGCACGTGCGCCAGGGCCTGGGTGAGCAGCGGGCCGACCGACAGGCCCAGGCCGAGGCCGGTCGCGGCCAGCGCGAACGGCAGGAATCCGCCCTGGGTGCCGCCGCGCACGCCTGCCGCGAGGCCCAGGTAGGCCAGCGCGCTGACGGTCAGGCCGGCCGGGACGATGAAAGCGCGGGCGCCGGCGGGCAGCCGCCGCCAGAAGTAGCCGACCAGGCCGAAGGCGGCCGCCATCGGCAGGTAGGTGAGCCCGGCCCGCAGGGCGCTGTCGCCCAGGCCGGCCTGCAGGTAAAGCGTGAACGTGAACAGCAGCCCGCCGTAGGCCAGCTGGGTGACGGCCAGGGCGGCCAGCCCGGGCGGCAGGCCCGGCGCGCGCAGCACGTCCAGGTTCAGCAGCGGGTCCCCGCCCCGCGCCGCGACCCGCCGCTCGACCAGGACAAACCCGGCCCCGAGCAGCAGCCCGGCCGCGATGACGACGAACAAGACGGGCGGCCAGCCCGCCTCGTGACCGAGCACGAGCGGCAGCACGATCAGCAGCACGGCCGGGACCGCCACCAGCAGGCCGGCCAGGTCGAGCCGGCGCGCCTGTGTTCCCGTTGGCTGCTTGTCGGGCGGGCGCTTGTCGGGCGGGATCAGGCGGGGGACGGCCAGGGCCAGCACGATCCCGATCGGCACGTTGATGCCGAACACCGGGCGCCAGCCCAGGCCGAACAGGTCCGCGCTGACCACCACCCCGCCGAGGACCAGCCCGGCCACCGCGCCGGCCGAGAGCACGGCCGCGTACGCGGACAGCGCGCGGGCCCGGGCCGGGCCGGTGAACCGCAGCTGGATGAGGCTGAACACCTGCGGGACAAGGGCCGCGGCGCCGGCGCCCTGCGCGAACCTGAACGCGACCAGCGCCTGGCTGTCCGGCGCGAGCGTGCAGGCCAGCGAGGCCGCGGTGAACGTGATCACGCCGGCCTGGTAGACCCGGCGCCGCCCGTACCGGTCCCCCAGCCGGGCCCCGGTGATCAGCAGCATGGCGTAGGCGATGGTGTAACCGCCCACCACCAGCTGCAGGGACGCTCCCGAGGCGTGCAGGCTGGCGCCGATCGAAGGCATGGCCACGTTGACCACGAGCACGTCGATGATGCACATGAACTGGCCGGTCAGCAGCACGGCCAGCATCAGCCCGCCCCGGCTCGCCGCGGGTCCCGGTCGCCTCGTCAGTTCCGGTCGTGCCGTGAGTTTCGGCTGTGCCTGAAGCTTTTCCATGCCCGGATGACGAACCGGACGCCCGGACGGGGACAACGACCGGTCAGGATTCGGCGATGCGCCGTTCGAGGAACCTGCGCTCGGGGGCCGTGCGGGCCAGGTCGAGCGCGCGCCGGTAGGCGCTCCGTGCCTCGTCCCGCCGGCCGAGCCGCCGCAGGAGTTCGGCCCGGGTGGAGTGCCAGTACTGGTAGTCCGGCAGGTCGAGCTGGTCCACGATGGCCAGCGCCGCGGCCGGGCCGTCGGCTTCGGCGACCGCCACCGCCCGGTTCAGCCGGACCACCGGGGAGCCGGTCAGCTCGGCGAGCTGGCCGTAGAGCACCGAGATCTGCGGCCAGTCGAGCTCGTCGGCGGCCTGCAGGGAGGCGATCGCCGCCTGGATCACGTACGGCCCGGTCCGGCCCGCGGCCCGGGCAGTGGTCTGGCCCAGCGCCCGGTCGAGCAGGGCCCGGCCCTCGGCGATCTGCCGCCAGTCCCAGCGCGACCGGTCCTGATCGGCCAGCAGGACCAGGTCCTGGCCTTGTTCATTTCCGGGTTCATTTCCGGGCTCGGTTGCGGCGAACCTGGTCTCCCGGCGCGAGTCGTGCAGCAGCATCAGCGCCAGCAGGCCGAGCACCTCGGGCTCGGCCGGGAGCAGGACGGCCAGCACCCGGCCGAGCCGGATCGCCTCGGCGGCCAGGCCCGGCCGGTCCGGGTCGGTGTACCCCTCGTTGAAGATGAGGTACACCACGGCCAGGATCGCGCCGAGGCGTTCGGGCAGCCGCGGGCCGGACGGCACACCGAACGGGATGCCCGCCACCTTGATCTTGGACTTGGCCCGGGTCAGCCGGCGTTTCATGGTGTCGGGCGGAACCAGGAAGGCCCGCGCGATCTCCTCGGTGGAAAGGCCGCCCACGGCACGCAGGGTCAGCGCGACCTGGGCCTCAACGGCCAGGGCCGGATGGCAGCACATGAAGATGAGCTCGAGTCGCTCGTCCGGGATCGCGGTGGTGTCCACGATGTCCTCCGCAGGGTCTCCGCCGGCCGGAGGCTCCGCCGCCGCGAGCAGGCGGAGCTTGGCGGCCAGGACGCGATCGCGGCGCAGCCGGTCGATGGCCCGGCGCCGGGCCGTGGTGACCAGCCAGGCCGTCGGGTGGTCGGGCAGGCCTTCGGACGGCCAGCGCTGCGCCGCGATCGCGAAGGCTTCCGCGGCGGCGTCCTCGGCGAGGTCCCAGTCGCCGAAGTAGCCGATCAGCGAGGCCAGCACCCGGCCCCACGCCTCGCGGAAGACCTCTTCGATCACGACCGTTCGGTCACGATGGGGCGGATCTCCACCGAGCCGCCGAGGCGGACCGCCGGGATCCGGGCCGCGATCTCGGTAGCCCGGTCCAGGTCGTCGGCCTCGAGGAGGTAGAAGCCGGCGAAGATCTCCTTGGTGTCGGCGAACGGCCCGTCGGTGACCAGCAGCTGATCGTCGCGGAGGCGGACGGTGGTGGCGGTCTCGACCGGGTGCAGCGAGGCGCCGCCGAACATCCCCGGCGTGTCCTTCAGTTCCATGTACTCGCGGTGCACGGCCTCGTATTCGTCCGCGCCGAGCGCTTCGTTCGTTCCCGGCTTGTAGTAGATCAGCAAGGCGTACTGCATGTCGGGCTCCCTTCTGCTTTCTGCGTGGATCATCTTCTCGCGCTTCTGACGAACGAGGTCCGCCCGGGGGGACAGCGCGCGGGTTATAGTGCCGCGTATGCGCGCCAGGCCCGACCGGGACCGGCTCGCCGTCTGCACCTACCAGGAGGCGGGCGAGGAGATCCCGAACGGCGACCCGTCGGTCACCGACGCCGAACGCGCGGCGGCCGGCCGGGAGACGCTCGCGGAGCGCTTCGCGGCGGTGCTGCCTGGCAACCGCAGGCGCGCCGCCGAGCGCTACACCGCCGGCGGGCTGCCCGACGGGGAGGACGTGGCCCGGGTCTGGCGGCCGCGCGACCCCGCCGAACTGCGCGCCCGGCTGACCGAGCCGCCGCTGGCCATCTGGTCCTCCGGCGACGTCCTGGAGGTGCTGTGGCAGGGGCAGGCGGACGAGGTCCAGCTTTACGGCGGGGTGCAGCCGCGGCTGTGGCCGGTCGAGGGGACCGATGACCTGTGGGAGGTCTCGCTGCGGATCCGCCGCCTGGACCAGGCGGTGATCAGCGTGGTGGTGGCGTCGCGGGAGGCCGGCGGCGAGTGGCCCCGGCAGATCCCTGACATCCGGGTCTGGCGCGGCCCGCAGGCCCCGGCCGCGGCTGCCCCGCGCGAGCTGCGCGGGAGCGTCTCGACGCATACTCTGGTCAGCGCCGCGCTGCGCGGCGAGCGCGAGCTGACCGTCTACCAGCCGCCCGGCGCGGGGCGGCCGGTGCCGGGCTGCGTGCTGGCCGACGGGGAATCGGTCCGGGGGTTCGCGCCGGCCCTGGACTCGGCCATCGAGGCGGGCGCGGTCCCGCCCGTCCTGCTGGTCGGCCTGCACAACGCCGTCGGCGCGCTCCCGTCCGGGTCCGACCTGCGTGCCCAGGAGTACCTGCCCGGGCACAACCGCAGGCGTTTCGACGCGCATCTGCGCTTCGTCACCGGCGAGGTTCTCCCCTGGGCAGGCGAGCGGTTCGGCCCGGTGGCCGGGCCGTGGGTGGCGGCGGGTTTCTCCAACGGCGCGGCCTGGGCCATCGCCGCCGCGCAGCGGCGGCCTGACCTGATCGGCGCGGTGGCCGCGTTCAGCGTCGGCGTCGTGCCGCGGCGGATCAGCGGGGCGGCACGTTCGGCCGGCGTCCGGCACTACCTCGCGGCCGGCACGCTTGAGCCCGGGTTCCGACGGTCCACCAGGCAATGGGCCGAACGGCTGGACCGGGCCGGGCTCCCCTGCCGGCACGAGGAATGGATCGGCGGCCACGACCAGGTGTGGTGGGGGCAGCAGCTTCCGGTCGCGCTCGGCTGGCTGCTCGGCTCCGGGACTTCTACCGGGGCTCACCGGGGCTTACCGGGGTGTCCCGGACAGCGCGGGCTCGGCGTAGGCCTGCGCCACCGCGGCCCGGTTGAACACCCGCCAGGTGCCGGCGGACACCAGCGCCGCGACCACGAACCCCGCCCAGTAGGGCGCGGTGATCCCGAACCGGGCCGCGATCACGCCGCCCAGCACGGCACCGACGCAGTTGCCGCCGGCCGCGATGAACAAGCCGGTGCTGGCCACCCGGCCCATCATTTCCGGCGGCGTCAGCCGCTGTCGCAGCGAACTGCCCACGATGGTCCACAGCGCACCGTGCACGCCGAACGCGAACAGCATGGCGCCGACCAGGTACGCGCTGCGCGAGGTGGCCAGGACCAGGTGCAGGCCCGCCTCGACCAGCAGGCCGATCCGGATCGTCCAGGTCGCGGTGACCCGCCGGATGAGCCAGTCGCCGCAGGCGGACCCGAGCAGGGCGCCGGCCGCCATGCAGGTGAACAGCGTCCCGTAGCCGACCGGGCCCAGGTTCAGCCGCTCCTTGACGAGCAGCACCAGGACCGCGGTGGCCGCGGTGAGGGTCAGGTTCAGCAGCCCGATCAAGACCGTCATGGTGCGCAGCACGCGCTGGCCGGCCAGCCAGCGGAAGCCTTCGGCCAGCTCCCGGCGTATCTGCCGGACCGGCTGCGCTGCGTCGTCCGGGCGCGTTAGGGGGCGGGCCGCCCGGTAGGTCCCGGTCACCAGGCCGACCAGGACCGCGCTGGCGGCATACGTTCCGGCGTTGACGTAGAACGGCACGCACGCCGCCAGGACAAACAAGAACCCGCCGAGCGGTCCGGCGATCATGTTCTGCATCAGCGTGGTCCCGCCGACCAGCCAGCCGTTCGCGCGCTCCAGGCGCGCCCGCGGCACGACGGCCGGGATCATGGCCTGGCTGGCGGAGCGGAAGACGATCTCGCCGGTGTTGATGAGGAACAGCGCCGCGTCGAGCAGGGCGATGCTGGACCATCCGGCCAGCAACGCGGTGGCCAGGACGCCCATGACCGCGACCCGGATCCAGTCGATCGCGACCATCAGCCGCCGGCGGTCCACCCGGTCCACGAGCACGCCGCCGGGCAGGGCGAACAGCAGCCAGGGCAGCCACGCGACGCCGGTGGTGGCCGAGACGATCAGCGGGTTCCTGGTGTGCGCGGCCACGAAGAGCGGCGCCGCGATCGTGGCCAGGCCGCTGCCCAGGGCCGAAGTGGTGCTGGCCGTCCATAGCCTCACGAACCGTGAGCCCAGTGGTTCCGCCACGTCAAGCGACGCTACCCGGGCGCTCGCAGCGGTCCGGCCGCCCCGCTGACCCGGTGGGATGATCCTCGCGTGCCCGAGTACCTGATATGGACCACCGCCGACCAGGGCGGCTGGCCGGCCATCCCCAAGAAGCTCATGGCGTAGGTGCGGCCGGATGGGGTGCGCCATCTCAGGACGCCGGGTTCGGGTTGCTCGAGGTGCCAGCCGTGGGCTTGTTTGGCGCGATGGTGATGCCTGCATGGTGGTCGCGCTGGCACACATAGGTCCCATTGGCGAACTTCTGGCGCGGCATCCCCGTCCAGCTCGAACGCCGCCTAGCTGCCATGGATCCCATTCATATACAGATAAGCAGAGCAGCTCTGATAGTATGTATTCATGATTGCGGTGACTGCCACTCAAGCGGCACGGAGCTTCGCCAACATCCTCGATGCCGTCGAGCACGGCGAGACCGTCGTCATCACCCGCGACGGGATGCCGGTCGGCCGGCTTGTCCCGGAACGCCGCACCTCAGCGGACCGGCTCAAGGCCGCCCTGCGTGACAACCCTGCGGACGCCGGGTTCGCGGATGACCTTGAGCGCGTGCACGATGACCTGCGGTCCGCCTTCAGCGATGAGGTACGCGGATGGCCAGGCGAGTAATCCTCGACACCGGCGTCCTCATCGCGATCGAGCGCGGCAGGCTCGACGTGGACACGGTCCTCGGCCTAGACGATGCCGCCATCGCGGCGATTACCGCGATGGAACTCCTGGTCGCCGTCGAGCGCGCGGACGGCGCGCACCGCCAGGCGCGCGCCGTCCGCGTAGAGGCAATCTTGTCCAGCCTGCCCGTCGAGCCATACACCGTGGGCATCGCCCGGGTGCATGCGCGCCTGGTGGTAGCAGCGATGGCGAAAGGACGGCCGCGATCCGCAAACGACATGATGATCGCCGCCACGGCCGCCGCAACCAGTCGGATCCTGCTGACCACTGACGCCAGCGCGGGCTTCGATCAGCTCACAGGCGTCCGAACCGAAGTACTCAAGCTTCCCTGACCAGCGGGCCGGCCGGGTCATTAATCCATCCCGCTGAGTCCGCCGCACCTGTGTTATTAACAGTTGCACGGTGGGCTGTGGCCGCACTCGCAGGTATAGGCGCTGAGCTGCGGAAACAGCCGATGATAACCGCCTTTAGCCCACGGCCGACCCGAGGATGAAATCCGCCAGCCGCCCAGTGACGGCGTTGAGGTTAAGCGCATGGCACCGTGGCTATGAGGCACGCCGATCATCATTACCGCGGTGAGTACGTAGTCGCCCACAAACCGGTGTCAACCAACTGCCCGCCCCGCTGAGGCCTGGTCCGGCCTGCAGTTGTCTCGTTACAGCGATTGACTGTACGAAACTGTGAGGCGGGGTATTGATGCGTGCCTCGCCGCGCTGACGACGCTCGCGAAGGCCGGGCAGGCCTCATGGTGCAGCGGCGAGGGCTGGATGCAGGGAGGTGCCTGATGAAGGCGATTGTGGTGACGGATGAGGCTGCGGGAACGGCGGGATGACGCTGGTGGAGCGGCCCGAGCCGGAACCGGCGATAAACGACGTCGTTGTTCAGGTTCATGCGTCGGGATTCACCTCGGGTGAGCTGACGTGGCCCTCGACCTGGACCGATCGCCTCGGCCGGGACCGGCCGCCGTCGATCCCTGGGCAAGGAGTGCTCATCCCCTCAACTACCCCCAAATGACATCGAGCCTACGCCCATCTTTAGCGTGCCGGGGTCCGCGCCGTGCTCGCCGGCCATAGCCTGGACCGCCAGCACGAGCTGCGGAGCGGGCCTGGCCGAGCAGAAGCTGCCGCTGGTGGCCCGCCTGATCGTCGATGACCACCCGGCGCTGACCGACGCGCTAGTACTCCAGCCGTAGATCGTGATCTTGTTGCTGAGGCGCCGCGGACCGTCGGTCGTGCGGACGAGATCGACCTTCGTCAGCGTGGGCGTCCGTTCCTTCTCCGTCTGCCTGAGTCCGCCGACGGAGGGAATCCTTAATCTCGCTGAGCCTGGCCGCCGCGGCCGGGGTCCACGCCGTCCTTTGCTCGCTGGCACGCAGTGCGTCGTCGATCTCGCTGAGCTTGGCGGTGGACACTGCGCCTGCCCGCTCGATCAGGTCGTCCCGGCTCAGGGTAGTCAGCCAGGTGCACGGGGTAAAGCCCGGCCACGGGAACGCGAACCGCAGCACGCCTTCAAAGGGCAGTCCTTCCGGGACGCCGACTGCCACCTCGATTCCCAGGCCGGAGATGTCGGTATCCGCTGGAGCGACGACCTGCATCGCCTGGAACCCGGATGGCTCGTCTTCCGACAGCAGCACGACAGGCCGTCGCTCGTCGAACTCGACCCACCAGATCTCGCCTCGTCGCATGTGTGCTCCTGGGGGTGAGATGGCAGGCGGATGCTACCCCGGCCGCGGCTGGACGTGATGCAGCCCTGCCTGCCGCCCCGGGCCGTTGATCTTGGGTCCGGTACCGGAGACGGGGCGGCCGCTGTCTGATCAGCTGGGTTTGTGATGACTCGCGATGATCTTCTGGCGGCCGCTGGCCCCAGCGTAGACCCTGGCCGCTGGCTGGGGACATTCGATGAGCTGATGACCCGGGCCGGTGCCCGGTTCAGCCGGGTGGAGCCGCGGCGCCGGGCCCGGGCGTTCGTGCTGGGCCTGCTGGCCGAGCTGCCGCGCAAGAACTGCTGGACGATCGCCGAGCATGCCGGGGACCGGACTCCGGACGGGATGCAGCACCTGCTGTCCCGGGCCCGGTGGGACGCCGACGGGGTCCGCGACGACGTGCGCAGTTACGTCGTGGAGCAGCTGGGTGATCCCGGCGCGGTGCTGGTGGTGGATGAGACGGGGGACGTGAAGAAAGGCACCGCCACGCCGGGGGTGCAGCGGCAGTACACCGGCACCGCGGGCCGGATCGAGAACGCCCAGGTCGCGGTCTACCTTGGCTATGCTGCCCCGCACGGGCACGCGCTGATTGACCGGGCGCTGTACCTGCCGAAGTCCTGGACCGGTGACCCGGCCCGCTGCGAGGCGGCCGGGATTCCTGGACACGCGGCGTTCGCGACCAAGCCGCAGTTGGCCAGCCTGATGATCGAGCGGGCCGTCAGCGCGCGGGTGCCGTTCGCCTGGGTGGCCGCCGACGAGGCCTATGGGGATAACGGGCCGCTGCGCACCCTGGCTGGAGCAGCATCACATCGCCTATGTGCTGGCCGTCGCGCGCGATCACCGTGTCCCCGCCGGGGTCGGCCGTACCGTCCGCGCCGATGAGCTCGCCGCGCGGCTGCCCAGGCGTGCCTGGCAGCGGCTATCGGCAGGTGATGGTGCCAAGGGACACCGGTGGTACGACTGGGCCTGGTCACCATCAGCAACCCCAGCCCCGGACACCGGTGCCTGCTAATCCGCCGGAACCGAAGCACCGGGGAGCTGGCCTTCTACCACTGCTACTCCCCGCAGCGGGTCACGCTGGCCGCGCTGGTCAAGGTCGCCGGGCTTCGCTGAACGATCGAGGAGAAATTTCGAGGCCTGCAAGGGCCTGACCGGCCTGGATGAGCACCAGCTGCGCCGCTGGACCTCCTGGTACCGGTGGGTCACCCTGGCCATGCTCGGCGCCGCCGTCCTCACCATAGCCGCCGCCATCGAATCCGCCCGCGGCCCAGCCGCGGCCGGGCAGATCCCTCTGACTCGCAACGAGATCGCCCACCTCCTCGCCGCAGTGACTGCTCCACCGGGCCACGACGCCGGGCACCGCCTCCACTGGTCACACTGGCGACGCCGCCACCAGCACCGCGCCCGGACCTGCCACTACCAGCGGCAAATAACCCAAGACCATGCAATATCTGATCATGCACAGTTCGGGGCAATAGTTGTCCCTAACTGTTCACGATCATGGTTCCAGCCCAGGGAAGCCAGCATGTGTGTGATTATCGCTTGCAGAGCGGACCGTCTTCACACGCACATCAGGGTCGGCGATGGCCGCCAGGTCATGCCAGTGAACTCGCAGGCGGCGTGCGCCGCGGCGAGCCCTTTCCTCCAGGACGTGGTTGGGTTTGACGAGCTGCCCGGCGCGCTAGGGGCAGCAGAGGAGCTTGCGCAAGATGTGCCGGTCCTGGGCTGGGGGTTGGCGCGCTCGCCGGGAGCGCCCGGCCGTGCGTGGCGCGGCCGGCCTCTTGCTCCGCTTTGTTGTCAGGTAACCAGTATGCTCATGGCATGATCAGCGGACGGAGATGTGATCGTGGCCGGGAACCCGCGGCCTCCGGTCGATGATGGCGCTGTCCTGATCACCGGCGCCTCGGCGGGGATCGGCCGTGAGCTTGCGGTGCAGCTCGCGCCGCGGGCCAGGTGCTTATTCTGCTGGCCCGGCGGGCCGGGCGTCTGGAAGAGCTGCGCGCCAGCCTGCTGGTCAGGCACCCCCGGCTGCAAGTACTGACCCTGCCGGTCGACCTGTCCGGCGAGAACGACGTGGAGCGAGCCCTGGCCGAAGCAACTGAGCGGGCCGGGGCGGTGGATGTGCTGGTGAACAACGCTGGCGTCGGCGATCAGGCCCTGGCTGACCAGGCAGACTGGACGCGAGTCCGGACCATGCTGCAGACGAATGTCCTGGCGGTCGTGCAGCTGACCACGGCCCTGGTGCCCGCGATGGTCAAACGCGGGCGAGGGGGAGTGCTGAACATGGGGTCGGGGGCCGGGCTGACGGTCATGCCCGCGGCTGCGGCGTATTCGGCCAGCAAGCATTTCATGGACGGTTTCAGCGAGGCACTGCGGGCGGATCTGTCTGGCACCGGGGTGGTCGTCACCCAGGTCTGCCCCGGCCCGGTGGACAGCGAGTTCGATCAGGTCGCCGGGTCGGCGGGCGGGATGACCGGCGGCCCGCCGCAATTGCTGCGGATCAGCGCGGCGCAGTGCGCGCGCGAGGCGCTGGCGGGCTTTGACCGCGGCGTGCCGCTGGTCTTTCCCGGCCGGGCCTACCGGATCGCCATGCGGGCGCTGCCGCTGCTGCCCCGCGAGCTGTCGCGGCGGCAGGCCGCCCGGTCCGCCGCCCAGATCCGCCGCGCCGCCGGCGACGCAGCCCGCCGGGACCGGCCGGAAAGGCAGGCAGGGGCATGAGAATCAGCCGTCTGATCCTCAGCGGCGCGGCGATCGGCACGATCATCGGCACCGGGCGGGCCGATCTGAACTCCACCCACGTGTTCAACCCGGCCTGGCCGCCGCACGCCCGGTTCCATAACGCCACCGGATGGGGAACAGTGACCGGGTCCCAGCTCCTTGCGCTGTGGCTGTTGTGGCGGCCCGGCCAGCAGACACGTGACCACGACACGGCCGTGACCACCGCCGCGCTGTTGTCCGCGGCCGCCTGGGTGCCGTTCTTCCCCGCCCTGGCCATTTCCGGCGCCGGCGTCGAGGACGAGCCGGGCCACCTCCCCCGCGTCGCCGGGGTGCCCGTCAACCTGGTGCCCGCCGCGCTGATTCCCGCCAGCTGCGCACTGGGCTACCTCCTGCACCGCCGCGGACGATAGCGCGCTCAGCTGGGCACTGGCTCGCTCGCCCGGGGCGCGCAGCCGGGCATGAGCCCGGTGGGTTTCGAGGCTTGCGCGCTAGCGGAGGTGGGTGACGCGGGTGATGAGCTTGAGGGTGAGCGACGCCTGGGTGGGCTTGGGCGAGGAGATGCTCAGCGGGGTCGTGTTGATCATGTATACGTCGGCGCCGTCGATGGTCCACAGCACGTAGGTGAGCGTGGCCGGGCCGGGAAACTTGGAATCCGTCATGGCTTCGACGAGTTGCACGGCCCGGTGACCGCCGACGCGCTGCTTGGACTGGGAGTGCACCGTGCGCCGGATGGTGCCGCCCTGTCCGTCGGATGACGTCACCGTCCGGCACGACCGGTACTTGGCGTTCAGCTGGCTGTAGAACGAGCCGGCCGCGTGCGTGCTCGCGAACTGGTAGACGATCTGGCTGAAGATCTCGAATACCTTCACCGAGGTCGACTTGGTCTCGATCAGGTCGCCGGCGAAGGAGGTGTCCCCGAAGCCGCCCACCGTCCCGATGAAAAGCCAGAAGTCTTTGCAGCTCATGGACGGCAGCTTGAACACCGTGATGTGCTCGAGCTTGCCGCCCGAGTCGTCCTCGGCCGCCGCCTTATAGCCGGCCAGGAAGTCCGAACCGGGCAGCAGCGCGGACTTGAGCTGCTTACCGGTGACCTGGACCGGCCCGGACGACGCCATCGCCGCCGGGGCAAAGACCATGCAGGCAGCAGCGGTGATGGCAATGGCGCTTACCTTGGAACGGAATGACATGACTGGTCTCCCCTGATTTGCCCCCGTTTCAGGGCATCACCCCTATCTGACAGCCGTACCTCGGGTTCCTTTGAGTGCGGGCGGGGGGATTTGAACCCCCACGGTGTCTCCACCAACAGGACCTAAACCTGCCGCGTATGCCATTTCGCCACGCCCGCCGGCCGCCATTATCTGGCCGCTAGCAACGGTACCGCCTAGGCCCCGACCTCGGTCATCAGGCGGGCGACGTGACCGGTCGCCTTGACGCCGTACAGGGCCTTCTCGACCTTCCCGTCGGCGTCGATCACGAACGTGGACCTGATCACGCCCACCGTGGTCTTGCCGTACAGCTTCTTCTCCCCGTAGGCACCATAGGCCTGCAGCACGGTGCGATCGGGGTCGGACAGCAGGGGGAAGGTCAGGCCGTCGCGGTCGCGGAATTTGGCCAGCTTGGCGGGCTGGTCGGGCGAGATGCCGAGCACCGTGATGCCTATGTTGTTCAGCTGGGCCAGGTTGTCGCGGAAGTCGCAGGCTTCCTTGGTGCAGCCGGGCGTCATCGCGGCCGGGTAGAAGTACACGATCACCCGCTGGCCGCGGAACGAGGACAGTGACACCGGCTGGCCGTCCGCGTCGGACAGGGTGAAGTCGGGCGCCGGATCACCGGGCGCGAGTCGCTTGTCAGTCATAAGTGAGCTTCCCTTGGATATACGGGGCCAGCGCGCGGAAGGCGCGGCCGCGGTGGCTGATCGCGTCCTTGGCTTCGGCGGTCATCTCGGCGGTGGTCAGGTCGAACCCGTCGGGCTGGAAAATCGGATCGTAGCCGAACCCGCCGCTGCCGCGCGGCTCGCGGATCAGCCGGCCCACCACCTCGCCGGTGGTCACCCATTCGCCGGCGCCCGGCACGACCAGCGCCGCGGCGCACACGAACCGCGCGCCCAGGCGGGCATCGGGCACATCGGCGACCTGGGCCAGCAGGAGGTCTAGATTGGCCTGGTCGGCGCCGTGCCGGCCCGCCCAGCGGGCCGATAGCACGCCGGGCATGCCGTTCAGCGCGTCCACGCACAGGCCCGAATCGTCGGCTACGGCCGGCAGACCGGTGTGACTGGCGATGGCACGCGCCTTGAGCAGCGCGTTGGCCTCGAACGTGGCGCCGGTCTCGGGCACGTCGGGGGCGTCGGGGAATGCGTCGAGCCCGATGACCTGGCTGTCTATGATCCGGGCCAGCTCGCGGAGCTTGCCCTCGTTCCTGGTGGCCAGGACCAGAGCGTCAGCGGACACTGCGGGACAGGGCTTCGGTCTGGAACTGGGTCAGCTCGGCGCAGCCCTCGGTGGCTAGGTCGAGGAGCTGGCCGAGCACGTCGCGGCTGAACGGCTCGCGCTCGGCGGTGCCCTGGATCTCCACGAAGTCCCCCGCCGCGGTGCACACCACGTTCATGTCGGTGTCCGCCGCCACGTCCTCCTCGTAGCACAGGTCCAGCCGCGGCTCGCCGTCCACGACGCCCACGCTGACCGCGGCCACCGAGGTGAGCAGCGGGTTGCCCTTGAGCCGCTTGCGCTCCCGCAGCCAGGCCACGGCATCGGCCAGGGCGACGTAGCCGCCGGTCACCGCGGCGGTGCGGGTGCCGCCGTCGGCCTGCAGCACGTCGCAGTCGATGACGATGGTGTTCTCCCCCAGCGCCTTGTAGTCCACGCAGGCCCGCAGCGACCGTCCCACCAGCCGGGATATCTCCTGCGTGCGGCCGCCCAGGCGACCCTTGACCGATTCGCGGTCGCCACGGGTGTTCGTCGCGCGGGGCAGCATGGCGTACTCGGCGGTGACCCAGCCGAGGCCGCCGCCGCGGCGCCAGCGCGGCACCTCCTCGGCCACGCTCGCGGCGCACAGCACGCGGGTCCGGCCGAACTCCACCAGCACCGAGCCTTCGGCGTGGTCGAGCCAGCCGCGGGTCAGCTTGACCGGCCGCAGTTCCGTCACGGATCGCCCATCGGGTCGAGACATGACGGACAGCCTATCCGGCGGCTCCGGGCCCCAGGACCAGGCCGGTGGCCGCCGCCGACAGCGGGCCGCGGTAGGCCTGCGCCGCCTGCGCCAGCGAGAGTTCCCGGTCGTACCACGGCACCAGGTGGGTGAGCACCAGCTGCCCGGCCCCGGCCCGGGTGGCGTGCTCCCCCGCCTGCCGCGCGGTCAGGTGCAGGTCGGGCGGGTTGTTGTCGGCGTCCTGGAACGACGCCTCGGACAGCAGGACGTCCGCGCCGTCGGCTAGGCGGACTAGGGCGTCGGTCGGGCCCGTGTCGGCCGAGTAGGCCACCGTCCAGCCCGCGTGCTCGACCCGGAACCCGAACGTCTCGACCGGATGGTTCATCCGCCCGGTGGTGACGCGGAACGGGCCGATCTCTTGGGTCGGGGACAGGTTACGGACGTCGAACCGGGCCCGGATGGAGTCCGCTTTCTCGCCACAGATACCCGCTATCCGGTCAGTGGTGCCTTGGGGACCATAGACCGGGATCCGCGGGCGCGGGCCTTGCGGCGCGTACTGCCGGGCCACCCAGTAAGAGCTCACGTCGATGCAGTGGTCGGCGTGCAGGTGGGAAACGCAGATCGCGTCGACGCCGAACAGCTCCGCGTGCCGCTGCAGCACCCCGAGCGCGCCGTTGCCCATGTCGATGACCAGCCGGAACCCTTCGGCCTCGAGCAAGTACGACGACGCGGGACTGTCCGGCCCGGGGAAGCTCCCCGAGCATCCGATCACTGTCAGCCGCATGCCCGCCATTATGGCCGCCACTAAGCCCAGAGCTGGCCTTCTAGGCGAGCTTCGGCTTCGTCCAGGGTGCCGTCGTAGGCGCCGGTGGACAGGTACTTCCAGCCGCCGTCGGCGATCAGCACCACGATGTCGGCCGGCGCGCCGTCATTGACCGCCTTGGCCGCCATGGCCAGGCCCGCGTGCAGCGCGGCGCCCGCGGAGATGCCGGCGAAGATGCCCTCGGCGGCGATCAGCTCCCGGGTCCGGCGCAGGGCGTCGACCGAGGACACCGAGAAGCGGGTGGTCAGCACGGTGGGGTCGTACAGCTCGGGGACGAAGCCCTCGTCCACGTTGCGCAGCCCGTAGACCAGCTCGCCGTAACGCGGCTCGGCGGCCACGATCTTGACCCCCGGCTTGTGCTCGCGCAGGTAGCGGCCCGCGCCCATGAGCGTGCCGGTGGTGCCCAGGCCCGCCACGAAGTGGGTGATCTCCGGCAGGTCGGCGAGGATCTCCGGCCCGGTCGTCTCGTAGTGCGCCCGGGTGTTGGCCTCGTTGCCGTACTGGTAGAGCATGACCCAGTCGGGGTTTTCGGCCGCGATCCGCTTGGCCACCCGGACCGCCTCGTTGGAGCCGCCCGCGGCCGGGGAGCCGATGATCTCGGCCCCGTACATCCGCAGCAGCTGCCGGCGCTCCTCGCTGGTGTTCTCGGGCATGACCACGATCAGCCGGTAGCCGCGCAGCTTGGCCACCATGGCCAGGGAAATGCCGGTGTTACCGCTGGTGGGCTCGATGATCGTCGCTCCCGGCGAGAGCAGGCCTTCCTTCTCGGCCTGCGCGACCATGAAGAACGCCGCGCGGTCCTTTACCGAGCCGGTCGGGTTGCGGTCCTCGAGCTTGGCCCAGAGCCGTACTTCCGCTGACGGGGATAGGCGCGGCAAGCCGACCAGCGGCGTATGGCCGAGTGAGTCGAGCAGGTTCTCGTAGCGCAAAGCCCCGGTCCGTTCGGCAAAAATATTCTTTTTAGATGCCACCGCCGGCCACGGCCGGCAGGACGGTCACCGTGTCCCCGTCCTTGACCGGGGTGTCCAGGCCGGCCAGGAAGCGGACGTCCTCGTCGTTGAGGTACACGTTGACGAACCGGCGCAGGCCGCCGTCGTCCACCAGGCGCTCGCGCAGCCCGCCGTGTTTGACGTCGAGGTCGAGCAGGAGCTCGGCGAGCGTGGATCCGGTTCCCTCGACTTGCTTGGCGCCGTCGGTATAGGTGCGCAGGATCGTCGGGATGCGAACCTCGATGGCCATGAAATGCTCCTTTGCTTGCCTTGGATGCCAACCCGGTGCGGTCCGGGATCATTCCGCTACGGTCACCGGCTCCTCGGTGATGGTGCCGTTCTCGATGCGGTAGGAGCGAAACTCAGCTTCTTGGGGGTCCCGGGTCGAGACCAGCACGTAGTGCGCGCCGGGCTCGCTGGCGTAGGACACGTCGGTGCGCGAGGGGTAGGCCTCGGTGGCGGTGTGCGAGTGGTACAGGACGACCGGTTCCTCGTCGTTGTCGTCCATCTGCTGCCACACCTGGAACTGCTCGGTGGAGTCGAACTCGTAGAACGTCGGGGAGCGCGCGGCGTTGGTCATCGGGATGAAGCGTTCCGGGCGGTCCGAGCCGGCCGGGCCGGCCAGCACGCCGCACGCCTCGTCGGGGTGATCGGCCCGGGCGTGGGCCACGATCTTGTCGTACAGGTCTTGGCGAATTCTGAGCACGCGCTCAGGCTAGTGCCTGGACCAGGGATTCCTGCACGGCACCGAGCCAGGCGTAGACCTCGTACGCGGCCCACTGCGGGTCGTCGGCGGCCAGCCGCCCCCACTGCTCCTCGAACTCCTCGGTGACGTCCAGCCGGACGCCGAGGGCGAGCCGGACGTCGTTCAGGGCCTTGAGCCAGGCCTGGGCCTGGTCTGCGGTGAGCTGGATCTTGCCGCCCGCCTCGGGCAGCGTGTCCAGCACCTCCTGGGCGGTCTGGTGCTTGGCGCTGCGCAAGCCGGACTCGGTGTACTTGCGGAACTCATTCGATGCCTCGGGGTCGTCGCGGTACCCGTCGGGCAGTAGCCGGGCCAGGACCGGATCGTCCGGGGTTTCCGGCTGGCTTGCGGGAGCGTCCCAGTCCAGCAGGTCTTCGGAGGGGCTCGGGGGCGGGCCGTCCGGGGCGATCAGCGTGATGACCTGGCCGACCAGGCTGCGCAGCAGGGACGCCTCAGCCGGGGCCAGCGCGGCGCGCACGCCGCCACCCCGGGTCGGCCGGAAGGGTTCCATCCCGGTGCGCTGTCCCTCTTGTGCTAGTTGTCGTGCTGGACGGTGGCCCACAGGCCGTAGCCGTGCAGGATCTCGACGTTGTGTTCCATGGCCTCCCGGGCCCCGGCGGCGACCACCGCCTTGCCCTTGTGGTGCACATCGAGCATCAGCTTGGTGGCCTTCTTCTTCGGGTACCCGAAGACGTGCTGGAACACGTAGGTCACGTACGTCATCAAGTTGACCGGGTCGTTCCACACGATGGTGACCCAGGGCTTGTCCGGTACCGGTTTGTCTGCGGACCGCGGAAGATCCACCTCAGCGGGCGCCACGCTCACAACTACCCACCTCCTAGTACGTAGTCTTCCACCTGTGACGAATTCGGTGAACCATGAGTTGGCTGGGACCGCCCTGCCTGGGACTGCACTGCTGACCGATCAGTATGAGCTCACGATGCTGCAGGGATCGTTGCGCAGCGGCGCGGCCCACCGCCGAGCCATCTTCGAGGTGTTCGCCAGGCACCTGCCGCACGGGCGCCGGTACGGCGTCGTGGCGGGCACCGGGCGCCTGCTCGACGCCATCGAACGGTTCCGCTTCAGCCCGGCCGACCTGGACTTCCTCGGCGACGCGGGCATCGTGGACTCGCCGACGCTGGCGTTCCTCGAATCGTACCGGTTCAGCGGCAACGTCTGGGGTTACTCCGAGGGTGACTGTTACTTCCCCGGCTCTCCCATTGTGGTGGTCGAGGGGACATTCGCCGAGGCGGTGCTGCTGGAGACGGTGACCCTGTCCATCCTCAACCACGACTGCGCGATCGCCTCGGCCGCGTCCCGGATGGTGACCGCGGCCGGGGACCGTCCGCTGATCGAGATGGGCTCGAGGCGGACGCATGAACGGGCCGCGGTGGCCAGCGCGCGTTCGGCGTATATCGCGGGCTTTGCCTCGACGTCTAACCTGCAGGCGCGGCTTTCGTATGGCGTGCCGAGCGCGGGGACCAGCGCGCACGCGTTCACGCTGGTGCACGACAACGAGCGCAGCGCGTTCGCCACCCAGGTCGAGACGCTGGGCAAGGCGACGACGCTGCTGGTCGACACGTACGACGTGCCGCGCGCGGTGCGGACCGCGATTTCGGTGGCGGGTACTGAGCTGGGGGCGGTCCGGATCGACAGCGGCGACCTGCCGGTGCTGGCCCGGCAGGTGCGCGCGGAGCTGGACGCGCTGGGGGCGTTGTCGACGCGGATCATTCTGACCGGGGACCTGGACGAGTACTCGATCGCGGCGCTGGGCGCGGTCCCGGTCGACGGGTACGGGGTCGGCACCTCGCTGGTCACCGGGTCCGGCGCGCCCACCGCGGCGCTGGTGTACAAGCTGGTGGCGCGGGCTTCTTCTGCTGAGCCGGACAGTGAACTGGTGCCGGTGGCCAAGCGGTCGGTGGGCAAGCCGGGGCGCGGCGGGCGCAAGTGGGCGATGCGGCACATTGACGCCGATGGCATCGCGCAGAGCGAGCGGATCAGCCTGAGCCCGCGCGATCCCGGGCCGCGGGACCGGGAGCTGCTGACCCTGCTGGTTTCCTCGGGTTCGGTGGTGGGTCGTTCGGATGTCTCGGTGGCGCGGGAGCAGCACCGGGCGGCGCTGGCCGAGCTGCCGCCGTACGCGCTGCAGCTGTCCCGGGGCTACCCGGCCATCCCGACCGTGTTCGAGCCTGCCGACGACCTCGACTAGTTGTCTTGGCTCCTGTTTCTTAATCGTTACCTGTTCTGGTTGGTGCCCGGGGCGGGCTGGGGCGTGTCTAGTAATGTGCCCGTTCCCGCCGACGACTTCACGGAGTTCTACGAGGCCAGCTATGGCCGCGTGGTCGCGCTGGTGGCCGCGATCACAGGTGAGCGGCACCAGGCCGAGGACATCGCCCAGGAGGCGTTCGCCCGGGCGCTGACCCGCTGGTCCCGGGTGGCCCGCTACGACCTGCCCCAGGCGTGGGTGCGGCGGGTGGCGCTGCGGCTGTGCATCGACGCGGGCCGGCGGACGCGGCGGGCGGCGCTGCTGTCTTTGCGTCTTTCGCATCTGGCGGACGAACGCTCTCCTCGCGACCCGCTGGCCGCGACCGCGCTGAGCGTGGCGCTGCTGCGGCTGCCGCTGGCCCAGCGCCAGGCGGTGGTGCTGTACTACCTGGCCGACCTGCCGGTGGAGGAGATCGCGCGCGACTGCGGGGTCTCGGTGGGCACGGTCCGGACCCGGCTGGCGGCGGCTAGAACGTGAGCTCAACGATTCCGACGAAGAGGTGCGCCGTGCTCGATGAGGAACTGCGGGCGGGGCTGGCCGATTGGGTGCGGCCGGTGGCCTGCCTGCCCGCCCCGGACATCCGGGTCCTGCGGAGGCGGGCCCGGCGGCGCGGGATGCGGCGGGCCGCGACGGCCGCCGCGATCACCGCGGTGGTGGCCGCGGCCGCGGTCGGCATCACGGTCAGCGCTGCTCGCTCGCCGGCTCCGGTCGCGCCGCTGGCCGCGCCCGGGACGTGGCACCCGGGCGGGTGGTTCCCGGCGGGCCCGCTTGTGGCTCCCGGGGCGGCCCCGGCCGCGGCGCCGTACGTGGTCACGACCGGAGGCGGCGCCGGGCGCGCGGTCGTGACCGACGCGTTCACCGGGCGGGCGACGGGGATCGTCTCGCCGCCGCCGGGCTCGAGTTTCGCCGGGGTGGCGGCGGCAGGCGACGACCACACCTTCCTGCTCGCCGCGCGGGGCGAAACGTCGGTCGGCTTCTACGAGGAGCGCCTGGGTATTTCCGGGCGGCCGGGACCGCTGGTCCTGGTGTTTTCCCTGCCGGGCCGGACCGTGCCGTGGTTCACGGTGTCCCCCGACGCCCGGATGCTGGCCTACGAGGCGGCCGACCAGATCAGGACCATCTCGCTGGCCACCGGGGTGGGCCGCTCCTGGATCGCCGGCGACGGGAAGGCGATCGGCCTGTCGCTGGCCAGCGACGGGACGCTCGTCTTCGAGTGGCTACCCCGCGGGGTGCTGCAGGACGCGCAGGTCCGCCTGCTGGACACCGTGCCGCCGGGTCCTGGGCCGAGGCGGCAGCTACCCCTGCGGGTGGTGGTACCGGGCTGCGCCAACGCCCGCAACCTGGTGTGCCTGCCGCTGAGCCCGCTCATCACCCCGGACGGTTCGACGGTGTTCGCCGCCTACGTGTTCAACGGCAAGGGCGGCCTGGTGACGCAGATGCAGGAGTTCTCCGCCCGGACCGGGCGGATGCTGGGCGCGGTCACGCCCGCGGCGGATTCGGAGCGCCAGTCAGTGGTGTGCGAGGCGCTGTGGAGCAATCCGGGGGGCTCGCAACTGACGGCGTTCTGCGGGCGGGCGGGGACGATCGCGGGCGGGCGCTTCAGCCCGGCGTCGTGGAAGCTGCCTGCCGGTTCCCTGTCCGGGAACGGCGAGAGCGTCGCCTGGTAATGGGTTCGCCGGGCAGGTGCGGCCCGGCTAGCCTTGCTGGTCATGCCGGTTGACTATGCGTCGTTCGCTGCTGCGCTCCGGGATCTAGGCGTGGCCGGCCAGGTCCGGGAGCTGCCCGAGCCCGCGCCGACGGCCGCGACCGCCGCGGCTCAGCTCGGCTGCGAGGTGGGCGCGATCGCGAACAGCCTTATCTTCAACGCGGACGGGGCGCCGCTGCTGGTCATGACCAGCGGCGCGCACCGGGTTGACGTGCTCAGGGTGGCGGCGCTGGTCGGGGCGTCGGCGGTGCTGCGAGCCGACGCGCGTTCGGTCCGGGAGTGGACGGGGCAGGCCATCGGCGGCGTCGCTCCGGTGGGGCATCCCGCGCCGATCCGGACCCTGGTCGACACCTGGCTGGACAAGTACGACGTGGTGTGGGCGGCGGCCGGCCACCCGCACACCGTGTTCCCGACCTCGTTCGCCGAGCTGCTCCGGATTACCGGCGGGACGCCGGCCGACGTGGGCGGGTAGTTTTTGGCTTTGTTGTCGACCCGGCGGCTGGCTGGTTCTGCGGGCCGGTTCTGCGGGCCGCAGCCCTTTCCAGAGGCATCAATCAGAACTCGGAAGCGAGAGTTTCATGATCGCGAAGACTTTTATACGATATAGCAATAAAAAGTCTTCGTGATCATGGAAATCAGCAGGCTTTTCGCCTGCCAGGCCTGGATGCCGCGCCTGCTTCCCGCGCGGTCGCGCGTCGGCGTTGGGGCGCGGCCATAGCTGAGGGTTATCGGCTGGCGCGTCCTAATGGCGCCGGGCGGCCAGGTACGCGGCGACGACCTCACCGGGCGGGCCGCCGGCCCCATGCCTGGCCCGGCCGTAGCGCTGGGTAGTGCGGGAGTCGGCATGACCCATGACCTGCTGGAGATCGCCGAGCGACCCGCCGGCATCCAGGTACAGGGCGGCGAAGGAGTGTCGCATCGCCTCGGGACCGAGGTGGCCCACCAGGTCGTCCGGCAGGCCAGCCTGCGCCGCCAGGCGGCGTACCAGCCGCCACACGTCGCCGCCGAACAACCGCCTGCCGGTTCCGGTAGCGAACAGCGGCCGCCGTGCTGGTTCTTCGCGCTGGCCGCTGATGCCTGCGTCGCGCTGTCCGCTGATGCCGGCGCGGCGGCGCCGGGACAGATAAGCGTCGATCCGGGTGGCGGCTGGGCCGGGGAGCGCCAGGGTGCGGCGCTGGCCGTCCCCACGGGTGACCCGCAGCACGCGGCGACCCTGTTCGGTGGCGAGGTCCTCGATATCCGCGGCGATGACCTCACCGACCCGGGCGCCAGTGAACAGCAGCACGGCGACCAGCGCGGCGGTACGGGTCCGCTGGGAGCCGTGCGCCGCGTCAGCCGCATGCAGGAGCGCTAGCGCCTGATCTCGGCTTAGGCCCGGCGCGGCCGGTCCGGCCGTGGCGCGTACGGGCCGGGCGATGCCGACCGCGGGGCTGACGGCAATGTGCCCGCGCCCGGCCAGCCAGGCGTACCAGCCCGCCACGGCGGAGAGCCTGCGGGCCACGCTCGCCGGGGCCAGCCCGGCGTGGTCCAAGTGCCTGGCGTACATGGCCACGTGCAGCCCGGAGACACCGGTGACCGGATGCACTCCCCTGGCCTGGCACCAGCCCAGCCAGGAGGACGCACGGCCGCCCCGGCACTGCGGCATGATCCCGATATCGCGGGCGTAGGCGGTCCGGGTGTGCTCCGAACGCTTGGCGGCCAGCCAGCCGAGGATCAAGCGGGTCACCGGATCGGCATCGGCCGCGGCGGCGACCAGCTCGATTCCCGGTGGGCGGCTGCTGCCCATGGCCTGACCCTGCCCCCGGAAGGTCCTAGATAATCGCGATTATCTGGGATTGGTAAGGGTTTTGTGTCTATGTCATCGCGCTGGCCTGTCCGCCCAGGTCAGCGCCGGGGACGGAGGACCAAGCCGGTAGATCGCCGGGCGGGTGGCTCTTGCCGGGCCACGAAAGGTCTGCGTACCCTGCGCCCGTGGAGGGGAATGCCGCCATCTTCCCGAGGGTGGGGCCGTCACGGCTCTGGCGGCTGGTGCTGCGCGCGGGCTTGTACGCCTGCGGAGGACTGGCCGCCGCCTTCCTCCTGGCCATCGTTTTCGCCCGGCCGGCTACCGCGCAGACCGCCGATCAGCCCGGGGCGACGAATACCGGCTTGGCCGGTCCGATATCGGTCGTGACCCAGCCGGCAGCTGACGTCGTGTCCCAGGTTGCGTCCGACGCGGCTGCGTCGGTCCCGGCGGCCTCGGGCACGGCCGGCACGTCGCAGCCTGCGGCCCAGCCGAGTCAGGCTGACCAGTCCACGACTGGCGGCGTGGTCTCCGCCGTCACCGGCACCGTCAGCCAGGCCGCCTCGGGCACCGCGAGCGCTGTCACGGGCACGGTCACCCAGGCCGCCTCGGGCACCGCGAGCGCTGTCACGGGCACCGGTCAGCCCAGGCCGCCTCGGGCACCGCGAACGCCGTGACCGGGACCGTGACCCAGGCCGCCTCGGGCACCGCGAACGCCGTGACCGGGACCGTGACCCAGGCCGCCTCGGGCACCGCGAACGCCGTGACCGGGACCGTGACCCAGGCCGCCTCGGGCACCGCGAACGCCGTGACCGGGACCGTGACCCAGGCCGCCTCGGGCGCCGCGAACGCCGTGACCGGGACCGTGACCCAGGCCGCCTCGGGCGCCGCGAACGCTGTGACGGGTACGGTCACCTCGGCCACCGGCGGCACGTTGCCGGCCGTGACCGGGACCGTCACCGGTCTGGCCGACGGTACGGTCCAGGCGGCCACCGACCTCACCGGAACCGCGCTGCCCGCAGTGACCGGCACGGTGGGTAACCTGACCGGCGGCATCGCCTCGGCGGTCACCGGTACGGTTACCGGCCTGGTCAACAGCACGCTGCCGGCCGTGACCGGCGGCGTCACCGGCCTCGTCGACGGGACGGCCCAGACGGTCACCGATCTCACCGGAACCGCGCTGCCCGCGGTGACCGGCGCGGTCGGTAACCTGACCGGCGGCGCCGGACCGGCGGTGACTGGCACGTCGCAGGCACATCCGGCTCCGGTGCAGGCAGTCGGCCCGTCCGGCGGCTCCGGCGGCTCCGGCGGCACCGGGGGCGCGGTTGCGGGAATGGGCGGGACAGTCCCGGGCACCGCGATGATCAGCGGCGGCCATTCCTCGCCGGGTGCGGCTTCGTCAGGGACTTCCTCGTCAGGATCTTCCTCATCGGGGGCGGCTTCGTCGGGTGGCCTGGTTGGACCTGGATGGGTGCCGGGCCGCAGTGGGCCAGGCAGTGGGCTATCCGCTCCGACCGGCGCGGAGTTCCCGTCCGGTCCTGGCCTGCCCGGGAAGAACCCGGCTCCGTGGGCCGTCGCCGGGCCGGCTTCCGGGCCGGACACCGCGACCGGCTCGGGATCGGGGAGCGGAACGGGCCTGGTGGCCGTGCTGACGGTCGAGCTACTCGTAGCGGTCGGCGTCCTGTGGCGACGCCGCGCCGCCACCTTCCGGCCACGATCGGCGTGGCTTCGCGCTCTCGAGGTTCCCGGCTAGCTGGCCCAGCCAGCCAGCGTCATCCGTCCGGAAACCTCAGTAGAAAGAGAGCTTCACCATCATGTCCGCACAATCTTCCAGCATGCACACAATCATGGGACCCGTCCGGTCCGCGTCGGGCCAGATAACCAGGACGTACCGGTCCGTCGTGGGCGCCGCGCGGCTGCATCCCGCGGGGTTCGCCGTGCCGAGCGTGGTCATCATGGCGGCCGTCGCCTTCATCACGTTCGTGACGGCGGTCGTGGTACGGGTGATACCGCCGAACCTGTTCGGCATGGGTTCGCCACCCTTCATCCAGCCGAGCACCAGCCAGCCGCGGCACCACGTGCACGCTCAGCCGGTCGCGGGCGGGACGCCCCTACTCCGGCCGTCGGGCGGGAGCCAAGCGCAGAACCCCGCCTCGAGCAGGGGCGATGGGGCGGGGTCACCGTCCACGACCCTGTCGGCGCCGTCCAGTCTGCCGATCAGTTCGGGCCTGCCAGCGACGGGACAGAAGCCGGCCCCCGGCTCGTCCGGGACCACGGTCACGACCGTCGGCCAGGCTGTGCAGGGTGCCACCGGTACCGTCGGGGCGGTGACGGGAACCGTCGCAGGCGCGGTGACGAACACGGTCGGCGCGGTGACCGGCACGGTTGGCGCGGTGACCGGCACGGTCGGTGCGGTGACGGGAGCCGCCGGAAGCGCGGCAACAGGGACCGTCGGCGCGGTGACCGGCACGGTTGGCGCGGTGACCGGCACGGTCGGTGCGGTGACGGGAGCCACGGATGGCGCGGTGACCGGCACGGTTGGCGCGGTGACCGGCACGGTTGGCGCGGTGACCGGCACGGTTGGCGCGGTGACCGGCACGGTTGGCGCGGTGACCGGCACGGTTGGCGCGGCGGGGTCGGCGGTGGAGTCCGTCGCGCCGGTGAGCGTGTCCGCCTCGCTCGGCGGCTCGGCGCATGACAGCTCGTCGTCAGCAGCGCAGGCCACGGCTCCGGCGGTCAAGGCCGGGGTGTCGGCGAGCCCGTCCGGCACGTCGGCGAGCGTGCAGGTGTCGCTGGGCACGGGCGGCTCGTCCGCGGGCGGCTCGTCCGCGGGCGGCTCGTCCGCGGGCGGCTCGTCGCAGCCGGCGGTGAGCCTGTCGCTCTCGCTCCCGGGCCTGGGCTAGCTCACCATGATCCGTATCCTCATCGCCGAGCACGTCGCCCTGGTCAGGGCGGGGCTCGTGGCCTGCATGTCGCAGGAACGCGACATCGAGGTGGTGGCCGAGGTCGACCGCCGCGAACCGGTGCTGCGCGCCGTTTCTTCGCTGCAGCCGGACGTGGTGGTCATCGACGACGAGATCGCCAGCGATGACGAGTTCGCTGTCATCCACGCCGTGTACTCCGCCAGCCCGTCCTGCCGCACGCTCATCATGGCCACCCGGCCCCGACCGTGCGATCTGCGCAAGGCAGTCGCGGCGCACGCGACCGGATTCGTGAGCAAGGACGCGTCGCCGGAAAGTATCGGCGCCGCTATCCGCCAGGTCGCCAGGGGCAGGAAGGCCCTCGATGCCGACCTGGCGTTCGCCACGCTCGACGTCCCGGTCAACCCGATGACGCAACGGGAGCGCTCCGTCCTGCGGCTGGCCGCGGCGGGCGCGCCCACCGCCGAGATCGCCACGCAACTCTGCCTGGCGGCCGGCACCGTCCGCAATCACATCTCCAGCATCATCACCAAGGTCGGGGCGCGTAACCGGGTGGACGCCATCCGGATCGCCGACAGCGCCGGCTGGCTGTAAGCCCGGGTCTCCCGGCCAGGGACCCCCTTTGCCCCGGCCGGGAGACGCGTTCCTCACGCCGTGGACGCCTGAGTCCACAGCGGACCCGGTCCGCCGGCGGCCGACTCGCCGCCGGCGGACTGGGCGTGGACCAGCGCGGCGTACGTCGCCCCGTGTCGCAGAAGCTGCTCGTGGGTCCCGGCCTCGATCAGCTGACCCTGGTCCATGACGAGGATCAGGTCCGCGTTGCGAATGGTGCTCAGCCGGTGCGCGATCACGATCGTGGTCGCGGAAAGCGCGTCGAGGTTGCGGTAGATCTGCTGTTCCGTCAGCGTGTCGAGCTCACTGGTGGCCTCGTCGAGGAGCACGATCGAGGGCTGGTGGACCAGCGCGCGGGCGAGCGCGATGCGCTGACGCTGTCCCCCGGAAACCGAGGCACCGCCGTCGTGCAACCTGGTGTCGTAGCCCATCGGCATCGCGGCGATGTCCTCGTGAACGCACGCGATCCGGGCCGCCGCGGTGATCGCGTCGAGCGGCAGCTCGGGGTCGGAGAGGGCAATGTTGTCCCGGATCGAGGCGCCGAACAGATAGGGGTGCTGGGTGACGATGCCGACCTGGCGGCGGACCGATCCGGCCTCGAGGCCCGCCAAATCCCGGCCGTCGAACTCGATCCGGCCGGACGTCGGCTGATACAGGCCGAGCAGCAGGTGCGCCAGGGTCGACTTTCCCGAGCCGGACCGCCCGACGATGCCGACGTGCTGGCCGGGCCGGATCTCCAGGCTCACCTGGCTGACCACGGCGGGCCCGAGCGTGCCGTACCGGAACGACACGTCCCGCGCCCGGATCGCGCCGCTGAGCCGCGGCGCTGGGCGGACCCGCGTGCCGTGCTGTTCCCGCGGAGTGTCCAGCACGTCGTTGATGCGGTGCATGTAGCTGGCCAGCTGCTGCAGCTGCAATCCGCTGGCCACCAGGCTGGCCAGCGGGTTGAGGAACCCGGCGCCCAGCGCGGCAGCGCTGAGCATCGTGCCGAGCGACAGGTGCCCGTCAAGCACCTGGAAGGTGCCGGTCAGCAGGATGACCAGCGGTGCGGCGACCTGCAGGGTGCCCATGACGGAGCCGACCGCGGCGTTCAGGCGGCCGCGGGTCAGGTCGATGTTGACCTGGCCGGTGAACAGGTCGCCCCAGCGGTCGGCGGCACGGTGTTCCGCGCCGGAGGCCTTGAGCGTTTCGATGCCGGCCAGCATCTCGTACGCGTAGCTCTGCGTGTCCGCCTGCGCCTGCAGGCTGCCCGACATCAGCCGCTGGTTACGCCGCCAGGACAGCAGCAGCGTCGTGACCTGGCCCAGCGCAAGCAGGAGGACGACGATGGCCAGGGCGGGGCTGATGACGAACAGCAGGACCAGGTAGAGGCTGGCAAACGTGCCGTCCAGGACGGCGGACAGGGTGCTGGTGGCGAGGATGTCGCGGACCGCGGTGTTGCTCTGCAGGCGCATCATCAGGTCGCCGGCGGACCGGCGCAGGAAGAAGTCGTAGGGCAGCTTGACCAGATGATCGACGAAGCCCAGGGTCAGCCCGGTATCCAGCCGGGTCTGCAGCTCTAGCAGCACATTGGCGCGCAGGAACGAGGACAGGAAGTTGTACCCGATGACCACGGCGACGCCGGCGGTGAACACCAGCAGCAGACGATGGTCGTCCCGCGGCACGATCTCGTCGACGACGAGTGCGGTGAGCAGCGGCAGACCGAGCGCGGCTAGCCTGATGACCAGGGAAGTCGCGATGACCCTGACCATGTTCCCGGACTGGCCGAGCATGGGCCGCAGGTACCGCCAGGTGCCCTTGGCGCGGGAACCGCCGCGGTCGAAGACCTCCGACGGCTCCAGGAGGATGGCCACGCCGGTGTACGCCCGGCGCAGGTCATCACCCGACACCACGCGCCGGCCGTGCGCCGGGTCGACCACCCGGATCCCGGCCCGCGTGGTGCGCTCGAACACCACGAAGTGGTTGAACCCCCAGTGCAGCACCGATCCGCGCGGCAGGTGCCTGAGGTCACCGAGGCCGGCCTGAACCCCGCGGGCCCGCAGCCCGCAGGCCCGCGCGGCGCGCACGATGGACAGCGCGCTGACGCCGTCCCGCCCGGCGCCGGTCAGGTCCCGGAGCTCGCGGAGGTCCGCGCGGTGGCCGAAGTAGCCGAGCACCATGGCCAGGCACGCCGCCCCGCAGTCGGCGTCCTCCAGCTGCCGGATGACCGGCACCTTGCTCATTTTCGGCCGGCTCACGGCGCCGTTCCCTGGCCGAGCATCGAGCCGAACTGGCGGGCCAGGACGTCGGCCAGCGACTCCGAGCGCAGCAGGACCGATGCCTGGACCCGCAGCCGCGGCTGGCGCTCAGCGGCCGCGGCTGCGGAACCCGGAACCAGCCAGCCGGTCACCAGGATGGCAGGCTGGCTCGGCGGCGTCAGGCCGGCGGCCCGGATCGCGGCGGCGTCGGCCAGCTGGACGCGCAGGCCGCTGATCCGGGCCGTCTGGCCCCCCGGCAGGACGACGGTGAGTCCTTGGGAGCGGGCCATATCCGCGGCGACCACGGCGGGCAGCAGGGCCGTCACCGTGCCGGCCGGCCCGTCGACCACCGCGGGACCCGTGGTGGTCTCGCCGGTGCGGATGAACCACATGCTGGCCGCCGCCGCGAGGACCAGGATCAGCGTCGCCCGGTAGGTCCAGCGGATCCACCGGCTCCCGAGGCGGACCACCGGACCCGGGGCGTCACGGCCACGGGCCCGGAACTCCAGCGCCTCTAGCCGGAAGATCGCCTCAGGGTTGGTCGAGGCCAGCCGGGCCGCCCGGACGCGGGGCTGGTCGATCAGCATCAGCCCGGGCGGACGCTGGGCGGGCTCGCTGCCCACCCGGTCCAGCGGGACCAGATCCCGCCCGAGCGCCGCCTCGCCGAGAATGGCGTCCCAGTCGGTCATCGAGGCCTCCGGCCTTCGCGGGTGAGGCTGGTGGTGCCCCGGTCGCGCGAACGACGACCGGGGCACCGCCAGCCGGGACGGCGAGCGGCTAGACGCAGAGGGGCACGACGATCACGATCTCGATGTCACCGCAGGGCGGCGGCTCGCACTGGTACCGTGGACGGCACGGGGGGCCGGCTGGCACGGGGGCTTGCCGCATCCGCCCACGATGTCCATGAGGGCCTCGTCCTCCAGGGTGGGTAGCTCGAGGATGTTCGTGTTGCTCATTACTGGCCTCCTCGCCAGATGGAATTCCGACTATTCCAGATTCCCCGCCTTTCCCGGCCCGCGGCAAGTGGGCATCGTCACGATTGGACCGTGACACTTAACATGAACCATGACACTTGTCACGGGTAAATCGGGAGTTGATCTTTCACCAGCTCAGAGCCGATTTAATTCAGCCTTGCGATGGGTCTGCACGGACATTACGTTAGACGTATGACGATGCCGGAGAAAGTCGGCGGCGCAGTTTTTCAATGCGAACTTGGCCGGGACGAGGTGCGCGAGATAATGGCCCATTCCGGCATTATCAGCCTGCTGCGGCGGTCCTGGCTGATCGCCGGCGTCCTGTTCGCGGCGCTGCTGGCCGCGGCGGTGGTGCTGCTCCGGGCCGCGGCCGCCCGGCCCGCGGCGGGCGGCGCCCATCACGAACTCCTGGTCGGTGAGCTGGCCGCCGGGACCGGCCTGTGCGCGCTGCTCGTCCTGTGGAGTGCGCAGCGGGTGTGGCGGCTGTCGCCCGGCCGCCAGGCCAGCCGCGCGCTGGTGAGCGGCGTATGGCAGCGAGGGGTACACGAGTACAAGCTCCTGGTCGAGGGGGTGGCCTGGCACGCGCCGGACGGTTCGGCCACGTTCCTGCCGTGGTCCGCCCTGACCGGCGTACGAGAAACCAAGCGGCTGTTCCTGCTGCTGGACCAGGAGGGGCGTCATGTGCGGGCGTTTATCCCGAAGGCCGGCCTGGCTCACCTGCCGCAGGAGGCCGGGATCGGCCGCCTGATCCGGGACCAGATCACGACCGGAAATCAGCCGCGCGGTTTGCGCCAGAGCAGGGAGTAGCGCCAGAGCAGGCGGCGGCGGTAGCGGACGCCGGGCAAGGTTGCTCTGGCCGCCGCGCGGACCTCGCGCCAGCTGTGGTCAGGGAACAGGATCGGGGCGCCGGATTCGCCCCACCCGTAGATCGCGCGGTAGAGCAGGTTGACCGGTACGCCGGGGGCGGACGCGAGAAGATCGGCGAGGGACTTATCCGCGGCGAGGCCGATGACCGCGAGCCGGCCGCCGGGGCGCAGCAGGTGAGCTGCTCTGGTCAGCGCGGCGGTGAAGTCCATGTGGTGCAGCGAGGTGTTGGCGCAGACGAAGTTGAAGCTGTCGGCCGGGAAGGGGTGGGTCAGGAAGTCGGCTTCGACGAAGGTGACGCGGGCTCCGGCGTGCTGGGCCCGGGCGGTTGCGATCATGGGCGGGTCGCGGTCGATGCCGGTCACCTGGGCGCAGCGTTCGGCGAGGCGGGCCGCGAGCAGGCCGTCTCCGCAGCCGACGTCGAGGGCGGTCTGGCAGCCGGGCGGGACCGCGTTGAGGATGACGGGCTGGTAGTGGAGATTGTGGTTCCAGTAGGCGGGCCGAGACATCAGGCCTGACGATACCGTTGGGCTTATGCGCGCGCTGATCATCGTTGATGTGCAGAACGACTTCTGCGAGGGCGGGTCCCTGGCCGTGGCGGGCGGGGCCGCGGTGGCCCGGGCGGTGAGCGAGCGCCTCGCGGGCCGCGCTCATGACTACGCGCACGTGGTGGCGACCAAGGACTTCCACGTTGACCCGGGCAGCCACTTTTCCGACCACCCGGACTACGCGGCGTCCTGGCCGCCGCACTGCGTGGCGGGCACGGCCGGCGCGGACTTCCACCCGGACCTGGACACCTCGGCCATCGAGGCGACCTTCCGCAAGGGGCAGCACGCGGCGGCGTACAGCGGGTTCGAGGGTTCTGACGACAACGGGACGCCGCTGGGCGACTGGCTGCGCGGGCACGGCGTGGACGAGGTCGACGTGGTAGGCATCGCGACCGACTACTGCGTGCACGCGACCGCCGCGGACGCGGTCCGGGCCGGGTTCACCACGCGGGTGCTGCTCGACCTGACCGCGGGCGTGGCCCCGTCCTCGACCGCCAAGGCCATCGAGGACCTGCGCGCCGGGGGCGTGGAGCTTACCGGCGGCGGCTAGCGGCCGGAGACGGCCCAGCGGCGGAGGGTGGCGATGCGGGCCTGGATCTGGTCGGCGGTGGCCTGCGGGAGCGGGGGGCCTCCGCAGGTCTGGCGGAGCTCGGCGTGGATGACGCCGTGCGGCTGGCCGGTGCGGTGACTCCACGCTCCGACCAGGCCGTTGAGCTCCTTGCGCAGGGCGGCGAGCTGCTGGCGGGTCACCAGGGGGGCGGCGGGCGGGGCCTGGCCGGGGGCGGCGCTGGAGCGGGCGTTGAGCTGGGATTGCTGGCGCTTGCTGAGCAGGGTCCGGACCTGGTCGGGCTCGAGCAGGCCGGGCAGGCCGAGGAAGTCTTCCTCCTCCGGTGACCCGGCCGCGGCCGCGGTGCCGAACTCGCCGCCGTCGTAGAGGACCCGGTCGAAGTGGACCGAGGCGTTGAGCGGCTGGAAGGCGGGCTCATCGAGTTGGTCGGGCGTGTTCCGTTCGCGCTGGGCCTCGGCTAGTTCGTCGGCCTCGGGCTCCCCGCCAGTCCTGGAGGCAAGCACGTGGTCCCGTTCGGCCTCCAATTCGGCGGCGAACCCGAGCAGGACCGGTACCGAGGGCAGAAACACCGAAGCCGTCTCCCCCCGCCGACGGGCCCGGACGAAGCGGCCCACGGCCTGGGCGAAATACAGCGCGGTGGAGACGCTGGTGGCGTACACGCCGACGGCCAGGCGGGGGATGTCGACGCCCTCGGAGACCATCCGTACGGCGACCATCCAGCGCTCGCCGGAGTCGGCGAACGCGGCGATCTTCTTGGTGGCCGCGGGGTCGTCGGACAGCACCACGACCGGGCGCTTGCCGGTCAGCCCGCGCAGCAGCGCGGCGTACGCGCGCGCGTCGGCGTGATCGCCCGCGATGACCAGCCCGGCGGCGTCGGGCATGTCGCGGCGCACCTCGGTCAGCCGCTTGTCGGCGGCCGCCAGCACCCGGCTGACCCACTCTCCCGCCGGGTCGAGCGCGGTCCGCCAGGCCTGCGCGATCTGGTCCCTGGTCATCGGGGTGCCCAGCGTGGCGGTGATCTCGTCCCCGGCCCGGGTCCGCCAGCGCATCTCGCCGGAGTAGGCCAGGAAGATCACCGGACGGACCACGCCGTCCTCGAGCGCGGGCCCGTAGCCGTAGACGTAGTCCGAGGCGCTGCGCTTGCCCCCGCCCGGTTCGCTGACATACGTGACGAACGGGATGGGATTGGCGTCGCTGCGGAACGGCGTGCCGGTCAGCGCGAGCCTGCGCCGGGCCGGGTCGAAGGCCTCCTTGACCGCGTCGCCCCAGGACAGCGCGTCGCCCGCGTGGTGGATCTCGTCGAAGACGACCAGCGTGCGGCGGTTCTCGGTGCGCTGGCGGTGCAGCGCCGGGTGCGCCGCGACCTGCGCGTAGGTGACGGCCACCCCGGTGAAGTCCGCGCCGGCCCGGCCCTGGGCGTTGCTGTACGCCGAGTCGATGGCGATGCCGAACCGGCTGGCCGCCTGCGCCCATTGATGCTTGAGGTGCTCGGTGGGCGTGACCACGGTGAGCGCGGCGATCTCGCGCCGGGCCAGCAGTTCGGCGGCGACGGTCAGGGCGTAGGTGGTCTTGCCGGCCCGGGCGTGGCGACCAGGAGGAAGTCACGGCGGGGCAGGCGGAAGTACTCGTGATACGCGTCCTTCTGCCACCCGCGGAGATCACTGAGTTGAGGAGGAGTGCTCACGAGGCCGAAACTCTACCGGGAGTTCCGCTGGCTCGCGGTCCGGCACACCGGCCGGATAACTCTCCGCCTTCGCCGCCTTCGCCGCCCGGGGGCAGCATGCCGTAGATCTCCTTGCAGGTCGGGCAGACCGGGTAGCGTTTGGGGTCACGGCTGGGCACCCACACCTTGCCGCAGAGCGCGGTCACCGGCGTGCCGGTCACCATGCTGTCGACGATCTTGCTCTTGTCGACGTAGTGCGCGAACCGCTCGTGATCGCCGTCACCATGCGACAGGTCGGGCTTTGTATCCTCGCGGACGCCTGTGCCCTGATCCGGAAGAACCTCAGTCTCGCTCACTCGCGCGAGTCTAATTCAAGCTGGGGTCGTCGGGGTACGTGGCCACGTAGGCGAGTTCGCCGCCCTGGCGGCGCAAGATGGCGGGCCACAGCCGGTCCGGCTCGGCGCTGAACGCGTCGGCCGGCTCGGCCGGCACCACGTACCACGCCCCCTCCTCGATCTCGGCCTTGAGCTGGCCGGAGCTCCAGCCGGCGTAGCCGGCGTAGACCCGCAGCGAGGCGACCGCGGGGGCGAGCAGGCCGGGCGGGGCGTCGAGGTCGACCAGCCCGAGCCGGGTCATGGCCGGGGCGCCGCCGTCCAGCGGGTGCCAGCCGACCGGCTCGTCGGTCCCGGGGACCAGGGCCAGGGCCAGGGCGCTGTTCGGCGAGACGGGCCCGCCGGTGAACACGACGGACGGGTCGGTGGCCAGTTCGGTCCACGGCTCCAGGACCTGGCCGACCGGGACCTGGGTGGGCCGGTTGAGCACCACGCCGAGGGTGCCCTGCTCCGGTTCGTCCTCCACGATCAGGACGACGGTCCGGCGGAAGTTCGGATCGCCGAGCAGCGGGGTGGCGACGAGCAGCCGACCCGTCAGAGCGCCCGATGCCATGTCGTCCATGTCTCTATCATCGGTCAAGTTCGGCGGTGCCGGTATCAGACAGAACCGCGTCCCTGACCGCCGCGGCGACGGATGAGGTCACGTCCGGATGGAAGACCGACGGGATGATGTAGTGCGGGCCGATCTCGTCGGGCGAGACCACGTCGGCCAGGGCCTGCGCGGCGGCGATCAGCATGGCGTCATTGACGGTCCTGCTCTGCGCGTCGAGCAGGCCGCGGAACACGCCGGGGAAGGCCAGCACGTTGTTGATCTGGTTCGGGTAGTCGCTACGGCCGGTGGCCACCACCGCGGCGTACTCGCTGGCCGCGTCCGGGTCGACCTCGGGATCGGGGTTGGCCAGCGCGAACACGATGCTGTGGGCGGCCATGGTCTTGATGTCTTCGCCGGTGAGGATGTGCGGGGCGGACAGGCCGATGAACACGTCGGCGCCGGCCAGGGCGCCGCGGAGGTCGCCCGCGTAGCCGTCGCGGTTGGTGTGCTCCGCGATCCAGCGCAGGCTGGGGTTCAGGCCCGGCCGGTTCTGATGCACCGCTCCCCGGTCGTCGGCCACCGTGATGCGGGCGGCGTCGGCACCGGCGCCGAGCAGCAGCTTGAGCACGGCGGTCCCGGCGGCGCCGGCCCCGGCCATCGCGATGCGGACCTCGGGGAGCTTCTTGCCCACCACGCGCAGCGCGTTGGTCAGCGCGGCCATGACCACGATCGCGGTGCCGTGCTGGTCGTCGTGGAACACCGGGATGTCGAGCAGGTCGCGCAGGCGGCGCTCGACCTCGAAGCAGCGCGGCGCGCTGATGTCCTCCAGGTTGATGCCGCCGAAGCCGGGCGCGATGAGCTGCACGGTCCGGACGATCTCGTCGGTGTCCTGGCTGTCCAGGCAGATCGGCCAGGCGTCGATGTCGGCGAACCGCTTGAACAGCGCGGCCTTGCCCTCCATGACCGGCAGCGCGGCGTAGGGTCCGATGTTGCCCAGGCCCAGCACGGCCGAGCCGTCGGTCACCACCGCGACGGAGTTCCGCTTGATGGTCAGCCGGCGCGCGTCGTCCGGGTTCTCCGCGATGGCCATGGACACCCGGCCGACACCCGGGGTGTACGCCATGGACAGGTCGTCCCGGTTGCGCAGCGGCACCTTGGAGCGCATCTCGATCTTGCCCCCCAGGTGCAGCAGGAACGTCCGGTCGCTGACCTTGTGCACGGTCACGCCGTCGATGGCGGCCAGCGCCTCGACGATGGCGCCGGCGTGGTCCTCGTCCCGGGCGGCGCAGGTGACGTCCACCCGCAGCCGCTCGTGGCCACCGGAGGTCACGTCCAGGGCGGTCACCACGCCGCCGGTGTGCTCCACCGCCCGGGTGATCTCGCTGACCGCGCGGCCGCGGGACGCCACCTCCAGCCGCACGGTGATCGAGTAGGAGACACTCGGCGCCATGGTCACGTGGGTTCCGCCTTGCTGGTCTGCTGGTGTTGGTCTCCAAGCGTACGGTGAGCACCGCGTAGGCTGAAAAGGTGAGCATGGAACCCGCGGTGGTGGACGCTGACATCGACGTCGCCCGGCTGCGCGTCGCCCTGGCCCGGCTGTCCCGCCGGCTGCGCCGCCACGAGCTGGCGGGCCTGACGCCTACCCAGCTGGCGGCGCTGGCCACGATCGGGAAGACCGGGCCGATGCGGCTCGGCGACCTGGCCGCCGCGGAGGGCATCGCCCCGTCGACGCTTACCCGGCTGGTCACCGCGCTGGAAGACAGCGGGTACGTGCAGCGGACCGCGGACCCCAGCGACGCGCGCGCGAGCACCCTGGCCATCACCGCGCACGGCCAGGAGGCGCTGGAGCGCATCCGCACCGAGACGACCCTGATGCTGACGGCCAGCCTGGAGCTGCTCACCGCGGAGCAGCGGTCCGCGCTGGCCGCGGCGCTGCCCGTGCTTGAGCAGCTCGCGGACGCCCGGTTAGTCGGCTTTGGTCATGCTGGCCAGGCGGCGGGCCAGCTCGTCGCGTTCCCTGGTGACCTCGGCGAGCTGCTGCTCCAGGTCGATGATGCGGCGGATGGCCTGCAGGGTGATGCCCTCGTCGGCCATGGAGACGACCTGCTGGATGACCCGGATCTCGTAGCGGGTGTAGCGGCGCTGGCCGCCCTCGGACCGCTGCGGGGAGACGACCCGCAGTTCGTCGACGCGGCGCAGGAACGCCTGCTTGACCGCGAGCATGTCGGCGACCTGCCCGACCGTGAACAGCGGGGTGTGCTCGTCCTCGAACGATGCTGGGGCCATGGCTCTGCCTCCTTTCCGGGCCTCCTCCCTGGCCAGATAGTAAGCGGCCGGCGGGACGCATCCGCGTCCGCCGGCCGCTGGTACTACCGAGCTGCTGCTGACCTGGGTCAGGCAGTGAGCTCCTTGCTCTTCGGTCAGAACAGCAGGGCCGAGAGGGTAGACCGGGCCTTGGTCACCCGCGGGTCACGCGGCGGGAGGATGTCGAACAGGCTGACCAGGTGCACGCGGGCCCGGTCCCGGTCCTCGCCCGAGGTACGCCGGACCACGCCGAGCAGCCGGTCGAACGCCTCCTCGATCCGGCCCGTGGCCAGGTCGATGTCGGCCACGGCGATCTGGGCCTGGACATCACCTGGGCGCTCGGCCGCCTCCCGGCGCGAAAGAGCCTGATCGTAGGAGCTGACCCGGCGGATCAGGTTGACCTGTGCCAGGCCCGCCTTGGCGACCGGATCGCCCGGGGACGCGGCCAGCTCCTGCTCGAAGGCGCTGGCGGCGGCGTCCAGGTCGCCGCGTTCCATGGCCGCGCGGGCCTCGGCGAAGGCGGGCGGTACCTGGTCGTCCGCACTGTATTCGCTCTCGTCGGGTTCGGTGTTGCCGGTGCCCGGCGGGACCAGGCCCGCCTTCTCCGCGATGGCCAGCACCTGACCCAGCCACTGGCGGACCTGGGCTTCGGGCATGGCGCCGAGGAAGCCGTCCACCAGCTGGCCGCCGACGACCGCGACCACCATGGGGATGCTCTGCACCTGCAGGGCCGCGGCCAGCTGGGGGTTCGCGTCGACGTCGACCTTGGCCAGGATCCAGGTCCCGGCGGCCTCGGCGGCGAGCTTCTCCAGCACCGGGCTGAGCTGCTTGCACGGCCCGCACCACTCGGCCCACAAGTCGATGATCACCGGCGTCGTCCGGGACCGCTCGACGACGTCGGTATTAAAGGTCTGCTCGTCGACCTCGATGACGGAGCCGTCACCCGGCGCGGCGGATCCGGTGGACTCGGCGGCCTGCTGCCTGCGCTGCGCGGCCGCCTGCCGCGCACCCAGATCGACGGCCCCATAGAGCGAAAAATCCCGCGGCTGCATGACTCCATCCTGCCGCATGCCGCCGATGACTTGATCCGGGCCTCCGCGTCTTGCGCGTCGTGCGCAGCGCCAGCACGGCGCGCTTGGCCGCGGCCAGGCCGTCCCGGGGGCTTACGCGCGCCGGCGCCGGGGTGGACCACCGGGTTGACTCCGGGTGGAGACGGGGCCGTGCTCTACCGTTGGTCAGATGAGATTCGGGCTGGTTGGCACCGGTTACTGGGCGCGGATCACGCACGCGCCCGCCCTGGCCTGCACTGAAGGTGCAGAGCTCACCGCGGTCTGGGGCCGTGACCCGCGGGCCGCGGCCGGCCTCGCGGCCGAGTACCAGGCCACTGCCCACCGCGACATCTCCGCGTTCCTGGCCGGGGTCGACGCCGTCTCGTTCGCGGTCCCGCCCGACGTGCAGGCCCCCATCGCCACTCAGGCGGCCCGGGAGGGCAAGCACCTGCTGCTGGAGAAGCCGGTGGCGCTGACCGAGGCGGCGGCCGACGACCTGGTCGAGGCGGTCGAACAGGCCGGGGTGGCGTCGGTGGTGTTCTTCACCCAGCGGTTCCAGCCGGAGGTGCGGGCCTGGCTGGCCGAGGTGGAGGCGCGGGGCGGGTGGACCGGCGGCGTGTCGGCCTGGCTGGGCTCGGCGCTGCAGGACTCCAACCCGTTCAACACGCCGTGGCGCCGCGACCAGGGCGGCCTGTGGGATGTCGGTCCGCACATGGTCTCGCTGCTGTGGGCCAGCCTCGGCCCGGTGACATCGGTCACCGCCGATCGCGGTCCGGCCGACGTGACCCATCTGGTCCTGCACCACCAGGGCGGCGCGAGCAGCACCACGACCCTCACGCTGAGCGCGACCGAGGCGGCCGCGGGCGCCGAGGCGTACGTGTGGGGTGAGTCCGGCCGGCTGGCCGCGCCCTTCGTGGGCCTGGACCGGGTCGCGGTCCTGAGCGTCGCGCTGGGCGAGCTCATCGCCGACGCCCGCGCTGGGCAGACCCGGCACCCGTGCGACGTGCGGTTCGGCCGGGACGTGGGACGCGTGCTAGCCGAGGCGCAACGCCAGGTCGACGCCCGGCAGGCGGCCCGCCCCGGCGCGTAGCATCTGTTGTGCTACGGTGTCACGGATGAGTGACACCCCGCGGGATCCCCGGCCGGTCAGCCGCGCGGCCCGGACGCGTGAACCTGGCCGCCCCGCCTCGCGGGCCGAGGCGACCACCCGGGCGGCCGCGCGCACGCGCATCGGGATCAGGGAACTGCGCCAGCACGCCAGCGTCTACGTCGACCTGGCGGAGAAGGGGTACACGGTGGACATCACGAACCGGGGACGCCTGGTGGCCCAGCTGGTGCCGGTCACCGAGCCGGGCAGCCCGCTGGAACGCCTGATCGCAGCCGGGATCATCGAGCCGGCCGAGGAACGCGGAGGCGCCGACGACCTCGATCCGTACCCGGCGCCGCCGGCGGGTCAGCCGACCGCCAGCGAGATCCTCGGCCAACTGCGGCGATGATCTACCTCGACTCCTCGGCGCTGGTCAAGCTGGCCCTGACCGAACCCGAGTCGGCCGCGCTGGCCCGCTGGCTGGCCGAGCGGTCCGGCCAGCCGCTGGTCTCCAGCGCGCTGCACCGGGCCGAGGTGCCGCGCGCGGTATGGCGCGCCGAGCCTGGCGCGCTGCCGCGCAGCTACCGGGTACTCAAGCGCATCGCGCGGGTGACGCTGACCGCTGAGGTCCTCGACAACTCGGCCACATTGCCGCCGCAGGCGCTCTGCGCGGCGCACGCCATTCACCTGGCCGCGGCCGTGGCGCTCAAGCGGGACCTGACCGCGTTCGTCGCCTACGACGAGCGGCTCCTGGCCGCGGCGGCTGACGCTGGGCTCCCGGTCGCCTCTCCCCGGTAGATTTAGATCGGGGCGGCACTACCGGGTAGCGCCGCCCCGTATAACAGCGGGCATGAACGGCCGATCAGCGGCCGTCGAATTCCCCGTTTCGCGCCCCTTCAAGGAAAGCACTGAACCTGGCCGACGGGTAAATAAGAACAGGGCCATCCGGGTCTTTCGAATCCCGTAGGGCAATCTTGCCGGCCGTTGCCGCAACCTCAACACACTGCCCGTTGACGCTGCTGCGCCGAGCCTTACGCCAGACGAGGCTGGCTAGCTCCACGTCGCTCAGTGTTATCTTCCTGGACATTATCACCTCCAACCCCTCAGTTACCGGCCTTCGTCGCCGTTTCGCGACGAAAGAACCCGTGGCACGACGCAGTTTCCGGCCCGCCACCATGCCGGTGCGGTCGTTAATGGTCCGTGTACGTCGCCGCGATCCTCCTGACCAGGGCGATGGAGTCATCCGGGCTCAGCGCAAAAGAACGCAGCCGAGCGAATACCTGTTTATATCTGTCGAGCTCGGAAGCGCTTTCAAGGAAAATGTTCCCGACCAGGCCCTCAATATAGACAACGTCGTTGACCATGGGTTCCTCGAATTCGAGGACCGAGAAGTTACTATCCATTCCCGGATGCGCGCCGATATCGAGCGGGATGAGCTGGAACGTGACCCTGGGCAGGGCAGCGACGTCGATGATGTTGGCCAGCTGAATTCGCATCGCGGCCGGGCCGCCGACCGGACGCCGGAGCGCCCCTTCGTCCAGGATGCAGTGGAACCGCGGGCCATGGTCCTGGGTCAGGATCGACTGCCGCCTGAGCCTGGCTTCGAGGCGCTGTTCAATGGTGGCGTCATCGAGGGGCGGCTCGGCGGTTTCGAAAATGGCGCGGGCATAGGCTTCCACCTGGAGCAATCCGCTGATCAGGTCGGAATGGTAGTCGCTGATGGAGGTGGCCTCCGCCTCCAGGCCCACGTACGTGGCGTAGGGCAGCGAGTAATCCTGCCACCAGGCGCGCTGCTTGCCTTCCTTGGCCAGGTCCGTCAGCCGCTGACGCTCGGCCGGGTCGGTGATCTGATAGAGCTCACACAGATCGCGGATGTCTCTGGGGCTGACCCCGGCTCGCCCCGTCTCCAGACGGCTGAGCTTGGTGGCCGAAAAGAGCAAGCGGGCGGTCACCTCCTCGACGCTGAGGCCCCGTTCAACGCGGTACCCGCGCAACAGGAAACCCAGCTCCCGTCGCCGGAGTGTCGGGTTGCTTTCCCCTGTCACTTGGGTCCCGCCGGGCTCATATGGTGCACCGTGTCCCGGTTTCCGACGTCGCGTCCCGCATGGGCGTTTCGCAACAGAAAACCGCTATTGCGAAATGGGATTGCATGGTTCACCATCGAAGCAGCAACACAGCCCGAAAGCAAGGCACGGGTGCAATTTTTACGGCAACTTTCACGCGAGCCATGCCTGCGGTCCTGGTGGCGCTCCGTAGGGAGATGGAACCACTGAGCTACCGTACCGGTACCCGCAGGCGGGGGCGACGGGACCGGTGAGCCCTCAGAAGGTGGCGGGCTCGGTGTAGGCGCCCCATTCGGTGCGCAGGGCGGAGCAGATCTCGCCCAGGGTGGCTTCGGCGCGGGCGGCGTCGAGCATGGGGGGAACCAGGTTGGCGTCGGTGCGGGCGGCGGCGACCAGGGCGGACAGGGCCGCGTCGACGGCGCGGCGGTCGCGGCGGTCGCGGCGGCCGGCCAGGAGGGCGACCTGGTCGCGTTCCACCTCGGGGCTGATGCGCAGGATCTCCAGCGGGGCGGCGACGGTCTGCGTGTGGCAGTTCACCCCGACGATCTTCTTCTCGCCCTTCTCGAGCTTGCGCTGGTAGGCGAACGAGGCCTCGGCGATCTCGCCGGTGAACCAGGCGTCCTCGATGCCCTGCAGGATCCCGCCGGTCATCGAGCCGTCCGGGCTCAGCTCGCGGATCCGGGCGAAGATCGCCTCGGCTTGCGCTTCGAGCCGGTCAGTGAGCGCCTCCACGTACCAGGAGCCGCCGAGCGGGTCGGCGACGTTGACCACGCCGGTTTCTTCCATCAGCACCTGCTGGGTGCGCAGGGCGGTCTCGGCGGCGGCCTCGCCGGGCAGCGCGACTACCTCGTCCAGGGCGTTGGTGTGCAGTGAGTTGGTCCCGCCCAGGACGGCCGCGAGGGCCTCGACCGCGGTGCGCACGATGTTGTTGTCCGGCTGCTGGGCGGTCAGCGAGACGCCCGCGGTCTGGGTGTGGAAGCGCAGCCACTGGGCGCGCTCGGTTCTGGCGCCGTAGACGTCGCGCAGCCACCGGGCCCAGATCCGGCGGGCGGCGCGGAACTTGGCGATCTCCTCGAAGAAGTCGATGTGCGCGTCGAAGAAGAACGACAGGCCCGGCGCGAACTTCTCGATGTCCAGCCCCCGGGACAGGCCGAGCTCCACGTAGCCGAACCCGTCGGCCAGGGTGTAGGCGAGCTCCTGGGCGGCGGTCGAGCCCGCCTCCCGGATGTGGTAGCCAGACACCGACAGCGGCTTGTACCGGGGGATGTTCGCGCCGCAGTACTGCATCAGGTCACCGATGAGGCGCAGGTGCGGGCGCGGCGGGAACAGCCACTCCTTCTGCGCGATGTACTCCTTGAAGATGTCGGTCTGCAGCGTGCCGTCGAGCTTGGACAGGTCGGCCCCCTGGCGTTCGGCCGCCACCAGGTACATGCAGAAGACGGGGACGGCGGGGCCGCTGATCGTCATCGAGGTGGTGGTGTCGGCCAGGGCGATGCCGTCGAACAGGACGTCCAGGTCGGCGGCCGAGTCGATCGCCACCCCGCAGTGCCCGACCTCGCCCAGCGAGCGCGGGTCATCGGAGTCGCGGCCCATCAGGGTCGGCATGTCGAAGGCCACCGACAGCCCGGCGCCCCCGGCGCGCAGCAGCATCTTGTACCGCTCGTTGGTCTGGCGGGCGTTGCCGAAGCCGGAGAACTGGCGGATCGTCCACGGCTTGCCCCGGTAGCCGGTGGCGTGGATGCCGCGGGTGAACGGGAACTCCCCCGGCCAGCCGATCCGCTCGTCCACATCGGCCGGGCCGTACACCGGGTCGACCTCGAGCCCGGACAGCGTGGTGAAGTCCGCATCGCGCTCTGCCCGTCAAACTGGGCGGCCTGGTCAAAGCGCTGCTGCCAGCGGCTGCGGGCCGCGTCCGGCTCGGGCATGGGATCCTCCGAGATAGTAGGACGTCCTACTAGTTGGAGTCTATGCGCGGGGACGCGTGACGGAGGCCGGCGGCGGGCACCACGGGCCGTTCGGAAAAAAAGAGATTTTTCTGTGCAACCGATGAGACCTCTGCGTCGTCTCTTAAGAGCGCAAGGCAGCCGACATTAAGCAGGGGATACAGCCGTTGCGTGCTGCGGTGGCCCGGACGTCCACGGGGGCGCGCCCGGGCCAGGCCCGTAAAGGCTCCGCGGGAAATGTGGTAGATGTTGCCGTATAACACGAGCGTTCTGGACAACGCTCCGACCGGGCCCGACATGATTTTCATGCCGGGCGGCCGCGGCGCGGGGCCGCGCATCGAGGGAGATCCGGTGAGCACGGCTTCGGATGTCGATACCGACGCGGCCGAGGAGTTGTTCAAGAACACCTATCCCAAGCTGGCCGGGTGGGTACGCCGCCTGGTCGACGACGAGGACACCGCGCACGAGATCGCGGCCGAGGCGTTCGTCCGGCTGCTGTCCCGCTGGACTCGAAGGTCGAGAGCCCGCAGAGCTACCTTTATATGATCGCCACCAACCTGATCCGCGACCACTGGCGCAAGGCCGAACGCGAGCGGCGGGCCATCCGCAGCGTCACCGCCGCCGCGGCCCTGGACGACCTGGCCTACCCGGTCCAGGACGTGGACGTGCGGAACCTGCTGGCCTCGCTGCCGTCGCGGCTGCGCGACCCGTTCCTGCTCCACTACTACGGCGGGTTCCCGATCCGGGAGGTCGCGACGCTGCTGCACCGGCCCGAGGGCACGATCAAGGCCGACCTGTTCGCGGCGCGGGCCAAGCTGAAGACCGCGCTGGGGGAACGCGATGCCTGACCGGCGTGACGACCTCGACTCCTGGCTGGAGGGACGGATCGACCCGCTGCCCCCGCCGCCGGGTACCTTCGAGCTGATCAAGAAGCGGGCCCGGCGGCGCAAGTACCGCCGGCTGGCGGTGGGCGCGGGCGCGGCGGCGGTGATCGTGGCCGCCGGGGTGGCCGTGCCGCAGATGGTCAACCTGCCCGTGCTCAACCCGCCGGCCGCGGCCCCCGCGGCCAACGGGCGTTCGGCCACGCAGGCGCCGTCGGCCAGCCGCGGGGCGGACACCGCGTCGTCGGCGGCCTCGTCGGCGCAGGCGCTGCCGCCGCCGGCTTTTGCGCCGGTGCCGGGCAACTTTCGGCCCAGTTCGGTCACGTTCATCAGCACGAAGACGGGCTGGGTGATCGGCCAGGCCGGGACTCCTGGCCACTGTGCCACGCGGTACTGCACCTCGGTGGCGTGGACCCTGGACGCGGGGGAGACCTGGCACGGGCTCCCCGCGCCGGAGACCGGCCCGGCCGACGGCGCCACCGGGGTGAGCCAGATCCGGTTCCTGTCCGGCGTGAACGGCTGGGCGTTCGGGCCGCAGCTGTACGCGACGCACGACGGCGGGCACGACTGGGCCCAGGTGAGCACCGGCGGGCTGCGGGTCACCGACCTGGAGACGGTGGGCGACCGCGCGTTCGCGCTGTTCGCCTCCTGCACCGGGACCGGCGCGGCGTTCGCCGCCGACTGCGCCAGCTACACGCTGTACTCCAGCCCGGCGGCGGCCGACAACTGGACCCCGGTGGGCGCCGCGACCTCGGGGCTGGCCGGCGGGGCGGCCTCGATGGTGCTCACCGGGACGCGCGGTTACCTGCTGGCCCCGGACCGGATGCTCTACTCCGGGCCGGTGGGCGGGGGGGCCTGGCAGCCGGCGGCGCGGGTCCCGTGCCCGGTCGGGCAGCCGCTGGCGGACGGCCAGCCGACCGGGGCGCTGCTCGCCGCCGCGAGCGGGGGGAAGCTGGTCCTGGTCTGCGCGTCGTCCAGCGCCCCGGGGACCCAGCAGGCCAAGCAGGTCTATACGTCGGCTAACGGCGGGCTGACCTGGCAGCACGCGGGCGCCGGGCCGAACCTGGGCCTGGCCACGTCGGTGGCCGCCACCGCGAGCGGCACCTATGTCCTGGCCACCGGGCAGGGCATCGACGTGCGGCCGGCCGGGAGCACGACCTGGCAAGCGGCCACACTGACCGGACCGGCGCCGGCCTGGGGGTTCGGGTACGTGGGCATGACGACCGATGCGCAGGGCATCGCGCTGCCCGCTGACCCCGCGGTCGGCACGGTCTGGTTCACCTTCGACGGCGGGATGACCTGGCGGCCGTTCGGCGTCAGCTCTTAAAGTCGCCGTTGCTCAGGCGCAGCCCGCGGAGCAGGTCGAAGATCTCCTTCAGCTGACCCGGCTCGTACCCGCCGAGCCCGAACTCGGCCGCCATCAGGTCCCGGGTGGCGCGCTGCACCAGGGCGCGGCCCTCGGGGGTGATCTCGGCCAGCCGGCCCCGGCCGTCGGCCGGGTTCGGGTGCCGGGCCACCAGGTGCTGGCGTTCCAGGCGGCTGATGATGTTCGTGACGCTGGTCGGGTGCACCATCAGCCGCTCGCCGATGATGTTGAGCGGCAGCGCGCCGCGCCGGCTGAAGGTGAGCAGGACCAGGGCCTCGTAGCGCGCGAAGGTCAGCTGGTACGGCTTCAGCAGCGCATCGAGCTCGCCGAGCAGGATCTGCTGGGCGCGCATGATCGAGGTCACGGCGGCCATCGACGGCGACGGCCCGAACCTTGCCTCCCAGATCTGGGCCGCCCGGTCGATGGGATCGAACGGCAGCTCGAGCGGCTTACCCATGCTTTCCCATGCTTACCCGTCTGCTTACCCGTCGAGGATGTCTTCGGCGGCCTGGAAGGGGTCCAGGGTGCCGTCCGCGACGCGGGCGGCCAGCTCGTCGAGGCCGTTCCTGGTCGCGCTGCTGCTGGCCAGGCGGGCGCGGAGCGCGGCGAAGGCCAGCGCGGTGATCTCCTCGCGGGCCCGGGCGAGCCGGCGCCGCTTCAGCTCACCGCTTTCCGCTAGCCAGTCCCAGTGCGCGTCCAGCCGGGTGACCACCTCGGCCAGGCCGTCGCCGGTGGTGGCCGTGGTGGTGACGATGGGCGGCTTCCAGCCTTCTTTGCTGGTCTTGCTGGCGCCGAGCGCGAGCATCCCGCGCAGGTCGCGCACCACCTGCTGGGCGTCGGGCTTGTCGGCCTTGTTGACGATAAACAGGTCGGCGACCTCCAGGATGCCGGCCTTGGCCGCCTGGACGGCGTCGCCCAGGCCCGGGGCGAGCAGCACGGCGACGCTGTCCGCGAGCGAGGCGATGGCGACCTCGGCCTGTCCGACGCCGACCGTTTCGATGATGACGAGCTCGAAGCCGGCCGCGTCCAGGACCCGGATGGCCTGCGGGGTCGCGGCGGCCAGCCCGCCGAGGTGACCGCGGGTGGCCATCGACCGGATGAACACCGCCTCGTCGGTGGCGTGCTCCTGCATCCGGATCCGGTCGCCGAGCAGCGCGCCGCCGGTGAACGGCGAGGTGGGGTCGACCGCGAGCACCGCGACCCGGCGGCCGGCGGCGCGGAACGCGCCCACCAGCGCGGCGGTCAAGGTGGATTTCCCGACGCCCGGCGCGCCGGTCAGCCCGATGATCCGCGCCTGGCCGGTCCTGGGCAGCAGCTCCCTGATCAGCTCGCGGACCCGCGGAGCCCCGTCCTCGACGTCCTCGACCGCGGAGAGCAGGCGGCCCAGCGCGCGGGGGTCGCCGCTCAGCGCGCGGTCGAGTTCGCTGGTGGTTTTAACCACGTGTTTTAGCCACGTGTTTTAGCCGGGGACCCGCAGCAGCAGCGCCTCGCCCTGGCCGCCGCCGCCGCACAGCCCGGCGGCGCCGAGCCCGCCGCCGCGGCGGCGCAGCTCGTGGGCCAGGTGCAGCGCGATCCGGGCGCCGGAGGCGCCGATCGGGTGGCCGATCGCGATCGCGCCGCCGTTGACGTTCACGATGTCGCTGGTGATGTTCAGGTCGCGCATGGACTGGATGGCGACCGCGGCGAACGCCTCGTTGATCTCGATCAGGTCCAGGTCCGCGGTGGTGTGCCCGGCCTTGGCCAGGGCCTGCTTGATGGCGTTGGAGGGCTGGGAGTGCAGCGAGTTGTCCGGGCCGGCCACGTTGCCGTGCGCGCCGATCTCGGCCAGGACGTCCAGGCCGGCCTGGCGCGCGGCGTCGGCCGACATGACCACCACGGCGGCGGCGCCGTCGGAGATCTGCGACGCGGTGCCGGCCGTGATCGTGCCGTCCGGGCCGAACGCGGGCTTGAGCTTGGCCAGCGTCTCGACGGTGGTGCCCGGGCGAATGCCCTCGTCCTCGGTCACGTTGAGCTGCTCGCGTCTGACCATCACGGGCACCGGGACGATCTCGGCGGCGAACAGGCCGTTCTTGGCCGCGGCCGCGGCCCGCTGGTGCGACATGGCCGCGAACTCGTCCTGCTCTTCCCTGGTGATGCCCAGCTTGCGCCCGCTGTTCTCGGTGGACTCGCCCATCGACAGGTGGTCGAACGCGTCGGTCAGGCCGTCCAGGGCCATCGAGTCCGCCATCGTGACCGGCCCGTACTTGTACCCGGCCCGGGAGTTCTGGAGCAGGTGGGGCGACTGGGTCATCGACTCCATGCCCCCGGCCACGATCACGTCGTACTCGCCGAGCCGGATCAGCTGGGACGCCAGCGCGATGGCATCCAGGCCGGACAGGCAGACCTTGTTCACGGTCAGCGCCGGGACGTCCATGGCGATGCCGGCCGCGACGGCGGCCTGCCGCGCGGTGATCTGCCCCGCGCCGGCCTGCAGCACCTGGCCCATGATCACGTACTGGACCCGGTCCGGGCCGATCCCGGCCCGCTGCAGGGCCCCGGCGATCGCGACCCCGCCGAGGTCGCTGGCAGACTTGCTGGCCAGGGACCCCAGCAGACGGCCCACCGGTGTCCTGGCGCCACCGACAATGACCGGCTGACGTGGTTCGCTCATGCCTCTATCTTAGGAGCCCACGATGGTGCTGCCGCTGCTCACCCGCATCGATCACGTCGGTATCGCCTGCCGCGACCTGGACGCGGCGATCGCCCGGTACGAGGCCACGTTCGGGCTTCAGGTGGTGAGCCTTGAGGTGAACGAGGAACAAGGGGTACGCGAGGCCATGCTCGCCGTTGGTGCTGTTCACATGGCCGCTGCCGCGGCGGGTCACATGGCCGCTGCCGCGGCGGGTCACATGGCCGCTGCCGCGGCGGGCCTGCGCCCTGGTTACGTTCAGTTGCTGGAGCCGCTCGGGCCGGACACCCCGGTGGGCCGGTTCCTGACCCGCCGCGGCGAGGGACTCCACCACGTCGGGTACGGTGTAGCGGACATCGGCCAGGCGCTGGAGGGTATCGGCGTTCGGGGGGTGCGGCTGCTCGACGAGCGGCCCCGGCACGGGTCCATGGGGGCGTCGATCGCGTTCCTGCATCCCGCCGATCTGGGCGGCGTACTGACCGAACTGGTCCAGGCGGCCGACCCAGCGTGAAACCCTCTGCTGCCGGGCGCAGAACCGCCCATCGGCGCATTTAGGGGATTTACGTGCAGGTTTGGGATAGAGAACTCCGAAGGACACGCCAAGGCTCCCGAGTAAGAGTAGTGTGCCTGTCACCGGCCGAGAGTCGTACCCGCATGCTGACACCCGCCGTAAAATCCCCCCGTCGCTTTAACGTCTAGCCAGGATTAGGCCACATGCAATCGGACATTGACGCCCAGCTGACCAACTTCTTCGAAGAGGCCCCGCCGCGTGAGTTCGCGACGGTCATGCGCGGCTATGACCGCCACCAGGTCGACGAGCACATCCGGCAGGTTGAAGCCGAGGTGCGCACGCACCGTGAGCAGACCACGACTTTGAAGCGGGAGCTGTCCGAAGCCCACCGCCAGATCCAGGAGCAAGAGCGCCCGACCTATTCCGGCCTCGGGGCCCGGATCGAGCAGCTGCTCCGGCTCGCCGAGGAGCAGGCCACCGAGCTGGTCCAGGCGGCCAGGTCCGAAGCGAACGAGATCAAGGCGGCGGCCAAGGTCGACGCGGCCGAGCTGCGGGCCGGGGCCGAGAACGAGGCCGCCGAGCTGCGCGCCAACGCCAAGCGCGAGACCGACGACCTGCGCGGCGCGGCCGAGCGTGAGGCTGACTCGATCAGGACCACCGCCCGGCGCGAGGCCGACGAGCTGACCAACACCACCGAGCGCGAGGCGGCCAAGCTCCGCGCCACCGCCGACCACGAGGTGGCGGAGAAGCGCGCCGCGGCCGAGCGCGACATCGCCAAGCTGCGGACCAGCACCGAGCGCGAGGTCGCCCAGCTGAAGGCCACCGCCAAGCGCGAGCGGGACGAGATCCTCACCACCTCCAAGCGGCAGGCCGACGAGATGCGCAGCCAGGCGCAGCGCATCCTGGAGGAGAGCGAGGCTCAGCGCGCCCAGTCCGAGGCGGAGTTCGAGATCCAGCTCGCGGCGCGCCGGGAAGAGGCCGAGCGCCAGGAGGCCGAGCGCCTCGCCGCGGCCCAGGCCGCCACGCAGAAGCTGGTCTCCGAGGCCGAGCAGCGCGCGTCCACCGCCGAGCAGCGGGCCGCGAAGGCTTCCGCGCAGGCCGACAACACCCGGCGCGACGCCGACCAGCACGCCCGGCAGCTGGTCAGCAACGCCAAGAAGAACGCCGACCAGATCGTCAGCCAGGCCAAGACCCAGGCCGAGCAGCTGCTCGCCGAGGTCAAGGCCGACGCCGAGCGCCGTCGCGCCGCCGCCCAGCGCGAGGTCGACGAGCTCACCCGCCAGAAGGACTCGATCGCTTCGCACCTGGCCCAGGTGCGCCAGCTGCTCGGCGGGCAGCTGCCCGGCGGCGTCGGGGACCCCTCCATGGCTGCCCCGCAGGCCAAGCCGGCCATCGCCGCCGACCCGACGCCCCCGCCCACCCAGGCCGCGCCCCGCAACGGGACCAGCCAGCCCGCGCCGACCACGGTGCAGCCGGCCGCCGCGCCCACCCAGGTGCAGGCCCAGCGCCCGCCGGCGCCGGCCAACGCCGGGGCGGCCCAGGCCAACGGCAAGCAGGGGGCCAACGGCAAGGAAGAAGAGGAAGACTGGTGGACCGAGTAACCAGTTAGCTCGTTTGCGCCGGCCCCGTCCGCTGGACGGGGCCGGCGCTTTTACGTCTTTACGTCACCGCGATGATGGCGGCTTCGGCCAGCGCGCCGGACTCGATGCGCAGCACGCCCAGCGTGCCGTGCGGCTGGCGACGGCGGTCGGTCGGCGACCCGGGGTTGAAGATCCGCAGGCCGTACCCGGACTGGTCGAGCGGGATGTGCGAATGCCCGAACACCACCAGGTCCGCGCGCGGGAACGCGCGGCGCATCCGGGCCAGCCGGCCCGCGGCCGGGCCGCTGTCGTGCAGCATGGCCACCCGCAGCCCGTCCAGGTCGAGCTCGGCGGTCGGCGCGGCACCCCAGTCGGCCACGTCCGGGCCGTCGTTGTTCCCGGCCACCGCGGTCACCGGGGCGTACTGCGCCAGTTCGGCCAGGACGGCGGCGGTGCAGACGTCGCCCGCGTGCAGGATGCGGTCGGCGCCGCGCAACTCGGCCGCCACCCGCGGCGGGCAGGCCCGCCAGCGGCGCGGCGCATGGGTATCGGACAACACCACCACCCGCACGGGGGCTACTCCACGCGGCGCGGGTCGAGATCGTGGATGGTGGGCATGACGGAGGTCAGCGCCCCGCTGGCCTGGGTCGCTGCTCTTCGCTGGCGGTGTCGCGCTTCGGCCTGGGCCGCCGCGGCGATGAGCCGGCGGTTGGCGTCTCTACGCCGCCGGACCCGCCTGATCGCCTTCACCACGCGATCGGCGACGAACAGCAGGCCGACGAACAGGACAACTACGACAATGAGCAGCACAGGCACGGGCATCTTTCCTGGTCTCGTTTTTCCTGGTCTCGTTCGGCGAATTGTCTTCCCAGTCAGTAAAGCCTTTACTCACAGCATTTTCCAAACCTCGCGTATGCGGGTAAGTCGGGCGGGCACCGGTCGCAGGCTGCTACGATCTTCGCTCCGGCGCCCGAGTGCGCCGGGTTGAGAGGGAGAGTGGGGCCGCCCGGTTGAACGGGCCGGGCGGCCCGATAAATGCCCGCGCAAAAGGCCGAACAGCCAGCTCGGGCCGAACACCTCCGCCCCGGCCGCCTCGCATCTTCGCCGCAGCTCACGGTCGGCCGTGACCACGGCGCGCCGGCCGGGCAGCTCCCGGACCAGAGCCACGATCGCGTCGTCGCCGGACCCGGCGGCCAGGACGACCCGCACCGGGCTGTTGTTCTCGATGCGGGGCGCCGCCGCTTTTGTCGCGCCCTCCAGGACCATGACGAACTCTGCCGGCTCGGTGTCACCGGGCAGGACCGGGCGGCTCTGGGCGGCGAGCTCGGCGTGCAGCCGGACCGCCGCGCCGGGCCGGTCCCGCCACCAGCCGTCCGGGCGCGATCCCATGACGTTGGCGACATCCACGACAATGGTGGCCGGATGGTGGCAGATCCCGCTCTCCTTCGCCCCGTAAGCTGACCGCATGGCAGACGTGAAGCTGGTGGCCCAGATCACCAGGCTACGGCAGCGCCAGACGGCGCCGTTGATCCTCGAGCTCGACCTCACCGAGGGCGTCGTCGAGGGACCAGCCACCGACCCGCTGTCCGCGGTGATGTCGTTGCGGCGGCTGCGGCTGCCCGACATCATCGAGGGCCTGCGCCGCGCCAGCCACGACGACCGGGTCCGCGCGCTGGTGACCAAGGTCGGCGGGGGCCGGATCGGGCTGGCCCGGATCCAGGAGATCCGCGAGGCGATCGCCGAGTTCCGCGCGTCGGGCAAGCTCACCGTCGCCTGGGCCGAGACGTTCGGCGAGTTCACGCACGGGAACCTGCCCTACTACCTGGCCACCGCGTTCGACCGGGTCTACCTGCAGCCATCCGGCGCCCTGGGGCTGACCGGGGTGGCGGTCGAGCAGCTGTTCCTGCACGACGCGCTGGCCAAGGTCGGCATCGGGTTCGAAAGCGGCAAGCGGTACGAGTACAAGACCGCGGCCGACAACCTGACCGAGCGCGGCTTCACCGGGCCGGCGCGCGAGGCCGCCGAACGCCTGGCGGTCTCGGTCGTGGAGCAGCTCAGCGCGGCCATCGCCGAACGCCGCGGCAAGACCGTCGAGGAGGCCCGCGCGCTGCTCGACCGGGGCCCGTTCCTGGCCGCCGACGCGCTGGCCGAGGGCCTGGTCGACGAGCTCGGTTACCGGGACGAGGTCTACAAGGCGGTCCGCAAGGAGGCGGGCAAGGGCGCGATCCTGCAGTACCTGGGGCGCTACCAGCGCGTGCACGTGCTGGCCCAGCGGGCCCGCCACCTGCCGAACCCGCGTGAGCGCTTCGTCGCGGTGGTCTACGCGTCCGGCCCGATCCGGCAGGGGCGCAGCAGCCGGGGCCCGGTGGGCGGGGGCGCCATGGGCTCGGACACGGTGGCGGCCGCGCTGCGGACGGCCCGGTCCGACGAGCGGGTCCGGGCCGTGCTGCTGCGGGTCAACAGCCCGGGGGGTTCGGCCGTGGCGTCGGACACGATCTGGCGTGAGGTGGTCAGGATCCGCGCGGCGGGCAAGCCCGTGGTGGTGTCGATGAGCGACGTGGCCGCCTCCGGCGGGTACTACATCGCGATGGCGGCCGACGTCATCGTGGCCCAGCCCGGCACGCTCACCGGGTCGATCGGGGTGATCATGGGCAAGCCGGTGTTCACCGAGGCCCTGGAACGGCTCGGCATCACCATCGACTCGGCGGGCGAGGGCGGCCGGGCCCGGATGCTCGCCCCCACCCATCCGTTCACCGAGGACGAGTGGGACCGGGTCAACGCCTGGCTCGACGCGATCTACCAGGAGTTCATCTCCAAGGCGGCCTCGGGCCGGCGGATGCCGGTCGAGCGGATGCACGAGCTGGCCCGCGGGCGGGTCTGGACCGGCGCCGACGCCGCCGCGAACGGGCTGGTCGACGAGCTGGGCGGGATGGCGGACGCGGCCGAGATCGCCCGGCGGCGGGCGGGCCTGCCGGCCGATGCGGCGCTGCGCAGCTGGCCCCGGCTCACCCCGCTGGACCAGCTGCGCCCGCCCGAGTCCAGCGAGGCCCGCCCCGCGGCGGCGGCCGCCCTGGACTTCGGGTTCTCTGCTTATTCGGCCTGGGGACCGGCCTGGCGGCTGGCGGCCCGCGCGGGCTTGCCGCCGTACGGACCGCTGATGCTCCCGGGGTCCTGGAATATCAGTTGACCGAACGGTCCGTGGTGCTCGCCGCCGCGGCGCTGGACTCGTGGGTGGCGGGGGTCACGCTGCTGACGGTGGCGGACGGGCGGGACGACGTCGGGGTGACGGTCAGCGCGTTCTGCCCGGTGTCGGCGGATCCGCCGCTGGTGGCGGTGTCGCTTCAGGCGCGGTCGTACCCGGCTGAGGTGTTCGGCCGGGACTGCGAGCCGGTCTCACGGTTCGCGGTGACGATGCTGGGCGCCGGGCAGCGGGTGCTGGCCGGGCGGTTCGCGGCGGCGGGGCGGCCGGGGGCGCGGCTGATGGTGGGCGATGTGCCGCATTTCCGGGGTTCGGTATCCGGCGCGCTGATCGTCGAGGGCGGGCTGGCCGCGCTGGAGTGCGCCACCGGGCAGGTCCTGGTGGCCGGGGACCATCTGCTCGTCCTGGCCCAGGTCACAAACGTCCCGTACGTCACGGATGCGGTCGAACCTCTCATCCGTTTCCGGCGTGCCTATCGGTAGGCTGGCCCGATGCCCGACTCCGACACCAGCGTGCCGCACATCGCGCGCGTGTACGACCTCGAAGCGGCCAGCCCCACCGGCCGGGGGCGGCGTAGCCGCAAGCCGGCTAGGAGGCTGGGGCTGGGGCGGGGTGGCCGGATTGCCAGACGGCGGCGATCTGGGGGACGCCGGGGCGGTAGGCCAGGTAGGCGTGGGACGGGGCGTCGAGCAGGATCAGGTCGGCGCGGGCGCCGACGCCGAGGTGGCCGACGTCGGAGCGGCGCAGGGCCCGGGCGCCGCCCGCGGTGGCGGCCCAGACGGCTTCCTGGGTGGTCATCCGCATGTCGCGGACGGCCAGCGCGATGCAGAACGCCATGCTCGAGGTGAACGAGGAGCCCGGGTTGCAGTCGGTGGCCAGGGCCACGGTGGCGCCCGCGTCCAGCAGGCGGCGGGCGTCCGGGTAGGGGTGGCGGGTGCCGAACTCGGCGCCCGGCAGCAGCGTCGCGACCAGCGGGGCGGACACGATCGTGTCCAGGTCTTGCTGGGTGAGATAGGTGCAGTGGTCGGCGGCGGGGGCGCCGGCCTGGGCCGCGACCCGGATGCCGGGTCCGGGTCCTAGCTGGTTGGCGTGGATGCGGGGGGCGAGGCCGCGGGCCCGGCCCGCGGCCAGGACGGCGGCGGCCTCGTCCGCGCCGAACGCTCCGTCTTCGCAGAACACGTCGATCCAGCGGGCGTTCGGGGCGCAGGCGTCGAGCATGTCCCCGCACACCAGGTCCACGTAGCCGGGCACGTCGCCGGCGAACTCGGGCGGCACGACGTGCGCGCCGAGGTAGGTGACCTCACCGGTGACCTCGGCGGCCAGCGCGAGCGAACGCGCCTCGTCGGGCACGGTGAGGCCGTAGCCGGACTTGCACTCGAACGTGGTCGTGCCCTGGGCCAGCATCTCGGCCGCCAGCCGGCGCAGGTTGGCGCGCAGCGCGCCGTCGGAGGCGGCCCGGGTCGCGGCCACCGTGGTGAGGATCCCGCCCGCCTGGTACGGGCGGCCCGCCATCCGGGCCGCGAACTCGGCGCTGCGCTCCCCGGCGAAGACCAGGTGGGCGTGCGAGTCGACGAACCCGGGCAGCACCGCCCGGCCGGCCGCGTCGACGACGGAATCGGCGGCCGGCGCCTGGCTGGCCGGGCCGGTCCAGGCCACCGTCCCGTCCTGGATGACCAGCGCCGCGTCGGTCAGGGCGGTCCAGCCGTCGGTGTTGGTGACCAGTTCACCGATCCCGGTGATCAGCGTGCTCGGGGCCATGGCGCTCAGCCGGCCCGGGAGGTGAGGATATCCCCGATGTCGGCGGGGGTCGGGGGGCGGGGGGTGGTGAGCAGGACCTCGTCGGCTAGGGCGTCGGCGGCGATCTGGGCGAAGTCGGCATCGGTGATGCCGAAGTCGGCGATCTCGGCGGTCAGGCCGATGCGGTCGCGCAGCGCGGCCACCGCGTCGATGGCGGCGGCGGCGTTGCGTTCCTGGCTGCTATGGGTGTCGCCGGCGCCGAGGGCGAACGCGACGTCGGCCAGCCGCTGGGTGCGGACCGGCAGGTTGAAGCGGAGCACGTCGGGCAGCAGCATGGCCAGCGCCACCCCGTGGGCGATGTGCCACCGGCCGCCCAGGGAGTGGCCGATGGCATGGCAGACCCCGAGCCCGGTGCTGGCCATGGCCACCCCGGCCAGGTGCGCGGCCAGCAGCAACTGGGCGCGGGCGTCGCTGTCGGCGCCGTCCTGCACGGCGCGCGGCAGGTTCGCGCCGATCATCCGGATGGCCTGCAGCGCGAGCCCGTCCGACCACGGGTTGGGGCGCAGCGAGAGGTAGGACTCAAGCGCGTGGGTCAGCGCGTCCATCCCGGTCGCGGCGGTCACCGCCGCGGACAGGCCCGCGGTCAGGTCCGGGTCCAGGATCACGGCGGCCGGCCTGGTGCTCGCGTGGCCCACGCAAAGCGTGCGGCGGGTGGCCGCGTCGGTCACCACGCCGAAGGCGCAGGCCTCCGCGCCGGTCCCGGCGGTGGTCGGGACGGCCACGATGGGCAGGCCCGGGACGACCAGGTCGCTGTGCTCGGGGTTGACCGCGGCCAGCGCGATGCCCTTGGCCGCGTCGATGGGCGAACCGCCGCCCACCGCGACCAGCGCGATCCCGTGCGTGGCGGGCGGGGCAGGGGCGGCGGGCGGCGACGCCTTGAGGGTGGCGGCCACCGCGGCGGAGGCTTCGGCGACCGCGGCCCGGGCGGCGGCGGCCGCGACGGCCGCGGCCCCGGCGGCCAGGTCATCGGTGGTCGGCTCGGGGTGGACGCCGCTGAACACGTGCGACGGCAGGCCCGCGTCGAGCAGGATGTCGAGCACCTGCGTGATCACCGGGCTGTCCGCGAGCGCGGCGTCGGTCACCACGACCACGTGGTCGGCGCCGAGGCCGCGGACGATCCCCGGCAGCTTGGCGACCGCGCCCGCCCCGAAGTACGCGGCCCCCCTGCCCTCGATCACCAACATGGCGGCTCCCTTCGGAAACGATCGTGGATCGTTACCGGTGTCATGGCAACAGTTTCGATCCACGATCATGCGGGACCCGTCAGGTTGTCGAGGCGGGAGAGGGTGCAGTTGAGGGCGTCGGTGAGGCGCTTGCGGTGGCCGGTGGCCAGCAGGTCCAGGACCAGGCCGGTGAACGTGGCTTTGACCAGCGACGCCTCGCGTTCGGCGTCCTCGGGCTTGATGCCGTCGGCGATCAGGCCGGCGGCGATGTCCTCGCGCCAGAACGAGATCTGCTCCGCGCGCACGTCACCGGGCAGGCCGCTGACCGTGGCGTCCAGCGTGGCGGCCTCGAGACCCAGGCGCACCAGCGCCAGGTGCTCCGGGCTGCGGTTGATCCACCGCCACCAGCGCCGCTGCAGCTCCGCGATGGACATGCGCGGTACCTGCCGCCGCCACCGCGCTTCGACTTCTCGCTGCATCTCGGCGGCCCGCCGCAGCGCGGCGACCACCAGTTCGTCCTTGCTGCCGAAGTGATGCACCAGCGCGTTGACCGACACCCCCAGGGCGCGGGCCACGGGCCGCAGGGACACTCCGGCGAGGCCGTTCCGGCCGAGGTAGCCGACCACCTCGTCCAGCAGCTCGGCCCGTCGTTCGAGGTCGCGGTGTCGTCCCATCAGTGTCGTCTCATCAGTGGCGTCCCATTAGGCGCGCATGCGCTGGCCTGCCGGGTCGAGCACCGGTTCGGGGAGCAGTGTCGCCGGACGGCGCTGGCCGATGATCTCCACCTCGAAGGTCGCGCCGGGCACCGCGAGCTCGCTCGGCACGTAGCCGAACGCGAGCGAGCGCCGGCTGTAATGCGCGTACGCGCCGGACGTCACCCAGCCCACCACCGCCCCGTCGTGCCAGATCGGCTCGTCGCCGAGGACGTCGGCCGGCTCCGCCGGATCGGGGGTGATGTCGAAGTAGCCGAGCGTCCGGGCCGGGCCGCGCTCCAGCTCCGCCTCCACCGCGGCGCGGCCGACGAAGTCGTGATCGAGCTTGAGCGAGCGGTGCATCCGCGCCTGCACCGGCGTGTAGATCGGCCGGTACTCGCGCGCCCAGGTACCGAACGCCTTCTCCATGCGCAGCGACATCAGCGCCCGGAACCCGAACAGGCCGATGCCGTACGGCTGCCCGGCCTGCCACAGCAGGTCGAACAGGGCGCGCTGGTACTCCGGTGCGACCCAGATCTCGTAGCCAAGATCCCCGGTGTAGGTCATCCGGCCGACGTAGGCGGGAATCATCCCGACGTCGATCCTGCGGAACGTCATGAACGGGTAATCCTCGGTGGCCAGCGAGACGCCGGTGACCGATTGCAGCACGTCGCGGGCGCCCGGCCCGGCCAGCGAGAGGCCCACCAGGGACAGGCCCAGCACGTCGAACCGCACCCCGTCGGCGAGGTGGCCGCCGAACCAGCGCGAGTGGTGCGCCTCGGCGATCTGCGAGCCGAACAGGAAGAAGTCGTCGGTGCCGACCCGCGCCACGGAGAACTCCCCGACGATGTGACCGCCGGGATCCAGGGCCGCGGTGAGGTTGATCCGGCCGACCCGCGGCAGCCGGTTGGTGAACAGGCCCTGCAGCCAGCCGGCGCTGCCGGCGCCGGTCACGCGGTACTTGGCGAAGTTGGAGCACTCGGTGAGCCCGACGCGTTCGCGCACCGTGGTGCATTCGTCCGCGACGACCGGGTGAGCGTTGGAGCGGCGGAACGTCACGTCCTCGCGCGGCTCTTCCCCCGGCCGCTGGAACCACAGGGGATGCTCGAGCCCGAAGCTCGCGCCCCAGACCGCGTTGTGGCTGGTGAGCCGGTCATAGACGGGCGTGGTGTGCAGCGGCCGGCCGGCCGGGAGCTCCTCGTTGGGGAAGGTGATCCGGAACCGGCGGCTGTAGTTCTCCCGCACCTTGGCGTTGGTGTAGGCCAGGCTCGCCCAGGTGCCGAAGCGGGCCACGTCCATAGCCCAGATGTCTTCACCCGGATCGCCGTCGACCATCCAGCGCGCGAGGGTGAGGCCGACCCCGCCGCCCTGGGAGAAGCCGGCCATCACCGCGCAGGCCACCCAGCAGTTGCGCACGCCGGGCACCGGGCCGACCAGCGGATTGCCGTCCGGCGCGAAGGTGAACGGCCCGTTGATCACGTTCTTGATCCCCGCGCTGGCCAGCGCCGGGTAGTGCTTGAACGCGATCTCCAGCGACGGGGCGATCCGGTCCAGATCGGGGGTCAGCAACTGCTGGTCGAAGGTCCACGGCGTCTGGCGCGGCGACCAGGGCACGCACGCCTGCTCGTACGTGCCGAGCAGCATCCCGCCGCCCTCCTGGCGGATGTAGAGCTCACCGTCGAAGTCCATGCCCATCGGCAGCTCGTGCCCGGTGGCCGCGTTGTACTCGGCCACCTCGGGCATGTCCTCGGTGATCAGGTACATGTGCTCCATCGCGAGCACGGGCAGTTCCAGGCCGATCATCCGGCCCACCTCGCGGGCCCACAGGCCGCCGGCGTTGACGATGTGCTCGGCGTGGATCTGGCCCGTGTCGGTGACGACATCCCAGGTGCCGTCGGGGCGCTGACGCAGGTCGGTCACCCAGGTGTGCTGGTAGATCTCGGCGCCGGCCTGCCGCGCGCAGGCGGCGTAGGCCCGGGTGACCCCGGTCGGGTCGACGTGGCCCTCGGCCCGGTCGAAGAGCGCGCCGATGAAGTACTGCTCCTCCAGCAGCGGGAACATCGCCTTGGCCTCGGCGGCCGAGATGATCTCCATGTCCATGCCGAGGTAGCGGCCGCGGGCCTGGGCCATCCGCAGCCAGTCCATCCGCTCCCGGTCGCTGGCCAGGGTCAGCCCGCCATTCATGTGGATGCCGCAGTTCTGGCCGGAGCGCTGCTCGATCTCCCGGTAAAGCCCGACCGTGTACTGCTGCAGCTTGGCGACATTGGGGTCACCGTTGAGCGTGTGCATGCCGCCCGCGGCGTGCCAGGTCGAGCCGGCGGTGAGCTCCTTGCGCTCGACGAGCACGACATCGGTCCAGCCCAGCTCGGTGAGGTGGTACAGGACCGAGGCCCCCACCACACCGCCGCCGATGACCACTACCTGCGCGGAAGATTTCATCGAGGCATCCCTGCGTCTAGCTTTTCCCGGTACAGTCGTTCCAAATATAGGACTCTGCTGACTATAAGACCTGGCTGACTATAAGACCTGGAGGTGTCGTGCATGGGTAAGCTGCTCGATCGGCTCGCTGCCGGACCGGTGATCTGCGCCGAGGGGTATCTGTTCGAGTTCGAGCGGCGCGGCTACCTGCAGGCCGGGGCGTTCGTCCCGGAGGTGGTGCTCGAGGAGCCCGACATGGTGGCCGGGCTGCACCGGGAATACGTGCACGCCGGATCGGACGTGGTGGAGGCGTTCACCTACTACGCCCACCGCGAGAAGCTGGCGGTGATCGGCCGCGAGGGCGACCTGGAGCGGATGAACCGGCAGGCGCTGCGGATCGCCAAGGAGGTCGGCGCCGAGCACGATTCCCTGGTGGCCGGCAATATCTGCAACACCAACGTCTACGAGCCGGACGATCCCGCGACGCATGCGGTGGTCCGCGACATGTTCGCCGAGCAGGTCGGGTGGGCCGCCGAGGCGGGCGTCGACTTCGTGATCGCCGAGACCATCGACTATCCCGGCGAGGCGCTGCTCGCGCTGGAGGCAATCAAGGCGCACGGCCTTGACGCGGTGGTCACCCTCACCATTCACCGCCAGCCCGTCGTCCGCGGCGGCGACCCGATCGGCGAGGCCTGCCGCCGCCTGCAAGACGCCGGGGCCGACGTGGTCGGGCTGAACTGCATCCGCGGGCTCGCGACCATGCTGCCGCTGCTGGGTGAGATCCGGGCCGCGTGCGACGGCTACATCGCCGCCTTGCCGGTGCCGTACCGCACGACCGAGGCCGAGCCGACGTTCCAGTCGCTCACCGACCCGGGTCACGAACTGCCCCCGAACGGGCGGCCGTTCCCGACCGCGCTCGACCCGTTCCTGGCGACCCGCTACGAGGTGGGCGCGTTCACCACGGCGGCGGCGGCGCTCGGGGTCAACTACTTCGGCATCTGCTGCGGCTGCGCACCCCACCACGTCCGCGCGATGGCCGAGGCCCTCGGCCGCACCCCGCCGGCCAGCCGGTTCAGCGCGGATATGAGCCGGCACGCCTACTACGGCACCAGCGAGCGGATCAGCCGGCATTACCAGGAGTTCGCCAAGGAGCTCTAGCCCTGGGCCGGGCACGCACGGCGTCGAGGCTGGTACCAGGGTCCGTTCGGTCAAATCGTATTTTTACCGCCCTGAAGCCGGCTGATTTTGCCGCCCGGGCGGCCCGGGCCCGGTCCTGCGGGGGCAGGGCCGCGCCGAACGAGGCGTAGGCGGGCAGGCGCCGGTCACGATTTTCACGGCAGGTCACCGCGGGAGATCAGCTCGACCAGCGGCTCCAGGTCGGCGGGGAGCGTGCCGTCGGCCTGGGTGAACGGGACCAGCTCGCGGACCAGCCGGTACACGCGGCCGGTACCTCGACCTTGCCCGACGTCCAGGTCGATGGCCTGGGCGGCGACGACCAGCTCATGGCCGCGACCGGGGCACAGGCTGACCATGTGGCCAGGCGGCGGGCCGACAGCGGCGCCATCGTGGCCGGTCCCGATGCCTTCGCCCTTGACCGAGCTGGCCAGCTCGTAGGAGACCGGGTGGGCCAGCGTGCGGGCCTCGACGGTGATGGCCTGGCCGGCGTGGCCAGCTCGGACAGCGCGTCGTCGGGCGTGGCCAGCTGCGCGGCCAGGCCGGCCGCCAGCCGAGGGCGCCTGGAGGAGCTTGACCATCCGCTCGTTCGTCGGAGGGGGCCACGTCCCTGCGCGATGCGGTGGTTGAGCACCAGGCGCTGGTTGAACTTCCGGCGTTCGGCCGGATCGAGCAGGAACGACTTGCGCTCGCCGACGCCGGTATTGAGGCCGTAGACCGGCTCGTCTTTGGCCAGGACCTCTTCCACGACGGCGCGGGCCTGCTCCATGGTCTGCGATGGCGCCGGGCGCGAACGCGACGGATTCACCGCGCCGGGCGGCCGCGACCACCTCCGTAACAGTCAGGTCACTTCCACTGAGCATGATCGTCATCGATTGCTCACCCATCTATAACTGAGCTAGGCTCGGCTGCTCTGGAACGTTCCGCACGAGCGGCCCGGCATCGAGGAGGCCAGAAATGGCAACGTTCCTGCTGCGGCGGCTAGGACTCATGGTCCTCACGCTGTGGCTCCTCACCTTGATCGTATTCTTCGCCGGCCAGATCCTCCCCGGTGATCCCGCCCGCGCCACCCTGGGCAACCTGGCGGCGCCCAGTGCCGTCAAGGCCCTCGACCACCAGCTCGGGGTGGACCGGCCGCTGCTCGACCCGGTACGGGAGCTGGCTCGGCGGGCTGCTGCACGGCAACCTGGGCACGTCCTACGCCTATCAGTCGGCGGTGGAGCCCTTCATCCGGGCCGCGCTGATCAATTCGGTCAAGCTGGCCGCGCTGGCGTTCGTCATCGTGGTGCCGCTCGGCATCCTCGGCGGCGTGATCGCCGCGCTGTACTCGGGGCGCACCCTGGACCGGGTCATCTCGGTGACCGGGCTTTCGCTGTCCACGGTGCCCGAGTTCGTGTCCGGCATCGTGCTCCTGGTGGTGTTCGGGGTCGAGCTGAAGTGGCTGCCGGTTACCGCCTCGGCCGGGGCGAACGCCTCGGTCGGGCAGCAATTCCGGCACCTCATTTTGCCGGCTATTCCGCTCGTTTTCGTTCTCTTCGGTTACATTGCTCGTATGGCCAGGGCGGGGACCATCGACGTGCTGAACTCGGACTACACCCGCACCGCGATCCTGAAGGGGCTGCCGCGGACGACGGTGATCCGCCGGCACGTGCTGCGGAACTCGCTGCTGCCGACCATCACCGTCATCGCGACCCAGACCGGGTACCTGATCGGCGGGCTGGTGGTGGTGGAGACGCTGTTCAACTACCAGGGCCTGGGCAACCTCATCTACAAGGCCGCGACGACGCACGACTTCCCGATGCTGGAGGCCGGCGTCCTGATCATCGGCGTCGTCTACGTGGTGGCCACGCTGATCGCGGACCTGCTGCTGACCTGGCTCAACCCCCGGCTGCGGATCGGAGCAAGCCGGTGAGCGTCCCCGCGACCCGGTCGACCCGGTTGCGCCAGATCTTTCCGGCGGGTATCTCGGGCCCACCGGAGCAGTCGCGGTGGCGGTCGCCGGCCGGGGCACGCCGGCCCGGTGGCAGCTGCTGCTGCGCAGGCCGACGTTCTACGCGGGCGCGGGCATCTTGCTGTTCTGGGTGGTCTGCGCCGTGTTCGGCTACATGTTCGCGCCGTACAGCCCGCTCGCGCAGCAACTGCTGTTCGGCAACGCCGCCCCGTCCGCGGCGCACTGGTTCGGCACCGACCCGATCGGCCGCGACGTGCTGTCCCGGGTCATCACCGGGTCCAGGGACATCCTGATCATCACCCCGCTGGCCACCGTGATCGGGACCGTCCTCGGCACCGCCCTCGGCCTGGCCATGGGGTACCTCGGCGGCGCCTTCGACGCGGTGGCGAGCCGGCTCGTCGAGGCCGTCCTCGCGCTGCCCTTCGTGATCATCGCCTTCCTGTTCGTCGTCGCCGTCGGGCGTTCCCTGGTCGGGATCACCGTCATCATCGGCCTGGTCTTCACCCCGCTGATCGCGCGGACGGTGCGCGCGGCGGTCCTGGTCGAGCGGAGCATGGACTACGTGCCAGCCGCCCGGCTGCTCGGCGAGAAACCGGGCCGGGTCATGTTCGGCGAGATCTTGCCGAACGTGCTGCCCGCCATCCTGGTCGAGTTCACGGTCCGGCTGGGCTACGCGGTCTTCGCGCTGGCCACGCTGTCCTTCCTGGGCTTCGGCATCGCGCCGCCCACCCCGGACTGGGGCGCGGACATCTCGGCCAACTACATCGGCCTGGAGGCCGGCTACTGGTGGCAGACGCTGTTCCCGGCGCTGGCCATCGCCACGCTGGTGACCGGGGTCATCCTCATCGCCGACGCGATCGAGCAGGTGCTGGCGTCATGACCGCCGATCTGGGCGTCACCGCGCCAACGCCGGCCGACCAGGCGCTGGCCTTGTCTGTCGCTCACATGGACGTCACCTACCGGGTGCGCGGCCAGGACCGCCTCGCGCTGCGGGACGTGTCGTTCGAGATCAGGCGCGGCGAGTCCTACGGGCTGGTGGGCGAGTCCGGGTCCGGCAAGTCCACGGTCGCGCTCGCGCTGGTGCGGTACCTGCCCAGCAACGGGCGGGTGAGCGCCGGAACGATCAGCATCAACGGGCTCGACCCGTTGTCGATGGGCACCCACGCGCTGCGTGACCTGCGGGCTCGCACCGTCTCGATGGTGTACCAGGAGCCGGGGCGGGCGCTCAACCCGTCGATCCGGGTCGGCCGGCAGATCGCGGAGGTGTTCCGGATCGCGGGCCAGTCCGAGTCCGACGCTGAGCGCTCGGCCGAGGACATGCTGCGCAAGGTGCAGATCTCCGACCCGGGCCGGGTTATGCAGCGTTACCCGCACGAGCTTTCCGGCGGGATGGCGCAGCGGGCGGTGATCGCGATGGCCCTGGCCGTTTCGCCGTCGTTGCTGATCCTGGACGAGCCGACCACCGCGCTTGACGCCACCGTCGAGGCCGAGGTGCTGGACCTGGTCGCGGCCCTGCGTGCTGAGTTCGACACGTCGGTGCTGTTCATCAGCCACAACCTGGCGGTGATCGCCAAGATGTGCGACCGGGTCGGGGTGCTCTACGCGGGCGAACTGGTCGAGGAGGGGCCCGCCACCGCGGTCTTCGCCGATCCCCGGCACCCGTACACGGTCGGGTTGCTGCGCTGCATCCCGCGGCGCGGGCAGCGCAAGGACGCCGACCGGCTGGACACCATCCCCGGCTTCCTGCCGACACCCGGCGCGAACGTGACCGGGTGCATCTTCGCGCCCCGGTGCGGGCTCGCGCAGGACCGCTGCCGCGAGGAGCACCCGCCGTTCTTCCCGGTCAACGAGGTCCGGACCTCCCGCTGCTACTTCCACGAGCAGGCGCCGGACCTGCCCCGGGCCACCCCGGTCTCCGTTGCTCCTGCGGAGGCGGCGGTTTCCGGTGGCGACTCGCTGGTGGTGGTCGAGAAGCTGTCCAAGACCTTCGGGGGCGGGGTCCAGGCCCTGGCCGGGGTGGACGTGTCCATCCGGCAGGGCGAGACGCTGGGGCTGGTGGGCGAGTCGGGCAGCGGCAAGACCACGCTGGCCCGCGTCCTGCTCGGGCTGACCGCGCCGGATCCGGGCTCGGTCGTCACCTTGCACGGTGAGCAGCTCAGCGCGGACGCGCGGCGGCGGCCGCGGAAGATCCTGCGCGCGCTGCAGATCGTGTTCCAGAACCCGGACTCGGCGCTCAACCGGCGGCACACGGTGCGGGCCCTGATCAGCCGTCCGCTGTCCCGGCTGGCCGGGCTGTCGGGTTCGGCCCTGCGGGCCCGGCTTTCAGAATTGATCGCCTCGGTCCGGCTGGAGGACCGGCACCTGCCGCTGCGCCCGAGCCAGCTTTCCGGCGGGCTCAAGCAGCGGGTGGCGATCGCGCGGGCCTTCGGCGCCCAGCCGGAAGTGGTGGTCTGCGACGAGCCGACGTCGGCGCTCGACGTCTCGGTCCAGGCCGCGATCCTCAACCTGCTGGCGGACCTGCAGCAGAAGGAGCGGGCCACCTACCTGTTCATCTCGCACGACCTGGGCCTGGTCAGGTACCTGTCGGACCGGATCGTGGTGCTGTACCTCGGCCGCGTGATGGAGGTCGGGCCGTCCGAGGTGGTCTTCGACGGACCGCACCATCCGTACACGGAGGCGCTGTTCTCCGCCGTGCCGTCCCTGGACGGCCAGCGGCCCGACCGGATCAAGCTGACCGGCGAGATCCCGTCCGCGGCCAACCCGCCGGGCGGCTGCGTGTTCCACACCCGGTGCCCGCGCAAGCTCGACACCGGCATCTGCGAATCCACCGAACCGCCGCTGCTTGAGGGCGAGCCTGGGCATCAGATCCGCTGCCACATACCGCTCGCTGAACTGCGAGAACTCCAGGGCAGCCCGTCTGTCTCATCCCCCCATGCGGAAAGCGGCTAGCGGCGGCCGGATGCTGCGGCCGCCGCACCGGCCCGGACTTTGGATGACCTGAACTTAAAGAAAAAACAGGGAGGCTCCTCGTGTCATCGAAAATCGACCATCGCCGGCTGGCGCGCCTGCGTCGAGGCCAGGGTGAGATCGCTAACCACGTCATCGACGAGTTCGCCGCCGGGCGCCTGTCCCGCCGCGACTTCATCCGCCGGGCCAGCGTGGTCGGGATATCCGTCCCGCTGGTCGGCTCGATCCTCGAGGCCTGCAGCAGCTCGTCGTCGAGCGGGTCGAGCTCGGCGCCGGGTTCCTCCAGCTCGGCCACCGGCGCGCCCGGCGCGGTGATCAGGGCCGGCATCACCACGCCGGCCGCCGCGATCAACCCGGTGACCGTCGCCGACCAGGGCGGGCTCGACATGCTCGCGCAGACCGGTGAGTACCTGGTCCTGTCCGACCAGACGCTGAACCTGAAGCCGGTGCTGGCGACCAGCTGGTCAGCGAACGCCAAGGCCGACGTCTGGACGTTCAAGATCCGCCAGGGCGTCAAGTTCCACAACGGCGCCCCGCTGACCGCCGACGACGTGGTCTACAGCTTCAAGCTGTACACGGGCCCGAAGTCGGCCGCGCTCTCCGCGCTCGGCGGCGTGCTCTCGCCGGATGGCGTGCAGAAGGTCGACGAGGCCACGGTGGCGTTCCACCTCGACGCCCCGAACGGGAGCTTCCCGTACCTGATCTCCTCCGACAACTACAACACGATCATCATCCCGAACAACTACGACCCGACGAAGTGGCAGAGCTCGTTCCTCGGCACCGGGCCGTTCGTGCTGAGCTCGTATACGCCCAAGCAGGGCGCCTCCTTCACCCGCAACGAGTCGTACTGGGGCACCAAGGCCCTGCCGTCGCAGACGCAGTTCACCTTCTACGACACCCAGCCGCCGTCGATCCTCGCGCTGACCGGCGGGAACATCGACGTCCTGGGGCAGTTCTCGGTGACCGGCGGCGAGGCGCTGCTGGGCGGCAACTACAACATCATCAAGCTGAAGTCGAGCGCCCACCGCGAGCTGTCGATGCGCTGCGACCAGGCCCCGTTCAACGACCCGCGGGTACGCCAGGCGATCGCGCTCACGCTCAACCGGCCGCAGATCGTCACCGCGCTGTTCAAGGGCCTGTCCGACCTCGGCAACGACAGCCCGTTCGCGCCCGTCTTCCCGTCCACGAACACGAGCGTCACGCAGCGCGCGCAGAACATCGCCCAGGCCAAGTCGCTGCTGGCCGCGGCCGGGCATCCCAACGGGTTCAGCACCACGCTGGTGACCGAGAACATCCAGGAGATCCCCACGTTCGCGCAGATCGTCGCGGAGTCCGCGGCGGCCATCAACGTGAAGATCAACCTCAACGTGGAAGCCCAGTCCAAGTACTACGGCAACTTCGAGTTCGGGACCTCGGACTGGCTCGACGGCACCATGAGCCTGGTCGACTACGGGCACCGGGGCGTGCCGAACGTGTTCCTGGGCGCGCCGCTAGAGACGACCAACGCGAAGACGGGCACCGGCGCGTGGAACGGGGCCCACTTCGCCAACTCCCAGTACGACAAGCTGTTCGCGCAATACGTCTCGGCCCCGGACGTGTCCTCGCAGCGCACCATCGCCGGGCAGATCGAGACGCTGCTGCTCGCGCAGACGCCGATCATCTACGCGTACTTCTACAACTACCTGACGGCCACGGCGCAGGGCGTCACCGGGGTGTACCCGACCGCGATCGGGCACCTGTTCCTGCAGAACGCGGCGAAGAGCTAGCCGCCATACGTCCTTGTGCTGTCCTTGCTTGTGCTGTCCTTGCTTGTGCTTCTCCTTGCTGTGCTCTCCTTGCTTGTGCTGTCCTTGTGCCGCGCGCCTTCTCGGCGCGCGGCACAAGGGCGTACGCTCGTGATCTGGCGCGGCGCACGGGGAAGGGCGGTTCCGGATGGCGACCGAGAACCGAGCGCGGGCCGACGCCCACGGGCATCCTGAGGGCGGCCATCATCACCGGGACGTGTCGGGCGGGTGGCTGCGGCCGGCGGTGTTCGGGGCGATGGACGGGCTGGTGACCAACGCGTCGCTGATCGCCGGGGTCGGCGGGGGCGGCGGTTCGACGCACACCATCGTGCTGACCGGCCTGGCGGGCCTGGCCGCGGGCGCGTGCTCCATGGCGGCCGGGGAGTTCGTCTCGGTCTCCTCGCAGAACGAGCTGATCCAGTCCGAGGTCGACAAGGAGCGGCTGGAGCTCGAGCACAACGCCGCGGCCGAGCAGGCGGAGCTGGCCGCGATGCTCCGCCACCGCGGGGTCAGCGCCGCCACCGCGCGGCAGGCGGCCGCCGAGATCTCGGCGCACCCGGAGAAGGCACTGGCCGTGCACGCGCTCGAGGAGCTCGGCATCGACCCGGGCGAGCTGCCGTCGCCGCTGGTGGCGGCGGGCGCGTCGCTGGCCTCGTTCGCGGTCGGGGCGCTGATCCCGCTCATCGGGTACCTGGGCGGCCTGGACGTGCTCGGGTTCGCGCTCGGGCTGGCCGCGGTGGCCGCGGTGGCGGGCGGGGGCATGGTCGCGCGGCTGACCGCACGGCCGTTCTGGCGCGGGGCGCTACGGCAGCTGCTCCTGGGCGCCGGTGCCACCGGGATCACGTACCTGATCGGCATCCTCGTTCACGGCGTGACCTGATGTTTCAGGTGTGCTGTTTCAGGTGCGCTGTTTCAGGTGCGCTGTTTCAGGTGTGCTGCCTGGGCCCAGCCGTCCATGTCGGCTGGTCTGGGTCCCCTGGGCCGGTCCGGCCAGGTGAGCTGACCGGCGAGGGCGGGGTTGGCCAGCAGCTGGCCGCCGACCGGAACGCCCAGCTGCAGGACCAGCCAGATCCGTTCCGGGTCGCTGAGCAGCCGCGGCTCGGCCAGCGGGTCGCCGTCGACCACGATCAGGTCGGCGAGCTTGCCCTCGGCCACGGTCCCGATGTGCTCGTCCAGGCCCAGCGCTTCGGCCGCGGTGCTGGTCGCGGCGACCAGGGCCTCCTGGGAGGTCAGGCCGTGATGGATCATCCGCTGGATCTCCAGGCCGACGGCCAGGCTGGTGTCGCTGCCGAGCGCGATCTTGACCCCGGCGCTACGGGCGGCCCGCATGCTGGCCGCCCCTTCTGTGATGTTGTGCTGGGCTAGTTCCACCAGTACCGGGGGCATGTCCGGCTGGCTTCGGGCGCCGCGGGGGTCGACGACCTCCTCGCCCAGGCCGGCCATCCAGTAGTAGCCGGACAGGGTGGGCACCAGCACCTGGCCCGCGGCGGCCATGGCGTCCAGCAGATCCGGCCGCCGGTTCAGGTACATGCCGTGCTCGATCGTGTCGACGCCGTGCCTGATCGCCGCCGCGCAGCCGTCCAGGCCCTCGGCGTGGGCGGAGACCCGGTAGCCCAGCCGGTGCGCCTCGTCGGTGACGGCGGCCAGCTCGGGGTCGGTGAACTGGAGCGGATCGGGATCCTCGAGCTCGTTGGACCGGGCTCCGGTGGTCATCACCTTGACGAAGTCCGCGCCCCACCGGATCTGCTCCCGGACCGCCCGCCGCACGTCGTCTTCGCCGTCGGCCTCGCGGTACATGTCACCGTAGAAGCGCCCGCCCGGGGCGGTCGCGGAGATGATCTTGCCGCAGGTCAGCAGGCGGGGGCCGCGGAACGCGCCGTAGCGCATGGCCTGCCGGGCCTGCTGCGGCAGCAGGCCCTGGGAGCCGGTCACGCGGATGGTGGTCACCCCGAAGCGCAGGTAGTCACGCAGCTCGGCCTGCAGGAAGTGGGCGTCAACGCCGGGGAGCGCTTCCTCGGCGCCCTTGACCGGGTGCGGGACGGATCCCGAGGCGTGCGTGTGGGCGTCGGTCAGGCCGGGCATCAGGACCCGCTGGCCCAGATCCAGCGGGCGGGCACCGTCCGGGCACGGCTCGGCGGCGTCGGCCACCCGGCGGATCACCCCGTCTTCGACCAGGACCGCCGCGTTCTCGCGCAGCGGCGTCCCGGTGCCGTCCCACAGCCGTGCTCCGGTGAGCCAGAGCCGTCCCTGATCCGCAGGGGGCGCCGCGATCAGCGCCGGGAACCTGTGCGCCACGTGCCTGCCGCCTTCCTGCCGTGTCTGCTGCTCTGTCTGCTGCTGTGGGTGCTGCTCTGTCTGCTGCTGTGGGTGCTGCTGTGGGTGCGCCACGATCTTCTCATGGGGCGTTCGGGGCGTCGCCTCATGGTTTTCGCGTGGTGCGCTTATCGGTTTCCCGTACGGTTCTTCCTGGCTTCCCGCACTGGTGTGTGAGCATCGGTGGGTGGCTGGTTATCGCTTTCCCGCTCTCATCTGCGCGGGCCTGGCCGCCTGCGGAATGCTCGCGGGCTGCTCAGGCCCGTCCTCGTCCTCGTCTTCGTCTCCTGGTGTGATTGAGGTCAGCGGCGGGCCGTCGGGCTCGTACGTCGTGCCGGCCGGTATTCACAAGATCAAGCACGTGATCATCGTGATGCAGGAGAACCGGTCGTTCGATTCCTACTTCGGGACCTACCCGGGGGCGGACGGGATCCCGATGACGGACGGCACGCCGAGCGTGTGCGTCCCGAATCCCGCGGGCGGCTGCACCCGGCCCTACCACGACACCGCGGACGTGAACGGGGGCGGCCCGCACGGTGAGGCGAGCGCCGTCGCGGACGTGGACGGCGGCAAGATGGACGGGTTCATCGCCCAGCGCGACCAAGGCCGGCCGAGCTGCACCAATCCCGATGACCCGGCGTGCAGCGCGGGCGGCCAGCCGGACGCGATGGGCTACCACACCGGGGCGGAGATCCCCGACTACTGGACCTACGCCCAGGACTTCGTGCTCGATGACCACATGTTCGAGCCGGTCAAGTCGTGGTCGCTGCCCGATCACCTGTACCTGGTCTCCGGCTGGTCGGCCAAGTGCAAGAACGCCTCGCCGATGAGCTGCGTCAACAACATCGTCGGGCCCTACGGCGCGGGACAGTTCGACCGGGCCGTGGACACCGAACTGCGCACCGGGACCACCTCGATCGACCTGGCCTGGACCGACGTCACGTGGCTGCTGTTCGCCCACCACGTGAGCTGGGCCTATTACATCCAGACGGGCACCCAGCCCGACTGCGACGACGACTCGGCCGAGACCTGCGCCCCGGTCGCGCAGAGCGCCACGACGCCGGGGATCTGGAACCCGCTCCCGTTGTTCGGCGACGTCCGGGCCGATCACCAGCTGAACAACGTGCAGAGCCTGGACTCCTACTTCGCGGCGGCCAAGGCGGGCACGCTGCCCTCGGTCAGCTGGATCACCCCTTCCAACCCCGACAGCGAGCATCCCCCGGCCAGCGTGCACCAGGGCCAGGCGTACGTCACCTCGATCATCAACGCGGCCATGAAGAGCCCGGACTGGGATTCCACCGCCATCTTCTTGTCCTGGGACGACTGGGGCGGCTTCTACGACCATGTGGTGCCGCCCGCGGTCGACCAGAACGGCTACGGGCTGCGCGTCCCGAGCCTGGTCATCTCCCCGTACGCCAAGCGCGGTTACATCGACCACCAGATCCTGTCCAGCGACGCCTACCTGAAGTTCATCGAGGACGACTTCCTCGACGGCGCACGCCTCAACCCGGCCACCGACGGCCGCCCCGACCCACGGCCGGACGTACGCGAGGACGAGGCCATCCTGGGCAACATCGAGCAGGATTTCAACTTCGGCCAGACCCCGCGGGCCCCGGTCCTGCTGGCCACCAACCCGCCGACCGACTCGCCGTCGATCCCGGCCTACTTCCGCGGGAAACCGGCCTGCGTGGGCTGCACCACCCCTCCCCCGGGCGGCCCGAAGGTGACCCGTAAGAGCCCGGCCGGAGCCTAATGTCTGAGTGGGACTGTAATCTCAACGGTCGACGCGGTGGACGTCGGCCTCGTGCCGTCATGGGCTCCTGTTCTGCGGGAGGTTTGCTGTGTCAGACCCGTTTACCGAAGTCGCGCCCGGGGTGCTTGTGGCCACCGGCGTGTTGTACACGACGACGACGACCGTGGTCGCGAGCCCGGACGGCTCGTGCCTGGTGGTCGACCCGGCGGTCACGGCCGCGGAGATAGCCGGCCTGGCGTCCGCGCTTGCCGCCCGCGGGCTGCGGCCCGTTCTGGGCTGGTCCACTCATCCGCACTGGGACCACGTGCTGTGGCACGCATCACTAGGCAACGCGCCGCGCTACGCGACGCCGGCGGCAGCGGCTGCGGCACGGGACGGGCGCGACGAGTTGGCCGCTGCCGCCGGGAAGTCCGCGCCAGGCCATGACTTGTCGCTGATCGGGAAGGTGACGCCGCTTTCTGGAACGTCGATTCCCTGGGACGGTCCCGCCGCGGAGCTGATTGTCCACGACGGGCACGCGCCCGGCCACGGCGCGGTGTTCCTGCCGGACAGCGGTGTCCTGATCGCCGGCGATATGTGCTCCGACATCGAGACGCCATTCGTGGTGGACCCTGGCGAGCCTGAGGCCATCATGGACCGGCTGCGGGATTACCGGGCCGGGTTGTCCCGGCTCGCCGCAGTCGCCGGGGTCCGGCAGGTCGTTCCAGGGCACGGGCGCGTCGGGGACGCGGCCGAGCTCGGGCGGCGCGTCGAGGCCGATTTCGCCTACCTCGACCTGCTGGAACGAGGCGAGCCCTCCGATGATCCCCGGATATCGGGATACGCCCGCGCATTTCACGACCAGCAGCTCCGGTATTTCCAGCGCTGAACACCTGCCAGCGACCGCGTGGACCAGTGCGTGTCCCCGCCTCCGCAGCGCCAGCGCCTGCGCGGTCGTCCGCCACCCAGGCCTACATTGACTCGGCACTCGCGGTCAGAGGAGGTACGGGATGAGCATCTTGGTGGCGCGTTTGTAGGGCGGGTAGGCGGCGGGGAAGAGCTTGGCCATGGTGCGTTCCTCGATGACGGCGCTGAACAGGAAGTAGGCGCCGGAGATCGCGACCGCGTTCAGCCAGTAAAGGCTGACCGCCATCGCGGTGCCGACCATGGCGAGGATGAGACCGCTGTAGATCGGGTGGCGGACCCTCCGGTAGGGACCGGTCGTGACCAGTTCGGGGTCGGCCCGGCGAGACATCGGCATGCCCCAGTTGCGGCCGAGGTACACCCGGGCCCAGACGGCGAGCGCCAGGCCCAGGACGAAGCAGGCCAGGCCGATGCCGAGCAGCCACGGATTGTCCGTAGCAGCCGCGTGGCCCTTGAAGACCCGCAGCCGGAACACGAGCAAGATGGCCAGGATGAGGCCCACCCGGACCCCGGCAAACCGGGTCCAGCGGGACTGCTCAGCCTTGGCCGTGAAGGCCATCACGAGCCAGTAGGCCCAGAACACGATCCAGCCGACTCCGATGATGATGCCGATCGCTTGCATCGCTCTCGCTCCTCCCCAGCCCGTCATTTCCGACGGTAGGGCGCGGCGGGACGCCGCGCGTCAGCCCGCAGGCCGGCTGGCGGTATGAGACGGGTAGTACCGGGACACCGCCGGGCTGACGATGCGCTGACGCGGCCCTGCGAGACTTGCCGATATGGGGACCCGCGTGCAGCCCGCACGCCGTCTGCTAGAACTCGGCTGCGGGCCAGAGCCAGCCCGCGACACCTGCGTCGGCATCGACCTTGACGAAAATGCCGCCCGCGCGGCGGCCGCTGCCGGGGTCCCCTGCGTAGTCGCAGACGCCCGGCAGCTGCCATTGGCCGATCGCACCGTAGACGAGGTCCTGGCGCGCGGCGTGTTCCATCACATCCCGAACCTACCGGTGGTGCTGGCCGAAGTCCGCAGGGTACTCCGGCCGGACGGGTTCCTCATCGCCGTGGACGCGCTGCCGATGCAGGCCGAAGAGTACCTGGAGATGTCCCGGCAGCTAACCGAGCGAGGGCTGTCCGTCGAGCCGCGCAACGGGGTTGACCCAGATGAACTGACCGCGCTGGCCACCGCCGCTGGATTTCTGCCGCCGCAGTGGAGCGATTCCGGGGACTGGACCCACGCCACCCCGCCATACGTTGACCGTGTGTTCGCCAGCCCTGCGATCACGTACACCATCAGGGTGAGACCGGCAGGGTGAGGTGGTCATGCACGACTGAGGGCGGGGTGGTTCACCCGGGGCGGGGTGGGGGGCTGTGGCTGTGGATGGTCTTGCCGTCGGGGCTTTGTGACCTGGCTGGTGCCGTCGGGGTGGACGGTGAGGGTCCAGCCGAGTTCGTGCAGGACGACGTGGTGGTGCCACCAGCAGTAGTCCTTGAGGTTGGCCAGGCTGGTGTGGCCGCCGTCTGTGATCGGTGGCTGGACGTGGTGGGGTTCGCAGCCGGACGCCGGCTGATCACAGCCGCCGGGGAACTGGCAGGTCTGGTCCCGCAGCGCGACCAGGCGGCGCAGGTGGACCGGGATGTCGTCGGTTTCGCCGACGTCGAGCGGGAGGGAGGGGCCGGCCAGGGGCTTGCCGAGCAGCTGGCGGCGCAGGACGGAGGCGGCGCCGCCGGGGCCGGAGACGACCTGGAGGATCTTGGCCAGGATCTGGTGTTCCAGCTCGGCCAGGGCGGCGGCGGCCGCGGCGGTGACCTGTGCGGCCTGCTCGGCGCGGCGCGGCGGGGCTGGTCAGCCCGGCGGGGATAGGAGCGGGGCTGGTCAGCCCGGCGGGGACAGGGGCGGGGCTGGTCAGCCCGGCGGGGACAGGGGCGGGGCTGCTGGCGTCCGGGGCGGCGATGTGGTCCTGGGTGCCGGGGCCGGCCGGGACTGCGGTGCCGTCGGCGGCGGGGTTTGCGGTGCCGGCAGCGGGGTTTGCGGGCGTAGCGGCCTGGATGCGGAGATGGTGGTATTCCACGCACAAGGCGATCAGGTCCTCGACCGCGGCCGGGTCGATGTCACCGGTGACCACCGGGACGATCATCGCGTCGCAGGCGATCTTGCGGGCCGTGTCCCCTTCCAGCCAGACGCCGCCGTCGCCGGTGGAGACCGAGTTGGCGGCGCGGTGGGCGGCCCACCGGGCCCGGTAGCCGGTGATCCAGGCGTCCTGGATGGCGGAGTTCTCGTCCATCGCGCGGAGCTCGGCGAAGTAGATGTGGACCAGCGCCTTGACCGGCTGCCCGGCCCGCTTGGGCAGCAGGTCCGAGGCCAGGAGGCGGCGCATTGCCTCGGCGAGCGCGTCGTGGTAGCGCTGCGGGCGGGTCCGCGGGTCATCGCCGCCTTGCGGGGCGGCGAGGGCGTCCAGGACGGCCCGGACCATCGCGGCGCATTCGGGGGTCAGGTCGCCGCGGATGACCCCGGCACCCTCGAACGTGGCCGTCCAGGGTCAGGCCGCGGTCCAGGCCCGGGTCGCGGCCGTCGGGGTCCGGCTGGGCGGTCAGGGCCCGGATCTCCGCGCAGATCGCGGCCAGGCCCCGCAGGTCCGCGCCGCCCCGCGCGGCGCCGACCACGATCTCCTCGGCCTGGTCCCGGTACCGGCCGGGGATGGCCCTGGTCCACCTGGCCACCTGCAAGGCGGCGGACTTGGTGAGCACGTCACCCTCGGCCAGCGCGGCCAGCAGGACCCGGTGGTCGCGGGCCAGCGCCTGGATCGCCTTGTACTCGGCGGCCTGGGCCTTGGTGACCCGGGTCGAGTGGATCAGCCAGGCCCGGGTGGTGCGCTGCCCGTCGGCCAGGTGCCCGTCCCGGGCATCGAAGACCTGCAGCAGCCGGGCCCGGACCGCGGCCTCGACCGCATCGTGGCGTTCCAGCGCCCGCAGCCGGTCCGCGGCCACCTCGGCGGGCAGGAGGGCCGGGTCCTGAGCCGCGGGATCCTGCACGGCCAAGAACCCCAGCGCGGACTCCTGCAGGGCCGCCGCCGAGTCCAACAGGGCCAGCGCCTGGGCGGCGGTGGCCGGGACGGCCGTGGTGCACATGTCCTGGCTCACCTCCCCGGGGGCCGGATCTGGATGCTGTTCCTGATCCGACTGTATCCGGGGGGTATGACATTTTTGGCTGACCCGAGGCGATATTCGATTATGAGTTTGGAGAGAATGGAGAGGCTCTGGTGACGAGCGTACGTAGTTAGGTGCGTGTTAGGCCGATACGCTCGTGTGACTGGTTAGGGCATCGGATGCGGGGAGCGGGAGGCGTCCCCGTATGATTTCACGGTGTTCGGTGCCAGCATCGGGGCCAGGCCGTCCCGGAACAGCAGCCCGTGGTTACCCGGGATCGCCCGCTCCGGATCGCGCTGCTCTCCTATCGCAGCAAGCCGCATTGCGGCGGCCAAGGTGTCTACGTCCGGCACCTGAGCCGGGAACTCGACGCGCTCGGGCACCAGGTCGAGGTGTTCTCCGGCCAGCCGTATCCCGAGCTCGACCCCGGCCCGCGGCTGACCCGGATCCCCAGCCTGGACCTGTACCGGGACCCTGACCCGTTCCGGACGCCGCACTGGGATGAGTACCGGGACTGGGCCGACGTGCTCGAGACGGTCATGATGTGGGGCGGCGCGTTCCCCGAGCCGCTCACGTTCAGCATCAGGGCGCGGCGGGCGCTGGCCGCGCGCGCGGGGGACTTCGACGTCGTGCACGACAATCAGGGGCTCGGCTACGGGCTGCTGGGTCTGGGGAAGCCGGGTCTCGGGAAGCCGGGTCTCGGGAAGCCGGGTCTCGGGCAGCCGGGTCTCGGGCAGCCGGGTCTCGGGCGGCTCGGGCCGGGCCGGGCTGCGCTGCCGGTGGTGGCCAGCATCCACCATCCGATCAGCGTGGACCGGCGGATCGAGCTGGCCGCGCTGGGGCCGCTCGACCGGCTGTCGCGGCGCCGCTGGTACGGGTTCGTCCGGATGCAGGCCCGGGTGGCGCGCCGGCTGGCCCGGTCAGGCCCGCTGATCACCGTGTCGGCCTCGTCCCAGCGAGACATCTGCCGCGACTTCAAGGTCCCGCCGGAGCGCGTGCGGGTCATCCCGCTGGGGGTCGACACCCGGGTGTTCCGGCCGCGGGAGGCAGCGCGGATCCCGGGCCGGATCATCGCGGTGGCCAGCGCCGACTCGGCGATGAAGGGCACCTCCACCCTGCTGCAGGCGGTGGCCAAGCTGGCCACCGACCGGGACGCGCACCTGGTCATCATCGGGCGGCCCGCGCCCGCCACCGAGCGGCTGGCCGCCCAGCTGTCCCTGGCCGACCGGGTCACGTTCACCCACGGGCTGGACGAACAGGCGTTCTCCGCCCTGCTGGCCAGCGCGGAGATCGCCGTCGTGCCCTCGCTGTACGAGGGATTCTCGCTGCCCGCCGTCGAGCACATGGCGTCGGGCACCCCGCTGGTGGCCAGCCGGTCCGGCGCGCTGCCCGAGGTCACCGGGGACGCGGCCGCGCTGGTCACGCCGGGCGACAGCGAGGAGCTCGCGGCCGTGCTGCGGCGGCTGCACGACTCCCCCGCCGAACGCGCGGCGCTGGCCGAACGGGCGCTGCGCCGGGTGGGCGAGCGGTTCGCCTGGCCGGCGGTGGCGCAGGCCACCGTGGCGCAGTACCGGGAAGCCATCCGGTCCGGGGGGGCGGCCGCGTGCTGACCGTCGATTTCCGGCGGTTCCCGGTCCGGCCCGGGCAGCGCGTGCTCGACCTGGGCTGCGGCGGGGGGCGGCACGCGTTCGAGGTGTACCGGCGCGGCGGGAACGTGGTCGCGTTCGACCTGGATCCCACCGAGCTGGGACCGGTACGAGACATGTTCGGCGCGATGCGGGAGGCGGGCGAGGCCGGGCCGCGGGCCGAAGCGACGGCGGTCTCGGGAGACGCGACCGGGATGCCGTTCGGCGACGGGATGTTCGACCGGGTGATCGCGGCCGAGGTCCTCGAGCACGTGCTGGACGACCAGCGGGCGATGAACGAGCTGGCGCGGGTGCTGCGGCCGGGCGGGCTGGCGGCGATCACGGTGCCGAGCTGGCTGCCGGAACGGATCTGCTGGGCCCTGTCCACCGAGTACCACGAGGTTCCCGGGGGGCACGTGCGCATCTACACGCGGGTTGAGCTGGAGGCCAAGCTGGCCCGGGCCGGGCTGCGCGTCGGCTGGCACCACTACGCGCACGGCCTGCACTCCGCGTACTGGTGGCTGAAGTGCGCGGTGGGGGTGCACAACGACAAGCACCCGCTGGTCAGCGCGTATCACCAGATGCTGGTCTGGGACATCATGCGCAAGCCGGCCGCCACCCGGCTGGCCGAGCAGGCACTGAACCCGGTAGTCGGGAAGAGCCTGGTGGTCTACGCGGTCAAGCAGGGGCAGCCGTGACAGGTGAGGCGGCTAGGGCGGACGGGGCCGACGGGGCCGACGGGGTGGCTGGGGTGGTGGCTGGGGCGGCTGGGGTGGCTTCGGGGTTGACCTGGAGCGAGGCGCTGGCGACGGGTGAGTCGATCGCGCGGGCGCAGGAGCCGTCGGGGGCGATCGCGTGGCCGGACGGGCACGTGGACGCCTGGGACCACGTCGAGTGCGCGATGGCGCTGAGCGCGTGCGGGCTGCGCGGGCCGGCCCGGCGGGCCTACGCATGGCTGCGGGACACGCAGCGGGCCGACGGGTCGTGGCCGCGGTCGAGCCTGGGCGGTGTCGTGACCGACCCGGCGGCGGAGAGCCATCACGCCGCGTACGTCGCGGTCGGGGCCTGGCACGAGTACCTGGTGACGGGGGACGAGAGTCACGCGCTGAGCATGTGGCCGACGGTGCGCCGGGCGGTGGAGTGGGCCCTCGCGCTGCGGACCCCGCGCGGCGAGGTCGCGTGGGAACGCGACGCCAGCGGGAGGGCCGGGGCGTACGCGCTGTTGTCCGGCTGCTCGAGCATCCACCGGAGCCTGCGCTGCGCGGTCGCGCTGGGCAAGCTGGCCGACGACCCGCAGCCGGACTGGGAACTGGCGGCGGACCGGCTCGCGGACCTGATCGGCGCGCACCCGGAGGCGTTCGCGGACAAGAGCCGGTTCGCGATGGACTGGTACTACCCGGTGCTGGGCGGGGCCGTCCGCGGGGCGGCCGCGGACGCGCGCCTGCAGGCGGGCTGGGATACGTTCGTGGTGCCCGGCCTCGGCGTGCGGTGCGTCAGCGACCAGCCGTGGGTGACCGGCGCGGAGACCTGCGAGCTGGTGCTGGCCCTGAACGCGTGCGGGCTGCGCGCGCGGGCGGCCGCGATGTTCGCCACCATGGCGCACCTGCGCCACCCAGACGGCTCGTACTGGACCGGCTGGCAGTACGCCAACCAGGCGCACTTCCCGGCGGAGCGATCGAGCTGGACCGCGGCCGCCGTGGTCTTGGCGGCGGACGCGCTGATGGGGTGGTCGGGTGGAGCGGGGATATTCCGGGATGCCGCAGATCAGGTTGCTGGGGCGCCGTAGCGAAGTCCGTCGATGAGGAGCGCGACCATGCGCTGGCTGTAGGCGACTCCCTGGTCCGCCGCGGGCAGGCACAGGCTGGCCGGGGGCCTGCTCACCGGCCGGTACCGCAAGGGCGAGCAGGCCAGCACGCACCGGGCCGGCTTCGGCTTCAGGCACCTGAGCGACGAGCGCCGGCTCGACGCCGTCGAGCAGATCATCCCGCTCGCCGACAAGGCGGGCCTGCCGGTGACGCACCTGGCGATGGCGTTCGCGATCGCTCACCCCGGCGTGACCAGCGCGATACTCGGGCCGCGCACGATGGAGCAGCTCGATGACCTGCTCGCTGGTGTCGACGTCACCCTCACCGACGAGATCCTCGACCGGATCGACGAGATCGTCCCGCCCGGCACCGACGTCGGCACGCTCGACATGGCCTACCGGCCCCCGGCCATCCAGCGCGCGGATCTCCGCCGCCGGCTGGCTGGCGAGCGCAGCGCGGCCTAAGGGACTGGTGGGGCTGGCAGGGCTGATGGGATGGGATGGGATGGGATATGGGATGGTTTAGGTGGGTATGGGTGGTTTAGGTGGGGTGGTGCGCTCTAGGAGGCGGAGGGAGCCCTCGGCGCGGACTTCGGTGAAGGTGCCGGAGGATAGGGCGCGCTGGTAGATCAGGTAGGGCGGGCGGCCGCCGTCGGCGGGGTCGGGGAAGACGTCGTGGATGGCCAGGGCGCCGCCGGGGGCGACCCAGGGGGCCCAGCCCTCGTAGTCGGTGACCGCGGCGGCTTCGGTGTGGCCGCCGTCGATGAAGACCAGGCCCAGCGGGGTGGCCCACAGCCGGGCCACGTCGGCGGAGCGGCCGACGACCACGACCACGTGGTCCTCCAGGCCGGCGGCGGCCAGGGTGGCGCGCAGGCTCGGCAGGGTGTCCAGGCGGCCGGTGGCCGGGTCGACCAGGCGGGGGTCGTGGTACTCCCAGCCGGGCTGGTGTTCCTCGGAACCGCGGTGGTGGTCGACGGTGACGACCAGCCGGCCGGCCGCGCGGGCCGCGGCGGCCAGGTAGATGGTGGACTTGCCGCAGTAGGTGCCGATCTCCAGGACCGGGCCGACCGCCGCGTACCGGGCGGCGGCGTCGAACAGGGCCAGGCCTTCGGCGGGAGGCATGAAGCCGGGGGCGGCCGCCGCGGCACGGAGTAGCTCAGGATCCATAAGGATTCAAGGTAGGCCAGGACGGCCAGGACGCGGCGGTTGTCGTCCTCGGACAGGGCCAGGTCCAGCTTGGCGAAGATGCCCGCGGCGTGCTTGCTGACCGCCTTCTCGGTGACGAACAGCCGCTGGGCGATCGCGGCGTTGGACCGGCCCTCGGCCATCAGCGCGAGGACCTCGCGTTCCCTGGGGGTCAGCCGGGCCACCGGCGCGTCGCGGGCGCGCCGGCTCATCAGCTTGGCCACCACCTCGGGGTCCAGGACCGTGCCGCCGGCGGCCACGGTGCGGATCGCGCCGGTGAACTGGTCGTCGTTGAAGACCCGGTCCTTGAGCAGGTAGCCGACGCCGCCGGCCTGGTCGGCGAGCAGTTCGCGGGCGTAGAGCTGCTCGACGTACTGCGACAGGACCAGGACCGGCAGGCCGGGGATCTGCTGGCGGGCCTGCAGGGCGGCACGCAGGCCGTCGTCGGTGTGGGTCGGCGGCAGCCGGACGTCGACGATCCCGACGTCGGGGCGCTCACCGACCAGGGCGGCCAGCAGTTCCGGGGCGGTGGCCACCGCCGCCACGATCTCGAAGCCGTGCGCGGACAGCAGCTTGACCAGGCCCTCCCTCAGGAGGAAGAGGTCTTCGCCGATGACAACGCGCACGGTACCTCGATCACGACGATGGTCGGGCCGCCCGGCGGGCTGGACAGGGCCAGGATGCCATCAAAGGTCGCGAGCCTGCGCTCCACCCCGGCCAGGCCGGTGCCCTGCGCGGGATCGGCCCCGCCCGTGCCGTCGTCGGTGATCTCGGCCCGCAGCATGCCGCCGGAGTGGCCGAGGCGGATCCGGACCGAGCGGGCGCCGGAGTGCCGGACCGCGTTGGCCAGCACCTCGGCCACCGCGAAGTAGACGGCCGCGCCGACCGGCAGCTCGATTTCGTGGCCTAGGTCGATGTCCAGCTCGGTGTGCAGCGGCGTGTCCAGGGCCAGCGCCCGGACCGCGTCGGCCAGGCCGCGGTCGGCCAGGACCGGCGGGTAGATGCCGCGGACCAGGTCGCGCAGGTCGGTCAGGGCCCGGGACGAGGTTTCCCTGGCCTCGGCGACCAGGGCCAGCGCCGCCTCGGGGTTGGTGGCGAACATCCGCTCGGCGGCGCGCAGGGACATGCCCAGGGCGACCAGCCGGGCCTGCGCGCCGTCGTGCAGGTCGCGCTCGATGCGGCGCAGTTCGGCGGCCGCGGTGTCCGACCGCGTCGTGGCGGGTCTTGGTCAGCAGCTGCACCCGCTGGGTGAGCTGGCGGGCCCGGGCCGCGAGCTCCAGGTCGGCCGAGCCGACCAGGTGTCCGCGGGTCACCCGCGGCGCCAGCCACAGGCCCAGGGCCAGCAGGACGGAGCCTTGCAGGGCGTCGGTCCAGAGCGGGGCGGGCACCGGGCTGTTGGCCAGGTCGGAGAAGCCGTACGCGAACCCGGGCACCCCGGGCCAGAACACCGCGATCAGCCAGCCGTAGGCGCCGAGGACCAGCAGGCCCGCCGCGGCCAGCGTCGCGGCCCAGGCCCGCGAGCGGAAGATCAGCACCAGCGCGGCCGTGGCCACGCCCAGGTCGAAGAGGGCTATGTCGAGCCCGGCGACCTGGCGGCCGAACCAGCCGTGGGGCCCGAGCAGTTGCATGGCCAGCCCCACGACCGGGATCAAGAGCAGCCCGTGGGCGGCGGAGATCCCGCCGCGACGGCGGGCACGCCACCGGACGGCCAGCGCCCTGACCAGCCCCGCGTCCAGCCGCAGCAGCAGCCACAGGCCGACCGCGAACAGGACCCCGGCCTCGATCAGCGCCGCCCGTGCGCCGGCGCCGGGAGCCGCGTGGATGAAGAGGTAATGGACCGGGTTGGTGAACCCGTCGCGGTACATCCTGGCCAGCTGGAACCCGAAGACGGCCAGGCCGAGCAGGCCGAAGGGCACCAGCCTGGCCGCCAGCTTCGGGGCGAAGACGACGGCCAGGACCGCAAGGGTGAGCTCGGCCGGGATGAGCCCCTTCGCCCCGCCGGCCATCACGGCGGCCGCCATCGCGACCGGCAGCAGCAGCAGGCCCCAGCCGCGGGCCCCGAGCCACCCGCGGTTAAGGATGAACGCGATGCATCCGATGGTCAGCGCCAGGACGATATCGAAGAGCATGGTCCCATCGTGGCCGCCATCGCGCGCGTCCACCATGGGCCTAGGCCTACCGTGGCCGGGGGCAGGCACCACGTTCCGTTCGGCATAAAAGGCTTTTTAGACGGTCCAGAGCCTGGTTCAGGACCTCCGGGCGTTTGCAGAAGGCGAACCGGACCTGGGTGCGGGCGGCCTCGGTGTGATCGTAGAAGAGGGCGGAGGGGATGGCGACGACGCCGGCGCGTTCGGGCAGGGCGCGGCAGAACTCCAGGCCGTCCCGCTCGCCCAGGGGGCTGATGTCGGTGAGCACGAAGTAGGTGCCCTGCGGCGGGTAGACCTCGAAGCCGAGGCCGGCCAGGCCGCGGGTGAGCAGGTCGCGCTGGGCTCGCAGGTCGTCGCGCAGCGTCGTGTAGTAGGTGTCGGGCAGCGCCAGGGCCTGGGCGATCGCGTACTGGAAGGGGCCGCCGCTGACGAAGGTGAGGAACTGCTTGACCGTCTTGACCGCGGCCACCAGCTCCGGGGTGGCCATGACCCAGCCGATCTTCCAGCCGGTGAACGCGAACGTCTTGCCCGCCGAGCTGATCCGCACGGTCCGCTCGCGCATGCCGGGGAAGCTCACGATCGGGACGTGCTCGCCGTCGAAGACCAGGTGCTCGTAGACCTCGTCGGTGACCACGAGCAGGTCGTGTTCTATGGCGAGCCGGGCGATGGCGGCCAGTTCGTCGCGGGTGAACACCGAGCCGGTGGGGTTGTGCGGGCTGTTGAGCAGGATGAGGCGAGTGCGGGGGGTGATGGCCTGTTTCAGTTCGTCGAGGTCGGGGCGGAAGCCGGGCGGGCGCAGGGTGACCGGGACCCGGATCCCGCCGGCCATGGCGATGTTGGCGGCGTAGGAGTCGTAATAGGGCTCGAACGCGATCACCTCGTCGCCCGGCTCGACCAGGGCGAGCAGGGTGGCGGCGACGGCCTCGGTGGCCCCGGCGGTGACCAGGACCTCGGTGTCCGGGTCGTAGGCCAGGTCGTAGAAGCGCCGCGCGTGGTCGGTGATCGCGTGGCGGAGCTCCGGGATGCCGGGTCCGGGCGGGTACTGGTTGCCGCGGCCCGCGAGGATGGCGTCGGCGGCGGCGCGGGCGATCTCGGGCGGGCCGTCCCGGTCGGGGAAGCCCTGGCCCAGGTTGATCGATCCGGTCGCGACCGCGCGGGCGGACATCTCGGCGAAGATCGTGGTGCCGAGGCCTTGCAGGCGACGGTTGAGGAGCGGCCTGGTGTTCACCTTGCTCATCATGCCGTGCTGGTTAGGCTGAGGGGTATGCGAGTCGCGTTGTGCCAGATTCCGGTCAGTTCCAGGCCTGCGGTGAACTTGGACAGGGTCCGGGAGGCGCTGACCTGCGCCGCGGAGCAGGGGGCGGACCTGGCCGTGTTCCCCGAGGCGACGCAGGTCAGGTTCGGATCGGACCTGCGGGCGGCGGCCGAGCCGCTGGACGGGCCGTTCGGCTCGGGCCTGGCGGCGGCGGCCAAGCAGACGGGCGTGGCGCTGGTGGCCGGGGTGTTCGAGCCCGCGCCGGACGGGCGGGTCTACAACACCGCGGTGGCGTTTGACGGTCACGGCGACCTGGTGGCCTCGTACCGGAAGCTGCACCTGTTCGACGCGTTCGGGCACCGCGAGTCGGCGGACGTCGCGCCTGGCTCTGGAGTGGTGGCGTGCACGCTGGCCGGCGTGCAGGTCGGGCTGGAGATCTGTTACGACGTGCGGTTCGGCGAGCTGTCCCGGGCGCTGGCGGTGGGCGGGGTCTCGTTGATCGTGGTGCCGGCCGCGTGGGCGGCGGGGCTGTTCAAGGAGGAGCACTGGGTCACGCTGGTCCGGGCGCGGGCCATCGAGAACACCGTGTGGGTGGCCGCGGTCGGGCAGGTGCCTGACCCGTCCGAGCCGGCGACCCGGGCCGCGACCGGGGTCGGGCGCAGCATGCTGGTCGACCCGCTCGGGGTGGTCCGGCTTGATATGGGGCCGGCGGCGGGGGTGGCGGTGGGTTCGGTGGATACCGGGCTGATCGAGACCGTGCGGGCGGCGGTGCCGAGCCTGGCCAACCGGCGGGAGGACGTGTTCGGACCGCCCGTTCGCTTCTTAGCGGACCGGTGACTGCCAGAAGACGGGCTGCTCGCCGCCGGGCGTGGCGGTGAAGCCGACGCCGGTCACGGTGCGGTCGAAGACGTCCAGGCCGGTGATGGCCTGGATGCCGGTCCCGGTCAGGCCCTGCCCGGCCGGGGTGGCGGCCTGCCAGTCCGAGCCGCCGGCCGAGGTCCACACCACCACGTCCTGATGGCCGGGCGTGCTGCCGAACGTGCCGGTGGCCAGGTACTGATGGCCGGCGGCGGTCAGGGCGGTCAGGAACGCGTGGCCCTGCGGGACCGGCAGGGCCGACTCGGTCCAGGTCCGGCCGCCGTCGGCCGAACTCGCCGCGAACGGGAGCTGCTGGCCGGCGGTGGTGAGCGCGGTGCCGACCGCGACCACGGTGCGGCCGTTGCTCGCCACGTACTGGAGCACGGCCCGGGTGGCGCCGACCGGCAGCGGGACGTTCTGCTGGGTCCAGGCCTGGCCGTTCGGTGAGGTCCAGGCGGCGGGCGCGTTGCCGTCCGCGCCGACCGCGACGAAGCCGCGCGGGGCCGCGGTGACGGCGCGCATCTGCTGCTGTGTTCCTTGGGTGTTTGTCGTCGCGCGCTGCCAGCCGGTCAGGCCCGCCGCGTACCAGGCGGCCGCGGTGGTGCGGCCGCCGGCGGACTGGGAGCCGACGATGACGTAGCCCGCTGGCGAGGCCGCGGCCTGCGCGGTGACCAGGCCGGGCGGGCTGAACGCGGGCTCGCGGTCGGCGGCGGCCCAGCCGCTCCCGTTCCCGGAGGTCAGCACCACCGGGTGCTGCGGGGCGACGGCGATGACGCCGCCCACCGCCAGCCAGCCGTCGGGGCCGTAGGCCACGCTGGTCAGCTGCTGGACGCCGGGCCGGTCCAGCACGGCCGGGCTCTGGCCGGTGGCCCGGGTCCAGGTCGTGCCGCCGTTCGGGGAGACCCAGGCGGCGGGATAGCCGTTGGCGCTGCCCACCGCGACCTGCGTGCCGTTCCCGGCCGCGACGTCGTTGACCGCGAGCTCGGGGTCGGCCGCGCCGGGGATCTTGCCGATGTCGACGCCTTGTGGTGCGCCGTGCCCCGTCATCACCGTGAGCAGCGGCTGGCGGCTGTCGGGGTCGTTGGTGGTGGTGCCCGCGGCGACCACGGTGCCGCCCTGGGCGATGGCCACCCCCGACACGTTCTGGGTCGCGGCCGTGCCGAACGCCGGGATCTGCCGCCACGAGGCGCCGTCGGCCGAGGTGAACGCGATCAGCCCCGGGCCGGACGGCCCGGTGACCACCGCGCCGGCCGGGGCGCCGTTGACCATGTCGATGGTGAAGCCGGCCTTGGCGGTCAGGGCGGCTGCGAAGGTCCAGGCCGTTCCGTTGGGCGAGCGGTAGACGTCGACCGCGGGCGGGCCGGCTTTCGGCTGGCCGGCTTTGGGCTGGCCGGCGGCGTGCTGGCCGGCTTTGGGCTGGCCGGCGGCGTGCTGGCCGGCGGCGGGCTGGGCCGGCGTGGTGGCCGGGCGGAACAGGACGAACCCGCTTCCGGTGCTGGTCACGCCGCTGATCTGGGGCTGGGCGCCGTGGGTTCCCTTCCCGGACAGGCCGGGGGGGACGGCCAGGGTCCAGGTCGTGCCGCCGTTACCGCTCAGCCAGGCGGCGCTGGCCTGGCCTGGCTTGCCTTGCTTGCCGGTCAGGGCGACGTCGCCCGCGATCAGGATCTGGTTCCGGTACACCGCGGCGGACCTGATGTCCAGGGCGCGGCCGGCGCCCGCGGGCAGGCTGGGCTCGAGCCGCTGCCAGGTGGTCCCGTTGGCCGACAGGAAAACCAGGGGGGCGCTCCCGGCGGCTCCGGCGGCTCCGGCGGCTCCGGCGGCGACGAAGCCCGTCGCGGTGCGCTTGACCACGCTGATCTGGTCACCCGGCCGCAGGGGCAGCCCGGCGGTGGAGGCCAGGGTCCAGGTCCGGCCGTCGGGGCTGGTCCAGATCGACGAGGGACCGAGCGCCACCCAGGCACCGCGCACGCCCGCCACGAACCGCGCCGCGTATCCCGGGGGCGGCGGGCCGCCGCCGGGGCTGCGCACCCGGCCCATGGACCAGGTCCGCCCGTCGTCGGTGGACACGAAGAACTGGGCCCGCGCGATCCGCGCGCCCTGCTGCGAGCCGACGGCCACGATCTCGGACCCGTCGCTGGCCACCCGGCCGAGCGTCTGGCTGATGCCGCGCCCGGTGGCCGCCGCGCTGAACGCGTTCCCGGCCAGGGTGGCGGGCGGGAAGCCGAGCGCGGTCGGCGGCGGGGCCGGGCCGTTGTGGCTGCCGTTCGCGCCGGCGATGACCGCCACCGCGACGCCGAAGATCATCATGGCCACGATCGGGATGATGACCCGCACCCCGGCCCCGCGGAAGTGCAGCGCGGAGCGGAACTCGGCGAACCAGTTGCGCTTGACCGGCTCGGGCAGGAACGAGCGGAGCAGCCGGCCCCACTCGGTGCCGTGCGCGTGGTCGGCGGGCGCGTGCGCGTGGTTGGAGTGCGCGTGGTTGGAGTGCGCGTGGTGGAGTGGCGTTGTTGCGGCCGGCGGTCTGGGGCGTGGCGTCGAACTCGAAGCCGGGTGCGAGCTGGTCGTCCCAGGCAGGTACCGGCTGGCTGACGGTCTGGGTGTACCGGAAGCGGCGCGGCGCGCCCTCGGGGGGTTCGGGCGCTTCGGGGGGTTTGGGAGGGGGCGGACGCTGGGCGGTCCGGCGGCCCTCGAATTCGTAGCCGGGGACGCCGTCCCAGGCCGGGAAGATCCGCTGGGGTCCGGTCAGCCCGGAGGACCAGGACTCCTCGCCGGCCGTGGTGGCATCGGGGTGCCGACGGCCCGCAGGCCGCCGAGGACCGCGGGTGCCGCCACCGGACGGATTGCTTGCCGTGTCCCTTGTCACCTGTGCCTTGTGTGCCGAGCCTTGCATCCCGAGCCGCCCGGCTGGGCGGGGAAGTCCCGTAGGCCATCCCCGCCGATGCTACCGGCCGGCACCCCGCTGTGACCGGCACTTGCGCACGGCCGCAGCCCGCCGGCACGTGAGTGTTGCCACTGCGCGGCGCGTGATCTTCGGGCCCGGGCCTGGTGACGCGCGGGTAGCCTTGACAGGACAAGCCAACAACGATTCACATCTTCGGAAGAGGGTTTTGGGGGACGATGTCCGCCGTATCTTCTGAGTCAGCGCAGTCTGGGTCAGCACCGTCCGGGTCAACGCCGTCCGGGTCAGCACCGTCCGGGTCAGCACCGCCAGCCGACTTCGGCGCCAACGAATGGCTGGTGGAAGAGCTCTACCAGCGGTACCTGGCCGATCCGGGTTCGGTGGACCGGGCCTGGTGGAGTTTCTTCGCCGACTACCAGCCGGCCCTGGCCAGCGGCACCGGGCCCCAGCCGGTCATCTCGGTGGCCAAGGCCGCGGCGGCTCCGCCCGCTCCGGCCGCTCCCCCTGCGCCACCCGCTCCGCCTGCTCCTGCGCAGCCGCCGCTGGCTGCTGCGCCTGCTCCCGCACCGGTCGCGCCGGCTCCGGCCGCTCCGGCTCCGGTTCCGGCCGCTCCGGCTGCTCCGGCTCCGGGGGCCGCCGCGCCGCCGGCGGTGCCGGGCGCCGAGGTGAGCAGGCTGCGCGGCGCCGCGGCACGCACCGTCACCAACATGACGGCCAGCTTGTCCGTGCCCACGGCCACCAGCGTGCGTTCGGTCCCGGCCAAGCTCCTGGTCGACAACCGGATCGTGATCAACAACCACCTCAAGCGCGGCCGCGGCGGCAAGGTCTCGTTCACCCACCTGATCGGGTGGGCGGTGGTCCAGGCGCTCAAGGCGATGCCGGAGATGAACGACGCCTACACCGAGGAAGGCGGCAAGCCCGCCATCGCCCGGCCCGAGCACATCAACCTGGGCCTGGCCATTGACGTGCACGCGGCCGACGGCGCCCGGCAGCTTCTGGTGCCGAACCTCAAGGCAGCCGAGGACATGGACTTCCGGCTGTTCTGGACCTCGTACGAGGACGTGGTGCGCCGGGCGCGGGTGGGCAAGCTCGCGGTCGAGGATTTCCAGGGCACCACCGCCACCATCACCAACCCGGGCACCATCGGCACCGTGCACTCGGTGCCGAGGCTGATGCCCGGCCAAGGCGTCATCGTCGGCGTGGGCGCGATGGAGTACCCGGCCGAGTACGCGGGCGCTTCCGAGGAGACCCTGGCCCGGCTGGCCATCAGCAAGGCGGTCACGCTCACCTCGACCTACGACCACCGGATCATCCAGGGCGCCCAGTCCGGGGAGTTCCTGCAGAAGATCCACCGGCTGCTGCTGGGCGAGGACGGCTTCTACGACGGGATCTTCGCCGCGCTGCGCATCCCGTACGAGCCGGTCCGCTGGGTCAAGGACTTCCCGTACGGGCACGAGGACGACGTCGCCCGGTCCGCGCGGGTGCAGGAGCTGATCCACGCCTACCGGGTGCGCGGTCACCTGATGGCCGACACCAACCCGCTCGAGGTCACCCAGCGCAAGCACCCCGACCTGGACATCAACCAGCACGGGCTGACTCTGTGGGACCTGGAGCGCGAGTTCCCCACCGGCGGCTTCGGCGGCAAGGCGCGGATGAAGCTGCGGGACACCCTCGGCGTCCTGCGCGACTCGTACTGCCGCACCGTGGGCACCGAGTACATGCACATCCAGGACCCCGAGGAGCGCCGCTGGCTGCAGGCCAGGATCGAGGTCCCGCAGCGGCGGGCCGACCACGACGAGCAGATCCGCATCCTGTCCCGGCTGAACGTGGCCGAGGCGTTCGAGATGTTCCTGCAGACCAAGTTCGTCGGGCAGCGCCGGTTCTCCCTCGAGGGCGCCGAGTCCCTCATCCCGCTGATCGACGCGGTGCTGACCGAGGCGGCCGACGCAGACCTGGACGAGGCCGTGATCGGCATGGCGCACCGCGGCCGGCTGAACGTGCTGGCCAACATCGTCGGCAAGTCCTACGGGCAGATCTTCAAGGAGTTCGAGGGCAACCTGGATCCGCGCAGCGCCCAGGGCTCCGGTGACGTCAAGTACCACCTCGGGGCCGAGGGCACCTTCCGGGCGCCCGACGGCCGGGCGATCAAGACGTCGCTGGTGGCCAATCCCTCGCATCTGGAGGCCGTCGACCCGGTGACCGAGGGGGTTGTGCGGGCCAAGCAGGACGTGATGGACCTGGGCGAGCCCGGGTTCACCGTGCTGCCGGTGCTCATCCACGGCGACGCCGCGTTCGCCGGGCAGGGGGTGGTGGCCGAGACGCTCAACCTGTCGCTGCTGCGCGGGTACCGGACCGGCGGCACGGTGCACATCATCGTGAACAACCAGGTCGGCTTCACCACCGCCCCGCAGTACTCACGGTCCAGCGTGTACGCCACCGACGTGGCCCGGATGATCCAGGCGCCGATCTTCCACGTCAACGGGGACGACCCGGAGGCCGTGGTGCGGACGGCCCGGCTCGCGTTCGCCTACCGGCAGGCGTTCAAGAAGGACGTCGTCGTCGACATGATCTGCTACCGCAAGCGGGGGCACAACGAGACCGACAACCCGTCCTTCACCCAGCCGCTCATGTACGACCTGGTCGAGGCCAAGCGGTCGACCCGCAAGGTCTACACCGAGTCGCTGATCGCCCGCGGCGACATCACCATGGAGGAGGCCGAGGCGGCGCTGCGCGACTACCAGCAGCAGCTCGAGCGGGCCTTCACCGAGACCAGGGACGCCACCCAGCGCCCGGCCGAGCCGGGCACGGTGCGCAAGCGGGAACCGGAGGACCGGCCGGTCAACCACGAGCAGGTGCCGACCGCGGTGTCCGCCGAGGTGGTCAAGCGGATCATCGACACCCAGGTCAACCTGCCCGCCGACTTCACCGTGCACCCGCGGCTGAAGCCGCTGCTCGACCGGCGGGCCGCCATGGTCTCCGAGGACACCATCGACTGGGCGACCGGTGAGCTGCTGGCGTTCGGCGCGCTGGTCGCCGACGGCCATCCGGTGCGGCTGGTCGGCCAGGACAGCCGGCGGGGGACGTTCGGCCAGCGGCACGCGGTGCTGGTGGACCGGCACACCGGCTTTGAGTACACGCCGCTGAAGCAACTCGACTCCGGCCCGGCCAAATTCTTCGTGCACGACTCGCTGCTGTCGGAGTACGCGGCGATGGGCTTCGAGTACGGCTACTCGGTGGCCCGGCCCGAGGCCCTGGTGTGCTGGGAAGCCCAGTTCGGCGACTTCGGCAACGGCGCGCAGATCATCATCGACGAGTTCATCAGCTCCGGCGAGCAGAAGTGGGGTCAGCGCTCGGGCGTCGTGCTGCTGCTGCCGCACGGCTACGACGGCCAGGGCCCGGACCACTCCTCGGCCCGGATCGAGCGGTTCCTGTCGCTGTGCGCGCAGGACAACATGACGCTCGCCTATCCGACCACCCCGGGCAACTACTTCCACCTGCTGCGCTGGCAGGGGCTGTCCGGCCGGCACAAGCCGCTGATCGTGTTCACGCCCAAGTCCATGCTCCGGCTCAAGACGGCCGCCTCGCCGGTCAGCGAGTTCACCTCGGGGTCGTTCAGGGCGCTCATCGGTTCCGCGGGTGGCCCGGATGCTGATATCCGGCGGGTGCTGCTGTGCACCGGGAAGGTGTACTACGACCTGGCCGCGCGGCGGCAGCAGACCGGCGCGACCGACGTCGCGATCGTGCGGGTCGAGCGGCTGTACCCGCTGCCCATCTCCGAGCTGTCGGCCGAGATGGCCCGCTACCCGGGGGTCGAGTCGGTCACCTGGGTGCAGGAGGAGCCGGTCAACATGGGCGCCTGGCCGACCTTCGCGCTCAAGCTCCCGCGGGTGCTCGGCCGTGAGGTCGACGTGGTGTCGCTGCCGGCCAGCTCCGCGCCCGCGGAGGGCTCGGCGGCCCAGCACGCCGCGTCGCACACCGCGCTGCTGGAAAAGGCCATCCCCTGATGTACTTCACCGACCGCGGCATCGAGGAGCTGGCGGACCGGCGGGGCGAGGAGCAGGTCACCCTGGCCTGGCTGGCCGAGCGGCTGCGTGACTTCACCGATCTCAGCCCCGAGTTCGCGACCGCCATCGACCGCCTGGCCACGTGGCTGGCCCGGCTGGACGACGAGGACGACCTTTAAGCCCATCGGTTAACCTGCCGGGCTGAGGGCCTCGCCTTCGCTCACCAGTTCCACGATCCGGAAATTACCGTGGAGAATTCGGCTTTAGTGGAGTATTTGGGCAACTATCACTGCCCGGATCTTCCACGAAAGCCAGATCTTCCACGCAAATGGGGCCTGTGGGGCTGACGGGGCGAGTGGTGACAGTTTCCCGGAACGGGGGCTCGCGTTGGCTGTTTCGTTACCTGCGGGTGGTACCCGCGAGACCGGAATCTGGCAGGCTCTCCGTGCTAGGGCGGTCTGATCTGAACCAACATTGCCGCCGACCGTCGAGAGGTCGAGGCTGGTATTCCTCGCCAGGGTGGGGAAATCGCGGTCCGGCCGCCGTGAGGGACTTCGTCAAATCGGCCATTCCCCGGCGGCCGAAGGGCCGTGAGCGCAAACTAGGCCCGTCAGGGCGCTCCGCGGCGGCCGGGCAATCTCAACTTGTGGGAGGAAGATCATGAGACGGACAACCGCGATCGCTGCCTTGGCCGCGATCGCCTTGGCGGCCGCCGGCTGCAGTAGCAGCAGCAGCAGCAGCAGCAGCAGTAGCGGCGGCAGCACCAGCAGCGCGGCCGCCGGCGGCAATACGGTCGACATCTACTCGAGCCTCCCGATGCAGGGGGCCTCGAGCGCGCAGACCATCCCGCTGGTGAACGGGATCAAGCTCGCGCTCGCTCAGGCCGGCAACAAGGCCGGCAACTTTACGGTGAACTACCAGGTGCTCGACGACTCGACCGCCGCGGCCGGGAAGTGGGACCCGGGCCAGACGGCGGCGAACGCGCGCAAGGTGGCCTCGGACCCGAAGGCCGTCTTCTACATCGGCGAGTTCAACTCCGGGGCAAGCGAGGTATCGATCCCGATCCTCAACGAGGGCGGCATACCGCAGGTGAGCCCGGCCAACACCTACGTCGGCCTGACCACCAACCTGCCGGGCAGTGCGCCCGGTGAGCCGCAGAAGTACTACCCGACCGGGAAGCGGACCTACCTGCGGATCGTGCCGATCGACTCGATCCAGGCCGCCGCGGACCTGATCGCGATGAAGAACGCGGGCTGCACCAAGGTCGCTGTGGCCAACGACAAGGAGGCTTACGGAGCCGGCCTGGCCACGCTGCTGGAGCTGGAGAAGGGCTTCTACGGGATCACGATCACCAGCAACACCGGGATCGACCCGACCGCCCCCAACTTCCGGTCCTACGCCTCGTCGGTCCAGGGTCAGGGCGCGAACTGCTTCTTCTTCGCCGGCATCGTCTCCAACGGCGCGGTGCAGATCACCAAGGACGTCCACTCGGCGCTCCCCACGGCCAAGATCTTCGGCGGTGACGGGGTGTGCACGGACTCCTACACCAGCGCGTCCAAGGGCGGCGTCCCGGCCGCGATCGACCCGCTGATCGAGTGCACGGTCGCCACGCAGGACCTGGCCGCGTATCCGGGCGGCAAGGACTTCCTGGCCGCCTACGCGGCCAAGTACAACACGTCCAGCCCCGACCCGTACGCGATCTACGGCTACGCGGTGATGCAGCTCGCGCTCAACACGATCAAGAACCTGGGCGCACAGGGCAACAGCAAGTCCGCCGTGCTGGCCGCCCTGTTCGCGGACAAGTCGGTTCAGTCCGTGCTCGGCACCTACGGTTTCAACGCCAACGGTGACACGACGCTGAAGTCCTACGGCGTGTACAAGGTCGCCTCCAGCGGCGAACCCGTCTTCTTCCAGACGGTCACGCCCACGAAGACGGTCAGCTAGAGGCCACAATGGGGCGGTGGGGAGCGCTGCTCCCCACCGCCTCGGTCCATCCGCACGCCGCTCGACACTCCGCACGGAGCCATGGAAACCACGACAATCACGCCCACCCTGCCTTCGGTCCCGATGCGCCGGCTGACCGCGGTTCGCCGCTACGCCGGGCAGTGGGGCCTGATCGCGGCGCTCGCGGCGCTGCCCATCTACTTCGGCGTCCACGATCTGGTGTTCGGCTATCAGGTCACCGTGGCCAGCCATCAGGTGCTTCATCACGATCTGTCGAACCTGGGCTACGACTTCGCCCAGGGCCTGTCCAACGGTGCGATCTGGGCCCTGATCGCGATCGGGTACACGCTGGTCTACGGCATCATCGAGCTGATCAACTTCGCGCACGGCGACGTGTTCATGATCGGCTCGTTCACCGCCGTGGGCATGTGGTCGGTGTTCGGGCTGAGCCCCGGCGAGGGCACCGCGGCGCTGATCGGCTTCCTGCTGCTGACCCTGATCATCACGATGCTCGTGACGGGCTCGCTGAACGTCCTGATCGAGCGGGTCGCCTACCGGCCGCTGCGCAGCGCGCCCAAGCTCGCGGCGCTGATCACCGCGGTCGGCTTCTCGTTCATCCTGCAGAACGTGGGCCTGCTGTGGCGCGGCGGCTCGCCGCAGAGCGTGTCCGACCTGATCGGCGTGCAGGCCACCGTGTTCACCGTCGGGGGCGTGCCGATCCAGCGCGGTTACCTGCTGGTGTTCGCGGTGATGATCCCGCTCGTGTTCGCGCTGGCCTGGTTCATCAACTCCACCCGCGCGGGGCGGGCCATGCGGGCCACCGCCCAGGACCCGGAGGCCGCCCGGCTGATGGGCATCAACGTCAACGCGACGATCTCGCTGACGTTCGCCCTCGGCGGCATGCTGGCGGGCGCGGCCGGGCTGGTGTACGCGCTGTACGAGACCAACGTGTGGTACTTCCAGGGCTTCAAGGCCGGCCTGATCGCGTTCACGGCCGCGGTGATGGGCGGCATCGGCAACGTCCGCGGCGCGGTGCTCGGCGGGCTCATCATCGGCGTCATCCAGGCGCTATCGGATGCGCGGCTGGGCCCGCAGTGGACCGAGGCGGTCGTGTTCGGCTACCTGATCGTGATCATGGTCCTTCGCCCGCGCGGGCTGCTCGGCGAGGAGACGAGGGAGGCCGGATGAGCCCGTTCCTGGCGCAGTTGCGCGAGCGGCAGGCGGCGGCGGTGCAGCGCCTGCCTCGCTGGTGGAACCGCGCGCTGGCCGGAGCGCTCATCGTGTTCGGGATCGTGCTGCCGTTCCTGTTCCCGGCGGACAGCGGCTTCATGAACGGGACCATCATCGCCGTGGCCTACGCGGTCATGTCGCTCGGCCTGAACATCGTGGTGGGATTCGCCGGGCTGCTCGACCTGGGCTACGTCGCCTTCTACGCGCTCGGCGCGTACTCACTGGGGTGGTTCGGTTCCGGGTTCTTCTTCAAGCTGCACATCCACGTGCTGGTCTCGCCGCTGGAGAGCACGCTGCAGGGCATTCACCTCAACTTCGTGCTGATCCTGATCGCCGCCGGGCTCATCTGCGCGGCGGCGGGGGTGGTGATCGGCCTGCCGACGCTGCGCCTGCGCGGCGACTACATCGCGATCGTCACCCTCGCGTTCGGTGAGATCATCGGCACGCTCGCCGTCAACGGACAGAGCATCCCGGTCGGCGGCGGCATGACGCTGACGGCCGGCAACCTCGGCATCAGCGCCGTCGACGCGCCGTACTTCCCCGGCTCTGGTGAGTTCGGCCTGCTGGACCTGAGGCCGTGGTACTGGCTGATCTTCGCCATCTTGCTCGTCGTGCTGTTCGTCAACCTGCGGCTGCGCGACTCACGGCTCGGCCGGGCCTGGATCGCGTTGCGCGAGGACGAGGTCGCGGCGGTGTCGATGGGCATCCCGCTGGTGCGAACGAAGCTGCTCGCCTACTCGGTGGGCGCCGCGTTCGGCGGCATGGCGGGCGCGTTCTTCGGCACCTACTACACCGAGGTCAACGCCAGCCAGTTCGCGTTCGGGTTCTCGATCTTCATCCTCGCGATGGTGATCATCGGCGGGCTCGGCTCGATCTGGGGAGCGGTCGTCGGAGGCCTGGCCCTCGGCTACATCAACAACTACCTGATTCCCGACGTGCTGAACGACCTGCCCAGCAAGTTCGGGCTGCACTTCCAGCTGACCCAGGTGGAGTTCGGGATCTTCGGGTTCCTGCTGGTGATCATGATGGTGCTGCGACCGCAGGGCCTGATCCCGGAACGGCGACGCCGGCTCGAGCTCACGGCCGAGATCGCGGCCGATGACGCGCAGCTCGCGGAGGCGCCGGGCGGCGCCGGAGGCGTGGCGTGATCCCGGCCGAGGGTCCCGGTCCGGCCGGTGACCCCGCCCCGCTCGGCTCCGCCCCGCTCGGCCCCGCGGTGCTGCGCGCGGAGCGCATCACCAAGCAGTTCGGCGGGCTGGTGGCCGTGGACGACGTCTCGGTCGACCTGCCCGAGCACTCGATCGTCTCGCTGATCGGGCCCAACGGGGCCGGGAAGACGACCCTGTTCAACATGCTGACCGGGCTGTACCGGCCAACCCAGGGCCGGATCGTGCTCGGCGCCAGGGACATCACGCGGTCCCGGCCGGATATGATCACCGGCTACGGCGTCGCGCGTACCTTCCAGAACATCCGCCTGTTTGGCGCGATGACGGCCGTCGAGAACGTGATGATCGGACATCACGCCCGGATGCGGGCGGGATTGTTCGGATCGATCTTCCGCCCGCCCTGGGTCCGCCGCGAGGAGCGGGAAACCCGGGACCGGGCCCGCGAGTTGCTGGCCTACGTCGGACTGCCCAAGACCGTGTTCGACCGGGTCGCCGCGCAGCTGTCCTACGGCGACCAGCGGCGGGTGGAACTCGCGCGGGCGCTGGCGGCCGAGCCGAGCGTCCTGCTGCTCGACGAGCCGACCGCCGGCATGAACCCCCGCGAATCGGCGGAGCTGACCGCCTTCATGCGCAAGCTGCGCGACGAGAAGCAGCTGACCATCCTGCTCATCGAGCACGACATGAAGGTTGTGATGGGGGTCTCCGAGCGGGTCACGGTGCTCGATCACGGCAGGAAGATCGCCGAGGGGGCGCCGGCCGTGGTCCGGACGGATCCGCGGGTGATCGAGGCCTATCTCGGAAAGCAGGACTGATGGCCCTACTGGAGGTCCGCGACATCCGTACCCGGTACGGCGCGATCGAGGCGCTGAAGGGGATCTCGCTGACGGTGGACGAGGGTGAGGTGGTGACGCTGATCGGCTCGAACGGGGCCGGGAAGAGCACCACCCTGCGTTCGATCTCGGGCCTCACCCCGGCCAGCACCGGGACGATCACGTTCGGCGGGCAGGACATCACGCACGTGCCAGGCGCACGAGATCGTCGGCCGCGGAATCGCCCTGGCCCCCGAAGGCCGGCACTGCTTCCCCCGGATGACCGTGCTTGAGAATCTGGAACTGGGCGCCCACCAGCGGCGCGGTCCCGGGATAGCCGAGGACTTCAAACGGGTCTACGAACTGTTTCCCCTGCTCAAGGAGCGGGCAAGCCAGAAGGCCGGCACCATGTCCGGGGGCGAGCAGCAGATGCTCGCGATCGGGCGCGCCCTGATGGCCCGCCCGAAACTGCTGATGCTCGACGAGCCGTCGCTGGGCATCGCCCCCCTGGTGGTGCAGCGGATCTACCAGACCATCGGGGAGATCAACAGCTCCGGGGTGGCGATCTTGCTGGTGGAGCAGAACGCCAACTACGCGCTCGACGCCGCCTCGCGCGGCTACGTGCTCGAGACCGGGCACGTGGCCCTGGCCAACGACTCGGCGAGCCTGCGCAACGACCCCGAGGTGCAGCGGGCGTATCTGGGCACATGACTAATACGGAGAGTGATAGCCATCGGAACAATTGGCGCTAAGGCGCTGTACCTCCTGTTCGCGTGGCTCATCTCGGCGGCCGCCGGGGCGTGGCTGGCGGAGCGCAAGGGCTACGCCGAGCGGGTGGGGCTGACGCTGGGCCTGCTGCTGTCGGTCGTGGGCCTGCTGGTCATGGTGCTGCTCCCCGGGCGTCCGGGCTCACGGTGGAAGGTCCAGGGCTGGCTGCCGCGGCGGCGGCACCCGGATTCTGCTATCAATCCAGAGCCATGACGTGGTCGGCCCGGCCGATCAGCGTGGGGTCGTGGGTGGCGCAGATCACGGTCTGGCCCTCGGTATGAGCGGCGGCCGCGAGCAGGGCCGCCACGCCCCGGGCGTTGGTCTCGTCCTGCCGGGAGGTCGGCTCGTCGACGATCAGCAGTCCCCGCGCGCCGGCCAGCGCCCGGGCTAGCGCCAGGCGCTGGGCTTCGCCGGCCGAGAGCGCCGGCCCGCTGGCGGGCCCGGTCGGCGAGCCCGGCCCCGGTCAGCGCCGTGACCGCGCGCTCGGCGGCGGCGTCCGCGTCCCAGCCGCGGATCCGCAGGATGAGTACCGTGTTCTCCTGGGCGCTGAGGAACTCGATCGGCGCGGGCTCCTGGGAGAGGTACCCGATCCGCTGCCGGCGCAGGGCCGCGAGCTGCTCACCGGTGCGGTCGCCGAGCGGGTGCCCGTCGAGCATGACCTGGCCCGAGCTCGGGCGGTCGAGCCCGGCCACGAGCCTGAGCAGCGTCGTCTTCCCCGTCCCCGACCGGCCGGTGACCACGGTCAGCTGGCCGGGCGCGAACTCGTGCGTCAGCCCGCTGAGCACCTGACGCCGGGTCGCCCCGTTCCCGTAGGCGCGCGTGAGCTGGCAGAGCTCGACCCGGACCGGGACCCGGCGTTCGGGCGGCTGCGGCGGGAGCTCGGGTGCGGGCGGCGCGGCCGGGCCGGAATCGCCGGCCGCCCGGGTCACGACCACGCCGTCGGCCGCCGCCTGGGCGCGGGCGCGCCGCCCGATGCCGGCCGCGGTGAGCAGATCGGGGGGAAGCCGCAGCCAGCCGCCGTCGACCACCAGCGCCTCCTGGCCCTGTCCCTCTCCGGTGCGCCGGTCGCTGACGATCCGCCCGTCGCGGATCCGCAGGGTGCGGTCCGCGACCCCCGCGGTCGCCGGGTCGTGGGTCACGAGCATGACGCTCGCGCCGCTGGAGCGGGCGAGCTCCACGATCAGCGCGCGGATGGCGTCGGCGCTGGCGTCGTCGAGTTCGCCGGTCGGCTCGTCGGCGAGCAGCAGCGCCGGGCGGTGGGCCAGGGCCGCGCACAGCGCAAACCGCTGGCGCTCGCCACCGGACAGCTCGGCGGGCCGGGCGTCGGCCCGGTCCGCCAGCGCGGTGGCCGCCAGCAGTTCATCGACCCGGTGGCGACGCTCCCGCCTCGGCATGCCGCGCAGCGCGAGCGGCAGCGCCACGGCGTCACGCATGCGCAGATCCGGGCTCAGCACCGTGTCGGTGCGCTGGCCGAGGAACCCCATCAGCTCGTGCCGGAGCCGCGACCGGGAGCGGGCAGGAAGCCGGCCGATATCGCGGCCCAGCACGCGGACGACCCCGGCGGATGGCGGCTGGAGCCCGGCGACGACGCGGAGCAGGGTGCTCTTCCCGGCACCGCTCGGACCGAGCACGCACAGCACCTCGCCCCGGCCCAGCTCCAGGCTCGTCCCGGCCAGCGCCGCCGCGTCCCCCTCGTTGGTGCGGTGAACGCAGAACACATCGCGCAGTTCGACGACGGCTTCGCTCATCGGCCGACGCTCCCGGCGGTGCTGCTGATCTGAGCCCGGGTCGCCAGCGCGCCGGCCAGCGCGAGCACGGCGAGGGTGCCGGCGCCCCAGGCGGCCAGCTCGGCCCACGGCACGACGGTCACCACCGGCGGGCTGGGATCGGCGACCGTCCCGGCGGCGCGGACGCTCGCGACCGCCAGCCGGGTCAGCAGCACGGCGAGCCCCAGGCCGGCGATCACCCCGAGCACGCTCGCGAGCGCGAACCGGACGCGCAGCTCGGCCCGCAGTCCCTGCGGGCCGACGCCCTGTTCGGACAGGTCTACGGAGGCCCGTGCGTCGGCGGCCCCGCCCAGTAGGGCGGTCAGCAGCCCGAGGACGGCCAGCAGCGCGGACAGCGCCGTCGCGGCGACCAGCGTGCCGAGCACCCCGCGCGCCACCGGCGCGTCGCGCAGCTGGTGGTCGATGTCGCCGCGGAACGAGGAGTCAAGCTGGGCGAGCGCCCCGCTGCCGAGCGCGGCGCGCAGCTGGGCGGGGTGCGCGGTGCTGATCCACAGCTCGTCGGGCCGGGCCTGACCGGGGAGCTGGGCGTCCAGGGCCGCGGCGAGCGTCGCCTCGTCGGCGACGACAAAGCCGGCCTGGCCCGCCAGCGTCGGGAAGCGGCTGAGGACCCCGACCACGCGCGCGACGACCGGCAGGCCGTCCACGGTCAGGGCGATACGCCCGTCGGGCCCCGCGGCCGCGGCGGTCTGCGGATCGGTGAGCACCGGGACCGGGTGCGTGTCGGTGGGCTGGGCCGGGCGGAGCACGCCGGGTGTTCCGCTGGCGGAGAAGGCGACGATCGCGGTGGGGCCGCCGGTCGCCGGGCCCGTGGTGCCCGGGCCCGTGGTGGCCGACCCCGTGGTGGCCGACCCCGTGGTGGCCGACCCCGTGGTGGCTGCCGCGCCTACGCCGCGCCAGGCGCCGAGCGGGACGGGCAGGGCGGGCCCGCGGGCGGGCAGCACGGACAGCGGCCCGAGCGCGACGCGCGCCGTGGCCTGCGTCGCGGCACCCGCGTTTTCGCCGTTCTGATGACCGTTGGTGATGGCCAGCCCCGTTGGTTCGTCGAGCTCCAGCGCCTCGAGCTCCCACGTTCCTGGTGGCACCCGGACCCGCAGCACCGCGGCGGTAGCGCTGGCCGTGCCGAACGTGACCTGCCGGATCGCTCCCTGGGGATCGCGCAGGTCGGCGATCACCGTTACCGCGACGTCCTGCGCGGAAGCTCGCAGCGACAGCCACTGCGCGCCGGCCGGAAGCGCCGGTCCCGGCACCCGGACCGGGCCGGCGGGCTCGAGGCGCCGGGCGAGCGTGGCCAGCGAGGCCGAGCCGTCGCTCTGCCGCCAGCCGTGAATCGCGGTCAGCCCGCCGGCCGGGATGCCGAGCGCGGGAACCGTCACCGTCCCGCCGCCGGCGGTGTAGTTCGCGTCGGTCCGGCGGACGGGCAGCACGGCGCCGGACGCGAGCGCCTGCCAGCGCGGCAGCGGCGCCACCTCGAGCGGGGTGTGAAAGTCCGGCCCCGGCGAGACCAGCACGTCCAGCGGGACCTGGTCCGCCGCCTGATCGGCCGCGCTGCGGGTCAGCGTGGACCCGTAGGCCAGGGCGAAGCCACCCAGGCCGGTGGCGACGGCGAGGAACGCGATGGCCAGCGCCGTCACCCCCGGGGACCGGGCCAGGTTGAGCAGGGCCAGGCGCGGGAGGACCGGGCCGCGCCTGGCCACGCGCTCCGCCCCCCGCAGCACCAGCCGGGCCACGCGAAACGTCACCACCCCGGCGGCCGCACAGCACAGCGGCGCGAGCAGCAGGGCCAGGGCCTGATCGCTGCCGGTACCCGCGGCCAGCGCCGCGACCAGGGCCGCGGCGGCCGCGACGGCCAGCAGGTCGGTCAGCCGGATGCCAGGCACCAGCACCAGCGTGCCGAGCAGCACGGTCGCCGCCAGCCAGCCAGCCCCCAGCGCGATCAGCCCCGCCGGGGTGATCACGGCGTGCAGCACGATCGCGCCGGCCGGTTCCCCCTGGCTGCTGGCCAGCAGCGCCGCGACCCCGATGCCCGCGACCGCCCCGGCGCCCAGCGCGGCCGCGCTCAGCCACCCGGATTCGGTCGCGACGAACAGCACGCACTGACCCGGGCGGGCGCCCGCGTGACGGAGCCGGTCAAGCTCGGCCCGCTCATCGCGGCGCAGCCCGCCGCCTGCCAGCACGATGAACAGGGCCAGCGCCGTGAGCGCGCCGCCGCCCGCGAGGAGCAGGCGTTGCGGTGCCACGCCGGCCTCGGCGCGGGCCTGGTCCAGCTCGGTGAACGGCGCGCTCAGGCTGAACTGGCTCCCGGTCAGCAGCAGGCGGGCCTGGGCGCGCTGCAGCCGGTCCTCGACCCCGGCCAGCTGCCACCACCGCAGCCCCGCGGTGGTGAGCGGGGCCAGCCAGCTATGCGTGCGGTACAGGCCGCTCAGCCCGGGCAGGGCGTCAAGTCCGGCGACGTCCCAGGTCACGAGCACCGGTCCGGCGCCCGCGGTGGCCGGCGCGAACCCGAGGGGGACCGCCGAGCGCAGCGGCGACGAGCCGGCGACCTGGATATCGACGCCGGCCGCGGTCAGGGCCGACGGGACGGCCGGGGGCGGGCCGCCGCCGACGAGCAGCATCGGACAGCTCTGCGGGCGGCAGGGCCCCAGCCGGCCCGGCAAGGCGCCGGGGAGCCACCGGCCCAGCGAACCAATCGCGGCCGGACGCACGACCACTCCGTCGAGCCGCACCGGGTTCATCAGCAGCACCTCGGTCGGCGAGCCCAGGCCAAGCCCGCGCAGCAGGGCCAGCGCCTGGTTCGTCACGCCGGGGCTGACCGGTCCCTGCCAGGTGACGCGGACCTGGCTGTCGAGCGGCGACACCCCGGCGAGCACCGACCGGGCGCTCTGGTCGCCCGCGATCTGGGACTGCGCGGCCACGCCCGCGACGAACGCCGCCGCCAGCGCGATGCCCAGCGCGGGCAGCAGCCATCGGGCTGGGCGCCGGCGCCCGCGGGCGGCGGCCAGCATCAGCGGCGCAAGCCAGGCCCGCACGACCCTATTGTCGCATCGGCGACGCCCGCCGGGTGTATCGCGTTACCCGGATCATCGTTCGCGATATGTCTTGACTTTGGAAAGATGAGATATATCGTTAAGGTGGTCATAGGTGAGCGGATGGAAGGACAGGCGGATGGCGCACTGGAGTATCGAGGCTCCGACGAGTAAGGAGTTTGACGACGTGACGGCGCTCCGGGTCAGGCTCATCGCCGGATCGGTAGCCGTGCTCGCCACCGACGGGACTCCTACGCTGGACGTGGCGAACGTGAGCGGCGATCCGCTGGACGTGACGTACGAGGACGGGGTGCTCACCATCACCCACGAGAACCTTACCTGGGAGGGCCTGCTGAAGTGGCTGCGGCCGCAGCGGCCCTCGGCGGCGGTCACGGTGAGCGTGCCGCGGAACTGCCCGGTGCAGGTCGGGGTGGTCAGCGCGACGGCGGTGCTGAGCGCGATCAGCGCGCGGGCCTCGGTCAAGAGCGTGTCCGGCGAGATCACGCTGGACGGGCTGACCGGTGACGTGGACGCGCACACGGTGTCCGGGGCGCTCGAGGCGCAGGGCAGCAGCGGCAAGCTGAACTTCAACACCGTGTCCGGTGACCTGGCGCTGGCCGATGGCTGGCTGGAGCGGCTGGACGTGAACGCGGTGAGCGGCGACGTGACCGCGGACGTCGAACTGGACCCGCTGGGCGCGATGCACGTGACCACGGTGTCCGGCGAGGTGACGCTGCGGCTCCCGGCCGAGACCGACGCCCAGGTCCACCTGCATTCCATGTCCGGCGCGGTGGGCAGCGAATTCGCCGAGCTGAGGTCGATGTCCGGGCCCGCGTCTCATACGGTAAGCGGTAGCCTGGGCGCCGGTTCCGGACATGTGTCGGTCAACACCATGTCCGGGCGGGTCATGCTGCTCCGGCGCGCCGAACGCCGAACTGCGGCACAAGGGGCCCGGACCAGTGCGCCGCAGCCTGATAATGAGAGTGAGATGGAAGGCGAGGCCAGTTGAGTCCGGTATTCCGCCATGGCAGCCTCCGGCTGTACCTGCTGCGGCTGCTCGATGAGGAGCCCAGGCACGGCTACGAGGTCATCCGGCTGCTGCGCGACCGGTTCATGGGCGTGTACTCGCCCTCACCGGGCACGATCTACCCCCGGCTGGCCCGGCTGGAGGAAGAGGGCCTGGTCACCCACGACGAGGTAGACGGACGCAAGGTCTACCGGATCACCGAGGCCGGGCGCGAGGAACTGCGCAGCCGCAGCGACGAGCTTGACGAGCTCGAGGAGGAGCTGTCCGAGTCGGTCAGCGACATCGTCCGCGAGGTCCGGGAGGACGTCCGGCAGACCGTGCGCAGCCTGCGCGAGGAGCTGACCTGGGCCGCGCGGGAGTCCCGCCGGATGGGCCGGGACGCGGCGGCCGACGCTCGCGAGCAGGCCAAGCAGGCGCGCGACGAAGCCCTGGCGCAGGCCCGGCAGGCCCGCGACCAGGCCAAGGAGCAGGCGCGGCAGGCCCGGGACGAGGCCAAGGAGCAGGCGCGGCAGGCCCGGGACGAGGGGAAGGACCAGTCCGGGCAGGCCCGCGACGAGGCCCGGCAGGCGAGTGAGCAGGCCAAGGAGGCCTTCCGGGAGGCCAGGGAGCAGGTCCGGCAGGGACGCGAAGATCCCTGGGAGCAGGCCACCGACGAGGCCGGGGCAGACCAGCCGGCCGGGGCAGACCAGCCGGCCGCCGCGGCGTCGGCGGGCCGCGAGCGGGCCGAGACGGGCGCGCAGGACACGGCGCGGCGGGTGCGCGAGCACGCGCGCTGGCTGCGGGACGAAGCCCAGCGGGTCCGCGAGGAGGCGGGCGCGCGGTTCACCTCCGGTGAGGACTGGGAAACCCCGCTGGGCGGGGCCGGACGGCCGAGCTGGACCGAGTGGCCCGGCCGGCGCGGCTGGGAGGAGTGGACCCGGACCCGCGGGCGGCGCGGGTGGACCGGGGCGCTGGACTTCGGGACGTTGAAGGACCTGGAGCGGGTGGCGGTCCAGTTCACCTCCGACCTGCGGAAGCTGGCCATGCAGTCCAGCGCCGTGGGCGAGAACGTCATCACCGACCTGCGCACGATCCTGGAAGAGGCGCTGGAGCGCATCAAGACCGAGATCTTCGGCCCCGAGCCGGACCCGGCGGGCGGCAAGCAGGACCCGGCGGGCGGCAAGCCGGAGGCTTCCGCGATCCCGGCGCCTCCACCTGCCGAGGAAAGCAAGGACCCGGACGCCTAGGGGACGAAGACGACCTTGCCGAACAGGTCGCCCGCGATCATGGCGGCGAAGCCGTCGCGGGCCTGCGCCAGGGGCAGGACCCGGTCGATGACCGGACGGACCCCGGTCTGCTCACAGAACCGGGCCAGCCGGGCGAGCTGGTCGCGGGTGCCCATGGTGGACCCGGCCACCGACAGCTGGGTGAAGAAGATCCGGGTCAGCTCGGCGGGCGGGGCGTCGCCGCTGGTCGCGCCGCAGATCACGATCCGGCCGCCCGGTTTGAGGGACCGGACCGAGTGGGCCCAGGTGGCCTGGCCGACGGTTTCCATCACCACGTCGGCCCGTTCGGGCAGCCGGGCTCCGGTCTCGAAGGCCTGGTCGGCGCCCAGTTCCAGGGCCCGCTCGCGTTTGGCCTCGGTGCGGCTGGTGGCCCAGACCCGGTAGCCGGCCGCCCGGCCGAGCAGGATCAGCGCGGTGGCCACCCCGCCGCTGGCGCCCTGGACCAAGATCGTGGCGCCGGGCTGGGCGCCGGACTTCTCGAACAGCATCTTGTACGCGGTCAGGTACGCGGTGGGCAGGCAGGCGGCTTCCTCGAAGGACAGCGCGGCTGGTTTGGGGACCAGGTTGCGGCGCGGCACGGTGAGACGGGCGGCGAAGGTGCCGTCGTGGCGTTCGGACAGCAGAGAGCGGCGGGGGTCCAGGGTCTCGTCGCCGCCGCCGGCGTCGGGGTCACCGATGACCGAGTGCACGATCACCGGGTTGCCGTCCGGGTCCAGGCCGGCCGCGTCGCAGCCCAGGATGATGGGCAGCCGGTCGGCGGAGATGCCGACCCCGCGCAGGGTCCATACGTCGTGACGGTTGAGCGCGGCGGCCTTGACCGTGACCGTGACCCACCCGTCCGGGGGCACCGGGTCCGGCCGCTCCCCCAGGTCCAGCCCGGCCAGCGGGTCATCGGCGTCGATACGCGCAGCAGTCACAGCAAGCACGCAGGACAGCCTAGTTGAGCGGGTGACGCCAGCGCAGACCGGGGAAGCGGCGGAAGTCCTTGTCGGTGGTGACGAACTCGCAGCCGTGCTCCAGGGCGAGCGCGGCTAGGTACGTGTGGGGAACGGAGTTGAGGCTGCGGCGCGGACGGCGTCGGCACGGGACTGACGAAGGGGGCGGCGGGGGATACCACGCTCCGTTCGGCCGAAAAAAGAAACGTAACGGCGGGCCACCCCGATGGCGGGGTCCGGGCGGCCGGCGCGCTGCTGGCGCGGGCCGGACGGATGGTGTAATACTCAATACCGGCAGCAGGCCATTACACACAGATCTCTTCGCAGCTGGGGAACGCCAGATAACCCGGCCAGGGAACCTCAGTGGACCTCAATTCCTACGCTGAACTCGCGGTCCGGCTCGTGAACACGGCCGGCGGCGGGGGCGAAGACGGCGACCGGCTGGTCAACCTGGACGGGTTGCGCGCCCTGGTCGCCGACCGCGAGCACCTCAACACCGGGGTGACCCGCAACGACCTCGATGCGCTGCGCGCGCTGCGGGCCGAGTTCCGCGCCTTCTTCGCGGCGTGCGCGGCGGGCGACGGCGAGGACGCGGCGGCGCAGCTGAACGAACTGCTCATCCAGCACCCGGTCCACCCGCAGCTGTCCGGGCACGACGGGCAGCGGTGGCACGTGCACTACCGCGAGAGCGGGTCGGTCGCGGACAAGTACGCGGCCGGGGCGGTGATGGGGCTGGCGGTCCGGCTGACCGACCTGGGCATCGACCGGTTCGGCGTCTGCCAGGCGCCCGGCTGCCTGGGGGTGTTCATCGACATCAGCACGAGTAATACCCGGCGCTATTGCTCGGACCGCTGCATGAACCGGGCCAACGTGTCCGCGTTCCGGGCCCGCAAGCGGGGCGAGGACGACGCCGACACCAAGGCGCCGGGCGCCACCGTGTAGTGATCGATGCGCCGGCAGGGCACGAAAGTACTGCGTGAGTCCGCAGCCGCGTTGTGATAAGGATGCACCTATAACCTTCCTATCCAGCTGCGGCCGACAGGAGAGGGCCTCATGAGCACGAATTCTGAGAAAGGGCGGATCGTCGTCGGCATCGACGGGTCACCGGCAGCACAGGCGGCGCTGTCCTGGGCCATCGAGGAGGCACGCCTGCGCGGGCTCGGGCTGCGCATCATCTATGCCTTCCCCGCCCTGGTCTCGTTCTTCGGAACGACGGCCCATGAGTACTACCCTCAGGTCGAGGCGGAAGCGCAGAACGTGTTCGAACAGGCGCTCGCCTCGGCGCCGCCCATGGACGACCTCGACGTCGACCGGACACTGACGGCCGGGAACCCCGCCGAGGTTCTGGTCGAGGCCAGCCGCGGAGCCAGCATGCTCGTGGTCGGCGCGCGCGGCCGAGGCAGCTTCCGCGGCACGGTCATGGGATCGGTGGGGTGGCATGCCGTGCACCAGGCGCACTGCCCGGTCCTGGTCGTCCGCGGCGAGAACTGACGCGGCCAGTAGCCGGGCAAACGGCGGGGGCGGGACCTTCGAGGTCCCGCCCCCGCCCGCATTTATCAGATGAGCGGCGTGTCCAGCTCCACGGACGCCTCGGCCTCCACGGCCTCGACGGCCGCGTAGACCTTGTCGTGCGGCAGGGTGCTGTGCACGGCCCAGTAGAAGATCGCCAGGCTGAATGCGGCGAGGACGAGAAGGTCCCACCAGTTCGGGAGGTGCTTGGTGGCCAGGAGGGTCACGCCGAACACCGTGGGCGGCACGCCGTCGTAGCGGCCCAGCCAGGAGATGATGATGAGGCCGGCCAGCCACGGCAGTATCCACACCGCCGCCCGCCACTCGATGATCGTCCGGCGTGCCGGCGGAAGGGCCGCCTGGTAGAGGCCGAAGGCGATGAAGCCGATGGCGATCAGCACGTAGAGCCAGAAGATCGTGCTGAAGCCGGCGAAGTACACGATGCAGTCCGCGCAGATGAACGCGAGCGGACAGAGCACGCCGGCGGCGGGCAGCCGGTAGCCCCGGGACCGGTCGGGGTCCTCACGCCGCAGGCCGGCCAGGGTCGGCGGGGCCATCGCGTACATGATCACGGTGGCCGAGGTGACCAGCCCGACCAGGCCGCTCCAGCTGGGGAAGGGCAGGAAGACCAGCATGCCGACCACGAAGGCGATGACGATGGAGACGAACGGGACGCCGCGCCTGCTGATCTGGCTGATGATCCGGGGGAAGTACCCGTTGCGGCCCAGGCCGTACGACAGGCGGGAGGACGTCCCGATGTAGACCAGTCCGGTGCCGGCCGGTGATATCACCGCGTCGATGATGAGCAGCGTGGACAGCCAGCCCAGGCCCGCCGTGGTGGCCAGCGTCGCGTAGGGACCGAACGCCTTGACGCCGCTGATCGGAGCCGCCCAGCCGTGCGCCAGGTTAGCCGGATTGAGCGCGGTGACAAACGCGACCTCGAGCAGCAGGTAGATGACGATCCCGATGATCATGGACATGATCACCGCGCGGGGGATGTTCCGCTGCGGGTTCTCGGCCTCGCCGCCGACCTGGATGGCCTGCTCGAATCCCTCGGCCGCGAAGATGATGCCGAGCGGGAGCGCCGCGAAGATCCCGTGGAACCCGTAGGGGGCGAACCCGCCGCCGGCGGTGAAGTTACCCCAGTGCACCACCGCGACCATCAGCGCGACGATCGTGATCAGCGGGACGAGGATCTTCCAGATCACGGCGATGGAATTGGTCTCGGCCAGCCACTTCACGCCCAGCGTGTTGATGATCGAGAAGATGAGCAGGAACCCGGCGCCGATGGCGATGCCCTTGCCGTCCAGCGTGCCGTCGGCTCTGACCAGGCCTATGTCGAACTTCGAGTTGAGGTAGCCGAGCGTCGCCTCGACCTCGATCGGCGCGATCGTCACGGCCTGCAGCCAGGCCATCCAGCCGCCGGTGAACCCGCCGAGCGCGCCGAAGGCCATGAACGGGAACCTGGCGGTCCCGCCGGATACCGGGTACGTGGACCCGAGTTCCGCGTGGACCAGCGCGAGCAACCCGAGTACGAGGCCGGCCAGGATCCACGCGATGATCGATGCGCCGCCGGCGACCTTGGCCGCGGTGAGGGCACCGAGAAGCCAGCCCGACCCGATGATGGACCCCAGCGAGATCATGGTTAGCCCGCGAAGCCCGACCGCCCGGCGCAGATGGTTCTCGCCGGATTCCGTTGGCCTGACGCCAGGAGAGGTCGTCGCCATATTTCTCCTCCCATATGCTCGGTCGGCCAGCCCGCCAGGAGCCCGTGAGCCGACGGCGGTCACTAGTCCGATCTGCCTGCATTTTTACACCAGTAAGGACGTGATGGACAGCACCAATCTCGTGGCGTGCGGGTCGAGCCGCACGATTGGAGCCGGGCCGCGCATGGCCATCACGGAGGGGAACCGGGCGAAGGGCACGCACCACCGCTCGTTCGGCCAAAATGGTGCGGCGGTAAGGAGCGCGCCGTCACCGGCCGGCGCGGGCGCCAGTAGCGGGCCAGCAGGCGACCCTCGACGAGGGAGGCGGGCACGGGGCCGAAGCGGCGGCTGTCCACCGCACCGGCGTCCGGGTTGTCCGACTCGAGCCACCAGCCGCCGTCGACCTGGCGGGCGGCCCGCTTGACGATGAGCAGGTCCGGCCGGGCGGGGTGGCGGGCCAGCACGATCTGGCCGGCGCGGACCCGGCGGGTGCGCCGGACCAGCAGCCAGTCGCCGGGACGGAGGGCAGGCTCCATGGAGCGTTCGGCGACCGCGACGCGGGTTAGCGGCCAGTGCACGCATCCCTCCAGGTGTCAGCGCAGGCGGCGCGGGGTAGTGTCGGACCTGCAAGTGAACGAGTCGGAGAAAGGGAATCGATGAGGCTGCTTACCCGCCTGCTCGAGCCGAAGACCGTGGCCCACGCCCACTGCGACCTGCCCTGCGGAGTCTATGACCCGGCGCAGGCCAGGATCGAGGCCGAATCGGTCAAGGCCATTATTGAGAAGTACCAGCAGAACACGGACCCGGAGTTCCGGGAGCGCTGCGTGATCATCAAGGAGCAGCGTTCTGAGCTGGTCAAGCATCACCTGTGGGTGCTGTGGACGGACTACTTCAAGCCGCCGCACTTCGAGAAGTACCCGCAGCTGCACCAGCTGTTCAACGAGGCCACCAAGCTGGCCGGGGCCGCTGGCACCAAGGGCAGCACGGATGTGGCCAAGGCCGACGACCTGCTGGCCAAGATCGACGAGATCAACAAGATCTTCTGGGAGACCAAGCAGGCCTGAACCGGCGCTGCGTGGGTGAGTAGGTGAATGAAACCAGGGTTTCACCGCGCTCTAGGGCGGTGAAACCCTGGTTTCATTGCGTGCGGGCGTCATTACGGGGCGGCGCGGCGTATTTCTCGGCACGCGCCGGCGGCGGTAGGTTGCTTGCAGATGGGCGGCGACCCGATGACCCGCCCGGAGGAGAGACGTGACCGAAGACACCGCCGCGACGACGGCCGTGCCGGGCCAGCGGGAGCCGGGCCCGGGGCGCGCGGAGCGCGAGACCAAAGATCACGTGAAGGTGTGCATGCCCGCCGAGGGCGCCTACCTTTCCGTGCTCAGAACGGCCACCGCGGGCCTCGCGGCGCGGCTTGATTTCACCCTGGACGAGATCGAGGACCTGCGCATCGCGGTGGACGAGGCGTGCGCGATGCTCCTCCCCCAGGCAATTCCCGGCACCAACCTGGAGTGCGCGTTCGACCTGGGCGCCGACGAGATGACGATCACCGTCTCGGTGATCGCCGCGGAGCCGAGCATGCCCGCCAGGGACACCTTCGCCTGGACCGTGCTGTCCGCGCTGGCCGGGGCGGTCGACTCCCGGCTCGGACCAGATGACGAGGTCGCCATCGTGCTGCGCAAGCGCCGGGAAACCCTCTCGGGGTCGTCGGCGTGAGCAGCGAATTCGAGGTCCAGGTGACCGAGGAGTTCGAGGTGGTTCCGGCCGAGGCGGCCCAGGCTGAGACGGCCCAGGTCGAGGCGGTACTGCGGATCGAACGCTCCTCGCCGGACCGCGCCCGGGCCCGGGAGCTGTTCGAGCGGCTCGCGGAGCTGCCCGTCGGCGATCCCGAGCGGGCCCGGATCCGGGGTTACCTGGTCGAGCTGCACCTGCCGCTGGTGGAGTACCTGGCCCGCAGGTTCCGCAACCGCGGCGAGTGGCTCGACGACCTGACCCAGGTCGCGACGATCGGGCTGATCAAGTCCATCGACCGGTTCGACCTGGAGCGCGGGGTGGAGTTCTCCACCTACGCCACGCCCACCATCGTGGGGGAGATCAAGCGGCACTTCCGCGACAAGGGCTGGGCGGTGCGGGTCCCGCGACGCCTGCAGGAGCTCAAGCTCTCGCTGACCAAGGCCATCGGTGAGCTGGCCCAGCGCGAGGGGCGCGCGCCCACGGTCAGCGAGCTCGCCAGCCACCTGCAGATGAGCGAGGAAGACGTGCTGGAGGGGCTGGAGTCGGCCAACGCCTACTCCACCGTGTCGCTCGACGCCCCCGACTCCGGCGACGAGGACGCGCCCGCCGTCTCGGACTCGCTCGGCATGGTCGACGACGCGCTCGAAGGCGTGGAGTACCGGGAGTCGCTCAAGCCGCTGCTCGAGCAGCTGCCGCCGCGGGAGAAGAAGATCCTGCTGCTCCGGTTCTTCGGCAACATGACCCAGTTGCAGATCGCGGCCGAGCTCGGCATCTCCCAGATGCACGTGTCCCGGCTGCTGGCACGTACGCTGGCCCAGCTCCGGGAGGGGCTGACCACCGACGACTTACAGCTACTGCCTGTTGACCGGGGGGCGGTTAAGCGCCCGCAGGCTGGCCGGGGTCAGCACGCCGGCCAGGCAGGCCACCGCGAGCAGCAGCGCGGGCACGCCCCACTCGGGCCGGTGCCCGTCCAGCAGGACGATCCCCCCGATCACCACGAGCAGCTGGGTCATGACCGTCGGCGTCCGGCTCCACGGCCTGGCCTTGGCCAGGGCCGCGGCGATGAGCGCGATCCCGACGGCGATCGCCACCGTGAACACGGTGAGCGCGACCCCGCTGCCGGCCTGGGAGGACTTCCCGTCCGCGGTCGAGATGGCACCGAAGGCGGCCGCGACGCACAGGCCGGCGGCCTCGATCACCTGGGCGGCCGCGGCCAGGCGCAGCGCGCCCGGGGGCGAGGCGGCGGGGGCCGCCGTGGCGGGGGCTGGCGCTTCGGGCGTGGCTGCGGCCTTGGGCTTGGGCTTGGCGGGGCTTGGGCTTGGGCTTGGCGTTGGGCTTGGCTTGGGTGCTGGACGCGGCGCGGCGGCCGTTGGGCCGGCCCGGTCCCTTGGCTCGCGTTGCCATATCGCACACCACCCTCGGAGCCCAGCTTAGAAGGAGGCTAGCCTGGGCGAGTGCGAGGCCTCCTGATCGTCAACCCGCAGGCGACCACCACGACGGGGAACTCCGCGGATCTGGTGATCCGTTCGCTCGCCGGGCTGGTCGACCTTGACGTAGAACATACCCGGTACCGCGGCCACGCTCGCGAGCTGGCCGCCGCGGCGCGTGGTGAGCTGGTCATCGTGCTGGGCGGCGACGGCGCGGTCAACGAGGCGGTCAACGGGATCATGGCCCGGTCCCCCGGGCAGGCGGCCGGGCAGGCCCCCGGGCAAGCCTCCGAGCAGGCCCTCGAGCAGGAAGAGGCGCCGCTGCTGGCGGTCATACCGGGTGGCGGCGGCAACGTCTTCGCGCAGGCGCTCGGGCTGCCGGCCAACCCGGCGGCGGCGATCGCCAAGCTCACGGGGGTCATCAAGGAGGGCCGGTACCGGACCATCGGGCTGGGCCTGGCCGGCGACCGCTACTTCACGTTCAGCGCGGGCCTGGGCATGGACGCCGAGGTGGTCCGGGAGGTCGAACGGCAGCGCGCCAGCGGGCACCGGGAGAGCCCGGCGCTGTTCCTGCGGACGATGGTGCGCCAGTACCGGTCGGGCACCGACCGGCGGACTCCGGCGCTGACCCTGGAGCGCGACGGGCAGCCGTCCACCCCGGACTTGTTCATGACGGCCATCACCAACCGCTCGCCCTGGACCTATCTGCACGGCCGGGCGGTGCTGCCCGTGCCGAACCCGGATTTCAACTCCGGCCTGGACGTGTTCGCGCTGCGCAAGGTGCGCGCCACCACCATCGTGAGCGCGGTCGGCCAGATGCTGTTGTTCCGGCGCCGCTCGCCGCGCGGGCGGCACACGCTGACCGTGACCGGCCTGGAATCGCTGACCATCCGCTCGGCCCGCCCGATCGCCTTTCAGGTCGACGGGGACTACCTGGGCGAGACCGAAGCGGTCACGTTCCAGTTCGTCCCGCACGCCTTGCGGGTCGTGGCGTGACCTGGCGATGTCGCCCGGTGATACAACTCGGCGGCGGCGCGAGCAAAATGTGATCGATCTGACATTAAATTAAGCCGACGGGCCGCTGTGGGCTCTTGCGCATGTCAGGCGATGTTGAAAGGCTTTACGTGATGTCTGGCGCGGGGGCGCCACGCACGTGTTATTAGCCCAGATGGCCTTGGGTTATGACACAGCGTCGCCTTCGGGGGCACGCTCAGGCCGCCTGTCGGTTTGGGTGCGTTTCTGCTCGGCATCATAACGGTCTCGGGAAACTTGGACCGCGTGACAGTACGGAATCGCTCGTGAAAAGCTTCACAAGCTACATATAGATGCTCTGCCGGCCGTAACCGCTGACGGCCGGACCCGTTCCGCTAGAAGGAGTGGACATCATGGACTGGCGCCACGAAGCCGCCTGCCGTGAGGTGGACCCTGAGCTGTTCTTCCCCATCGGGAACACCGGTCCCGCGCTACTCCAGATCGACGAGGCCAAACAAGTCTGCCGCCGGTGCTCGGTGATGGACGAGTGCCTGCGCTGGGCGATCGACAGCGGCCAGGACGCGGGCGTCTGGGGCGGGATGAGCGAGGACGAGCGGCGAGCGCTCAAGCGGCGCACGATCCGGCTGCGCGCCCGCGCGCACGTGTTATCGGCCCGGGTGTTATCGGCCCGGTGTTATTAGCGCAGGCCCTACTCGTACCGGACGGGGAGGGTGACGACGGCCTCGGTGCCGCCGTCGGGCCGGGGCACGATCCGCAGCCGTCCGCCCAGCTCGCTGACCACCAGCGTGCGCACGATCTGCAGGCCGAGGCTGGTGGTCGAGTCCAGGTCGAAGTCCGCGGGCAGGCCGACCCCGTTGTCCGCGACGGTCACGGTGAGGCGTTCGGCATCGCGCACCGCGATGACCTCGAGCAGGCCCTGATCCTGGACCGGGGCCGGGAACCCGTGCTGCAGCGCGTTCTGCAGCAGCTCGGTCAAGATCATGGCCAGCGGCGTGGCCACCGCGGCCGACAGCGGCCCGAAGGACCCGGTGATCTTGGGGATGACCCGGACCTCGGGGGCGGACACCTCCCCGGCCATCATCGCGACCCGGTCCGCGATGTCGTCGAAGTCGACCACCTCGTCCGGCGCATGGGACAGGGTCTCGTGCACGACCGCGATCGATCCGACCCGGCGCACCGCCTCGTCCAGCGCGGCGCGGGCCTCGGGCGCCCGGAGCCGCCGGGCCTGCAGCCGCAGCAGGGCGGCGACGGTCTGCAGGTTGTTCTTGACCCGGTGGTGGATCTCCCTGATCGTGGCGTCCTTGGTCATCAGCTCGCGCTCACGCCGGCGCAGTTCGGTCACGTCCCGGATCAGGATCAGGGCGCCGGTCCGGCTGCCGCCGACGATGAGCGGGATCGCGCGCAGTTGCACCACCGAGCCGTTCCCGTCCACCTCGGCCGCGCGCGGCGCGCGGCCCGCGGCCACCACCATCAGCGACTCGTCCAGCGGTTCGTCCGACGCGCACAGCCCGGCGGTGATCACGGACAGCTCGGCGCCGATCAGGTCGGCGGCCAGGCCCAGGCGGCGGTAGGCCGACTGCGCGTTCGGGCTGGCGTAGGTGACCCGGCCGGTCCGGCCGAGCCGGAGCAGCCCGTCGCCCACCCGCGGCGACCTGGCCAGCATGGCCGCCTCGCCCGCGAACGGGAACGTGCCCTCGGCCACCATCCGGGCCAGGTCGTCGGCGCCCTGCACGTAGGTCAGCTCGAGCCGGCTCGGGGTCCGGGCCGAGTTCAGGTTGGTGCACCGCGCGATGACGGCGATGACCCGGCCCGCCCGGGTGACCGGGATGGCCTCGGTCCGGACCGGGACGCCGTTGGTCCAGTCCGGGTCGCTCTCCCGCCAGATGCGCCGCTCGTCCCGCGCGACGTTCAGCAGCCGCTGGTCCTCCGGTCCGGCCACCGTCCCGACCACGTCGTCCTGGAGCGAGGTGGGACCGGTCGTCGGGCGCATCTGCGCCAGGGCGAGCCAGCCGCCGTCGTCCCGGACCGGGGCCCACAAGATCAGGTCGGCGAAGGACAGGTCGGCCAGCAGCTGCCAGTCCGACACCAGCGCGTGCAGCCACTCGACGTCGGCGTCGCCGAGGCTGGTGCGGCTCGCGGCCAGGTCGTTCAGCGTGGGCACATCATCATCATCGCATCCGGGCCGGACCGGAGCGTTACGTGCAGGTGCGGCGCATAGCTATGTCAGAGTTGACGTTAACCCTTCATTAAGGCAAAGATTCCTGATGACCGCTTCCGCGCTCCCGACCGGTGACGACGCCGCTGAGCCCGCGGCGGGTGCCTCGGCGAGGCTGCCCAAGTACTACCAGGTAAAGCGCGAGCTGCTGGCGTTCACCGCCACCCTGGACCCGGGCAGCCCGGTCCCGCCGGAGCGAGAGCTCGCGCGCTCCTACGGGACCTCGCGGACCACGGTCAGGCAGGCCCTCGCCGAGCTGGTCATCGAGGGCCGGCTGCTGCGCATGCAGGGCAAGGGCACGTTCGTGGCCAAGCCCAAGGTGGCCCAGCTGCTGGAGCTGGCCAGCTACACCGAGGGCATGCGCGCGCACGGCCTGCATCCGCACACCAAGATCCTGGACATCGGGTACGTCACCGCCGACGAGAAGCTGGCCGCGCTGCTCGGCATCCGCGCGGGGGGCCGCGCGCTGCGCATCCACCGGCTGCGGCTGGCCGACGGCGAGCCGATGTCGATCGACACCTCGCACCTGCCCGCGCGGCGGTTCCCGGGGCTGCGCAAGCAGCTGGAGCGGGAGCTGTCCCTGTACGAGACGCTGCGCCTGGCCTACGGCATCCAGCTCACCGAGGCCGAGGAGACGATCGAGACCGTGCTCGCCGACCCGCACGACGCGCGGCTGCTCGACGTGGACCCCGGCCTGCCCCTGCTGCTGCTGTCCCGGCACGCGTACGACGTCACCGGCGAGCCGGTCGAGTGGGCCCAGTCCTGGTACCGGGGCGACCGGTACAAGTTCGTCACCCGCCTCCGGCGAACTCCCTCATTAGGTGAGATTGGCTCGGCGCCCTTCTTGCCGGGACCAGCTGAGTAGTAACAATTTTCTATTGGCGATGGGCAAAGCATTGCCGATCGCCGGACCTGAGCGCACCATGAATAAAACCTTGTGACGCCAGTCACGGCAGGTGAGGCTGTCCCCCCGACGGGAGGCAACAATGGCTCAGGAATCATCCATTAAGTCACGGAGTCCCATCGCCGCCCATCCGGTCACCTCGGCGATCATCGCCATCTTGACCGTCGCCGTCGTCTTCTTCGCGGTTTACGTGCCGCTTTACGCCAGCGCCACCCCGAAGGTGGGCGACTTCCCGTTCTTCTACTTCTACCTGCTCATTTACATGCCGGTGGTGGCGATCGTGTGCTGGATCATCCTCCTGCTGCGCAATCGGCTCACTCCGCCAGCGGGCGGCCCTGATGGTCCGGCGGCGGCGAGCGCCCTGGGCGAGGTGGCCAAATGAGCAACGTCAACTACGTCACCTTCACCATCGTCCTGGTCCTGTTCGGGTCGTCACGGTGACCGGCTTCGCGGCGGCGCGATGGCGCCGGGCGGAGAGCATGATGCACCTGGACGAGTGGGGGCTCGGCGGGCGCAGCTTCGGCACCTTCATCGCCTGGTTCCTGCTCGGCGGCGACCTGTACACCGCGTACACGTTCATCGCGGTGCCCGCGGCGGTGTTCGGCGCCGGCGCGGTGACGGGCTTCTTCGCGGTGTCGTACACGATCATCGTGTTCCCGATCGCGCTGATCTTCCTGCCCCGGCTGTGGTCGATCGCCCGCACCCACAGTTACGTCACCTCGGCCGACTTCATCCGCGGCCGGTACGGGTCGCGCGGTCTGTCGCTGGCCACGGCGTTCACCGGCATCCTCGCCCTGCTGCCCTACATCGCGCTGCAGCTGGTGGGCATCCAGGCCGTGCTCACCGTGATGGGCGTCGGCACCTCCTCCGGCAACCGCTACATCAAGGACCTGCCGCTGTTCATCGCGTTCCTGGTGCTCGCGGTCTACACCTACGTGTCCGGGCTGCGGGCCCCGGCGCTGATCGCGTTCATCAAGGACACCCTGGTCTACGTCGTGATCATCGTGGCGGTGTTCTACATCCCGACCAGGGTCGGCGGCTGGGGGCACATCTTCGCGACCGCCGAGGCTCACATGAAGGCGATCAGCCCGGTCACGAAGAAGCCGAACGGCGTGTTCATCCCCACTACGGCCAACAGCCAGCTGGCGTTCTCCACCCTGGCTCTCGGCTCCGCGTTGGCCCTGATGGTCTACCCGCACGCGGTCACCGGCGTGCTGTCCACCAAACGGCGCGACATCATCAAGCGCAACATGGCGCTGCTGCCGATCTACTCGCTCATGCTCGGCTTCATCGCGCTGCTCGGCTACGTGGCCCTGACCGACAAGGTGACGGTCGCGAACGTCAAGAAGTCGGGCGGCAACGCGCAGCTCGCGGTGCCGTACCTGTTCCAGCACATGTTCTCCAGCTGGTTCGCTGGGATCGCCTTCTCGGCCATCATCATCGGCGCGCTGGTCCCGGCCGCGATCATGGCCATCGCCGCGGCCAACCTGTTCACCCGGAACATCTTCAAGGAGTTCCTCAAGCCGGACGCCACCCCCCACCAGGAGACGAGGGTCTCCCAGTGGGCCTCGCTGGTGGTCAAGCTGGGCGCGCTGGCGTTCGCGGTCTACCTGCCGCGCACGTTCTCCATCAACCTGCAGCTGCTGGGCGGCGTCTGGATCCTGCAGGTGTTCCCCCCAATCGTGTTCGGCCTGTTCACGCGGTGGTTCCACCGCTGGGCGCTGCTGGCGGGCTGGCTGGCCGGCATGATATTCGGCACGATCGCCGCCTACAAGGTGGCGACCCCCACCACGTCGCACTGGGCCGGGTCGGTGGACATCGAATTCGGGCACACCGTCTACATCGGCCTGTCCGCGATCATCCTCAACGTCGCGATCGCGCTGATCCTGACCCTGATCCTCAAGGCGGCCAAGGTTCCCGAGGGCGCCGACGAGACCCTCCCGCACCAGTACACCGCCGACCCGGCGCAGGCCCCGGCTCCGGTCCCGGCCGCGATCGGCATCGGCACCGCCGGGGCCGCCGGCGACTTTTTGACCGAACGGATCGTGGTGCACCGGCCGGCACCCTCGGGCTACCGGCTGGTAGCGTCGCTGGCATGGTGCGGGTATCGGGTCATGGCGGCGTGGCGGCCCTCGCGGCGGCCCGGCGGTACGGCGTGAGCACGCTGTTCACGCTGTCCGGCGGGCACATCTTCCCGCTGTATGACGCGGCCGTGCGCGGGGGCCAGCCGGTCCGCCTGATCGACGTGCGGCACGAGCAGACGGCGGTGTTCGCGGCCGAGGCGACGGCGCGGCTGACCCGGACCCCGGGGCTGGCCGCGGTGACCGCCGGGCCGGGCGTCACCAACGCGGTCAGCGCGGTGACCACCGCGCACCTGAACGGGGCACCGGTGGTGCTGCTGGCCGGGCGCGCGCCGGACTACCGCTGGGGCCAGGGCAGCCTGCAGGAGATCGACCATCCGCCGCTGCTCGCGCCGGTGACCAAGCGGGCCTGGACCGAGCACGACGCGGCGAAGGTAGCCGGGTCCGTCGACGAGGCGTTCGGTCTCGCGCTGACCCCGCACCGCGGGCCGGTGTTCCTTGACCTCTCGCTCGAGGCCATCTACGGGCAGGCCGAGGCGGACCTGCCCGAGCCCGGCCCGGTGCCGGGCCCTTTGGTTACTGGGCCGCCCCCGGATCCCGCGGACGTCGGCCGGATCGCGGACCTGGTCCGGGCGGCCCGGCGGCCGGTCCTGATCCTGGGCTCGGACGTGTGGCTGGGCGGCGCGCAGGACGCGGCGCGGCGGGCGGCCGAGGAACTGCGCCTGCCGGTGGTGGCCAACGGGCAGGCCCGCGGGATCCTGCCGCGCGGGCATGACCTGCTGGTCACGCGGGCCCGGTCGGTGGCGCTGCGGGAAGCGGACCTCGTCCTGGTGGCGGGCGCGCCACTTGACTTCAGGCTTGCATACGGGTCGTTCGGGCCAAAAAATGAACCAGCTACGGTGGTGCACGTGGCCGACGGACCTGGCGGGGTCGCGGCGCATGTGCCGCTGGCCGCCTCGGCCACGGGCGACCTGGGCGCGTTCTTCGACGCGCTGGCGGAGCTGGGCGGCGCCGGTGATCACGCCAGTGATCATGACTGGGGCGGGCGGCTCACGCAGGCCGTGCGGGCCGCGCAGGCGGCCGACGGCCCGCTGCTGGCCAGCGAGGCCGAGCCGGTGCACCCGGCGCGGGTGTACGGCGAGCTGCTCCGGGTGCTCGATGACGACGCGGTGGTGATCGGGGACGGCGGCGACTTCGTCTCGTTCGCGGGCAAGTACATCGAGCCCGCCCGGCCGGGCGGGTGGCTGGACCCGGGGCCGTTCGGGTGCCTGGGCACGGGGCTGGGGTACGCGATCGCGGCCCGGCTGGCCCGGCCGTCCGCGCAGGTCGTCCTGGTGCTGGGCGACGGCGCGGCCGGCTTCTCGCTGATGGACGCGGACACGCTGGTCCGGCACCGGCTGCCGGTGGTCATCGTGTGCGGCAACAACGGCGCCTGGGGCCTGGAGAAGCACCCCATGCGCGCCCTGTACGGCTACGACGTGCTGGCCGACCTGCAGCCTGCGTGCCGGTACGACGAGGTGGTGCGCGCGCTGGGCGGCGCCGGCGAGCTGGTCACCGCGCCTGGCGGGATCGGTCCGGCCCTGCGCCGGGCGTTCGCGGCGGGTGTGCCGTACCTGGTCAACGTGGTCACCGACCCGGAGATCGCCTACCCGCGGTCCACGACCGGAGTGTAAGCGGGTCTAGCCGATCTCGGCGATGAGGTCGCCTTCCTGGACCACGTCGCCCTCGGCGACGTGCAGGGTGGTGATCGTGCCCGTGCTCTCGGCCAGGACCGGGATCTCCATCTTCATCGATTCCAGGATGACCAGGGTGTCACCGTCATCGACGTGATCGCCCTGCGCCGCGACCACCTTCCACACGTTCGCGACCATCTCCGCGCGGATCTCAGCCACGCCGGCTCCTGTCTCTTGGTTCCCTAGTGGTTCCCTAGTTGGGACGCATCCTGCTTATCAGGGACGTATCGTAGTCGCCGCTGACGAACTGCGGGTTGTCCAGCAGCTCCGCGTGAAAGGCCAGGTTGGTCTTGGGGCCCTTGACGGCGAAGGCGGCCACCGCGTTCCTGGCGCGGTCCAGGGTCTGCTGGCGGTCGGCGCCATGGATGCACAGCTTGGCCAGCAGCGGGTCGTAGAACGGGGTCACGGTGTTGCCGGCCTGGTAGCCCGCGTCGACCCGGACGCCGTCACCGGCTGGTTCTTGCCATTGCGTGATCGTGCCGGGGCCGGGCAGGAACCGTTTCGGGTCCTCGGCGTAGATCCGCAGCTCGAGCGCGTGTCCCTGTGGGTTCACGGCCGCCGGGTCGAACGAGGGGGGCTGGCCCGCGGCGATCAGGAACTGCTGCTCGACCAGGTCGATGCCGGTGACGAGCTCGGTGACCGGGTGCTCGACCTGCAGCCGGGTGTTCATCTCCAGGAACACGAACGAGCCGGCGTCGGTGTCGACCAGGCACTCGACCGTCCCGGCGCCCTGGTAGCCGACGGCCTGGCCGGCCCGGACGGCGGCGGCCAGCATCTGCTCGCGCAGCGCGTGGTCCACGCCCGGCGAGGGGGTCTCCTCGGCGACCTTCTGGTGCCGGCGCTGCACCGAGCAGTCCCGCTCGCCGAGGGCCAGGACCCGCCCGTCGGCCAGGCCGAGGATCTGGACCTCGACGTGCCGGGCGCGCTGGACGTAGCGCTCGAGCAGGATCTCCGGGGAGCCGAAGAAGCGCTCGGCGCGGGAGCGGGCCGTGTCGAAGGCGGCGTTCAGGTCGGCGGGGTTGTCCGCCACGCCCATCCCGATGCCGCCGCCGCCGGCCGCCGCTTTGACCATGACGGGATAGCCGATGCGCTCGCCTTCGGCCAGGGCCGCCTTGATGTCCGTGACCGGCTCGCGGCTGCCCGGGGAGACCGGAACGCCCGCCTGCTCCATCAGGTTCCGGGCCCGGATCTTGTCGCCCATCTGCTCGATCGCCTCGGGGCCGGGGCCGACCCAGGTCAGGCCGGCCGCGATGACCTGCCGGGCGAAACCGGCGTTCTCGGCCAGGAAGCCGTAGCCGGGATGGACCGCCTTGGCGTTCGTCTGTGCTGCCGCTTCGATGATGGCCGCGGCGTCCAGGTAGCTCTTGGCGGGCTGGGCGGGGCCGACGCGAACGGCCTGGTCGGCCTCGCCGACGTAGGGCAGGTCCGCGTCGGCGTCGGAGTACACCGCGACGGCCCTGATCCCCATGAGTTTCGCCGTACGGATGATCCGCCGGGCGATCTCACCCCGGTTGGCGACAAGCACCGAATCAAGCATCAGGCAAGCCTAGCGGCGCCCGCGAGCCGGAGGCGAGCCAGGAAGCACGGTCAGAGCTGGATCACGGACCTGCGGTTGACGACGCGGCTGAGGGCCTCGACCGCTTCCGGGTCGTACTCGCTGGCCGTGTCCAGCCGGAGTTGCTGGACGGCCGCGGCGGCCCGGCCGGGGTCCAGCGAGCTGCCCACCAGGTCGTCGAAGGCGTTGGCGGCCTTGATGATGCGGCTGCTCATCGGCGGCCGGGACGGCTCCCCGCCGAACCGGTCCAGGCGGTCCAGGCGGTCCAGGCGGCCGGGACGGCCCCGGTAGCCCTCGTGCGCCACCTCCACGCCGCGGTAGGGCTCGTTCTGCCGGCGGACGATCTCCGCCACCGACCCGAGGACCTGGGCCTGCTGGATCACGTCGGCACCCAGTTCGGCGATGCGCTGCTGGTCCTGGCGGGAGACCAGGACCGTGGCCCCGCCGGGGATCGGGTCGGCCAGCGACAACTGGCCGATGTCGTGCATGAGCGCGGCGTACTCGAGCTCGAGCAGCTGGGGCTCGTGAATGCCGAGTTCCCGGCCGATGGCCACGGCCAGCCGGCTCACCCGCTCGGAGTGGCCGGCTTCCACGTACCCGCCGATCTCGGTGACCTTGGCCAGGGCCCGGACGGTCTGCAGGTAGGTGGCCCGGATCCCCGCGTAGCGGCGGAACGCCACCTGGGTGACCAGCAGCGGGGCGGTGAACACGGCCAGCGCCGCCAGGCCCATGACCTCGGCGGCGAACGCGATGAGCAGGCCCGAAGCCCCGACCGCCGCGCCCAGCGGCAGCTCGACGCGCATCTCGTCGACCAGGGCCACCTTGAACCGGGCCCGCTGCTCGTCGACCCGCATCAGCGCGGTGAGCACCGCCTCGAGCAGGAGGGCGAGCACGGCCAGGGCGGTCATCAGCGCGAAGGCCAGGCCCCAGTCCCTGATCACCGCGCTGTTGCCGGCCAGCGGGCGGAAGATGAAGGCCACGCAGGCCACGCAGAGCAGCCGGATGGACATCCCGCTGACCTTGGCCGGCCGGCCCACGGCCAGGTGCGGCAGCGCGCCGACGATCATGCCGATGGTGGTGACGGTGACCACCTGCTCGGCGGTGTGCTGAACCGTGTGATCGCCGACCCGGATGAGCAGGGCGTAGGCGAGCGCGCCCGCCATCCCGATGGGCGCGGTCTCCCGGTCGCCCGGCAGGTTGAGCCGCAGCACCTCGCCGAACGCGATCAGGACGCCGAACGCGACCGCGATGCGCGGGTCCCGCAGGTCCTGCACGGCGGTCTGGGCCACCGAGGCGACCAGGACCACGCCGGCCGCGACGACGAGCAGCAGCAGGCCGGAATCCCTCACCTGCCAGGGAAACCGGCGCAGCTCATGTCGTCGTTCGGTCATGGGTGTCAGATGCTGTCGATCACCCGGAGCGGCGCGGCGGGGTCGTCGTGGTCCTGGGCGGCAATCGTGGGAAGGTCCTCGGCCGCGAGCACGGGCGGCTCGGGGCTCTGCCAGCCGTCGCGCATGATCGCGGCCACGAACGCGTCCACGAACGCCGGGTCGAACTGCGTGCCCGACCACTTCCGCAGCTCCGCGACCGCCTCCTGCACCGGGCGCGCGCCGCGGTAGGACCGGGTGGAGGTCATGGAGTCGAAGGCATCGGCGACGGCCAGCACCCGGGCGAACTCGGGGATCTCATCCCCGGCCAGTCCCATCGGGTAGCCCCGGCCGTCGATCCGCTCGTGATGGTGCATGATCCCGGCCAGGGCCTCGTCCAGGAACCCGATCTCGCGGACGATGTCCAGCCCGCGCATCGGGTGCAGCTGGATCGCCGCGTACTCCTCCTCGGTCAGCTTCCCGGTCTTCTGCAGGACCTTGGTCGGCACGCCGAGCTTGCCGACGTCGTGCAGCATGCCCGCGTACCTGATCGCCTCGACCCGCTCGCCGTGCATGCCGATCTCGCGCGCGATCATGACCGAGCCGCGGGAGACCCGGTCGCTGTGCCCGCGGGTGTAGAAGTCCTTGGTCTCCACCGCCTGGCAGAGCGCGCCCACCGTGGCCTCGTAGGCCTGCTGCTGCTCGGCGATCTGGGCCACGGCCCAGCGAGCCACGAACAACGGGATCAAGATCAGCACCGGGGCGAACAGCCCGACCACGCTCCACAGGGCCGCGATCAGCAGGCCGAACGCGCCGTAGCCGAGGTCCGAGGCGATCAGCTTGACGCTCATGCCCAGCGGAGCGCGCCGCCCGGCGAAGTCGCGGTCGCTGGTCAGCCAGAGCACACCCGCGAGCAGAGTGTGGTTGGTCAGCACGTGCACCACGGCGGCGACCGCGAACGGGCCGATTATGGTGCGGAACGGGGTGGAGTGCGGGGTGCCGACCTGCCCGCCCACGGCCACGAAGACGCGCCCCGCCAGGTACGCGGACAGGGACATCATGCCCGTGTTGAACGCCCGCTGGGCCACCGAGGGACCGCGCCGCATGCCGAGCATGGTGCAGGCGCCGACCAGGCCCGCGCCGACCGGCCCGAGCAGGACGGCGGCGGCCAGGGTGGCGGCGGAATTAGGGGACCAGGCGAGCTGCCGGGGACGCAGCAAGGTGGCGGTCGACTCGAAGACCACGAGCAGGAGGCCGAGCACCGCGACATTCCGCCACCAGCGGAGGTCGCCGAACGGGCCATGAACGATCAGTACCGCGGCGGCCAGGACCACCACGCCGATGTATAGCCGTGCGGCCCACGAGAGCCTAGCCAAACCCTCCCCCCTCACCGCCAGGAGCGTGGAACGCGGGCTATGCGCCAAACCCCTACCCCCACGTGCTCCCGGAGAGGGCGGTCGCGGGGACCCTTACCTCATCCGTAGCAGCACGCGATATTCCGCCGCATGGACGCATGGAGCTGACCTCCCTAACGCGCAACTACCGACAGCTCGCCGGATATCGTCCAAGGTCAAGGATAACGTGGCCACAACGGATCTCGCAGGCCCAAATCTCATCGTGAACAAATCGTGAGCGTGCCAGTCACAATGGGCAATCAAATGTGGCACATGCTGCCCAATTGCCCCACTCCTGGCAAATCGGACGGTTCGCGACTACTCCGCGAACTCGATCGTGGCCCGGACTTCACGGATACGGACCAGAATCTTCGCGCGCAGGTCGGCGGGCGCCGGGTCGCAGCCGCAGTGCTTGGCCACGAGCCGCTTAACCGCCTCCTCGAGGCCGTACTCGCGCAGGCAGGGGCCGCATTCGTCCAGATGCTGACGGATCTTCGCGCAGTCCACGTCGCCGATCTCGCCGTCTAGATAGCCGTAGACCCGCTCCAGTACCTCGGTACACGGAGTCTCATGTGGCTTTCCGCAGCTCATCGCGCTTCCTCCCCGGGCCGGGAAGCATCAGAACCGGTGCGCGCCAATCCGCGTTCCGACGCGTAATCCTGGAGCAGTTCCCGCAGCTGCCGCCGGCCGCGGTGCAGACGCGACATCACGGTCCCAATCGGGGTTTCCATGATGTCGGCGATCTCCTTGTACGCGAACCCCTCGACATCGGCCAGGTAGACCGCGATGCGGAATTCCTCCGGGAGCGCCTGGAGGGCTTCCTTAATGTCAGAATCGGGCAGCCGTTCCAGCGCTTCGGCTTCGGCTGACTTCAATCCCCCGGAGGTATGGGAGGCCGCCCGGGCCAGCTGCCAGTCCTCGACTTCCTCGGCACCAGAGCGCTGCGGCTCGCGCTGCCGCTTGCGATAGGTGTTGATAAAAGTGTTGGTCAAGATCCTGAACAGCCACGCCTTGAGGTTCGTGCCCTGCTGGAACTGGTGGAAAGACGCGTACGCTTTGGCGAACGTCTCCTGTACCAGGTCCTCGGCGTCCGCCGGGTTACGAGTCATCCGAAGCGCCGCGGAGTACAGCTGATCCAGGAAGGGCAGCACCTCGGCCTCGAAGCGCTCACCGCGCTCTTCGAGAGTCTCCGGAACGGGACTCACCCCCTCGGGATCGGACGGACTAGGTCTGCTGGGGTGCAGAGCATATGAGGGGGAGGATACCGCGCCCGGATACGGAGCGAGTTTCAGCATGCCACGAGGTGGCGAAGCCACAGCCATGCCGCGTTCAACAGCAGGGCGCGGTCCGTCATTCCGAGATCGGTCCGGGCAGGCAGGTGAGAAAGGCGCCTGGCCGGGAAGGTTAAGGACGAAGGGCATCCCCGCTGCGGGAATGCCAAGTCAGGAGCCGGGCCCGTGCACCATGCGGCCACCGCCATCACCGCGCCGGATACTGATCATCTGCCGGCCTACTGGCAATTCCACGACGCCGTGGCGCAGGCTCAGCTGCTGGCCTGGCTGCCGCGCGGACAGCACACGATCGTGGATGTCTCGGGGCCGCGCTCCCCCGGCGGCGAACTCGCCGCCGTGGCCGGCCACCACGTGCTGCGGGTCATCGACCCCGGCGCCGTGCCGCGGGAGACACATGCGGCGCACCTGATCGGGGACCCCGCGCTGCTGTCGTTCCTGCCCGACGAGTGCGCGGACGACGTCCTGGCCGAGGACCGCGCGCTGTCCACCCACCTGGGCGCCGAGGCCATGATCGCCGAGATCGCTCGCGTGCTGCGCCCGGGCGGGCGGGTGCTGGCCTGCGTCGACTCGCTCGTGCTGGGCATGGCGGTGCTCGCCGACCAGAATCACTGGGCGCACCTGGTCGACCTGCCGCACGCCGAGGTGGTGCTGGTGCCCTGGCCGGACGGCACCATCACCCGGTGCTACGGCCCCGACCAGGCGCGCGAGCTGTTCACCGGCGCGGGCCTGACGGTGAACTGGATCCGGCCGCGCACCGTGTTCTCCGAGTCGATGGTCACGCACGTGCTGCGGCGCGAACCCGGCAGCCTGGCCAAGCTGGTCCGCGCCGAACTGGCCGCACGATCCGATGAGTCACTGGGCGCGCAGCTGGTGATCGCGGCGGTCAAGAAGGGCTAGCGGCGGCGGGCGCGCTTGGCCTGGCAGCCGACGCACCGGGCCGCGTCGGGCCGCGCGTCGAGCCGGCCCTCGGGAATGTCGCCCCCGCAGTCGACGCATCGCCCGTAAGAGTTCTCCGCGATGCGCGCGAGCGCGGCGAGCACCTCGTCTCGCTGGCCGCGGGCCGAGTGCAGGACCGCTTCGGTCCGGTCGGCCTCGGACAAGGAGGATCCCGCGTCCGCCGGGTCCTGCGCATACCCCGATCCGGCCAGGGGCGCGGGACGCTCGCCCTGCAGGATGGATATCGACCGGTCCAGGTCGTCGCGCATCTCCTCAAGGCGCTTACGGGCGACGGTTATCTCCACTAGTGTCCTCGCCTCCCGTCCGCGTACGCTGCGCAGCCCAGGCTCGGATGAGCCGCGGCCGCCGGCCGCGGACTCAGAACAACTCGCCGGGCGGCCGCTCCTGGTCGGCGGAAAGCGGCACGATGAGCTCGGGTCCGTTGTTCCGCACGGAGTTGACAGCCATTGAAACGGGATGCGACGTCATGCCGCCGGCCATCGCGGGCAGCATTGTCGCTTGAAGCTGGCCAGGCTCGGAGTTGTCCGGGTTAAGCCAGTCGGCCCAGTGGTCGCGGGCGATCACCATGGGCATGCGGTCGTGGATCTCGCCGACGTCGTCGGTTGCCTGGGTCGTGATAATCGCGGCCGTCCACAGCCAGGCGCGTTCGTGGTCGTCGGGCAGGGACTGATCTCGCCAGAGCTCGTAGAGCCCGGCAAAGGCCAGCGCCTCACCGTCCTTCCGGTAGATGTAGTAGGGCTGCTTGCGCTGTTTTCCGTCTTCGGTGACGGCCTGCCATTCGTAGTAGCCGTCGGCGGGAATGATGCAGCGGCGCTTGGCGAAGGCACGCCGGAACGCGGGCTTGACCGCGACGGTCTCGGCCCGGGCGTTGATGAGCTTGCCGCCGCCCGAGGCGTCCTTGGCCCAGAACGGGATCAGGCCCCAGCGCACCACGCGCAGCTCGCGGGCCTGCGGCTGGTCCGGGTCCTCTTTCCGCGGGCGTGGCTCCATGACCGCGTACACCCGCCTGGTGGGCGCCACGTTGTAATCCTGATCGGGCTCCGGGTCGGGTCCGTCGGCGACGCGGTCCCGCTCGATGCTGAACTCCTCGAGGAGCTCAAGGCGCTTACGCGCCGACACGAAGCGACCGCACATGCAAACTTCCCTAAGTGAATGGAATCCCGACACGTCCCGTTAAGCCTGGATTGGCATTTCATAACCATAATCCCGCTCCGTCAAACTTGCCTGGCGGTCACAGTGCTCCTGCGCTGGCTGCTCCTGCGCTGGCTGCTCCTGCGCTGACTGCTCCTGCGCCGGCTCGCGACGATAGCCTCAAGGGTATGTATGCCGACGACCAGGACCGGACCTGGGCCGCGCCCGCCGCGGCCGGGCCGGTCCGCGCCCGGATCTGGCTGCCCGCGTCCAAGTCCATCACCAACCGGGCGCTGGTGCTGGCCGCCCTGTCCGACCGGCCGGCCCGGATCGCGAACCCGCTGCGGGCCCGGGACACCCTGCTCGCGGCGGACGCGCTCCGGGCCCTGGGGACCGAGGTCAGCGACGACGCTGACGGGTCACCGGCGGCGTGGCTGGTCACCGGCGGGCAGCCGGCCGCGGGGTCACGGGTCAGCGTCGACGTGGGCAACGCCGGCACGGTCATGCGCTTCCTGCCCGCGGTCGCCGCGCTGACCTCGGCGACGGTGCGCTTCGACGGGGACGAGCGGATCAGGCAGCGCCCGGTGGGCCCGATCCTGGCGGCGCTGCGCGACCTCGGCGCCCGGATCGAGGACGACGGCCGGGGCGCGGCGCCGTTCACCGTCCTCGGGCGGGGCGAGCTCCGCGGCGGCACCGTGACCCTGGACGCGTCCGGCTCGTCGCAGCTGATCTCCGGGCTGCTGCTGGCGGCGCCGCGGTTCGGCCAGGGCATCGAGATCCGGCACGAGGGCCCGCCCATCCCCTCCGCGCCGCACATCGCCATGACCGTCCGCATGCTCCAGGCGGCGGGCGCCGAGGTGACCGAGACGCGGTCCGGTGCCGCGTTTGTCCCCGCGGACCCACCCCAGGGACGCCCGGACGGCTGGCGGGTCCGGCCGGGACGGCTGGACCTGGGGTCGGTGACCGTGGAGCCGGACCTGTCCAACGCGGGGCCGTTCCTGGCGGCGGCACTGGTGACCGGCGGGACGCTCAGCCTGCCCGGCTGGCCGGCGGCCGGAATTGGACAGAGCCTGCAGGCGGCCGGGCCGATCCTGGACGTGCTGACCCAGATGGGGGCGCGGTGCGAGGTGGGCGCGGACGGGCTGACCGTCGCCGGCCCCGGCACAGTCCAGGGCATCACCGCCGACCTGCGTGACGTGGCCGAGCTCGCACCGGTACTGACCGCGGCGGCGGCGCTGGCCGGCACGCCGTCGGCGTTCACCGGCCTGGCGCACACCCGCCGGCACGAGACCGACCGGCTGGCCGCGCTGGCCAAGGAGATCAACGCGCTCGGCGGCGACGTCACCGAACTGCCCGACGGCTTGCGGGTCCGGCCACGACCGCTGCGGGCTGCGGCCGCGGACGGGCCGTTCGGCACCTACGACGATCACCGGATGGTGATGGCGGCGGCCGTGCTGGGCCTGGCCGTGCCGGGCCTGCGAGTGGCGGGCGTGCAGACCGTGGCCAAGACGTTCCCCGACTTCACCGACGTGTGGACGGACATGCTAGGAGCAGGCCGCTGAGCTCGCGGTACGACCGGCTCGACGAGGACGACGTCCGGGTCCGTCCCGGCCGCGGTTCCCGGCCGCGCACCAGGCGGCGCCCCGCGCACTCCGGTGCCGTGCCGGGCTTCGTGACCAGCGTGGACCGCGGCCGGTACGGCTGCATGACCGACGACGGGCTGGTCGTGGCCATGAAGGCCCGCGAGCTGGGCCGGGGCTCGGTGGTGGTCGGCGACCGGGTGGCGCTGATCGGCGACACGTCCGGCGCCGACGACTCGCTGGCCCGCATCGTCCGGGTCGAGCCGCGGACCAGCGCGCTGCGGCGCTCCCCGGACGACACCGATCCGGCCGAACGGATCATCGTGGCCAACGCCGACCAGATGGTGATCGTCTGCGCGCTGGCCCAGCCGCCGCCCCGGCTGCGCTTCGTCGACCGCTGCCTGGTCGCCGCGTACGACGCCGGCCTGGACCCGCGGCTCCTGCTGACCAAGGCCGACCTGGCCTCACCGCGTCGCGTGCGGGCCTTCTACGACCCGCTCGACCTGCCCATGCTGACCACCAGGCGGCCGCTGGCGCCGCGCACGCTGGCCCGGGTCAGGAACGTGCTGACCGGCCGGATCAGCGTGCTCATCGGGCAGTCCGGGGTGGGCAAGTCCACGCTGGTGAACACGCTGGTCCCGGAGGCTTTGCGGTCCGTCGGCTCGGTGAATCCGGTGACCGGGCGCGGCCGGCACACCTCGTCGTCGGTGGTGGCGCTGCCGCTGGGCGACGGCTGGCTGATCGACACGCCGGGCCTGCGCGGCTTCGGGCTCGGGCACATAAGCCTGGACCGGGTGGTGGAGGCGTTCGGCGACCTGGCCGAGGGCACGGCCGGGTGCCCGCCGGGCTGCGACCACCTGTCCCCGGACTGCGCGCTGGACGCGTGGGCCCGCGAGCACCACGCCGAGGCGCGCCTGGACTCGCTGCGCCGCCTGCTCCGCAGCCGGGACGAGACCGACTAGTTGGAGAAGTCCTGGGTCATCCAGACGGTGCCGGAGCTGTCGCGGTAGACGGCGATGCCGATGTGGGTGAAGGTGCTGCTGAGGATGTTCAGCCGGTGGCCGTCGTCGGGTGGCTGCTCGTTGAGCATGTCCTGGGTCAGGGTCACCGCCATCTGGGCCATGGCGGCGGCGGTGTCCGGCATCGGGCCGCCCTCGCCGATGTTCTCCCCGGCGGCGGTCCAGCTGACCCCGGCGGCGGTCTCGCGGGCGCCGATGGCCGGCTCGCCGGGGCACTCGTGGGTCAGCCCGCAGCCGCCGGCCATCTTCAGGTTGTGCGCCGACGCGCTGGCGTCCAGGCCGGACGTGACGGTCAGCGGCGGCAGCCCGGCCGAGGCGCGGGCCTGGTTGATGAGCGCGAGGACCTGATCGGCGGGCGTGCCCTGCTGGCTGGCCGGGGGCGGGGCGCTGGCGGACGCGGCGGGCCGGGAGGCGGCGGCCGAGGCGGAGCCGCGCGGGGTGGCGTGGCTGGCCGACGCGGATGGTGACGCCGCGCGACGGGCACCGGACCGGCGGGCGCGGGCGGGGACCCGGGCCAGGCTGACGTGGAACGGGGTCACGGCGGCACCGGAAGACGATGCGGAGGCGGTTCCCGGGCCGGACGATGCGGCCGCGGTTCCCGGCCCGGACGAGCCGGGTCCGGGGGCGCGGGCGCCTGGACCGCTAGCAAGGTACAGACCGCCTGCGATCAGGACCGGGACCAGGAGCAGGCCGCCCCACAGGTACGGGGTCCGGCGCGGGCGCCGGCGGGCGCGGCCCGGATCTGGGGTGGCGGGCGCGTCCAGCTGGCGGGACGCGGGCGCTCCAGTCGGCACAGGGCAAGACACTAGAGGAACGCCAGCTCACGCGTTGACGTTTCAGCTGACCGTGCCGCCGGCTCGCCAGTAAGTGCCGTCGGCGGTGCGGGACAGGAACTCCTCGTCGATCAGGTAGCGGCGCAGGGCGCAGTGGTCGTCGAAGACGGCCTTGAGGATCTCGTCCACGGCCGGCTCGGGGTAGCGGCGGCCGGGCTCGAAGGCCTGCGCCACCTGATCGAGCAGCAGCCGCCGGCGGGGACGCTTGGCCGGCATCGCGGTGATCCGGCCGTCGCGGACGAACGCCTGCAGCTGGACCGGCGGGTCGGCGAGGAGACGGTGCGGGTTGTCGTCCATCACATTTCCAGTATGGCGTCCCGGGAAGGGCCTGCTGGCGGCGGAGATGTCCCAGGCGGTACCGTTTCGCGGGTGGTCCGCTACGACGACGACCTGCGCTTCGCGCATGTCCTCGCAGACGCCGCCGACGACATCACGACCAGGCGGTTCCGGGCGCTCGACCTGCGGGTCGAGACCAAGCCCGACCTGACGCCCGTGTCCGATGCCGATCAGGCGGCCGAGGAGTCGCTGCGGAACGTGCTGCGCCGGGCCCGGCCGCGGGACGCGGTGCTCGGCGAGGAGTTCGGCCGGTCCGGCACGGGGCCACGCTGCTGGGTCCTGGATCCCATCGACGGGACGAAGAACTACGTGCGCGGCGTCCCGGTCTGGGCCACCCTGGTCGGGCTGATGGACGGCCCGGACGTGGTGGTGGGCGTGGTGTCGGCGCCCGCGCTCGGCCGCCGGTGGTGGGGCGCGCTGGGCGGCGGGGCGTGGACCGGGCGCAGCCTGACCAAGGCCTCGCCCTGCCGGGTGTCCGGGGTGACCAAGCTGGGCGACGCGTCCATGTCCTACTCGGGCCTGGGCGGGTGGGCCGAACGCGGGATGCTGGACAACTTCCTGGGGCTGACCCGGGCGGTGTGGCGGACCCGGGCGTTCGGCGACTTCTGGTCGCACATGCTGGTCGCCGAGGGCGCGTGCGACATCTCCGCCGAGCCCGAGGTGTCGCTGTGGGACCTGTGCGCGCTGCAGATCATCGTCACCGAGGCGGGCGGGCGGTTCACCTCGCTGGAGGGCGAGGCCAGGCCCGACGGCGGCAGCGCGGTCTGCACCAACGGCCATCTGCACGACGACGTGCTGGCCCGGCTGAGTAACGCCGGCGAGTAACGCCGGCTGAGTAACGGAGGTCTTGCTCTCTGCGGTGATATCACCGATGCTTGAGGGCGTCACAAGTTCACAAGCGCCGGAACCCAGGAGGTGCGATACCTCGTGCAGGTACGAGACGGCATGTCCCACCTTGTCCTTACCATCGGGCCCGCGCACACGCTGCGCCAGGCGGCGCGGATGATGTCCAAGCGCCGGATCGGCGCCGCGGTGGTGATCGACGCGGAGCACGCGGGCATCGGCATCTTGACCGAACGCGACATCCTGGACTCGATCGCCGCGGGCGAAGATCCCGACGCCGAACTGGTCGCGCAGCACCGCACCGAGCACCTGGTGTACGCCTCCCCCGAGTGGACCCTGGAGGAGGCCGCCGCGGAGATGGTCCGGGGCGGGTTCCGGCACCTGATCGTGGTCGAGGGCAACGACGTGGCCGGGCTGCTGTCCATGCGGGACATCGTCCGCTGCTGGACCCCGGCCGCCGCAGCCGTCCCGCCCAGCCGGCCGCCCAGCCGGTCGCGAGCCGTCACGAACGGCCTGACGCCCGGCGAAAAGGTCATCTGAAATTCGGATAATTTCGTATTTTAGGGCTGCCGCCAAGGGTGTCGTTATCGTTTTGTGATTAAGTAGTCCCGCGTGGTCATGCGCGTCCTGACCTGCGGGCTCATATATTCCTGGGAGATTTAGGGGGATCGGGGATATTGGGGGGGTTCTTTTCATGCAGCTTTCCGGGGGACGGCGTATTGCCGCCATGGTCATAGCCGCGGTTTTGGCCGCGGCGGGGGTACTGGTGGCGACCCTGGGGGCGCCATCGTTCGAGGCGTCATCGTTCACCGCCTCGCCGTCGGCGGCGCCGGCGGGCGAGGTGGCCGTGGCGCAGGGCCTGGGGCCGATCGTGCTGAAAAACGCGACCGCGACCGGCGCCACGCCGGCCTCCACCCCGGAGATCGTCTCGTTCATCCTGCGCGGGCGCGACCTGTTCAGCCTGGAATCGGCGGTCGAGGCGGGTCACTCCCCCGGCCTGACCGTGGCCGAGTTCGCGGCCCGCTACGGCCAGAGCACGGCGACGATCACGGCGCTGCAGGGCTACCTGACCAAGTTCGGCATCGCCACCAGCGTCTACCCGGACGGCCTGGACGTGACGGCCAGCGGGACCGCGGCCGAGTTCGACCGCGCGCTGTCGGTCCAGCAGCAGCAGTACAACGTCCCGGCGATGGCCGCACGGGGCGGCCAGGCCACCATCGCGGCCCAGCAGGTGCACGGCACCACGCAGACCCCGTACCTGCCCACGAGCCTGGGCTCCGGCGTGCTGGCCATCTTGGGGCTGACCAACTACGCGCCGTTCTCCACCGACCTGACCCACACCCCCAAGGGCGTGACCGCCTCGAACGCGATCGCGCCGAGCACGGACTACACCGGCAACCTCACGCCCGCCGACTTCGCCAAGAACTACGACCTGACCCCGCTGTACAACAGCGGCATGACCGGCCAGGGCCAGACGATCGGCGTGGTCACGCTGGCGGGCTTCGACCCGAACGCCGCGTACTACTTCTGGAACACCGTGCTGGGCATGACGCCCAAGCAGCAGAACCGGATCACGGTCTACAACATCGACAACGGTCCGGGCGCGCCCAGCGAGGCGGCCGGGTCGGCCGAGAGCGACGTGGACGTCGAGCAGTCCGGCGCGCTGGCTCCCGGTGCGCGGGTCGCGGTCTACCAGGCGCCGAACACCGATTCCGGCTACGCGGACGCCTTCTTCGCCGCGGCCAGCCAGAACCTGGCCGACTCGGTGTCCTCCAGCTGGGGCGCATCGGAGACCCTGCTGCAGGCGTCGATGGTCACCGGCGGGGAGGCCCCGGCCTACGCGCAGGCCTTCGACGAGGCGTTCCTCGAACTGGCCGCGCAGGGCCAGAGCACGTTCGTCGCGGCGGGCAACGCCGGCGCCTACGACGCGTCCGGTGACATCGGGACCACCAACCTGTCGGTGCAGGGCCCCGGCGACAGCCCGTTCGTCACCAGCGTGGGCGGCACCACGCTGAGCGGCACGATCAGCGCCAAGGCGGGCGACGCGACGGTCAAGGCGACGATCGGCGCCCAGCGGACCTGGGGCTGGGACTGGCTGTGGCCGGACTACGCCAAGTTCGGCTACTCGACCGAGGCGTCGTTCGCGGCCGCGGTGGCGGCCGGCGGCGGTGGCGGCTACAGCGGCTTCGAGCAGGTTCCGCTCTACCAGGAAGCGCTGGCCCAGCAGGACGCGCCCAACGCGGGCAGCTACAGCGCGGTGCAGTACCTGACGCCGACCGACTACGGCACGGTCGACGGCCTCTACCTGCCCACCCAGTCGACCTTCGCCGCCACGCCCGCGGTGGTGCAGGGCGAGGGAACCGGCCGCGGGCTGCCCGACCTGGCCGTGGACGCCGACCCGTTCACCGGCTACCTGGTCTATGACCCGCTGGCCGTCGCCGACGGTGCAGGGCGGCTGGGGCGGCACGAGCTTCGGCGCCCCGCAGCTGAACGGCGCGGCCGCCCTCATCGACCAGGCCGTCGGCCACCGGACGAGCCTGTGGAACCCGGCCATCTACGGCTTCGCGATCTCGGCCAGCTCGCCGTTCACCCCGCTGTCCGCCCAGGGCACCAACAACGACAACCTCTACTACACCGGGACGCCGGGCCAGGTCTTCAACCCCGGCTCGGGCCTGGGCTACCCGGACCTGGCCAAGCTGGCGGGCGATTTCGGGTAGGCCGGCGGGTGGGGCACCCTTGACGGGTGGGCGACGAGCGGGCACAGACGTATCTGAGGCTGCTGGCCGAGCAGCAGGCCCGCTCGTCGCCACGCTCCGGGCCGGACATCGCCCGGAGCGTGGAACAGGTCCGCTGGGCCGGCGAGATCCTGGCCCGCGCCGGCGTGCTCGAGGAGACCGACGTCGACCGGATCGCCGGTGAGCTGACGGCGGCGCTGCTGATCCGGTCGGACCTGGAGCGGTCGCGTTCCGCACGGCGGGTCGGCTGGGCCCTGGAGGCGGCCGGCCGCCCACCGGACACCGACCGCTGGTGGTGGTGGGGGGCCGCGACGCCGATGGGGACTACGCCGATCGGGCGGAGGATCCGCGTCGCCCACGAGCGCGTGCCGGTCGAGCTGCACCTGATGAACCTGGTGTGCGCGCCGGGCGGCATGATGATCACGGCCGCGATGCTGGTGCGCTGGCCGTCCGACGGATCGTGCGCGGACCTGGAGCTCACCGGGGCGGGCCCGCACCTGCTGCCCTACGACCAGCTCCTGGCGGCCGACGACCTCGGCAACGGCTACCGGGTCACCATGACCGGCGAGGGCGGGGCCCTGACCTGGCACGGCGCCATCGGCCTGCACGGTACCCTCGGCCAGCACGGGGCCCGCCTGCCGCGGGGCCGCTGGCTGGACCTGATCGCCGACGGCACGCAGCGGCTGGCCCGGATCGAGCTGAACCCGGCGGACATCGAGCCCGCCGGGGCGACGGAGCGGGCCCCGGCGGTCCCGCCCGGCGAGCGCCTGCTCACCGGGATGGCCGAGCGCATCCTGGCCAGCGCCTGGGACGACGGCGGGCCGGACGTCGACCCGCGGCTGGACGAGCTGATCACGGTGCTCACCGGGGCGGGCGCCCTGCCCGCGGACAGCCCGGTTCCTGGCCGCCTGACCGCGCTCTGCGAGCGGCTCGGCGTGGCCGGGCACCCGATCAGCGCGCCGCCCGCCGCGGACCTGCCGGCCCGCTGGGCCGAGGTCGTGCCGCCAGGAGCCGGATCACAGGCCGAGCCGCCCGGGCCAGGGCCGGAGTGGTTCGCGCCGCTCGGCCCGGCGGTGGCGGACCTGGAGGACGCGCGGTTCGCCGTCGCCGGCCTGGCCACGGCGGCCGGGCAGAGTTTCCTGCACGTGGTGGCCGCCGGGCGGGCGCCGCAGCTGATACACGGCCAGGACACCGGCCTGTCCTGGTGGGTCAGGGACTCCGGCGGGCCCTGGCACCTGGCTGTGGTGAGCGACCCGCACGCGCTCCAGCCCGGCGCGGTCTCGGGGTTCGAGGCGGCGGCGTTCCGGCTGCGGCTCACCCCGCCGCTGCGGGCCCGCCCGGATCGCATCGAGGTGGTGGTGACGGGACGGACCGCCCGGGCCCGGGTCGTGGTGCCGGTCGGGACAGAGCGGGAAATGCCGGACACTTAGAGGATGAACCGCGAGCGCGCGGAGACCTACCTGCGGCTGCTGGCCGAGGCCGAGCTGCGCGATCCCGCGCTGGCCCTGTCGTCGGCCCCGTCGTCGGCCCTGCCGCCGGCGCGGTCGGCGGACGCTCCGTTCGTCACCGCGCCGGTCGCGCTGACCCGGGCGGCGTGGGCCCTGACCGCGGTCGGGGCGCTGGACCTGCAGACCGCCGAGGCCATCTTGGCCGACGCGGAACTGGCCGTGGCCGCGCGGCACCGGGCCGACGTGGCCGCGGCGAGCCCGGCGGGCCCGCGGCTGGGCCCGCGCCGGTTCGCCGGCGGCCGGGCGCTGGCCCGGATGAGCCACCTGATGCCGTCGGTGCCGGCCCTGGCCCCGGCCCCGGCAGGCGGATCAGCCCCGCCGGACGGGCCGGACCGGTACGTCCCGGTCGGGCAGATGGTGTTGTTCCACGACGAGCTGATCAGCGGCGAGCTCGACCTCATGGCGTACGCGCACACCCCGGCCGGCGCTCGCTTCACCGCCGCCTGGCGAACCAGGGACCTGATGGGCTCGCGGTATAACGGGCTGCCGCCGGTCGAGAAGATCACCGTGGCCGACGACCGGGGCCAGCGCTACGACCTGGAGTTCGCCGCCAAGGGACGGCCGGAATCGGTCTGCGACCTGATTCTGCGCCCCGATCCGCCGCCCGACGCCGGCTGGCTCGAGATCACCGCGCCGGGCGAGCAGGCCGTCCGCGTCGACCTGGGCCGCCGGGCCGAACGACCCGAGCCGCGGATCAGCGCGATCAGCCTCAGCACCGGCGAGCACCTGCTGAACCGGATCGCGGAACGGCTGCTCACCCTGGCCCCGGAGCACCGCGCGGGCTGGTACGGCCGGCTGGCCGCCACCCCGCCCGCGGCACCGGTCATCAACCTGGCCGCGGGCCTGGGCGCCACCATCGGCGCGCTCGAGGCGGCCGAGGTCTTGTCCCCGCTCAGCCCGGTGCCCGCCCGGCTGGCCGCGCTGTGCGCGAGCCTGGGCATCGGCGGGCACGGGATCACCGCGGCGCCCGCGCCCGACCTGCCCGAACCGTGGCTCAGCCTGCTCACGCACTACCATCGCAGGAAACCCGAGACGTCGCCGGCCGGGGACGGCTTCGCCGGGGTGGCGGCCGCCCTGCCCGAGCTGGAGGGCCTCCGGCTGGTCCTGCTCGGCCTGCACAACGGCGATGGGGTCACCTGGATGGACGCGCTGGCGCTGGGCCAGGCGCCGGGCATGCAGCACCGGGCGCTGGGCCTGGACATGGCCTTCCCGCTGTCGATGTGGGTGCGGGACGGCACCGGACGCTGGCACGTCGCGCGCCCGGCGGGCTGGTACCACGAGGACGGCGAGGCCGCGCTCACGCTGCGGCTGACCCCGCCGCTGACCCGGTCCTGCGCCTGGATCGAGGTGCTGGCCACCGGGCAGGCGGCCGAGGTCCGCGCGCCGGTGCCGCTGTGCTGGGGGTACGCACTGTGAATGATCTGCCGAACGGAGCGTGGTTCGACTGCCTGCCGCCCTGTGACACGCAGGTGCCGTGCGGGACGGGCCGGCACACCGTGCGCTGGGCGGCCGGAACGCTGGTCCTGCCGTCGCACCCCGACGTCGAGGGCGAGCTGGTGCTGGCCGCCCTGGGCGGGGAGCAGGCCCGGTGCGTCGACCTGGCGCAGGCCTGGGCCCGGCACACCGACGACCTGTCGGTGCTGGCCATCGGGCCCCGCGGCCCGGGCGACCAGATCGCGGTCGACTGGGACGACGTGCTCGCGGCCGAGCAGACGGGCAGCGCGGCGGGCGGGCCGGGGCCGGTGCTCGGCACGGCGCGGAGCAAGCCGATGGGGCTGGCCAGCCGGCCGGGGCCGACCCTGGCCCGGGCCGGGGCCCGGCAACGGCAGGTGCAGTCCGAGCAGCTCAAGGCCCAGCAGCGCCGCAACGACGTCCTGTCGCTGCTCGCGCTGGGGTACGGGTTCCAGGTCCGGCTGATCGGGCAGGTGGCCGCGGCGCAGGGCAGCGGCGAGCGGGTCCGTCCGGCGCTGGTCGCGGCGATCACCGGGCGGCTGGCCCCGGTGGCCGAGGAGTGGCTGGGGATCGACCCGGACCAGGTCGTGGTGGACCTGCACGCGGCGCGCAGCTGGGGATCCAGCGAGCTGACCGGGTACGGCGCGGACCGACGGCTGCGGGTCAGCCTGCCCGCCGGGTGGCTGGCCCGGGTCTGGGCCTGCGGACTGGCCCGGGTCGGGCGGCACCTGATCGTGGCCGTGGAGGAGCCAGGCTGGCCGACGGCCCGGGTGCTCGGGCTCCGTGCGCCAGGCGCGAAACCCGAGCCGCTGAACGTCCGCGCCGACCCGGATGGTCCCGGGGATGTCCCACACTGGGAAGCCTATGAGTGACAATCCGGCGGCGGAGGCGCTCGGGGTCGCGGTGGCGGCCCGGGTGCCGGTGCTGCTGTGGGGCGCGCCCGGGACCGGCAAGACCTCGGCCATCCGGGCCATGGCGCACGCCATGGACCTGCCCTGCGAGACGGTCATCGCCTCGATCAGGGAACCTTCGGACTTCGCGGGGCTGCCCATCGTGGTCGGCGACGTGGTCCGGTTCGCTCCCCCGGCCTGGGCCCGGCGGCTGGCCGAGGCCGGGCACGGGCTTTTGTTCCTCGACGAGCTGTCCACCGCGCCGCCCGCGGTGCAGGCAGCCCTGCTCCGGGTGGTGCTGGAACGGGCCGTGGGTGACCTGACCCTGCCGGACGAGGTCGCGGTGGTGGCCGCGGCCAACCCGCCCGAGCAGGCCGCGGACGGCTGGGACCTGTCCGCGCCGCTGGCCAACCGGCTGTGCCACCTGTACTGGCAGGCCCATCCGCGCTCGGTGGCCGACGGGCTGGCGGGCGGCTGGGCGGCGCCGCAGGTCCCGCTGCTGCCCGACGGGTGGCAGGCCGAGGAGATCTCCTCCCTCGGCCTGGTCGCCGCGTTCCTGCACGTCCGGCCCGCGCTGGCGTGCGCCCCGCCGACCGACGCGGCCTCGGCCGGGCGCGGCTGGCCGTCCCCGCGGACCTGGGAGATGGCGGGCCGCCTGATGGCGGCCGCGGGCGCGGCGGGCGCGTCGGACGAGGCGCGTTCGGCCCTGATCCGGGGCGCCGTGGGCGACGGCGCCGGGGTGGAGTTCCTGGCCTGGCTGATCGAGATGGACCTGCCCGACCCGGAGCAGGTGCTGGCCGATCCGGGCTCGTTCCGGCTGCCCGAACGCGGCGACCGGGCCTACGCCGCGCTGGCCTCGATCGCCGCGGCGGTCGCGTCCAACCCGACCCCGGAGCGCTGGGCGGCGGGCTGGCAGGTCCTGGGCCTGGCCGCGGACGAGGCGCTGGACATGGCGGCGGCCGCGGCGCGGGTGCTGGCCAGGTGCCGGCCCGCCGAGGTAAAGGAACTGCCGGAGGAGGTCCACATCTTCATCCCGGTCCTGCGGGCCGCCGGTTTGTTCAATGGCTGAGCCGCTATGAATGGGCGGGGTCTTCCCGGGCTGGCGGCGGCGCGGCTGTGGGCCACCGCGGCCGGCCGGTTCCCGTACCTGGCCACCGGGCTGTTCGGCGCGGAGGTGGTCGCGGCGCCCGGGAGCGGGACGGTGTCGGTGGACCAGAGCTGGCGGCTGCGGGCCGACCCGGAGCTGACCGCGGGCTGGACCGCGGCCGAGCTGGGCAGCGTGCTCGTGCACCACGTCTGCCACCTGCTGCGCAGCCACGGGGAACGGGCCCAGGCGGTCGGGGTGGCCGCGCACGACGCGCGGCGCTGGGTGCGGGCGGCCGACGCGGAGATCAACGACGACCTGATCCCGGCCGGGCTGGACCTGCCCGGCCGGCCGGTGCTGCCCGCCGACCTGGGCGCCCCGGACGGGCTGCTGGCCGAGCAGTACTTCGAGGCGAGCACCACGGACCGTTCGGCCGAAAAGAAAAAAATCGACGGCGCGGCCCAAGAAAATAGAGTGGCGGCGGGCGAGTGGCTTGACTGCGGAAGCGGCGCGGACGGGGTCCCGCGGCCGGGCGAGGGGCCGCCGGCCCGGCCCGACTGGCAGGCCGACCTGCTGCGCCGGCAGGTGGCGCAGGACGTCATCGCGCACGCCAAGCAGGCCGGGAACGTGCCGGGCGGGCTGCTGCGCTGGGCGCAGGAGATCCTCAACCCGAAGGTCAACTGGCGCAAGGTGCTCGCGGCCGAACTGCGCCGGGCCGTGGCCGAGGTCTCCGGCGCCGTCGACTACTCCTACCGGCGGCCGTCGCGGCGGGCCGCCGTGGCCGGGAACGTCGTGCTCCCGGCGCTGCGCCGGCCGGTGCCCGACGTCGCGGTGGTCTGCGACACCTCGGGCAGCATGACCGAGGACCTGCTGGCCGCGGCGCTGGCCGAGGTCGAGGGGCTGCTGCGGGCGCTGGGCATGGCCCGGCAGGTCCGCGTGCTGGCCTGCGACTACGCGGCCGGGCCGGCCCGGCGGGTCAGTTCGGCGCGTCAGGTCCAGCTGGTCGGCGGGGGCGGGACCGACATGGGCGCCGGCATCGCGGCGGCGGTCGCGCTGCGGCCCCGGCCCGCGATCACGGTGGTGCTGACCGACGGGTACACGCCGTGGCCCGCCGCGGCGCCGAAGGGGACACGGGTGGTGATCGGGCTGCTCGGGGCGGGGGCGCCGGACGCGCCGGCCTGGGCGCGGGCCGTCCGGGTCGACGCCGCCTAATTTATCGGGCCTGATTTATCGGGGCTAACGTATCGGGGGATGAACAGCAGGCCGAAACAGCAGATCCTGACCCTGATCGCGATCGCGCTGACCTTCGGGTCGGGCGCGGCCGACGTGGCCAGCTTTACCCGGCTGGGCGGCGTCTTCACCAGCGTCATGACCGGGAACATCGTGCTGTGGGGCCTGGCCGCGGCGCGCGGGTCGCTCAGCCTGGCCAGCCACACCGCGGTCTCGATCGCGGGTTACATCGCGGGCGTGGCCGGGGGGACGTGGGTCGCGCACGGGGCGAAGACGGCCTCGGCTGACCAGGATGGCGTGCTGCCGGTCCACGTCATCTGGGTGCTGCTCGCGGAGCTGACCCTGCTGGCCGGGTTCACCGTGGGGTGGGAGGTCAGCGGGGCCGCCCCGGCCGGGTGGGCACAGTTCGCCCTGCTGGCCACGCTGGCCGCGGCGATGGGCATGCAGTCCTCCGCGGTCAAGGACATGGGGCTGACCGAGGTGTCGACCACCTACCTGACCGGGACGCTGACCGGGCTGGTGTCCTCGCTGGCCAGCCCGGGGCAGGACACGCCGCACGGACTACGGCGGTTCGGGGTCCTGATCGGGCTGGTGGCCGGGGCGAGCCTGTGCGGGCTGTTCGTGGCGACCGCGGCCGACGGGGTGCCCGCCCTGCTGCTGGCCGCGCAGATCACGGTCGTCGTGGCGGCCACCCGGCCACGCTGGCTCCGCTCATCTCTGGGCTCATCTCCGGGCTCATCTCCGGCCCGGGGCGATTGACGGCCGACGCGAAATGTCACACCGCGGTGTCAGCATGTGAGCGTGAGACCAGCGCTGAGGGCGGGACTGCTGCCACTGTGGCGGGACCGGGACACACTGCAGTTCGGGGTGGATCCGCGGCGGGCGGTGGCGCTGGGCGGGCTCGGGCCGGCCGCGGCCGTGATCAGCCTGCTGGACGGGAGCCGGGACACCGACAGCCTGACCGCCACGGCGCGGGCGTACGGCATCCCGGCCGGCGCGGTGAGCCGGGTGCTGGTGCTGCTGGCCGACGCGGGGGTGCTTGACGACTTCCCGCCGGGCCTGAATGGCTGGCTGCCATCCCGGGCGCGGCTGGCCCCGGAACTGGCCACGGCGGCGCTGGCCTACGCGGACGGGGACGGCGGGGCGCGGACCCTGGCCCGCCGCCAGGCCGCCCTCGTCCGGATCCACGGGACGGGCCGGACCGGCGCGTGCCTGGCCAGCTTCCTGGCCGCCTCGGGCGTGGGGCACGTCGTGTGCGTCGACCCGTCGCCGGCCGAGCACGCCGACCTGGCCCCGGCGGGGCTGGCCGAGGCGGACCTGGGTTCGCCGCGGGCCGACGGCGCGGCGCGGGCCGTCGCGCGGGCCGCGCCCTGGTGCCGCACCGGCGACGACGGGACGGTCCCCGACCTGGTCGTGCTGACCCGGCCGGTGCTGCCCGACCTGACCGACGGGCTGGTGCGCGACCGGGTGCCGCACCTGGCGGTGTCGGCGGGCGAGGCGATCGGGGTGATCGGGCCGCTGGTGCGGCCGGGGCGTTCGGCCTGCTTGCGCTGCGTGGACCTGCGCAAGGCCGACGCCGACCCGGCCTGGCCGAAGATCGTGGCCCAGGCCACCTTTGCCGGGGTCCGGCCGCAGGCCTGCGACACGGTGCTGGCCGCCATGACGGCCGCGCTGGCCTGTGCGCAGGCGCTCGCGCTGATCGACCGGCCTTTGGGTGCTGCTGGGCCGGCGACGGTGAACGGGACGCTCGAGGTGGTGCTGCCGGACTGGCAGTGGCGGCGCCGGACCTGGCCGCCGCACCCTTCGTGCCCGTGCCGGGCGGCTTACCGTGACGGTTCTGCGCTTGCGGCCCCGTGCCGTAACGATGCGGTAACGGACGCTTCCTAGCGTGTGTTGTATCGAACCGTGTTGTTCGAAGAGGGCGCGAGGGAGGCACGAGATGACCGAGGTCGACGGGCGACGGTTTTACGCGCTGCGCGGCGTGCGGGACAATGTCTACGTGAACGATGTGCCGCGCAGTCCGGTGACCCGGGCCGCCAAGCTGGCCGGGCTGCCGATCGGCCTGGCGGGCCGGACGGCGCTGGGGGTCGGGAAGCGGATCGGCGGGCGGCCGGCCGAGATCGTGGCCGAGGAGATCCAGCGGCGCACCGCGGACCAGATCTTCCGGGTCCTGGGCGAGCTCAAGGGCGGCGCCATGAAGCTGGGCCAGGCGCTGTCCATCTTCGAGGCCGCGCTGCCGCCGGAGATCGCCGGGCCGTACCGGGCCACGCTGACCCGGCTGCAGGAGTCCGCTCCCCCGCTGCCCGCCCGGACCGTGCACCAGGTCCTGGCCCGGGAGCTGGGGCCGGACTGGCGTTCGTCGTTCGAATCGTTCTCGGACGTGCCGGCCGCCGCGGCGTCCATCGGGCAGGTGCACCAGGCGGTCTGGCAGGACGGCCGGCGGGTCGCGGTGAAGATCCAGTATCCGGGGGCCGGACGCGCGCTGATCAGCGACTTCAACCAGCTCAGCCGGGCCGGGCGGCTGTTCGGGCTGCTGATGCCGGGGCTGGAGGTCAAGCCGCTGCTCGACGAGCTGCGGGACCGGGTCGCGGAGGAGCTCGACTACCAGAGGGAGGCTTCGTCGCAGCGCGCGTTCGCTGACGCCTACCGCGACGATCCCGACATCTACGTGCCCGACGTCGTGCTGGCCACGGACCAGGTGCTGGTCACCGAGTGGATGGACGGCACCCCGCTGTCCCGGGTCATCAGCGACGGCAGCCAGGAGGACCGCGACCGGGCCGGCATCTTGCTCACCCGGTTCCTGTTCTCCGGCCCCGGGCGGGCCGGGCTGCTGCACGCGGACCCGCATCCGGGCAACTTCCGGCTGCTGGACGACGGCCGGCTGGGCGTGCTGGACTTCGGCGCGGTGGACCACCTGCCGGACGGGCTGCCGCGGTTCTTCGGCCGCCTGCTGCGCATCATGCACTCGTCGGACGAGGTCGATATCGCCGCGGTCGAGCGGGAGTTGCGCGAGCACGGGTTCCTGCGGCCCGGGGTCCAGGTCGACCTGGACGCGCTGCAGGCGTTCCTGGCGCCGCTGGCCGAGCCGTCCCGGGTGGACTCGTTCAAGTTCAACCGCGAGTGGCTGCGCGGCGAGGCGGCCCGGGTCACCGACATGCGCGCCAGCAATATCGCCCGCCAGCTCAACCTGCCGCCGTCTTACGTGCTCATCCACCGCATGTCCACGGCGGGCATCGGCGTGCTGTGCCAGCTGGAGTGCGAAGGCAACTTCCGCGCCGAGGTGCTGCCGTGGATGCCGGGCTACTTCGACGCCGACCCCGCCGTGGCGGGCTAGCTTACTTTCCCTGCTTATTTGCCCTGCCAGACCGGGGGGCGTTTTTCGGCGAAGGCGCGGGCGCCTTCGCGGGCGTCTTGGGAGCCGAAGACAGGGGCCATGGCGGCGGCCATCTGGTCCCAGCGCTGGTCGGCGGGCCAGTCGGCGCCGCCGGCGGCGATCTGCTTGGTGGCGATCAGGGCCAGGGGGCCGTTGGCCGCGATTCGTTCGGCCAGGTCGATCGCTTTGTCGCGGGCCTGGCCGTCGTCGACCACGTGGTTGACCAGGCCGACCGCGGCGGCGCGGGCCGCGTCGATGGGGTCGCCGGTGAGCAGCATCTCCAGGGCCACGGCGCGCGGGATCCGCTGGGCCAGCAGCATGGCCCCGCCGGCCCCGGCCAGCAGGCCGCGCTTGACTTCGGGCACGCCGAACCGGGCCGACGCGCCGGCCACTACCAGGTCACAGGCGAGCAGGAGCTCGAAGCCGCCGGCCAGGGCCCAGCCCTCGGCCGCTCCTACCATGGGCTTGCGGGGCGGGGTCTGGGTGATGCCGCACAGGCCGCGGCCGGGGAAGGAGGGTACCTCGCCGGCCAGGAACGCCTTGAGGTCCATGCCGGAGGAGAACGTGCCGCCCGCCCCGGTGAGCACGCCGGCCCGCAGTTCGGGCGTCGCGTCCAGTTCGTCGACCGCGTCGCGGATGCCGGCCGCCACCGCCGCGTTCAGGGCGTTGCGGGCCTGCGGGCGGTTGATCACGATGACCTGCACCGCGCCGTGCCGTTCGACCAGTACCTCGTCGCTCATCCCATCTCCAATTGGCCTACAAGGGCCGGTAGGCGTCGCGGCGGTGCTCAACGCGCAGCACGATGACCTCCCGGACATCTTCGCGTATGCGGTACAGGACCCGGTAGGTGCCCCGGCGCGCCGACCATACCCCGGCCAGGTCGGCCCGGAGCGGTTTGCCGACCCGGGCGGGCTGGCTGATCAGCGCGGTGGTCAGGAATTCGATCACGGCCGTCGCGACCGCCTCGGGCAGCTTCCCGGTCAGGGCCCGCTGCGCCGGTGGGGTGAGGACGAGATCGTAGGGCTCGTCCTCGCTCACCGGCGGAGCTTGCGTACCGCATCCACCCCGCGGATGACGTCGCCGCGAGCGTAGGCCTGACCGGCTTCGCGGATGTCGGCCAGGGCCTGCGGGTCGCTGAGGACGTCGATGGTCTCCTCCATCTGGGCGAGATCCTCGGGGCTGATCAAGACGGCCGCCGCATGCCCGTTGCGGGTCAGCACGATCCGCTCATGCTGATGTTCAACGCGGTCGACGAATTCCGACAGATGGTCGCGGACGGTCCGCAGCGGCTCGACGCTCATGGCCACAATTGTGGCTCACTAGGGTGGCTACGTCAACGCGCGGGCAGGGTGGCGAGCTTGCGGAAGTCCCAGCTGACCAGCTTCAGCGGGGTGACGCGCAGCCAGGCGTGCCGGCCGTCGTGGGTCATCTGGGGCTCGCCGCTGGCGGTAGGGCCTTCGCGGCCGAAGTACTTGGCGGCCATGAGGCGTTCGGGCTCGGCGAGTTCCGGGCGGCCGCCATCGCCGGTGCGCGGCACCGGGCCGACCACGGTGGCCTGGCCCTCGATCTCGACGCCGTGCAGCTCGTGGTAGTGGTGGCCGTCGTCGACCACGATCGCGACCCGGGGGTCACGGGACACGTTGGCCCAGCGCTGGCTGCGGGTGAGCGAGTAGACCCACAGCGCCTGCCCGTCCCAGACGAACCAGACCGGCGCGACGTGCGGGCCGTCCGGCCCGGTGGTGGCGAACCGGCAGGTGCGCTGCTGGTCCAGAAACGCGTCCAGCTCCCCGGCGGTCATCGCGATCGCCCGGCCGCGGCGCTGCTGTCGTTCCATGGGAAGACGATAATGACGGAATGACTCATCCGCCCCTCCGGTTGAGGTTCGCGGTTCGCCGTGCTGTCGCCTCCCGCGCGTCACGGCTGTCCGCCGCGATGTTCTTGGCCGCGTTCACATCGCGCGGCGTATCCGCAGGCGTGCACGCGCGCGCTTGGTTCTCGCGCGAGTGCATCCACCTGCCCGCACGCCGAGCACGCTGGCTGGTGAGCGGCGTTGATTTTCTCCACCCGGCCGGCGCCTTGTCCTCGGGCGGCGCACCAGCAGTCCCCACCCGGACCGCAGGATGCCCCGGTTGAGCCCCGCCTTCGGCGCGGACGTTCCGGCCGGGTTCTCCTGCGTGCCTTTCGCGACCGGGTCATGTCGCTGATCTTCAGGTCCTCGACCCGGATCACGTCGAACCGCCGCGCGATATCCGTGCTGGCCTTCTCCGCCCAGTCCTTGCGCCGGTCCGTTTCCCGGGCCCGCAGCCGGGCCATAGCCCGGCGCACCTGTTCGCGGCGGCCCGATCCCCGCTTCGCCCGGGACAGCTTGCGCTCCAGCCGCCGCAGCCGCGTACGCTCCCGCGCGGTCAGGCCGGGACGTGCAGCATCTCCCCCGTGGACAAGGCCGCAGATACGGCCACGCCCCGGTCGATCCCTACCACCTCGCCGGTGCCGGCGCGGACCGGCTCCGGGATGGCGCGAACGCGACATGCCAGCGCCCGGCTCGGTCCCGGTCACCCGGTAGACTTCACCCCCGCCGGCACCGGCGGGACCAGCGGAACCGCACCCACCCGCCCTTCGGCACCCAGACCTGGCCGACCTGCGGCGACACGCCGCCGCACATCCCACTGGCGGCCGCGTGCCCCACCATCCGGAACCCCTCGTCCCGCCCGCCTTGCGCCAGGTCGGCCGCCGCGCCGGGTTGCCGGGTCGGCGAACGCCGCCCTGCCCGCGAGTCCCGCAGCGCCTGCTGCTGCACCGTCTGGGACCCGGCGGCCAGCCACGGTTCCGCCCGCGCCTGGGTGAGCTGCCGGCACTGCTCCAGTAACCCGGCCGCCCGCCCGGCCCGGGCGCCAGGGCGTGCTGCTCGACGGCCAGGTTCCACACTACCGGCGTGGCCGCAGTGTCCGCAGCACCGCTGCTGGGCGGGGTCGGAGCAGCCGTACCTGGACATACGAACGCACTCTCGCCACCACGACATTCCGGCACTGCCGCTCGGAGAGCCCGACGAGCTCAGTCCGCTGGATTACCTGATGCACCGGGGCGAGGCGAACCCGGCCACCCGGTCGGCGTTCCTCGGCGTGGAACTCCTGGACCAGCCCGCCGACTGGGGCCGGCTGCGCGAGGCGATGGACCGGGCCAGCCGGGTGGTCATCAGGATGCGGCAGAAGGTCGTGGTCCCGCCGCTTCCCACCACCCCGCCGCGCTGGGTCGTGGATCCCGACTTCGACCTGGACTACCACCTGCGCCGGATCGCGCTGCCCGCGCCCGGGACGCTGCGCCAGCTGCTCGACCTGGCCGAGGTCACGCTGCAGTCGCCGCTGGACACCTCGCGGGCGCTGTGGGAGGCGGTGTACGTGGAGGGCCTCGAAGGCGGCCGCGCGGCGCTGCTGAGCAAGTTCAGCCACGCGATCACCGACGGGCTGGGCGGGATCGCCCTGTTCGAGCAGGTCTACGACACCGAGCGGGACGCGGCCCCGCGGCCCATGCCGCCCGTGCCCATCCCCCGCGACGTGACCGGCACCGACCTGCTGCGCGACAGCCTGCGCCGGCTGCCCGAATCGACCCTGTCGACCGGGCTCCGGCTGCTGGGCCGGGCGGTGAGCGAGGCCGACCGGCTGGTCCGGGCTCCGGGAGCCACGGTGGGAGAGGCGATCGGGTTCGCGGGCTCGGCCCGCCGGGTGCTCGGGCCGCCGCCGGTCGCGCCGTCGCCCCTGCTGCGCCGGCGCAGCCTGGTCAGCCGGACCCACGTGCTCGAGGTACCGCTGGCTGACCTGCGCGCGGCGGCCAAGGCGGCGGGCGGTTCGGTCAACGACGCGTACCTGGCCGCGCTGAGCGGCGGTCTGGGCCGCTACCACGAGGAGCTCGGCGTCCCGCTGGCCGAGCTGCCGCTGGCCCTGCCGGTCAGCCTGCGCACCGCCGACGACCCGGCCGCGGGCAACCGGATCACCGGGATCACCATCGCCGCGCCGGTCGGCGAGCCCGATCCGGCCGAGCGGATCCGGCTGGTCCGCGAGCAGGTCATCGCCCGCCGCGGCGAGCCGGCCCTGGACGTGCTGGACCGGATCGCGCCGGTGCTGAGCCTGCTTCCGGACGCGGCGCTGGAGAGCGTCACCGCGCGGCGCACCCCGCCGGACATCCAGGCCAGCAACGTGCCCGGCTACGGGCAGGAGACGTTCCTGGCCGGGGCCCGGGTGGACCGGCAGTACGGGATGGGCCCGCTGCCTAGGGTGGCGATGATGGCGGTGCTGATCTCCCGCGCGGGCACCTGCACGGTGACCTTCCGCTACGACACCGCCTCGTTCGCGTTCGGAGAGGTGCTGGAGAAATCCCTGCAGCTCGGCTTCGACGAGGTGATCGAGCTGGGGCGGCCGCGGCCGCCGCGCTGGACCCGGCGGAGGACCTCATGACCGACGGGCCGGCCCGGCAGCTGCGCCTGCCCGGGTCGGTGGCCGAGATTGACGCCAGCCCGGAGGGTCCGGGCGTCGGCGCGTTCTTCGACCTGGACGGGACGCTGGTGGCGGGGTTCACGGCCGCGGTGCACACCAGGGACCGGCTGCTGCGCCGGGAGGTGAGCCCCGCCGACTTCCTGCGGATGACCCAGCTCGCGGTGGAGTACAAGCTCGGCCGGCGGGAGATCCAGACCCTGATCGAGGGCGCGGCCAGCACGGCCCGGGGCCGGCCGGCCGAGGACGTCGAGGAGATGGGCGAGCGGATCTTCGCGCAGTACGTGGCGGACCAGATCTACCCGGAGATGCGTGAGCTGGTCCTGGCCCACCAGCGCCGCGGGCACACCGTGGTGCTCAGCTCGTCGGCGCTGGCCATGCAGGCCGAGCCGGTCGCCCATTACCTCGGCATCGACCACGTGGTCTGCAACCGGTTCGTGGTCGACGAGCACGGCATCGTGACCGGCGCCATCGAGCAGCCGGTCATCTGGGGTCCGACCAAGGCCACCAGCGTGCAGGGGTTCGCCGCCGCCCACGACATCGACCTGCGATCGAGCTACTTCTACGCGGACGGCGACGAGGATCTGGCCCTGATGCACCTGGTCGGGCACCCCCGGCCGACCAATCCCGGCCCGGCCCTGACCCGGGTGGCCGAACGCCGCGGCTGGCCCGTCCTGCGGTTCCGCAGCCGCGGCAGCGGCGGCGCGCTGGGCCGGGTCCGGAACCTGGCCGCGCTCGGCTCGCTGGGACCGGTCGCGGCGGGCGCGCTGGGCATCGGCGTGCTGACCGGGAACCGGCGGGCCGGGGTCAACTTCCTGACCCGGTTCTGGCCGGAGACCGTGCTCACGCTGAGCGGGGTGAAGCTGAACGTGCTCGGGGCGGAGAACCTGACCGCGCGGCGGCCCGCGGTGTTCCTGTTCAACCACCGCAACAACTTCGACGTGTTCATGGTCGCGGCGCTGGTCAAGGACAACTGGACCGGCGTGGCCAAGAAGGAGCTGGCCAGCAACCCGCTGGTCGGAACGCTGGGCAGGCTGATGGACGCCGCGTTCATCGACCGGGACGACCCCGCGGCGGCGGTGGCCGCGCTCGCGCCGGTGCAGGACGCGGCGCGCAAGGGGCTGTCGATCCTCATCGCCCCGGAGGGGACCCGGCTGGATAGGGCGCTGGGGTGGGGCCGTTCAAGAAGGGGGCGTTCCGGATCGCCATGGCCACCGGCCTGCCTGTGGTCCCGATCGTGATCCGCAACTCCGACTCGGTGGCGGGGCGCAACGCCACCACGCTCAACCCGGGCACGGTCGACATCGCGGTGCTGCCCCCGGTCAGCGTCACGGACTGGACCGTGGCCAACCTGCCGGACAAGATCGAGCAGGTCCGGGGGAACTACCTGGAGCTGCTGGCCGACTGGCCCGCCACGCTGGACGGCCGGTACGGGGCGGGGTCGTGAGCGAGGCCGGCGAGCTGGCCGCGGCGCTGGACTCCGGGTCGGTGCTGCTGGTCCAGGCGAGCACGCCCGCCGAGGCGCGGCTGATCCGCGAACGGGTCGCCGCGGCTCATCCGGTCGCGGAGCGTTCCATGGTCAGCCTGGGGCCGCCGGGCAGCCCCGGAGCGTCGCTGCCCGCCGAGGCCCTGGACCGCGACGACGACACGGCCCTGGTGCCGGTCCGGGTGGCCTGGCTGCCCGAGGAGCACGCGGGCGGGCGGGCGGCCCGGCTGGCCGACATGATGCCCGGCCGCGACCCGTACCGGCCCAGCGAACGGCAGCAGCAGCGGATCCTGGCCCGCCAGCCGAGCCGGGCCCGGATCCTGGTCGGCGAGCCCGCCACGATCGGCGAGCTGCGCCGGCGCTGGGCCGAGGCCACCGGCGGGGCGGACCCGGACGGCTACTCTGCTGGCCTCCGGGGGGACGACCCCCCTGGCACCCCCCGAAACGACTTTGCAGAGTACGTGGCCCGCCGGGCCACGCTCGCGCTGGACCGGGCCGAGTACCGGCTGCGCGGCCCCCGGTACAAGACGCCCAGCCTGGTGAAGGAGGAGATCCTCGCCTCGCGGCGGTTCCGGGCCGGTCTTTCTGTGCTGCGGCGCGGCCCGGACCAGGACCCGCCGTCGCTGGAGGAGGCGGGCAAGATTCTCGACGAGCTCGCCGCGGGCTGGAGCCGGCGGCTCATCGACGTCATGCCGAACGTGGGGCGGCTGATCTTCCAGCGGGGCTTCGACCCGCAGATCGACTACGACCAGGCCCAGGTCGAGCGGGTGCGCGCCGCACTGGCGCGCCACCCGGGCATCATGTTGTGGTCGCACCGGTCGAACCTGGACAACCTGGTGCTCACCGCCGCGATGCAGGAGCAGGGGCTGCCGCCCGCCCACGTGTTCGCGGGCATCAACATGGCGTTCGGGCCGATGGGCGCGCTGCTGCGCCGGGCGGGAGTGATCTTCATCCGGCGCTCGACCGCCGACGACCCGCTGTACAAGTACGTGCTGCGCGAGTACGTCGGCTACGTGCTGGAGAAGCGGTTCAACCTGTCGTGGTCGATCGAGGGCACCCGCTCGCGGACCGGGAAGATGCTCCCGCCGCGGCTGGGCTTGCTGTCCTACGCCGCGGATGCGTACCTGCAGGGGCGAGTGGACGACATCTTGCTGCTGCCGGTCTCCATCACCTTCGACCAGCTGCACGAGATCGCCGAGTACGCCGACTACGCGCGCGGCGCGGTCAAGAAGCCCGAGGGGTTCGGCTGGCTGTACGGCTTCGTCAAGGCCCAGGGCGCCCACCACTACGGCAAGGTCTACGTCCGGTTCGGCGAGCCGGTCTCGCTTTCGTCGTTCCTGGGTCCGCCTGGCGGTCCGGCGGCTGCCGACCCGGCGGCGCGCCGGCTGGCGCTGCAGAAGACCGCGTTCGAGGTCGCCTGGCGGATCAACCAGGGCATGCCGGTCACGGCCACGGCCATGATCACCACCATCTTGCTGGCCATGCACGGCACCGGGCTGACCTTCGAGGAGATCCGGCTGGCGCTGGGCGACGGGCTCTCCTACCTCGCCAGCCGCTCGGTCCCGCAGACGGCCAGCGCGCGGGCGCTGGCCGCGGCCGGGCCGGTCCGGGCCACGCTGGACGCGCTGGTGGCGGGCGGGCTGGTGACCCTGGTCGGGGACGGGCGCGAGCCGGTCTGGCTGATCGGCCAGGAACACCAGCTCGCCGCCACCTTCTACCGGAACTCGGCGGTCCACTTCCTGCTGGACACCGCGCTGTGCGAGCTGGCCGTGCTGCGGGCCCGGGACGAGCCCGCCGATCCGGTCGGGGCGTTCTGGGCCGAGATCGCCTGGCTGCGCGACCTGCTGAAGTTCGAGTTCTACTTCACCGAACGCGAGGAGCACCGGCGCGAGATATCCGCCGAGATGTCGCGGCACGACCCGGCCTGGGAGGCGCGCCTGCGGTCGGGTACCGCCGATGCCTTGCTGGCGGAGATGCGGCCGCTGGTGTCGCAGGTCATCGTGCGGCCGTTCGTCGAGGCCTACCGGCTGGTGGCCGACGTGCTGGCCACCGAGGACGTTGCTTCCGGCGTGGATACGCTCGACGACGACGCGAAGGTGACCCGGCGGGCGCTCGGGCTCGGCCACCAGTACGTGGCCCAGCGCCGGCTGCGCAGCTCGGAGTCGGTCTCGGTGCTGCTGTTCGGGACCGCGTTGCAGCTGGCGCGCAACCGCGGGCTGTTCGACGCGGGTCCCGAGCTGGCCAAGAAGCGGGCCGCGTTCCTGGCCGAGCTGCGCGACCTGCTGCGCCGCATCGACCGGATCGAGGACCTGGCCCTGCGCCGCTACGCCCGCGACGCCAGCGTCCGGCTGCCCCGACCCTGAGCAGGGCTTGAGCGCCCGGGCCTGCTCGGGGCCACTGGCGTGCCGTACTGGTGAGAAAAAACGACGCTAAGCAGCGGAAGCCTCGGCAGCACTGCTGTCAGCGACGGACGATGGTCCGGCGGACACCGCTGTCGAACATCGCGGTGATGCGGTGGCGGCCGTTGGTGTAGCCAGGACGGCGGCGGAGGAGCCGGGTGGGCTGTATGGCGATGTATCCGGCGAGTAGCTTGCCCAGGGCCTCCTTTTCCAGCGGGCGGCAGGTCCTGGTGCTTGTGCCACCTCGACTGCGCGGCGGTAGGACACAGCCCGGGCCCGGCCGGTGACCGGGCGCATGTCGATGGTGGCGATCGCGCGAGCGGGTTGCGGAGGGTAAGGAAGACCGGCCCGGCGGCGCGTCCGGCCAGCAGGCGGGCAGAAGGAGGGCGGTGCCGGTCTGCCAGTGCACCCAGTCGGTGCTGCCGCCTTTGGAAGTGACGCGGCCTCGCTTGCCGGGCTGGTAGAAGTCGGGGATGTCGAAGCTGAGGAGTTCGTCGGCGCGGGCGGCGCTCTGGTTCAGCATCCGCCACAGGGTCTTGTCGCGCAGCGAGGCTTTCAGCGCTCAGATCGCTCCGACCTGGGCGCCGGTCAGCGCCCACGTGGTATCGGGCGTGATCTTCGGCCGTGCCCACCCGCTGGTGGGGTCACCGGCTACCCAGCCGGTCCGTGCCCACCAGGCAATGGCGGAGCGGAGCGCGGCCAGGTGCCGGGCGCGAGTCGCGGTCGCCAGTGTCCCGAACGATGCGGTGAACGCCGCCTCGAGCGCGGCGGCCCCGCCGGGCGTGCCGAGCACCGCGATGTTGCCCGCGGCCGCCGGGGCGAGCCGGGCGGCGAGGGTCTGGCGGTACTTGACCGCGGTGCCCGCCGACCAGGCGCCGGGCAGGGCGTGGGGCGAGGATGAAGCCCTCGGCCGCGTGGCCGAACGTCGGCACCTGGCTGTCCATGCCGCTCCCCTTGCCGCAGGAAATGCGTACAGGTCAGGATGGCCGCCGGCACTGACATTCCAGCCCGGCTGTGATTTTGAGAGCTTGATGTCGCGGAATATCGGCGCTATCTGTCGCGGGTCAGAGCGTTCCGATGACGAGCGACTCGCGGGCGGTCTCGACGACTTCCCTAGCTGAGTCGTGTCCCCAGCCCGTCTGATCGTCCAGGATGCACGGGTGATCTGCGCGAACAGCCGCTGGACGAGGCGGAAGTTGCCGCCGGTGATCCGGTGCCACGGCGGCGAGGGCTTCGGCGTCCGTGAAGTCGTCGGCGGACAGGCTGAGCCACAGATCGCCGACCAGTGCCGTTGCAGCACGAAGGCCAGCTCGTCGGCGCTGAGCAGCGTCCGGTACTCGTGCACGACGCCGATCCGGCTGTACAGCTGCGGGTAGCGGGCGAGGCGTCTTCTCGATGCCGGGCATGCCGATCAGGATCATGCCGAGGTCGGCTGCGGTCGTAATGGTCGCGGAGCTGCTCCAGCGCGCGCGGCTTCAGCCGGTCGGCCTCGTCGACGATGAGCAGCTCGACGAAGCGGGGGTTGCTATGGGCGTCATCGGTGCGGTTGCGCTCGTCGAAGGGATCGGGGGTCCTGATCATCGCGAGGCGGCCGCCGAGGTCGCACAGTTCCTTGTCGATCATCCTCGGGCTCGCGTTGACGGGCGGGCTGTAGATGATGGTGTGCCAGTCGCTGCGGTCGCTGCCGCTGGTGAAGTGCTTCTGGGATTGGCGCAGCATCGGCAGCAGCTCGTGCCAGTGTTGGACCTGCCGACAGTTCGTTCTGGTTCTGCCTGGAGCCGGTCGTCCCTTGTAGCAGGTCAGGTGGCAGGAAAGCCGTGTCGGCGTGTCGCTCGCAGATCCGTGAAGCCGTGCCGGTATTCCGGTACAGTCCTCGGCAATTGCGAGCCGGGTTCGTGATTCGTGAAGCCGAGGTGCGGTGTGGCGCTGGGCGTGGTCCGGGACCTGCGGTCCCCGCGGTCCCTGGACGGGCCGGGAGAGGCCGCGGCCTATCAGGAGCACCTGATGGCCGAGTACGTGCTGGCCCGGCTGGCCCACGGCGTGACCGACGGCACGATCCGCGGCGAGATCACCGCGGTGGAGCAGTTCCTGGAGCACGCGGGCGTTTTCTCCTGGGAGATCGAGCCGGCGCACGCTGACCGCTTCCTGGGCCAGGCGCAGCGGCACCAGGCCCCGGAGACCCGGCGCGGCAAGGCCGGGGCGATCGACTTGTTCTTCCGGTTCCTGGAGGTCCGCTACCGGGGCGAGATCCACGAGCTGACCGGCCGGGTGGTCACCTCGCCGATCGATGCGTGCAACCGGCCCCGCCACTCGGGTGACTTCCATGTCCGCGTCCCGCCGTCCCCGCAGGCGCTGGCGGCGTTCTTCGCTTCGTGGCGCGGCGAGCTGCCCGCGGCGCGCAAGTGGCTGGCCGCGGCCCGGCATTACGCGATGGCCCGGCTGGCCGACGAGACCGGGCTGCGGCTGGCCGAGCTGTGCGGGCTGCGGCTGGAGGATCTGCACTTCGGCCATGGCCCGCTCGGGAAGATCCACGTGCGGCTGGGCAAGGGCTCGCGCGGCTCGGGGCCACGGGAGCGGATGGTGCCGATGCTGGGTGATGCCCGGCCGCTGCTGATCTGGTGGGTCCAAGACGTCCGCGGCCAGTTCGCCGATGACTGGGAGCTGCCCCGCGCGGTGCTGTTCCCGTCCGAACGCGGCGGGCCGATCGGCGGTGACACGTTCGCCCGGGCGCTGGCCGAGGCTGCGGCGGCGCATCTGCGTGGCCCGGTCACCAAGCTGACCCCGCATGTGCTGCGGCATGCGTGCGCGTCGCGGTTGTATGGCGAGGGCATCGGCCTGGCCGCGATCCAGCAGCTGCTGGGTCACCGGTGGCTGTCCACTACGGTCCGCTATGTTCACGTCGCTGACGAGGCCATCGAAAACGCGTACCAGCAGGCGGCCGAGCGGGCCGCCGCCCGGTTCAAGGAGTAGAGACATGCAGTGGAACCTGCGGCTGGCCGCCGCCCAGCGCGGCATCTGGCGGTCCTCGGATCTGCGGCGGCTGCTGGCCGAGGCCGGGCTGGAGATCTCGGCCGGGAAGATGTCGCATCTGTGGTCCGGGCGGCCGATCTCGGTCCGCCTCGATGACTTGGACATCATCTGCGCGGTGCTCGGCTGCGAACCTGGTGACCTGCTCATCCGTGACCCGGCCGCGGCCAGGGCCAGCCGGGAGGCGCCCGCGGCTGCCGCGGCGCAGGACTCACCGGCGATCCGGCCGTCGCGGCGGGGCGGCCGGTCGCTGCCGCCGGTATGACCGCGCCCGCGGGGCCGGTGATCTCCTGCACCGCCTGCGGGGATACCGGGCCGGGCCGGCGCAAGGCCGGATTGTGCCGGCGCTGCTATGCCCGCGCCTGGCGGGCGGCCCGGCCGTGCGCCAGCTGCGGGCAGAACCGCCCGCACCTGGCCGCCGGGCTGTGCGCCCGCTGTTACCGGCTGTCGCGGACTCGCCTGGTCCTTTGCCCTGGCTGCGGCGAAGAACGCCCGGTCTGGCTGGGTGACCGGTGCGAACGCTGCAAGAAGCGGGCGGCGGCGCGGGCCGGGGCCTGCCGGGGCTGCGGTAAGCAGGTCGCGCGGCTGTGGTCGGGCCGGTGCCGCAGCTGCTATGCGAGGTCCCGCGAGGTCACCGGCGCCTGCCGCGACTGCGGGGACCTGACCCGGCTGACCAGTGGCCTGTGCCGGGCGTGCCGGCTGTTCCGCTGGGCGCACCCGGCCGGGACCTGCCCCTGGTGCGGGCGGGCGCAGCCGATCGGCAAGGCGGGGGCGTGCCGGTCCTGCCAGCTCGCGGCCCGGGCCGCCCGGGCCCTGGGGAAGCGGGCCCGGGCACGCCGTCCCCGGGTCGTGCTCCCGCCCGCTGCCCGGACCCGCCAGATCGCCGGGTCCTGCCGCGACTGCGGGGATCTGACCTGGCTGTCCGGCGGGCTGTGCGGGGCCTGCCAGGGTTTCCGCCGGTCCCATGCGGTGGGGACCTGTCCCTGGTGCGGGCGGGCGCAGCCGATCGGCGCGGCCGGGGCGTGCCGGTCCTGCCAGCTCGCCGCCCGCGCCGCCCGGGCCCTGCGCAGGCAGGCCCGGGCCTCCCGGCGCCCGCCGGTGCCGAGCCCGGCCGCCGGGCCGCCGCTGGACGCGCTGATCAGCTACGGGCAGGCCCGCGGCTGGGCCCTGGACACGCTGCGCCATGCCTGCCGTGCGGTGCTCGCGGTGCTGGCCAGCCGGGAACAACTCGGCGAGCCGCCGTGGGACGCCGCGGATATCCGGCAGTTCCTGGTCGAGCGGCACCTGGTCGCGCTGCGGGCCGTGGAGTTCCTCACCGGCCAGGGCCTGGCCCGGCCCAGCCCGCAGGCCGCCTTCGAGCGGTGGCTGGCGGCCCGGCTCGCGGCCTTGCCCGCGCCGTTCGCGGCTGAGGTGCGAACCTGGGCCGAGGCCCTGCAAGGCCGCGGGCCCCGCGCCGGAAGGGCCCGGCAGACCAGCACGATCCAGGGATACGTGCGCATCCTGCAGGCCCCGCTGGCCAGCTGGGCCGCTCGGTATGAGTCGCTGCGGCAGGTCACCACCGATGACGTGACCGCCGAGCTCGCCCCGCTGACCGGCGCGACCCGGCTGCTGGCGCTGTCGGCGATGCGGTCGCTGTTCGGCACGCTGAAGGCCCGCCGCGTGCTGTTCACCAACCCGGCCGGGCCGCTGACCGGCCGCCGGGTCCAGCCGCCGCCGGTCCTGCCGCTGGATGACGGCCTGCGCGCCAGCCTGCTCGGCCGTCTGCACGACCCCGGCCGAGCGGCTCATCGTCCTGCTCGCCGGGGTGCACGCGCTGCGCCCGGCCGACATCTGCGCCCTGAGGCTGGACGATGCCGACCCCGCCGCTGGCAGCCTGCTCGCCGGCGGCCGCGCCCGGCCGCTGGACCGGCTCACCGCCGATCACCTGCGCGCATGGCTGCAGGCCCGGCACGCGCGCTGGCCCGCGACCGCCAACCCGCACCTGCTGATCAACCGGAGCACCGGCGGCGGCACCGGCCCGGTCCGCCGCAGCTACATCCAGGCCACGGTGCGCAAGGTGGAGATCACCGCGCGGGACCTGCGCGCTGACCGGCTCCTGGCCGAAGCCCAGGCCAGCGGCGGTGACCCGCTCCGGCTTGCCCACTTGTTCGGGATCAGCGACCCCACCGCCATCCGCTACTGCGCCGATGCCGGCGGGGGCGGTCTCGGCCGGCCACTCCCAGCCGAGTCCTCCATACCCCGGCAGGTTCCGTGAGCGAATGGCTCGTCCCGTGCTGGCAGCGGACCCGGACGGTACCAGGCGGTGCTTTACTATCGGGCTGTGGGCCTGGCAGCAGAAACCGAGCAGGAGCGCAGCAAGCGGCGGCAGCGGCGGACGCTGTTCGACGGCGTCGCCCAGCTCTATGAGGCATCCCGGCCCGGGTACCCCAGTGAAATCGTCGAGTTCGCCGTCGCGACCGCCGCGGTTGGCGCCGGCAGCGAGGTCCTCGAGGTCGGATGCGGCACGGGCCAGCTCACTGAGAGCCTGGCGTGGTATGGGTTCCGCCTGACCGCCATCGACATCGGCCCGTCGATGGTCGCCGCCGCCCGGCGCCGTCTCGATGGCTCGGCGCTGTCGTTCCAGGTGTCCTCGTTCGAGGACTTCGCTGCGGCCGACGCTTCCTTGGACCTGATCATCTCGGGCACGGCATTCCACTGGGTCGACCCCGAGGTCATGTTCCGCAAGCCTGCACGGCTCCTGCGCCCCGGCGGCTGGCTCGCCCTGCTGGAGACCGGCGAACGCTACGACGACCCTTTGCACGACGCCCTGCTCGGCATGTGGGCCGCCCGCGGCGACGACGTCCGTGCCCAGGTAAGGCAGCCGCATTTCGCCGACACCGAGGCCATCGCGGGCACCGGCCTGTTCGGGACGGCCATCCACAAGACGCACACGCAGCGGATCGTCCGGCCTGCCGAGACCGTCGTCGGCGTGGAGAACACCAGAGCAACCTCGCTGAGCTGGCCAGATGACATCCGCCGGGAATTCACCGAGCAGCTGCGCCAGCACCTTCGGTCCCAGACAAAGGTGCAGCTCACCCAGGAGACCTCCCTCACGATGGCCCGCGCCCTGCCACGCCTTTCCCCGGGCCAGCCCGAGACGCAGCAGACCGGTTGATGAGAGATCGCTCTCCAGCAAGCACAAGACGCGACCGTGCAGTTCGCCGAACCCGGCACTCAGGCACCGCCCAAACACCTTCAGAAATCGCGAACTCTCGGAGGTTCCGGTGTAGTGCTTGGCCTGCTGGACGTCCGGATCCCCGTAGGGCGGCCAGAAGTGCAGGGTGTAGACCTGCGCCCAGCATCGTCGCCAGCCAGCTCGGCGCACTGCGGCTCATCGCTGCGCGCCTCGTAGCCGATCAGCGTCTCCGGGGTCTTGTCCGAGGAACTCGTTTAGCGGCAGACGTTGCCAGCTGCGGGCTGTCGCAGACAGCTCAGCCGACGCTGCAGGAGCGGTCAGAGGGCCTATCTAGCTGGGCATATGGCGTGCTAGCGTGCATGTTGGGGTCCTGTTGCAGGGGCCTTGCCCCCTGGGGGATCTTGGCGGATAGTCCAGGGGGCCTTACTATGCCCTTAATTGCTTGGGCATATCTTCATCGTGATGTTACCCGTTTCCGCTGTCAATATGCTTGGGCAAATAACCTCGACGAGATCTGGAGCTGAGCTTGCCGGCCGGAACTTCGCGATACCTGGACATCGCCGCTGATCTGCGGAGCCCGCATCCTCAGCGGCGAGTGGGAGCCCGGCGCGAACCTGCCTCGCATGACGGACCTGTCGCGGCGGTACGGGGTTAACCGGGACACGCTGGCCCGGGCGATCGCGATCCTTGAGGCCGAGGGCCTGCTCTGGGCCGTTCCGCGCAGGGGCACGGTCGTACGGCACGGCATGTCCAGGCCGCGGCGGCCGCGCGGGAATCTGGTTAAGCGCAACGCCGGGACCGACGAACCCGGGTACAGCTTCCCGAGCGCCAGTGCTCAGGAAGTGTGGGTGCACCATGTGCCGCGTACGGCGAAGCTCGAGAAGCTGACCGATCCGCGGCTGGCCAGGATGCTTGGCGTGCCGGAGGGAACTGAGGTGATGCGTCGGCACCGGGTCACGGGCCCGGCGTCTGAGCCCCCGTTCCAGACGAATGACTCCTACATTCACCCGCGCGGCCTTGCGGACGCTCCCGAAGTCGCTGCGGCGGCCGCGGCGCCCGGGGACTGGCTGTACCGGCTGGAGGCAGCGGGCCACTGGCCCATCTCGTGGCGGGAAACGCACCGGGCCCGGATGCCGACCAAGGAAGAGGCCGACGAGCTGCAGATCCCGGTCACGATACCGGTCTTGAGATCGTGCGCGTCGGCACGTCGGGGAAGGATGAACGGCCGCTCGAGGTGACCGTCTATGTGATCCCGAGTGATCGTGTCGAACAGGTCGTGGTGCTCGAACGCGGCGAGGGCGCGGCCGAGCCCTGGCCTGAACTGGCCGATACAGGGACCGAGCGCTAGCGGGTGACCGCTGCTGCGGCCGCGCCGAGCGTCACGGGCTCGGCAGGGTGCGGGCTATCGCCCGGATCTCGGACGTCGATGACGATGGCGCTGATGTTGTCCGGTGCTCCGGCCTCTTCGGCCAGGGCGACGAGCTCGCGTACGGCGTCAGCGGGATCGGCCGCCGCCGCCAGCACGGCGCCGATCTCCTCCGAGCTCACGACCGGGCTGAGGCCATCAGAACAGATCAGATAGCGATCTCCGGTCCGTAGGTCGCGGAGGCTGAGGTCCGGGGATCGGTCTGGGCGGCCGTCGAGATACCGCGAGAGCACCGGCGCCAGGGGGCCAGCGTTCGAGACGAGATTGCCGAGCACGTGGTCCTCGGTGATCTGGCGCAGCTGGCCGTCCCGCAACCGGAATGCCCGGGAATCGCCGATGTGGGCCAGGACGGCTGTGTCGCCTGACCAGAGCATCGCCGTAAGGGTGGTGCCCATGCCGAACCGGGCCGGGTCTTCGGCGGCCCGTCGGGCGACCTCCGCGTTTGCCTCGGTCACGGCGTGGCCCAGGACTTCCAGCAGGGCATCGGCGGCTACATCCTCGTCGTGGGCGCGCAGCGACTCGATCACCGCGGCGCTGGCTATCTCACCTGCGGCGTGGCCGCCCATACCGTCGGCGACCGCGAATAGCCAACGGCCCGAGTAAGCCGCGTCCTCGTTGTTCTGCCGGACAAGACCCGTCTCAGAAGCAGCGGCGGTAACCAGGGCTATGCTTGTGGTCATCTAACACACTCCCAGCTCAGCGTCTGCGGTCAGGGCAGGCCACCACAGTAACCCAATCTAGATCGCGCAGTCCGACGGGCGTTGCGCGCCGCGTATCTGACTGATGGCCGGGCCATCCTCGGTGCCTACACCCAGTTCAAGCCGAGCACTGCCGACATCCGGGCCGCTGCCGAGTCGACGGTCATGGCCTCGATCGTGCAAGAGGAGCCAGCGAGTCGAGCGGTGACTCGCCGAGGTGTGGACGTGGTTGGTGTGGACGTGGCTGGCCCGGCCCAGACTGACGAGAATGAGAGCGATGAGAAAAGCAGCGATCGTCTACGACTACAGCATGCCCTGTCGGCGTTTACTGCCACTTGGTAAGGCCGTACTGGACAATTTGAACCAGTGACCTCTTCCGTGTCAGGGAATGCTATCTGTCATCTATGCTTTGGAATCCTCACTCGGAACTGCTACATGCCGTTCACACTCGTCCGCTGGTGTCCATCGCTGTCGGCCGCGATCGTCACTCAGTTGGTTACCCACACCACGTTCTTTAGCGGCACGTTGTCTGGCGGATTCAGCCTCATCCCGCAACCGCTCGATTAAAGTTCAGCAAGCTCTTCCTCGGTGGCCGCCACGGAGTTGCCCAGTCCGGCAGCCTGGTTCCTTACGCCGTAACTAATCCGGCCAGACACCGGGTCCGCCGGTGGCGCATTGTCAACGTTCCGCCGGAAAGGCGTCAGTCTGCCGTGCGTGTCCCGCTGCCACGCCTTCCCACGTTTGTCCCGGAAGGTCATATACACCCGCAGATTCTCCTCCGGCTGATCCCCGAACCATGTCGGGAAGAAGTCCCACGTAGTGTCCGGCGGGATCAGCGGAATAATCTCCGGCATCGCCGCGTCCAAATCCTCGCTGTCATGGATAACGTAGAGAACGTCGTAGACAGGAGACTTGGAGCTATTCCGGACATATGCCTTCCACTCTATCTCCTTGTGCTCCCCGCACATCTCACGAACGAGCCAACCAGCAACTTCCTCCGCCTGTGCCCGCTCCTGAGCTTCCCAGCGCGTGACGCCTGTCTCTGACGTTCAAGCGGTAGCTGGCGAAGCTCACCACGAGTGCCAGCAGGGCGATGGCCCAGGTCACTACCTGCGACATATCCACTAACTAAAGGTACTTGATGCGCTCCTGGCTGCCGCCACTCCAGGAGGGAGGTTCAACGAGGCCCGTGCCGCCCGCTATCAGCAAGCCACGACGGCCTGGATACGTTTCGCCGCGGAGCGTTGGGCGGCAGCCAAGAGCGCGATGGGCGCGACGATCAGCTTGGGAACTGGCTTGTCATGCCTCACTGACCGGCGCGTTGCAGGTCAGCCACCATCTTCGGTCGTCCGTGAGTGACCGTGAGCACCGGTTCTGACTCCCCTATCGGGCACGCAACGGGCACGCTGCCGACGGACGGCGCCCATCGGTGACTCACAGGTCTTGTGTTGGGAGGCTCGATACGAGCCACAGCGCGAACCAGTCTCAAGCAAGACCATCAATCTGCCCCTATACAACGCCTCGCCGTTTGATTAAGATGTGACATTAAAGTGCTCGGGAGGGCGTATGCTTTTCAAGGTTCCTACTTATCGTTGCGATAACTGCGGGAATGATATTGCAACGGAAACGTTCGATTTTAAAGAAGGTTTTGAAACGGCCAAACTAATATCCATAAATTCTCCATCGGATCCATGCCCGAAATGTGGGGCGGTGTCGTGTGATAAATGCGCGAGCGTATTCCCAGCAATGCCAAGTTCTGCATTTATTGTGGAAGCAGCCCAATCTGCATGAACTGCGGAAGTAAGCTTCTCGGCAAAGCCGCCTACTGTCCAAAATGCGGCGAGGCAAGGCAACGAGGCAGAACAAGCACCTGAGGTTGGCGACATTCGCTAGCGGCAGAAGGCCAGATCACGGCTTCGGAAGTGGTTGGCGGCTAACGCCGTCGGATGGGAAACAGGCGAAGTAGGCTAAGGTGATGGTCTACGTGTAGTTCATAGCAATCTGCAAGCTGGCGTAGCCGGATAGCGCGATCCCGATCGGAGGGGAGGTATAGGTCTCATGTCAGACACGAACAAGCATAACCTCGTTTATTTCGAGGATCCTTCCATGCGCGGGGTTTATGACTGCATGGAAAAGTGGCAGCATGCTAACAACCGACGATTGCTATCAATTAGCGTCCAGCAAGATGGCGGCAACTATTGCTGCATCGCCCTTACGAATCCCACTGAGGTCGTGATTACGAGCGCCGACGGAAAGCTACATGCGTCCCTCGTTCAGAACATGCCGGGTCGTCCGAGCAATTGTGGGTGCAATCGTAGTTCGCGGTTGGTTCTATTTGGCCTCATTCTGACAGGTACCACGCTGGAGGTTCGCCGCGCGCGTTTCGGGCCTGGCTCTGGCCTGGCCCTCGCCGTCAGGCCTGCTGGGCTGGCAGAGGCTCCAGGGTCAACGGCGCGCCGCAGGCGCGTCCCGCGCAGCGGGATGCGAAGCACCGTTGAGGCTGGAGGGGCCAGCCCGGACAATGCGCGGCGTTCCGCCCCGGTCGCTGTGACATCTTCACGGCGACTGGCGCATCTGGCGCGACGCCGTCGGCCTGGTCGTGGTGCTGGCGGGCGCGGCAGCGGTATACGGCGGGGACCGCAGTCGGCCGGTCACCGGGGGCGCCGTGCGCGGCAGCCGCCGCGCCGTAGGGCTAGCGTCCGAAGGACGCGGCGAAAAGCTGCCGCCCCGCAACGGCGAGACCCCGGTTGAACCCTGGCCGCCTACGGCGGGTCACCCTGGCCGCTTTCTCCCTCTCGACTGCTCGCGCCCGTCCTCGCTGTTCACGGCCCGGGCCGTCAGACCCGGCGCGCCGAAGGTGCGCCCTTGAAGCCGTAAGGAAAGTCGTAACACCTCTGAGGCAGGATACCGAGGCACAGGCATCCGAAAGGCTGGCTGTCGGTGTGAGGGCCCACGACACTCTTGACATCTTGTAGTCGGGAGATGCTTGACAGTTACTGTCCGTGATCTCGATGATCTGCTGTTCATGGGGGACGAGCAGAAGCAGGCAGATGACCAGGACTGGCTGGTCGAGCAGCGGTACCGGGCGGTGCTGGAGGTCCTGGACGGGTCGCCGGTCAGCGAGGTCGCGGTCCGGTACGGGGTCTCGCGGCAGTCGGTGTACTCGTGGAAGGCCCGGCACGCCGCGGCCGGGATCGACGGGCTGCGGGAGGTCTCGCGGCGGCCGCGGACCTCGCCGTCGCGGCTGGCGGCGGAGACCGAGGCGCTGGTGTGCGAGCTGCGGCGGGCGCATCCGCGGTGGGGCGCCCGGCGGATCGCGTTCGAGGTCGCGCAGCGCGGCGTGACGGCCGCGCCGTCACGGGCGACGGTGCACCGGGTGCTGGTCCGCAACGCGATGGTCACCCCGCAGGCCCAGCAGCACAAGCGCAAGTACCGGCGGTGGGCCCGGGAGACGCCGATGGCGCTGTGGCAGCTGGACCTGGTCGGCGGGATCTACCTGGCCGACGGCCGCGAGTGCAAGGTGCTGTCCGGCATCGATGATCACTCCCGCTACGTGGTCTGCGCGGCGGTGCTGGCCGTCCCGTCCGCGCGGGCGGTCGCCGACGCGTTCACCGCGGCGATGAGGCAGTACGGCGTCCCGGCGGAGGTGCTGACCGATAACGGCAAGCAGTTCACCGGCCGGTTCACCAAGCCCCGCCCGGCCGAGGTGCTGTTCGAGCGGGTCTGCCGCGAGCACGGCATCACCGCCAAGCTCACCAAGCCGTACTCGCCGACCACCACCGGGAAGGTGGAACGCTGGCACCAGACGCTGCGCCGCGAGCTGCTCGATGTGGCCGGGCCCTTCGCGGACCTGCCCAGTCGCGCAGGCCGCGATCACCGCCTGGGTGCACGCCTATAACCACGCCCGGCCGCACCAGGCGCTGGGCATGGCCACCCCGGCCAGCCTGTTCCGGCCGGGCAGCCAGCCCGGACCGCTCGCTGGCCGTGCCGGTCCCGGAGCCGGCGCCCGAAGCCGCCGGCCCGGCGCCGGTGCTGCTCGGCGCGCAGTCAGCGGGGGCCGTCGAGTTCGACACGGTGATCTCGCCCAGCGGCGTCCTGGCCGTGATCCCCGCGGTGCAGCGGATCAAGATGGGCCCGGCCCGGGCCGGGCAGCTCGCGCACGTGTGGGCCGATGAGTTCACGGTGCACGTGCTCATCGGCGGGCAGCTGGTCAAGACGGTGCCGTCCTGCCTGGACGCCGAGGACCTGGCCATGCTGAAGATGCGCGGCGCGAGCCCGGCCGGGCCGCCGCCCGCCGCGCCCAGCCCCGGCCAAGGCGGGCGCCCTGCCCGGCGGCACGGTGATCGAGGTCGACCGGGCCACCGACGGCGAGGGCATCGCTGACCTGGCCGGGCAGCGGGTCAAGATCGGCGCCGAGCTGGCCCGCCGCCGGGTCACCCTGCGGCTGGACGGGCACCTCATGCACGTCATCAGCGGCGGCGTCCTGGCCAAGACCCTGCCCAGCCCCGTCCCGGCCGACGGCCGGGGCAAGCTGCGCGGCGCCCGGATCGCCGCCACCGCGCTGCCCGCGCCGGCTCCCGGCCCGGTCAGCGTCCAGCGCAAGGTCCCCAAGGACGGCGTCATCATGGTCACCCGCCAGCGGCTCCGCGTCGGCGCCAGCTACGCCGGGAAGATCGTCACCGTCCACGTCGAGGACACCCACTTCCGCGTCACCTGCGACGGCGCCGAGATCTCCCTGCACCCCCGCACCGAACAGCGGCCCGTCACCCGCTGGAAAGCCAAGATCCACGCCCCGAAAGCCGAGGGCATGTCCAGCATCTCCTGAGCCTGTCAGCCATGTGGTGAGCCGAAATTGTCAAGCAAGTCCTGAGACCACACACCACAGGCTGGCACGACGGCGATTCGAGACCACCCATTTGTCCACCAGTCCCACCGGATCCACAGAGGGGGACTTGTCGCGGCATTGCCGAATCGAGCCGTTTCTATAATCGAGTAGGGGGCGGGGTCGCCCCGCCCCCTCTCACACCACCGGACATGCGGGTCCGCATCCGGCGGTTCGTCAGGCCGCTGGGTTGAGACGCTGCCGGTCTGGCTCAGGGTTTTCAGGCCGAGGTGGTCCCAGTAGGAGTTGGGCAGGGATACCTGGAGGATCTGGGAGCCTGCGACCCTCCAGTATCTCCTGCTGACGCCCGCCCATTTGCGGGCCTCGCTTTCGGAGATGCCGCGTATTCGCAGGTTGTGCCGCTTAGCGGCGGTGGTCTTCCATTCCTTCCAGCGGACCTGCCGCAGGCGGCGGCGCAGCCATCCATCCAGCTTGCCGAGCACGCTGACGCGCTGCGCGAGCCGGAAGTAGGCCATCCAGCCGGTGATGAGCCGGTTGAGCTTGCCGATGCGGTAGTCCATCGACACGCTCCAGCTCCGCCTGGTCAGCATCCGCAGCTGGTCCTTCAGCCGCTTGATCGCCTTGGGGGCGATCCGGATCCCGGCCCGCGGGCCGTCGAAGAAGAACCCGAACCCCAGCAGTGTCGCCTGCGCGGCGTGCCGGATCGAGGACTTCTCCCGGTTCACCTTCAGCTTCAGCCGCCGTTCGATCACGCCGCAGACGCTCTCGAACACCCTCTGGGCAGCCCGTTCGCTGCGCACGAAGACCCGAAGATCATCGGCGTAACGGACGAACCAGTGACCGCGCTGCCCTAGCTCCCGGTCCAGATCATCCAGCATGATGTTCGACAAGATCGGCGATAGCGGGGAACCCTGCGGGGTCCCCTCCACCGTCGCCTGCTTGATCCCATCGACCATCACCCCGGCCTCCAGATAGCTCCGGATGAGCCTGAGCAGCTTGCGATCATCCACCTTGCGCGCCACCCGCGCCATCAGCACATCGAACTGCACCCGGTCAAAGAACCGGTCCAGGTCGATGTCGGCGACCCATTCCAGGCCGTCCTCGATATAGGCCCGCGCCGCCTGCACCGCCTGGTGGGCGGACCGGCCGGGACGGAACCCGAACGACGACCCGGAAAACTGCGGGTCGAAGATGGGCGTGAGCACCTGCGCGATAGCCTGCTGAATCAGCCGGTCCAGGCAGGTGGGCACCCCCAGCAACCGCTCGCCGCCCCCGGGCTTGGGGATCACCACCCGGCGGACCGGCGAAGGCCGGTAGGTGCCCGCGTCCAGAGCCTGCCGGACCGGCGCCCAGTGCTCGCGCAGCCACGGGACAAGCTCCTCCGTGGTCATGCCATCCACACCAGGCGCGCCCCGGTTGGCCCCGACACGCCTCAACGCCCGGCCCAGATTCTCCGGCGAGAGCATCTGCTCCCACAGCGAAACCTCCAGGCCGGGAATGACAGCCTCCTCAGGGCGCGCCGTCCGGCCGCTACGCTCAGCCGCGGTGCTCAACGGAACTCACCGTCTCCTTCCGCAGCGGGCCCGCGTACGCGGGATAGCTGCGATCAATGCGACCAGCACGAGCAACCCGGCTCCTCCGTCTCACCTGACGTTCGGCCCTTCCCGGCCCATTACCGTTCCCGGCCGGTACTACGACCTCTGCTGACTTCTGCCCGGTCAGCCCGCACCTCACGGCCGGGCCGCCGGCGCGGCGACACGACAGCACAACCGACACCCAGGCAGACCTCCCCCGATAAGAACGATCACTTTCCCCCTACGCCCGCCGCGTTTACGTGACGACCCTGTCGGCGGTGACGGGCTTTACCTTCTTGAGCAGGCTCACCCAGATCGCCCCGCCTTATACGCGGTTCGTGTTCCTCGGTGCAGGGTTTCGCCTCGGGCTTCCTTCCCACCCCGCCTCACGACGACGCAGTTGCCTCCGGCTCGGAGTTAGCACCACCTCTTCCTCCAGGGGACTTTCACCCCCAAGCGATCGCCCATGCCGGGCGTACTCAAGGCGGCGCCTGCGGCGCCGCTGGCCCGGCGTCAGCGCCTCCCTCCGGCCTTGACGGCCCCGGTCGGCGCACGCCGGGCCACAGCCCTTAAGAGCCCGCTAGATCAGCACAGCTCACTCGGCATGCCTATTGCTGCGCAGAGCTGTCCTCGTCGTCGGTTGGCCAGCTCGCAGACCGCCGCTCCCACGTCGTGTCAGCGGCGGTCGGGTCGGACCCGGGAACGTCGTCGAAGATACGGTTGGACACCGTGACGCAGCCGCGGTCAAGCATCCCGGTCGGCCTGGTGGTGAAGCTGTCGCGGGCTAAGGTTCTCCCCGGCGCTTCAGCAGAAGCCGACCGGTGGATGGCGATGCTCAACGATCGAGCCGATGAGTGCATCGCCACTCTCGACCGTGAGCGGATGGCCATCGAGATCATCTTCAGGCTGAAGGAAAACGGAGAGGATTACCTCTTCTGGGTGAGGTTCATGGCGCTGACGGGGCAGGCCTTGATCTCGACAGCCCGATCGACCGGGACCACTTCGAGCAGGCCAAGCGGACCAAAGAACCCGGCTGGACCGAAGCAGAACCCCAGCTGCTGCTGCTTCCCGAGCCAGTCCGCCAAGCCGTTTTCTCATGGGCGCTTCGCTCAGATCCGGGGATGGCCCGCTGAGTGTACGTACCCGCCCCTCCAGCATCCAGCATGACTGTCACCGCAGGGCAACGAGCACAGGTGATAGTGCCTGGTGAACGTACATCACGCGAAGTCATGCTTGATCCTGGAGACCTCTGCGGGCACTCCGGCCAGAGACCAAGGGTCAGGCGGCAGCCTGCCCGGACCGGGCGCGGGCCATCCCCTGCAATGTGCGGCGCCGTGCAATTAACGTGCAATTAGCGAGGGCGGCACGCGGTCAATCACGGATACTGCCGGTGAACTAAACTGCCTGGTCAGCCGCACAAACCGCCATGATCGGTCCGATTCCCAAGCTGATAGTGCGGGTCCAGCGCTATCGCATCGGTGGAGGCGGGGGCGCCTCGTTAGCAACTGTCCCGCTGTCCCAGAGTTGTTCGAACTCATCGCGGAAGTGGTTAAGACCATTCCCGGTCTGAGGGGGTAAGGACAAAGATCGGTCCCGGCTCTCTTTTAGGGCGTACCTGGTACAGCTGAACCATTAGCAACGCATCTGGCAGGCCCGCATCGATAAGATTGAGTCCTACCCGAGGCAGAATCGAAGTGAGCTTTACCTTGGGTCCACGGCCAGTTGTGCCACGTAGACTCTTCGCAGTATCAATAGACTGGCGGATCTGGTTGGACATATCGCTTGCCGTTTCTCCGTACCGACGGCTTTCGGCGACCATCTCCATGAGCGCTTGATTGTTAGGATCAGGGAGCAGGATTCGTACGGTCCCGTTGTTGTCCAGGATGCGAATAAGGTCGGGTCGCATGGTCGTGAATGTGCGCTGCATTGTCATGCCAGCGAACGAATAGGACTGAGCAGACCGTGATCGAGCCGCGTAGTAGGCGTCGGGAAAGTCGGCTTCGAAGATGCTCGTTCTGCTACGTTGCCAGGAGGCGACGAGACCACGAACCTCTTGCCGACCACGTATCTGTGAGACAGCGAGTAGCGCAAGAAGGGCCAGGACAACCGAGCTCAGCACCAGAATACTCGCGATGCCGGTGGCACCTAGCACAGTAAAAATCAGTGAAGCCGCGACCAATAGCCAGAGATCGATGGTTTCGCCCGACCGGATATCCATCCACCACCAAGCAAGGAATCTTCGCATGGCCCTCCGTCCTTCGTCATCGCCCATCCTCAATTCGCTTTGCAAGCTCTCCGAGCAGACCCTCGCGCATAACATCGCTTACGGTCGGGCGCGCGTAATGTGCCGACGGTAGGGGTCTTTGGGAGTAGATTGATGCGCGCTCAATTCTCAGGCTGGAGATGATGACCAGCGTGGCCGAATAAGAGTCCTCCGGGATTTGAGTCTCATGAGGAATACCGGCTTTCACAGTATGCACCTGTCCTGGATTCGCTGTGACAACCACCGCTGGTCGCAGGAATACAATTCTCGACTCTTCGAGCGTATTCCGATCATGTTGGTAGTCGATTTCAGCAGACTGGTACCTGTCGCCGACATCGACGCCGACAAGCTCGTACAACTGCTCGCGATAGACGCCCGAAAGAACCCTTGAGCAAAGATCCCACACGTGGGTGTGGACGTGTGCCGCATCGTCGCGCAAGCTGGCGCCCTCCGATAGGCCAGATATGTAGACGCAACGCACCGAGTGGGTGAGGACCCATATCGAAGACCACGAATCCGTTCGGGTGCCACGATGCTGGGACGCGCTGGGCGGTCTCAACGAGCCAGGGGATGCCTGTGCTGGCCAGTCGGCCGAGCTCACGCTTCGAGGCGTCGCAGAACTCTTCGAAGCTCTCACTCATGGTGCTCCCAACGGGGGCTAACGATGTTCAAAGGCCGAGGTTACAGGCCTGGCGTGAGTGGCCCGCGCGAGTCATGTGCCGGAGGTGTGGGGTCGCGGCCGATCCTTTCCCAGTAAGGTCCCAGCGCCCGGCATCTGAACCGGTGTCAACTCCAGGACGCTCGAGCCGCAGTCGCGTGCTCCTGAATGTACTTGTGCTGCGGCCGTAGGTCTTCGGGCAGCTGGATGGCTTGGCCGTCGAGCTCGGCGAGGCCGGGATAGCGCGTGAGTCCTGGTGCGATCTGGATTGACCAGGTATCGGGGTCGATGGTGATAAGCCACCTGTCGAACAGCGCGTGCAGGTCGGCCCGGAGCAGCAAGCCACCGCGGACGTCATGCTCGGGGTTCTTGCTGTAGAGGTAGAGGTGGGCTGCTTCCAGGGCGCCAGGTGGCTGCGGCCCGGTGAAGGCACACGCCTCGCCGCGGCGCGTCGATTCGATGCTGGTGTGGGACAACCACGCCTGCATGCCCCTGAAGGCCGACGACACGTCGTTCCTGCCGCAACTGCAGCGCCATCGCGACGCCGGCGCCGACGTGGTGATCGTCAACGTGGGCTACGGCGACGACGGCCCCGAGCAGCACCTGCGCATGCTGGCCGGGCTCGGTCCCCTCGGGCTGGCGGGCGCCCACTCTGGCTCGTCCGGAGTGCGACTGAGCGTGGGAGCGACCGCCACCCCTTCGCTGGCCGCGTCGGTGAAGATCCCGGCCCCGGGGCCGCCGGCCCCCGGGTCGAGCAAGTGCTTTGCCCCGACGGCGATTCGCGGGGCGTGCGCGAACCTGATGCGCGGCGCGCCTCAGGACCCCTACTACGCCCAGTGCGAGCACCAGCCGACGGTCACCGGCTGCACCGACAACGAGGAGTGGGATTTCTACGGACCGCTGAAGGGCAACACGTGTCCCGGCCCCACGACCGCGCAGCCTGCCGTCTTGCCCCATCCCGACGGCGGCCTGCCCTGCTGGGCGGTCAACGCCACTGATCCCCAGCACGCCTCGGGGCTGAACGAGCCGGGGGCCTGGTCCCGGGGAAATATCGGGCGACCCCAGGTGCTGATCGCCTACATGGAGGGCGGCGTCAACTACGACAGCGATTCCGTCAAGGACTCGCTGGACAACATCTACCTCAATAAGGGCGAGCTGCCCTACCCGGAGAACGCCCAGGGCTTGACCAAGCCCCAGCTCGAGGCACGGGGGGCCAAGTTCACCAACAAGGACCCGTACGACCTACTGGATGACGGTCATTTCGACATCCGCGAGTACGCCCGGGACCCGCGTGTAAACCCCGCCTGCGCGACCGGGGTGAAGCCGTTTGTGCGCTATGACGACGAGGGCGTGACGCTCGGCTGTGTGCCAGGCGGCCGGCACCACTACGTGGCCAGCGTCCATGTCGGCAGCAAGCTCACGCCGTATCTCTCGCCTGAGGACCTGATCGCGGTGTTCGGCCACTGCCAGATCGTCCGCGGCCATATCGGGCCCAAGGGATGTCCCCGGGGCGGCCGCTTCGACAACGACCACAACGGCTACCCCAACGACATCAGCGGCTGGAACTTCGAGTACAACACCAACGACCCCAACACCACCGATCCGGGCTACGACCACGCCCCAGGGAACCTGTCGTCGCTGGTTGGAACGGCGGACAACGGCTACGGCAGCCTGGGATGGTGCCCCAATTGCCGGGTCGTGCCGATCCATGTCGAGCCCGGCCATACGTCAACCTTCCGAACCGGTGGGCCGAGGGCATGCTCTACGCCACCGACCTGGGCGCTGAGGTGATCAGCTCGGTCGTTGTGGAGGGACTCATACAGCAGCGAGGACCAGCGGGCCGTCAACTACGCGTACAACCACGGCGTTCTGCTCTCGCTGGACTCAAACGACTTCGACTCGACGGATCACACCGATGGGATGCTGTTCGCCCACGTCTTTCCTGGAAACTCGCTGGACGAAGACATCGGGTCCCCGGGGGCCAACGAGGACACCACGTTCCGGGCCCGGAGCAATGTCACGAGCTGGGGAACGCACAACCTGTTCTCGGTCGAGGGTGTGTACACCTCCGGGGCGACACCGTCGATGGCCGGGGTGCTGGCCATGGTTCAGTCGGCCGCGCTGAACGCAAAGTCGAAGGGCGTGATCCAGTCAAAGCTCACGCCCGACGAGGTCAAGTCCGTGCTCATGGACACGGCCTCGCCCGTGATCCCCCAGACCCAGACCCCGCGGAGCACGCGGCAGTGGCCGGGGAACCCGAACAGCCAGACCAATGCCACCCACACCAACTGGTCGAGCGACTACGGCTACGGGCGTCCGGACTTGGGGGCGGCCACGGCGATGGTGATGGCCGGGAGGATCCCGCCCACGGCGGTGATTGACTCGCCGTCCTGGTTTAAGTACATCGACCCCAAGGTCGAGCCTCGCGTGCGGGTCTACGGCCGGATCGCCCCGAGCCGCATTCACTCCAGCGGCCACGCCCGGTGGTGGCTCGAGTGGGCCCTGGGGTCCGACCCGGCCGATTCGGCCTTCCACATCGTCAGCTCGGGCACGATCACCCGGCCGCGCTCCGGGATGCTGGGGACGATCAACCTGCGCCAGGTGCCTGCGTCGTATTACGAGCACAGCCCGACCAGCTCGCTTCAGCCGGCGGGGCCCGAGCAGTACACGCTGACGATCCGCCTACGCATCGTCGACGCCAACGGCCTGAAGGGCGAGGATCGGCGAAGCATCGGGCTGCGCCACGATCCGAGTCTGGTCGGGAGGATGCCGCTGCGTACGGGGGCGGAAGGCGCCGGCAGCCCGACCTACGCCGATCTGGAGGGGCGGCACGCGCTCGATCTCGTCTTCGGGACCTACGACGGCGAGGTGGAGGCGCTGCGGCCGGATGGTCGCGAAATACCGGGCTTCCCCGTCTACACCCACACCCTGGGCTCGATCAGCCCGCTGGAGCCCGAGAATTTCCGCGCCCGTTCCTATCGCCTGGCCGAGTTTCGCAACGTGCATGACCCGGTCACCGGGATCGCCATCGGCGACCTACTGGGCAACGGGCAGCTTGACGTGGTGGCCGACACAGACAACGCCTTCATGTACGCCTGGAACTCGCATGGCCGCCTGCTGCCCGGCTTCCCGGTGCACTCGAACCGGGCCTATTGGACCCTTCCCGTCCCCACGCCGCGGGCCGCCACTCCCCACAGCCGCCTGCCTGCTCAAGGGGCCTGGAGTCCGCCGGTGCTGGCCGATCTCCAGGGCCACGGAAAGCTGGACATCCTGATGAGCTCATTCGACGGACATCTCTACGCGTGGCAGCCCAATGCCCATCCGGTGCCGGGTTGGCCGGTGCGGGTCGCGCTGCCCAAGGCGGACTTCGCCCGCGACGGGGTCGATCCCTCGAGCTACATCTCCGATCCCAAGCTGATCTACGCCCCGGCCGTGGGCACCGTGCTCGGCAAGGGCCGGCCTCAGGTATTCGTGTCGAGCTTTGACTGCAACGGCCAGAGCACGTCGGACCAGAATCTGGGACTGGTGCTGGCCGGTCAACCCCCGCAGGGAAACCAGGTGTCCAAGACATGGGTCTACGGGATCTGGGCCGACGGCAACAAACACAAGGGAGGTCCCTACCTGCCGCACTGGCCGGTGTCGCTGAACGCCGCCTCCTTCTGCTACGACGAGTCGATCGACTTCGTGGGGGAGGGGTCCAGCGCCCCGGTGATCGGGAACATCGGCGGCCGGATGCGCATCGTGACGGCACCCATCACCGGCCCGGCGTATGTGCTCAGCGGAGACGGCTCGATCTACAAGACGCTATCCAGCACCTGCACCACCTCGGACTGCGGTCCCCTTCCGCCCTACCGGCCGACGGGTGACTCGGCCATGATCACGCTCACCGGTCAGGGCGCGCTGGCCGACCTGCAGAACAACGGCTCGCTCCAGTACGCCCACAGCGAGGCCGGAGCCGAGAGCACGATCAACGCACTCGACGTCGCGGGGCAGGCCGCCGTCCCCCAGGTCTACCAGGGGGTGTGGGATCCGACGAGCGGCAGCGAGCTGTCGGGCTTCCCCAAGCGCGTCGCAGGCTTCACCTTCTTCGACAAGCCCCTGTGCGCCGATCTGGGCTCAGGGGGAGCGCCGGCCGTGGCCACGGGGACCGACGTCACCTGGATCTACGCCTTCACCCCATCGGGGGCAACGGCGCCGGGGTTCCCGAAGTACACCGGGCAATGGCCCGGGTTCGGGGGCGTGATCGGTGACCCCCGGATGAACGGGCACCTCCAGCTCGCCTGGATCACGCGCGAGGGATGGCTGTACCGGTGGAACGTGTCCGGGAAGGCAACGGCGAATGGCTGCTGGTCGCACTATCAGCACGACAACTACAACAGCGGCGACTACGCGGTGGATGCGGCGCGTCCGGACACGATCGATGACCTCGCCCTGGCCTCCGGCGCGCGCCGCGAGCTGCGCTTCACCGCGCCGGGTGGGGACTACGAGCTGGGCCGGGCCGCCCGGTACATGGTCCGTTATGCCACCGCCCCGATCACGACCAGCAGCTTCTGGCGGGCGAGCCCGCTGAGGGCGGTTCCCTTGCCGGGGCCGCCAGGGCGCCACCAAGCAATCGTCCTGCCCAGAGCGCTGCTGGCGCTCGTGGCGAACGGGCGGCGGGTCTATGTGGCGATCAGAGCCGTCAACCGGGCGGGGAACATCTCGGCGCTGAGCAACGAGGTCGAGCTCAGGCCGCGGGGACGGGGCGGGTAGCGCGCCCGCCACGGGTGGCGCAGCCGCCCACTCGGCCGACCAGGGCGTAGGTGAGCGGGAGATCTTCAGCGGTCCAGAAGCCCATGGCCACGGCGCTAACCGTCTCTGAGGTGCCGGAGCTGATCACTGTCCGGACGTCCGAGCACGCGCAGCGCGTCCAGCTCCGAGTCGCTTGGCTGCACGAACGGGTGAGCCGGACGCAACCACGCCCGACGGTGCCCGACGGCCTGACGCTGAGCGCCAGCCGCAATCAGGGCAGATCCGCCCTCAGCCAGGAAGCTGCGGCGGGTGAGCGCCCCGCCAGTCGTCTTTGAGCCTGGGTCCTGTTCTCCAAGGAGGGGCCAACGTATCCAGCGCCGCCTCGCCAGCGTGCATTGTGCTGTGGCGCCTGGGACGGCGGGTGGAGCGGAATCGCCTAGGCGGCGGTGAGGCGTCCCCGAGATCCGGAGCGGCCGCGACTGGCATCACTCTCGGGACTCGCGGCCATTGCCTGTCGCGCTCTGGCCAGTTCGGCCCGAAGCCTTTCGCGCTCAGGCTCCCAGCCTCCATCCTTCGGAGACTTCGGGCTCTGCTCCCACCAAGGCCTGCTAGGTCGAGTTCGGTCCACTGTCTGATTAACAGTTCGCGCAGTGATTTGTCGCGCCGCGTCTGTTAAGACGAGGTTTCGATGTCGCGCCCGGCGCACCTTCTTATCCGACGATCCAGGTGGTGCTTCCGGCCCGTCGCCCAGCGATGATCGCCAGATCACGCGGCGGCAGCACCCCGCTACCCTTGCCGTTCGGCCTACGACAGTCGCCGGAGGTCCAAGAGCTGGCGACCGACGGCCGCCAGAGCATCCCCACCTCGCCGCTATCGTCTAGGGGACTAGGACGCCGCCCTCTCACGGCGGAAACCCGGGTTCGAATCCCGGTAGCGGTACTTCAGATCGCCAGTAGGTGCGGGCGATTTGTCGTCTCTGGCCCGTGGTGGTCAGGCGAAGTGAAGTGGCACAACGCCAAGGGACTCCAGAGGCGCGGGCATCGCCCGGACCTCGTTGTCCTGCAAGGCGACCAAGCCATCCCCGTCGAGGTTGAGCTCGCGCGAAAGTCGGCCGAGCGCTTGAAGGCGATCCTCAGCTTGCACGCCGCCTGGTGGCGGACCGGGAAGACCAATGGCGTTCTCGATGTGTGCGGGGATCGGGATTGCCTGGAACGCGTTCGCGATATCGCCGCCCGGGTGCGTCTGTCTGAGGGCGGCGGTGGGCTGAGGCTTGAGTTGCTTGACGCGTTCAAGGCCCAAGCCATGGCATGGGCCCGGCTAGCTCGGGACAACCCGGAGGCGTGCAGGCTGAAGCCGGGGACGCAGCTGCCGCTCTTTGGAGGATGAGCGGCACCGCCCGCAGCGAGCGCCAACTCATGACGCCTCGCGGTGGCGAGGCCCTGACGACCGGCATATGATAGCGTTTTTGCTATCATCATAAGGGCAATGTCAGGTGGAGATCTGATCGCGATTGGTTGACGGCGGGCCGGGATGTCTCAGCGCGCGCTCGCGCGTCGGCTTGGTGTGCCGCAGTCACGGTGGCGCGATGGGAGGCGGGGGACCACGAGCCCTCGCTGGCCAGCGTCGAGCGTGCGCTGTCGGCGTGCGACCTCGGCCTGACAGTTGGAATTGCCAACGCCGACGACTCCTACCGGGGCCAGATCATTGAGCAGCTCCGGCTTGCGCCTTCCGAGCGGGTGAGCCGGCTGGCGCATCGGCTCACGATCTCGCCGGGAGAGATTGCGAGAGCGCTCGCGGCGGAAGGCGTGCGGTATGTGCTTGCGGGCGAGGTTGCCGGCGCTGTGCACGGCTGGCCGATCACCTTGGACGCCGGCCAGTTCCTGCTGGTCGCAGACGACGAGCCCGGGAGCCTGGAGGCGGTTGAACGAGCCGCCGCGGCACTCGGCGGCCGCCGGAAGCAGCCCGACGATCCGCTCGGAGGCTTCGACGCAAGGTGGAGCTGGCGACTGCCAGGCGATCAGCGGCTCCTAGTCAGCGTCGGTCCGGCCGGGAGTGGGGGATACCGCGATCTACTGCGTGACGCGATCACGGTGACGCTCGGTGGTGTGCCGGTGAAGGTCGCCTCGCTGCGAGACCTGATCCGGCTCGCGGACGCCAGCCCTCGTGAGCGCGAGCGAGCGTTCACGCCGGCGCTTTGGGCGACGCTCGATCAGGCGCGCGATGCGGAGCGGCTTGTCGCGTGAACGTCGGCGCGCCATCCGATCCCGACCGTCAGGCAATCCTCGACGCGCTCAAACGCAGAGGAGTCGACTACCTGGTGATAGGAGCTGCTGCGGCTGAGGCGCTCGGCTGGAGCGGTCGCAGCGAGGACATTGACATCGTCCCCGAGACCTCGAAGGAGAACCTCGCCCGGCTGGCGAGAGCGCTCGACGAGCTCGATGCGAAGCTGATCGGCGATCCGGCATACCCAGAGGGTCTGCCTGTTTCGGGCGGGTTCGACTCGCGGTTGCTCGCCACGAAGCAAGTGTGGAACCTGATGACACGGCACGGCCAGCTGGACATCACGACCCATCCCAGCGGCACGGGCGGCTACACGGACCTGATCGACCGCGCCTCGCCGCAGCGGATTCCTGGAACCACGGCGCCCGTCGCGGTCGCCAGCGCCGCCGACATCATCGCGAGCAAGACCGCGGCGGGACGTCCGAAGGACATCGCAATGCTGCCCGCGCTTCGGCGTGAGCTGGCACCGTGGCTGGACCGAGGGTGAATGTGAGGCGCGAGGGGGACGGTAGGGCCGCGACGCGCGGGGGGCTGGAGGCAGTCCGTCACAAGTCCGGCGCCGGGCCCAGGATGGCCGTCAGGAGGACCGCCCGTGCCGATGCAGACGCGCCGGCTCGACGAGGCGATGTCGCGTGCATGCTTATCGCCCACCGGAGCGCTGTGCCCGCCGTGGCCGGGCTACTCGTTTCGTCCGCATAGGGGAAGCCGGGGCGCCTCGCGTGGCGTGGCGGCTCAGTGTTGAAAATCGATCGGAGGGGGAGCGAAATCTCGGCGGCGATCAGGCATTAGGGTCGCTCGGGGAAGGGGACGTTCCAGCAGAGCAAGATCGCACCTGGGTCACGGCCGGTGGGGGTTATCGTGGACACGTGTACCGGCCCCCTCCTGCTGCGGCTCCTCCGAGCATGAGGGTGTTGCCCAGGAGCGCCTCCGCAACCGGTATTGCGCTCCCCGTGGTGACCTCTCCCTCCAACACACCGCTCGCCCGATCTCTGATCGTCTCGACGACGCCCTTTTGACCGGGACTGCAGCAGGAGCAGGGATCGGTGTTGGCGGATACAGGCGTTGAATGCCGGAAGGCCTCCCCTCCCGCCGCTATTGAGCGCGATCACCGCGACGGCGACCAGAGCGAGCAGCACCACGATCAGCCCGACCCTCCACCGGAAAGCTCGACGGTACTGCCGCCATTCCTCACGGCGCGAGTGAGATTTTGGGGCTGCGTCGGGCACGGGCGAGAGCGGTTTCAGCGCCCGGTGGGCCCTGCCCGGCCGGCTGAGTGTCGCAGGTCGGTCAGCACGTCAGAAGTCCTCGGGAATCTCCGCGCAGTCATGGCCACACCAATATCCGGTCGTTGACCAATCAGCGATTGTCGTCCCGGCCGCTGCACGCGCCGCGTCGAGGATGTCGTCGCTCTTCGCCCCGGCCTCCTCGTGGCTCCCTGCGGTGACCACCGCGTGCACTCGGATGCTGTCGTCCCCCGGATGGTCGATGTCCACCACCCTGAGGACGGCGGCATCTCCCGCGATCCGGTCGGCGAAAGCGCCTCCGGCGTCCCCCAGGTCACGACCGCCCTGGAGCTTGAAGTGGAATTCGACTGGCCATTCGGTTATCCCGTCTCCTTGACCCTCGACCATGAGCGCAGAGTGTCGCAAAGGGCTTACTGGAGAAGATTCGTTGGTCGGCGGATGTCGGGAAGAGCGCCGCTTTGGGCTTGCCCGTGCAGAGGGCCGCTTTTAGACCAGCGCCTTCCCGACGTTCCGTCGAGGTGCCCAGTGAGCGGCAACAGGAGGTCGCGCCCATAGAGCGCCATCAGTAAGCATCCGCCAGGGTATCTCGCGCCGACACTCAGTCAATCGAGTGGAGGGAGCGGTCATGTCGGAGAGTCGGTTTGCCGGGGTGGACTGGGCGAGCCAGGAGCACGCGGCGTGCGTGGTGGATGAGCAGGGGCGGATCGTGGAGGGCCGGCGTTATCGGCACAACGAGCAGGGGATTCGGGCGCTGTGCGCTCGGCTGCTGCGTCTGCAGGTGAAGCTGGTGGCGATCGAGCGGCCGGACGGGCTTTTGATCGAGCGGCTGCTGGACGCGGGGCTGACGGTGGTGGCGGTGCATCCCAACCAGGTCAAGGCGATGCGTCCGCGGTTCAGTGTCGCGGGTGGCAAGAGCGATGGGTTTGACAGCTTCGTGCTGGCCGAGCTCGCCAGAACCGACAGTCATCGCTTCCGGGTGCTCGAGCCTGACAGTGACCAGACGAAGGCGCTGCGGACGATGACCCGGGCGCGGAACTCGCTGGTGCGCACGAGGGTGGGGTTGGCTAACCAGCTCCGTGATCAGCTGGGCACGTTCTGGCCGGGCGCGGGCAAGGTGTTCTGCTCGGTGGACACCCAGATCGCGCTGGCCTTCCTGCGGCGCTATCCCACCCCAGGTGACACCCGCGGTCTCGGGGAGCAACGCCTCGCTGGGTTCCTCAAGCGTCACGGATACCCGGGTCGCAAACCCGCCCGCGAGCTGCTCGCAAGGCTCAAGGAGGGAGCGGAGGGGCGCGCCGGCGAGCTAGAGATCCAGGCCCATCGCCAGATCGTGCTCGCGCTCGTCTCCGCCTTGGAGCCGGTCGTTGCGCGGATCAGCGAGCTCACGATCGAGATCCGCCATGCCCTGGAGGCGCACCCCGACGGGGCCACGTTCCGCTCGCTGTTCATCGCCAAGGACTCGTGGCTGTGCGCCGCCACCATGCTGGCCGAGATAGGCGACTGCCGCGAGCGTTACCCCACCTACCGGGCCCTGGCCGCCGACGCCGGCCAGGCTCCCGTCGCGGTCGAGTCCGGCAAGAGCAGACACGCGCAGTTCCGGTGGGCGTGCGACCACCGACTACGCCAAGCCATCTGCACCCTCTCCGACGCCAGCCGCAGATACAACCCCTGGGCCGCCGACATCTACGACCGCGCCCGCGCCAGAGGCGCCAGCCACACCCACGCCACCCGCATCCTCGGACGCGCCTGGACCCAAATCATCTGGCGCATCTGGCACGACCACGACACCTACGACCCGCTCCAACACACCGCCCTGCAACGGGTCATCGCAGCCGGAGGTTGACACAGGGGGTCTATTTGCATGCGCCTGGCTGGACCACCGGGCTCGCTTCCCCCTTCCACGGAAAGCACAAGTGCCGCCCGACACGGCGAACGGCTCGTATCGCGTGATACGGGCCGTTCTGGACGGCCCTGACGAGACGCTCGGACAGAACGACCTGCACTCGTCTCGCGCTCGCGCAAAGCGAGCGTCATCGATCAAGAGTTCTGGCCCCCCCGGTCGGCTCTGCGCGACACGACGTTAACGACAGCCGGCGCGCCGATGTGCGCCACACCCGCGCCACAGTCAACCCCCGATTTCGGGCGGTTACCTGCCCCTCGCCGGCGGTTCAAAACCCACTCACACGCAGGGAAAACGCTGATCCGTCACCCCTCCTCGGATGGGTTCGAATCCCGGTAGCGGTACTGAAAAAGCCCCCATGAAGTGGGGGTTTTCGTCGTTTGAGGGGCTTGATGGGACCACATGGGATAGTGGGCCGTCGATATTTCGCGGGTCAATAGCCCAGCCTACGAGTACCCCTGCAACGCTTCGCCGACGCCCTCACGAACGCCAACGCATGACTCAGGGCCACCGCGGGTCGCTAACCCTTCCGGTGTCGGGCTCTTACATCCTTTGCTCCGTTCCGGCTGATCCCGGTGCTCCACGAACAGATGTTCGCATGCGCTTCGAGACAGTGGTGGGAGGGCATGCTCCTCGACTGAGGTTTCCAAGTTCAATTCTCTATTTCTAGGAGGAGTACCTTGAGGAAGCTATTTGTTTTGCTTCTTTCCTCGGGCGCGATGGCGGCGTGTGGGGTGCTGGCTGTGGACGCCGCTCCGGCGTTGGCGGCCAAGTGTCATTGTCAGCGTGGTCCGCGGGGGTTCACGGGTCCGAGTGGTCCGGCCGGTCCGCGTGGTGCGCAGGGTCCTGCCGGTCCGCAGGGTCCCAACGGTGCTACAGGCGCCCGGGGTCCCGCCGGTCCCGCCGGTGCCACCGGTCCGGCCGGTCCTGGGCTGACCAACTTCGATGCTGTCCTGACCACCGTTGGCCAGAGCCACACCGTCACGGTCGGCGACTTCACGGTCTCTGACGTGAACAACGCCACGACGAACGGCGGGTGCAGCGGCATCAAGATATTTGGCACCCAGACGTACTACGACGGCTCTGGCCAGTACGACCCTGGGTGGGGCACGATTATTCCGGCTAACACGTCGGACACTATCGGCCCTGCGGGCGACCTCAGCGAGGTCTTCCAGGGATACGATCTAGTCACGCCTAGTTTCATCACGGGCGACGTCGGCGATTCCTCTAGCACGAGGGGCGCTCAGCCGCTGGCGACTGGGGTAATCCCCTGCGTCAACGTCGGTGGTGTGGCTGGTTCGTAGTAGCTATGAACCCCTGTCAGCCGGGGCGGTCGGCCGATTCGCGCGGCCCTGAAGGAACGGTGGCGCGGCGGTCGGCCCTCGGCAGGCATCGGCAGGGCGGGGGCTCGATAGAACGCCGGTAAAACGACCCGCGGGCTGGAGCGGTGTCGAGCGGTCCCGAGCGGTTCCGAATCCCCCACCCCTCCGCGAAAACCCTGTGCCGGTGGGGGGACCGGTACGGTTCGAATCCCGGTAGCGGTACTGCTCCCGCACGCCAACCGTCGCGCATTGACGGGGCCCGCTGCCCGCGTTACGTTTGGCTCAACGAAAGGAGTCTGCATGTCGCTGGCAGCCAAGGTCCGCTCGGTCCGTTTCCTCCGAGCGGCGGCGGGAACCGTAGCCATCGGTCTGATCGGGGTGTCGCCGGCGCTCGCCAGTGGCATGAACCTGATCGTCGGTCACTGCCCTGGGAGCAACTATCCGACCATCCAGTCGGCTGTCACTGCAGCTACGCCCAATAGTCACATCACGGTCTGCCCAGGGATCTATCCCGAGCAGGTGAACATCCCCGCCGGGAAGGGCCGGCTCGTGATCCAGGGCCAGAACAATCCGGTCATCGAGTACCCACCGGTCGGCGAGGCTCCGAGTGGTCCGAACGGATCCGACGATGTCGTCGCGATCACGACCGGAGCGGGGGACGCATACCAGCTCTCCGGCTTCGTGATCCAGGGACCCTGGAACGACGACCCGTCCAGCAGCGGCCGTCACTTCGGTGTCTACGACGTGGGATCTGGCACGGCGCAGATCAACCAGGACACGATCCAGAACATTGAGGACGCCAACGCCGCCGATCGCTCGAATTCCGACGGCTACGCGGTTTCGTTCGGCGACTCGGCTCTGTTCAACAACGGCGCGGAGGTACCCGGCAACGGGACAGTGAACAACTCGACGATCCAGAGCTACCAGTTCGTCGGCGCCGAGGTCGCGGTCCGGGGTTCTAACGGCACGGTCAACAACGACACGATCACCGGCCCGCAGATCGCCAACAGCGCGCCTTCGGGGGTGGTCGTCGGCGACGGAGCGAGCGCGTCGGTGCACAACAACACCGTTACCAACAACGTCGATACGACAGCGGACCCAGCCAACGACTTGACACAAGGCGATGGAATCTTCGTCGGCTTCGTGCCGGGCAGCGTCAATCTCAACAACAACAACCTCGATCACAACGACGACGGCCTGGACCTGAACGGCGCCTCGAACGTGCTCTCGTCGAACGACAAACTGCTCGACAACAACTTCGACGGGATCCACATCGACGCCCAGGACCCGTTTGGCGACCCCAGCGCGTCGAACACGCTATCCAACGACCATGCGTCCGGCAACGGAGCGTTTGACTGCCAGGACGACACGCACGGGTCCGGCACCGCCGGGACCGCCGACTCCTGGATCCACGACCACGGGGTGAGGCAGTCGCCATCTGGCATCTGCCACAAATGAAGTCGCGGCGCGCCGGCTAGAGGTCGTCCAAGCTCGTATGGATAGCCGTCCCCGAAGCCGCTGGCCGATGGGCCGGTTGGGAAGTCTGCCTGCCCGTGCCAGCTCAGCGATTGGACTGCCGGCGCGTCTGCGAGATCTCGTCTCCAATCAGGGTGTGCTTGCCCAGGCGCTCGCGCGAGTCCAGCTGGGGGGCATGAACGAGCCGTGCGCCGATCCGCCTCTCTCCTCGCGCGTCTGCCGACAGGCGGACCTGGGGCAGGAGCATCTTCAGTGGTGCCAAAGGCTCGGCGAACCGCACATCCTCTCGCGCAAGGCGTGGGAATACACGGCCATCTGCCGAGCGCTCGAGGACACGGGCATGATCCGGCCCGGCGCAAGGGGACTTGGCTTCGGCGTCGGCCGGGAGCCCCTGGTCGCAGCGTTCGCGGGTCAGGGGATCCACGTCGTTGCCACCGACCTCCCCGCTGAAGATCCCAGGGCCTCCCGCTGGGGCAGGCGGACGAGGAGCTCGCGCGCCTGGAAGGTCTGAGGCGGCCCGACTGTCCTGAGGATGAATTCCGGGAGCGGGTCAGCTACCGAAGCGTTGACATGAACGCAATCCCGGCGGATCTCGTGGGGTTCGACTTTCTCTGGTCCTCCTGTGCCCTGGAGCACCTCGGCTCGATTGAGGCCGGAGCACGCTTCGTAGAGCGGGCGATGGACTGCCTCGCCCCAGGCGGAGTGGCCGTGCACACCACTGAGTTCAATCTGGACAGTGACCAGGGCACGGTGTCCTTGGGACCCACGGTGGCGTTCCGGCGCCGCGACATCGTTGGCCTGTTGGAACGCGTCGCGAAACCAGGGCATTCGGCCCAGCCGTTCGTTGTCGGCGCCCGTCAGGGTGTCCTGGACGAGGTGATTGATGTGCCTCCATATCACCACTCCTCGCTGGTCCTGCGGCTTGGCCCGTACCGCATCACGTCCGCGGTGATCGTTCTGCGGGCTGCTCAGCTCCCAACGTAGGCCGCGAGGTGCTCGCCGGTCAGCGTGGCCCGGGCGGCCACGAGGTCTGCGGGCGTGCCCTCAAACACGATCTGGCCGCCATCTTGGCCGGCGCCCGGGCCGAGGTCGATGAGCCAGTCAGCGTGTGCCATGACCGCCTGGTGGTGCTCGATCACGATCACCGACTTGCCGGAGTCGACAAGCCGGTCCAGCAGGCCGAGCAGCTGCTCGACATCCGCGAGATGGAGCCCGGTCGTCGGCTCGTCCAGCACGTAGACACCGCCTTTGTCCGCCATGTGCGTGGCCAGCCTGAGTCGCTGGCGCTCGCCACCGGACAGGGTGGTCAGCGGCTGGCCGAGACTGAGGTAGCCCAGCCCGACGTCAGCCAGTCGGCCCAGGATGGCGTGCGCGGCCGGGGTATGGGCCTCGCCGTCACCGAAAAACCCCTCGGCCTCCGCTACCGACATGGCCAGCACCTCGCTGATATCGCGTCCGCCCAGCCGGTGCTCGAGCACAGAGGCCTCAAATCGCTTGCCCTGGCATTCCTCGCAGGTGGTGGCCACGCCAGCCATCATCGCCAGGTCGGTGTAAACCACGCCCACGCCGTTGCACGTCGGGCAGGCGCCCTCCGAGTTGGCGCTGAACAGCGCCGGCTTAACGCCGTTGGCCTTGGCAAACGCCTTGCGGATCGGTTCCAGCACCCCGCTGTAGGTGGCCGGGTTGCTCCTTCGCGAGCCGCGGATCGCACCCTGGTCAATCGACACGACATCCGCGTCGGCCGGGATCGACCCATGCACGAGCGAGCTCTTGCCCGAGCCGGCAACCCCGGTGACGACGACCAGCACGCCAAGAGGAATGTTGACGTTGACATCCTGAAGGTTGTTGGCGTTGGCGCCTCGCACCTCGAGCGCACCGGTGGGCGTCCGCAAGGTCTGCTTCAGCTCGGAGCGGTCGCCCAGATGGCGCCCGGTGATGGTGTCGCTGTCCCGCAGCCCTTCGACGCTGCCCTCAAAGCAGACCGTGCCGCCATCCGAACCGGCGCCGGGGCCGAGGTTGACCACATGGTCGGCGATCGCGATCGTCTCCGGCTCATGCTCCACGACCAGCACCGTGTTGCCCTTGTCCCGTAGCTGAAGGAGCAGGTCGTTCATCCGCTGGATGTCATGCGGATGCAGCCCGATCGTCGGCTCGTCGAAGATGTACGTGACGTCGGTGAGCGAGGAGCCGAGGTGGCCGATCATCTTGACGCGCTGTGCCTCGCCCCCGGACAGGGTGCCCGAGGGCCGGTCGAGCGACAGATAGCCCAGCCCGATCTCCACGAACGAGTCGAGCGTCCCGCCCAGCGCGGTGAGCAGCGGCGCCACCGACGGCTCGTCCAGCCCGCGGACCCAGGCGGCCAGATCGGTGATCTGCATCGTGCACGCGTCGGCGATGCTGATCCCCTGGATCTTGGACGACCGCGCCCCCTCGCTGAGCCGGGTGCCGCCGCACTCTGGACAGGTGGCGAACGTGACCGCCCGGTCCACGAACGCCCGGACGTGGGGCTGCATCGCCTCCCTGTCCTTGGACAGCATCGACTTCTGGATACGCGGGATCAGCCCCTCATAGGTCATGTTGATGCCCGCGATCTTCATCCGCGTTGGCTCGTTGTGGAGGAAGGCGTGCCGCTCCTTCCTGGTGAACTCTCGGATCGGCTTGTCGGGGTCGTAGAAGCCCGACGCGCTGTACAGCCGGAAGTTCCAGCCGCCCGTCTGATAGCCAGGGATCGTCATGGCCCCCTCGTTGAGCGACTTGGAATCGTCAAACAGCTGGGCCAGGTCCATGTCAGACACAGCGCCCCGGCCCTCGCACCGTGGGCACATGCCCCCCGTACGGCTGAACGTCGCCTTCACGGTCTTGCGGTTACCGCGCTCGACCGTGATTCCACCGCTGCCCCGGACCGACGGGACGTTGAAGGCGAATGCGCTGGGCGATCCGATCTGCGGCTGCCCGAGCCGGCTAAACAGGATGCGCAGCATCGCGTTTGCGTCAGTGGCCGTGCCGACCGTAGACCGGGGATCGGCCCCGATCCGCTGTTGGTTGACGCTGATCGCGGTCGTCAGTCCCTCCAGCAGGTCTACCTCGGGCCGGGCGAGCGTCGGCATGAAGCCCTGCACGAAGGCGCTGTACGTCTCGTTGATCAAGCGTTGCGACTCGGCAGCGATCGTGTCGAAAACCAGTGAGCTCTTGCCCGAGCCCGAGACCCCGGTGAACACCGTCAGCCGGCGCTTGGGGATCTCGATGTTGACGCCTGTGAGGTTGTTCTCTCGCGCGCCGTGCACCCGGATCAGCCCTTGGCTGTCGGCGACATGTAGCGCCGGCGACGTTCTCCTCACCCTGGTGGCCGTGCTCATTGGTCCTGGACCACCCCGAGGACGTTGCCATCTGGGTCTGTGAAGCTGGCCACCAGGCGGCCGCCGCCGACATCGCGTGGGGCGTCCTTCACCGCGGCTCCGGCGGCCGTCACCTCGGCAAGCTTGGCCTCGATGTCCGGCACCTCCCAATAGGCCACCGGCGAGGTCATGCCCTGCGGTCCGCCGCCTGGCACGAGTCCGATGTGCTGTCCCTGGACTTCGAAGCCGACGTAATACTCAGAGTCGGCCGTCGGCGACGCGCCGAGCAGGGCGGCGTACACCTCCTTGGCCTTTGCCAGATCGGACACGGGATGCAGAACGATCTTGATTCCCTGGGTGGAGGAGGCGGTCATGGTAACTCCTGAAGTCGGGGGTCTGGTCAGTTTGTTGGGCTTAAGACGAACGCCAAATTCGAAAATCGACAGGCCGCGCGCCGGGAGCTCGGATGACCTTCAAGTTATCGCCCGCGCCAGCGCCGCCACGACGGCCGCGCCAATCACGGCCACGGTCAGCGATCCCCTGCGCGCCAGGACGACCGCCGCGAACGCCACGCCAAGCGCGCGGGCGTCGAGCGTCAATGAGCGACCCTTGCCGAACGTCTCCACCACGACCAGCGCGGCCAGCAGGGCCGAGGCCAGCAGCCCGACGATCCCGATCACGCGCGGGGGCAGTGGGCGACCACGGAGAATCAGCGGCCCGGCCAGCTTCAACGCTGCCGTGGCGACGGCCAGCGCGGCGATCGTGACCCAGACACCGGTCATGAACTGAGCCTCGAGGCCGCGACCGCGGCGGCAGCCGCGATCAGGATCGGGAGACCCGGCGGGAGCAGCGGAGTCAGGGCCAGCGCGATCGCAGCCCCACCGCAGGCCGCCGCCCGCTTGCGCCGGCCGCGGACCTCCTCGTACAGAAGCGCCACGAAGAAGGCCGGGAAGAGCGTGTCCAGGCCGTAGGTCTTGGGATCACCGAGCGCGCTACCGATCAGCACGCCGATGACCGTTCCGAGTACCCAACCCACGTACTGGGGGATGCTCGCGCCCGCCATGTACCACGGGTCAAACGTGCCGTCGCCCCGGCTGGCCGCCGCCCACGATGCGTTAACCGTGCTCATCGCCAGCACGATGCGGGACTTGATCCGCCCCCGCAGCGAGGGAGCGAGGGCGAGCCCCATCGCGAGATACCGGGCGTTGAGGAGCACCCCGGCGGCGATCGCGGCGCCGGTGCTCCCACCGGCGGCCAGGACGGCCAGCGCTCCGAACTGGGCCGCTCCGGAGAACACGATGACCGACATCACGATCGCCGCAACCGCTCCCATTACGGGCCGGGCCAGCACCCCGAAGGAGATTGCGATCGCGAACACGGCGGCCCCAAAGACCAGCCCGCGGCGGACCCCCGCCTCGAGCTGCGCGCGCTCAGGGCTCACTCAGCTGGCTAGACGCCCGCCACGGCGATCATGCGCATGGTGGCCGCGCCCGCGCGGATGTCCCGGGCCTCGAGATACTCCGGTGAGTCGTACCACCGTTTGGCCGCCTCAAGGTCGTCGAACTCCAGCACGACGATTCGCTTGGGCTCCCAGTCTCCCTCCAGCGCGGCCGTCTCGCCGCCGCGAGCCACGAAGCAGCCTCCATGCGCCTCCAGGCTGGCGGGCACCGCCTCGCGGTAGCGGGCGTACTGCTCGGGATCGGTGACGTCGACCTCGACGATCACGTATGCGGACATCGTCTGAGAGCATACGAAGTACTGGCATGACCGAAGACGCCAACACCCTCGAACAGAGCGGCCCGTCCACCCCGATGCCTCAGGACGAGGGCGGCTGGCGAGTCGCGCCGGCTCCCGATGGCCGGGGAATGCCCGAGAAGCACAAGCCACGTCCCCCGCATCGCTGGCGAGGCTTCTGGATCTTCTTCGTCGTTCTGCTGGCCGTGAATTGGCTCTCGGTCCTGATCGCCCAGCCGGGGGGGCAGCAGCGGGTCACCGTGCCGTTCAGCCCGTACTTCATCCAGCAGGTGCAGACGGGCCAGGTCAAGTCGATCAACTCGACCGTCAACACGATTCAGGGCACGTTCACCCACAAGGTTCGCTATCCGGCTAGTAGTCGAAGCGCCACCCCGACCACGCTCTTCCAGACGCAGGTTCCGACGTTCTGGAGCAGCAGTCAGCTCACCGGGCTGCTCCGAGGCCACAACGTTCAGGTCAACGCCCAACAGCCCAGCACGGGCTCCTCCGTGCTGGCCGATATCTTGCTCGGGTTCGGTCCGACGCTGCTGTTCGTGGGGCTGTTCTACTTCCTGCTGCGCCGGTCCGCCGGTGGAGCCGGGGGGATGGGCGCGCTCGGCGCCTTCGGACGCTCCCAGGCGCGGCGGGTTGACCCCGAGAAGATCCGGATCACGTTCGACGATGTGGCCGGCATCGACGAGGCCAAACGCGAGCTCACCGAGATCGTGGATTTCCTGAAGACCCCGGAGCGGTACGTGCGGCTGGGCGGTCGGATGCCGCACGGTGTGCTGCTGTACGGATCCCCTGGGACGGGCAAGACGCTCCTGGCCCGCGCGGTCGCCGGTGAGGCCCAGGCCGCCTTCTTCTCGATTGCCGCCTCGGAGTTCATTGAGGCGATCGTCGGCGTGGGCGCCGCCCGCGTCCGAGACCTGTTCGCCAAGGCCAAGGAGGCGGCGCCGGCGATCATCTTCATCGACGAGCTGGATGCCGTCGGGCGCTCCCGTCAGGGCTCGGCGGGTATCACCGGGGCCAACGACGAGCGCGAGCAGACGCTCGATCAGATCCTTACTGAGATGGACGGCTTCGAGTCAACTCAGGCCGTGGTCGTGCTCGGAGCCACCAACCGCCCTGAGATCCTGGACCCGGCTTTGCTTCGCCCGGGACGGTTCGACCGTAGGGTGGGCGTCCAGCCTCCGGACAGAATTGGCCGGGTTAAAGATCCTCCAGGTCCACACGCGCTCGATCCCTTTGGCCGACGACGTCGACCTGGACATGCTGGCCGCCTCCACGCCCGGGATGGTCGGCGCGGATCTGGCCAACCTGGCCAACGAGGCGGCGCTGCTGGCCGCCCGCCGTGAGCACGACAAGGTGACGATGGCCGACTTCACGGACTCGCTGGAGAAGATCCTGCTCGGAGCTCCGCGCGGAATCGTGCTCGGTCCCGAGGACCGCGAGCGTACGGCCTACCACGAGTCCGGTCACGCGCTCGTCGGGATGCTGACCCGCGAGGCCGACCCCGTGCGGAAGGTGTCGATCATCCCGCGAGGGATGGCACTCGGGGTCACCCTGTCCACGCCAGACTCCGACCGGGTGTCATATTCGCGCGAGGAGCTCGAGGCCAAGATCAAGGTCGCTCTGGGCGGTCGGGTGGCCGAGGAAATCGTGTATGGAAAGATCACCACCGGAGCCGAGTCCGACATCCAGCAACTGACCCAGATCGCCCGGCAGATGGTCGGCCGGTGGGGGATGAGCGAGAAGCTTGGCCCGATCACGCTGCTGTCCCAAGCGAGGGACAGGCGCCATTCTTCCCGGGCGCCAGCGAGGTCTCACCCCAGACCCAGTGGCTGGTGGACGAGGAGGTGCGCCAGCTGGTCGAGGATGCCCACATCGAGGTGACCCAGCTGCTCTCAGAGCACCGCGACCAGCTGGACAGCCTCACCCACGCTCTGCTCGACGCCGAGACTCTGGATGCTCCCGAGGCCTACTCCGCCGCCGGAGTCCGGATGCGAGCGGCTGAGCTGGAGCCCGAGCCCAGCTGACGGGGGAACCGTCTGGAGCATCCGCCCGGAAGCTCCGGGCACCGCCTTAGTACTTGCGTCCAGCGACCTTAAATGTCTGGCCTCAATATTGGACGATGCGGATGCCACTCGCGTCCGAATGGCGGACGGGAAATACAGGGAGGTACCCCGTGAAGAAGTTCTACGCCTACCGTGCCGTCTCGGCGCTTGCAGCGATCGTCACCGTCGTCGTGGCCTCGGGCGCTGGGTGGAAGTGGTAGCAGGACTTTGACAGGCGCGCGTCGGCACTCGCCGGCGCGCGCCTGACTCTCGTTAAGGACGTCTGCCAGTGATGCGCCGCCACCTGACCATCAACCGCTACTGCCTGCTCGTGATCCTGGCCGCGGGGGGCGCGGTGGCGGCGCTGTCAGGGACGATCAGCCTGGACTACATCACCAGGCAGCCGCTGACGTTCTCGCTGCTGTTCGCGGCCCTGATGCTGGGCGAGCTGCTGCCAGTGCGGATCCCGCGCCGAAGCGGGGACGAGGCGGTGACGCTGTCAACGTCGTTCACGTTCGCGCTCCTGGTGGCCGGCGGCTTGGGTCCGGCGCTGATCGCGCAGGGGTTCGCCTCGGCAGTCCAGGACGCCGTGGCGCGCAAGGGTCTCCAGCGGATTCTCTTCAACGTTGCCCAGTACACGCTGTCGATGGTCGGCGCGCTCGTGGTCATCCGTCTCCTGCACGCGGACGCGGGCATCGGCACCGGTCGCCCGTTTGAGAGCGGCACGCTGCCCGCCGTGCTGGTCGGGGCGGCGACGTTCTTTGTCATCAACACCGGCGTCGTCGGAGTGGCGGTGGCCATCCACCAGGACATCCCGATCTGGCGGCACTTCCGCCGCGACGCACTGTTTGCCTTCGTCACCGGAATGGTACTCCTGTTCCTGGCCCCGATCGTGGTCGCGTCGATTGCGTACTCGTCCGCAATCCTGCCGCTGTTCGCGGCGCCGATCCTGGCTATCTACAACGCCGGCCGCCAGGCCGTCCGCAGCGAGTACGAGGCCCACCACGACTCGCTCACCGGCCTTGCCGAACCGGACGGCCTTCCACGAGGCGGTCTCCGCGGCCATGGAGGAGGCTCCGACGGGCGCCTGCGTGATGCTGATGGACCTGGACCGCTTCAAGGAGGTCAATGACACGCTGGGACACCGGTACGGGGACCTGTTGCTCCAGCAGGTGGCGGCGCGTCTGCGCAGCGAGCTCAGGGCCGAGGATCACATCGCCCGCCTGGGCGGCGACGAGTTCGCCATCTTCACACGGACGCCCGACCGAGCCTCAGCGGCGGAGCTGGCCCAGCGGGTGGCCAACTCGCTGCGCACGCCCTTTGAGCTCGAACAGATCGTGGTCGATGTCCAGGCCAGCGTTGGGATCGCGATCACCCCTACCGACGGCACGGACGTGGAGGCGCTGCTCCAGAAGGCGGATGTGGCCATGTACCGGGCCAAGGAAACGCACAGCGACGTCGCTCTGTATGAGGAGACCTACGATCACCACAGTCCGGCCAAGCTGGCGCTGACCGCCGACCTGAGGGCGGCCGTCAACAACGACGAGATCGTTGTCTGGTACCAGCCGATCCTGGACCTGGGCACGCAGGAGGTCTCGGCCGTCGAGGCGCTCGTGCGCTGGCAGCACCCGGACCTGGGTCTGCTGATGCCCGGCTCGTTCATCGACATGGCCGAGCACACCAACCTGATCAAGCCGCTGACCCAGCGCGTCCTAGAGCTCGCCCTGACTCAGGTGGCCGCGCTGGAACCAGATGGGAATGCCGCTCAAGGTCGCGGTCAACGCGTCCGCTCGGGTGCTGGTGGAAAACGACTTCAGCGGGAAGGTCATGTCCGCGCTGGAGAAAGCCGGCGTGCCGCCCACGCAACTGAAGCTCGAGGTCACAGAGAGCGCCCTGATGGCCGATCCGTTCACGGCCCGCTCGGTGCTTCGGGAGCTAGATCGACTCGGCGTTGAGATCTCGATCGATGACTTCGGCACCGGTTACTCCTCGCTGGCCTACCTGGCCGACCTGCCCGTGTCAGAGGTCAAGATCGACCGCTCGTTCGTGAGCCGGATGGCGGGGGACTCCCGGGAGGCGATCATCGTCAGCTCGACGATCAACCTGGCCCATCACCTCGGGCTGCGTGCCGTGGCTGAGGGCGTCGAGGATCTCATGCTCCTGCCCCGCCTTGAGGAGCTGCGCTGCGACTTCGCGCAGGGCTTCGGAATCAGCCGCCCGATGGCCGGCACGGACGCCACCTCGTGGCTGGAGGCGCGCAGTACGCCGAGGGTCGTCGTCAGCGGCTGGTGCCGGCGGCATGATCCTGCTGCTCCTGGCCGCGATGTGCGTGGTGAGTGTTCCCACTCACCGGCGGCAGCCTGCGGCGCCTGGCCAAGCTCCGCGTGCGGTGGCTGTGGCTGGGGCCGATCGCCGTGCTGGTGCAAACGATCCTGGTCACGATCGCCCCGGGCGGAAACGAGACCGTGCACGCCGTGATCCATATCGGCACCTACGTCCTGCTGGGGGCGTTCCTCTGGGCCAACCGGCGGCTCCCCGGAATCGCGGTGATCGCGGCCGGGACATTCCTCAACGGGCTGGCGATCACGGTCAACGGCGGCGTCATGCCCGCGGCAGCCACCGCCGAGCGCCTTGCCGGGCTGACCGGGGGCCGCGGCTTTCACAACTCGGCTGTCCTGGCCCATCCGCACCTGCTGTGGTTCGGCGACATCATCCCGGTGCCCTGGCCGCTGCCCAACGTCCTGAGCGTGGGCGACTGCATCATCTTCGTCGGGCTGCTCGTTCTTCCTGCACCGCGCGTGCCGGGACGATCGCCCGGAGCAGGTGGTCGCCGGCGCTCGGTCGGCCGAGCCCGTCGCCTCCTAACGCACTGGCGGGGGCTCTATCGCCTGGCCCCAGCGCCTTGATTGGGCTCTCACACCACCCGGTTGCGCAGCACCCCGATGCCCTCGATCTCCAGCTCCACGAGGTCGCCCGGCTGGAGCCAGCGGCCGTCCCCGTGCTCGGCTATGCAGCCCCGACCGACCGTGCCCGACCCGATTACGTCGCCGGGCGCCAGCCCCGGGGTGTTGCGGGCCGCCGCGGCCAGGAGCTCGTCCCAGGAGAAGTGCATCCCGCCGGTCCGGGAGTCCGTCCGGACCTCCCCGTTGACCCGGGCCACCGCGCGCATGTCCAGGTCCGCCGGCAGCTCATCGACCGATACGAGCACCGGTCCCAGTGAGGTGGCGAAGTCCTTGCCCTTGGATGGCCCGAGCCCGACCTGCATCTCCCGGACCTGAAGGTCACGGGCCGACCAGTCATTCATGATCGTGAAACCCTCGGGCTGGCCGTCGGCCCCGATCACGCAGGCCAGCTCGAGCTCGTAATCCAGGGCGGCGGTGTCCGACGGCTTGGGGACGTCGTCCCCGTGCCGGTAGACCGCGGCGGGGTTGGAGAAGTAGAAGACCGGGATCTGATACCACGCCTCGGGCACCTCCAGGCCCCGGTTGCGCGCGGGCGCCCAGAACGTGCTCCTCGAAGGCCATGAAGTCCCGGACCGACGGGGGCTGGCCGTCTGGATAGGGGCGTCTCATCGAGCTGGCGCGGCTTGCTGGTACCGGTGGGTCATCGCTGGAACAGGGTCGACAGGACGACCTCGGTCACCGTTCGGGTCACGCCCTCGGTGCTGCGGATCCGCTCCAGCACCTGCTCCAGGTCCTTCGTGTCCTGCGCCATCACGTGCAGCATCGCGCTGGCCTCGCCGGCGACTGTGTGGGCGGCCACCACCCGGGGCTCGTCGGCCACCGCTCGCTTGATCGCCTCGGCCGGCATCTTCCCGTCGCAGTACAGGTCCACGAACGCCTCCGCGTGCCAGCCGAAGACCGGCGGATTGACGATCGCCGTGTAGCCCAGGATCACGCCGTCCTGCTCCAGGCGGTCGACGCGGCGCTTGACCGCCGGCGCCGACAGATGGACGTGGCGGCCGATGTCCTGGTAGGAGCGCCGGGCGTCCTGGCGGAGCAGCGCAACGATCGTCCTGTCGGTTTCGTCCATAGGCGGGTGTACTCTGGGTCAGACGCAACGAATCGGCATTGAGATGCCGCGTCGAAGGCGCGGATCATTGCACAAGCTATGACGACCGAACTACATACCACCCCCGACAGCCCTCCGGCCGGCACTGACGTGATGCCGCTCCACGGCATCGACCACCTCGAATTGTTCGTGGGCAACGCCGCCCAGGCGGCCTACTACTACTCGCGCGCCTTCGGGTTCACCGAGACCGCGTACAGCGGGCCTGGAGACGGGCTGCCGGGACCGGGTCTCCCGCGTCGCTCGAGCAGGGCCGAATCCGGCTCGTCCTGACCGGCAGTCTGACCGGGCGCGAGGACGTGGCCGAGCACCACCGCCGCCATGGGGACGGTGTGCGGGTGATCGCCCTGAGTGTTCCCGATGCGGCTGGCGCCTACGAGCACGCGGTCAACCATGGCGCCACGGGCGTCCAGGAGCCGCACACGCTGCAAGACGAGCACGGAGCAGTCACGCTGGCCTCCGTGGCCACGTACGGCGAGACCCGACACGTGTTCGTCGAGCGGGCCGGCTACTCGGGCGCCTTCCTGCCCGGGTTTGAGGCCACCGGTGCCACGCCGAGCGCCGGACCGGATGGGCTGCTGGTGGGGATCGACCACGTGGTGGGCAACGTCGAGCTCGGAAAGATGGACGAGTGGGTGGGCTATTACGAGCGCGTATTCGGGATGACCGAGATGATCCATTTCTCCGACGAGGAGATCTCGACCGAGTACTCGGCCCTGATGTCCAAGGTCGTGACCGATGGCTCGGGGCGGATCAAATTCCCGATCAACGAGCCGGCCCAGGGCAAGAAGAAGTCACAGATCGAGGAGTTCCTGGACTTCTACTCCGGCCCCGGTGTGCAGCACATCGCCGTCTCTACGACCGACATCGTGGCGCACGGTCACGGAGCTGGCCGCACGAGGCGTGCAGTTCCTGCCCATTCCGGAGTCCTACTACGCGGAGGTCCCGGAGCGGGTGGGCCCGATCGACGAGGACCTGGCCGACCTGCGGAAGCTCGGCATCCTGGTCGACCGCGACGACGAGGGCTACCTGCTCCAGATCTTCTCCAAGCCGGTGGGCGACCGGCCGACGCTGTTCTTCGAGGTGATCGAGCGTCACGGGGCCCGGGGGTTCGGCGACGGCAACTTCAAGGCCCTGTTCGAGGCCCTGGAGCGCGAGCAGGACCGCCGGGGCAACCTGTGATCATGTCGCTGGCGCACACGCGCGAGCCAGACGCCGAGAGGAGTCCTGAATGCGCTACGAAGCCCGCGGTGACTTCCCGCAAGCGCCACGTGGCCTTCCGCGACAACGGCACGCTGCTCACCGAGGAGGTGATGGGATTCGAGGGCTTCTCGGGCAACGAGTCGATCCTGTACCACCTCCAGACGCCGTGCCGGGTGACTGAGGTGGGGGCGTTTGAGCCGCTCGAGCGCGAGGAGTGGGTCCCCGAGGCCCACTGCCACCACCTGTTCTCGACGCGCGGACTGTCCCGCCGAGGGCGATCCGGTGCGCGGGCCGCCGACTGCTGATGTTCAACGATGACGTGGAGATCGGCCTGTGCCGCCCGGCCGCCGAGCAGGACTACTTCTATCGAAATGGTGAGGGTGACGAGGTCATCTTCGTCCACGAGGGACGCGGCGAGCTCGAGACCACGTTCGGGACGCTGCCCTACCGAGACCACGACTACATCGTGATCCCCCGCGGGACCACCTATCGCTTCCGGCCCGGCCGACGATCAGCTCCACCTCACCTTCCACACGCCGGGAGAGATCGAGACCCCCAACCGGTACCGCAACCGCTACGGCCAGCTGCTGGAGCACGCGCCCTTCTCGCACCGGGACTTCCACCCGCCGGCGGAGCTGGAGACCCACCGCGAGCCGGGCGATTACGACCTGGTCGTCCGGGTGCGCAGCGGCTACCAGCACTACAGGCTCGACTACCACCCGCTCGACGTCGTCGGCTGGGACGGCTACGTGTACCCGTACACGTTCAACATCGATGACTTCGAGCCGATCACCGGGCGGATCCACATGCCCCCGCCCGTCCACCAGACCTTCCAGGGGCCGAACTTCGTGATCTGCTCGTTCTGCCCCCGGATGCTGGACTGGCACGAGGACGCGATCCCGATCCCCTACAACCACTCAAATCTCCAGTCCGAGGAGATGATCTACTACGTCAGCGGGTCCTTCGGATCGCGCCGGGGGATAGACGTGGGCTCGGTCACGCTGCACCCGTCGGGGCTGCCGCACGGGCCCCAGCCCGGTCTGGCCGAGAAGTCGATCGGCACGCGGTCCACCGAACGAGCTGGCGGTCATGTGTGACACGTTCCGGCCGCTGCGGCTGACCCCGCTGGCCCGCGAGCTGGATGACGGCAAGTACGCCCTGTCGTGGGCGGCCGACTCCGCAGCGCAGGCCGACGGCCACCTCAGTCAGGCCGGCGCCACCAGCCACATCTAGGTCATGTTCGAAGAAGCCCAGCTCTATGCCCCGGTGACCACTGCCGCGGACGGCAGCGTCACCGTTCACCTGGCCGACGATCACCCCGGGTTCGCCGACCCCGAGTATCGGGCCCGGCGCAACCACATCGCCTCGCTGTCGATGGAGTGGACTCCCGGACCAGCCGATCCCCCGCGTCGACTACACCGAGGTCGAGAACGAGGTCTGGGCGACCGTGCTGCCGGGAGCTCGCGAGCCAAGCACGAGCGCCTGGCCTGCGCCGAGTACCAGGAGGCGATGGTCTCGCTTCAACCTGCCCGCCGACCATGTCCCGCAGCTCGCGGAGATCGGCGACCGGCTGCGACCGCTGACCGGCTTCGAGTATCACCCCGCGCCGGGCCTGGTCCCGTTCGAGGAGTTCTACGGCTCGCTGGCGGATGGGGTCTTTCACTCCACCCAGTACCTGCGCCACCCCTCACGGCCGCTGTACACCCCTGAGCCCGACCTGATCCACGAGGTGATCGGCCACGGAGGGATGCTGGCCAGCCCACGGCTGGCCGAGCTGAACCGTCAGGCCGGCCGGGCGGCCCGGCGGCTGAGCACCCAGGAGGGACGTGACTTCTTCGCCCACGTGTTCTGGTTCACGATCGAGTTCGGCGTGGTCTACGAGGACGGCGAGCTCCGGGCCTACGGCGCCGGCCTGCTCTCCTCCTACGGGGAGATCGAGGAGTTTCGCTCGGCCGAGATCCGGCCGCTGGACATCGCCGACATGGGAGTCCACGAGTACGACATCACCAGGTACCAGCCGATCCTGTACGCGGCCGAGTCGATCGACCAGCTGGTCGATGTCGTGGGCGGCTTCTTCGATCAGTGCGATGACGAGCGCTCCGGCGCGGTTTCGCGCGTTGAGCCCGACGTAGAAACGAGCTCCACGGCCCACTGGCGGGCCATACTCCGTCTGCCCATGAGCGAGCGCTTCGCCGATCGGACCGATGCCGGCCGCCGGCTGGCCGAGGGTCTGAGGAAGTACGCCGGGCAACCGGACGCTGTCGTGCTGGCGCTTCCCCGCGGCGGCGTGCCCGTGGCCTACGAGGTGGCCAGAGGACTGGGGCTGCCGCTCGAGGCGTTCCTGGTTCGCAAGCTCGGAGTCCCCGGGCGCGAGGAGCTGGCCATGGGCGCGATCGCGTCGGGGGGCGGGCGGGTGCTCAACCACGAGGTTCTGGCCGGCGGGGATCTGTCCGAGCGGGAGGTGGACGAGGTCGCCGCAACGGGAGCTCCGGACGCTGGCCGAGCAGGAGCGGAAGTACCGGGGCGACCGGCCGCCCCGCGCGCTTGACGGGATCACGGCGATCGTGGTTGATGACGGGCTGGCCACTGGCGCGACGATGCGGGCCGCGGTCCGGGCCCTGCGCGGTCTCGGCGCGCGCCAGATCGTCGTCGCCGTGCCCGTGGCGTCCGCTGCAGGCGTGCGCCGCGCTGCGTGAGGAGGTGGATGAGGTCGTCTGCCTGACCACCCCGGAGCCGTTCAGCGCCGTGGGCTTCTGGTACCGCGACTTCTCGCCGGTCAGCGACGAGCACGTGGCTGAGCTGCTGTCCAGTTGAGCTTCGGGCTGCCGGCTTTGGCCCGACGTCACGCCTGGTCGGGGACCTCGGCCTCCAGCTCGGCCAGCCACACCGTGGCCGTGCTGTCGCTGGGGCCCGCCAGTCACCGCGGGGCGACAGCGCGCCACCGGAGCCGACCTTCGGCCCGTTGGGCAGGGCGGAGCGCTTGAACTGGCTGGTGTGGAAGAACCGCTCCAGGAACACCCCCAGCCAGTGCTTGATCTCGGAGAGCGAATACTGGCTGCGCCGCGCCGCCGGGATCAGGTCGGGCCACGGGCCCCGCTCGCGGTCGCTCCAGGCATGGTGGGCCAGATAGGCCACCTTGGCCGGACGGAAGCCGAAGCGCAGGACGTAGTAGAGGAAGAAGTCCTGGAGCTCGTACGGACCCACGACGCTCTCGCTGTCGGCGCCGGGGTCTGACGTCGGGTCCTCGCGCGGGATCAGCTCAGGCGAGATCTCCGTCTCCAGGACGGCCTGCAGAACCCGGCTGGCGTCAGCGCTGTATTGCCCGGTGTCGATCGCCCACCGGAGAAGAAACTGGATCAGCGTCTTCGGGACGGACGCGTTGACGTTGTAGTGGGACATCTGGTCGCCCACCCCGTAGGTGCTCCAGCCCAGGGCCAGCTCGGAGAGGTCGCCGGTCCCGACAACCAGCGCCCGGTGGTAGTTGGCCAGACGAAACAGGGCCGAGGTCCGCTGGCCGGCCTGGACGTTCTCATACGTGACGTCGTAGAGCGGCTCGCCGTCGGCCGCCGGGATGGCCGATGTCGTGGAGCATCTGCGTGGCCCCGGGGCGGATGTCGAGCTCGTGCGCGCTCGACCCCCAGCGACTCCATCAGCCGCTGAGCATTTGCCAGCGTCAGAGCGCTGGTGGCAAAGCCGGGCATCGTGTAGGCCAGCGCGTTGGTCCGCGGCAGCCCGAGCCGGTCCATCACCCTGGCGGTCACTATCAGGGCATGGGTCGAGTCGAGTCCGCCTGAGACGCCGATTACCGCCTTCTCGATCCCGGCTGGCCCGCATCCGCGTCTGCAGCCCCTGGACCTGGATCTTATAGACCTCTTCGCACCGCTCGCTGCGTCGGGCCGGGTCAGCGGGCACGTAGGGGAAGCGCTCGATCGCACGTCGGCAGAACGACCGCCGAGGTCTTCCGAGTGGCCAGCCCGAGCTCGAACTCGATCCGCCGGACGCCTGGCAAGCGACCGGCGAGCGTCGTGGACCGCGTCGCCGAAGCTGCTGGTCACCGCCCGGTCGGCGATCAGGCGGTCGAGGTTGAGGTCGGAGAAGATCAGCTGCTCCTCCGCGCTGAAGCGCTCGGACTCGGCCAGGCAGTCGCCGTTCTCATAGATCAGTGCCTGTCCGTCCCAGGCCAGGTCGGTCGTCGATTCGCCGTGTCCGGCTGAGGTGTAGATATAGGCGGCGATCATCCGACCGGATTGGGAGGGCACAGCAGTCGCCGGTAGTCGGCCTTGCCCACCGTGATGTCGCTGCCCGACAGATTGGCCAGGACGGTGGCCCCGGCCAGCGCGCCGTAACGTGCTGGGCGGGATCGCCGCCCACAGGTCCTCGCAGATCTCGACGTGGAGGCAGAGCTCGGGCAGGTCGGTGCTTTCGAACAGCAGCCGGGTCCCGAACGGCACGTGCTCGCCCAGCAGGTTGATCTCCTCGCGGATCGTGTCCCGGGCTGCCCGGAAATGCCGCTTCTCATAGAACTCGTGGTACTCGGGCAGATAGCTCTTGGGCACGACGCCGAGCACCCGCCCGCGATGGATGACGATCGCGGTGTTGAAGAGTCCGCTGTCGGCGCGCAGCGGAGCGCCGACGGCACAATACGCGGAGTCAGCTCCACGCTGGCTTCACGGATCGCGTCTAGCGCTTCGAGCGCCCCGTCCAGCAGCGCCTGCTGATGGAACAGATCCTCGATCGAGTAGCCCGTCAGCCCGAGCTCCGGGAAGATGACCACGCGCCGCGGCTTCATCCGAGGCTCGCTGCGCGAGAGCGATCGTCCGCCGCGCGTTGAAATCGGGTCGGCGATCCGCAGGTGCGGCACCGCGGCGGCCACGCGGGCGAAGCCGTGGCTGTACAGCGAGCCGAAATCACGTCTGTGGGCGTCGGACGGCATGGATGTAGCATCGCAGCGTGCGGCGAGCGGGTTGCATCGCGGCTCTCATCGGGCTGCTGGGATGGCCGGTCGGCGCGGGAAGTGCCACGCGGTCCTCCGATCCGTACTGCACGGGCTCGTACGGCTCTGCGCCGGCCAACGCCCGCGCCACCCTGCGCATCGGGATCGACCCGGGTCTGGCCGGCAGCGCTGGAGGCCAGCAGCTGCCGACTGTCCCGGACAGCCCGTCCCGAGACCTGGCTGCAGTCAGGGCGCTCTCGGTCCCGGGCCGTCAGCTCGTGGTGCGGTTGAACCGCTTGTTCTGGTCTGACGGACAGAGCGGGATCAGCCGCTTTGAGCGGGAGGTCAGGAGCTACACGCGGGCGGGTTTTCCGGTCGAGCTTCAGGTCCGCTACCACCCGACCGCGCGCCGAGGAGGGCGACATCTCCGCGTGGGTGGCCTACGTGCGTCACGTCGTGGACACATTCGGGCCGAACCGGCGGGTCATCGACCTGACGATCACCAACGAGGTCAACCTCGACGTGTCCCCCAACACCTCCGACGGTTCATACAAGGACGCCAAGCAGGCGCTGATCGCAGGAATTGAGGCGGGCCATGCCGAGGCGTTGCACCGCGGCTACCGCCAGCTCCGCTTCGGCTTCACGTACGCGTACCGGTTCTCACCCCAGTCCGATGCAGCCTTCTTCAGCTACCTGGGCGCCCACGGCGGCCGAGCGTTCCGCCGGGCGCTGGGATTCGTCGGTCTGGACTTCTACCCGGGAACGTTCTACCCCCCGGTGATGCGGCCGGGCGACAGCTACCGGGCCGAGTTCGCCCAGGCCGCGGGCGCGGTCCGGGATTGCTTCCTGCCCCAGGCCCAGATCGGCCGCCGCGTCCCGATCTGGGTCACTGAGAACGGCGTTCCCAGCGGGAATATGACCCAGTCTGAGCAGGCGGCGGCGCTCAACCAGCTCGTCCAGGCCACCCGCGCCTATTCGGCCACCTACAACGTCACCGACTACCGCTGGTTTAACCTGCGCGACTCCACCGACAGCGGCCCGGCAACGGCCGAGCCGCTGACCTTCTCCACCGACGGGCTGCTGCTGGCTAACTATCGGCGCAAGCTGGCCTTTGGGGCCTACCGAGGGCTGATTCGGCGTTTCGGGACACGGTCCTAGCCCAGGTGCAGCCGGTGGGCCACGGCGGCCGCCTGGGTGCGGCTGCTCACCCCGAGCTTGCTCAGGATGCGCGAGACGTGGACGCTGGCCGTCTTCTCGGCCATGAACAGGGACGCCCCGATCTGGCGATTGGTCGCTCCCTCGGCCACCAGCATCAGCACCTGCAGCTCGCGGGGCGTCAGGCCAAAGGGCGCCTCGTCTTGCTGGGGCGGTGAGGACGCCGTGTCCGTGGAGGGCTCTGCCTGCTGGAGGCGAGCGCGGGCGATCAGGCTCTCGACCTCCTCCACGAGCCAGCGCGAACCCAGGCGATGCGCGGTCTGGAGCGCCTGCGCGGCCGGATGCTGCGCCTGCTCCCGCTCGCCTGCCTCGACCGCAGCCTCAGCCTCCCGCCAGCGCGTGATCGCGGCGTGGTACGGGCGCGAGATGGCCTCCCAATGCTCGGCCGCCCGCCGCCATAGTCCCGCGCTGTCACGGCGCCGGGCGCAGGCCATCTCGGCCTTGCCCACAGCTTGCCAGGCTGCCTCGACCGGCCCCCCCTCCTGGGCCGCGGCGTCCAGGCGGCTGAGGTGGATCCGCAGCCGGGCCAGGGCGTCGCGCTCCTGTGTGCGCTCGCGGAGATCGTGGGCTCGGCGAGCGATGTCGGTCTCGACTCGGGCGCCGACGGCGCTGGCCCGGGCGATTCTCTGCACATCGTCGGTACACACCTCCAGGCGTCCGAGCGCATGCTCGACGGCGGCTCGGGCGCCCATGAGGTCGTAGCGCCGGCGGCGCAGCTCGCCCTCCAGAGCCCCGAACCAGCCGATCCACTGAGGCTCGGTTGAGCTGGCCACCACCGGCTCGGCCCGGCGGAGGCGCTGCTCGGCCAGCTCGTAGTCGCCCTGGCCCAGTGCCACTTCCGCCTCCACCATGAAACGGAAGATCGACCAGCGGTCTCCGGGTACTGTGGAACCGTCCAGCTTGGCCCGCATCAGGTCCCAGTCGCCGGCCTCGAAGGCGAGCTGGGCGATGGTCAGCTCGAGCCATTCGTGGAGCCGGGTCACCCGGCGGGGGATGGCGGCCAGGCCCTCCCTGGCCGTGTCGAGTGCTTCCCGGGTGCGACCGGCCAGGCTGAGCGAGTCGGCCAGGTTCGAGTACGCCGAGCCGAGGTTGCCTGGGTCGTCCATAGCCCGTGCGATCTCGATCGCTCGCTTGAGCTCGGCGACCCCCTCGTCCACGTCTCCGAGCACGATATGAGCCATGCCTAGGGTGTTCAGCACCTCCGCCTCGGTGTGCTGATCCCCGGTCTGGATGGCGATCGCCAGTGCAGGCTCGGCGTCGGCGATCGCGTCCCGGAAGCGGCCCCGAAGGAAGCGGGTCCGGGCCAGCCAGGCCATCAGCATGGCTCGCTCCTGGCTTGGTTCACCGTCGGGCAGCATCGACAGCGCGCGCTCGGAGGTCTCGACCGCCTCAATGCCTCGGTTCAGTGACCACTGGATCCTGGACAGCTGAGCCAGGAGGCCCACGCGCAGCAGCACGTCCGTGTCCACGTCGCATTCCTCCAGAGCTCGGCCGAGCAGCACCTCGGCCCGGTCGCGGTCGCCGGCCAGACGGTGGGCCGACGAGGCCAGCCTGAGCAGGTCGATGCGGGTCAGGGGGATCTGGTTCTCGGCGCCTGGCACCCGGGGCCAGAGGTCCAGGGCCCGCTCGGCCAGTTCGGCCGCCTCGCCGTAGGCATGTACGTCGCGGGCGGCCAGAGCGGCTTGTACCGAGGCTCGGAGCGCGGCGGGCTGGTCGCCGGCGGACGCGTAATGGCCGGCCACTGCGGCGGCTAGCTCGGCCTCGCGCTCGTTGCCGTGACCCATCCGTGGCTCCAGCGCGCGGGCCAGCGTCAGGTGCAGCTCTCCGCGCTCGCCGGGCAGCAGGTCGTCGTACAGGACCTCGCGGAGGAGGGCGTGGCGGAAGCGCAGCCGCCCGTCCTCGCCAGGAACCAGCACGTGCTCGGCCACCGCCTCGTGCAGGGCAGCCTGGAGCTGGACCGGATCAATCTCGGTCGCCTCCGCGATCACCTCCTCCTCCAGGCGCCGGCCCACGGCGATCGTCCGGGCGGCCCGCTGCGCGTCTGACGAGAGGCGCTCGATTCGGAGCATGAACGCGTCCCGAAGGCTCTCCGGGAGAGCGCCGCGGCCATCCAGGCCCGCGGCCAGCAGCTCCTCGGTGTACAGCGCGTTGCCCTCGCTGCGTTCATAGAGCCTGTCGATCAGCGTCTCGCCCGGATCGGTCCCGAGGATGTCGGTCAGGATCTCGGCCACCTCGGTCCGGCTGAAGGGCTCCAGGTCAATCCGCCGCACCAGCTCTAGGCGGGCCAGCTCGCTGAGCAGGGGTCGTAGGGGGTGTCGCCTGTGCAGCTCGTCTGACCGATAGGTGAGGGCGACCAGGAGCCGTTCCTGACGAACGCTGCGGGCCAGGAACGAGACGAATGTCCGAGTCGAGCGATCGGCCCAGTGGAGGTCCTCCAGAAACAGGGCCACCGGCTGTCGTTCGCTCAGGATTCCCAGCAGATCGAGCAGGGCTTCGAACAGCCGCACCTGGGCTGAGGACTCGAGTGACTCTGCGGGACTCGCGGCGTCATCCAAACCCGGTAGAAGCGCGCCCAGCTGGTTGCGGCTTCCTCGGCTGAGCTCGGCGAATGCTGGATCGGCGGCCCGGGCCAGCGGCCGCAGCGCGCTCGTCAACGGGGCGAACGGGAGCTCCCCTTCCTCCTGCTCGACGGCCTCGCCGCGCAGGACGAGGACGTCGTCGTCGGCCAGTTGCTGCTCGAACTCCCGGATCAGGCGGGTCTTTCCGACGCCCGAGTCACCGCCGAGCAGGATCAGGGCAGGGCGCTCCGCGGCGGATGACCGGGCCGCCGATTCGAGCTCCTGAAGCTCGCTCGTGCGGCCCACGAACTGGTCGCTGCTCAACCTGCGGCCCACGCCGGAAGTATCGCCGGATTGCCCGCTCCGGGGCCACGGAGCCGGATGACCGCTCGCGCTGGCCCCACCGGGCGGTGCGCTCGAAACGTGACTTGGCGGCACTTCGAACGAGCTCCTCCGTTCTGCTGGCCGCGATCGCGGCGCTGATGCTGGGATGCATGATGTGCTCCTGTAATTGTTTGGCTTCACCTGCCATCAGGATGAGCTGAGAACGCGCTCCCCACATCGGGAGGAAGGTGCGTATTTCCTGGTCCGGGGCCTTATCTGGGTGGGCGAGGGCCTTAGCGGGCGAGCCGCAGGCGCGCCGGCCATCTCCGCGGCTGGGCCGACCGGCTGAGCTGCCGGGCTCGAAGCCGGAGCAGCTCGGTGATGTCGCGCGTAGGGAGGAACGGATCGGCGATCGGCTCTCCGTCGCCCAGGGAGACGGCAGCCACCGGGCTTCCGCGCAGCTCGGCGATCAGGGTCGTTCCGGCCGGCGTCGGCCGAGAGTCGAGCTCGGCCAGGCGCTCCAGCGCCGGCTGGTCTCCGGCCGTGGCCAGGCGTATGACGAGCGGGGACCAGAGCGGCTCGAGCGGTGCGCGGAGCGCCAGGCGATGGTCGTCGGCGGCGCGGGTCAGCTCGTCCGTGTGTGCCTTGGAGAGCGGTTGACTGAGTGCGCTGGTCATGGTTGTCAGCTCCCTTCATGGAGACTTCGAGGCTTGCTGCACAGTCGATCTTGGGCTAAGAGCTGCCCATGCACATCGGCAGAATGGAGCCGATTTCGGGGGTGTGGGCCTTACCCGCCAGCGCGGTTAGAGTGCCCCTGGTGAGCTCGGTTCGGGATGCGCCGGTGCGCTACGCGAGCGCCGGGGAGGTCAACGTGGCCTACCAGGTGTTTGGCGCCGGTGTTGACCTGGTGTACGTGCCTGGCCTGCTCAACCTGATCGAGGCCACGGCCGAAGAGCCGGCCATCGAACGCCATTTAGACCGGATGGCCACGTTCGCTCGGATGGCTCTCTTCGACAAGCGGGGGACGGGGCTGTCGGACCGCGTTTCGGTGGAGGAGATGGCGGACGTTGGGAGCCGCCTGGCCGACCTTACGGCGGTCATGGACGCGGCCGAGATGTCCTCGGCGGCCCTATTCGCCACCGCCGACGGAGCCATCCCGGCGATCCTGTTCGCTGCTCAGCATCCCGAGCGCGTGAACGCCCTGGTCATCCTCCAGGGCACGGCTCGCTGGAGCGCCGCACCCGATTATCCAGCGGGGATCCCCCCGGAGTCCATGCTCCCCGCGGCGGTCTGGAGCGAGCGCTGGGGGAGCGAGGTCGATCCTCACTTGGTCGAGCACCTGACCCCGAGTATGGCCTCCGATCCGCGCTGGCGCCGGACGCTGGGGCGGCTTCAGCGGCGGTCCGGAACCCCGCGGGCCGCCGACGCCTATTGGCAGGCCTTTGCTCAAGCTGACGCCCGTCACGCGCTGCCCGGCGTGCGCGCTCCGACGCTGGTCATGCACGCCGCTGATGACCGGCTCATCCCGGTCTCCCAAGCTCGAGCGATGGCGGAGGGCATTCCGGGCGCCCGGTTCGTGGAGCTTGCGGGAGCGGATCATTTCCATTTCTTCACCAACGCCGATCGGGTGGCCGCTGAGACGCAGGAGCTACTCACGGGAAGCCGGGGCGGGACTGGGGGAGCACGGCGTCTAGTCACCGTCCTGTTTGCCGACATCGTCGGCTCTACCCGGCATCTCAGCGAGCTCGGCGACACGCGCTGGCGCGACGTGCTGAGCAGGTACGAGCGCACGGTGCGCTCGGAGCTGTTGCGGCATGGCGGCCAGGAGGTCGACTTTATGGGCGACGGCCTGCTGGCCCTATTCGACGATCCGGTGGGAGCGATCGAGTGCGCCGCCGCGCTGGTCCCCTCGGTGGCCGAGATCGGCGTCGAGATCCGGTGCGGGATCCACACCGGGATGGTCGAAATACGTGGGGGGGACGTGGCGGGTATGGGAGTGCACGTCGCTGCTCGGGTGATGGGCGCCGCCGGCTCATCCGAGGTGCTCGTCACGCGGACGGTGAGCGATCTGGTGGCCGGTTCGGATATCCATCTAGCGTCGCGGGGGCGCCACGAACTGAAGGGCATTCCCGATCCGGTGGAGCTGTTCGCGCTCGGGCGCTCCTGAACTGTCCGCTCATGAGGTCCAGAGGACGTCGAGTCTCGGCGGCTTGCGGAACACCAGGCCCTGGACCTCGGGTTGCGCGTGCGGGTCGAGGCGAAGGCCAGGTAATCCCTCCAGGAGACCTTGAAGAGCCAGCCGGGCCTCCAGCCGAGCCAGGTGGACACCGACGCACACATGTGGCCCCTGGGCGAATGCCAGATGGCGCCGCAGGTTCGGCCGTTCGGGATCGAAGCGATCGGGACCGGCGAACACCGTGGGGTCGCGGTTGGCCGCGGTGATTGAAACGCGAACCAGGTCACCCTGCCTGATCTGGGCCTGGCCGAGCCTGGTATCTGTGGTCGCGTAGCGATCGATCACCGCCGCCGCGGGTTCAAGCCGCAGCGACTCGTCCACCGCGGCGTCGAGCCGGGGCGGGTCGTGGCGGACCTGTTCGAGCCATTCCGGCCGTCGGAGGAGCTCCAGGGCAGCGTTGCTGATCATGCCCTCGGTCGTCTCGATTCCGCCGAACAGCAGCACCGCGGCGTTGGCTGCGGCCTGGTCACGGTCCAGCGGGCTGGGAGGCATCACTCGGTCCAGCCGGTCGCGAAGTGCCGCGAAAGCCTGGGCGCCTTCCCGCGTGGGGCCGTCACCGGCGCTGATCGACGTGACCGAGGCGACGATCGCGTCGTAGCGATCCAGCAGGCGGCTGACCTCGTCCTCGCCCAGCCCCAGAGTGTGGGCAATCACGGACGCCGACAGCGGGCCGGCGAACTCACGTCGCAACTCCATCCGGCCCTGCGGCTCGATTTGATCGATTAGCCGGACGACCCGGTCTCGAACTGGCCCAGACATCTCTCGGGACACGGCCGCCGGCCGGAACGGTGCGACGAACGTGGCCCGCTGGCGCGCGTGCTCCTGACCATCCAGGCTCAGCATGCTCGGGCCGATGACCTGGGCGGTCGAAAAGCCCGGGTGGTCAACCGTGAACCGGGTGGCGTCGCTCATGACCGAGACCGCCAGGTCGTGTCCTGTGACCAGCCAGCCCTTCAGGCACGGCACCCACGAAACCGGCTCAGCGGTCCGCAGTCGGGCCAGGGCAGCGTGCGGACTTCCGGTCAGCTCGGCCAGCGTCAGGGCGCCGCCGAGGGGGTAGTCGCGGTCTGTGCCAGTTCCGTTGGCCGGATGAGCGTTCAACGCCGGGGCGTGCGGAAGTACGTTGTCAGCCTCCACCCGGGGATGGAGCCAGGGCGGCTGGCTGACGTCCTTCGCGGAACCGCTCGGCGGTTCGCCGGGCCGTGTCGGTGGCCCACCGGCCGGTGGTCAGGAATCCGAGCACGAAGATCGCCGCACTCAGGCCGACGATGATCGACCAGCCCGGGTGGGTGGCCGCTGCAAAGCCCGGGCCGATCCGCGCACCGAGGCTGCCGCCGGTGATCGCGCCGATCACCGCGACTCCAAGCGTCACACCCACTACCCGACTGGTCGAGGCGACGGCGGCGGCCACACCGGCCTGCTCGCCCGGCATGCCGGACACCGCTGTGTTCGTAATTGGCGGGTTGATCAGCCCGACGCCGAACCCAAACGCGAAGTACGAGGCGAGCAGGTAGGCCGACGACGTGTGCGTCGTCAGACCGAGAAGCATGGCCGCGCCGGCGAGCATGCCCAGTGCTCCGACGACGGTCGGCCGACGCGATCCGCGCCGGCCCACCAGTCGTCCCGACAGAGGGGAGAAGATCAGCAGCATCGCGGCCGTGGGCAGCATGTACAGCCCGGCATCGAGTGGCGACAGGCCGCGGACGCTCTGGAGATAGAGCGTGTTGAGGAACAGGAAGCCGTTGAAGCCGGCAAAGGCCAGCACGGCGATCGCCGAGGCCCCGGCGAACGGGATGCTCGAGAAGAACCGCACCTCCAGCAGCGGCTCCTTCTGGCGCAGCTCGTACAGGACCAGGGCCACGAAGGCACAGGCCGAGGCCGCAAACAGGCCGATGATCTCGGCCGATGTCCAGCCCTGGCGTGGGCCCTCGATGATCGCGTAGGTCAATGTGGCCAGGGCGGCGATGACCAGGAACTGGCCTCCGGGATCCAGACGCCGGGGCTTGGGAGCCCGGGACTCCGGCACGTAGCGTGCGGTCAGGATGATCGCTGCCAGGCCCACAGGGACGTTGACGTAAAACACGGCGGGCCAGCCCACGCTGTCCACGAGCGCGCCACCCAGGACTGGGCCGAGGGCCATGCTGAGCCCGAACACCCCGCCCCAGACCCCGATCGCCTCGGCCCGTTCACGCGGATCCTCGAAGACGTTGCGGATGATCGACATGGCCACGGGGTTGAGCATCGCCCCGCCGACACCCTGGATCGCCCGGGCGGCCACCAGCAGCGGAAGCGTCGGTGCCAGAGCGCAGAGCAGCGAGGCCAGCGAGAACAGGGTCAGGCCGATCTGGAAGACACGCCGACGCCCGATCCGGTCCGCCGTGGAGCCGCCCAGCATCAGCAGGCTGGCCAGAACCAATGTGTAAGCGTCGAGCGTCCACTGCAGACCGGCCACGGAGGCATGGAACGAGCGCTGGATCGACGGCAGCGCCACGTTGACGATCGTGGCGTCGAGGCCCACGATCAGCAGGCTCATACAGCAGATGGCCAGTACCACCAGCCGCTGCCGGCGGCTGAGCTGGCCGGCTACACGTTCGGCGGCCGCATTCATCGCGTCCCTGCCACAGTACCCCGCCGTGTCCAACGGTCAGCGCGTTGCCAGCGGCGATGTCCAGCTCGGGGTGTCTACCGACGGGGACCCCGGAAAGCTCACGCTCGTCTTTCTGCACGGCTATCCCGAAACCAAGGAAGTGTGGGACGCCGTGCGCCGGCTGCTCGCGAGCGACTTTCACACCGTGGCCTATGACGTCCGCGGGGCGGGAGAGTCGAGCGCCCCGAGACGCTCGGCGTCGTACGACTTTCGCCCGCTGGGGGACGACCTGGACGCGGTCATCGACGCGGTCGCGGGGGCCCAGCGGGTCCACCTGATCGGCCTGCTCGTCCCCGAGCGCGACCGGTTCATTCCCCTGGAGCACTACGAGCGGGCGCAGGAGCACGTGCCCGAACTGCGCCGGCACTCGATCGACACCACGCACTGGGCGCAACTGACGCACCCCGACGAAGTGGCCCAGTGGATAAGGGAGTTTGTGGCCGGGGTCGAGCAGGCCGGGTAGGAAGGAGTCTGGCGCGCCGGGGCGAAACGGCAGAGCATGCTGCTCAAACGTCGCCTCCCGCAAATCGATACCACCCGGCCGATCGAGGTCAGTCCTGGCTTCGAGCACCTCAATAGGAACACCCTGGCCGTGCTGCGGTGGCTGAAGGAGAACCGCGTCGAGTTCGTGCTCGTCGGCCCGGTCGCCGATGCCGTGCACAGCCGCACCGGTACCGCGCTTCCCGTGGCCATCGTTCCGGCACCATTCGCGCGCAATCTGGAGCGCCTGGCCCGGTCCCTGAACGCCGCCGAGGCCAGAGTGCGCGATGAGCGCGAGACATTGGATCCGCATCCGTCCTCCACCGGCCGGATCACGGCCGGGCAGCTGACCCGCAAGGACGTCTGGACTCTGTGGTGCGGCCCCCACCCGGTTGACGTCGTGGGCACCGCTGCGCCGGCCGGTAGCGGAGCCACGGGCGCTTCGGCCTATCAGGAGCTTCTGTACGAGGCGAGCGGCTTCGAGCTAGGCCCCGAGCTGAGCATCCAGGTGGCCGCTCCGGAGGACATCCAGCACTACGCGCACCTGCACAAAACCGGGCGGGCGCCGCGGATGACCGTCAGTCGCCGGAGTCCGGTCCGCCGGCACCGTACCGACCGGGCTCCCACAGTGGCTCCTGCCCCCGATTCGCCCCCCGGCTGAGGATGAACAGCAGGTCTGAGAGCCGGTTGAGGTAGCGCACCACCTCCGGGTTCAACTCGTTCCCGGTAGCCACGGCGAGCCGCTCGGCCCGCCGGCAGACGGTGCGGCAGACGTGGAGCAGGGCTGCGGCCCGTGTGCCCCCGGGAAGGACGAACGACTTCAGCGCAGTGAGGGTGCCGTTGACCTCGTCGCAGCGCTCCTCCAGCCACTGCGTTTGCTCCGGGACGACCCGCAGGCGTTCGCGCCTGGGCTCGGACTCGGCGGGGGCCGCGATATCCGCCCCGACGTCAAACAGGTCGTTCTGAATCCGGGCGAGCCAGTCGGCGTAGTCGCCCGGGAGCTCATCGCGTGCCAGGGCCAGCGTGAGCCCGAGGTGGGCGTTCAGCTCGTCCACGGTCCCGTACGCCTCGATCCGCGGATGCGTCTTGGGCACACGGCTCATATCGCCCAGATGCGTCTCGCCGGCATCGCCGAGCTTCGTATAGATGCGGGTCAGGTTGATCGTCACCGAAACTGAGTCTAGGGGGAGGGGAGGGGCAATTTGCCGGCCTCGGCCTCTTAACAGCATGGGGAATCGTCCTGGCCCGGAACTGGGGAATCGTCCTGGCCCGGAACTGGGGAATCATCCTGGCCCGGAACTGGGGAATCGTCCTGGCCCGGAACTTTCGAATCATCCTGGCCCGGAACTTTCTCGCCCATCAGTCCCTCCACGAGCTCACCGGGGCAGCCAGGTTCCGGGAACCGGAACGTGCTCGCCCCGGACCGTCCGCGTGCTGGATGATGGGCGAGTAAGTTTCGCCCCGGAGGCCTCGGTGGATGCCCGCATCGGTGCCATTGCGGAGCGCCAGCGAGCGCGGATGTCTCGCGACCAGTTGCGCGCCGCGGGCGTCAGCCACAGCGCGATCGTTCGCCGATTGCACGGAGGCCGTCTTGAGTACGTCCATCGTGGCGTCTATGCCCTCCCGCACACCTCCGACATTCCGCTGGCCACCGAGGCCGCGGCACTGCTCGCCTGCGGGGAGGGCGCGGTGCTCAGCCACCACAGCGCGGTCACCCTCTGGGGGTTGCGGCCTGGGCAGGCCCGGCCCGTCCACGTGACGATCCCGGCGCACCGGGGATTCCCTGCGCCCCAGGGAGTCAAGCTCCACCGCAGCCGCATACTCACCCGGGCCGACGTCCGCATCCTCCACGGTCTTCCGGTGACCTCGCCGGCCCGGGCGCTGCTCGACGCCGCCGCGACGCTGCCCGACCGCGACGTGGAGCGCCTGCTCTACGAGGCAGTGTTCCCGCTACACCTGGTGACGCTCCATGAGATCAACGCGCTCCTGAAGCGCGCCGGTGGCCATCCCGGCCGCACCAGGCTGACCCGGGTTGCCGTCGGCGACCTGACCCAAACCGACTCTCCCGCGTCAGAGACGCTGCTTGAACTGATCCGAGCCGCGGGTCTGCCCGAGCCCGACACCGAGGTCCCCGCCCTCGACTACCGCCTGGACTTCTACTGGCCCGAGCTGAGGCTGGCCGTCGAAGTCGACGCTTACGGGACCCATGGGTCCCCGGCTCGCTTCGAGGCCGACCGCCGGCGGGATGCCAGGCTGCTCATCGAGCTGGGGATCACCGTGATCCGGATCACCAAGACCACGATCGATGAACGACCCCTGGAGGCCCTGGCCATCGTGGTCCGGGCCATCGGTCAGCGGGAAGCCGCGGTACGATCCGCTCGTTCAAGGTCGAGGTGATGGGAAGCCGGTGCGAATCCGGCGCGGACCCGCCACTGTGATCGGGGACGCCGGCCGTAGGGAAAGCCACTGGTGGCGAACGCGTCACCGGGAAGGCGGCGGCCGGTAGGCCCGTAAGCCAGGAGACCAGGCCCGACCACAAGCCAATACGCCCTCGTGGAAAGGGGTGGCCCTAATGAGAAGAACCATCGTCCTGGTCCTCACGGGAACGGTCGTCATGGCAACCGCGGCCGGAGGAGCTCTGGCCGTCGTGCGTGAAGGCTCGCTCGCCGCGACGAGCGGCCCGTCCGTGGCGATCCGAATCGAAGGCTCGCACAAGACCCTGGTCATGCCCAGGCTGATCCGGACCGGGTCGGGCTGGATCACCAAGCACGGCGCACCCAGGGGCAAATGCCCGGCCAGCAGCGCCCAGGGGGCCCTGAACAGGGCCACCCACGGTCACTGGAAGGGCAAGTGGTACAGCCAGTACAACGAGTACCTGATCACGTCGATACTGGGGGAGAAGCCCTCTGGGCTCGACTTCTGGGAGATCTTCGTAAACAACAGGGCGGCCACGAAGGGGGCCTGTGACGTCCAGCTCCAGCGGGGCGAGCAGCTGGTGTTCGCCGATAGCGACGGCAAGCACTATCCGTCCTCGCTGACCGTCATCGGCGAGTTGACGGACAGGACGTCGTTCCTGGTTGAGCTGGTCGGATACAACGCTCATGGGAAGTCCAAACCCCTTGCCGGCGTCGCGATCACCGCTAACGGCACCCACTCGGTCAAGACCAACGCGAAGGGCCAGGCCGAGGTCAACGGTCGGCGCGGCGGTCGACTGGTCCTGCGGGCCTCGCCCGCCGGCTACATCCGCTCGGAGGCCACGGTTCACGTGGCCAAGTAGGCCAGGATGCTCACACGGCTCGCAGCCGGACTGACGGCGGCCGCCTGCGCGGCTGCCCTGGCTGGCTGCGGCCTCGGTTCTGGCCCGGGTACGTCCAATGTCACGCTGAGCGTGACCCGAGGCTTCGGGACGATCCCCGTAGCAGACGTCAGCGAGCGCCACGTCGCGGGATCGGAGACCGTGATGCGGATGCTGGAGCGGCACTTCCGCGTGAGCAGTCGCTACGGCGGCGGCTTCGTCGAGTCGATCGACGGCAGCTCGGGGGCGTCCTCGCGGCTGGACTGGTTCTACTACGTAAACGGTGTGGAAGCCCCGATGGGCGCAGCCACCACGGCTGTCCACCAGGGCGATCGGATCTGGTGGGATCTGCATGACTGGACCGTGACGAACTCAATCCCTGCGGTCGTGGGGTCGTTCCCCGAGCCATTCGTCCACGGGACGGGTGGTCGGCGTCTGCCCGTGACGCTGGAATGCGCACCCGACGTCCCGGCGGCGTGCGCGCGGGTAACCAAGGAAATGCAGGCGCTGAAGGTGCCGTTCGCCTCGCAGATCATCGGCGGCGGGTCCGGCACGGATTCGCTGGCCATGATCGTCGGAACGTGGCAGGACCTGGCGCCGGCGCTCGTGGCGCAGCTCGTGGACAGCGGCCCCAAGGCCAGCGGGGTCTACGCCCGCTTCACCAACCACGGCTCGGCGCTGGCGCTGCTGAGCCCACGGGGCCAGGTGGTCCGCCGCCTGGTCGGCGCGGCGGGCCTGGTGGCGGCCACGGCCGACGGCTCATCGCCGCCGACGTGGCTGGTTACCGGGACCAGCAGGAGCGGGGTTGACGCGGCGGCGATCGCCCTCACTCCCGCTGCCCTGCACGACCATTTCGCCATCGCCGTCCAGGGCTCGACCCGACTGCCCGTTCCCTTGGATGGCCTCCGATGACATACCGGCGAGGAGCATCCCCGCTCCACGCTGCCCGGGCGGCTGTGGGTTGCGCCTACTGCCTCGCTCTGGCCGTGTCGGCGCTCGTGCTGTCGGCGCCCGTGGCGCTGGGCGCGGTTGGCCTGGCCGTGCTGGCGGCGAGCGTCGCCGCTGGGCTCGGGCGTCAGCTGGGCAGGGCGAGTGTTTACGCCCTCGGCCTGGGGGTGTTCGTGGCCCTGGTCAACGCGCTGGTGACCCGCAACGGGCTGACGGTGATCGTGCGCCTGGGAAACCTGCCGATCCTGGGCCACACCGACATCACGCTGGAGGCGACCGTCTACGGTGCGATCCTGGGCCTGAGGGCGGCATTGCTGGTGATGTGCGGAGTCCTGTACACGCTCGCCGTGGACCCCGACGAGGTGCTGAGGTTGTTTCGCCGCGTCTCGTTCCGCTCGGCCCTCACGGCCACCCTGGGCACCCGCATGGTCCCGATCCTGCTCCGGGACTCGCGCCGGCTGGCCGACGCCCAGCGCTGCCGGCCGGGCACTGTGCCGACTCGGGTCCACCTGATGCGCGTAGCCACGACCAACGTGCTTGACCGAGCGCTCGACGTGGCTGCGGCGCTTGAGGTCCGTGGTTACGGGGCGGCGCGGCGGCCTCCGCGCCACCGCCGACCGTGGTCGCGCCACGACCTGGCCTTTCTGGCCTCGGCCTGCGCCGTCGCCGGCTTGAGCATCGGGGGCCGGGTGGCCGGGCTGGCTGACTTTCACGCCTATCCCGCGCTGGTCGTTCCGGTTGGGGTCGGCCAAGCGGCACTGGCAGCTGGCCTGCTGGTGTGCGCGCTGGCCCCATTCGCAGACCGTCGGGGGGTGGACGGATGAGCGTGCTGGTGCTGGGGATGAGCGTATTGAGGGTGGACGGATGAGCGCGCTGGTGCTGGCGCCATGACGCTGCTCGAGCTCGACGCCGTCTCGTACTGGTACCCAGGGGCGGCCGAGCCCGCGCTCCATGACGTGACGCTGACGGTCCAGCCCGGCGAGCTGATCGTCGTCGCGGGCGCGTCGGGCTCGGGAAAGTCCACGCTGCTTCGGACCGTCAGCGGACTGGTGCCGCACTTTCACGGCGGCCGCTTCGCCGGCCGCGCGGTGGTCGCGGGGCTGGACACGCGGGAGCACGGTCCAGGGGACCTGGCGGCGAACGTGGGAACGCTATTCCAGGATCCCGAGACGTCGGTCGTGATGGGAACTGTCCGGTCCGAGGTCGCCCTGGCGCTGGAGAACCTGGGCTACTCGGACATGGCCGTGGCCCGTGGTGTGGAGGAGACAGCGCTCGCCATGGGCATCGACCACCTGCTGGGCCGTTCCACGGCCGAGCTGTCCGGAGGCGAGCTCCAACGGGTCGCGCTGGCCGCCGCGATGGCCGCCAAGCCCAGCCTGCTCGTGCTGGATGAGCCGACCTCGCAGCTCGATCCGGTATTTGGGGACGAGCTGATGGCCACGCTGCGCCGGCTGAATGAGGACCGGGAAACGGCGATCCTCCTGGCTGAGCACCGCCTGGAGCGCTGCCTGGCCTGGGCCGACCGCGTGCTGGTCGTGGACCGGGGCGGGATCGTGTGCGACGCGCCGCCGCGGGACTTCCTGGCCTGGGCGATTACGGCCGCTCCCGAGCTGGCGACGCCGGGGGCACGCCTCCTCGGGCGGGTGGGCCTACCTGTCGTCGCGGGTGTCAAGGCGGCCCGAGCCGCGCTCCGGGCCGGCGGGCTCCAGGCGCAGGACGCTGACTGCGGAGCTAAGCCCCCGGTGCCTCCCGCCCCCCGCCACGCGAAGGACGGTCTGCGCTTCGACAGGGTGTGGCATGAGCTTCGCAACGGCCCGGCGATCCTGCGCGCCATCTCCCTCGCCGTCGCCCCAGGCGAGCGTTTGGCGCTGATGGGGGCCAACGGCGCGGGAAAGTTGACGCTGCTCCGTCACGCGGCTGGCCTTATGGCTCCCACGCGGGGGCGGATCCACGCCGCCGGCACGGTCCGGCTGCTGCTCCAGACCCCGACCGACTACCTGGTCCACGAGACGGTGGCCGCCGAGGCCTCGCCGACTGCGCTTGTGGCCGCAGGGCTGGACCCGGTCAGATTCGGCACCCGTCATCCCCGCGAGCTGTCGGTGGGGGAGAAGCAGCTGTTGGCCCTGGCGGTGATCCTGGACGGGCCCGAGCCGCCGGCGTTTGTGTGCCTGGACGAGCCCACCCGGGGGCTTGATCGGACGCGGAAAGCGGAGCTGGCCAGATTGATCGTCAGTCTCCCCGGAGCGGTGATCGTGGCCACACACGACCCTGAGTTCGTGGCCGAGTTCGCCGACCGGGTGATCCTGCTCGGGGAGGGCAGGGTGATTGCCGACGGTCCCGTGGCCGAGATCCTGGCCCGGGGCACCTACTTCGCCACAGAGACGGCCCGGATCCTGGGAGGCGCGGGAGGCGCGCTCACTCCCGAGCAGGGCGCCGCGCTGCTCGACGCGGCCGCAGCCAGCCGCCCGGCGCCGCCCCGCGCGTTGGCCGAGGTGCCGCGATGAGCTGGCAACTGGCCGCCTACGGCCTCCTGTTCGTGGCCCTGGCCGGCGGGTTTGGCTGGTATGAGCGACGGCGGCCCGACGCCAGGGTCGTTGCCCTGGTCGCCACGCTGGCCGCGCTGGCCGCGCTGGGCCGGATCGCCTTCGCCGCTCTGCCTAACGTCAAGCCGACGACGGACATCGTGCTGATCGCGGGCTACACGCTCGGGGCGGGGCCGGGCTTCGCCGTCGGGGCCGTGGCCGGGCTGACCTCGAACTTCTTCTTCGGTCAGGGGCCATGGACACCGTGGCAGATGGCCGGGTGGGCGTGGCCGGACTGATCGGGGCCGTCCTGGCCATGGCCCCTGGGCGACGCATCGGCCGCTGGACGCTGGCGCTGGCCTGCACCGTCGTTGGCTTTGCCTTCACCGCTTTTCAGGACGTCGGCGACTGGGTGACCTACAGCGATCACAGCCTGGCCCAACTGGGCCTGTATGTGGGCCAGGGTTTGGGCTTTGACGCCGTTCACGCCGCGGGATGCCTGGTCTTTGCCCTGGCCTTCGGCCCCGCGCTCGCTCGATCGGTGTCGCGCTTTGCCGACCGGATCGATGTGACCTGGCTCGCCCCCGGACCGGCCGTCGTCCCGATCCTGGCGGCCGTGGCATTGGGAGGCTGGCTGGCCGACCAGGCCGGGTCTGCTACTAGTGCTTTGGCAGCGTCGAGTCCGCTGTCGTACCTCCTCGCCGCCCAGAACAGCGACGGCGGCATTGGATCCGCGCCCGGGCAGGCCTCATCCGAGCTCTACTCGGCCTGGGCGGCGATGGGAGTGGCGGCGGCCGGCGTCAACCCTCAGGAAGTCGCTCACGGCGGCTCGAGCCTGACGAGCTATCTGGCTTCGGGTGCGAGCGGCCAACCGACCCGGGTTCGCTTGAGCGCACCATCTTGGCCGTGCGGGCGGCCGGGCTATCGGCGACGAGCTTCGGCGGCCGGAACCTGCTCGGCGCTCTGCAGCGCGACATTGCCCGGAACGGGTCGGTGTCCGATCAGACGAATTGGACCGCCTTCGCAGTGCTCGCGTTGCGAGCCGCCGGCGTCGGGCCTCCAGGGGCGGTGGTGCGCTGGCTGATCCGCCAACAGGACGACGACGGCGGCTTTAACTTCAGCACCGCGGGCGGGTCAAGCGACGTTGACGACACCGGCGCCGTGCTGGAGGCCCTGGCCGGGATTCCCGGGAACGGCGCTGGGTCCGCGAGGTCCCGAGCCGTGCGCTACCTCGCCCGGCAGCAGAACCCCGACGGCGGCTTCCCGGCCACGGTGGGAGCCGGCTCAAACGCCCAATCCACGGCTTGGGCGATCCAGGGGCTGATTGCTGCCGACACCAATCCGAGCGCGCTGCATCGCGCCGGCGCGCCCTCACCGCTTAACTACCTACGATCACTGGATGCGTCTGACGGACACATCCGGTACTCGCGAAGCTCAGATCAGACACCGGTGTGGGTGACGGCCGAGGCGATCATGGCTCTGGACGGCAGCCGCTCCCGATCACGGCTCCGGGTCGGAGCGGGCCTGGCACGCCGCCCGCCGCGCACCGCCCTGCCACGACTCCGACCCACCACCACTCACCCCCGCTCCACCACCGCCGCCGCCACGTCCACGCCATCCGGCCGCGCTCGCACCCCGGGGGCGGGACGTCGGCAGAGGGGGCAATTCGCTACCTGGGGCTGATCGATGCCCTGGTCCTGGCCCCGGTAGGACTCGGCTGAGCGTCACAGAGCGGCTCTGGGTAGCCTCCCGCGCCGCATGCGGATCGGAGTTCCTCAGGAGGTGGCGGACGGCGAGCGCAGGGTCGCGCTCGTGCCCGAGGTTGTCGGCCAGCTGACGAGCCGGACAGGCGACGATGGTCCGGCGCCCCCGGAGGTCCTGATCAACCTGAGGCCGGAGCAGGTGCGCTGATCCCGGACCAGCAGTACAAGGACGCGGGGGCCCGGATGGTGGACGTCCGTCGGAGATCTGGCAGTCCGACGTCGTCGTGAAGGTGGCTGCCCCGAGGGAGAACGAGATCGCGCGCCTGAAGTCCGGGACCGTCCTGATCGGGTTC